>CAVVCU010000001.1:0-9445 GCA_963746825.1 uncultured Thermoleophilaceae bacterium
CGGTGGCCGGAGGTGGGCTGCTCAGCACGACCGCGCTCGAGCGGCTCAACGCGGCGAACGCATCGCCCTCCAAGGGCCGTCCGCACCACAGCGAGTCCTACGGCCCACTCGCGCGCACGCCCGACCAGCGCGGGGTCGAGGTGCTCGCTTTGCCCGCGGGCTTCTCATATGTGACCTTCAGCCACTCGGGCTCGACCATGTCCGACGGCAATCCCACCCCGCTCGCCCTGGACGGGATGAGCGCGTTCTCGGGACGGAGCCGAGGCGAGGTGCGGCTCGTGCGCAACAGCGAGGATCGCAACCTCCCCGGTGAGGGCAGCGTCGGCGGCGACCCGGCGGCGAAGTACGACCGGCTGGGCGGGGGCGGCACCACAACCCTTGTTTACGACGAGCACCGCCGGGAGCTGGTCTCCGACTACATCAGCCTCAACGGCACGATCGTGAACTGCGCCGGCGGGCGCGGTTACGGGCTGCGCAGCTGGATCACCGCCGAGGAGTCGGTCGCGGGCCCCGACAGCGCCGACGTGGAGACGCCCTTCCTCGAGCGCCACGGGTACCTGTTCGAGGTCCCGCTCTCCCGCGGTCCGGGCGAGCTCGAGAAGGGAGAGCCGATCCGCGCGGCCGGTCGCTTCTCCCACGAGGCGGTCGCGGTCGACCAGCGCCACGGCATCGTCTACGAAACCGAGGATCCCGGCTCGGGCCTGGGCGCGGGCTTCTACCGCTACCTGCCCCGCAATCCGCACAGGCTGACGAAGGGCGGGCGGCTGCAGATGCTCGCCGTGCGCGATCACCCGCAGCTCGACATGCGGGAGGGCCAGCAGGTGGGCCGGCGACTCCCTGTGACCTGGGTCGACATCGACGAGCCCGATCCCGAGTACACCGACATCGACGACCCGCGCGGAGTGTTCCCGCAGGGCTACGCCAAGGGCGGCGCGCTGTTCAACCGCCTCGAGGGCTGCTGGGAGGACCACGGACGCATCTTCTTCGTGTCCACGAGCGGCGGCGACGCCAAGAACGGCGACGTGAACCCCGACGATGAATACGCCGAGGGCTTCGGGCAGATCTGGAAGTACCGGCCGCGCCGGTGGGGCGGCACGCTCGAGCTGGTCTACGAGTCCCCGGGAGCCGCCGAGCTCGACTCGCCGGACAACCTCACCGTCACCCCGCGCGGTGGCCTGATCGTGTGCGAGGACGACGCCTCGTCCGAGCTCGTGGACACGCATCCATTGGCACCGGGCATCGAGAACGTGAACCGCGTGATCGGGATCGATCGCGGCGGGGACGCGTTCGAGTTTGCAGTCAACGTGCTGAACGGATCCGAGCTCGCGGGCTGCTGCTTTTCGCCCAGTGGCCGAACGCTGTTCTTCAACCTCTTCGGGCGGGCCCTCAACGAGGAGGCGACCGAGGGGATGACCTGCGCGGTAACCGGCCCGTGGAAGCACGGGCCGCTCTAAGCGAGCTATTCCACGCGAACCGTGGTCGCCATGCCGGCGGCCTCGTGGCCGGCCAGCGAGCACCAGAGCAGGTAGCGGCCCGGGCCCAGGCCGGTGTCCTTGGCCAGGTGGGTGCCGGGGTCCTGCTCCTCCCAGCCGACCAGTGGGCTGTGCGAGCCGTCGTCGGGGCTGATCACGAGGTTGTGGGGGTCCTCGCCCCAGTTGCGCAGCTCGATCGTCTGGGAGCCCGCGGCCAGCACGGCGCGGGAGGTGGTGAGCGACCATTCGCGCGCGGTCACCGACATCGAGCGACCCGGCCGGGGCGCGGGCGCGCTCGGAGGGGCACTTCCCGGAGGCGGCGCGGACCCCGGCCCGTCCGGGTTCGGGCCAGACCGCGGCGCGGGCGACGCCGAGCGCTTCCTGCGCTTCACGGGGCAGCTCTTGGGGCGGCGGGCGGCATGGCGGCGCGCACAGCGCACGTGCTTTCGACACCGAGCACCCTTCTTGCCCGCCGCGCAGGCACGCTTCTTGGCCACCTTCGGCGGGTGCCCGCCGGCCGCGGCCTGCTCCCCACCGGCGAGCCCGGCGGCCAGCGCGAGGGCCACCGCGGCCAGCGCTGTGATCGCCGGCTTCACGGCTTGGTCAGCGCGTAGCGCGGCAACGAGTCGGCGCCGGGAATGATCGGTCCGGCGTCCACGTTCAGCCACTCCTCGAGCAGCGAGCAGTAGACGCCGCGAAAGTCGGAGGTGGCGACGAGGTTGCCGCCTCCGTCCAGCGCCGCCCCGGTCAGGCCCGGGAACGTCTCGACCATCGTGCCCTTCGCCTTGTTACCGATGAGAAAGGAGATCCCGCCCGCCCCGTGGTCGGTGCCCGACCCGTTCTCGCGGCCGCGCCGGCCGAATTCGCTCCACAGGTGCAGGAGCACGCGGTCGGCGATCCCGCGCCCCTCGAGGTCGCGCTGGAAGGCGAACACCGTGTCGGAGATGGTGGTGAGGTTGGCGGCCAGCGTGGCGGCCTGGTTGTCGTGGGTGTCGTAGCCGCCCGCGGCCTGCACCGATACGACCTTGAGCGGCAGCGGCGACGCGAGCAGCGCCGCCAGCGCGGCCATGCGCCGGCCGAAGCTGTTGTTCGGGTAGCCCGTGGTCGGCGTCCCGCCGAAGGCCGACAGCTGCTCGCGCAGGCTCGAGGTGGTGGCAGTGGCCTCGCGCGCCTTGGCCAGCTCGGGGTCGCCGGTGCTCAGGCCGCCGAGCGCACCGAACTGGCTGAGCATCGGGGCCTGGACTGGCGATCCGACCCCGTTGGCGGTGAAGCTGTAGTTGGTGGGATCCGACACGGCGGCCACGGGCTTGTTCGCCGTGGCGAGCGACGGAGCGAGCTTGGAGTCGAGCGCCAGGCCCTGCAGCGGGTTGGTCGCGCTGCCGTGGAGATCGAGGTAGCGCCCGAGCCAGCCCACCTGACCCTGCGGATTGGTCTCGCCCACCTCCCAGTAGTGCCGGCTCGTGAAGTGCGACTGGTTCGGGCTCGCGTAGCCGATGCAGGGCAGCACCGAGACCTTGCCCTCCCCGTGCAGGGTGTTCAGCTTGTCCGTCTGCGCCGCCCACTGCAGGCGGGTGTCCTCGCTGAAGGCTCGCGTGGCGTCGGGGGCCAGCTTGAGCGTGGGCCGGAGGCTCTGGTAGGTGGGATCGTCGGCGGGCGCGAGCACGCTGAGCGAATCGATTCCGCCAGAGAGGAAAACCGACACGAGCACGGCATCGGCAGGGCCCGCCGCGGCCGCTTCTTCGATGCCCTCCTCGAAGGCGCGCGGGCTCAACGAGGCCGCGCCGTAGATGGCCATGCTGAGTCCGGCGGAGCGCAGCATGAACGAGCGCCGGCTCAGCCCCGTGCCGGCCGGCAGCGGCATACCGGGCTCGATCGCCGGCAGCCCGCTGCCGGCCTTCGCCGCGGCACCGCGAAGCAGCTCGGAGCGGGAGAATTCGTTGCAGCCGCAGTTCGCCATGGCTCAGCCTGTCTGTAGGTCGGGGGAAACGCCGATCAGCTGCAGCAGCGCGTTCTGGCGGTAGGCGCGGTACTGCGACTTCTGGGTCTGTCCGGTGGGCTCGGTGAAGCAGCTCTGCGAGAACCCGAGCAACGAGGCGCGCGTCTCGCCCGTCAGCTCCGGATTGGCCCAGAAGCCCGCAGCTCTCTGAAGCGCGGTCTCGGGCGTCTCGGTGCGGTCGTAGTTGTTCTGAGCAGTCGAGCCCGAGACGTAGCGGTCGTTCAGCACGCGGTAGACCATCTGCCAGCGTCCCCGGGTCGTGCTCGAGTCGAGCCAGCGCTCGTCGTTCCAGCCGGCCACATCGGGTGGGTAGAACAGATGCTGGCCGGCGATGTCGGCCAGGTTGACCCATTCGTAGGTGTCGATCGCCCGGCGTACGGAGCGCAAGAGCCCGGCGTTGAAGACCACCGGGGGCTTGATCATGCGCGGGCCCTGGTAGAGCAACGGGTGGCGCAGGATGGCGCGGATCACGGGCAGGATCTGGTGGCCCGACTGCACGTAGAAGCTCTCCAGGCGCGCGGCCTCGGCGGCCGGTGGGGGCACCGGAATGAAGTAGCCCCAGAGCTTGCGCACGAAGAAGGAGGCATGCATGGGATGGGTCACGCACATCCGGTAGGCGTCATCCCAGCGGAAGGCCCCGGTGCGGCCGAAGACCGTCTTCGACCCGTTGTCCCAGCGGCCCGGGTCGAACCGGAAGTTCGTGTAGCCGATTCCCTCCACGTAGTCGCGCCGCCAACCCGACAGCGACCGAGCCAGCTCGCGCACGTCGGTCTCGGTGTAGGCGCCGCGGTCGGCCCCGAGGGTGAACAGCTCCATGAGCTCGCGTGCGTAGTTCTCGTTGATGGCGCCGCGGCGGTTGGAGGTGCCGTTGAGCCAGGTGAGCATCGCCGGGTCGGTGGTCACCTCGCGCACGAGTTGATCGAACGACCCACGCCCGGCGCGCCGGAACAGCTCGTACTGGTCGAGCATCATGCGCTGGCTGCCGACCTCGTTGTTGGAGGTGGCGAACCAGTCGTGCCAGATCAGCGCCATGCGCTGCACGAAGGGCTGGTTGGTGCGCACCATGCGGTCGAGCCAGAACAGGTGATCGTGCCCGAACAGGTCGAAGGGTTCGAGCGGAGCGGCCGCGTTGCCCGCGTGCGGCGCGGCGCCCGTGAACGTCTCGGCCCCCGCCGGGGAGACCAGCGCCTCGACCGCCGCGTCCATACCCGCGCGGGCGAGGGCCTCGGGCCAGCCCGGCGAGGGACCGAAGCCGGCGCGCCAGAGCAGGCGCTCGGCCTGGGCGCGGCCGAAGGGGCCACCGTAGAGAGCTATCGGAGACGAGAGTCGGCCGGCAACGGTGGGCGGTCGCGGCGCGGGCGGGGCGGGAGTGGGCTGGGCCACCGGGCGCCGCGGGGTCCTGCGCTTCTTGCGCTTGCAGGCGGCGGGGCGCTTCGTGCGCCGCTTGCGCCGGGCGCCCGCGAGCTCGGGATCGTAGGCGTACTGCGAGGCGCGCTGGGCGCGCGGCGTCCGCCGACGCGAGACCTTGCAGCGCGGAGCCGGCTTGCGCTTCGGGCGCTTCTTGCGGGCCTGGGACACCACGTTTGCATCGCGCTCGCACGGGCGCCGCCGTAGGCCGGCCCGCTGCTACTGGGTCGTGTGTCTACGTGAGCGTGTCGAGCCGCTGGACGATCGTACGAGCGTGGCGAACGAAGGCCTGCGCGTCGAAGACCGAGTCGAGGTCCAGCTCGGGTGCCGCCTCGCCCAGCAGCTCGCGAAAATGGGTGCCTGTATCCCAGGCCCGCTGGGCGTTCTCCTGCACGATCCGGTACGCCTCGTCGCGCGGCCGGCCCGCCTCCACCAGCGCGAGCAGAGCACGCTGGGAGAAGAGCGCGCCGTGGGTGGCCTCCAGGTTGGAGCGCATGCGGTCCTCATGCACGACCAGGCCGTCCACCACGCGGATCGCGAGGTGCTGCGCGTAGTCGAGCAGGATCGTGGCGTCCGGCAGGCTGACCCGCTCGACCGACGAGTGCGAGATGTCGCGCTCGTGCCAGAGGGCCACGTTCTCGAGACCCGTCTGGGCATATCCGCGCAGGAGCCGGGCGATTCCGGTGATGCGCTCGCAGGCGATCGGGTTGCGCTTGTGGGGCATCGCGGACGAGCCCTTTTGCGTGCCGGCCCGAAACGGCTCCTCGGCCTCGCGCACCTCGGTGCGCTGCAGGTGGCGCACCTCCGTGGCGAAGCGCTCGAGCCCGGCGCCGGCCAGGGCAATCGCGTCGAGCAGCTCGGCGTGGCGGTCGCGCGGCACGACCTGTGTCGACACGTCCTCCCCCCGCAGGCCCAGACGCGACAGCACCGCGGCCTCTATCTCGGGACCGTTCGCCGAGTAGGTGCCCACAGCGCCCGACAGTGCGCCCACGGATACTCCCTCAACCGCGCGCTCGATCCGGCGCAGGTTGCGCTGGGCTTCGAAGGCGAAGCCCGCGAGCTTGACCCCGAAGGTCGTGGGCTCGGCGTGGATGCCGTGCGTGCGTCCCACGCACAGGGTGTCGGCGTGCTCGCGCGCGCGGCGAATCAGGGCGTCGCGATAGTCGTACGCGCCGCCGGCCAGGATCAGGCCGGCCTGGGAGAGCTGGAGCGCGAGGGCGGTGTCGAGCACATCCGACGAGGTCAGGCCATGATGCACCCAGCGCCCGGCCGGCCCCACCGACTCGGCCACCACGTCCACGAACGCGGCCACGTCGTGGTCGGTGACCTTCTCCCGCTCTCTGACCGCCTCGGCCGTGAACGAGGCGCGGTCGCGGATCGTGTCGGCGTCGCCGGCGGGGACGGCACCCTGCTCGGCCAGCGCCTGCACCACGGCCAGCTCGACCGCGAGCCATGTGTCGAGCTTGCGCTGCTCAGACCACACCACCCCCATCTCCGGGCGGGTATAGCGCTCGATCACGCCGGCCTCGAGATCAAACGCTCAGGATGCGCGCCGCCAGGACGGCGGCGTTCCTGGCGTTGTCCACGCCAACCGAGGCCACCGGGACACCGGGCGGCATCTGAGTCACCGACAGCAGCGCGTCGAGGCCTCCGGCCACCGACGTCTTCGAGGTCAGCGGCACCCCGATCACCGGGAGATCGGTGTGGGCGGCGACCACGCCGGGCAGGGCCGCCGACAGGCCGGCGCCGGCGATGATCACCCGCAGCCCGCGCATGCGTGCGTTCTTGGCGTAGTCGGCCACCGTCTCCGGCTCGCGGTGGGCGCTCATCACGCGCGTCTCGTGGCGGATGCCGAGCGTGTCGAGCTCGGTGGCGGCCTTCTCCATCACGGGCATGTCGCTCTTCGACCCCATGACTATGCCCACCTGGGGTGGAGCGTCGACGTCCAGGTCGTCGAACTGGTGCGCGACCTCGGTCTCGGTCACCGGAGCCGCGCGGCGGGACGGGGGTGATCTCGCCGCTCTCGCTCATGCGGCGACCCTATCGACCGCACGGGCGGCAATGTCGGAACGCATCTGGCGGCCGTCGAACTCGATGCCCCGAGCCGCGGCGTAGGCGCGTTCGCGCGCCTCGGCCGGGCCGGCCCCCAGCGCGGTCACGGCCAGCACCCGGCCGCCCGCGGTCACGATCTCGCCCTCGCTCGCCGCGGTGCCGGCGTGGAAGACCTCGGCCTGCTGCACGCCGTCGAGGCCGCTGATCACGTCGCCGGCCGACGAGGACTCGGGGTACCCGCGCGAGGCCAGAACGACGGTCACTCCCCAGTCATCCGACCACTCCGGGACCACTCCGGCCAGGCCGCCCGGCGTGCTCGATGCCTCGAGCAGGTCGAGCAGGTCGGAGCGCAGACGCGGAAGCACGGCCTGGGTCTCGGGGTCCCCGAAGCGCGCGTTGTATTCGAGGACCTTCGGTCCGGAAGCGGTCATCATCAGCCCGGCGTAGAGCACCCCGTGGAAGGGCGTGCCCTGGCGGCGCAGCTCGTCGACGATCGGCTGGTGGGCCACTCGCGCCAGCTCGTCCACCATCTCCGCGTCCACGCCCGGCACCGGCGAGTAGCTGCCCATGCCGCCGGTGTTCGGCCCCTCATCGCCGTCGAAGATGCGCTTGTAGTCCTGAGCGGGGGCCAGCGGCACAGCCCGCTCGCCGTCGCATAGGGCGAGCAGCGACAGCTCCTCGCCCACCAGGAACTCCTCCAGCACCACCTCGGTGTCGCCGAAGCGCTCCTCCACGAAGAACACGTCCAGCGCGGCGCGCGCCTCCCGCTCGTCGGCGACGATGATCACGCCCTTCCCGGCCGCCAGCACATCGGCCTTCAGCACCGCCGGATAGGACGCGCAGGCCAGATGGGCAGCCGCCTCATCGCGGTCGCGAAAGAGCACGTGCGAGGCGGTCGGCACGCCGATGGCCTTCATCAGCTGCTTGGCGTAGGCCTTCGAGCCCTCGATGCGCGCAGCCGCCTTGGTTGGGCCGAACGCGCGGATGCCGGCGGCCGAGAGGTCGTCCACCAGGCCCGCCACCAGCGGCGCCTCCGGGCCCACGACGACGAAGTCCACCCCGCGCTCGCGCGCGAGGCCCACCAGGTCGTCATCGGGCAGGCATTCGATCCCGTCGCGGGCGATCCCGGCGTTGCCCGGTGCAGCGAGCAGCTGCGGCTGGCGCGGGCTGCGGGCCAACGTGCGGAGCAGCGCGTGCTCGCGCCCGCCACCACCGACCACCAAGAGCTTGGTCAAAGCGCGGAGATGAAGTCGTCGATGGGAATCGCGGAGAGCGTTTCGTAGCGGGCGGTGCCGCGCGAGCCCAGCTCCATCGACACGCGGGCCACGGTCTTCTCGTCGGGCGCCTCGATCACGTTCACGAAGTCGTAGCGGCCGAGCACCGCCCACTGCGCCGTGACCGTCACGCCCAGCTGCTCGATCTCCTTGTTCACCTCGCGGATGCGCGAGGGATTGCTCTTCAGCGTTTGCACCCCCTCCGGGGAAAGGGTGGAGAGCATCACGAAGGTGGGCATGGCGTTCTCCTCTGCGGTTCGGTTTCTGTGCGCTTTCGGCCCTCGGTGCGGAATGTACTTCGGTCTGGCGATATGTGCGCGCCCGCGCTAGCCTCGCCTGTGCCCACCCAACAGGAGGACCTGCAGTCATGAAGTGCCTCGCCGCGGTCATCGCGACTGCCATTGTCACGTTCGCCGCGCCCTCGCTCGCCCAGGCGGCGACGCTGGTCGCCGACCCTGATCTTTCCTGCTATCCCGAGGGTTTTCAGGTCTTCCTGCCCGGCGAGGGCTTCACTCCCGGCGCCCAGGTCAACTTCACGCGCGACGGGCAGCTGCTCCCGGCCGACCCGCCGATCCTGGCCGATCAGGCGGGCGCGATAAGCGCGAACCTCACCCTGCCGGGCCTGCTCAAGGGACAGGACACGCTCGACTACGTCGCCACCGACGTGGCCAATCCCGCCAACACCGCGGCGCTGAGCCTTCTCGTGACGGCCACCGACATCGGTCTCAAGCCCGAGCAGGGCGCGCCCGAGCGCCTGCTGACGATCCGCGCGCGCGGCTTCTTCGGCGGAGGCAAGCGACTGTGGGCCCACATCGTGCGCAAGGGCGGAAGCCGGTCGCGCAACGTGAAGGTCGGGCGCATCAAGGGACCGTGCAAGAAGGTCAAGGCCAAGCGACGGCTTTTCTCGGCCGGCGTCCCTTCCGGGAAGTACCGCGTCCAGTTCGACGCCTTCAAGCGCTACCGCAAGAAGCGGGATTTCAAGCGGACCTACGAGGTCACGATCACCCGCACCGTGGAGCCGGCCATCGCGTCGAGCGGATCGGGCGAGCCGGCCTGGAGGCCGATCGGCTAACCGGGCCAGCTCGCGGTCAACGCGAACGGCCCGCGGCCGGAGTAGCGCCGGACCGTCAGCGTCACCCGCTCGACCGGCCTGCGGCGGCACCACTCGATGCCGTAGCGCCCGCCTGACTCAAGCACCCGGCCGGCGCCGAAGCCGCCCGTCTCGGCCTCAACCGAGTATGAGG
>CAVVCU010000002.1:0-125691 GCA_963746825.1 uncultured Thermoleophilaceae bacterium
GGATGCCGCGCTCCTCGAGCGCGCGCTCGTAGAAGACCATGCTGGTGGTGGCGCGCAGCAGGAGCACGATGTCCCGCCACTCCCAGCCGCCGGCGGCCCTCAGCTCGTCCATGTGCTTGGCCAGCAGCCGTGCCTCGGCCGCCCGCCAGATCGGCGCGCCGTGCATGGCCGCGCCGAACGGGTCGTCGCCCGGCAGCCGCGCGTCCCATCGCGGCTTGCTCTTGTCGGTCACCAGCAGCTCCACGCAGGGCTTCACCCGCGGGGCCGCGTCGCGCGCGCCCTCGGCCTCGTGCAAGGCCTCGAAGCGCTCGCCCCAGGCGAGAGTGAAGCAGCCGTCGATCGCCTCGAGCAGCTCGCCGCGGCTGCGGAAGTTCACCGTGATGCTCTCCGCCCGGTCGTGGTCGGCCGCCTCGGCCCAGTGGCGGCGAAACACCTCGACGTCGGCGTTGCGAAAGCCGTAGATCGACTGGTTCTCGTCGCCGACCCGGAAGACGTTGTCGCGGGCGAGCTGCTCGATCAGCTCGTTCTGGAGTGGATTGGTGTCCTGGAACTCGTCCACCAGCACGTGCGCGAAGCGCTCCGCGTACTGGACGCGCAGCCCCTCGTTGGCGGCGAGCAGGTCGCGGGCGATCAGCTCGAGATCCTCGAAGTCGAGTCCCGAGCGACCCCGCTTGCCCTGCTCGTAGCGCTCGTCGAAGAGCTCCAGCAGCACCCGCAGCATCGTGTGGTCGCGGTACTGCCGCGCCGCGCGGCAGAGACCCTCATACGCGCCGAGCGCCGTGCGGTACTCGTCGCAGGCCCCGGTGCAGAGCGCCTTCGCATTCCCGGCGAGCGTGAGCTTCTCGAGGTCGGGAGGATCCGCGAGCCCACCGGCCGGCACGCGACGCAGAACGCCCAGGCAGCGCTCCAGGCGCTCGAGCGCGCCGGTGACCGCCTTGGTCTGCGCCGGGGCGCCGCCCAGCTCGGCGGCGGCTGCTCGCGCGGCGGCCTCGAGCCGCTCGCGCTGGCCCTCGATCCGCGGCGGCTGTGCCTCGGGCAGCCGGGGCCGGCGATCGCCCCGGCTGCGCAGCCGCGAGTGGGCCGTGCGCACCATGTCGCGCAGGCGGTCGGGCGTGTACGCGGCCACCATCTCGAGGCGCTCGGCCTCCTCGCCCTCCCCCATGAAAGCGCCGAGCGCCCCGTCGAAGGCGTCGGTGGCGATGCGCTCCGCCTCCACCTCGTCGAGCACCCGGAAGTCGGGATCGATCCCGGCGCTCAGGGCGTGCGCGCGGAGGATGCGCGAGCAGAAGCCGTGGATGGTCGAGATCCACGCGCCCTCGGCGGCGCGGGCGTCGGCGGTGCGCCCGAGCTCGAGAAAGCGCCTGCGCACCCGGATCTTCAGCTCGGCCGCCGCCTTCTCGGTGAAGGTGATGGCCAGCATCCCCTCCACCGGCGCGCCGTCCTCGGCCACGGCCTGCACGAAGCGCTCGACCAACACCGTGGTCTTGCCCGTGCCCGCCCCGGCGCGGACCATCAGCGAACAGTCGCGCCGGGCCACGGCCCGCGCCTGCTCGGCGGTCAGCTCCGCGCTCATCCCTCGCACCGGCAGATCGAGGGATAGGAGCAGCCGCCGTTCCACGCGCAGGAGTCGGGCTTGCAGCCCAGCTCGCCGGCCCTCATGCGCGCGTCGGTGGCGCGCACCTGCTCGAGCGCCCATTCGAGCTTCTCGCGAAACTCCTCCGGCGGGAGGCGGTCGGTCTTCACGAAGCCCGAGCCCAGCTCCTCCACGTCCTTGGCCACCATTCCCCGCGGCGGCTTGTCGCTGCCCAGCGGCAGGTAGACCCCGCCCGCGGCGCGCACGGACAGCAGGCGCTCGACCACGAGCATGTACAGGGCGGCCTGGAAGCGGTTCTCGGACTCCCACGAGCCGACCTTGTAGGAATCGGCCCGCTTGCCGCTCTTGTAGTCGATCACGAGCGCCATGCCGTCGCTGGTGTCCACCCGGTCGATGCGGCCTCGCACCCGCAGGCCGGGCCCCAGCTCGACCGGTTCGCTCGCCTTGCCGTCGCCGAAGGCCAGCTCGAGGTGCTCGGGCTCGAAGTCGCCGTCGCGGTCGGCCTCGCGGCGCAGGAAGCTCAGGAGGTCGAACTCGAGCCGGCGGGCGGCCGCGCGCACGCGGGTCTGCTTGGGCGAGAGGCGGAACTCGGCCTGCTGCTCGCGCAGCTCCTCGATCACTATGCGCTCGGCCTGAGCGAGGTTGTCCGGCGTCACTCGCCGCGCCCCGCTCTCGTCGCGCAGGCGCCGGAAGGTGCGCTGGAGAACCGAGTGGGCGTACTGACCGCGCACCATCGCCTCGGGGTCGGGCACCAGCTCGTCGGGACGCAGGATGTTGTCCACCAGCCACTTGACCGGGCAGTCGGCGAAGTTCTCGAGCGCTCCGGCGGACACCGCGTCGCGCGCGCCCAGGCGCTCCAGCAGCAGGGTGGAGGTGAGGGCGCCGGGCAGCGGCGGCTCGGTGCGCGGGCCCTCGGCCGCCAGCGCCCGCTCGAGCTCGCCTGCGGTGGGGGCGTCCTCCGGCCGCCAGGTCACGTCCGAGAGGCTGCGCGTGCGGGTGGGCGGGTCCGCGACCAGGAGGGCGCGCACGTCCTCGACGAAGAACGACTCGGCCTGGGGGTTGCCCTCCTCGTCGCTCGAGCGGCTGGACAGCACCAGCAGCCGCTCGGCACGCGAGCAGCACACGTAGAAGAGGTAGCGCTCGCGGTCCAGGCGGTCCTCGCGCACCGGCAGCCGCAGGCCGCTGGCCCGCGCGATCTCGCGCCGGTCCTCGTCGGGCAGAAACGGCTCGGGCAGCGCGCCCCGGGGGAACTCGCCCTCCTGAAGCCCGCACACCAGCACGGCGTCGAAGCGCCGGGCGCGGATCGCCTCCGGCTCGGCCACCTGAACGCGGTCGGGCTGAGGCGGCTCGCCGAGGTGCACCTCGAGATCGCCGAGCACGGACAGCACGCGGCGGGGATCGAGCCGCGTACGGGGATCGGCCTCCACCACCGCCCGCAGCTCGGCCAGCGCCATGCGCGCCGCGCGGTACACGCGCGGATCGTCGAGCTCGGGGCCCCGCAGCACCGGCGCCCGCCGCTCGTAGGGCCGGCTGAACAGGCGGCCCAGCTGGCGCTCGAGCTCGGCCAGGAACTCGCGGGCGTCGGATCGCGCGGCGCCGAGGCGGTCGAGGTCGCCGAGCCGCCAGTGCTCGGCCTCCCAGATCGCGCGCGCCTGCTCGGCCGAGTGGGCACCCTCCCGCCGAACCTTCGACTCGAGGCTGTCCGCCAGCCCGGGGCGGTCGAGCAGCCCCGGCGTGCGCAGCCAGGCGAGCAGATCGTCGGCCGTGGCCTCCCCGGCCAGGGCCACGCAGCGCAGGAGGGCCAGCAGGCCGCGGCCCAGGCCGGTGTGCCCGAGCGGCACCCGCAGGTCGAGCGAGAAGGGGATTTCGTAGGCGCCGAAGACCTGCTCGAGCAGCGAGGCGTAGTCGCCGGGCCGGCGCAGCACCACCGCGATGTCCCCGGGCTCCACCCCCGCGCGCAGGAGCTCCAGCAGGCGCGCCCCGGCCAGCTCGATCTCGGCGCGCTGGCCACCCGAGACGTGGAAGGAGATGGCCGCGCCGGCCTCGACCGGCTCCTCGGGGGCGTGGTCCTCGAACAGCCGGCGCTCCACGTGATGCAGCCCCGCGCGCGACTGCGGCGCGTAGTGATCGTCCAGCGGCTCGAGGCGCTTCTCGCGGGCGCCCAGGGCCAGCAGCTCCTGGTGGGCGCCGGCCAGGGCCATGAAGGCGGCCCGGCCGGGCTCGTAGGGCAGCGAGACCGACACGTCGGCGCCGCAGTAGCGCTCGCCGCCGATGGTCTCCAGCGCGTCGAGCTGGAGCGGATCGAAGTCGTCGAAGCCGTAGACGAACAGTGGCGTGGCGCCCCAGCGCGCCGGCTCGCGGCGCAGCGCGCTCAGCGCGCGCCAGGCGAACAGCTCGGGATCGGCGAGGCCGGCGGCATCGAGGCCGTCGCGGTAGCCGCGGTAGATGGCGGCGACCTCCTCGGCGTATCGAGCGCGCGGCCCATCCGCGGCCCAGGCCCGCAGCGCCTGGGTGAAGCGCGCGGGCTCCACCCGCGAGCGGCCGAGCTCGGCCACGAAGCGGGCGGCGGCCCGCACGAAGCCGGGCTGGGCCGCCGACTCGGCCAGCAGCTCGAGCTTGGCCCGGCGCACCGCTCCTTCGACGATCAGCTCCCGCTGGACGTCCGAGGCCACGCGCTCGGAGTGCCCGGCCCGGCGGGCCACCTCGCCGAACAGGCGGTCGAAGCGCAGGACGCTCGCCCCGAAAACCGCCCCGCGCTCGGCCAGCTCGCGCTGCGCGTGCTCGACGTCCTGGAACGCCGGCACCACCAAGATCGGCTCATCCTCGAGGCGGGCCCGCAGCCCGCCCAGCACCTCGCCCGCCTTGGCGGCGTTCGCGGGGCCGGTGACGAGAGTTAGGGGCACTCCTGCATAGTCGCTATTCGCCCGGACCGTCTGACACGAGGACACCGCGTTTTGCGGCCGATTCAAGCGCCTGCGTGAAGCGCTGTGCGGGCAGCAACACCGGCGCCTCCTGCAGCTCCCAGCCCCGGTTGGGCCGCATGATCCAGCGAGCGATCCGCACGCGACCGTCGTCGAGGCGCTCCACGCGCAGCTCGTCCCTCAACTCGCCCGTTCGTCCGGGGCTGCCGCCGAAGGTGCCGGGCTCGGCCGGGGCATCGGCTCCCTGGAGCGCGGGGCCGGCCGCCAGAACCTCGCTCTCGGCCGCCTTGACCAGCAGAGCGGGGATGTCGCCGGCGTCGACCACCGGCGCGGTGCGATCGATCTGCCCGCCGCGCCAGGCCGCCATGCGGAGGCCGCCGGGCACGCGCTCGAGCCGGATCTCGGCGCCGTCGTAGGGGCCCACCGAGGCAAAGGGGCCGCGCGAGGTGGTGGTGACGGTCCCCGGCCCGTTACGCCGCTTGCCCGCGGTGCTCGTCCGGCTACCCGAGGAGGACCGGCGCTGCGTTTGGCGCTCCGGATCCAGCACGGTGCCCTTGGAACAGATGGGACAGTCGGCGAAGAAACGGTTGTGGCGGCAGAAGGTGGGCAACCTTCATCAGGTTAGCCGCACTGGGCCTGCCCGCGTGAGGCGGGTTCGGCCGCCCTCGCCAAGCGCAACATCCGCCCCGGCTGGTCTGACTGCACAGCCCCGACGCCCAGCAGCCCGTCCGGTAGCCGCAGCCGCCGACTCGTCACGCACGGCTGCCACGATGGCCGGGTGCGGACCGCCGTCGTCTCCGACCTCCACCTCGGCGCCGTCGGCGGCCGTGACATCGCGCGCGCGCCCAGCGCGCTCGATCGCCTCGTCGCGGGCCTCGAGGGAGCGGACCGGGTCGTTCTGCTCGGCGACGTGCTCGAGCTGCGCCACCGCCCCCTGGCCGAGTTGCTCGGCCTGGTGAGACCGTTCTTCGAGGAGCTCGGCGACGCGCTCGCGGGCCGCCCGGTCACGATCGTTCCGGGCAACCACGATCACGATCTGGCCGAGCCGTGGCTGGCGCGCCTCCGGCTGGCCGGCAACACGCTGGGCGCGGAGAACGAGTGGCCGGTCGGGAGCCCCGAGGCCGACGGGCCGGCCGGGGTGCTCTCCTCCTGGCTGCCGCGGAGCGAGGTCACGCTGGCTTATCCCGGCCTCACGCTCGCACCCGGGGTCTACGCCACTCACGGCCACTACCTGGACGTCCACCTGACCGTGCCCCGGCTCGAGTCGATAGCCGCCTCGGCGATGCTGCGCATGACCGGCCGGGACACCGAGTGCGAGGGCGCCGACGACTTCGAGGCGCTGCTCGCCCCCCTCTACGGCTTCTACGCGGGCCTCGCCCAGGGCGCCTCGGGAAGCACCCTGGCGCGGGCCGGAAGCATGTCGCGCTCGGTCTGGAGCGGGGTCACTGGCGCCGGCCAGGTCCGGCGCCTGCTGCTGGGCCGCGTGACCATCCCCGCCGCCGTGGCCGCGCTCAACCGCCTGAGGATCGGCCCCTTCAGCCCCGAGCTCACCGGCGCCGAGCTGCGCCGCTCGGGCCTGCTGTCGATGGGCCGGGTGGCGGACGTGGTCGCGCCCGCCGCCGAGCACGTGATCTTCGGCCACACACACCGCGCGGGCCCGCTGCCCGGCGACGAGGCGCCCGAGTGGATCAGCCTGTCCGGGACCCGGCTGTGGAACAGCGGCAGCTGGTACTTCGAGCCCGCGTTCGTGTCCGCGCGCGCCGAGCGCAGTCCCTACTGGCCGGGCACGGTCGTCTGGGTGGAGCCGGGCGTAGCGCCGCGGCTCGACAACTCGCTGCGCGGCTTCGCGGCGGCGCCCAGCGAGTAGGCCTCCTCGTCGAACTCCTGTGTTTGCCGGCGAAAGGGCCAGGTGAAGGTGGGCCACAGCGACGAGTTGTGGCCCTTGCGGTCGATGTAGTAGCTGGCGCACCCGCCGGTCACCCACACCGTGCCGCGCGTGAGCTCCTCGAGCTCGTGGTTGTAGGCCGCCTGGGCCCGCTCCCGCACCTCGACGGTGGCCGCGCCGCGGCGGCGCATCGCGCGCAAAGCGCCGGCCACGTACTCGACCTGGGACTCGATCATGAACACGATCGACGTGTGCCCCAGCGCCGTGTTGGGGCCCGTCAGGAAGAAGAGGTTGGGAAAGCCGGCCACGGTGGCGCCCTTGTAGGCGCGCGGGGAGCCGTCCCAGACCTCGGCCAGCGTCCGGCCGTCGCGGCCGTGGATCGAGCCGGCGATGGGAGGGTCGGTCACGTGGAAGCCGGTGCCCAGGATGATGGTGTCGATCTCGCGCTCGCGCCCGTCGGCCGTGACCACCGACCGGCCGCGCACCTCGCTGATCGCGCTGGTGATCAGCTCCACGTTCGGCTGCGTGATGGCCGGGTACCACTCGTCGGTGGGCAGGATCCGCTTACAGCCCATCTCGTAGCGCGGCGTCAGGCGCTCGCGCAGCTCGCGGTCGGGCACCTGCTGCTCGAGCTGGCGCAGCGCCAGCTTCGTCGCGAGCTTGCGAACCGCCCGGTGGCGAAACTGCAGCACGAACCCCTCACGCGCCCAGTAGATACCCGCCCTCATGGCCAGCTGCGCCATCGGGAGCCGCCGGTAGAGCCGCCGCTCGAAGGGCTGCACGCGCCGGTTGGGGTGCGGCGTGACCCACGGCGGCGTGCGCTGGTAGACGTCGAGGCGCCCCACCTCGGGCTGGATGCGGGGCACGAACTGAATCGCCGAGGCGCCCGTGCCGATCACCGCCACGCGTTCGCCGCGCAGGTCGTGATCGTGCTCCCACTCGCCGGAGTGGAAGAGCGTGCCCTCGAACGATTCGAGGCCGGGGATCCGGGGCGTCAGCGGCTCGCTCAACGGGCCCTGGCCGGAGACGAGCACGTCGGCCGTCATGGGGCCCTGGGAGGTCTGGAGGCGCCAGAGGGACTGCTCGTGGTCCCAGTCGGCGCGCTGCAGGTCGCAGCCGAAGCGGACGTGCTCGGGCACCCCGAAGCGCCGCGCCACCCCGCGCAGGTACTCGAGTATCTCGGGCTGGGCCGAGAACGTGTTCGACCAGTTGGGGTTGGGCGCGAAGGAGAACGAGTAGAGGTGGGACGGAACGTCGCAGCGGCAGCCCGGGTAGGTGTTGTCGCGCCACGTGCCTCCCAGCTCGCCCGCACGCTCGAGCAGGACGAAGTCGCGCTCACCGTCCTTCATCAGGCGCACGGCCATCCCGATGCCCGAGAAGCCCGTGCCGACGATGACCGTGCGGTGGTGGCTCACGCCGTCAGGCGACTTCCGCCTCGGCGCGCTCCTCCTCGGACTCGCCCTTCGGCGGCTCCTTGGCCCACTCCTCGTCGAACTCCACCCGCCACTTGCCTTCCTCGACGGATTCGAGTCGAAGCTTGGCCCGGAAGGTGCGCCCGGCGCGGCTGCGGAAGCCGGTGACGGGCTTGGCCGTGCGGCCGACGCCCGGCTCCTCCCCCGCCTCGCGCGAGTTCTTCAGCGACTCGATCAGCTCCTTGGCCACCGCCACGGGGAGCATCTTGCTCGCCTTCTTCTTCCAGATCACGAAGCCGCAGCCCGGATCGTCGCGCGACCAGCAGGAAAAACCCTTACGGTTCTCGGAGATCTCGCGCCCGCAGACGGGACAGGGCCCGAGCTTGGCCCGCTCGATCCTGACGCCCTTGAGCTTGTCGAGCTCCTGCACGGTCTCGGTGACGAACTTCGCGATGTCGCCCATGAAGGCGGGCCGGGTGTCGCCGCCGTGCTCGATCAGGCCGAGCCGGCGCTCCCAGTCGCCGGTCAGCTCGGCCGAGGTGAGCGGGTGCGCGCCGAGCAGCCGGATCACCTGGATGCCCTTCTCGGTGGCCACCAGAGCGCGGCCCTCGCGCTCGACGTAGCCCACGTCCACCAGGCGCTCGATGATCGCCGCCCGCGTGGCGGGCGTGCCGATGCCGGAATCCTTCATGGCCTCGCGCAACTCGGCGTCCTCCACGTCCTTGCCGGCAGTCTCCATTGCGCCCAGAAGCGAGGCGTCGGAGAAGCGCCGCGGCGGCTGGGTCTCCTTGCGCATCGACTCGACGGATTCGGTGGTCACCGCCTCCCCCTGCTCAAGCTTGGGCAGCAGCTGGTCGCCTCCGGAGTCGTCGTCGCCAAGAGACCCCTCGGCCTCCTCGCCGTAGACGCCCTTCCACCCCGGCTCGACCAAGCGCCGGCCGCTGGTCCTGAAGACGTTCTCCGCCACCGTTGTCTCCACGCGGGTGCGGTCGTACACGGCGTCGGGATGGAAGATGGCCAGGAAGCGCTTGGCCACCAGGTCGTAGACCTTCAGCTCGTCCTGGCCCATGCGCCCGAGATCGTGCTCGGAGCGCGTGGGAATGATGGCGTGGTGGTCCTGGACCTTCTTGTCGTTGACCACGCGGGCCAGGGGCAGCTTGTCGAGCGCCATCACGTACTCCGAGCCGCGCCGGTACTGCGGGTTGTTGCCCACGAGGGTGACGATCGGCTTGATCTCGGGGATCATGTCGCCGGTCAGGAAGCGCGAGTTGGTACGCGGGTAGGTGAGCGCCTTGTGCTCCTCGTAGAGGCGCTGGGCGGCGCTGAGGGTGCGGCGAGCCGAGAAGCCGTACAGCGTGTTGGCGTGGCGCTGGAGGCTCGTCAGGTCATAGAGCAGCTGAGGGCGCTCGCGCTCCTCCTTCTTCTCCAGCTTGGTGATCTCGCCCGGCTGCCCGGTGCACGCGTCGACGATCGCCTGGGCGTCCTCGGCCGCGGGCAGGCGCCTGCCACCCAGGTAGCGGCCGCTGTAGTGGCGCGGGCCGGAGGCCTGGAAGCGCGCCTCCACGAGCCAGTAGGGCTCGGGCTTGAAGTTGCGTATCTCCTCCTCGCGCCGGGCCACGAGCGCCAGCGTCGGGGTCTGTACGCGCCCGAGCGACACGGCGCCGTCGAAGGCGGCGCGCAGCCGGATGCTGGCGGCGCGCGTGGCGTTCATCCCCACCACCCAGTCGGCCTCCGAGCGCGAGCGCGCGGCGGCCTCGAGGGGCTTCATCTCCTCGCCGTCGCGCAGCTGTCCGAAGGCCTCGGTGATGGCGCTCTTGGTCATCGAGGAGAGCCACAGGCGCTGGACGGGCTTCTTGATCTTGGCGGTGTCGTAGACGTACGCGAAGATCAGCTCGCCCTCGCGCCCGGCGTCGCAGGCGTTGACGATCCCGTCGATGTCGTCGTCGGCCATGAGCTTGTGGATGGCCCGCAGCTGCTTGGCCGCACGGTCGTCGTTGGGGACGAGCTTGAACTCCTCGGGGATGATCGGAAGGTCCGCGTAGCGCCACTTCTTGAGCTTCGGGTCGTACGCGTCGGGCTCCGCTAGACCGACCAGATGACCCACCGCCCACGTGATCACGTAGTCCTCCCCGTCGAGGTGGGTCTTGTCCTTCGCGGCCTTGAAGGTTCCCGGCAGCGCCGCCGCGAGATCGCGGGCGACGGACGGCTTCTCGGCGATGACTAGGGTCTTGCCCATCTCCTCCCAAGATAGTCAGATAGAAAGCCATACAGCCACCGGGTGGTGGTTGGAGGAGGCTGGAGCCGTCGATCCCCGCCCCCCGCTAACCGGTTCGGTCCAGGCCGACGTCGTGGTGATCGGCGGGGGCTTCACCGGCATGTGGGCGGCCTGGGACCTGCTCGAGCAGGGAGCGACCGTGGCGCTGCTCGAGGGCGGCCTCTGCGGCCACGGGCCGAGCGGCCGCAACGGCGGCTTCTGCGAGTCGATGTGGCTCTCCGCGCCCTCGCTGCGCAAGGCCTTCGGCGACGGCCCGGCGCGCGCGCTGCTCGACGCATCGAGCGCGGCGGTGTCGACGATCGGCGACTGGTGCAGCGAGCAGGAGGTCGACGCGTGGTTCGATCAGTCGGGCTACATGTGCGTGTCGACCGCGCCGAGCTTCGACGCGACCGGGCGGGCCGCGGTCGAGGCCGCGGCCCAGCTGGGCGCGGCCGACCGCGTCCAGGACATGAGCGCCGAGCAGGTTCGCGGGCGCTGCGAGTCGCCCGTGTTTCGCGGAGGGGTTTTCGTACCCGACTTCGCCACCGTGCACCCGGCCCGGCTGGCGCTGGGCCTGCGCCGGCGCCTGATCGAGCGCGGCGCGCTCGTGTACGAGCGCTCGCGGGTCCGGGACCTCAGCTCACACGGCGCTAACAACGGGAGCGGCGTGGGCGTAACGGCTCAGACCGAGAGCGGCCAGGTGCGGGCCGGAGCGGCGATTCTGGCCGTGGGCCCGGCCGCCCGCGCGCTCCCCGAGCTCCGATCGCGACTCACGGTCACCTCGTCGCACATCGTGCTCACCGAGCCCGTGCCCGACGTGATCGAGGAGATCGGCTGGACGGGCGGGGAGTGCATCACCGACGGCCGGACGCTCATCCACTACTTCCGAACGACTCGCGACGGCCGCATCGTGTTCGGCTGGGGCGGCGGGCGGCTGGCCTACGGCGCCCGCACCCACGGCCGCGTCGAGGTCGACGACACGGTCGCGGCCGAAATACGCGGGCACCTCGAGCGCATCTTCCCGGCGCTGGACGGACGCCGCGTCACCCACGCGTGGGGCGGCCCCATCGACGTGTCCCCGAGCCACATCCCGCAGATCGGCACCCTGCCCGGGGCTCCGGTGCATTTCGCCTTCGGCTATACGGGCAACGGCGTGGGCCCGTCCAACCTGGCCGGCCGCACACTCGCCGCGCTGGCGCTCGATCGCCGCGACGAAAACACCCGCCTGCCGATCGTCGAGTCCGGTCCAGGAGCCTGGGTCCCGCCCGAGCCCTTCGCCTGGCTGGGCGGCTCGGTGGTCCGCTCGGCGCTGGTCCGGCGCGAGCACGCGGCCGAGATGGGCGAGCGGGTGGACCCACTGACCCGCGCCGTCTGCGCGGCTCCGCGTGCGCTGGGCATGCATCTCGCGCGCTGAGCGTAATTTCCTCCACGCCGGCCGGTTGGACCAACAATGGCCACAGTTGTCCAGCCCGTCGGGATGCACTTTCGCAACCGCGTGACGAGGAGTACGGTGGCGGGAGTGGCTGGACTCGCGACCACCACCCCCGGCGCCGACGAGGCGATGCTCGCCCAGCGCGCCGCCGGCGGCGACGGCGAGGCGTTCGCCGACCTCTATGAGCGCTACGAGGAGCGGGTGCTCAACCTCTGCTTTCGCATCCTCGGGTCTCAGGACGACGCCGCCGACGCCACCCAGGACGCCTTCGTCAACGTGCTTCGCCGCCTTCCCAAGCTGGAGGGCCGCGACCTGGCCTTCGGCTCCTACGTCTTCACGTCGGCGCGCAACGCCTGCTACGACCTGATCGAACGCCGCCGGCGCACCGAGCCCAGCGACGAGATTCCCGAGCACGCCACGCCGATGGGCGGGGCGGTGGGCGGCGGCGGCATGGGATTCGATCCCGGCGACCCCGAGGACGACCCCGAGCGCAACGTGCTGCTAGACGCGCGCACCGAGGAGATCCGCCGGGCCAACCTCACGCTGCCCGAGCGCCAGCGCGAGGCGCTCGCCCTCAAGGAGCTCGACGACCTCTCCTACGACGAGGTGGCCGAGATCATGGGCATGAACCGCAACTCGGTCGCCCAGCTGATCTCGCGGGCGCGGATCAACCTGCGCGGGGCGCTGCGCGGCGAGGCGCTCGCCGCGATCATCCCCAACGCGCCGCAGTGCGAGCGGGCGGTGCCGATGATCGCCGCCGTGGAGGACGGGGAGCTCGACCGCGACTCCGCCGACGCCGAATGGCTCGCCGATCACCTGGTGGGCTGTGAGACCTGCCGCCTGCGCCGCGAGGCGATGGCCGAAGCCGGCATCTCGTACCGCGCCTGGCTGCCCGTCTCCGCCGGGCCCTTCCTGTTTCGCGAGACGATGGCCGAGGCGGCCGAGCTCGTCGGCGCGGACTGGAGCAATGTGGTGGCCCGCCGCGAGGGCGCGCGCTCGGCCACCGGGGCGGGCGCCGCGGGGAGCGCGGCGAGCGGCGCGGGTACCGAGGGCGCTCGCGCGGCGGTGCTCCGCCATCGGCGCCTCGACCTGGCTCTCATGGCCGTGCTCGGCCTGGCACTGGTGCTGGTGGTGTTCGTCGGCCCCACGAGCGACGGCGCTCCCGTCACCGCGATCGTGCCCGCGGCCGAGGAGCAGCCGGCGCCCCCGAGCGGGCAGGACGATGGGCCGGCGCCGAAGCCGGCCAAGGCGGCGAAGCAGAACAAGAAGCAGTCCGGCGGCGGCGGCAACAAGAACCCCGCGGCGGCCGCGCCCGCCGAGGAGGCCGCCGAAACCGCGGACGAGGCCGGCCAGCAGCCCGCGAGCACCGGCGGCGAGACGCCGGCCGGCACGGGCGCGAGCGGCGGACGGCAACGAGACTCGTCGGGCGACGGCCAGGCCGACCGCAGCGGCGGCGGCAATGACGGAGGCGGCGTGACCGGGGATACGGAGACCCAGTCCGCCGCCGGCCGACACCCCGACCGATCCGCCCCCACCGCCACCGCCGCCCGACACCACCCCCACCGATCCGAACGGCTGCCGCTCGGCGTCGGGAGCCCCGATTCCCTGCCCCACACCGACGCCACCCACGCGGACGCCGCCGCCGCGCATCACTCCGCCGCCGCGGACGCCCCCTCCGCGGACCCCGCCGCCGCGAGTGCCGTAGGCCGCAGTTAACTCGTGGAGTACGTGTCCAGAGCGCCGCGAGCGCCGCTAGTGGGGCTGGTCGACGACCTCTACTACCTGGAGGGCGCGCCTCCGTATCCGCGGCTGACGCTGCCGCCGATGCCGTCTGCGGTGCTGATCGTCAACCTCGGGGCGCCGTTCCGCATTCGCTCCGGTAGCGACATCGAGGCGGCCGAGTATGCCGACGGGGTCGTGATCACCACGCTCACGCGTGCGATGGAGTTCGGCTACCCGCCGGCGACCCGGTCGGTCGGCGTGCATTTCAAGCCGTGGGGGCTGGCGCCGTTCCTGGCGCTGCCCGCGGTCGAGCTGCGTGACCGGCCGCTGACGGTGGAGGAGGTCTTGGGACGCGCCGCCACGGCTGAGCTGCGAGAGCGGCTGGCGTCGGCGCCCGGGCCGCGCGAGATGCTGACCCTGCTCGAGGACGAGCTGATGCGACGGGTCCGCGAGACCGCCGGCCTCGGGCTGGTCCGCCATACGAGCGGCGTGATCGCGGCGGCCACGGGTGCGGTGGCGATCAGCGAGTTGAGCGGGGTGGCCGGCGTCAGCAGCACGCATCTTGTGCAGCGGTTCAAGGAGGTCGTCGGCGTCACGCCGAAGCGGCTCGCGCGCACCTATCGCTTCGCCGCGACCGTGCGGGCGATCGACCCCGCCGGACCGGTCGACTGGCTCGAGGTCGCCGGTAGCGCCGGCTACTACGACCAAGCCCACTTCGGCAACGACTTCCGGGCGTTCACGGGGCTGACGCCGACCAGCTATCTCGACGTCCGGCGGCGGTTCCTTCGCGAGCATCCCGGCCATGCGCTCGACGTCGGACCGCTGCCGGCCGATTGATTTCCTCCAAGACGCGCCCTCCCGCGACGTCAGTATGGGCACCTCCCGAGCAGAGGAGAAGCTCCCGTGGGCAAGGTGGTCCTGTACAGCAGCGTGTCGGTGGACGGCTTCATCGCGGACGAGAGCGACCAGCCCGGCCCGCTGTTCGACTGGTTGTCAAGCGGTGACGTGCCGCTGGACGAGTCGGGACAGGTGAAGGTGTCGCAGGCGTCCCACGACCACACGCGGGCGTACTGGGACGAGATCGGGGTGACGATCGTCGGCCGCCACGTCTTCGACCAGACGGACGGGTGGGGCGGCACGCCGCCGGGCGGGATCGACCACGTGGTCGTCGTGTCGCACCGGCCGGCGCCCGAGGGCTGGCGCCCCGAGGCGCCGTTCCACTTCGTCGACGGCGTCGAGGCGGCCATGGCCAGGGCACAGGAGCTCGCGGGCGACCGCACCGTCGAGGTCGCCGCCGGCGATGTCGGCGGCCAGATGCTCGCCGCGGGGCTCGTCGATGAGGTCGCGATGGACGTGGTCCCCGTGGTGCTCGGATCCGGCAAGCGCTACTTCGGGTCGGTCGACGCGCAGCACCTGCTCGAGGATCCCGACGTGGTGGTCCAGGGCAACCGGGTGCTCCACGTGCGATATCGGGTGCGCCGATGACCGCTCTGAGCGCCTACCCCTCCAGCACCGCCCGCATCGAGTACATCAGCGGCAGCCGCGGGTGTCCCGCCGGAACGCGGTAGTGATCGCCGTGCTTCTCGAGGAAGGGCCAGCGCGGGAAGAGCGTGTAGTCGTGCTCGTGCAGGAACTCGAGCCGAAGGCCGGCGCCGATCACGGCGCTCACTATTCCTCCGAGCGTGTGCTGCCACTCGACCGTCCGGTTGTGCGTGGTGGTGGCCTCGAGGTCGGCGTAGGTGCCCCCCTCGTCGAAGCTCAGCCCCTTGGGGTCGGGGAAGTAGTCGTACTCGAGGGTCAGGTCGTCGTCGCCGAAGCCCCAGGTGAAGGGATGGAACTCGACCAGGTAGAGCACGCCGCCGGGCGCGATCAGGCGCGCAACGGTCTGCGCCCAGCGCTCGATGTCCGGTAGCCAGTTGAGCGCGCCCAGGCCCGTGTAGACCACGTCGAAGCGCCGTCCGCCGAGGGCGGCGGCCGCGTCGTAGACGTCGGCACATACGAACTCCGCGTCGAGGCCGAGCTCGGTGGCCAGGCCGTTGGCGGTGTCGACGGCGGGCTGGGAGAAGTCGAGCCCGCTCACCCGCGCGCCGCGGCGCGCCCACCCCAGCGAGTCGAGCCCGAAGTGGCACTGCAGATGGGCAAGCGTCCTGCCCTCCACCGGCCCGAGCTCCTCGTCCTCGAAGGGCCTGATCGGGTCACGGCCCGACCGAAAGCTCTCGAGGTCGTAGAGCTCGGACTCCAGGTGGATGGGCAGGCGCTCGTCCCACCAGGCGCGGTTGAGGTCGCTCACGAGCGCAATGCTCGCACGACCTCACCGCGCCCGGTATGCGTCAGCGAGCCCGGACGGCCACCGAGGCGGTGCCGAGCACCAGGCCCTCCGCGAACGCGTCGGTGGCGAAGGCGCCGTTGAGCGCGCTCGCCGCCGCGGCGGTCAGGCTCGCCGACACCCCGCTGAGGGTGATCCGGCGCCCGTCGACCGACGCAGACAGCTGCGAGAGGTCCAGATTGAGAATGGACACCCGCTGCCCACCGACCAGGGCGGTCAGGTCCGGATCGGAGTCGACGTTGATGGTGAACGAGGTGAGCTCCACCGCCGTGTCGCCACGCGAGAGGCGGATGCCGCCCGAGTGCTTGACCGAACCGGCGAACGTCTTCGCGTTCAGCTTGCCGCCCGTGATCGGGAACTCGAGGCCGGCCCCAGTCGCCTGGGCCGGATCCACCGGCGCGGCGGTGATGCCCAGCGATCCGAGCGCCGAGGCCGCTCCAGCGTCCAGGGCGAGGGTGGTGGCTCCGCCGGCGACCTGGACCTGTGCCGGCTTGGCCCTCACGACGACCGAGCCGATGGCGAGGCCCTTGGTGAACAGGTCGGTCGAGAACGCCGCGTTCAGCGCCTTCGCGGCCTGGCCGCTGAGCCGGGCCTGCACGCCGCTGACGATGGTGTTGAGGCCCTTGCGCGTGACCTTCGCGTTGGCCAGTGACAGCGACAGCACCGTCAACCGGCCGTTGCCGACCTTGGCGGTCAGGATGGCCCGCTTGGCTCCCACGTGCACGCCGAAGTTGGTCAGCGCCACACGGGTGCCGCCGGCCCGGAAGGCCAGCCCGCCCGAGTGGTTGATTCGCCCAGCCGCGCTGGCCGGGTTGATCGAGCCGCCCGTGATCGGGAAGGCCACACCGTTGCCCCGCACCTTGGCGGGCGCAATCGGCTTGACCGACACGCCGTTCAGCGCGAGCGCCTCTGCGGTCAGCGGCGCTAGCGTGAGGGTGGTCGAACCACCCGCGAGCTTCACTTGGGCGCTCGCCACGGGCGCAACCACGAGCAGCGCGGTTACGATCGCAACGAACGTCAGAATGCTTCTACGTCTCACTTCGTACCTCCGAGATAGATTGCCCTTCGGCGGCTTATCCGTTGACCGGCGCCCGATCGGTTGGGCAACCGGAGGCCGCCTGGCCCTCGTACCACCCCGGATGACCGCGGGCGTAGTCGCTCTCCCCATGGCGGGCCGGACCCGCTCTCTGCTGCGCCGCCCCACACGGGGTAACGACCCCGCGCCGACGCTGGAGAAGATGTACGACGAGTACGCGCCCACCGTGCTCGGCTACCTGATCAACGTCCTGCGCGATCGTGGCGTGGCCGAGGACGTGCATCAGCAGGTGTTCCTCGAGGTCTGGCAACGGGTGCCCAGTTACGACCCCAAGCGCGCGAGCGTGCTCACCTGGATCATGACGATCGCGCGCAGTCGCGCCATCGACGAGCTGAGGCGCCGGGTCCCCGAGCCCCGTGATCCGGGCAAGCCTGACGTGATCGGGCTGGTCCAAGACCACGACCCAGAGGGGTCTCCCGACGCGCTCGTCGAGCGTTGGCGGGTGGCCCACCTGTTATCGAAGCTGAGGGCGGAGGAGCGCGAGCTGCTGCGCATGCGCTTCTTCGAGGGCATGAGCCAGTCGGAGATCGCCGAGCGGACGGACATCCCTCTCGGCACCGTGAAGATGCGCATGGTGGGAGCTCTGCGGCGCCTGCGCGACCTGGTTGACGAGGAGGAGGCGGCGGCATGAGCGACCCCTCACTCGACGAGCTGGGCCGCCGCCTGCAGGAGCTTCCCCGGGAGGCCTGGGATCGTCCCGTGCCGCCGCCGGCCCCGTGGGCCACGGAGCAAGCTCAGCCGACGCGGTGGCGCCTACCGATATGGCGCCCGCTCGCCGCCGTCGCGGCCTCGCTGGCCCTGCTGGCGGCCGGCCTCGGCGCCGGCCTGCTGCTGGCCGGCGACGAGGGTGCACCCGACGACGTGCGCGCCAGCGTCGAGCTCAAGCCGCTCGACGGCGGCGGCGGCGACGCCGCCGGAACGGTGCGCCTCGACCCACGCGCCGGGGGCCTGCGCGACGGTCGAGCTCTCGGGCCTGCACCCTAACGCGGGCGACGACTTCTACGAGGTGTGGCTCCTGGGCGACGACGGCGAGCTGGTCTCGCTCGGCTCGACGCGGGTGGGCGCTTCGGGCGCCGCCACCCTTGAGGACGTGCAGCTGCCCGTGGATCCCGGCAGCTTCCGCTTCCTCGACGTCTCGCGCGAGCCCAGCGACGGCGACCCCGGGCACTCGTCGGACTCGGTGCTGCGCGGGCCCTCGGTCTAAAGCGATCGAGGGGACTTAGTACGGCCCAGGGTCGTACGAGCGGCCCTGATCGCGGCCGCGGCAGCCCTTGCGGCTCGCCTTTGCCCGGAACGGCAGGCGGACCACCGCCTGCGCCTCGTTGTTGTCCTCGTCTGACTCGTAGATGCCGTTCTCGGGATCGGCGATGTGGACGTAGGCAAAGCAGCCCCGCAGGCCGGTCACGTCGATCCACTGCTCGGGGTAGGCGGGCGGGTAGATGTCGGCCCAGCCGATGGAGGTGCCGAGGGTCACGTGCTGCGCGCGGCGGCTGTTGCTGCACGAGGGATACACGAACCGGCGCGGGGAGCGGTCGAGCCGGGGGCGGGTGTGGGTGAGATCGCGCAGGCAGTAGGCGACCTTGGGCCCCGTGCGCACCAGAGTGCTGCGCTCGCCCTGCGAGTCGAGGCGCCATAGCTCGAAGCGGGCGGCCTCGTGGAACTTCCACCAGTAGCGATGCTGGTGGGCGAACTTGAACTGGAGCCGGGCGCCGGTGTCGACCAGGATCTTGCCGCCGCCGCGCCGGTAGATGTGCTGGCGGGCGGACATGAAGCGCGCGCTGGTTCGCGTTCCCCGCAGCTCCGCCGGCCCGTCGCCGACCGAGTCGATCACGTTGCCGGCCCGCAGAACCGTGTGACCCGCCTTGGTCAGGCGGTCGGTGTACAGCCCGTAGGGCTTGCGCATCACGAGATCGGGGCAGCGCAGGCCCGCCGCGAATGGGCCGATGCAGGGATTCTCGTCCACGGGCGCGAGCTCAGGCGGGCTTCCGGGGGGTGGCTCCTGAGCCGCGGCCACCGATGCGGTCAGGGCAGCCAGAAGCAGAATGAGGAAGGCGGCACGCACCCATCCATTTGTAGCGATACCTTCGGCGCATGCGCGTGCTTTCCATAGACGGAGGGGGCATCCGTGGCCTTATTCCCGCCCTCGTCCTGACCGAGCTCGAGCGCCGAGCCGGCCGGCGCATCTTCGAGCTCTTCGACCTGATCGCCGGCACCTCGACGGGTGGGATCCTGGCCTGTGCGCTGTGCGCGCCCGACCCGCTCCCGGCCGAGGAGCTGGTCTCGCTCTACGAGGACGAGGGGCCGACGATCTTCGATCGCGACGTGTTCCAGCGCATCCGAAGCGGAGAGGGGCTACTCGACGAGAAGTACGACGCGGGGGCGCTGGACCGGGCCCTGGAGCGCTTCCTCGGCGACAAGCGCCTGGCCGACGCGCGGCCCGACCTGATCGTCCCGGCCTACAACCTCACCGAGCCCGGTCCCTACTTCTTCAAGACACGCAAGGCCCGCGAAAGCCCGGCCGAGGAGGACTTCGCCCTCTCGGTGGTGGCGCGCGCCACGGCCGCGGCACCCACCTACTTCGAGCCGCTCGAGGTCAGGGAGGCCGCGCTGGTGGACGGCGGCGTGTTCGCGGTCAACCCGGCGATGAGCGCCTTTGCCGAGGTGCTTCGCTTCCAGCCCACGGCCGAGGTGCAGCTGGTGTCGCTCGGCACGGGGGAGCGCACGCGCAAGCGCACCTTCGACGAGGTGAAGGACTGGGGTCTCGTGGAATGGGCCAAGCCGATCCTGGACGTGGTCTTCGACGGCATGTCGGAGGCGGTCAACTACCAGCTCGAGCACGCGCTGGCCGACGGCCGTTACTGGCGCCTGCAGGTGGAGCTCGACCTCGCCAGCGACGACCTCGACGACGCGAGCCAGGGCAACCTCAAGCTGCTGCGAAAGCACGCCGAGGACATGATCGACCTGCGCTCCGCGGATCTGGACGAGATCGTGGCCGCGCTCTAGGACACTGGGCTCAGCGCGAGCACGGCCCTGTGTCGACCGGGCCGCCGGCCTGGCCGAGCGCCTCGCGCACGATCGGCCCCGGCACGCCGAACCCGTTATCGCCGCCGTCCGCCACCGTCGCGGCGAAGATCGTGGTGACCACGCGCCCGCGGGCGTTGATCATCGGCCCGCCGGAGTTGCCGGAGCGAACCACGCCGCGCAGCGAGGTGATCGAGCGTCGCACCGGTCCGCGGCCGTAGGCGTCCTGGGTCACGACCGTGCTCGTGTCGCCGAGACGGCCCGGCCGCACGTCGTAGCCCCCGTTCTCGGGAAAGCCGGCAATCCCGGCCGATGTGCCCTCCTTGGCGTCGTCGGCCAGGCGCAGCGCCGGTGCCGAAAGGCCCTCCACCCGCAGGAGGGCGAGATCGTTGCGGGGATCGAACCAGATCGCCTCGGCGTCGATGCGATCACCCTCTCCGCGTATCTGCACCGTGGTGTCGTCCTGTCCCGCGACGACGTGGGCGTTGGTCACCACCACTCCGCCGCCCGCGACCCAGCCGCTTCCCTGTACACCCAGTCCGCATGCGGTGCCGAGCACCCTCACCACGCTGGCGGCGGCCGCGCGCACCTCGGGATCGCGGGCGATTTGCGAGTCCGGCGGCTTGACGTTCGGCTGGGGCCCGTCGATCTGAGGGAAGGGATCGAAGCGGGCCAGCGCCTGAAGGATCGGTCCCGAGGGGGGAAGGCGCTCGTTGAGCTCGCTCAGGATGGTCGACTGCTGGATCGGCTCGCGCAGCTCGCGCGCGCCCGGCGTGTGCAGGGCTACCGCTCCGGCGATCCAGGCGAGGCCCAGGCCCAGGCACCCCACGAGCAACGCACCTCCGAAGCCGTCCAGCAGGCCGAGCCGGTCGCCCATGCGCCGGCGCAGGTGGAAACCCAGCAGCTCGAGGGCGGAAGCAACCATGCCGCCGAGCAGCAGGGCACCAACCAAAGCGAACAGTGGCGCGTATGGAGATTGGGAGCCCTCTTCGAGGAGGAGCGGCCCGAGGCGCGAACCAATTAGTGCTCCTCCGGCGAAGCCAAACAGCGAAAGCGCCCCTACGATCAAACCCTGGGCGTAGCCCCAGATCGCCATCAGGCCCGTGAACACGACGATGACCCAGTCCACGGCACTCACGCGCAGGCACACTAGACATCGGGCTGCGGTCTCGTAGGGATGGCGAGCTTCTCGGCCGAGCGTCAGCGCCGGCTCACGCATCGGGCCTTTCCCGCTCTGTCAGTGGTCGCGCTGGTGGCTCTCGCGGCCGGCCTCGCCTTCGGGGCGGGCACGCCATCGCCCGCCCAGCGCGTCGCCGGTGAGTTCTCCGAGGCCTGGGAGCGCGACGACTATCGGGCGATGCACGCGCTGCTCGACGATCCCTCCCGGCGCGCGCACCCGTTGCCCGAGTTTCGCCGCGCCTACCGGGAGGCCGCGGCCACCGCCACGGCCACGGCGGTGCGCACCGGTGACCCCGGGGGCGAGCGGGAGGGATCCGTCGCCGTGCCGGTGGAGGTGCGCACCCGGGTGTTCGGTCCCGTGCGGGCCGAGCTGCTCCTGCCGGTGAACGGCGAACGGGTGACCTGGGGGCCGCTGCTGGCCTTTCCCGGACTGCGCCGGGGCGAGGGACTGTCGCGGCGCAGCGACCCGCCCGTTCGCGGCACCCTCCTCTCGCGCGACCGCAAGGTGCTCGCCAAGGGCCCGCCCGATGCCCGCACCTCGCCGCTGGAGGCGATCGCCGGCACCATCACCGGGGTCCTCGAACCCGAGGAGACGCCCGAGGAGCGCGAGGTCCTCTACGCGCACGGCTTCCCGCGCGACTGGCTGGTGGGACAGACCGGGCTGGAGCACGCGTTCGAGGACCGCCTGGCGGGCGTGCCGGGAGGGGAGCTGTTGGCCGGCGACCGTGTGCTGGCGAGAGCAAAGCCGCGCAAGGCCCGTCCGGTCCGCACCACGATCGACACCCGCCTCCAGGAAGCGTCGGTCACGGCGCTGGCCGGGCGCTTCGGGGGTGTCGCCGCGCTCGATCCCGCCAACGGTGAGATCCGGGCGCTGGCCGGAGTTGCCTTCTCGGCCCCCCAGCCGCCGGGGTCGACCTTCAAGATCGTGACGGCCACCGCCGGGCTCGAGCAGGGGGCCGTCAAGCCGCGCGACGAGTTCCCGGTGGAGAGCGCGGCGACCGTCGACGGGGTCGAGTTCGAGAACGCCAACGGCGAGTTCTGCGGCGGGACGTTCCGGGAGTCCTTCGCGCACTCGTGCAACTCGGTGTTCGGCCCGCTCGGCGTGAAGCTCGGGGCCGAGGCGCTGGTGGAGGCCGCCGAGCGCTTTGGCTGGAACGCCGAACCCACCGTGCCCGGCGAGCTGCCGAGCACCCTGCCGCCGGCGAGCGAGATCGTCTCGGACCTCGAGATCGCGGCCACCGCGATCGGCCAGTTCCGCACGCTCGCCACTCCGCTCATGCTGGCCTCGGTGGCCCAGACCATCGCCGCTCGCGGAGTGCGCCGCGTTCCCACGCTCGCGCTCGGCGAACGCACCCGCACCGTGCGCGTGACCACGCCGAAGGTGGCGCGCACCGTGGGCTCGATGATGGTCGAGGTGGTGGACTACGGCACGGGCACGGCAGCCGCGCTGCCCGGCGTCAAGGTGGCGGGCAAGACCGGCACCGCGGAGCTGGAGGACACGCGCGACCCGGAGACCGGCGAGACCCTGCCCCCCGACCCTCTGAACACCGACGCCTGGTTCACCGCCTACGCGCCGGCCAAGAACCCGGAGATCGTGGTGGCGGTGATGCTTATCCGCGCCGGCGCGGGTGGGGCAACTGCAGCGCCGGCGGCCCGGATCGTGCTGGAAGCCGCGTTATAACGTCCGCGCGCACTCGGCAGAGCCGAGCGCTTGCGGCTTAGATATCGAGCTCGAAGGTGAGCGTCTCGCCCTCGGAATCCTCGACCTCGAGCTCCAGCGGCCGGTTCTCGGTGGTCTGGAGCGGGAGCTGGAAGAGCAGCATCGATCCCTCCGTCGGCCCGAGCTGGGCGACGCTGCCCGCCTCGGGAATGCATTCCTGAGGATCGAGCTCGCGGGTGTGGTAGGCGAACTGGTTGTCGTCGGGCAGGTCCTCGGGCTCGAACTCGTTCTTCTGGTTGTCGAGGATCACGAAATCGTCGCTGGGCACCCGGGCCTCATCGGAGTTGTTGCAGACCTCGATGAACACCCCGTAGAGCGACTCGCCCGGCGGGGCCTCCTCGGTCACGTAGGCGTCGTCCGGGGTGATCTCGGGGTTGAGCTGGCGGGTGATGAAGACGTTGTACTGAACGCCTCCCAGCTCGAGCGCGAGGCCCTCGCGAGCCGGCTCGGTCACGCCCGGCTCCTCGTCGCCGCACGCGACCAGCGCGCCGGCGAGCGCAATCAGGCATCCGAGGATGAGGGCGGGGCGGCGGATCAGAGCGGCCAAGTTTATTGGCGCGGGGCGCGCGAAGGATCCATGCCGGTGTGCGCGCCGAAACGTGGCGCCTTTGCGGGCTCGTAGCCGGCGATGGTCGCCCGCTTGAGCGTGCCCCGGGACGGCTCCTCGAAGATCATGCGCAGCCGCTGGAGCGCCTTCTTGGTCTGACGGCGCATCCAGCTCGCCGCGCCGATCTCCTTCAGGCGGTCGATCGGCGTGGCCGGCACGCTGTAGGTGGTCAGCTCCACCCGGGTGGTGCCGCCGCTCTCGGTCGTGAAGTCGTACATGGCCACCGAGCGGTTACGCCCGCGACGGCCGACCGCCACCTCCTCGACGATCCGGCGCGGACGGTCCGCCTCGGTGATCTGCAGCTCGGCGTACTCCTTGGCCAGCGGCGCCTTCATCTGGAAGCGGGCCGCGGCGCCAACGCCCACCGGATCGACGCGCGCCAGGCGGTAGTCGCGCATGAAGTGGTCGGTGTAGGCGGGCCGGCCGGCCAGGTCGCAGACGAAGTCGAAGACCTGCTCGCGCGGTGCGGAGATGACGGTGGAGACGGTTACCTCGCGCACGGGGGCGCCATTCTACGCGCCGCGCTCAGCCTGGCTTGAAGGTCAGGCGGCCTTGGGCACCACGGCGAGGCCCCGCTCGCCGACGTGCACCCGCTCGGAGCGCACAGCGCGCCGGCGCCCTTCGGGCAGGGCGGCGAAGCAGAGGTCGCAGAGCAACCGCCCTGAGTCGAGCTGATGCAGGCACTCTCCCGCGAGCGGCGTACGGCGGCACTTGGCGCAGTTGTCGCGGGTGGGCCGAAGTGCGCCGATGCTGCGGCGCATCATGAGGGCGGCGAGATCGGGCATGTGATCCTCTTCTGTCGGCTGCGCCGTAGTCCTGCAACAGCGAAGGCGGCCCGAGGTGCGCCAATGCACGGGATTGGCGCAATTCCTGCAAATAGCGACATAAAGTTCCCACTATCCGGAACGGTCTGGGTACCCTTCCGTCCATTCCCCCCACCCCCGGAGGAAAGACAGACACCATGGAAGAGTTCAGTTCCGGCACTTTGGCAGGGGCCGGTTCCTTTCACTGCGACGCCTGCGGCTTCGCCGTGGCGCTGCATGAGCGCGACTCCGTTCCCGCCTGTCCGGAGTGTGGAGGCGACCGCTTCAAGAGGGCATCCCTGTTCAGCGTTCCCGACCTGGGGCCCGAGCGCCACCCGGTCGGCGAACCGCCGGACTGGCTCGAGGAGGCGCGCGAAGCGCTGGTCGCCTCGGGCGCCTACCTGGCGTTTGAGGACGATGAGCGAGTGCGGGTGGTCCCGCTCCAGAAGGGATGGACGCGGGTCGGGCGCAGCTTGTCGGCGCACATCCGCTTCGACGACCCGACCGTTTCGCGCCGTCACGCGCTCGTTTACCGCGACGAGGATGGCGCGCGCATCCTCGACGACCGCAGCCTCAACGGCGTGTTCCGCAACGGCGACCGCGTCGAGCTGGCCGAGCTCGAGGACCGCGACGCCGTCGACGTCGGCCGGTTCCGGCTGTTCTTCATGGATCTGGCGAAGGACCGGGCGGCGTTCGCTCGCTGAGCTAGGCGGCCCGTTCCCGGAGCGAGCGCCGTTCGGCCTTGTCCGCGTACAGGCGAGCGTCCGCGACGCTCAGCACCTGGGCGAACGTCGAGCCCTCCGCGGGGAAGCGCACCTTCCCCGACGAGGCGGCGACCGAGTAGTCCTCCCCGCGCTCCTTGAGCGCGTGGGCCGACGCGCGCTCGATCTTCTCCACGTCCGGCGAGCCCGCGGGCACGAGCACGCAGAACTCGTCGCCGCCCAGGCGGTAGGCCCGCGCGCCGTCGCTCATCGCCCGGCGCAGGGCGGCGCCCAAGCGGGCGAGCAGGGCGTCACCGGCCGGGTGACCGAAGCGATCGTTGAAGCTCTTGAAGCCGTCGAGGTCGAAGAGCAGCAGGGCCCCCTGGCTGTCGCGCACGGCCAGCCCGAGCTCCTCCTCGAGATCGTGAGCCAGCCGGCGCCGGTTGCCCAGCCGCGTGAGGGCGTCGGTCTGCGCCTCGCGGCGGCTCGTGGCCAGCCGCCGCTGGTTCTCGGCCAGGGTGATGGCCAGGCGAAGGATTACCAGGGCGAGGGTGGCGGTGGCGAGCACCGGAGCGAGCAGGTGGATCTCGCCGAACGACCCGACGGCGAGGACCGCCAACGCCAGCAACGCGACCAGGCAGGGCACCACGAAAAGGCGAGCGCCGTCGAGGCGGATGTCACGGCGCGGAGGAATGGCCTGCCAGGCGCGTAGCCGATCGTGAGCATGGCCGCCGGCCACAGCAGGTCGATGAAGCGAGCCCTCCGCGTAAGTGCCCCGGGCGCACCAGCACGACGAAAGCGATGTCGGCCGCCGCCACCAGCCCGAGCCCAAAGCCGAGCAGGGCCCAGGGACGGCCCGGTCGCCAGGCGGTGAGCGAAAAGACCCCGACGACGATGCTCAAGAGCACGACGTCACCGAGCGCGTAGGCCAGGTTCACCGCGGAACCCAGGGAGTCGTCCGCAGGAGTAATAAGCGGCGCGACAATCGCGTCCGTCACCGAAGCCACACCCAGAGCGCGCGATCAGCCCGTCGAGCCACAGGGCACGCTGAAACTCACGGATGCGCAAGCGGGCGAGGAGCACAAAGGCCGCGTACACGAGCGGGTAGAAGGCGAGAAACAGCCAGTCGCCGACCGACGGGTACGGCGTGACCACCGTCGTCGGCCAGGAACAGCTCGAAATGCAGTTCAGACGCGGTCCAGCAGGTGAGGGCCAGGCCCACCAGCACCCAGACGGTCCGCTCTGCGCGGCTGAACAACCGCCCGGCCGAGGCACAGAAGAGCCGAGGCGGCGATCAGAAGCGTTGTAGACCCACGTGGAGAAGAAGTCCTGGACAGTCGCTCCACCCACGTCGAAGGCGAGGACGCAGGCGTAAGCGAAGAGCAGAGGCAGCGGAGCCAGGCCGACCGCCCGCAGGAGCCGGCTCTGCGGAGCTATCGAGCGCACTGCATCACTGGTCCTGGGAGGTGAGGGTCAGTGGCCAACTCGAGCGCTGAACCCCGGCAGGCGTATTGAGCTTGACCGATGCAAGCGCCTTGACCCGGCCGTGGCGGCGCAGCAGCCGACGGCCGGCGGTCGACACTCGCACCAGGACCTTGCGCCGGATGCGTGGGCCGACCGAGAAGCCTCGAACGCCCGAGGCGCAGCTTCCGCCCCTTACGAGCAGGCGCGGCACGCAGCGAGCCCGCCTTGGCTCGCGGCACGAAGGCATCCAGAACCAGGAGCCCGCGGCAGCGGCGGCGCGAATGGCACGTGACGGGCACGGCCACTCGGCCGCGGCGGTCGAGCTCGATCGGTCGGGTTGCCGCCACCTCGACCGGGCCGGGGGCCAGCACGTTGAAGGAGCGGGCCGCCGGGGTGGGGTCGGCGTTGCCGGCGCCGTCGACCGCGCGCACGCGCAGCCGGTGGCGGCCGGACACCAGGGCGAGGACGTGCCGAGACGGGCAGGGACGGAACCGTTGGCGGTCGAGCGAGCAGTCGAAGGCCTCGGGACGCTCACTGGAGGAAAAGTGGAAGCGCGGCGTGGTGTCCCGGGTGCGGCGGCCCGGTCCGTCGACGATCGTCGTCTGGGGCGGGTCGGTATCCGCGGGCTTGGCCGGGTTGGACACGCGCAGGGTGCCCGACGAAGCGGTGGTCAGGCCGCGGGCGTCGCCCGCCACGGCCTCGACCAGGTGGTCTCCGTTGGCCAGACCGCGAGTATCGACGGGCAGGCCGAACAGGGCGCCGGGAAGCGCGTGGGAGGGCCCCGAGCCGGGCTCGGGGGCGAAGGCGGTGCCCGCCGATTGGCCGTCGATTCGGAAGTCGACCACGCTCACGCCGCGCGCGTCGTAGGCCTGGGCCCCCAGCGTGACGGTGCCGGAGGCGGTCTCCGGCGGCGAGATCAGCGTGACCCGGGGCGCGGTTCCGTCGATGGTCGAGTACGCGAACGTGCCGGCGTCGCTCGTGAAGATCGCCCGACCGGCGGCCAGCGCGGGCCCGCCGTAGGAGATCGTGGCGCCCGCGTTGTTCGGGCTCTCCGAGAACTCGGATGCCGGCACAGGCTGGGCGTCACCGGTACTGAGCACGAGCTGCTCGCCGCCGTCGCGCGAGACAAACGCGTAGGTGTCGGTCAGCGCCGCGGTGGTGCGCGCGAAGGCCTGTCCTGGCGCGGTTATAGGCCCCGGGTCGACGAGCCGGTCGCGCTCGGTGAGGTTGCCGCTCTCAACCAGGTAGAAGTTCGAGCTGGTCGTGAGGGCGATCACTCCCTCCGTCTCGTTGGGCCCCACGCGGCGGCCGACCGCCAGGGCGGGCGCCGGAGAGCCCGGCAGGGGAGGGCTGCTCGTGACGGTCAGGGACTGTGACGAGCCCGACTGCTCGATCTTGCTCACCACCGTGTTGGGTGAGCTGTCCCTGGCCACGTAGAGATAGGGCGATGTCGCGAAGCCGCTCTTCGGAGCTCCGGGAAGCAGGCCGTCGCCGCGTGAGCGGCACCGCGGGGGTCTGGCCGATGCCGAACGTCCCGGGGGCGACCGGACCCTGCAGCAGGGCGGCCACCGAGTATGTCTCGAGGAACGTGAAGCCCCCCGAGGTTCCAAGCGCGACGTATTCGGTCGGCACACCGATCGGGTCCTGAAGCCACACGAGCGCCGGCGAGGCCGCGAGATTGGCGTTGGGAACGGTGATGAAGCCAGGGGTGGCCCACGAGGCGAAGGTGGAAAGCGCATTGGCGATGTCGACTCGGAAGAGCCGCTTCACTCCCCCCGCGGCGCCGGCGACGAAGAGAAGGTGCGCCGTCCCGTTGGCGTCGGGCACGGTGATCAGCGGAGAGCTCTCGACGGTGAAGCCGTCGGTGCCCGACAGCGGCCGCGTCCTGCACCAGCGCGCCCGTGGAGGCGTCGATCTGGGCGAGGGCGAGGTCGTTCGGCCCGTCGTCGTTGTGGAGCACGTAGATCTGGCCGGGATCGAGCGCGCCGGAGACCGTGACCGGCGACACCGCGCCGTTGGCGGTGCCGAAGATGTCTGCGTCGCTGCCGACCGGAACGCCGCTCGGGCTGCCGATGAACGAGCCGTCGCCAAAGCGCTGGACGAACACGCTCCCGGACTCGATGCCGTAAGCCACCCGGGTGCCTCCGGGCGCCCCCCACGCGACCACCGGCCCGCCGCGCACGGTCTCGCCCGGGAGGGGACCCGAGTTGCGCTCCCATACCCCGGCCACCGGCGTGCCCGCGCCCGGGTCGAGGGCGTCGTGCCCCGACCGGCCCGCGCCGCCGCCGAACCCCGGCCAGCCGGAGGCGGCCGCGCTCGACGGGGCGAGCGCGAGCAACGCGAGCAGGCATAGAAGGAGGTTCCGGGGGCCCATCTCCCCCGGTAATCGGTCAGCCGGGCGGGCCCTTTACGACGGGTTCTCGGCCAGCTCGGCCAGCCCTTGAGCCCGCGTCGTGCGCGGCTCGTAGCCCATCTCGGCCCGCGCCCGCGAGATGTCGAGCGTGCACTCCTGGGAGGAGACCCATACCGCGAAGCGGGTCACGGGCGGCGAACCCGGACGTTTCAGCACGCGCCAGAGGCGCTCGCTTGCCAGCGCACCGGCGCTCGCCACGCCCGTGGGAATGTCCTTGTCGGGCGGCTCGACGCCCTGCGTGGCGAGCATCGCGCTCACGAACTCGCGAAACACGACGGGCTCACCGTCGGTGACGAAGTAGACGCCGCCCGCCGGAGCCTGCGTGGCCGCCAGCCAGAGCCCCTCGACCGTGTTGTCGATGTGGGTGGTGTCGGTGAGCTGGCCCCCGCCCCCCACCCAGCGGAAGCGGCCCTTGCGAACCATCTCCGTGAGCGCGGGCAGGAGCGTGGCGTCGCCCTTTCCCCACACGAAGCGCGGGCGGACCACGACCGTCTCGAGCTCGCTGTCGTTCGCGTCGCGCACCAGCTGCTCGGCCTTGGCCTTGGACGATGGGTAGAGCGACGGCGAGTCGGGGCGCAGCGGGGCGCTCTCGTCGACGTTGACGAGTGGCTCGCCCGCCATAAGCGCCGCCTCGGTTCCCACGTGCACCAGCCGCCGGACGCCAGCCTCGCGGCACGCCACGATCACGTTCCGCGTGCCGTGGACGTTGATCCGCTCGAAGTCGGCGGGATCGCCCCAGTCCTCGACCTTGGCGGCGGCGTGGAAGCAGACGTCGCACCCGCGCGCGCCGCCGGTCAGCGCGCCCGTGTAGCCGAGATCACCCGCCACCAGCTCGGCCCCGAGGCCCGTGACCTTGTTCGCCGACGCCTCCGAGCGGGCCAGGGCGCGCACGTCCCAGCCCTCCGTGCGCAGGCGCTCTATCAGCGCGGCTCCGACGAAGCCCGACCCTCCCGTTACGAATGCGCTCGGCACGGCCCGTCAGCCCGCCCTGTAGGGATCGGCCGGCGCGCGGCCGGACTGCAGGCGCGACACCGACTTCGCCGCGGTCGAGGAGTCCAGCGCGACTACGAGCATGACCCTTCTCACCTGCGACCTCCTCCGGTGGTTTCGCAGGGATCTACCCGACTTGGGCTCGAATCGAACGCTGTGCGTGAGGATCCGGGCTGGCCCGGATCGGAGCGATCCGCTCCTACCGCTCGTCGCGCGGGCCCGACCAGAACGCATCGCCCACGGTCACCGTCCGCGCGGTCTCGGCCTGGTGGCGCAACGAGTGTGGGTCGCCGTCCTCCGCGGCGAACAGCGCCGAGGCGCCAACCCGGCGGGTCTCGCCCGGCCCGCCCAGGAAGCGGTCGACCACGCGGGCGCAGCGGCGGCCCTCGGCGATGGCCGTTACCACCAGCGACTGTCCCATGCGGGCGTCGCCGCAGGCGAACACCCCGGGCTCGCTCGTCTCGTAGACGGCGGCCTTCACGTTGCCGCGTCCGTCGAGCTCGACTCCCAACCCGTTCACCAGGCCGTCGTGCTCGGGATGGCTGAAGCCGATCGCTATCAGCACCAGCTCGGCCGGCTCGGAGAAGTCGCTGCCCTCGATCACGTGCAGGTCGCGCGACGAGCTGCCCTCAACCCGGCGGCCCTCGACAGCGGCCACGCGCCCGTCGCGGCCCACCAGCCCCGTGACCTGGGTGCCGAAGCGCCGGTCGCCGCCCTCCTCGAGCGCGTAGGTGGAGGACGTGCGCTTGGGAGGCAGCGGCCACGGCGTGTTGGCCGGCCGGCCGTCGCCGGGCAGCGGCGGATAGACGTCGAGCAGCATCACGTCGGTCGCCCCCTCGCGCAGGGCGTTGGAGATGCAGTCCATGCCGGTGTCGCCACCGCCCACCACCACGACCCGCTTGCCCGCGGCCGTGATCTGCTCGCCTTCGGGCGGAGGCTCGGCGCCCGCAACGAAGCGGTTGCGCTGGTAGAGGTACTCCATCGCGAAGTGCACCCCGGCCAGGTCGCGGCCCGGCACGGGCAGGTCGCGGTGCACACGCGAGCCGATGGCCACAACCACGGCGTCGTGGCGCTCGCGCAGATCCTCGGTGGACAGGTCACCGCCCACGTCCACGCCGTATTCGAACTCGATTCCCTCGTCCTCGAGCACCCTCACGCGGCGGTCGATGATCCACTTCTCGAGCTTCGCGTCGGGCACGCCGAAGCGCAGCAGGCCGCCCGGGCCCTCGTCGCGCTCGTAGACAGTGACGCTGTGCCCGTGGCGGTTGAGCTCGGCCGCCACGGCCAGGCCGGCCGGTCCCGAGCCGACGACTCCGACGGTGCTGCCGGTGCGCACGTCGGGCGGGTCGGCGGTGATCCATCCCTCCTCGAAGCCCCGCGTGACGATGGCCAGCTCGATCTGCTCGATCGTCACCGCGTCGTCGTTGATGTCGAGCACGCACGCCGACTCGCAGGGGGCCGGGCAGATGAGGCCGGTGAACTCGGGGAAGTTGTTGGTGGCGTGCAGCTGGACGAGCGCCTCGCGCCAGCGATCGTTGTAGACCAGGTCGTTCCACTCGGGGATCTTGTTGCCGAGCGGGCAGCCCTCCTGGCAGAAGGGCACGCCGCAGTCCATGCAGCGCCCGCCCTGCTCGCGCAGCACGCGATCCTCGGGCAGCGAGAAGTACTGCCGGTAGTCGTGCACGCGCTCGCGAGGGTCGCGCTTGTCGAAGCCGACCCGCTCGAGGCGCAGGAAGCCGCCGAGCTCGCCCATCAGGCCGGGACCTCGGGCCTCTTCTCCTCCTGCTCTTCCGCTTGCTCTTCCTCGGCCATCTCGTTGAGCGCGCGCTTGTAGTCGTGCGGCATCACCTTCACGAAGTGCGCGACCTCGGCGTCCCAGTCGGCCAGGATCCGCTCGGCCACCGTGGAGCCGGTCCGCTCGGCGTGCTCGGCCACGAAGCCCCGAAGCTCGAGGGACTCGCCGGGCGAGATCTCGTCGAAGCCGACCAGCTCCATGTTGCAGCGCGAGCGAAACACCCCTTCGGCGTCGAGCACGTACGCGATCCCGCCGCTCATACCCGCGGCGAAGTTCAGGCCTGTGGGCCCGAGCACCACCACGCGCCCGCCGGTCATGTACTCGCAGCCGTGATCGCCGATGCCCTCGACCACGGCGGTCGCTCCGGAGTTGCGCACGGCGAAGCGCTCGCCGGCGAGCCCGCGGAAGAAGGCCTTGCCCGAGGTGGCCCCGTAGAGGACGGTGTTGCCGATGATCACGTTCTCGGCCGCCGCGAAGGTGGCCTCGGGCGAGGGCCGCACCACCAGGGTGCCCCCCGACATGCCCTTGCCGACGTAGTCGTTGGCGTCGCCGTCGAGCACCATCGTCACCCCGGCCGCGAGCCAGGCGCCAAAGCTCTGGCCCGCCGAGCCGCTGAGCGCCACGTCGATCGAGCCCTCCGGCAGGCCCTCAGCGCCGTGCGCGCGGGCGATCTCGCCCGACAGCAGGCCGCCCACCGCCCGGTTCTTGTTCTCGATGCGCCTCTCGATACGCACCGGAATCCCCTGCTCGATCGCCGGTCGCGAGCGCTGGAGGATGTCGACGTCGATCGAATCCTGCAGCACCGGGTCGGGGCGGCGCGTGCAGTGCCGCGGCGCGTCGCCGGCCTGCTCGGGCACGTGCAGCAGCGGGCGCAGGTCGATGCCGCGCGCCTTCCAGTGGTCGACCGTCTCGTCGGGCTCGAGCAGGTCGGTACGGCCGATCAGCTCGTCGAGCGAGCGCACGCCCAGCGAGGCCATGATGGCCCGCGCCTCCTCCGCCACCATGAACAGGTAGTTGACCACGTGCTCGGGCTGCCCCTGGAAGCGACGGCGCAGCTCGGGGTCCTGGGTGGCGATCCCCACCGGGCAGGTGTTCAGGTGACAGACGCGCATCATCACGCAGCCCAGCGCGATCAGGGGCGCGGTGGAGAAGCCGAACTCGTCGGCGCCGAGAATCGCTCCGATGGCCACGTCGCGCCCCGTGCGCATCTGCCCGTCGACCTCGACCAGGATGCGCGAGCGCAGGTCGTTGCGCAGCAGGGTCTGCTGGGTCTCGGCCAGGCCGATCTCCCACGGGATCCCGGCGTGGTGGATGGAGGCCTGCGGGGAGGCGCCGGTGCCGCCGTCGTGCCCGGCGATCACCACGTGGTCGGCGTTGGCCTTGGCCACGCCCGCGGCCACCGTGCCCACCCCGATCTCGCTCACCAGCTTGACCGAGATGCGCGCGCCGGGATTGGCGCAGCGCAGGTCGTAGATCAGCTGCTTCAGGTCCTCGATCGAGTAGATGTCGTGATGCGGCGGCGGTGAGATCAGGCCCACCCCCGGGGTGGAGTGACGCAGGCCCGCGATGTAACGGTCGACCTTGTGCCCGGGCAGCTGGCCGCCCTCCCCGGGCTTGGCCCCCTGAGCGACCTTGATCTGCAGCTCGTCCGCGTTCACCAGGTAGTTGACGGTCACGCCGAAGCGCCCCGAGGCCACCTGCTTGATCGACGATCGCCGGTCGTCGCCGAAGCGCGCCGGGTCCTCGCCGCCCTCGCCGGTGTTCGACTTCCCGCCCAGGCGGTTCATGCCCGCGGCGAGCGTCTCGTGGGCCTCGGGCGACAGGGCGCCGAGCGACATGCCGCCCGACTTGAAGCGCCGCACCAGGTCCTTGGCCGGCTCGACCTCCTCCAGGGCCACCGGATCTGTGTCCTCGCGGAAGCGCAGCAGGCCGCGCAGAGCGGTGTTGCGCACGGCCACGTCGTTCACGTAGGTGGCGAAGCGCTCGTATGCCTCCGCGCCGTCCTCCCCGCGCGCCGCGTGCTGAAGCGTGGCGATCGTCTCGGGGTTCCAGCCGTGGTACTCACCGCGCCGGCGCCAGGCGTAGACCCCGCCCGTCGGCAGCAGCTCCGTGATGGCCGCCGGCCAGGCCCGCGCATGGCGGTCGAGCGCCTCGCGTGCGATCTCGCCGAGCCCGATGCCCTCCACGCGCGAGGACGTGCCGGTGAAGTGGCGGTCGATCACCTCGCGCTTGATCCCCACGGCCTCGAAGATCTGGGCCCCGGTGTAGGAGCGGATGGTGGAGATGCCCATCTTGGACAGGATCTTGAGAAGGCCCTTGCCGATCGCGCCGATCACGCGCTGCTCCGCATCCTCGGGGCTCATGCCGTCGGGCAGCCGGCCGTCGCGGTGGAGGGCGTAGAGCGACTCGAACATCACGTAGGGGTTCACCGCCGCCGCGCCCGAGCCGAGCAGGGTCGCGATGTGATGGATCTCCCGGGCCTCGCCGGTCTCCACCACGAGGCCGATCTGCAGGCGGGTGGCCTCGCGCACGAGGTGGTGGTGCAGGGCGCCGACCGCGAGCAGCGACGGCACCGGCGCTCGCTCGGGACCCAGGTTGCGGTCGGAGAGGATGATGATGTTCACCCCGCCCGCCACCAGCTCGGAGGCCTCCCGGCACATGGCCTCGATCCGGCGTTCCATGCCCTCCTCGCCCTCCACCACGGGCCAGGTGATGTCGATGGTGCGGGCGGAGAAGACGTTGTGGTCGACCTGGCGCAGCTTCTCGAGCTGTGAGTTGCGCAGGATCGGCTGCGGCATCACGAGCTGGTGGCAGTGGTCGGGCGTCTCCCCGAGGAGGTTGATCTCCGGCCCGATGCAGGCCTCCAGGCTCATCACCACCGATTCCCGGATGGGGTCGATGGCGGGGTTGGTGACCTGGGCGAAGAGCTGCTTGAAGTAGGAGAAGAGCGGCGGGCGGCGGTCGGACATCGACGCGAGGGCCACGTCGTTGCCCATCGACCCGGTGGGCTCGGCGCCGTTCTTGGCCATCGGCGCGAGGATGATCCGGAGGTCCTCCTCGCTCCATCCGAACGCGAGCTGCTTCGCCCTCAGCGGCTCCACGCGCGGCACGCGCGGGCTCTGCTCGGGCAGGTCCTCGATGTGCACCACGCGGTCGTGCAGCCACTCGCCGTACGGGCGCCGGCGGGCCAGGTCGGCCTTGACCTTGCTGTCGGGGACGATCCGATCGCGCTCGAGGTCAACCAGGAAGATCTTGCCCGGGCGCAGGCGGCCCTTGGCCACGATCTCGTCCTCGCCGGCCTCGAGCACGCCGGTCTCCGAGGCGAGGACCACCCAGCCGTCCTTGGTCACCACCCAGCGTCCAGGCCGCAGGCCGTTGCGGTCGAGGGTGGCGCCGATCACCCGCCCGTCGGTGAAGGCCACCGCGGCGGGCCCGTCCCACGGCTCGATCAGCGAGGCGTGGTAGGCGTAGAAGTCGCGCACCTCCTGCGGCAGCTCGGGACGGCCCTGGTAGGCCTCCGGGATGAGCATCGACATCGCGTGCGCCGGCGAACGCCCCCCGAGCACCAGCAGCTCCATCAGCCCGTCGAGCGAGGCGGAGTCCGAGATGTCGTCGCCCAGCAGCCCGCTGATCTTCTTGATGTCGTCGCCGAACAGCGGGGAGGACAGGGTCAGCTCGCGGGCGCGGTGCCAGTTGCGGTTGCCGCGCAGCGTGTTGATCTCGCCGTTGTGGGCGAGCATCCGGTAGGGATGGGCGAGCTCCCAGCTCGGGAACGTGTTGGTGGAGAAGCGCGAGTGCACGAGGGCGAGGCGCGAGGCCAGCCGCTCGTCCTTTAGGTCGGGGTAGTACTGGGAGAGCTGAGGGGCGGTGAGCATCCCCTTGTAGACCAGCGTGCGGCTGGAGCAGCCCACGATCGCCACACCGGGCAGTTCATGCTTTTCGGCGCAGCGGCGGATCACGTAGAGCTTGCGCTCCAGCGCGTCCTGGTCCTCGATCCCGTCGCCCGCGCCGACGAAGAGGTGCTGGATGTAGGGCGCGCAGTCCCGGGCGGTCGTGCCGCTGTGCAGGTCGTCGGTCCACACGTCGCGCCAGCCCAGCACCCGCTGGCCTTCCGCCTCGACGGTGTTCTCGATCAGCTCGATCGCCCTGGCCCGCGCGGCCTCGTCGCGCCGCGGCAGGAAGCACACCGCAACGCCGTAGCGGCCGGGCTCCGGCAGCTCGAACTTCGCCGTCTCCCGCAGGAACTCGTCCGGCAGCTGGATGAGGATTCCCGCCCCGTCGCCCGTATCGGGGTCCGCCCCCTCGGCGCCGCGGTGCTCGAGATGCTCGAGCGCCCACAGCGCGCGCGACACCACCTCGTGCGATGCGGGAGCCCCCAGACGCGCGACGAACGCGACGCCGCAGGCGTCGTGCTCATAGCGGTAGTCGTAGAGGCCGCCGCGCGCGGCCCGAAGGTCTTGGGGGGTGATAGTCGGTTCCTCGGGTTCAGCGCCTTCGGCGGCGCGCAGGGCCAGAACAGAAAATTGTACGGCTGTTCGGCCGTATCGGCGAGGGCGGTCGATAAGGTCGCGACCGTGGCCGCGATCATCACCGTTCTGTCCCAGAAAGGCGGCACCGGCAAGACCACCACGGTGCGCACCCTCACCGACGCCTACCGGCGGGCCGGCCTCAGTGTCCTGTGCGTGGATCTCGATCCCCAGGGCAATCTCTCGGATTACTTCGACGTGCCCGCCGACGCCTCTCCCACGGTGGCCGACGTGCTCTCCGGTCAGGCCAAGCCGGCCGACGCGATCCACGGCGACATGCTGCCCGCGAACCTCGGATTGGCCGAAACCGAGCTGATCCTGAGCGGCAAGATGGGCCGCGAGCTGACGCTCAAGCGCGCGCTCAAGGACGTCGCCCGCCGCTACGACCTGGTGCTGATCGACTGTCCGCCCTCGCTGGGCCTGCTGACGATCAACGCGCTGGTGGCCGCCGACCACGCGCTCATCACCAGCGAGGCGGAGTACTTCTCGCTCCAGGGAGTCGAGCAGGCGCTCGAGGTGGTCGAGCTGGCCAAGGACTCGCTGAACCCCGATCTCGATTGGATGGGCGTGGTGCTGACCAAGGCCGACATGCGCCTGGTCCACGCCCGCGAGGCGCTGCAGTCGCTGCAGGATCGCTTCGGCGACCGGGTCTTCGACGCGGTGGTGCGGCGCAGCGTGCGCTACGCGGAGTCCTCGGAGCGCGGCGTGTCGATCCTCGACTACGCGCCCGATCTGGGCAGCGACTACCTCGCGTTGGCCGACGAGGTGCTGACGCGGTCGAGCATGGACTCGAGGTCGGCCACGATCTCCGCCTCGTAGGCGAGCGATCGCGGCGTCAGCCGGACGGTGCGAAACCCGGCCCGCCCGAGGCGCCGGTCGCGCAGGCGATCGGCTTCGAATGCTTTCTTGGTGCCGTGCGCCGCAAAGCCGTCGGTCTCGACGATGAGCTTGTTGTCGGGCCAGGCGAAGTCGGCCTCGTAGCCCTCGATCTGGGTGTTGACCTTGGGGCGGGGGAGGTGGTGGCGGTCGACGATCTCGAGGAAGCGCCGTTCGAGCTCGCTCTTCGTGATTTCCGGTGGGCTCTGGGCGGCGTTGAGGAGCGTGGCGCCGCGGCGGCCCGGATTGCTTTCAACTACGGCTATGAGGGCGGTCATGTCGAGGAGGCGCTGGTACTCGGATTCGTGGATTGCTCGTCTGAGGTCCTGGCGGCTTACGACGTCCGCGAGATCGAGCAGCGTTCGTGCCAGCGTGGTCACCGGAATCCCGTCGCGGACGGTCACCTGGTCGGCGCCCAGGCGGCCGGAGCGGTGGATCCGGATGCCGTTTCGCCTGATGCGGCCGTTGCGGGTGGGCACGGTGACGTGGACGACGGCCGACGCGCGCTGGCGAATGTTCCAGAGCGCCGCGGCGTCGTTGTGTGACAGCACAGCACCCGCTCCGCACGCCAGGACGGCCGCCATCCAGTGCCCCTCGCGCCTGAGCTGCCGGTGCCCCACGGCAAAGACGCCGCGATGAAGGCGAAGGAGGCGATTCGTGCGAATCCGCTCCTCGACGCCGGTCTCGCCAATACCGGCCGCCAGCACCTGAGCGCGCGCCACGACCCCGTACTGACTCGTCGCCACCGCCGCCAACCGAGCGTCCGCCGAGGGTAGGTCGCTTTTTCCTTTCATATGACCGGATAAAGCGCCCAACCCAGCGAATTCACCCCCCTGGCCGGGAGACCAATACGCTCGCGAGCGTGCAAGAGCTACTCACCGAGCCGGCGGGCGTGCTGGCGAGGCGGATCCGCAGCGGGGAGATCCAGGCGCGTGAGCTGACCGAGGCCGCCCTGCAACGCATCGAATCTCTGCAGCCCACCCTCAACGCCTTTGTGCACCTCGACCCCGAGGGCGCCCTGGCGACCGCGGGGGCCGTCGGCCCGGGCGACCCGAGGCCCTTCGCGGGTGTCCCCATCGCGATCAAGGACACGGCCGCGGTCGAGGGCATGCCCCTGACGATGGGCTCCGACCTCTTCGGCGACTACGTGCCGCGCCACGATGCCTTCGTCGTCCGGCGCCTGCGCGACGCCGGCTTCGTGATCGTCGGCAAGACCAACATGCCCGAGTTCGGGATCCTGCCCGTGTCCGAGTCGCGGCGCTTCGGCCCGGTGCGCAACCCCTGGGACACCGACCGCACTCCGGGTGGCTCCTCAGGTGGCGCCGCCGCCGCGGTGGCGGCGGGCATGGTCCCGCTGGCCCACGGCAGTGACGGCGGCGGCTCGATCCGCATCCCCGCCGCCTGCTGCGGGCTCGTGGGCCTCAAGCCGAGCCGCGGCCGCATCTCGCGCGGGCCGGAAGGGGGCGACGACTTCCTCGTCAGCGACGGGATGCTCACCCGTACCGTCGGCGAGACGGCCGAGCTGCTCGACGTGATGGCCGGATACGAAACCGGGGATCCCATCTGGGCGCCGCCCCCGGACGAGCCGTTCGCGGCCACGGCGGCGCGCGACCCCGGCCGCCTGCGCATCGGCGTGACCACCGACGCCGCCATCGAGGCGGAGCTCGACCCCGACTGCGAGCGCGCGGTGCACGATGCCGCCGGGCTGCTCGGCGACCTGGGCCACGAGGTCGAGGAGGTCGAGGCCCCCTGGAGAGACCGCGACATCCTGCGCAACTTCACCGTGGCGTTCGGCGCGCCGATCTCCACCAGCCTCCATTTCGGCGGCCTCGTGAGCGGGCGCGAGCCCAGCGAGGACCTGGTCGAGCCGCTCTCGTGGATCATGTGGAAGGGGATGGAGGGGCGCACCCCGGTCGACTACCTGATCGCCCGCGCCCGGCTGACCGGCCTGGCCCGGAAGATCATCGCGCTCTGGGACAACTACGACGCCGTGCTGATGCCGGCGCTGGCCCAGCGCCCCGTCCGCATCGGCGAGATCGACGCCTGCTCGGAAGAACCATGGGAGGACTTCCGGCGCTCGGGCGAGTTCACCCCGTTCACCGCCATCTTCAACGTCACGGGCCAGCCGGCGGTGTCGCTCCCGCTCTTCCAGGGCAGCGACGGCCTGCCGCTCGGCATCCAGATCGCGGGCAAGCCCGCCGGCGAGGGCCAGTTGCTCTCGCTGGCCGCTCAGCTCGAGGCGGCGCGACCCTGGGCCGATCGCCGCCCCGAGTTGGCTGCTGCCTAGCGGTTAGGGAACGATGAACGTGAACGGCTGGTCGGCAGCCTCGTTGCCGAGCTGTACCCCGTGCTCCGTCGAACGTCTGAGCGAGGGTGGTCACTTCGAATTGACCCGCCGTGCACGGAGCGGCCGGGGTGTAGTTCACCTCCACCACCCCAACGCTGTCGCCGGGTGCCGGCCGCCGGTGGGGAGGTCGCACTCCCGCCGAAATCGAGGTTCACACTCATAACGCTCGAAGCCGAGCTGATGCCCGGAATCGCGATGCAGTAGACGCCGCTGGCCGCCACATGGCTTACCGTGGCGCCCCCTCTGCTGCGAGCCGCATCCACGGCCCCGGCAGCCGTTACGTACGCCAAACGCGCGCGCCGAGCCGGCCGGACCAGCCGGACCAGCCGGACCTGCCGGGCCCCTGGGCAGCGAGGACGCCGGAAGTCCGAGGCTCGGAGCGAGCCCCTCCTGACCTTCGCGCCCGTGACCGCATTGTTGGCGATCTCGGCGTTCTTGACCGCCCCGTTCCTGATCTGCTTGGAGCCCACGCTGTTCCTCGGCAACTGCAGGGCGGCATAACCAGTGCCGCCGAGAGCAACGAAGAGTGCGACGCAGGCTAGGACAAGCGCCGGTGAGGGACGCCCCATTTTAGGAAGCCGCACGAGCGCTCCTTTCCTTCGGGGTCTTGCGGACGCTATCCGACCTGATCGGGCGCGTGCAAGCCTTGATTTCAGAGACCGGCGGCCATCAGCACGTCGCGGTCGCGGTCGTAGCTGAGCAGCGCGCTCGCCTCGCCGGGCTCGACCCAGCGCAGCTCGTCGACCTCGTCGCTGGCCACGAAGCCGGGGTCGGACTCCACCTCCATCAGCCAGTAGCGCACCACCTTCGGGCGCCCGCGCACCTCGTAGTTCACCGCCGGCAGCTCGCGCACCAGCCGCGCCAGGAGGCCCGTCTCCTCGGCGATCTCTCGCAGGGCCGCCTCCTCGAAGCTCTCGCCGGAGTCGAGCTTGCCCTTGGGCAGCGACCAATCGTCGTAGCGCGGGCGGTGGACGAGTGCCACCAGCCCGTCGCGGACCACCACGCCACCCGCCGCTCGCACCTGGTCGCTCACAGCTCCCTCACGTCGGCACCCCCGGGCGCGAACGTCACGCGCCGGACCTCGCAGCCGGGCGCCGCCTGCCCCAGGCGCTCGACGACCGCCCCCGTCTGCGCCCAGTGACACCAGAAGAGCACGGTCGGACCGGCGCCCGAGATGGTCGCCCCCACGGCCCCGAGCCCGGCCGCGGCGTCCAACAGCTCCATGGACCGCGGATAGAGCGAGCGCCGGCGTGGCTGGTGGAGGCGGTCGTGCAGGCCGCGGCCGATGAGGGAGAAGTCACCCGATGTCAGGCCGAGCACCAGCAACGAGGCGTGGCCCACGTTCTGCACCGCATCGATCAGCGGCACCTCTGCCGGCATCGCCGCGCGAGCCTCGGCGGTGGGAACCTCATCGGCCGGGATCACCAGCACCCCCTCGAGCCCTTCCGGTGGGTCGAAGCGCGCCGGCGCCTCTTCCGAGCCGGCGCACACCACGAACCCGCCGAACAGGGCGGCGGCCACGTTGTCCGGATGGCCCTCGAGCTCGGCCGCGTGCTCGAACAACCCGGCGTCGAGCTCGTACAGGTGGTCGGCTGCGCTCAGCCCGGCGACGATGGCCGCCGCGCTGGAGCCCAGGCCGGCGGCGGGCGGTATGGCGGAACGGATGCGAAAGGAAAGGCCGTCGGCCGGGTGCAGGCGCTCGAAGCCCCGCACGCACAGGTTGGTGCGGTCGAGCGGCACGCCGGGAACGTCGCACTCGACCGAGAACTCGCCCGTCTCCTCCACCTCCAGCTCCAGGTCGATGGCCAGCGCCGCGGCCAGCACGTCGTAGCCCGGCCCGAGGTTGGCCGTGGAGGCGGGCACGCGGACGAGGCGCCGCCGGTTCAACCCAGCACCGCCCGCTCGACGCTGTCGATGTCCGGCTCACACGGCACCACCGAGCTGGCCCGGTTCATGGCGGTCTGCGGGTCCTTCAGCCCGTGGCCCGTGAGCACGCACACCACCCGGCCCTCCGCGCCGTACTTGAGCAGCCCCGCCACCGAGGCCGCGGAGGCCGGCTCGCAGAACACGCCCTCGCGCGCGCCGAGCAGCGCGTAGGCGTCGAGGATCTCGTCGTCGGACACCGCGCGGATCTCGCCGCGCGACGAGGTGACCGCGCTCATGGCGTCCTCCCAGCGGGCGGGATTGCCGATGCGGATCGCCGAGGCCACGGTCTCCGGGTCCTCGACCGGCGCGCCGTGAACGAGCGGGGCGGCGCCCTCGGCCTGGTAGCCGTGCATGCGCGGCGCCGAATCGAACTCCTGAAAGCCCTTCCACCACGAGGTCACATTGCCAGCGTTGCCCACCGGTATGCAGAGCACGTCGGGGGCCTCGCCGAGCTCGTCGCACACCTCGAAGGCCCCGGTCTTCTGCCCCTCCACCCGGTAGTCGTTGACCGAGTTGACGAGCGAGATCGGATGCCGCCGGGCCAGCTCCCGTACCAGCGCCAGCGCCTGGTCGAAGTTGCCTCTCAGCGCGATCACCTGGGCGCCGTGCATGAGAGCCTGGGCCAGCTTTCCCGTGGCGATCTTGCCCTCCGGAACGATCACCGCGCCGCGCATGCCGCCGCGCGCCGCGTAGGCCGCCGCGCTGGCCGCGGTGTTGCCGGTCGACGCGCAGATCACCGTCTCCGCCCCCTCCGCCTTGGCCGCCGACACGGCCACGGTCATGCCGCGGTCCTTGAACGACCCGGTGGGGTTTGCGCCCTCGAGCTTGAGCCAGACCTCGCAGCCGGTCAGCTCCGACAGATGCTCGGCGGGCACGAGCGGCGTGTCTCCCTCCCCCATGGTCACCAGCGGCTCGACCGGCAGCCGGTCGCGGTAGCGCCAGAGGCTCAGAACGTCTCCTCGATCACGCGGATGACCCGCGGGGGCTCGCGCACGAAGTCGAGCCGCGCGATCAGGTCCACCGCGGCGCGGAACTTCGACTCGAGCACCGGGTGCATGACCATCACCAGGCGCGCCTCCTGACCCAGGCCCTTCTGCACCACCGACCGGATCGACACGTCCTGCATGCCGAGGATCTCCGCCACCTGCGCCAGCACTCCCGGGCGGTCGTCCACCTCGAGGTGCAGGTAGAAGGAGAACTCGACGTCGGTGACCACCCGTTGCTCGACGGCCGGCGCGGGCAGCGAGGGCGGCGGGATCATGGCCGAGACCACGTCGCCCAGCACGGCGCTGGCGGTCTGGACGCCGCCCGCGCCCGGGCCGCTCAGCGTGATCTCGGTGATGGCCGGCGATTCGATCGTGACCGCGTTGAAGGCGCCGTTCACGCTGGCCAGCGGATGCTCGGCGTAGAGGAAGGCGGGGTACACGTGCACGGCCACGGCGCCGTCGATCCGCTGGGCGGAGCCCACCAGCTTGAGCGCGAGGCCGAGATCCTTGGCGTAGCCGATGTCGTCGGGCGTGATGCGCTCGATGCCCTCGTAGCTCACCTGCTCGAGGCGCACCGCGGCGTTGAAGGCCAGGCGGGCGAGGATGGCCATCTTGGCCGCGGCGTCCTTGCCCGTCACGTCCTCGGTCGGGTCGGCCTCGGCGTAGCCCAACTCCTGCGCCTCGCCGAGAGCGGCCTCGTAGGTGGCGCCGGTGGCGGCCATCTGGGTGAGGATGTAGTTGGTGGTGCCGTTGACGATGCCGTGCACCCGCTCGATGTGGGCGCCGGCGAGCGACTCGCCCATCACGCGGATGGCCGGCACCACGCCGGCCACGGCGCCCTCGAAGCGCAGCTGCACCTGGCCGCGCCGGGCGGCGTCGAAGACCTCCTCGCCGTGCTGGGAGAGCAGCTGCTTGTTGGCCGTGACCACGTGGCGGCCCGCCTCGAGCGCCCGCATCACGTAGTCGCGCGTGGGCTCGATGCCGCCCATCAGCTCGACTATCAGGTCGCTGCGCTCGAGGATGTCCTCGAACTCGCCGCGCGAGCGCGTGAGCACCCCCGACAGCTCGGGGCGGCGGCCGGTCTCGGCCTCCACCGCCGCGGCGCGCTCCTCCAGCAGCGCCGCGAACGCGGACCCCACGGTGCCGTGGCCGAGCAGCCCCACGTAGAAGGGCTCAGACATCGCGCGCCGTCAGGTCGTCGAAGGTCTCGCGGCGCACCACCACGCGGGCGTCGCCGTCGCGGCAGAACACGACGGGAGGCCGGCGCACCGCGTTGTAGTTGTTGGCCATCGCATGACCGTAGGCCCCGGTGGCCGGGATCACCAGCACGTCGCCGGGCCGGGGGTCGTCGAGCACGGCGTCGCGCACCAGGATGTCGCCCGACTCGCAGTGCATGCCGGCCACCGTGCATTGCAGATCACCGCCAAAGCGATCGGCGATCTCGGGCTCGTAGCGCGCGCCGTAGAGGGCGGGCCTCAGGTTGTCCGACATGCCCCCGTCGACCGCCACGTAGGTGCGAACTCCCGGGATGCGCTTGACCGTTCCCACCGTGTAGAGGGTGACTCCCGCGTTGCCCACCAGCGAGCGGCCCGGCTCGCACAGCACGGTCACCCCCTCCGGCGCCTGGCGCAGCAGAGCGTCGGCGTAGTCCTCGATCGAGGGGGGATGGTCGGCGGCCGTGTAGGCGATGCCCAGGCCGCCGCCCAGGTTGAGCAGCGGCCAGTCGCCCATGGCGCTGAGGGTCTCGCCCAGGCGCTCGAAGGCCTCCAGGTCGAACACCTGGGAGCCGATGTGCGCGTGCAGCCCGCGCAGCTCGAGCCCCGCGTCGGCGCACGCGTCCACGGCGCGCGGCACGTCGTCGAGGCCGAAGCCGAACTTCGAGTCCTCCTGGCCGGTCTGGATATAGGAATGGGTGGCGGGCTGGATGCCGGGGGTCACGCGCAACATCACCCGCGCGCCGCGCCCGCGCAGGCGCTCGATCTCGTCGAAGGAGTCGGCCACGATCACGCCCACCCCCGCCTCCAGCGCTTGGTCGAGCTCGGCCGGCGTCTTGTTGTTGCCGTGCATGTAGATGCGCGCCGGGTCGAAACCGCCGGCCAGCGCGATGTGCAGCTCGCCGCCGCTCGCCACGTCGACCGAGAGGCCCTCGGCCGCGAGCAGCCGCATCACCGCCGTACAGGGGAAGGCCTTGCTGGCGTAGATGATCTCGAAGCGCTCGGTGCGCGCAGCGAAAGCCTCGGTGTAGGCCCGGGCCCGGGCGCGGATGTCGTCCTCGGCGTACACGTAGGCGGGAGTGCCGAACTCGCGCGCGAGCTCGATCACATCGCAGCCGCCCACCACGAGACGGCCGCGCTCGTCGAGGCGCGAACCGAGGGGAAATACGTGCGAGACGCCCACCGCAGCCATGCGGCGGCGATTATGAAGGACACCATGGAGCATCCCGTGCCCGAGCCCCCCGAGCTTGGCGAGGTCAACGGCCTCGCCTACGCGCTGTTCCTGCCCGCGGGCACACCGCGCGGCGGGGTCGTGATCCTGCACGGAGCCGGCTCGGCCAAGGAGTCGCACTTCGACTTCGCGCGCGGCTGCCGCGCCGACGGGATCGCGGCGCTGGCCTTCGACGCGCGGGGGCACGGCCGCTCGGACGGCGAGTTCGGGCCCGGGGCCATCGACGACGCGCTCGCCATGGTCACGCTGCTGCGCCGCCACGTGGCCACGGTGGGCCTGCGCGGCTCGAGCATGGGCGGCTTTCAGGCGATTCACGCCGCGGCGGCCGACCCCTCGCTCAGCGCCGTGGTGGCGATCTGCCCCGCACCGGAGTCGTCGCTGCTGGCGATGCTGCGCTCCCCCGAGGAGCCTCGCTTCCGCTGCGACGTCCCCGCCACCGAGCGCTGGCTCGGTTCTCTCGACCTCTTCGACGCGGTCGCGCGCCTTGGTCCGCGGACGGGATTGCTGCTCCTGCACGCCCGGGGCGACGAGCAGATCCCCTGGACGGTGAGCGAGGACCTTCACGCCGCCGCCCACGAGCCCAAACGGCTGCTCGTGCTGCCGGGCGGCCACCATCGCTCGCTCCAGCACGATTTGGAGCTGCAGGCGCTCTCACGGCGCTGGCTGCTCAAGTTTTGAGAATCATTCTCGTTAAGCTTCGGCCGTGCCCTCGCCCGGCGACCTCTTCGAGCTGCCGTTCCTGCGCGAGGCGCTCGCCGAGGTGCTGCTCCTCGGAGCTGCCGGCGGGCTGCTCAGTGCCTGGATAGTCCTTCGCCGGCTCGCCTTCTTCGCCCACGCGGCCGGGTCGGCGACCTTCCCCGGGCTGGTGGCCGCCGACGCGTCGGGTGTCAGCCCCACGCTCGCCGGCGTGGCCGTGGCGCTCGGCTATGCCGGTGGCGTGGAGCGAACCGGCCGAGCCGGCCGCGAGCCCGGCGAGGCCACGGCGCTGCTCCTGGTGGCCGCGCTCGCCGGCGGGATCATCCTGGCCAGCGACGTGTTCGAGTCGAGCGCGGCGGTCGACCGCCTGCTGTTCGGCACGCTGCTGGGGCTGGGCCCGGCCGACCTCGCCCTGTCGGGCGCCACCCTCGCGCTGGCCGCCGCCGGCACGCTCGCGCTCGGGCGGACCTGGGCGGCGGTGGCCTTCGATCCCGAAGGCGCCGCGGCCATGGGGCTGCCCTCGGCACGGGCGGATTTCCTGCTGCTGGGTCTCGTGGCGGTCGCGGCGGCCGCCGCCATTCCCGCGGTCGGCGCGCTCCTCGTGGCGGCCGTGTACGTGCTTCCCGGAGCGGCCGCCCGCCTCCTCACGCGCACCATCCCGTCGCTGCTGGCCTGCTCGGTCGCCCTTGCCGTGGGCCAGGGACTGGCCGGCCTGTTCGCCGCCTACTGGCTCGACCTCCCCCCCGGTCCACCGGTCGCGGTGATCGGCGCGCTCGTTTACGGCGTGGCTGCCCTCGTGGCCGCCCGGTGACCGATCCCGCGGTCCAGGCCGACCACCTGTCCGCCGGATACGGCGGTCGCCCGGTGCTGCGCGAGGTGTCCTTTGCGGTCGACGCCGGGCGCACCGTGTGCGTGCTCGGGCCCAACGCCGGCGGCAAGACCACGCTCTTTCGCGCGCTGACCGGCGAGCTCACCGCGATCGACGGCCACGTGCGGGTGGCCGGGCGCCCGGCCTACGTGGCCCAGACCGAGCGCACGCGCCTCGACTTTCCGGTGAGCGCCCTCGACGTGGCGCTGATGGGATCGCTCGCCGAGGGGCGCTGGTGGCTGCCCCCAAGGCGCGTGCAGAAGAGCGCCGCCGCGCGCGGCGCTCGAGCGCGTGGGCCTCGAGGAGCAGGCGGGTATCCGCTTCGGCGAGCTCTCCGGCGGCCAGCGCCAGCGAGCGCTGCTCGCGCGCGCGCTCGTGCAGGACGCGCGCGTGCTCCTCCTCGACGAGCCGCTGTCCGGCGTCGATCCCGCCAGCGCACAGCTGATCGCCGCCGTGTTCGGCGAGCTGCGCGCCGAGGGCCGAAGCGTGCTCGTGTCCAGCCACGACGTCGAGAGCGCCCGCGGCTTCGACCTGGTGCTCTGCCTCAACGGGCGCCAGGTCGCCTTCGGCCCGCCCGCCGCGACCCTCGACCGGCCGACCCTCGAGGAGACCTACGGCCGCGAGCTGATCGTGCTCGACGAGGCCGGCCCCACGAGCGCGATCACCGTCCAGCACCACGACCATGGCCACGGACACGGCTCATGAGCGAGATCGAGCTCCGCGCCATGATCGAGCTCGCGCTGGCCGGCGGATTCTGCGGCGCGCTGGGCTTCTGGGTGCTGAGCGAGCGGCTGACCTACGGGGCGGAGTCGCTGGCCCACGGGTTGCTTCCGGGGCTGGTGCTGGCCGGCCTGGCCGGGGTGCCCCTGTTCGTGGGCGCCGCCGGCGGAGCAGTGGTGGCCGCCGCGCTGATAGCGCTCTGCGTTCGCGATGCCCGCGTGGGCCCGGACGCCGGCACAGCCGTGGCGGTGACCGGACTGGTGGGTCTCGGCGCGCTGCTCGCCCTGGCTCCCGACGCTCCGCAGCGCCTCGAGGAGCTGCTCTTCGGCGACCCCCTGGGCGTGAGCGACGGCGATCTCGTGGCCGCCGCGGTGCTGGCGCTGGCCGGCGGCGGCGCGCTCGCGGCGCTTCACCGCCCCCTCAGCGCGAGCGCCTTCGACGCCGACGGCGCCGCGGCCCTGGGGCTGCGGCCCGCGCTCGTCCGCCTCGCGCTGCTCACCCTGGTGGCGGCGGCCGTGGCGGTGACCGTTCAGGGCCTCGGCGCCCTGCTGGTGCTGGCCGTGCTCGTGGCGCCGCCGGTCGCGGTACGGGCGCACGTGTCCACTCCGGCGGCGGCCATGCTGGCCGGAGCGGCGGTGGCTGTGCTCGGCGGGCTCGCCGGCATCCAGCTCTCGGCCGCGGCCGGCAGCGCAGCCGGGGCATCCGTCGCGCTCGTGCTGTGCGCGATGGCGGCGCTCGGGGTGATCAGTGGGCGGCGGCCGGTCGTGCGGCATTCCGCCGGGCGACCATGATCGCCGCTCCGAGGGCCAGCAGCGCGAGGCTGAACAGCTGAGCGAGCGTCAGCCCGCCAACCACCGAGTCGTTGCGGCGAATCAGCTCAATGAGGAAGCGCTCCGCGCCGACAATGACCAGATAGAGGCCGAACAGGACACCCGGCGCGAAGCGGTCGCGCAGATGCCACAACACGAGCGTGGCCACCCCCATCACGAGCGTGTCGTAGACCGGCGTGGGGTGCACGGACTCGTCGGTGGGCACCGTGCCCTCCGGATAGGCCATGGCCCACGGGAGACCGGACTCGATCCCGTAGTCGCCGTCGCCCGACACCTGACAGCCGATGCGCCCAACCACGTAGCCGATGGCGATCGGCGCGGCGGCGGTGTCGCAGAGCTCCCAGCCGAGCCAGCCGCGCCAGCGCGCCCACAGCAGCACACCTATCGCGCCGCCGATCAGGCCGCCGAAGAACACGAGCCCGGAGCCGGAGAAGATGTTGCCGAGCAGGTCGCCCGACACCTCGTCCCAGTTCTGGATGAGGAAGTCGACGCGCGAACCGACCAGGCCGCCGACCAGCGCCGCGAACGCCGCCTCGTAGGTCCAGTCGGCCGGCTTGCCGAGCTCGCGCAACCGGCGAGCGAAGATCGCACCCGAGCAGACGAAGGCCAGGGCGAAGCAGATCCCGAAGGTCTTCAGGTCGAGCGGGCCAAGGGAGATCTCGGGGAGCATTCCCCGCGCAGGGTAGTCAGACGCCCCTCTACGATGGGACGAATGCGCAAAGCCGTGCTCGCGATCTTGCTGTGTGCGGCGCCGCTGCTGTCTGCGCCCGCACAGGCCTCGCAGCGTCTGATCGACCGTCAGGCGCTGCGCGAGACCGAGCGTGTCTTCTCCCGTGGTGTGGGCGCCGGCGCCAGCTCGGTCGTGCCCCTGCCGCTCGCCCGGGTGCAGGCCAAGGACACCGTCGCGTCCGTGGCGTCCGTCCGGACCCCGGGCGTGATCGCGGGCGACGAGGGGCCCGTGCGCGTGCTGGTCGGCGTGCGCGCCCACCGCGATCTTCCCGGCGTGGCAGCAGTGCTCAGCGGCCTTGGTGCCGCCCCCGAGGCCTTTGACGAGTTCGGCGTGCTCGCCGCCAACGTTCCCTCGGGCAGCGCGCTCGCGCAGGCGCTCGACGGCGATCCGCGCGTGGCCTACGTCGAGCGCGACACCAAGGTGCGCATCGCCGCCGATCCGTTCGACGTGCCCGATCCCCAGCACGGCGGCGTCAAGTTCACCTGGTTCTTCGACGACGTCCGCGCCGGCGACGCCCTGCTCGCGGCGGGCGGGGGCTCCAAGCGCACCATTGCGGTGATGGACACCGGGCTCGATCGCAACCATCCCGAGTTCGCCGGCCGTATCGCCGCCGCGTACGACACCCACATCGGCGGCAAGGACGTGACCGACGTGGTCGGGCACGGAACGTTCGTCACGGGGCTGATCGCCGCGGTCGACGGCAACGGCATCGGCGGCAAGGGGGTGGCGGGCAATACCAAGGTGCTGGCCATCCGGGCCTCCCGCGACGGCGGGTTCACCGAGCGCGACCTGCTGCGCGGAATCTCGTTCGCCGTGCGGCGGGGCGCCGACGTGCTCAACCTGAGCTTGGCCGGCGACGGCATCAACCGCAGCGTCATCCGCGCGCTCGGAGCCGCGTTCTACAACGACGTGCTGCCCGTGGCGGCGTCGGGCAACATGGGCGACCGTTCGAACGATGCCGGCGTGGTCAATCCGGTGCAGTACCCGGCCGCGGTGCTGGGCGGCCGCAGCGGCGCGCCGGGCATCGGCCTCTCGGTGGGCGCCACCGGGCCGACGGGCGCGGCCGCGAGCTTCTCGACCCACAACCGCTTCGTGAGCCTCGCCGGCCCCGGCGCGAGCCTCGGCAGCTGCCGCTATGGAGTGCTCTCCACGCTGCCCGCCTCGGGCGGCACCGAATGGGACGACCCGCGCTCCTGCAACACGATCTTCAGCCAGGGTGGCGCGCGCTTCGCCTACGGAGAGGGCACCAGCTTCGCGGCCCCGATCGTCTCCGGCATAGCGGCGCTGGTGTGGCAGGTGGAGCCCCGCCTCGCCTCCGAGCAGGTGGCCGAGGTGCTGATTCGCTCCGCGCGCCAGACGCGCGGCACGGGCTGGAACGAGTTCACCGGCGCGGGAATCGTCGACGGCAAGGCCGCCACCGACCTGGCCCGCCTCTACGACGTGACCGCCCCCAGGGCGAAGGCGAACGCCCGACGCATCGGCAGTACCGTCAGGGTGAGCATGCAGCGCACCAAGGACCGCACCGATGAGGGCCGCGAGCTCGCGGCCGGAGTGACCTACGGCCTGCTCGTGTCGCGCAACGGGGGACGCAACTTCAGCGCGGTGGCGCGCCGGCGCAAGCGGCCGATCCAGCGCACCGTCACGCTGGGCGGGACACGGCACCAACGTGCTGGCCGCGACCGCGTGCGACTCCAACGGCAACTGCGCCGTCAAGCGGCTGGGCCGCTTCCAGCCCTAGAGCACCAGCTAGGAGCAGTCCACCGCGCCGCCCGACATGCCTGCGGCGAGGCGCCGGGCGTTCTCGCGCATCATCCCCAGGTAGCTGCTCGCGGCGCCGCCCTCGGGACCGAGGGAATCGGTGAACAGCGGCTCGCCGAGCTCCACCCCGGCCTCGCGTGACAGGGCGCGCTCGAGGTCGCCGCTCAGCGCGGACTCCGGGAATATCGCCCTCACGTCCTCCGCCTCCACCTGGTCGACGAGCGCGTTCACGTCCTCCACCGACGCCTGCGCCTGCGTGGACTGGGACGGGATCACGGCCCCGACCATCTCGACCCCGTAGCGATCGGCGAAGTAGGCCAGCGAGTCGTGCGTGGTCACGAGCTTCCGCTGCGCCGGCGGGATCTTCGCCACACAGTTCTCGATCTCGCGATCGAGAGCCCTCAGGCGCTGGATGTAGCGCCGCGCGTTGCGCTCGTAGATGGCCCGGCCGCCGGGATCGGCCTCGATCAGAGCGTCGCGGATGGCCTCGGTGGCCAGGACGGCGTTGCGCGGGTCGTGCCACCAGTGCGGATCGTCGCCTCGCGCCCGCACGCGGTCGAGCATCGACACCACCTGGCCGTCGGATCCGGCCGAGTCGATCAGCTCGTCCAGCCACTCGTCGAGGTCGCCGCCCGACTTGAACACCGCGTCGGCGTCGGCCAGCGCGCCGGCGTCGCTCGGCCGGGGCTCGTAGTCGTGGGGGTCGGCGTCGGGCTCGAGGATGGCCTCCACCTCCACGCGATCGCCCCCGACCTGGCGCGCGAGGTCGGCCACCTGGGTGGTGGTGGCCACCACTTCCACGCTTCCCTCGTCAGAGCTCTCGCTGCCGCAGCCGAGCAGGAGCAAGGCGACCAGAACGGCGGTGAGAGACGGGCGGCGGAGCACCGTCCTGGACTCTACTGAGAACGATTCTCAGTAGGTGACGGCCCACCCTCCTTACAGATAGCCCAGCGGATCCACCGGCGACCCGCCGACGCGCACCTCGAAGTGCAGGTGCGGCCCGGTCGAGTTACCCGTGTTGCCGCTGTAGCCGATCACCTGACCCTGGGATACGTTCGCGCCGTTGGTGGTGGAGAAGCTCGACTGGTGCGCGTAACACGTCGACAGGCTGCCCGTGTGCTGGATGCAGGTGTAGTTGCCGTAGCCGCCGACCCAGCCCATCAGCGCGACACGACCCGAGTCGGCTGCTCGGATGGGAGTGCCCTCGGCGACGACGATGTCGATCCCGGCGTGCATGTGCCCCGGTCGCGCCTCGCCGAAGGACCCGCTGATCGGACCGTCCAGCGGCCAGATCAGCTGCCCCGAGCCCTGCCTGATCGGCCCCGGGGGCGCCGCGCCCGTCAGGGCGGCCGCCACTCGCGCCTGCTCGGCCTCGAGCGAGGCCAGATCCTCCTCGAGGACGCCCCTCTGGTCGCGCACCTGCGCGAGTGTCCCGCTCTTCTCGGCGCGCGCGGAGGCGAGCTCGTCGCGCGAGGACACGAGCTGGCTCTGCGCCTGGGCGATCTGGTCGCGCTCGGCCAGGATTCGCTCGGCGGCCAGCTGCTCACGCTCCTCGAGCTCGGCCAGCTCCAGCGCCTGGTTGCGGGCCCGGTCACGCAGCTGTCGCACCTCGTCGGTGACCTCGCGGTCCTGCTCGGAGATACGGTCGAGGAACTCGGCCTGCTCCAGCAGATCGCCGAACCCGTCGGCCTCGAGCACCACTGTCAGCGCGTCGGGGGTATCGGACTTGTAGATCTCCACCAGGCGTGCCGCCAGGACCTCGCGGGCGGTGTCGAGCTCGCGCCGCAGGGTTTCGAGGCGATCGCGTGCCTCCTCGAGCTGGTCGCGCACCTCCAGCAGCTCGGCCTTCTGGCGGTCGAGGCTGGCCTGCGCGCGGTCGAGCCGGCTCTGGGTGGCGCTGATCTCGCCCTGGATGCCCTCGATACGGGTGCTGAACTGGGCGATGTCCGTCGACAGCACGCCTTCCTTCTGCTTGGCCTGCTCGATCTGATCGCGCTTCTCCTCGATGCGCTGAGGAAGGGGCGCCGACACCCCGGGAAGCGGAAGCACCAGATAGGCCGCTAGCGCGGCCGCGAGCGGCAGGAGGAGAAGGCGTTTACGCACGTTATGCAGGACTTTTCAAGCGGGGCGGCGGTGACACTAGCAAGGGTCGTCGGGGCTCTCGACGAATTTCCCTCCCCTGCAAGCGCCCGTGCACGCCACATTCGAAAAACCGCTCAGGCGCCTCACTAATATTGAGGTCATGGCCACTCAGCAGAGAGCGATCTTCCCCCGAGACACCGGCCTGCAGGTCCGGATGCTCTTCACCCTGTTCCTGCTCGGGCTGCTGTACGTGGCCCTTGTGGGCGCCCTGATCGCCGCGGGCACGGGCATCGTCCTCCTGGTCGTGATCATGGGCGCGTTGTCGTTCGCGCAGCTCTTCTTCTCCGACAAGCTGGCCCTGAAGGCCATGGGCGCCAAGGAGGTCTCCCCGCAGGAGGCTCCGGGGCTGCACTCGATGATCGAGCGGCTCTGCATCCAGGCCGACCTTCCCAAGCCCAAGATCGCCGTGGCCGACATGGACGTGCCCAACGCGTTCGCGCTGGGCCGCTCCCAGAAGACGGCCACCGTGGCCTGCACCACCGGCATCATGCGCACGCTCTCCCCCACCGAGCTGGAGGGCGTGATGGCCCACGAGCTCTCGCACGTGAAGCACCGCGACGTGCTGATCATGACCATCGCCAGCTTCTTCGCCTCGATCGCCGCGATGATCATGCAGTTCGGCTTCTTCTTCGGCGGCGGCGACGACGAGAACCCGAGCATCATCGTGGTGCTGCTCGTGTCGTTCGTCGTCTACATCGTCTCCTTCTTCCTGATGCTCTCGCTGTCCCGTTACCGCGAGTTCGCGGCCGACCGTGGCGCGGCGGTGATCACCGGGCGCCCGAGCGCGCTCTCGTCGGCGCTCGTGAAGATCTCCGGCGCCATGCAGCAGGTGCCCACGCGCGACCTGCGCGAGGCCGAGCGCATGAACGCCTTCTTCATCGTGCCGACCAGCGTGAAGGGCGCGATCCAGTCGCTCTTCTCGACGCACCCGCCGATGGAGAAGCGGATCGAGCGCCTGCAGACGCTCGAGTCGCAGCTGCAGGGCACCGCCTAAGCTCCACCGCGTGGGTTTCCTCGACGCCCTCCTGGGCGGCAAGAACAAGAAGGTGGCGCTGCCGGCGCCCGACCGGCTGTTCGCGATGACCACAGCGCAGATCACGCTGGAGACCGGGCTCGGGCTGGCCCACAAGAAGTCCGCCGGGATCGTCTTCCAGCCGCTCGGCACGGCCGACTTCGAGGGAATACTGGCCGAGACCGAGGAGCTGCTGAAGGGCACGGCCGAGGAGACCGGCACCGAGGTCAGCTCGTCGGAGGACGAGTTCGGCTACCGCTGGCTGATCCTCAAGGACGACGACTTCGAGGACATCGTGGTCTCGCTGAACACCATCTCCGTGGCGCTGCAGGGCAGCGGCTACGGCGACCGCCTGCTGTGCGCGGTGTTCCCCTTCGAGGAGAAGGGCAAGCCCCTGTACTTCATCTACAACTTCAAGCGCGGCGCCTACTACCCCTTCGTGCCGGCCCCGGGCGAGCAGGCCCGCGACTCGGAGCGCGAGCTGCGCCTGCAGTCCCAGATCGGAGCCGAGCTCCCGTTCGAGAAGGACGTGACGCGCTGGTTCCCGCTCTGGCAGATCCCGCTGTAGGGATCGCCCGTCAACATTCCTTCGTAGCCAACAGCGAGATGCTCTCGACCGCGTAGGTGCGGCACGCTTCGAGAGCCCGCTCGGATGCGAACCGGTAGTTGTTCGAGCGCTGCCCGCTCACACGCAACCCCTGGTCCTCGATCGCCTCGAGATAGCTGTCGAGCGGGATCGCCCCGGCGATGCAGGCGGCCCAGAGGTCAAACCTGCGCCTCGTGCGCTCCTTGAGCGGGCGGCCGCTGACCATGTCGGAGATGGCCAGCCGGCCGCCGGGTCGCAGCACGCGCGCCGCTTCGGCGAAGACCCGGCCCTTGAGCAGGGAGAGGTTGACCACGCCGTTGGAGATCACCGCGTCGAAGGTCGCGTCCTCGAAGGGAAGCTCCTCGATGCGGGCCGGGAGGAACTCGACGTGTGCGAATCCCTCCCGGTCGCGCAGCCGCTGGGCCTTCGCCAGCTGCTCGGGGGTGAAGTCCACGCCCACCGCGCGGCCCGCCCCGCCCACGAGCAGCGCCGCGCAGCAGACGTCGGTGCCCGATCCCGAGCCGAGGTCGAGCACCGCCTCACCGGGCCGCAGCGCGGCCAGGTCGAGGTGGTGGCCGACCCCGGCGAAGGACGCCAGGGCCTCGTGCGGGATCGCGTCGAGCAGCTCGGCCGGGTAGCCGAGGCCCTCGGCCACGTGTCTCCCGACCTCGAAGTGCAGCCCATCGTGCTCGCCCCGAGCCACCTGGCGGTACATGTCCTTGACCTCCGCCTCCAGGCGCCCGCCGTCCACGAGCGAGGTGGCGTCGAGCTGCGACAAGGCGGCCTCAGCCGCGATCATCGAGGGCCTCCTTGGTCCCGACCGCCAGCAGGTACTCCATCTCGAAGCGGGCCCGCTCGGCGCTGCCGCGGTTCCACTCGTCACAGAGCTGATCGAGTACTCCGTCGAACTCGGTCTCGCGCTCGCTCCGCTGCGCGTTGGCGCGCGCCGCGATGCTCGGTCCGTAGCGCGCCTTGAAGAACTCTCCGAAGTCCCTCGGGCGCTCGAACGCCGTGACGTCGAGCGTGTCGCGCTCGAACATGCTCCAGCGGGTGCGGTCGCCGAACAGCTCGCGCACGTGATCCTCGCCTCCCCACAGCGGCGGCGGCTGCGCGCCGGGCGGGGGCGGCGGCATGAACGGTCCCATGGCGCGGAACAGCGCGCCGATCATTCCCTCCGGGGTCCAGCTCAGGAGACCGACGGTGCCGCCCGGGGCGCAGACGCGCGCCAGCTCGCCGGCCGCGTCGCGGTGGTGAGGAGCGAACATCACGCCGATCGACGAGATGACCACGTCGAACGAGTCGTCCTCGAAAGGCAGGTTCTCGGCGTCGGCCTCGACCCACTTGAGCGCGACGCCCGCCTCGTCGGCGCGGCGGCGCCCCGCCTCCAGCAGCTCGGGCGTCAGGTCGCTGGCGGTCACGTCGGCGCCGCGCTGCGCCGCGGGAATCGAGGCGTTGCCCGTGCCGGCGGCCACGTCGAGGACGCGCATTCCGGGCCCTATCCCGCAGGCCTCGACGAGCCGGGGGCCGAGCGGCAGCAGAAAGGTCTCGACCATCGACGCGTAGTCACCTGAAGCCCAGATCGCGCGATGCCGCGCCTTGAGCTCGAAGTCCGGTATTGCCTGTGTGGTGCTCATAGTGCCTCCTTGATTGGTGGCACGAAGCTACGGCCGCTCACCGGCGCCGTCATCGGTGGCGGCTACCCATGTTTGACCGCGCGCGTACCTACGTGTCTACTGTCAGCGTGGAGCTGCTGGAGCGCGATGCGGCCTTGGCCACGCTCGCCGAGGCGCGCGACGCGGCCGCTCGCGGAGAGGGTCGGGTCGTGTGTGTGAGCGGGGAGCCGGGGATCGGCAAGACCTCGCTCGTGAGGGGGTTCCTCGACGATCTCGACGGAGAGGCGAGGATCCTGGTCGGCAGCTGCGACGACCTCTCGATCCCCCGGCCGTTGGGCCCGTTTCGAGACCTCGCCGGCAGCGTGTCGGCGGCGCTCCGGGAGGCCCTGGAGACCGGCGCGGCGGCGCATGACATCCAGGCCCTGCTGATCGCGGAGCTCGAACGGCCGCCGAGCCCGACGGTGATGGTGCTCGAGGACCTGCACTGGGCCGACGACGCCACGCTCGACTCGATCACGCTGCTGGGACGGCGGATCGGCGCCCTGCCCGCGCTGCTCGTGGTCACCTTCCGCGGCGGCGAGACGCCCCCCGGTCATCCGCTTCGCGCCACCCTGGGGGCGATCTCCGCCACCGACTCGGCCGTGCTCGAGCTCGCCCCCCTGTCGCGCGGCGCGGTGGCCTCGCTCGCCGGCGCCGAGGCTGACGCTCTCTACGCCGCCACCGGCGGCAACCCGTTCTACGTGACCGAGCTGCTGGCCTCGCGGGCGGGCACGGAGCTGCCGCCGTCGGTGGCCAACGCCGTGCTGGGGCGGATGGCGCGCCTGGACTACGAGGCGCGCAGGTTGGCGGAGCTGGTCTCGGTCGTGCCGAACCACGTCCCGACCGCGGTGCTGGATTCGGTGATGCCCGGCTGGCCCGCCGCCGCGGAGGAGCCCGAGCGCCGGCAGCTGCTCGAGGTGGGCCCCGCCTACGTCGGGTTTCGCCACGAGCTGGCGCGCAACGCGATCCGATCGAGTCTCCCGGCCGTGACGCGCCGGCAGCTCCACGCCGCCGTCCTCGACGCCCTGCTGGCGGCCGGCGCCGACCCCGCCGACATCGTCCACCACGCGGAGGCCGCTGGAGCCGAGGACGTGGTGAGCGAATACGCGCCCGTGGCCGCGCGCCGGGCGGCGGCGCTGGCGTCCAACCGCGAGGCCTACTCGCACTACCGGCGCGCCGCGGACTTCGTGAAGCGGCTCTCGGCGCCGGAGCAGGCGACCCTGCTCGAGGAGCTGGCGGGGACCGCATACCTCGTGGGGCGCCTCGACGACGCCTTCGCGGCGATCGAGAGGGCGATCGAGATCCACGGCGACCTCGGCGACCGGGCGGGCGTGGGGCGCTGCACTCGAGTCCAGTCACGGCTGCACTGGTACGCGGGCGACGGCGAGCCCGCCCGGGAGAAGGCGCTCGAGGCGATAGCCATCCTCGAGCCGCTCGGCGAGTCGGTCGAGCTGGCGCGCGCCTACAGCGGTGTCGCTCAGCTGGCGATGCTCGCCGAGAACGTGCAGGCGCTGACCTGGGCGGATAGCGCGCTCGAGCTCGCGGTTCGACTGGGCGACGACAGCACCCACGCACACGCGCTGGTCAACCTTGGCTGCGCCCGGCTCCAGCTCGACCCGAGCGCGACGGCGGAGCTCTACCGGGCCCACGCCGTGGCCGATGCCGCCGGCGAGCGGGAGGATGCGACGCGAGCGCTCGGCAACCTGGGCTACGTGCTCATGACCTGGGGCCAGCCCGAGCCCGCCCTGCGGTACGCCCGCCAGGCGCTCGCCTACGCCGAGAGGTACGAGGTCCACGGCTACGTGTCCTACGTGACCACCCTGCTCGCCTGGCTGCGCCTGCGGGCCGGCGACTGGGACGAGGCGGAGCGGATGGCCCATGGCGAGATCGAGCGCGGCATCACCGTGGTGCAGCTCCTCGCGCGGACGGTGCTCGCCGAGCTGGCCATCCGCCGGGGCGATCCGGACGGCCCCGAGCGCCTCGCCGATCTCGCCGCTCACGCGGATAGGGCGGGCGAGCCGCAGCGAATCGCGCCGGTGATCGAGCTGGCCACCGAACGGGCGCTGACCGAGGGCGGGCCGGTGCCGGCCGACCGCTTCCAGGGGTTCGCCGAGCTGATCGGGCCGGGCGGCACGCTCGGGGGACGCTTCGCCCTTCGAATGGCCGCCTGGGCCGCCGTGGCGGGCATCGAGATCCCGGTCGCCGAGCCGGCGCCCGGACCCTATGCCGCGATGCTCGCGCGCGACTGGCGGGCCGCTGCCGCGGGGTTCGGCGACATCGGCTGGACCTATGACCGGGCGCTGATGCTGTCGCTACTCGACGACGAGGACTCCCTGGCCGAGGCAATCGAGATCGCGCGGCGGCTCGGCGCGCGCCCGCTGACCCGACGCGTGGCGGAGCGCATGCGCGAGCTCGGGCTGCGCGTTCCGGCCGGTCCGCGGCGCACGACGCTCGCCAATCCGGCAGGACTCACCGGGCGCCAGCTCGAGGTGCTGGAGCTGCTGGCCGACGGCCTGACCAACGCCGAGATCGCCGAGCGGCTGGTCGTGTCTCCCCGCACCGCCGAGCACCACGTGGCCGCGGTGCTCACCAAGCTGGACGCCACGAGCCGGCAGGAGGCGGCACGGAGGGCCTCCGAGCTGCGGCTGGTCGAGACCGACTAGCTCTACTCGACGGGCATGAGATGCCGGCAACGCTCGTCGATGGCCTGGCGAATCTTCTTGGCCACCTCGGGGAACTCCCGGTCGACCTGGCGAAAGGCCGACCCGGTCATCACCACCGCGCTCATCGGCGAGCGGGTGGTCACCGAAGCGTTGCGAGGCGCGTTCTCGAGTAGGCCCATCTCGCCGAAGAAGTCGCCGGGACCGATCTCCGCGAGATGCTGCTCGCCGCGCTTGACCTCCGCCGTTCCCTCCCGGATGGCAAAGAACTCGTAAGGGAAGTCGCCCTCCCGCACTATCTCGCGCCCGGCCTCCACGTCGACCTCGTCGGCGCGCTGGGCCACCATCCGGCGCTCCTTGCGCGAGAGCCCGGCGAAGAGCGGAATCGATTCGAGGTGGGCTTCGTCCATCGCTTCCTCCTGGGTAGGTGCCCGGATCGTAACGCGACTGTACGATCGGCCGATGCGTCCGAGCCGAATCCTGTTCGTCATGTCGCTGATCGTCGCCGCCATCGCCCTGTTGGCCTGCGGCGAGGACGAGGAAAGCGAGCCCACGACCGGAAGCGAGGCCAAGGCGCCGGCCTGCGCGAAGGGCAACCTGGCGCTCGTATCCCCGGGCACGCTGACGGTGGGCACCGACAAGCCGGCCTTCCCCCCGTACTTCGTGGATGACGATCCCACCAACGGCAAGGGGTTCGAGAGCGCGGTGGCCTACGCGGTGGCCGACGAGCTGGGCTTCGCCAAGGGCGACGTGAAGTGGGCCGTGGTGCCCTTCAACTCCTCCTACGCGCCCGGGCCCAAGGACTTCGACTTCGACATCAATCAGATCTCGATAACCCCCAAGCGCGAGCAGGCCGTCGACTTCTCACGCCCCTACTACGTGGCGCCGCAGGCCGTGGTGGTGGGCAAGGGCTCCGAGCTGACCGACGTGAGCTCGCTCGCCGATCTCGCCGACGCCACCATCGGGGTGCAGATCGGGACCACCAGCCTCGACGCAGTCTCCGAGGTCATTCAGCCCTCCGAGCAGCCCAAGGTCTTCAACGACTCCAACGACGTGGTCACGGCCCTCAAGCAGAATCAGGTCGACGCCGTGGTGCTCGACCTCCCGACCGCCTTCTACCTGACCGCCGCTCAGGTTCCGGGCTCCAAGATCGTGGGCCAGTTCAGCGCGCCGGGCGGCGACTCGTTCGGACTGCTGGCGGCCAAGGACTCCAAGCTCACGCCATGCCTCGACTCCGCGCTGAAGAAGCTCGAGTCCAGCGGCGAGCTCGAGCAGATCACCGACAAGTGGATGGGCGCCGCGGCGGGCGCGCCGGAGCTTCGCTGAACCCAAGTCGCCGCGAGATCCGAGAGGCCGCCCGCCGGCGGCGGGCGGCCCGCGGCGCGGCGATCTCCGCTCTGTCCACGGTCATCGTGCTCGGTGCGCTGGCCGCACTGATCCTGACCAGCAAGGGCTGGCCCACGGTCCGCGACACCTTCTTCGACCCCGAGGCATTCCGGGAGTCGTTTCCCGGAGTGCTCGACGGCTTCTGGCTCGACATCCGGCTCTTCGTGATCGTCGAGGTGGTGGTGCTCATACTCGGCCTGATCGTGGCCCTCGCCCGCTCGGCGCACACCCCGGCGCTCTTTCCCCTGCGGCTGCTCTCCGCCACCTTCACCGACATCTTTCGCGGCGTGCCGGTGATCCTGGTCGTCTACCTGATCGGCTTCGGGGTCCCTGCGCTGGCCCTGCCGGGACTGCCGAGCGACCCGGTGGTGCTGGGTGGCGCGGCGCTGGCGCTGTCCTACTCGGCCTACGTGGCCGAGGTCTACCGGGCCGGTATCGACTCGGTCCACCCCGACCAGCGCTCAGCCGCGCTGGCACTCGGGCTCACCGAGACGCAGTCCACGCGCTTCGTGATTCTTCCCCAGGCGGTGCGGCGCGTGGTGCCGCCGCTGCTCAACGACTTCATCGCGCTGCAAAAGGACGTGGCGCTCGTGTCGATCCTCGGTCCGCTCGAGGCCTTCCGCGTGGCGCAGATCGACGCGTCGTCGAACTTCAACTACACGCCGCTGCTGGCCGCCGCGTCGCTCTACCTGCTGGTGACGGTGCCGCTCGCCCGGATCGTCGACCGCATGCAGGCGCGCGACCGCCTGCGCCGCAGCGCGGGGCCGCCGGTCTGATGCCGGCGGTGGTCGAGGTGCAGGGCGTGACCAAGGCCTACGGCGACGCTCAGGTGCTGCGCGGCGTCGACCTCACGCTGAACGAGCACGAGGCGATCGCGCTCATCGGCGCCTCTGGCTCGGGAAAGTCGACTCTGCTGCGCTGCATCGACCTGCTCGCGGAGATCGACGACGGCGACGTGCTGCTCGACGGCGAGGTGATCACCGACCCCGACGTCGACCCGGTGCGCGTCCGGCGGCGCCTTGGCATGGTGTTCCAGGCCTACAACCTGTTCCCGCACCTGACCGTGCTCGAGAACGTGCTGCTGGCGCCGGCGCGCGCTCACGGGATGGCTCGGGCCGAGGCCGACGAGCGAGCGCGCGAGTTGCTCGCGCGCTTCGGGCTCGGCGGGCGCGAGGGCGACTACCCCGACCGGCTCTCCGGAGGCCAGCAGCAGCGCGTGGCGATCATCCGCGCGCTCGCCACCCAGCCGCGCGCCCTGCTGCTGGACGAGATCACGAGCGCTCTCGATCCCGAGCTCGTGGGCGAGGTGCTGGCGCTGGTGCGCGAGCTGAAGGCGGAAGGCATGACGATGCTGATCGCCACCCACGAGATGAACTTCGCGCGCGATGTGGCCGACCAGGTGTGCTTTCTCCACGACGGCCGGATCCTCGAGCGCGGACCGACGCGCGCGGTGCTGTCAGAGCCCCAACAGCCGGAGACCCAGCGGTTCCTGCGCCGGCTGCTCGAACGCTGATGCCACCTTTGACCGCGAAAGAGCGTGCGCAGCTGCCCGACAGCGCCTTCGCCTACATCAGCGCCGACGGCACCCGCCGTCTGCCGATTCACGACGCCTCTCACGTCCGCAACGCGCTGTCGCGCTTCGGCCAGGTGGCCTTCGAGGACGACCAGGCGAAGGACCGGGCGCGAAACCGGCTGCTGAGGGCGGCCAAGAAACACGGGATCATGCCCATCGGCTTCATCAGCGCCCAGCTCGAGCCGCAGCGCAAGCTGCCGAAGGGCACCGTCACGTTCCTGCTCACCGACCTCGAGGGCTCGACCGAGCTGCTCAGGACCCTCGGCGACGAGTACGCGTCGCTGCTTCGCGACGTCCGTCGCCTGGTGCGGGCCGAGCTGCGGTCGGCCGGCGGCTATGAGGTCTCAGCCCGTGGAGACGACGTTTTCGCGGTGTTCGAACGCGCTCCGGCGGGGCTCGTCGGCGCGCTGGCGATCCAGCGCGCGATGCGGGATCGGACCTGGCCCGGCGGCCACGACGTGCGCCTGCGGATCGGCCTCCACCGCGGGCGCCCCGCGCTCACCGACACCGGCTACGTCGGGCTCTCGGTCCACGCCGCCGCGCGTATCTGCTTCGCCGCGCACGGGGGCCAGATCGTGATGTCCTCCGCCGTGCGCACGGCAATGGGCAGCGCCCTCGCGGATGACGTGAGCCTGAGCAAGCTGGGCGCCTGGCGGTTCAAGGGGCTGCCCGAGCCCCTGGACCTGTTTCAGGTCGAGGCGCCCGGCCTGCTCTCGGGCTTCCCGCCGCTTCGGGCCGGCTCCCTCAGCCGCTGACGTCGAGCACGTCGCCCACGCGCACCGTCCCGCCCCGGGAGACCAGGGCCCCCACCGCGAGGCGGGCGTCGCGCTCGCGGGCGATCGTGCGCATCACGTTCAGGTCGCGCTCCAGGCCGCCCGGCTGGGCGCGGGTGGTCATCACGCAGCGTTCGATGCGCTGTCCAACGTCGAGCACGGCCTCGCCGAGCGCCACCGAACGGCCGACCAGCGCGTCCTCGCCCTCGCCGTCGAGCAGCACGTTGGAGCGAAAACGCCTCCGGTCCCAGTCGCCGATGGTCGCCTTGGACACCAGCGAAACTCGCACGGCATCGGAGTCGTGGAACGCGCCTTCGGCGCCCACGAAGGGCGCCCAGGCGCTGGTGGGCTCGTCGTGCTCGAAGTCGACCGGGTTCTCGTAGCGCCGCTCGTCGCCGGCCTGCGCGGACTTCAGCGCCACGGGCCGGCCGAGCCACTCGCTGAGGCTCTCGTCGCCGGCCACCACCGAGCCGTCGGGGAGGGCGATCTCGACCTCGTCCTCGCCGAGCATCCGGGCCGAGGCGAAGAGCAGCTCCGGCACGCGCCGGGCGGTCAGGCCCAACCCGGTGTCGACGTCATAGATCGCGAAACGCCGGTCGCCCTTCACGCCCTCGGTGTCGAGCTCCGCGGACTCCAGGCGCTCGCCCTGGAGTGACTTGACCGGATAGCGCCAGAGCTCGGCGATGCGCACCGACCCGCTCCTCCCCGTCAGTCGGGGATCAGGCCCTCGCCGGTGAACTCGCCCTTTGCCTCCTCGAAGGTGATGTCGCGCGGCGGCAGGATCACGTCGGACTCGACCAACTCGTCGCCCCCGAGGGCGTTGCCGTCGCTGGCCACGATCTCGAGCATCTGCGACCACAGCTCGCGGAATCCCGTCTCGTCGCCCTGCTCGACCGCGGACACCGCGCGGTTGTCCAGCTCGTTGATTCGGCCGGAGTCCTCGTCGGGCAGGCGAAACTGCCCCTCTCCGGAGATACGCACGATCATCAGGCGGAGCCTTCCTTCTGCTCCTGCTCCTGCTCCTGCGGCGAGCCCTCGCCGGGCTCGAGGGCCGGCGCGTCTTCGCCCTCGCCGCTGCCGAGCTCGGCCTTCATCTGCGCAAGCTCGTCGTCGACCTGGGTGCCGCTGGTGAGCTCCTGCAGCTGGCGCTCGATGTCGTCCTGGCCTCCGCCGATCTGCGTGATGTCGTCGAACGTGCCGGCGGCCTCGAGCTCCTCGACGGCCGAGGCACGCGCCCGCATCGTCTCGGTCTTGTCCTCGGCGCGCTGCATGGCCAGGCCGAGGTCGGCCATCTCCTCGCCTACGCCGCTGGCGGCCTCGCCGATTCTCACCTGGGCCTCGGCGGCGGAGTACTGCGCCTTGATCACTTCCTTCTTGGTGCGGAACTGCTCGATCTTCTGGCGCAGCTTCTGCTCGTTGGCCGTGAGCTGCTCCTGCTGGCCCTCGAGCTCCTTGATCTGGGTGTCGAGCGTCTGCAGCTCCGTCTGGGCCAGGGTCTTGCGCTCGAGGGCCATGCGCGCGAGGTCCTCGCGGTTCTGGGAGAGCGCCTGGCGAGCCTGGGTGTCGAGCTTGACCACCTGCTGCTCGAGCTTCGAGGACTGCATCTGCAACCGCTTCTTGGCGGTGACCACGTCGGCGATGCCCTTCTTGACGTTCTGGAGCATCTCGACCTGCTTCTGATAGCCGTAGTCGAGCGTCTCGGACGGGTCCTCGGCCCGGTCGAGCATTCTCGAGATCTTCGACTTGATGACGGTGGACATGCGTCCGCCCAGCCCTGGCATCCCGGCTCCCTCTTTTGCGATCGGTGAGCGACCTAGACTAGCCGCCGTGGAACCCCGCCCCCCTTCCCGGTCGCGCTCTGAGCTGAGCCGGTGGATGGGCGTCGCCGACGCCAACATCGCGGGCAACGTTCACGGCGGGGTGATCCTGCACCTGTGCGATGAGGTGGCCGGGATCGCCGCGGTTCGCCATTCGGGCCTCCGCGTGGTCACGGCGGCCATGGATCGAATGGTCTTCCTGCACGCCGTCTACGTGGGCAACCTCGTGACCGTCAAGGCGACCGTCAACGCGGCCTGGCGCACCTCGATGGAGGTGGGAGTACGAGTCGAGGCGGAGAACGTGCGGACCGGCGAGGTCACCCACACGTCGACCGCCTATGTGACGATGGTCGCGCTCGACGAGGAGGGCCGGCCGGCGGAGGTGCCGCCGGTGCGCGCAGAGAGCCCGGACGAGCAGCGGCGCGCCCGCGAGGCTCAGCTGCGGCGCGACAATCGCCTCGAGGAACGCCGCGGCATCGAGTCCGCGCGCCGCGGCGACACCTGAGGATTAGCGGCGCGGCTCCTTCGCCCGGTCGGTCGGCCGCTCGTTGGCCCGGTCGCTGGTCCGGTCGTGCGTGGCGCGTCCCGGGGCGCCGGGCTCCTTGAGCGCCTCGGCCGCTCGCTTGGCCTTGTCCTGCGTGGTGCCGCGCCCGCGGGCTATGTCCTTCAGCTCCTCGGCATCCTGCTTGAGGGCCTCCGTGCCGCCGCGCTGGTCCACGACCTTCTTCGCCTTGTTCACCAGATCGCCGAAGCGCATTTCGTTCCACCTAGAAGTCGGGTGCGGCGGACTCTAGTGAGCTAGATCACGGGGCCCTCGGGCCCGGGCGCCTGGGCGAGCTGGCGCCATTCGGTGAAGCGGCCGTCCTTGACCGTCACCCGCACCTGGGCCGTGCCTTCGCAGGGGCCGCCGGGGCCGGCGCTGAGCGTGAAGGAGGCGAGCGCGTCCGGCCCCGGCTCGTCCTCGACCTCGACCAGCTCCGCGCTGCACGGCAGCGTGGCGTTGAACACCTTCGCCGCGGTAGCGTCGCGCAGCTTGAACGGCCGGCCCTGGTCGACTATGGCGCCTTTGGCGAAGTATCCCGCCGCCTCCTCGATGTCGCGCGCGTTCAGGGCGTCGATCCATCCGCGCACCACCCGCTCCTCGCCGGCCGCGGTCTTCGAGGGGGTCCTCTCAGACGAGCTGTCCGGCTTCGAGCTGTTCGGCCCCTCGGCCTCGTCCTCGGAATTGCACCCCGCTCCGAGCAGGAGCGCCGCCGCCAGTACGCAGGCCACCAGGCGCATCAGACGCTCACGCTGCCGCTCTCGAGCCGGCGCCGCAGCTCCTCGCCGCGCCCGGCGGCGACGGCGCGAGCCGCCCGCTGCTCGGTCAGCTCGACGCCGCGCGCGCTCGCGTACTCGAGCAGCGCCTGGCGCTCCTCGGACTCGCGCGCGGCCTTGATGAAGAGCCAGCCCAGCAGCAGCACGGTCACGAGGCTGCCCTCGAGCATCATGATCGTGCCGGCGAGGCCCTGGTCCTGGAGCGGCCCGATCTCCCACTCGAGCTGGCCGGAGCGATAGTCGGGGTAGAAGACCGCCTCCGACCACATGAAGACGTTGGCCAGCAGCGTCCCGGTCAGGCGAACGCCCACCACGTAGGCCAGCTTGGCGCCGTTGCCGAACCAGGCGGGCTGGGGGAGCGGGCCCAGCAGGGCCAGCCACATCGTGAACCCGAAGAACACGAAGCTCGTGTGCTGGAGCGCGTGCACGGCCTCGGAGGAGATCGCCGCCTGGTAGAGCACCGGCAGGTGCCATACGAAGAGGTTGAGCGCCCAGAGCGTGAAGGCCACCACCGGCTGGGTGAGCACGCGCAGCTTCTGCACCACCCGGCGGGCGAGCAGGGGCTGAAGGAGCGGTCCGGTCAGGCCGAGCACGAGCAGGAGCGAGCCCAGATCGGCCATCAGCAGGTGCTGGGCCATGTGGCCGAGCACGAGCTCCTCGCCGATGTGCGCCACCGGCGTGACCAGCGCGGCCACGATCACGGCGATGCCCACCCCGAAGAACGCCATCCGCCACGCCGGCACGGGCCGGCCCTGGCGGGCGAGCGTGCGCGCGCGAACCCAGTAGGCGCCGAGCGCGACGATCGGAGGCACGAGCTGCAGCGGCTCGAGCACGCCGCCTCCGACGTGGGCAAACAGGACGGTCACCTGGTCCCGAGGATAGACCTCGGGTGGCGTGCCCCGGTGGGGCTAGGCGGCGTCGAGCGCCTCGGTGGCGGCGCCCACCACGTCACCCGGTGCGTTGCCCGGCGCCTGCTCGAGCACCTCGGCGTCCGGCTGGGTGAGCTTCTGCTGGTACTCGGCGCGCTGCATGCGCGAGACGACGAGCCGCTGGACCTGGGCCGTGCCCTCGAAGATCTGGTAGATCTTGGCGTCGCGGAAGAACTTCTCCAGCGGGCACTCGGTGAGCTGGGCGTAGGGGCCCACCAGGTCCATCAAAGTGGTGGTGGTCCACATCGCGGTGTCGCCGGCCTTGAGCTTCGACATCGAGCCCTGGCCGCCGGTCATCGGCAGGCCGTTGCGGCCCATCCACGCGGCGCGCCACACCAGTAGGCGGGAGGCCTCGATCTCGGTGGCCACCTCGGCCATCACCTGCTGGATGCGCTGCTGGTCGAGCAGGGGGCCGTTCTCGTCCTCCTGCCCCTCGAGGTAGTCCAGGGTCCACTCATAGGCGGCCTGGGCGATGCCGAGCGCGGACGCGCCCACGAGGGGGCGGGTGAGCTCGAAGGTCGCGAGAGCGCCCGAAGAGCGACCGGTCGACTCGCCCGAGCGAGCGCGCTCGAGCTTGCGCTGCAGCTTGTCGTAGCCGCCCAGCAGATACTCCATGGGCAGGCGGCAGTCCTCGAGGATGACCTCGGTGGTCTGGGAAGCGCGGATGCCGAGCTTCGACTCCTTCTTGCCCATCGAGAGCCCGGGCGTGCCCTTGGGCACGACGAACGAGGCCTGGCCGCGATGGCCGAGCTCGGGGTCGACGGTGGCCACCACGACGGTCACGTCGGCGATCCCGCCGTTGGTGATGAAGACCTTGGTCCCGTTGAGCACCCACTCGTCGCCGTCCTGGCGGGCGGTGGTCTTGAGCGAGCGCACGTCGGACCCGGCGCTGGGCTCGGTGACCGCGTAGGCGCCCAGCTTGATCTCGTCGCCCATTCCGAAGCACTCGGGAACCCACTGGCCGATCTGCTCGGGCGTGCCCGAGGACGCGATGCCGGCCGCGGCCAGCGAGCCGCCCTGGATGGCCAGGGCAATCCCGGCGCAGCCCCAGTGGAGCTCCTCGGCGTAGATGCAGCCGTAGATGCCCTCGGGGTCGGAGCCCAGCAGCTGGATGTGCTCCAGGCCGTGGAGACCCCACTCGCGGGCCGCCTTGATCGCGTCCCACGGCACGCTCTCGTCGCGGTCGTGCTGCGCGGCCATGGGCCGGATCACCTCACGCGCGAAGCGGCGGCACTTGTCCTGATATTCGAGTTGATCGTCGTTGAGCCGGAAATCCACGAGGCGCCTCCGCTGCGTTGACTGACCAGTCAATCATACAGGCAGATCGGTCCGGGCGGCCGGGGACGTAGGCAGCACATAGCTAATCTGCCCCCGGATGCGTCGCGCTGTGGCACTGCTGCTGGCGGCCGGCTTGCTCGGCGGCTGCAGCCTCGGCGACGAGGAGACGCGCCCCCCGCAGATCAGCGTGGAGGCCGACGACGAGGAGTCGGCCGAGCAGCCCGGCTTCGGCACGAGCGCCACCCGCAACACGATTCGCGTGGGCGGGGGCGATTCGGCGGCCGACGCCGCCGCCGTGGCCGGCGCGCTCTTCCCGGCCACCGGTTCCTCCGACCGCCCCAGCGCGGTGGTGCTGGTGGACGGCGAGGACTGGCCGTCGGCCGTGGCGGCCTCCGTGCTCGCCGGGCCGCCGATCGCCGCACCGCTCCTGCTCTCCGACGGCGACGAGCTGCCGGCCGTGACGCAGGACACGATCGAGCGCCTCGACCCGCGCGGATCCGATCTCTCCCAAGACGCGCAGGTGATCCGCATCGGTGAGGACGTCGCCCGGCCCGACGGCTTCAAGACCGCGGTGATCAAGGGCGCGGATCCCTACGCGCGCGCCGCCGCGATCGATCGCTTCTTCGCCGCCGCTCGCGGACAGCCGTCGGGTGACGTCGTCCTCTACTCGGGCGAGCGGCCGGAATGGGCGATGCCCGCCGCCTCGTGGGCCGCGCGCTCGGGCGATGCCGCCCTGCCGGTCAAGGCCGCGTCGGTGCCGCCGCCGGTGATCGCGGCCCTCGAGGACCACGAGCGCCCCAACGTCTACCTGCTGGGCAGCGAGCGCGTGATCGGCAAGGAGGTCGCCGATCTCCTGAAGCGGCGCAAGCTGGCCCGCTCGGTCACCCGGATCGAGGGCCCGACCCCGGTCGAGAACGCGATCGCCTTCGCTCGCTACGAACGGGGAGACTTCGGCTGGGGGGTGGTCGTACCGGGCTACAACTTCGCGGTTGCGAGCACCACGCGCCCGGCCGCCGCCGCGGCGGCGGCCTCGCTCGCCACGCGCGGCGTGTTCGCGCCCCTCCTGCTCACCGATCGTTCCGAAACCCTGCCCGAGCCGCTCGAGAGCTATCTGCTGAGCGTGCAGCCGGGCTACGAGGACGACCCGGGACAGGCCGTCTACAACCGGGCCTGGATCCTGGGCGACGACTCGGTCATCTCGGCGCGCCAGCAGGCTCAGATCGACCAGATCACCGAGCTCATCCCGGTGCAGGCCGGCGCGCCGTGAACGAGACCTACGTACACGGCTACCGCCCCCGCGAGAGCGAGCGCTTGCAGGATCAGGCCGGCACGCTGGTCGAGCTGCTGCATCACGACACCGCCTTTCCTGCCGGCGCCACCGTGCTCGAGGCGGGCTGCGGGGTCGGTGCCCAGACCGTCACCCTGGCCACGCGCAGCCCCGAAGCCCGGTTCACCTCGATCGACGTCTCAGCGGAGTCGATCGCAGAGGCGCAGCGGCGAGTCGAGCGAGCGGGCATCGCCAACGTTGAGTTTCTCGAGGCGGACATCTTCGCGTCGCCCTTCGAGCCCGGCAGCTTCGACCATGTCTTCGTGTGCTTCGTACTGGAGCACCTGTCACGGCCCGTGGAGGCTCTGGCGATCCTGCGCCGGATGCTCAGGCCCGGCGGCACCATCACCGTGATCGAGGGCGACCACGGCTCGGCCTACTTCCACCCCGACAGTCCCGCCGCCCATGCGGCGATCCGCTGCCAGATCGAGCTCCAGCGGGCCGCCGGGGGCGATGCGCTGATCGGCCGCCGCATCTATCCGCTGATGACCGAGGCGGGCTTCGGCGGCGTGTCGGTGTCGCCGCGCATGGTCTACGTGGATTCGAGCCGCCCCGAGCTGGTCGACGGATTCACGCGCAAGACGTTCACAGCGATGGTCGAGGGCGTCCGCGAGCCCGCGCTCGCCGCCGGCCTGATCGAGGCGCCGCACTTCGATGCCGGGGTGAAGGCCCTTCACCGGACCACCGAGGCGGACGGCGTGTTCTGTTACACGTTCTTCAAGGGCTTGGGGACGAACGACGCGCTCACGTAGGATCCGGTGCGCATGAGCGAGTACGAGCGAGCCGACCGCTACGAGCGCGAGCCGACCGTCGAGGACGTGCGCCAGCTCATGGGCGCGTCCACCCCGCACTTCGCGCTGCATCTGCGCAACCGCATTCGCAACCTGGTCGGCGGCCTGCCCGAGGACCACCCTGCGCGCGTGGAGGGCGAGCGAGAGATCTCACGGCTCGACCAGATCGCGCTCGGGTCGGAGCGCCGCGGGCCCATTCAGGGTCACGAGCAGGGCATGCCCAGCTACCGCGGCCCCGAGTAGCGCCGCTTTACGAGACCGCGGCCGGCTGCTGCGCGCCGGACAGCTGCGCGACGACGTCGCGGTGGTCGCGCGCCGAGCCGTACAGCATCCCGTCGACGCGGGCCCGCTTGAGGAAGAAGTGCAGGTCGTGCTCCCACGTGAAGCCGATTCCGCCGTGCACCTGCAGCGAGGAGGTGCACACCCGCCAGCCCGCGTCGGAGGCGTAGGCCTTGGCCATCGACGCGGCCAGGGCCAGCGTCTCGGGCTCGGCGTCGGCGGTCCACGCGGCGTAGTAGCTGGCCGAGCGTGAGCCCTCGACCTCCAGCAGCATCTGCGCGCAGCGGTGCGAGACCGCCTGGTAGGCGCCGATCGCGCGGCCGAACTGCTTGCGGTCGCGTGCGTACTCCACGGCCATGTCCATCGCTCGCTGCGCTATGCCGGTCAGCTCGGCGGCCACCGCCAGGGCGGCGCAGGAAAGGCCCGGAAGGTGGTCTCCCTCGAGCGGATCGCCAGCCTCTCCGGCGCGCACACGGGCGTAGGAGCGCGTCCCGTCCATCGTCTTCACCGGCTCGACCTCGGCGGCCGACCGCTCGACCACGGTCCGCCCCTCGTGGCCGCACAGGACGATCACGTCGGCGGAGTCGGCGTCGGGCACGAGCTTGGCCTCGCCGCCGTTGACGATGCCCACGGTGCCCCGTACCTCGCCCGAGGCGATCCCGGGCAGCCAGCGTGCCTTCTGCTCTTCCGAGCCGCCGGCCTGGAGGACCAGCCCGGCCGCGGCGTTGGACAGGAAGGGCACCGGCGCGAGCGCGTAGCCCAGCTCCTCGGCCAGGATCACCAGCTCGACGATGCCGAGCCCCTGGCCGCCGTACTCCTCGGCGATGAAGATGCCGGGCCAGCCGAGCTCGCCGAGCTCCTTCCAGCCGGCGTCGTCCTGGGTCTCGGCCTCGGCGTGCTCGCGCACGCGCTCCATCTTGAAGCGGTCGGCGATCAGGTCCTTGGCCGTGCGCTTGATCGCCTGCTGGTCGTCGGAGAAGTCGAAGTTCATTGTTCCTAGCGCAGCTTCGGGAGGCCGAGCACACGCTCGGCGATGATGTTCTTGAGGATCTCGGTGGTGCCGCCCTCGATCGAGTTGGCGCGCGAGCGCAGCAGGCGGTAGGTCCAGGGCGAGTCCCAGTACGCGCCTTCCTCACCCAGGATGTCGACCGCGACCTCGGTGAGCGCCTGGTTGATCTCGCCCCACTGCCACTTCGGCAGCGAGCCCTCGGGGCCGGGCACGCCGCGCTTCATGATCATGGTCAGGCCGCGCCAGGAGTTCAGGCGCAGCAGCTCGACCTCGATCGTGAGCTGGGCGAGCCTCTGGCGGATCACCGGGTCGTCGTCCACGCCGCGCTCGCGCGCCAGCGCTTTGAGGTCCTCGAGGCCCATCCTGACCCCCGCGGCCGCCGCGGCGCCCAAGCCCGCGCGCTCGTTCATCAGCGTCGTGATGGCCACCCCCCAGCCGTTGCCCACGCCGCCCACCACGTTCTCGTCCGGGATCCGGGCTTCCTCGATGAAGAGCTCGTTGAACTCCGGCTCGTTGGTGATCTGATGGAGCGGGCGCACCTGAACGGCCTCCTGCTCCATGTCCATGATGAAGTAGGTCAGGCCCTGGTGCTTGGGCACGTCGGAGTCGGTGCGCGCCACCAGCATGCACCACTTGGACTTGTGGGCGAACGTAGTCCAGACCTTCTGGCCGGTCACCACCCACTCACCGTTCGACTTGACCGCCTTGGTCTTGAGCGAGGCCAGGTCGGAGCCCGACTCGGGCTCGGAGAAGCCCTGACACCAGATCTCGTCGCCGGTGAGGATGGGGCGAAGCCAGCGCTCCTTCTGCTCGTCGCTGCCGTGGGTGATCACCACGGGGCCGCCCATGACCATGCCCAGCACGTTGGCCGGCGAGGGCGCCTTGGCGCGGGCCATCTCCTCGCCGAACAGGGCCTGCTCGATCATGGTGGCGCCGCGTCCGCCGTATTCCTTGGGCCACGAGAACCCGGCGTAGCCGGCGTCGAAGAGAACCTTCTGCCACACGCGCCGGTGATCGAAGGCCGCGTCCTCGCCGGAGGGCTCCTCGCCGGGATGGTTCTCCGCCAGCCACCCGCGCAGCTCGTCGCGGAAAGCCTGCTCGGAAGGCGAGAGTGTGAGGTCCATGGCGGAGTAATGTACCAGGGCGTACACATGGTCGCCGACCCCTCCGACATCCCGCGCCGGCTCCCCCGCGGCACCCATGGGCTCGACCGCGGCGTGGTCGAGGCCTCCCAGCGGGCCCGCCTGCTCGAGGCCGTGGGCCGGGCAGTGGCCGACAAGGGCTACGCGGCCGCAACGATCGAGGACATCGTGCGCGGCGCGAGCGTTTCGAAGAAGACCTTCTACGAGCACTTCGCCGACAAGGAGGGCTGCTTCATCGCCGCGTACGACGCGGCCGGCGAGGAGCTCTTCCAGCGCGTTCGCGAGGCCCACGAGACGAGCGGGCGGTGGCTCGAGCGCAGTCGCGCGGGCATCGTGGCCTACCTGCACTGGCTGGCCGCCGAGCCGGCCTTGGCGCGGGTGTTCCTGATCGAAGTGGCGGCGGCGGGGCCGCGCGCGGCCGAGGCCCGCGAGCGCCTGCGCGACCGCTACGCGGAGCTGATGCGCGAGCTCCAGGAGGAGGCGCGGGCGGACATCCCCGCGCTGCCGCTGCTGCCCGACGAGGTTTTCCACGCGGTCGTGGCCGCCGTCGACGAGCTGGTCGTCCGCCACATCCGCGAGACCACGGCCGCCAGCCTGCCCGAGCTGGAGCCCGTGCTGCTCTACCTGCAGGTGGCGCTGCTGGCGGGGCCGCAGGCGGCGGCCGAGCTCTAGTCGATAGTCAGCACGGCCTTGCCGCGCACGCGGCGCTCGATCAGGTCCTCCAGCACCTCTCCGGCGTCGCGCCAGCTCCGCACGACCCCGATCTGGGTGTCGAGCCGGCCGGCCGCCACCCGCTCGGCCAGGAAGCGCAGGTCACGCACCCCCGAGCCGTTTCGCTCCAGCTCGTCGAACACCCGCAGGCCGTACAGCTTCGCCCCGGGCAGCGGGTAGAAGGTGGCCACGTCGAACGTGGTCGGCTCGCTCGACGAGTTGCCGAAGTTGACGATGGTGCCCCAGGGCGCCACGCGCGCGAGCGCCGCCGCCAGGCTGGCGCCGCCCACGGACTCCAGGATCACGTCGAAGCGCTCGCCCTCGGGCTCGAGCTCGGCGATCACCTCGTCGGCCCCGATCTCCTCGAGCCCCGCGGCCCGCTCGGCGCTGCTCGACACGCCGGTCACGTGCGCGCCGCCGTCGCGCGCCAGCTGGATCGCGAAGCGCCCCACTCCGCCCGAGGCGCCGGTCACCAGCACGCGCCGTCCCATCAGCGGCCCCGCCACCTCCAGGGCGCGCACGGCGGTCATGCCCGCCACCGGCAGCGTCGCCGCGTCCTCGAAGCTCACCTCGTCGGGCAGCGCGGCCAGGCGCGCGGTCGGGACCGCGGCCTGCTCGGCCCACGCGCCCTCGTTCACGAGGCCCACCACCCGCTCTCCTTCGGCGGGCCCGCTGCCGTTCGCCGCGGCCGTGTCGACCACGCCGGCCACGTCCCAGCCGTGCACCGTGCCCTCCTCCCGGCGCGGCAGGTAGCGCGCCTCGCCGCGATTGAGCGAGACCGCTCGAACCTCGACGAGGGCTTCGTCGGGATTCGGTTCGGGCGGATCGGTCTCCGCGAGCTCGAGCCCGTGGGGCGCCGACGGTCTGGCCAGGAGTGCACGCATTCCGATCTCCTCTCCGCTCGAGCGTCTCGCGAAACTTTAGATACGTGACCGTTGCGTTAATCGACCGGCTGTGCTTCACTACCAATACGCAACCGTTTCGTATCTATTGGAGGAGGGTTCTCATGGCACCGACAAGTGGCAAGGCATACGACCTCAGGTGGTGGACGCTGGTCGTCCTGTCCGTCTCCCTGTTGGTCATCTCCCTCGACAACACGATCCTCAACGTCGCGCTGCCCACGATCGAGCGTGATCTGGACGCCTCGGCGAGCGACCTCCAGTGGATCGTCGACTCCTACACGCTGGTGTTCGCCGGCCTGCTGCTGACTATGGGCAGTCTCGGCGACCGCTTCGGCCGCCGCCGCGCGCTGGTCGCCGGGCTGGTCGTGTTCGGGAGCGGTTCACTGCTCTCGGCGCTCGCCACCGGCGCCGACATGCTCATCGCCAGCCGGGCCCTCATGGGCATCGGCGGAGCGCTGATCATGCCCTCGACACTCTCCATCCTCACCAACGTCTTCCCCGCCGAGGAGCGGCCGAAGGCGATCGGGATCTGGGCCGCTGTGGCCGGCCTGGGCATCGCGATAGGCCCGGTGGCGGGCGGCTTCCTGATCGAGCAGCTCGACTGGAGCTGGGTCTTCCTGGTCAACCTCCCGATCGTGGCCCTCGCCCTGGCCGCGGCACCCGCGCTCGTGCCCGAGTCCCGCGATCCCGGGCAGGCTCGGCTCGATCCCGTGGGGGCCGTGCTGTCGACGGCGGGCCTGGGCGTGCTCACCTGGGCGATCATCGAGGCCGGTGGAGAGCGCGGCTGGACCGATGTGGTCACGCTCGGCAGCTTCGGCGTGGCGCTGGCGACGCTGGCGGCCTTCGTGGCCTGGGAGCTGCGCACCGTCTCCCCCATGCTCGACATACGGCTGTTTCGCGTGAGGCGCTTCAGCGGCGCGAGCGCGTCGATTGCGCTGGTGTTCTTCTCGCTGTTCGGCGTGATCTTCTTCCTGACCATGTACCTCCAGGAGGTGAAGGACTACGACGCGCTGTCGGCCGGCCTCAGGGTTACTCCGGTGGCCCTCGGGCTGGTGCTGGGCGGACCGATCTCGGCCAAGCTCGCCGAGCGGGTCGGCACCCGGATCGTGGTGGCCGCCGGGCTGACCATCGTGGCCGCGGCGATGCTCCTGCTATCGGGAGCCGAGGCGAACACCGGCTACGGGCTGATCGCGGCCTCGCTGGTCCTGATGGGCTTGGGCATGGGCACGACGATGGCCCCGGCCACTGAGTCGATCATGAGCTCGTTGCCCCTCGCCCACGCCGGGGTCGGCTCGGCGATGAACGACACCGTTCGCATGGTGGGCGGCACGTTGGGCGTGGCCATCCTCGGCAGCCTCCTGTCCAGCAGCTACGGTGCGGACATGGAGGGCGCCGTGGAGGGATTGCCGGCCGAGGCGGGCGCAGCGGCCGAGGGCTCGATCGGCGGCGCCGGCGCGGTGGCGGACCGACTCGGCGGCGACGCGGGAGCGGCACTCAGCCGGGCGGCCGAGACGGCCTTCAGCTCGGCCATGGGCTCAACGCTCATCGTGGCCGCCGGGGTGGCGCTCGCAGGAGCGGCGGTCGCGCTGACGGTGCTCCCCGGCCGCGAGCGCGAGCGGGTCGAGAAGCGCGCGGTGATGGCGGAGGCCGCAGTCGCGTGAGCAGCGGGCAGAAGACCACGCAGAAGCGGGCCGGCGCCGGAAACGCGCCGGCCCGCGGTCGTGGGCGCCCGCGCAGCGACGAGGCTCACCGGGCCATCCTGGATGCCGCTCTCACCCTGTTGGACGAGGGCGGCTACCGGCCCCTGACGATCGAGGCGGTGGCCGCCCGCGCGGGGGTCGGGAAGACCACGATCTACCGGCGCTGGGCCTCGAAGCTCGAGCTGGTGATCGAGGCGGTGAGCGAGCTGCGCCCCCCTCTGCCCACCGAGGACACCGGCTCGCTCCAGGGCGACTTCCTCGCTTTTCAGCGCGCGCAGATCACACGTGTCGCGGCCGGGCCGCTCCCCCGGATCACCCCGCGACTGCTCGCCGAGTCGGTGGGCGACGAAGAGCTGCACGCCGCGATTCTGCGGGAGCTGATCGCGCCCCTGCGCGAGGCGCTCGGCGAAGTCCTCCAGCGCGGAATTGACCGAGGCGAACTACGCGGCGACCTCGACCTCGAGCTCGCGACCGACATCGTCCACGGCACCGTGGTCTACCGGATTCTCCTGACGCAGGGCGACCTGATGACCGCCTCCAGCGCGGTCCCGCGGGTGCTGGACCTCCTGCGGGTGCGCTCTTAGCCGGCGTTGGCCCGCGCGTCGTCGAGCTCGGCCTGCACCGTGGCGCGCTGGTCGGCGAAACGCAGGCGGCGCTCGAGCACCGGAATCGCCTCCTCGGGACGCCCCGAACGGTTGAGCGACTTGCCCAGGTTGAACAGGGCGTACGCGTAGCCGATGTCCTGGCTGTCCTCCGGGTAGTTGGCCACGGCCTCTTCGAGCAACGGCACCGCCGCGGCGAAGTCGCCCTGCTGCATGAGCGCGAAGCCCTGGTCGTTGAGCTCGGCGCCGCGCGCCGGGTCGACCGTGGTGTCGGATTCGGCGGGAGCGGGCTCCTGTGTCTCGGCGGGCGGGGCCTCCTCGACCGGCGCCGGCGGAGTCTCCGTTGCCTGGTCCTTGTTCTTGTCCTTTTTCGCCTTGCCCTTTTTCGCCTTCTGGCCCTGGGCGGCGTCGCCGCTGCGCGCCCCTTCGCCGTTCCCGCCGCCGTCGTCGTCGCCTGACAGCACCGAGCCGAGCACGACGGCGGCGAGGGCCAGCATCACCAGCGCGAGCGCGATGGCGCCGGCCGACCGCGAGCCCCGAGAGCCGCCACGTCGCGGCAGCGGTTGCGGAGCCCGGGCCGGGACGGACCTCGCCGGCGGGGCCGCGCGGGTGGCGGCGGTGGGCGGTTCGACGGCCTCGGTCGGCTGCTCGGCCTCGGACCGCGCCTGGAGGGCGCGCGCCAGTCGCGTCGAGAGCTCGCCAGCCGAACGTGGCCGCTCGACCGGGTCACGGGCCATGCCCTGCTTGAGCACCACCGCGGCGAGCTCGGGTGCCTGGGGTAGCTGGACGCGCAGATCGGGCGGAGGGCTGGTGGCGATCCGGTGGGCGAGCTCCATTGGCGTCTTGCCGGACCGCGCGCGCCGGCCCGACAGGGCCTCGTAGGCGACCACGGCGAGCGCGTAGATGTCGGTGGCGGGGCCGGTCTCACCGCCCTCGAGCTGCTCGGGCGCCATGTAGGCCGCCGTGCCCAGCACCATCCCGCTGCTCGTGATGCGCGTCTGATCGGAGGCCGTGGCGATGCCGAGGTCGACGAGCTTGGTCACGCCGTCCTCGCGCAGCAAAACGTTGCCTGGCTTTACGTCACGGTGCACGATCCCGTGGCCGTGCACGTGGTCGAGGGCCGCACCCAGGTCGCGCACCATCGCGACCACGCGCCCGGCCGGCAGCGGGCCCCGCTTGAGCGCCTGCGCGAGCGACTCACCGGCCACGTACTCCATCACGATCAGCACACCCTCGCTGTCGGTGGCGGTATCGAAGATCGAGACCAGGTTCGGCTGGTTCAGGAAGGCGCCCAGCCGAGCCTCGCGCACGAAGCGCTGCTCCACGTCCGCCGGGCTGTCGGCATGCAGCCGCTTGACCGCGACCTCGCGGCCCAATCGCTCGTCCTGGCACAGAAGCACCGAGGCCTGGCCCCCCGAACCCAGGTGCCTGAGCACCCGGTAGCGCCCGTCCAGCAGAGTGCCCTCCGAAGACGCCGGCACCCTGCCCCGGTACCCGCCCTCCTCGACGCTCAATCGCCTTCCGGGAGGTGCTCAGACGCGCTGGATCAGCGTGCCCGTTCCCAGCCCGCCGCCACAGCACATCGTCACGAGGCCGGTCTCCTTGTCGGAGCGCTCGAGCTCGTGCAGAAGCGTGGTAATCAGCCGCGCGCCGGTGGAGCCGAGCGGATGGCCGAGGGCGATCGCGCCCCCGTTCACGTTCACGCGGTCCATGTCCGGCTCGTGCTCGCGGCGCCAGGCGGCGATGACCGAGGCGAAGGCCTCGTTGACCTCGAACAGGTCGATGTCGCCGATCTTCATCCCGTTGCGATCGAGCAGCTTCTGCGTGGCGGGGATGGGCCCGGTGAGCATCATCACCGGGTCCACGCCGACCGTGGTCTGGTCGACGATCCTGGCCCGCGGGGTGAGCCCGAGGGACTCCGCCTTGCCGCGCTCCATGAGCAGCACCGCGGCCGCGCCGTCGGAGATCTGCGACGAGTTGCCCGCGGTGATCTTGCCGTCCTCCTTGAAGGCGGGCTTCAGCTGCGACAGCGCCTCGAGGTTCGTGTCAGGGCGAATGCCCTGGTCGGTCACGTAGGTGTCGCCGTTCACGGAGACGGGCACGATCTCGCGCTCGAAACGGCCCTCCTCGGTGGCCCGGTGGGCGCGCTCGTGGGAGCGCACGCCGATCTCGTCCAGCTCGGAGCGCGGGATCTCCCACTTGTCGGCGATCATCTCGGCGGCGATCCCCTGCGGGACCAGGTTGTAACGCTCGAGCATGGCGGGCGGCCAGGGCGAGCCGACCTCTTCGACCCACTTGAAGGCGATGCCCATGGGGACATGCCCCATGTGCTCCACGCCCGCGCCGATGGCGGAATCGTGGACCCCTGAGGCGATCAGGGCGGCCGCGAAGTTCACCGCCTGCTGGGCCGAGCCGCACTGGCGGTCGACCGTCGTGGCCGGCGTCTCGACCGGCAGGCCGGCCTGCAGCCAGGCGTTGCGCCCGATGTTGAACATCTGCTCGCCGTACTGCTGTACGCAGCCCGTGATCACGTCCTCGACCTCGGACGGCTCGATCCCGGCGCGCTCGATCACCTCGGTGTACGTCTTGCCGAGCAGCTCGTTGGGATGGGTGTCCTTGTAGTAGCCCTTCTCGGGGTGCCCGCGCCCGACCGGGGTGCGCACTGCCTCGACGATGACTACCTCACGCCCGTTCCCATTCTGCATTTCTGGTACTTCCTCCGCGTCCGTTTCGCGTTAGGGTAAACCATTGACTGACCAGTCAACCAATGCCTGAGACCCTGGGAATAACCGGTAGCGGAGCGATCGCGTGCGGCCTCGCGCGTACGGCGTCGAGCTCTCACGAGGTGCTGCTGTGGGCCCGCAGCGAGGCCTCGGCCGAGCGCGCCTGCGGCAAGCTGGGCGAGCTCGCCACGGTGGTCACCGACCTCTCCGAGCTCGGCGCCTGCGACGTGGTCATCGAGTCCATAACCGAGGATGCGGGCGTCAAGCGCGAGCTCTACGAGCTGCTGTCCACGGTCCTCTCGCCGGAGGCCGTGCTCGCCACCACCACCTCCTCGCTGTCGGTGAGCGAGCTGGCGCAGGCCAGCGGCCGGCCGGACCGCTTCGGCGCACTGCACGTGTTCAACCCGGTCCACAAGATGGAGCTGGTCGAGCTCTCATTCCCCGGCGAGGCGAGCGAGACCACCCGCGAGCGCCTGCACGAGCTGTGCCGCCGGCTCGGCAAGACGGCGGTCGAGGTACCGGACTCCGCCGGTTTCGTGGTGAACAAGCTTCTCTTCCCCTACCTCTTCGACGCGGTCCGGCTGCTCGAGCAGGACGGCCTGCAGCCCCAGGCCATCGACACCTGCATGCAGCTCGGCGCGGGCCATCCGATGGGGCCGCTTGCGCTGCTCGACTTCGTGGGCCTCGACGTGGCCGCCGCGATCGGCGAGTCGATCGGCGCCGAGGTCCCCGGGCGCATGCGCGAGCTGATCGCCGAGGGCAACCTCGGGCGCAAGGCGGGCCGCGGCTTCTACGACTACGCGCGCGAGCGCTGAGGGCGGGTCAGGTCCCAGACCACGTCGGCCTCGCCGATCCCCTGCGCGCCGGCCAGCTCGGCGACCCGCTCCCACGGGAGGCTCGCATCGGGGAGGTCATCCCAGCGAGCCAGATCCAGGGCCTCGAGCACGCCGGCCAGCGCATCGCCGATCTCGGGCTGAGCCTTGATCAGGTCGCGCAGGGCCTCACGCTGTGAGCCACTCAGCTTGACGCACCACATCCTCGATCGAACGTAGCCCGGCCCGCGGACGGAAAGAGCACCGAAGCTAGGGGGCGCGCTCCTCGCGCTCGCGCCGGCGCGGCATCGACGCCGCCTCCTCGACCGGCCGCGTGGGCAGCGGGATCGGGACCTCGGGCGGCCCCGCGGCGCCGCCCTCCCCCTCCTCGCCGTGGTGATCGCGGATGCGCACCGCCTCCACACGGTTCTCGCGCACGGACTCCACCCGCACCGAATAGCCGTTGACGCGCACCATGTCGCCGCGTTTGGGGAGGCGGCCGAGCTCACCGAACACGTAGCCGCCCACGGAGTTGTAGGACTCGGAGTCGACCGGCAGCTTGAGCCCGTAGTCGGAGAGATCGGTGATCGGCACGTGGCCGCGCACCCACCAGTCGCCGTTGGCCAGGCGGCGTATGCCCGCCACCGCGGGATCGGTCTCGTCGGCGATCTCACCCACCACCTCCTCGATGATGTCCTCGATCGTGACGATGCCCGCGGTGCGGCCGTACTCGTCCACCACCACGGCCATCGAGGCGCGCTCGCGCTGGAGATCGGCGAGCAGGTCGTCGAGGGGCTTGGTCTCGGGCACGATCAGGGCGTCCTTCACGCTGTCGGAGATCGAGGCCTCGGGGCCCTCGGCCATGAGCCGGCGGGCGAGCGAGTTGGAGTGGACGATGCCCTTGATGCGGTCGGTGTTGTCGGCCTCGGTCACCACCAGCCGGGTGTGGCCGGAGTCCACGCAACGGCGCAGGGCGATCTCGGCGCTCTCGGAAATGTCGGTGGTCACCACCGCGGGGATCGGAGTCATCACCTGGCGGGCCTGCTGCTCGTGCAGGTGAAAGACGCCCGAGAGCATCCCCGCCTCGCCGGGATCGAGCTTGCCCCCGTGGGCGCTGCGCACGATCAGCAGCTTGAGGTCCTCGGAGGAAGACACCTCGTCGTCGAACTCCGCCTTCGCGTCCACGCCGACCAGGCGCAGCATCGCGTTCGAGGCGTTGTTGAGCAGCCAGATCAGCGGGCTGAAGGCCACCCGGAACCAGTGAAGGGGCCGCGCCACCCGCAACGCCGTCTTCTCGGCGTGGACGATGGAGTAGATCTTGGGGACCTGCTCGCCCACCGTGATGTGCAGGGCGGTGGTGATCAGGTACGCGATGGTGATCGAGACGGCCAGCGAGAGCCCCTCGGAGACCGAGTCGCCGATCAGGCCCTCGAGCAGCTGCGCGATCGCCGGCTCGCCCATGAAGCCGATACCCAGCGAGGCCATGGTGATCCCCAGCTGGCAGGCCGACAGGTACTCGTCGATGCGATCGATCTGGCGCAGCACGAGCTGGGCGCCGCGCCGTCCCTCGTCGCGCATCTGCTCGATCCGGCTCTCGCGCGTGCGCACGAGGGCGAATTCGGCCGCGACGAAGAAGCCGTTGGCTGCCACCAGCACGGCGACTCCGAACAGGAGAAGCAGCTCGGTCAACTGGGCCCGAGCCGCTCTATGGGGGTGCTACTTCGAGGTTCGTCGTCGTCGCTCATCGGCGGACTGGCCGAGGGTAGCAATCACTCACGCCACGGAGTCCACCTTCTTGGCCAGCTCGAAGTCGTTCTCGGTAAGCCCGCCCTCGGAGTGGGTGCTGAGCGTGACCGTCACCTTGTTCCAGGAGATCTCCAGGTCGGGGTGGTGGTTCATCGCCTCGGCCTCGGGGGTCAACCGGTTCACGAAATCGACCGATCCCTTGAAGTCGTCGAGCTCGAACTGCCGGCGGATCGCCTCGCCGTCGCGCTCCCAGCCGTCCAGCCCGGACAGGCTTTCCTCGATCTCCTCCTCGCTCAAACGTGCCATTCTCGTCTCCGTGCGTATCGCTTCGCTTGTGCCTTCATCCACCGAGATGCTCTTCGCCCTCGGCGTCGGCGACCACGTGGTCGCGGTCACCCATGAGTGCGATTACCCGCCGGGGGCAGAACAACTCCCCCACCTGACCCGCAGCGTGATTCCCGAGGGCCTCGAATCCCTGGAGATCGACCGCGCGGTGCGCGAGCGCACGGGCCGCGGCGAGGCCCTTTACGAGCTCGATGAGTTCCTCCTCGAGGAGCTCGATGTCGACCTCATAGTCACCCAGGCGGTGTGCGAGGTCTGCGCGGTCTCCTTCGACGATGTCGTCGCGGTGGCTGAACGGCTTCCCAGCCACCCGGAGGTGGTCTCGCTCGACCCGAGCACCATCGGCGAGGTGCTGGCCGACATTCCGCGCCTGGCCGAGGCGGCCGGGGTGCCCGAGGCCGGCGAGCGGGTGGTGGACGAGGCCAGCGAGCGGCTCGCCGCCGTGGAGGAGAGCGTGGAGGGGGCCCCACGCCCGCGCGTGGCGGCGCTCGAATGGCTCGACCCGGTGTTCATCGGAGGCCACTGGGTCCCGCAGATGATCGAGCTGGCCGGCGGCGAGGACGTGCTGGGCCTGGCGGGCGAGAAGTCGCGCACCGCCGAGTGGGACGAGCTCGAGGCGATGACACCCCAGTTCGTGATCTCCATGCCCTGCGGCCTCTACGCCGAGCAGGCCGCCGCGGAGACCATGCGCTGGCGCAAGCGCCTCGCGCTGGTCGGCGGGCAGGTTCACGCCGTCGACGCGGCCGCCTACTTCTCCCGGCCTGGTCCGCGCCTCGTGGACGGGGTCGAGCTGCTCGGACACATCCTGCACCCCGAGCTGGTGCCCGCGCCTCCCACCCGGCGCTCGATCGAGCTCGATCTCCAGCAGCCCGCCCGCGCCTCCGCGTAGCCGGCGTCCAGCTCGGTGGAAGTCGCCACGACCGACCTCCACACCGCGGGAGAGCCCTTCCGCATCGTCACCGCGGGCGCCCCTGAGATTCCGGGCGAGACCGTGCGCGAGCGGCGCGAGCACGCCGCCGCATCGGAAGAGATCGACCGCGTGCGCCGACTGCTGTGCCACGAGCCGCGCGGACATGCCGACATGTACGGCTGCTTCCTCGTGCCGCCCGACGACGAGGGGGCGGACCTGGGCGTCCTGTTCTGGCACAAGGACGGCTACTCCACGGCGTGCGGGCACGGCACGATTGCGCTGGGCGTGTGGGCGGTCGAGGCGGGGCTGGTGGCGGCGCCCTCCGACGGCGAGGCCGAGGTCACGATCGACGTGCCCTCGGGCCGCGTCGCCGCGCGGGTGCGCCTGCGGGCAGGGCGCGTGGAGGCCGTGGCGTTTCGCAACGTGCCGTCGTTCGTGATGGCGCGCGGATTGGAGGCGGCCGGCGCAACCGTCGACGTGGCCTGGGGCGGGGCCATCTACGCCTCGGTGGCGGCCGACCAGTTCGGGCTGCGGGTGCGCGCGGACGACCTCCCCCGCCTGATCGAGGCCGGCCGCGAGGTCAAGCGGGCGCTCGAGGGCACCCCGGCGGCCGAGCACCCGTCCGACCCCCGGCTCTCGGGCGTGTACGGCACGATCCTCCACGAGGTGGTCGGCCCCCTGCACCAGCGCAACGTCACGATCTTCGCCGACGGCGAGGTCGACCGCTCGCCCTGCGGATCGGGAACGTCCGCGCGCTGCGCGCTGCTGGCCGGCGAGGGGGCGCTGGCACCGGGGCAGGTGCTGCGCCACGACTCGATCGTCGACACCACCTTCCTCGGCCGGATCACCGGCGAAGCCGAGGACGGCGTGATCACCGAGGTGGAGGGCATGGCCTATCGCACCGGTGAGCACCGCTTCTCGCTCGATCCGCGCGACCCGCTGGGCACGGGCTTCGTCCTGCGATGAACCTGCGCTTCCTGTCCGGCGCCGCCCTGGAGCGGCGCCTGGACGTGCCGGGGGCGGCCGACGCGCTGGAGGCCGCCCTGCGCGCGGGCTTCGATCCCGAGCACGACCCGCCGCGAAGCGCCATCGAGGTCGGCCGCGGGGAGCTGCTCGTGATGCCCTCCGCCGCCGGCGGGCACGCCGCGGTGAAGCTCGTGAGCGTCGGCGGCGACCCGCGCATCCAGGGCCTGTGCGTGGTGTTCGACGGCGACACGCTCGCGCCCGCGGCGCTGGTCGACGGGATCGCCCTGACCAACCTGCGCACCCCCGCGGTGTCGGCCCTGGCCGTACGCCGCCTGGCGGCGCGGGATACGCGGCGGCTGCTGGTATTCGGCCGCGGGGCGCAGGCCCGGGCCCACGTCGAGGCCATGCGCGCCGTCCGCCCGATCGAGCAGGTGGACATGGTGGGTCGCGACGGCGGCGACGTGGACGAGCTGGTGGCCGCGGCCGACCTCATCTGCTGCGCCACCACGGCCCGCGAGCCGCTGTTCGACGGCGACCTCGTGGCCGACGGGGCGACGGTGGTGGCCATCGGCTCGCACGAGCCCGAGGCCCGCGAGGTCGACGACGCGCTGGTGCGGCGGGCCACCGTGGTGGTGGAATCACGTAGCTCGGCGCTGCGCGAAGCGGGAGACGTGATCGGCGCGATCGGCTCGGGGGCGCTCGCCGAGGACGAGCTGATCACCCTGGCCGAGCTGGTGCGCGACGAGCCGGCGCTCGACCCCATGGCGCCGCGGCTGTTCAAGAGCACGGGCATGGCGTGGGAGGACGCCGTGGTGGCGGCCACGGCGGTGGGGTTGAACCCGAGCGGGTAGCCGGCCCCGGCGTTGCTGAACGGCAGCAATAAAGGGTGGCTCGGCTGGGGCGTTGCCTTTGTTGCGTTGCTGTAACGCGGTCCGCAACGCTTTCCTGTTTGCTGTCGTACTGCGACATCTAGACAGGAAAGCTCCGTGCTTGCAGCCCTTACTGCTGTCGTTAAAGCGCCGGCACCGGCGCGCGCGACCTCGCACCGCGCCGGGCGAGCCGACCAAAGCCCTAGGACGCCACCAGCACAGAGCCCACCACGGCCGCCACCCCCAGCGCCACGCACACCGCGTTCAGCGCCACCGCCGGCACCCGCACCGCGTCGCGCAGGTCGAACAGCACCAGGGCGGTGATCGCCCCTCCGATCAGCCCGCCGATGTGGCCGCCGATGGAGATGTTGGGGATGGTGAAGGTGAGCAGCAGGTTCAGGCCGATCCACAGCCCGAGGCCGCTCTCCATCGGGTTGATGCCGCGGTTTCGCATCACGATCACCGCGGCCGACATGAGTCCGAAGATCGCTCCGGACGCGCCCACCGTCAGCGCGTTCGGGTTGGTCTCGATCAGCAGCGCGCCGAACGATCCGGCCAACAGCGACACGAAGTAGATCAGCGCGAAGCGCACTCGCCCGATCGCCGGCTCGAGCATCGTTCCCAGGATGTAGAGCGAGAACATGTTGAAGAGCAGGTGGAAGAAGCCCGCGTGCAGGAAGCCCGCGGTCACGAGGCGCCAGTACTCGCCGTCGGCGATCGCGACCCGCGAGAGCGCGCCCTCGGTCACCAGCGTGCTCCCGCCGATGCCGCTGCCGGTGAGGCTCGCCCCGCCCGCGGTACCGCCGATGTAGGCGACCACGCAGATGCCGATCAGGATGTAGGTCAGCGTCGGCGCGTCGGCTCCCGAGCGAACGGTGCGGACCTGGGTCTTCTGGCGCGCGCATTCGGGACAGCGCATCCCCACCGAGGTGGGCGTCATGCAGTCGGGGCAGATCGGCCGCCCGCAGTTCGAGCAGCTGACTCCGGTCTCCCGGTTCGGATGGCGGTAACAGGCCTCCACCCGGGGGAGGCTAGCTACAGGCCGACGGAGAGAATCGGCACCTCGCCCGGCGCTCGCGCGCCTCCGCGCGGCTCGCGCGTGACGAGGATCTGGTCGGCGCCGGTGAGGTCGTCGGGGATCGCGACGGCGCCGCCGCCGGTGTCGCCCACCTCGAACGTGGGCTGCGGGATGAACGTCTTGTCGCGCGCCACCCAGGCCTGGTAGACCTGGTTGGAGTCGAGCGAGGGCATGCCCTGCACACGCAGGATGGCCCCGTTGTCGCCGTTGCCCTCCACCACGAGCCGCGCGCTCGCCTCCGGGATGCGCTCCTCGTCGACCTGTGCGGTCAGCGTGCGCGTCTCGTCCGTCTCCAGGAGCTGCGCCGCGCCGAAGCCTGCCGCCAGGGCGAGGACCACGGCGCCGACCGCGAGCACGGGGCGCATCGAGGGCACGAGCGAGCTGAACCAGCGACGGCGCGGCTGGCGGGCGGGCCGGGGCGACTCGGCGGCGAGCTGCTCGGCCTCCTGATCGACGACCTCCATGAGCGCGGTCTTCAGGCTCGGCGGCGGCGTGATCTGCTCCACCGCGCGCGGCAGCGCGTCGGCGGCCGGGCGCAGGCGCTCGACCTCGTCGCGGCAGGTCGGGCAGTGCGTCATGTGGCGCTCGAAGGCCTGCCCCTCGAGATCGGTGAGCGCGCCCAGCAGGTAGGCACCCACTTCTTCCTGGTAGAGCGAGTGGTCGCGCGCGCTCATGCGAACCCTCCCGCGGCGTAGCCCTCGGACAGCTGACGGCGCAGCTTGTCGAGGCCCAAGCGCATTCTTCCCTTGACGGTGCCGATCGGCTCGTCCAGCAGCTCGGCGATCTGGCTGTGGCTGAAGCCGGCGAAGTAGGCCAGCTCGACGGTGCGCCGCTGCTCCTCGGGCAGGGTCTCGAGGGCGCTGCGCACCGTGCGCGCCTCCTCGTTGCGGGCGGCCTCGACCTCTGTGCGCTCGGCCGCCTCGTGCCGTTCCTCGACCCCGTCGAGCGTCTCTCGGCGCCGGTCGTGCACGTTGCCGCGGCGCAGGGCGTCGATGGCCCGGTTGTGGACGATGCCCAGAACCCAGGTGCGTACGCTCCCGCGCGCCCGGTCGTAGCGAAGACGGCTGCGCCAGATGGAGAGGAAGGCCTCCTGGGTGATGTCCTCTGCCGTCACCCGGTTGCCCACCATCCGGTATGCGAGCGAAAAGGACGCTCCACCGTGCCGGTCGTAGAGCAGCTCGAACGCGCGTGGGTTCCCATCACCCACGAGCTGCATGACCTCCTCATCGGCGAGGTTGCGAATATCCGACACGACCACGAGGCATTCTTACGCCCCCTACGGACAATCGGATCAGGAGGAAGCATTGGAAGAACGCTCGCCCGCGCAGCTCTACGCCCTCATCGTCGGCGCCGCGCTCGTACTCAGCGGGATCGCCGGCTTCTTCTACAACGCCAGCTTCGGGAGCGGCGACGGCACCGAGCGCGACGCGCTGGTCGGCATCCTCGACGTGAACGGCTGGCACAACGTCGTCCACGTGATCACGGGTGGGCTCGGCCTGATCGTGGCTTCGTCGTACGGCGCATCAAGGGCATACGCGATCGGGCTGGGTTCGGTTTACCTCTTGATCGCCGCGCTCGGCTTCATCGCGGGCGACGGCGAGGAGCTGTTCAACCTGATCCCGGTGAACACGGAGGACAACTTCTTCCACCTGCTGCTGGGCATCGCCGGCCTCGGCGCGGGGATGGTCACGCCAGGCACGCCGGCCCCCAGCGTGGCGCGCTAGCGGCGCAGGCGCTTCTGGAAGTCCCTGGTCACGTCGCGGGCGCTCTTCTCGAGCGCGCGCAGCCCGCTGCCCGGGCCCTTGCGCTGCTGATGCTGGCGCGCGCGGACGAGCACCAGCCCGCCCGCCGCCAGCCCTCCGACCACGATCGCGGCCGCGGGGCGCACCCAGTTGCGCGGATCGCTCATCGCGGCCAGCTCCCAGTCCGCCAGCTCGTCGGCGGCGGCGTCGGTCAGCTCGGACAGGCCGCGCTCGAGGCGGTCGCGCAGCAGCTCGGGCGGCTCCACCGGCGTCAGGGCCAGACGCAGGAGGCGCTCGGTTCGCTCGCCGTCACTCATCACTTTTTTCCAGACTCTCTTCGAGTTGCTTGATGGCTCGGTGCAGCAACACCTTGGTCGCGCCCTCGGAGCGGCCCAGCGCCCGAGCGATCTCGCGGTTGTCCATACCAAGGGCGAAGCGCATGATCAAAGCCTCTCGACGATCCTCGGGCAGATTCGACACTCCCGCAAGCACTTCCTTCACTTCCTCGCGCTCCTCGACCACCTGCTCGGTGCCCTGCGGCGCGGTCAGCACGGCCGCGTCGTCGAGCTGGGTCACCGGTTTGCGCGATCGGTCGCGATAGAGGTTGGCGGCGAGGTTGTGGGCAATGCGGATCAGCCAGGGGCGCAGGGGCCGGCCGTTTGACTCGCGCTGAGCGCGATCGAAGTGCCGGTAGGCCTGCAAGAAGGTCTGCTCGGTGAGGTCCTCGGCGTCGTGGTGGTTGCCGACCCGGTAGTAGGCGTAGGAGTACACGTCGCGTAGATGGGCCCGGTAGAGCTCGGTGAAGTCGCGATCCAGGCGCTGCTTGTCGGCGACGTCGTCCACTCATTGCGGAGCCTATCCACGGGCCGACGCCCGGGTCAGGCGGCCCGGCTCCGCGGCCGCGCGGCCGGGCGGCACACGCTTTCGAGCCACTGCTCGGGGGATGTCTCGCCGTCGAGCACACGCTGCAGGCCGGCGGTCACGGGGGCCTCGATGCCCTCGCGCTCAAAGCGCTGGGCCAGCAACGGCACGGTGGCCAGCGACTCGGCGGTGCCCTGCTGCGCGATCTCGACGTGGCCGTTCCCGGCGAGGGCCGCGGCCACGAGCTCGCCCGCGCCAGCGAGCCCGGCGAAGGTCTCGGAGCGCCCGCCGCTCGCCATGGCCAGCTCGTGCACCTCGGAGAAGATCCGTCCCGCCGCCGCTCCGGCGAGGCCGGCGCCGCGCGCTGCCACCGCGGCCGAGCCCAGCGCCGCCGCGTTGGTGGCGCAGGCCGCGAGCTCCGCGCCGGTCACGTCGTCGGTGGCCTCGACCGTCAGGCCCCCCGCCGCGAGCACCTCTCCCAGCTGGCGGCTGAGGTCGGGGTTGGTGGTGGCCACCACCACGGCGGCGCCGCTCTCCAGCACCTCGTGGGCGCAGGTCGGCCCGGCCAGGCTGGCGACCGCGCGGGCGGGCACGCGCTCGCTCACGTACGCCGACGGCGTGGTGCCCAGCGGCGCCACCAGGCCCCTCGAGGCCACGAGCACCGCGCTGCGATCGCTCATCCGCGCGCCGATCTCCCCGAGGGCGGCCGGGAGGCTGCCGCAGGGCACGGCGAGCACCACGAGGTCCACGCCCGCGAACTCGATCTCCGTGACCGTCCTGGGCTCGACGGGGTCCTCCAGCCTCGCTCCGGGGAGGTAGGCGGCGTTCTCGCGGGCCTCGCGCAGGCGCTCCGCCTGGGCGCCCGTGCGGCAGCCGAGCTGCACCTCCAGTCCCGCGCGCGCGAGGACGTTGGCCATGGCCGTGCCCATGCCCCCGGCGCCCACCACGGCGGCGGTGCGCAGCGGCGGCAGCCCGCCGAGCCACTCCCACTGCAGGCCCACGCACGGCCAGATGCGCTCGGTCACCTCACCGGCCAGGAAGGGCGAGGGATCCGTCACTTGGGGAAAGGTCAGCGGGGGGCCGCAACGCAGGTGCACCTTCACCGGCTTGATCTTCCAGCCGTCGCGCGCGTGCTCGCTGCCGGTGATGGCGATCGGCACCACGGCGGCGCCGCTCTGGAGGGCCAGGCGGCCCACCCCGCGCTTGGGCTGCGCCAGCGAGCCGGCGGTCACCCGGGTGCCCTCGGGGAATATCACCACGGGATCACCGCGCTCGAGCAGGATCAGCGATGTTTCCACGGAGTCCTCGTCGGCTTCCGCCCGGCGCACCGGGAAGGCGCCCAGGCAGTTGAGTATCCAGCCCACGAGCGGGTGCTTGAAGAGCTCCTGCTTGGCGACGAAGTAGATCGGCCGGCCGATGCAGCACCCGATCACGAAGGGGTCCAGGAACGACCGGTGGTTCGCGGCGAGGATGACTCCGCCCCCGGGCACGTGCTCGAAACCCGAGACGGCGCAGGCGAAAGTAGACGAGGATGAAGCTCTTGACGAACAATCGCGCGGGCCAGTAGACGAGCGAGTTCACCCCGCGCGTGCGCGTGCGCTCGTGGTAGAGATCGAGCGGCCGCGGGCTCAGCAGACCCCTGTTTCGCTGCGCCGGCATCCTCACTAGCTACCCGGCTCTCAGCGGGGCGTTACGCTTGCCTGGCCCCATGGAACTACAGCGCACGGCAAACGGCGCTCTCGCGGGAGCACTGGCGGCAGCGGTCTGGGCGGCTCAGCAGCCGCTGGACAAGCGCGTTTTCGACACGCGCTACGACGACGTCGAGCTGCTCGGCAAGCTCGTGACCCGCGACGGCGGCTGGCCGGCGGCCGGCCTGGCCATCCACCTGGCCAACGGAGCGGCGTTCGGAGCGGTCTACGCGCTGGTGCGCCCGCTGTTCCCCGGTCCGCCCGTTCTCGCCGGGGTCACCGCCGGGCTGGCCGAGCACCTCGGCGGCTGGCCGCTCACCCGCGTCGTCGACGACCACCATCCCGCCCGCAAGGATCTGGAAAGCCTGTGGGGCAACCGCCGCGCCTTCGCGGCGGCCGCATGGCGCCACGCCCTGTTCGGCGCGATACTGGGCGAGCTCGAACGCCGGCTCAACGCCGACGGACGGTTCGAGCCGCTCGAGGATGTGCCGGTGGCCTCCAACGGCCACGGCAACATCGAGCGGGCGGCCGTGGGCGTGGCGGACGAAGCCTGACGCCGGAGTAGCTCAGGGGCTAGAGCAGCTGCCTTGTAAGCAGCAGGTCGTCGGTTCGAATCCGACCTCCGGCTTCGTTACAGCAGGACCTCGCGCGAGGAGAGGTGCGCGCCCACCTTGCGCTTCACGCGCTGCAGGGCGTTGTCGACGGTCTTGGTGTCGCAGTCGTGGCGCTCCGCGATGGCCTCGTAGCTGTGGCCGTCGAGATAGAGCGACAGCACCGCGCTCTCGAGCTCGGACAGCACGCTCGACAGGCAGGTGACCAGGCAGTGGAGCTCCTCGGAGGAGATCACCTGGTTCACCGGATCGTGGGCGGTGGGCCCGGGCAGTAGCTCGTCGAGCGTGGGATCCCCGTCGCCGCCACCCGCGGCCGGCGTCTGGGAGAAGGACACGTACTCGTTGAGCGGCGTGTGCTTGTTGCGGGTCGACGTCTTCACCGCGGTGATGATCTGCCGCGTGATGCACAGCTCGGCGAAGTTGCGAAAGCTCGACTCGCGGTCGGAGCGGTAGTCGCGCACGGCCTTGTAGAGGCCGACCAGCCCTTCCTGGATCAGGTCGTCGGCATCGCCCCCGATCAGGAAGTACGACGAGGCCTTGAGCCGCACGAAGCCGTGGTAGCGCTTGACGATCCGGTCGTACGCGTCCTTACGTCCCTGTTTGGCGAGGGCGATCAGGTAGTGGTCATCTAGCTCGACCTGACCCTGAGAGTTGAGGCCGGGAGTACGAACGGGTGCCCCAGGCCGGCGCGCAGGCACGGGCAGTGCTGGTGAGGTGGTGGAAATGGCCATCGAATGCTCCTCTCGGACCCAGAGCGGGTCCTAGAAAGCTCGGTGACGCACTACCTCCCCTGGCGCCAGGTTCCTGAAGACAAGACTCTAAAGCTCGACTTCAGCCTGAATATTGAGGTGAGTATGGGTGAGTTATGGAGCCCTGTCAAGACCCTTGCGGAAGTGCAAGATTCCGTACAGCAGGGCGGCGCCGGCCGTGGCCACGTTGAGCGAGCCGACCTGTCCGTGGTTCGGTAGTGCCACGAGCTCGTCGCATGACGCCGCCACCCGCGGGCGCAGGCCCCGCCCCTCGGAGCCGAGCACCAGCACCACCCGGCCGCGATAGTCCGGGCGCTCGTAGGGCACACGCGCGCCCGCCGCCGCTCCGTAGACCCAGGCCTCCCGCGCCTTGGCCTCGGCCAGCCAGTCGGCCAGGTTGCGCACGCGCGCCACGGACAGGTGCTCCACGGCGCCGGCGGACGCCTTGCACACCGCCGCGCTCACCTCGGCCGCCCGGCGCTCGGGCAACACCACCCCGCTGCAGCCCGCCGCCTCCGCCACGCGACATACCGCCCCCAGGTTCTGCGGGTCCTGCACCTCGTCGAGACAGAGGACCAGAGCGTCCTCGGGCTCGAGCGTCGACTCGGCGGGCGCGTAGGGATAGGGGCCGGCCTCGGCGCAGATGCCCTGATGGTCCGCCGAGCCGCAGCGCTCCTCGATCTCGTGGGGCTCGGCCGTGACCACCTCGGCCCCTCCCAGCCACACCTCCCGCCCCGCCCGCTCGGTGGCGTAGACGCGGTGGACGCGGCGCCGGCCGCGCAGCGCCTCCCGTACCGGATTGCGTCCGTAGACGATCAAGCCGTGTCAGGCCCGGCGCACGAGCCGGGCGCCCTCCGCCGTGTCGCGAATCTCCCAGCCTCGGCTCTCGATCTCGGCGCGCAGCCGATCGGCGCGCTCGAAGTCCCGCGCCGCCCGGGCGGCGTCGCGGTCGGCCGCGAGCTGCTGAAGGTCCTCCGGGGCGTCCGGCTCGACCTCGTCGAGCAGGCTCTCGAGGCCGAGGGCGTGCAGCATCTCCTTCAGGCGGCCCGCGCCGAGCTGCTCGCCGCCGTCGATCCGGCGGTTGGCCTCGGCCACCCAGTCGAAGAGCACGGCGCGGGCGGCGGGCGTGTTGAAGTCGTCGGCCAGCTCGTCGAAGAAGCGCTCGGCCAGGGCGTCGAGGTCCTCCGCGGACGGGGCCTCGGGATCGAGCCGGCGCACCGCCTCGCGCACCCGTGCGACCGCCCGCCCGGCATCGGCCATCGCCTCATCGGTGTAGGCCACGGGCTTTCGGTAGTGGGAGCCGACCATCCACATGACGAACGCTTCGCGGCCGAACCTCTCCAGCGCGCCGTCCAGCGAGCGGATGTTGCCCACCGACTTGGCCATCTTCTCCGAGTCCATCTCGACCATGCCGTTGTGCATCCACAGCCGCGCCAGCGGCTTCGCGCGTGCCGCCTCGGTCTGCGCGATCTCGTTTTCGTGGTGGGGGAACACGAGGTCCGAGCCGCCGCCGTGGATCTCGAAGTCGACCCCGAGGATCTCCTCGGCCATGGCCGAGCACTCGATGTGCCAGCCCGGCCGTCCCTCGCCCCAGGGAGAGTCCCAGGCCGTGTCCTCGCCCTCCTTGCGGGCCTTCCACAGCGCGAAGTCCTGGGGGGACTCCTTGTGCTCGGCCGCGTCGTCGCCCTCGCCCTGCTGCATCTCGTCGAGCGGGCGGTTGGAGAGCTTGCCGTAGCCGTCGAAGCTCCGCACGCGAAACAGGACGTCGCCGTTCGCCTCGTAGGCGTGCCCACCCGCGATGAGCTGCTCGATCAGCGCGACGATCGGGCCGATGGTCTCGGTCGCCTTCGGCTCGTGGTCGGGCCGGCCCAGGCCGAGGGCGCCGGTGTCCGCGACGTACGCGGCGGTCATCTCCCGCGCGAGGTCGGCGCTCGGGACCTCGGCCTCGCGCGCGGCGTCGTAGATCTTGTCGTTCACGTCGGTGATGTTGTTCACCAGCGTCGCGTGGTAGCCCTCCCGGTCCAGGAAGCGCTTGAGCAGGGAGAAGATGACGTAGCCGCGGGCGTTGCCCACGTGTATGCGCCCGTAGACGGTGGGCCCGCAGAGGTAGATCCCGACCCGCGGCGGTTCGCGGGGATCGAGCGCGCGCACCTCGCCGCTCAGCGTGTCGTGGATGCGAACCTCGCGCATGCGGCAAGCCCTAGGAAAGCGCCGGCCGGCGCTCGGGCCAGCGCAGCTCGGCCTCCAGTTGCGCGGCAAGCGACAGCAGCAGGCCCTCGGAGTCGGCCGGCCCGATGAGCTGCGCGCCCACCGGCAGGCCGTCGCCCGTGGGCGGCCCGGGGACCGAGATGGCCGGCTGGCCCGTCATGTTCCACACTCCGGTGAAGGGGTGGACCAGGCCCATGCCCACCAGCGTTCGCATCGCGCTCAGCCCCTCCCACCGGGAGGCGTTCACCGGAGGGCGGGTGTTGACCGGGGTGAGCAGCAGGTCGACGTCCCGGAAGAGCTCGTTGAGGCGGGCGGCGTGGTCGGCTTCGGCCCGGCGCGCCCAGCCCACGAGCCGCGAGTAGGGCCGACCGATGCGGGCGAAGCCGCGGGTGCGGCGCTGGAGTCGCTCGGGCCGCTCGAAGCGACCGGCCTCTTGGGCGATTCCCGCGAGGTAGCGGATGTTTGCGGTGTCGCCGGCGCGCTTCCACTCGGGGTCGCGCTCGATCACCTCGTGCCCCAGGCCGCGCAGGGCATCGGCCACCCCGCGTACCGAGTCCTTGACCTGGCCGTCGACCAGCGCGGGCAGCGGTGGCTTGAAGGAGAGCGCGATGCGCAGCCGGCCCGGAGGGTTCGCGGCGGCCTGCACGTAGGCGCCCCGGTGCTGCGCGGCCACGTCGAGGAGCAGCGCCGTGTCGGCCACCGTGCGGGTGTTGAAGCCGGCGACGCTCATGCCGTACCAGTGCTCGGTCGCCGGCGCCAGCGAGATCCGGTCGCGCTGGGGCTTGAGCCCCACCAGCCCGCAGTTGGCCGCGGGAATGCGTATCGAGCCCAGGCCGTCGGAGGCGGTGGCCGCGGCGCACAGGCCGGCCGCCACCGCGGCGGCACTGCCGCCGCTCGAGCCGCCCGCGCTGCGGTCGGTGTTCCACGGGTTGCGCGTGACCCCGAACGCCGGGCCCTCGGTGTCGCCCATGATCGCCAGCTCGGGCAGGTTGGTCTTGCCGATGATCACCGCGCCGGCCACCCGGAGGCGGGCGATGAACTCGTTGTCGCGCGCCGCCGGAGCGCCCAGCTCCGCGGTGCCCCAGGCCGTGGGCTCGCCGGCCACGTCCTCGGTGTCCTTCACCGCCACCGGCACGCCGAGCAACGGCCGCTCTCCTCCTGCTCCGCGCCGGGCGTCGGCCTGCTCGGCGTCGACGAGCGCACGCTCGCCCATCACGCGGCGAAACGCGTTGATCTCGGGGTCGAAGCGCTCGATCCGGCGCAGGTAGAGCTCGACCAGCTCGCGCGAGGACACCTCGCCTCCGCGGACCAGCTCGGCCTGGCGCGCCGCGCCGGCGAAGGCCAGATCGTCGTCGTGTGCGTTCATTGGCGCAGGAGGCTACCCGCGCGCGACGGAACGGCCGGGTTCGAAGGCGCGGACCATCGCGTCCCAGGCGCCCCCCACGTCGGCGTCGTCGGGGAAGCGGCCGGCCAGCTCGAGCGATACCAGCCCATGCGCGGCTGCCCAGGCCGCGCGGGCCCGGTCCTGGTCGCCGAGGGCGGCGAACACGGGCTCCGCCGCGCGCGCCTCGACCCCGCTGGGCAGGCGGTCGCGGGGAAGCGGGCGATCGGTCATGAGGACGTATAGGTGCGGATGCGCCAGCGCCCACTCCCGGTAGGCCTGTGCGATCGATGCCAGCCCTGGTCCCGCGGCCGCGAGCGCCTCGCCGGCCTCGGCCAGCCCCTCGGCCACCAGGGCGACCTCGAGTGTGGCCTTGTCCGGCACGTGCTTGTAGATGGATGAGGCTCGTATGCCGAGGCGGTCGGCGAGCCGGCGCATCGAGAGCGCCGCCTCGCCTTCCTCCTCCAACAGCTCACGCGCGGCGGCTATGAGCTCGCTGCGGCGACCCTCAGGCACGAATGCTGCCGTCGTGGTCGCGCAGCCCGTAGCCCGCCGCCCGGTCGATGGTCACGTGCGACAGCCACACCAGCCCGAGCCCGAGAACGACCGGGCCGGTCAGCGCGCCGACGAGGCTGAGGGCCACCGGGCCCGCGAACATGTGCACCGCGTTGTAGACCGGGACGGCACGGGGCGCCAAGCGGCCCTCGCGCGCCGCCGCGCCCCTCAGGCCGGGTAGCAGCGCGAGGTCTGGGACCAGCCACAGCGCGAGCGCCCAGGGCCCGAGCAGGACAATGGACCCGGCCAGGGCCGCCAGTCCGGCGAGCAGGAAGAGAGCGCGGCCGGCGTAGCTGTGTGTGGTGGCCCGTGCGGCCGCTGCCATGGAGGACATGTGGTTCCTTTCGGGGTTGGCTAACACTGTTAGCCGAGGACTGTAGCTAACAGTGTTAGCCAAGTCAAGCCGGCGGCGGCGAGACCGTGGCCACGGCCAGCGCGGCGATCCCCTCGCCACGCCCGACGAAGCCCATCCGCTCGCCGGTGGTGAACTTCACGTTCACCGCCCCGAGTTCGAGCTCGAGCGCCTCCGCCAAACGGCCCCTCATCGCCTCGCGGTGCGGATCGAGCTTCGGCGCCTCGCAGGCCACCGTCGCGTCGACGTTGAGCGGCGCGAACCCGGCGTCGCCGAGCAGGGCGAGCACGGCCCGGAGCAGCTCGATCGAGTCGGCGTCGCGCCAGCGCTCGTCGGTGTCGGGGAAGTGCCGGCCGATGTCGCCCAGGGCGGCCGCTCCCAGCAGGGCGTCGATCACGGCGTGCGTGAGCACGTCGGCGTCGGAATGGCCCGCGAGGCCGAGCTCCGCGCCCGGGATCTCCACTCCGCCCAGCACGAGCCTGCGCCCCGGCTCCAGGCGGTGGGAGTCCCAGCCGATCCCCGCCCGGCTCATCCCAGCTTCTCCATCCTGTGCTCGCGCCGGTCGAACACCGCGATCTCGGTGACGCCCAAGCCGTCCAGCATCTCCAGCGCGCGCTCGTACTCGTAGCCGAGCTGGTCCGGATCGTGAGCGTCGCTCGACAGCGCCACCGGGCGCCCGGCGTCGAGGCACATCTCGAGGAAGGCGGGGGCGGGGTAGATCTCGGCCACCGGCTTGCGCAGCCCGGCGGTCGACACCTCGAGGGCCACGTCGGAGTCGGCGATCCCGTCCATCGCCCGCTCGTAGAAGCGCCGCAGAGTCGCCCTCCGGCACGGGCACGCGGCTGCCCCACACCTTGACGAGGTCCGGATGGGCGAGGATGTCGAACAGCCCCGAGCGCGCGGCCTCGCCGAGCGTCTCGAAGTAGCGCGTCCACACCTTCTCCGGATCGGCGCCGCGCCAGATGTTCCAGGGCTCCCACTCGGGATAGCCGTGGAAGTCGACGGCGTGGTCGCGCAGGAAGTGCACCGAGCCGATCACGTAGTCCCAGTCGCGCCCGTCGAGGAGGTTCGCCAGCCGGTCCTCGCGGCCCGGGAGGAAGTCGGCCTCGATGCCCACCTTGAGGCCGGCCGAGCGCAGGAACTCGACGTACTCGTCCACGTCGTCGGCGGCCCAGTGGCGGTACCACGGGTGCGACCACACGTCGAGCGACTGCACGAACCGGTGGATGTGCTCGGCCGCACCGAGCTCCTCGATCCCGCGCTCGCCGGCCACCTCGAGGTAGCGCTCGGCGTTCTCGGCGGTGAAGTAGCGCTCGGCCGTCGAGTCGTCCTCGTCGGGGCGCAGGTGCACGTGGTAGTCGGTCAGCACAGGAGGCTCTCCGCGCGCGCGAGGTCGGCGGCCGAGGTGATCTTGAAGTTCTCCGGCGGCGCCTCGACCACGCGAATGCTGCCGCCCGCCGACTCGACCAGGCTGGCGTCGTCGGTGGCGCCGGCCAGCACGGCCTCGTCCACGTCGAGCGCCCGCCGCAGCGCGTCGGCGCGGAACACCTGCGGCGTCTGGATGGCCCAGAGGCGCGAGCGGTCGAGCGTGCGCTCCACCGTCCCGTCGGGGAAGGCCTGCTTGATCGTGTCGGTGACGGGTGCGGCCGCTATCGCTCCGTCCACGCCCATGAGCGCGGCGAGGCAGGACTCCACCAGCTCCCGGGTCACCAGCGGCCGGGCCGCGTCGTGCACGACCGCGGTTCGCGCTTCCGGCGCCGCGGCCAGGGCGTTGCGCACGGAGGCCGAGCGCGAGGGCCCGCCCTCGACCCAGCCCGGCCGCAGGTGGCCGGCCGGGCCGGCCACCACCACCCGGTCGCAGACCGCGGACAGCACGTCGATGCTCCAGTCCACCAGCGGCCGGCCGGCACAAACGACGAACGCCTTGGGCCGGTCGGCACCAAGGCGTTCGCCACTGCCGCCGGCGGGAACTATCCCCACCACGGCCACGTCAGTCAGCTCCGATCAGACAGTCGCGCCGTCCCCGTCGCGCGCCGTGTGCGCGTCGACGATCAGGTCCTCGAGGTGCCCCTCGGCCTCGTCCTCCTCCATGTCGAGCACGTACATCAGCTCGGAGGCGAGGATCTTCTTGGCCCGGGTGTACATCTGCTTCTCGCCCGTCGAGAGCCCCTTCTCCTGCTCCCGGATGGCGAGGTTGCGTACGACCTCGGCGAGCTCGAACACGTCGCCGGTCTTGATCTTCTCGCGGTTGTGCTTGAAACGGCGGTTCCAGTTCTTCGGCATCTGGCTCACGTCGTCGCGGAGGATGGCCAAGACCTTCTTGACGTCGTCCTCCCCGATCACGCGCCTGAGGCCCGCCTTGTCGGCGTTGCAGCACGGGACCATGACCGTCATGTCGTTATGAAGGATCTTGATCGTGAGGTACTCGCGATTTTCCCCCAGTACCTCCTTCATCTCCTTCTTCAGGACCAACCCGGCCCCATGATGTGGATAGACGACCTGGTCGCCGATCTCATAGATGATCGGCTCGCGATCGATCTCGAGATCTTCGTCAACAAGCTCAGACTCCAACACTGCGTCGCTAATGGTGTTCCCTCCTACGCTTTGCGGCGCGCCTGGTGCGCCGTTGTCCTGGTCAGGTTTGCAAGTACCGGTCCACGAGATTGATCTCCTGAAGGCGGCGAAGGCCCTCGCGGATGTCCTTCGCCCTCATGTCGCCGACGCCCTCCACGGATTCGAGCTCCGGGTCGGTCGCGGCGAGAATCTCGTCCAGTCCCGTGAACTCGCTCACGATGAACTGCACCACCATCTTGGGCAGACGCGGGATGCGTCCCAGGATGCGGTACCCGCGTGGCGAGGCGGGATGGTCGAGGGTGTTCAGTTTTCGGTCGTAGCCGAGCAGCTCGGCGAGCCGGCCGAAGTCCAGAAGGTCTTGATGCGGGAGCCGGGCGAGCGAGTCGAGCACCATCGCGAAGCCCTCCTCCGAGGCCTCGACGATGTAGTCGCGAACGAGCGCCGCCTTGTCGGCGGCCACGCCCACCATCGTCTCCTCGAGCTGCATCTCGATCAGGCGCCCCTCCGCGCCCAGCTCGACGATGTAGCGCTCGATCTCCACGGCCATGCGGGTGACGAGCTCGGCGCGCTGGAGCACCGTGAGCACGTCGTGAAGCGTCACGCCGCCCTCGAACTCGAGCGCGGTCAGGCGCGTGGACACCTGGTCGAGGCGGCTGCGGTACTTGTCGAGGGTGGCCAGCGCCTGGTTGGCCTTGGCCAGCACCACGGGAATGTCCTCGAGCAGGTACTTGGCCCCGTCGAGGTAGAGCGACACGACGCTGCGGGCCGCGGAGATGGCGATCACCAGGGCGTCGGTCTGCTTGGAGACGCGCTCGCCGGTGCGGTGGCGCGTGCCGGTCTCGAGCGAGAGGATCGTCGGGTCCGGCATCAGCTGGACGTTGGCCCAGAGGATCTTGGTGCCGTTGGAGGCTAGGACGATCGCGCCGTCCATCTTCGCGAGCTGATAGACCATCGCCGGCGTGTAGTCGACGTCCAGCTTGACGCCGCCCGACAGCAGGAAGTTCAGCTCCTCCGACTCTCCGATGCAGATCAGAGCGCCGGTCCGGCCCTGGACGATGTTGTCGAGGCCCTCGCGCACCGCCGTGCCGGGAGCGACCATCTCCAGAGCCTTTACGAGCCTTGGTTCCTGCCGGGCTTCGAGTTCTGAAACGTCATCCCCGGCGTACGGCATGACCACTCATTCTACGGGAAATGGTTTGAGATTGAATTGTTTTAGGCTTTGTGCAGCGGTTTCCCGCTCGTAGAGCCAAACCGCACGATCAGGAGGCGGCATCCAGGGCGCCGAAGAAGGACCCCGCGATGGGCGCGGCGACCGACCCTCCCGAGCGCCCGTTCTCGACCAGCACGGCGATCGCGATGTCCCCGCGGAAGGCGATGAACCAGGCGTGGGTGGGCGGCGGATCACCGCCTCCGAACTCGGCCGTGCCGCTCTTGCCGGCGGGCTCGCCGGGCACCGCGGCGAGCGCCTGGCCGGTGCCCGAGGTGACCACCGAGCGCATCAGGGCGGCGAGCGTGTCCCTTTCGCCGCCGGGCAGTGGTCGGCCCGCTTTTCGGGGGTCAGAGGCCACCAGCCGCGGGGCGCGCCAGCGCCCCGCGGCCACGGTGGCCGCCACCCCGGCCATCGACAGCGGGCTGACCAGTATCTCGTGCTGGCCGATCATCGCCGCCGCCCGCTCGACGGCGTCGTCGCCGGGCGGAACGTCAGCCGCCGCGGCGCCGAGCGGGAGGTCGATGCGTGGGCCGAGGCCGTAGTCGCGCGCCGTGCGGGCGAGCGCGTCCGGGGCGAGACGGCCGGCCAGGCTCACAAAGGCCGTGTTGCACGACTGGGCGAAATCCTGGCTGAAGGGCACGGCGCCGGCCGCGCCGCCCTCGAAGTTGCGAAATGCGCGGCCGCCCACGCTGATCGTGGGCGGGCAGTCGACCGTTTCATCGATGTCGAGCCCGGCGCGCAGCAGCGCCGCCGTGGTCACCACCTTGAACGTCGAGCCCGGCGGGTAGCGACCCTCGAGCGCGCGGTGAAAGCCGGAGTCGACAGGCCGCTCGGCCACGGCCAGCACGTCGCCGGTGGAGGGCTGGAGCGCCACCAGCGCGGCCGCGCCGGAGCGGTCGCCGAGCGCCGCCTCGGCGGCGGTCTGCACCCGCGTGCTGAGCGTGGTCTCGAGCGCTCGTCCGCGCCGGCCGGGGCGCTCGAACAGGGTTTGGAGCGGCCGCCCGCCGTCGAGCGTCCGCGTGAGCACCCGGCGCGTGGGCGTTCCGGCGAGTCGGCGCTCGAAGCGAGCCTGCAGGCCGGCCTGCCCGACCTGGTCGCCGGGCGCGTAGCCCTCACCGAGCCGCTCCAGCTGCTCGGCGGTCACGGGCGCGACCGTGCCCAGGAGTCCGCGGGCGAACTCGCGGGTGGGAGAGAGGGGCGCGGTGTCGTCGAAGGCCGACGCGTCGGGCACGGACTCGACCTCGGCCTGCACCGCGGCGTAGTCGTCGCGCCGCAGGACGATCGCCTCGACGAACTGCTCGGGCCCGCCGTTGCGAAGCTGGCGCAGGAGCGGGCGGCGATCGACCCCGACCGCGCGGGCCAGCCCGGCGGCCGTGGCCCGGGGATCCGCGACGTCCTCCACCACCGCGCCGACCCGCACCACCGGCCGCTCCCGCACGATCGGCACGCCGTCGCGGTCGAGGATGGGAGCGCGCTCGAAGGGCGCGCGCGTGGTGCCAAGCCGCGTGTCGCGCTCGAGCTTCGGGTGAACCAGCGTTGGGGCCCAGTGCACGCGCCACTCGCCGTCGTGCTTGCGCAACGGGATGCGGGTTTCGTAGGAATAGGGACCGATCCCCGGCACGGCCCAGCGCATCCGCACCCGGGCCTCCGCGCTGTCCTCGCGCTCTGAGACCTCGAGCGTCGTCGCCTCGAGGCGCGCGCCGTCGAGACCGAGCCGGTTGGCCTTCAGCGCCGCCGCGGCAATACGAGGCGCGTCGGTCCGCGCCGCCGCCTTGCGGTCACGGCCCGCCTCCCAGTCGCCGAGGAAGGCCTCGACCGGCTCGCGCGGGTCGGGCTCGAGCGCGGCCCGGACGATCCAGATCGCCGCCCCGCCGGCCACCACGAGCCAGGGCAAGGAGGGCGATGAGGAGCCGGCGCGAGCGCATGCCAGATCAAGCTATCGGCGCGCACGACGCAGTCTGGGAGGTGAGTCACAGAGTGATCAGCGTCCCCCACGCCCCGCCGACGGCCGCGCTAGGCCGCCCGAGCCCGAGCCCCCGAGGACCGCCCCGCCGCCCCCAAGGCCCGGCGCAGCGTCTCGACCCCCTCACCGGGCCGCACCACCTCCGTCAACCCGAACTTGTGCGCTTCGGCGAGCCGGCGGTCGGCGTGGGCCACATGGCGCAGCTCACCGGTCAGGCCGAGCTCGCCGAAGGCGGCCAGCGGCCTGCCCTCCTCGCCCAGCTCGGTGCCCTTGGCCGCCGACGCCAGCGCCAGGGCGATGGCCAGGTCGGCACCGGGCTCGTCCACCCTCACCCCTCCGGCCACCGACACGAAGACATCGCTCGCCCCGAGCGACACGCCGGCGTGGCGGGCCAGCACGGCGAGCACGAGCGCCAGGCGGTTGCGGTCGACGCCGTTGGCCACCCGCCGCGGCGGCACCAGCTCGCTGGGCGCGACCAGCGCCTGCACCTCCACGAGCAGCGGGCGCGAGCCCTCCATGGCGCACAGCACCACCGAGCCGGGCGCCTTGGTGGCCTCGCTCACGAAGCGCGCGCTTGCGTCCTTGACCTCCACGAGCCCGCTGGAGGCCATCTCGAACACCCCCACCTCGTTGGTGGAGCCGAAGCGGTTCTTGAGCGCGCGCAGCGTGCGATAGGTGCGCTCGCGCTCGCCCTCGAAGGAGAGCACGCAGTCCACCAGGTGCTCGAGCACGCGCGGGCCGGCCAGCGAGCCCTCCTTGGTCACGTGGCCCACGAGCAGCGTGGCGATCCCCCGCTCCTTGGCCACCCGCATCACGCGGCCGGCCACCTCGCGCACCTGACCGACCGAACCCGGCGCGCCGCTGAGCGCGGGGTCGTAGAGCACCTGCACGGAGTCGATAACACAGACCTCGGGTCGTTCGGACTCGAGCGTGGCCAGCACCGCGTCGAGATCGGTCTCGGTCACGATCGGCACGCTCAGCGCCTCCGGGCCGAGGCGCTCGGCGCGCAGCTTGACCTGCGCCGCCGACTCCTCGCCCGACACGTAGAGCACCTTGTGCCCCGCGGCCGCGAGGTTGCCGAGCGCATCCGAGGTGAGAGTCGACTTGCCGATGCCCGGGGAGCCGCCGATGAGCACGAGCGAGCCGGGCACCAGGCCGCCGCCAAGAACGCGATCGAACTCGCCGATGCCGGTGCCGAGCCGCGCGACCTTGGGCGCCTCGACGTCGCGCAGAGCCACCGGCCGCAGCGCCTTCACGCCCGCGCGCTCACCCCCTCCGCCGCCCGCCTTCATCACACGCGCCGCCGGCGCCACCCGCGCCTCCTCGACCAGGGAGTTCCACTCCCCACAGCCCGGGCAGCGCCCGTGCCACTTCGGGCTCTCGTGTCCGCAGGTTGAACAGCTGTAGACGGTGGCCGAGCGAGGCATCACGTCGAAGCTAAGGAGCGAGGCGGACGGCTTCGCCCCCTGTCCGACGGGCGCGGCCAGGAATCAACGGGGGTCCGGGGGCGCGAGCCCCCGGCAGCCATTTCCCGTTCCGTCCGAGCCGAGGAGTTGCATCGGTCGTTCGTGACTCTGCTCGCCCAACCAGTCGCGCGCGCCGAATTCCTTGCGGTCGACACGGAGACCAACGGGCTCGCCGGCGACCTCTGCGAGCTGACCGAAGTGGGGGCCGTGCTCGTGGGCGGCGGGGAGCTTCACGACACATTCGACTCGCTGGTGCGGACGGAACGGCCGCTGTCGCGTGGCATTCAGCGCTTCACCGGCATCTCGCAGGCCATGCTCGAGGCGGCGCCGGAGCCGCGCGAGGTGCTCGAGGAACTCGGCGAGATGCTTCAGGGAAGGGTTCTGGTGGCGCATTCGGCTCGCTTCGACACGCGCGTGCTGCGCCAGGCCTTCGAGCGCTGCGGGCTCGATTGGCCTCGCCCCCCGGCGGTGTGCACGGTGCAGCTGGCGCGGCGCTTCGCACCGCTCGTGGGAAAGCGCGGCCTGGCCTCGCTCGCCGGATCGCTCGGGATCGACGTGGACGAGGTCCACCGCGCGCTGCCCGACGCGCTCACGTGCGCGCGTGTTTTCTGCGCCCTGTTCCCACGGCTGTGCGCCAACTCGGCCACGGTGGGCGATGCCCTCGACCTGCTGCGCTCGCACCGTCGCGCTCGCAAGACCGAGCCCGCGGAGCGGATCCCTCCGGGCGAACGCCCCGACCTCTCGACGCTGCCCGACGACCCGGGCGTCTACATCTTCCGCAACGAGCGCGGTCGGCCGCTCTACGTGGGCAAGTCGGTGTCGCTGCGCAGCCGCGCGCGGGCGCACTTCTGCGCCCCGGCGGGCTGGACCGAGAAGGCGGAGATCGTCGACTACCGGCCCACCAACTCGGAGCTCGGCGCGCTGGTGTTGGAGAACCGGCTGATCAAGTCGTGGAAGCCGGCGGGCAACAAGAAGCTCAAGCGCACCGACCGCTACTGCTACCTGCGCTGTCGCCTCGACATTCCCTACCCCGTTCTCGAGGTGGCGGCCGAGCCGGCGCCCGGCCACGCGATCAACGTGGGCCCACTCGGCTCACGCGCGCTGGCCGGCGAGCTGGCCGACCAGCTCACCTCGCTCTACCGCCTGCGCCACTGCGGGCGCAAGCTCAAGCTGCGCGAGCATCCCTCGGCCTACGGGCAGATGGGGCGCTGCGTGTCCCCCTGCCTGGGCGACCTCGACCCCAACGCCTACCGCCGCCAGCTCGATCTCGCGTTCTCGCACTTCGAGCGCCCCGGCGCCGGCGAGGCGCTGATCGAGGAGATCGACCGGCGCATCGCCGAGGCCTCGGCCGAGGCCCGCTACGAGCGCGCGGCCGCCCTGCTGCGCCGCCGGGGCCGGCTCGCCTGGGTGGTCGAGCGCCTGGAGGGGGTGCTGCGCGCCACCCACTCGGCGCCTCGGTTGGTGCTGGCGCGCCACCCGGTCAAGCAGCGCTTCGACGCGTTCTGGCTGGTGCGCGGGAGGCTCGTCGACTGGGGCCCTCTGCCCGGCCCGTCCGAGCTCGTGGAACGAACGTCGCGCGCCCTCGACCATCCCCCGGGGCGCACGGTCGTGCCGGCCGACGAGGTCGACGAGGTGCGGATCGTCGCCGGCTGGGTGGCCGAGCACGAGCCGCCCCAGCTGGAGCTCGACCCGGCGCCGCCGGCCAAAGCAGTGGCGCGGTTCGCGGAGGCGGCTCCGGCCGCGGCCGCCTAGCCGCCTTCCTCCTCCTCCTCCTCCTCGCGCACGGCCCGCTCCGCGGCCTCGAAGCCGATCTTCGAGTGCGTCCCGTCGCAGAAGGGCTTGGTAGTCGAGCCGCCGCAGCGGCACAGCGCGATCGTGTCACCGCGCTCCGACAGGTCGTACTCGTTTCCGTCCGCGTCGATGACCCTCACCGGTCCGGTGATCTTGTAGGGGCCGTTGTGGCGCGTCTTGATCTCGACTTGGTCCATGGGCGTCATTGTTCAGGACGATGCAGCGCGTCGCGTATCTGGATCACCCGGAGGTCCGGGAGATCGCGCCCTCCCACCACTGCGTGGTTCGCTTCCGCCAGCGCCGGCCCGTTCGCGAGCGGGGCACGGCCGCGGTGGCGGAAGCGCTGATGGCCGCGCTGCGCGACGCGGACGTGAGCCGCTGGCCGCCGGCGTGGGCGGTGAACGACCGCTACACCGAGCTGTGGGCGGTCAACGGAGAGCTGGCCTTTCCCCTGGAGCCAAGCGGAGCACCAGGCCGTTTCGTGGCCACGACCTGCCTGTCGAGATGAGCTCGGGCGGAGGCGTACAAATAGGTACAATCCGGCCGTGAACACCGCGGGCATCGTCCTCGCCGGCGGCAGATCCACCCGCATGGGCCAGGCGAAGGCCGGCCTCGAATGGCACGGCTCCACTCTGCTGCGCCGGGTCTGCGGCCTGATCGCGCGCGTGGTCGACGGGCCGGTGGTGGTGGTCCGGGCGCCCGGTCAGGAGCTGCCCCCGCTGCCCGAGGGAGTCGAGGTGAGCGAGGACGCCCGGGAGGGCCGCGGCCCGCTCCAGGGACTCGCCGCCGGGCTCGGCGCGCTGGACGGGCGGGCCGACGCCGCCTACGTGTCCTCCACCGACGTTCCGCTCCTCCATCCGGCCTTCGTGAAGGCCGTGCTCTCCGCCGTTGCGCGCGACGACGTGGACGTGGCTCTCCCCGTGGCCCAGGGCTTCCACCACCCACTGGCCGCGGCCTATCGCACCGGCCTGCGGTCCAAGGTGGACGAGCTGATCGCGGGCGACCGCATGCGACCCGCCCTCCTCTTCGAGCGCTGCCGCGTGCGCGAGCTGAGCGAGGACGAGCTGCTCGCCGACCCGGAGCTCGCGCGCGGAGACCCCTCCCTGCTCTCGCTGCTGAACCTCAACGATCCGCAGGAGTACGAGCGGGCCCGAGGCCTGAGCGCCCCCGCGATCAGCGTGCGCCGGTTCGGGAAGCCGGCCAACGGCTCCGGCCACATGCCGCGCGCGGCCGTGGCCGCCACCCTGGGAGAGGCCGCGCGCGCGGCCGGGGTTACCCTCGACCAACACGTGGCGACAGCGCTCAACGGCGACCAGATCTCCCGCGACCCCGAGCTGCCGCTCGCGGCAGGCGACTCCGTGGCCTTCCTCCTCCTCGGCGGCGACGGGGCCTAGCCGATGGCCGCCCGCCCCGTGCGCATCGCGCTGGCCGGCTCGGTCACCGCCGCGGAGGCCGCCCTGCTGGTGCGCGGCGACGAGCGGCCCTTCGCCCTGAGCGGTGACTGGGCCGACGGAGCCGCGCTGGTGGGCTCCGAGCCCGTGACCGTCGCCGGCGAGGGAGATGACCCGTTCGCGCTGCTCGACCGCAAGCCGGCGATCGAGGAGGGCGACGCGGTGGTGGGCGGCGGCTGGTTCGGCTACCTGGGCTATTCGCTGGGAGCGCGCCTGGAGCGGGTGCCGAGCGCGCCGCGGCGCCCCGTGGCGCTGCCCGAGTTCTCTCTGGCCTTCTACGACCACCTGCTGCGCCTCGACGCCGACGGCCAGTGGTGGTTCGAGGCGCTCTGGACCGCGGAGCGCGAGGCGGCGCTCAACGAGCGTCTCGACGTGCTGCGCGCGCGGCTGGCAGGCGGGGTGGAGCGGCGCCCGGTCGAGGTCGGCACCTTCGCCGCCGTGGCGCCCGGCGCCACCGGCCACATGGCCGCCGTGGCCGCCTGCCGCGAGCGGATCGCCGCCGGCGAGATCTTCCAGGCCAACCTCTGCCTGCGCCTCGAGGGCGGCTTCGCCGGGGACCCGCTCGACCTGTTCGCCCGCACCACCGCCGCCCTGGAACCGCGCCACGCCGCGCTCGTGGCCGGCCCGTGGGGCGCGGTGTGCAGCGCCTCACCCGAGCTGTTCCTGCGCCGCCGCGGCCGCCACGTGGTGACCGAGCCGATCAAGGGCACCGCGCCCCGCAAGGCGAACGGCGAGGCGACGGAGGTCGCGCTCACGCACTCGGCCAAGGACCTCGCCGAGAACGTGATGATCGTCGACCTGATGCGCAACGACCTCGGGCGCGTCTGCGAGTACGGCAGCGTCGAGGTGACCTCCCTCACCGAGCTCCGCCCCGCCCCCGGCGTGTGGCATCTGGTGTCGAGCGTTGCCGGAACGCTGCGCGGCGAGGTGGGTGACGGCGACCTGTTGCGGGCGAGCTTCCCGCCCGGCTCGGTCACGGGCGCCCCGAAGATCCAGTCGCTGAGGGTGATCGCGGAGCTCGAGTCGACCGCTCGCGAGGCCTACACCGGCGCGATCGGCTACGCCAGCCCGGTCGCGGGCCTCGAGCTCAACGTCGCGATCCGCACCTTCGAGCTGCACGACGAGCGGATCTGGCTGGGCGCCGGCGGCGGCGTGGTGGCCGACTCCAGCCCCGAGGGCGAGCTCGAGGAGTGCCTGGTCAAGGCGCGTCCGCTGATCAAGGCCGCCGGTGGCGAGCTGGCCGAGCACGGCGGCCCCGCACGGCGGGCGCCGGCCGGCGCGCCGCCGTTCGCGCTCGCCGGCGGCGCAGAGCGCCCCGACCCCGGCATGGGCGTGTTCTCGACGCTCTTCGTCGATGGCGGAAAGGCGGTCGACCTCGCGGCCCACCTGGGGCGGCTGGAGGAGAGCGTGATCGCGCTCTACGGCCAGGCGCTGCCCGAGGACCTTCCCGCGCGCGTGCGCGCCTGCTCCGCCGAGTGGACCCTCGCGAGGCTGCGGCTGCTGGCCGGCCCCGGCGGCGGCGACACCGCGGCGGTGGAGCTCGATCCCTCTCCTCTGGACGCCCGGCCCAAGCCGCGTCCGGTGATCCTCGAGCCGGTGCTGCTCCCCGGCGGGCTCGGGGAGCACAAGTGGCGCGACCGGCGCCTGATCGACGAGCTCGCCCGCCGTCTGGGCGCCGTGCCCCTGCTCGCCGACCTCGACGGCGAGCTGCTCGAGGCCGGGTACGCCAACCTGTGGATCGTGGAGGCAAGCACGCTCACCACCCCGCCGCTCGACGGGCGGCTGCTGCCCGGAACGGTGCGGCAGAGCCTGCTCGCCGCGCCGCCGGAGGGCCTCGAGACCCGCGAGGCGGCAATCTCGCTGGAGCGGCTGAGGGCGGCCGACGAGATCCTGCTCACCTCGTCGGTGCGCGGCGTGCATCCGGCCACCGTCCGTGGCGGGCGCGAGTACAGCTTCGTCACCGGCGCCCGTGTGCGAGCCGAGCTCGAACCGGAGACCGGCGCGGTGGGCGCGATCACTCCCGGCGGCCCGCCGCCGGCCTGATGCGGCGATGACGCCGCGCTGGAGGTTGCTGGGGGCGCCGCTCGACTCGGCCGGCGAGGGGCAGGGCGAGGAGCGCGCACCGGAGGCGCTGCGCGCGGCGGGCATCGCGGAGCGACTCGAGCTCCACGACGCCGGCGACGTGGTCGAGCCGCTCCGCGATCCCGAGCGCGACCCCGCCACCGGCGTCATCGCCGCCGAACAGCTCGCCGTGGCGTCGGCGGCCCTACGCGAAGCGGTGGCCGAGGTGCTCGAGGGCGGCGAGCGCCCGTTCGTGCTCGGCGGCGACTGCAGCCTGCTTCCGGGCGCGATCGCCGGCGCGCGGAGGGCACGGGGGCCGCTGGCGCTGTGGATGGTCGACGGGCACCCCGATGCGCTCGACGGCGACAGCTCGCCCACCGGCGAGGCCGCCGACATGGACCTGGCCGTGGTGCTGGGCCGCGGAGCGCCGGCCCTGACCAAGCTGGCGGGACGCCCTCCCATGATCGAGCCCGAGCACGTGGCGCTGATCGGGCACCGGCCGGCGGGCCTGGCGCCGGACGTGGCGGCCGAGCTGGAGCTGGTCCCGCCGGCCGTCCGGCAGGCCACCGCGCCCGAGGTGCGGGCGCGGGGTGCGGCCAAGGTGGCGCGCGTGACCCTGATCGAGGACGCCGGCCGCCCGGCGTGGCTGCACATCGACGTGGACGCCCTCGACGCCGAGGAGCTGCCGGCGGTGAGCTATCCCCAGCCCGACGGGCTGCGGTGGCAAGAGCTGGTGGAGCTGATCGGCCCCCTGTTGGCCGCGCCGAACCTGGCCGGGGTCAGCCTCGCGGACTTCGACGCCGACCACGAGCGCGCCGAGGAGTACGCGGCGCGCATCGTCGACGCGCTCGCCGAGGCCTGGTCCTGAAGCCGTCCGCCCGTGTGAGGAGGCGAGCGGCGAAGGAATCGAACCTTCCAAGCGTGGGGCTTCCACGCCCTACCGGCTTTGAAGGCCGGATGAGCCACCAGACCCGTGCCGCCCCGAGCTAGCGTAGCTTCGCCGCGGCCTAGCCGCCGACGCCCTTGAGCTCGCGCCAGCGCTCGCGGGCGCGGATCACCAGCAGGGCGATCTCGCCGAGCTCGTCACCCTGCTGGACGAAGCCGGGGAGCGTGAAGGTCGTCTCCTCGCCGTCCTCTTCGCGCGTGAGCGTGATCCGGTGCTCGTCGCTCGACTCGTCGTATTCGAACGGGAGGTAGTACCAGCCGTCGGCGCCGGCCACGGGAACGCGGCCCTGGTCGTCGATCGGGCTGACGTCGCGGTTGACGGGGTCCTCAGTCATCGCCGTCGGCGTCCTTGGGCTCGGGCAGGTCGCCCCGGTCGTTCTGCACGAACTGGAAGCCGAAGCGGCCCTTGATGCACAGGTTGCCGCTGGTGATCGGATGGTCGAGCGGTGATGTGACCTTCACGATCTCGTTGTCCTGCTCGTGCAGCACGAGGTTGCAGCCCACGCCGCAATAGGTGCAGATCGTCGTCGTCTGGGTCTGGCTCTCCTCGTCCCAGGTGCCCTCGTCGCGCATGTCGTGCTCGCTCTTGAACATCAGCGCGCCGGTGGGACAGACGGCGATGCAGTTGCCGCAGTAGACGCAGGCCGAGTCCGGCAGCGGGTTGTCGAACTCCGTGGCGATGCGCGCGTCGAAGCCACGCCCGGCGACGGCGATGGCGAAGGTGTTCTGCCAGTCGGTGCCGCAGCCCTCGACGCACTTGTAACAGAGGATGCACTTGGCGTAGTCGCGCACGTAGAGCTCGTTGTCGACCTTCACCGGCTGGTGCACGGTGGCCGCGTGCTCGCCGTCCGGCGTCTCGTGATGGCCGGCCCGCAGGCGATCGCGCTCGCCCGCCTCGAAGGGCGGCGCCGGCGGCCCGTAGCGCTCGGGGTCCGCGCCGTATTCCTCGATCCAGCGGGCGACGTTGGGCATGACCGAGAGGTCGACCGAGGACGCGAGAAACTCGATCACCATCTTGCGGGAGAGGTTGACGCGCTCGGAGTGCGTCTGCACCTCCATGCCGTCCTCGACCTTGCGGGCGCAGGAGGGCACCAGCATGCGCGAGCCCTTGACCTCTACGACGCAGACGCGGCAGGCGTTGACCGGGGTCAGCGTGCGCTCCCAGCACATGGTCGGTATCTCGATGCCCTCGCGCTGGGCGACGTCGAGGATCGTCATGTCCTCGCGCGCCTCGACGGTATCGCCGTTGAGCTCGAGCTCGACGGTGCGCGGCGGGGCGCCGGTGCGGGTCCTGCTCATCGCTGACCTCCTGTCTCGAAGACGTCGAGTTTGCGCAGCGCGGACTCGATCGCGTCCGCGGCGGTCTGTCCGAGGCCGCAGATCGAAGCATCGCGCATCGACGCCGTGATCTCGTCCAGCAGCGCGTATTCCTGCTCGACCGAGCCACGTGGACGCTCGTTGACGAGGCGCGCGAGCGCCTCCTCCTGGCGCACCGTGCCGACCCGGCAGGGAACGCACTGCCCGCAGGACTCGTCGCGAAAGAACGCGGCGATGCGCATCAGGACCGGCGCCATGTCCACGGTGTCGTCGATCACCAGCACCACGCCCGAGCCCATGGTCACCCCCGCCTCGCGCGTGGCCTCGAAGGACATCTCGATGTCGAGCTCGTCCGGCGTGACGAACCGCCCCGCCGCGCCGCCGAGGAGAACCGCCCGCAGCGGGCGGCCGTCCCTGACGCCGCCGGCCATGTCGAGCACCTCGCGCAGCGTGACCCCGAAGGGCGCCTCGTAGATGCCGGGCTTCTCCACGCGGCCGGAGAGGCAGAACAGCCGCGTGCCGGTGGAGTCCTCGGTGCCGATCGAGGCGTAGGCCTCGGCGCCGTCGACCAGGATCCCGGGCACGTTGATCAGCGTCTCGACGTTGTTGATCACCGTCGGCTTGTCGAACAGGCCGGAGTCGACCGGGTACGGCGGCTTGTTGCGCGGCTCGCCGCGATAGCCCTCGATCGAGTTGAAGAGCGCGGTCTCCTCGCCGCAGATGTAGGCGCCGGCGCCCTTGCGCAGCTCGATGTCGAAGCTGAAGCCCTGACCGTGGATGTCGTCGCCGAGGTACCCGCGGGCGCGGGCCTCGGTGATCGCGGCGACCAACCGCTCCCACGCGACCGGATACTCGCCGCGCAGGTACAGGTAGCCGTGCGACGCACCGGTGGCATAACCGGCGATCGTCATCGCCTCGATCACGAAGAACGGATCGTGCTCGAGGATCACGCGGTCCTTGAAGGTGCCGGTCTCGGACTCGTCGGCGTTGCAGATCACGTAGTGCGGCAGCTTGGGGTTGCGTCCGACCGCGTCCCACTTGCGACCGGCGGGGAAGGCGGCGCCGCCGCGGCCGAGCAGCTTGGAGTCCGTCACCTCGCGCAGCACGTTCGCCTGGCCCATGTCGAATGCGGCGCGCAACCCCTCGTAGCCTCCCTCGGCGCGGTAGGAGTCGATGCTCCCGGGGTCCACCCTGCCGACGCGGCCGAGCAGCCGCAGCCCCTCCTGGCCGAACTGGGGGATCGCGGGCTCGGGATCCTCCGGGGAGTCGCCGCCGGCCAGCAGCGTCGCTATGTCCTCCGCGCGCGCCGGGGCGACCGAATGCTCCTCGGGGTGCTCACCCGACACGGTGACCATCGCCGCGGGCGCCCGCTCGCACATGCCGAGACAGGGACTCTCGAGCCAGATCGCCTGGCCGTTGCCGCGGTGTGAGCCGTCGGGGCCGACCCGCTCGGCCAGGTCCGCGCAGAGCTTGGCGGACCCGTCCGCGATGCACGCCACGTCGGTGCAGATGTGGGCCACCACGGGCGGCTGGGGCTCGAGTGAGAAGAGCGCGTAGAAGGAGGCCACCCCGTAGGCCTCCGCCGGCGGGATCGTGAGGCGCTTGCAGATGTAGTTCAGCGCTCCGCGGCTGATCCAGCCGGCCCTGGCCTGCACCGCGTGCAGCGTCGGCAGCAGCAGATGCCTGCGGGCGCGTGCCGCGGCGCCCAGGCGCGCGACCCGCCGATCGCGCTCGCTGGCCCTCTCGGCGCCGTCCCAGTTGCTCTCGGGCGGTCCCAGCACGGAGTCAACGGCCTCGCGCTCGCCCTTCGAGGGCACCTCGTTCTGCAGGACGATGTCCATCAGTCGGTCGGCTGGCCGGCGGGAATCGCCGCCGCGGCTGTCTCCTCTGGTTCGGCCGGCCGGATCGGGTCGACCCTGATCGCGGTGGCCTTGAACTCCGCCGTTCCTGATTTCGGGTCGGTGGAGTTGATCGTGAGCAGGTTGGTGTCCACCTCGTCCGGGAAGTGGAGCGTCATGAACGTCAGCCCCGGGCGCAGCGACGGGTCGATGCGAACCGGCGCAACGACCTCTCCGCGCGCGGAGGAGATCCGCACCATGTCGCCGTTCGTTACGCCGAGCTCGCCGGCGTCGTGGGTCGAGACCTCGAGCTCCTCACCGCGCCGCAGCGGCGACGTGTAGCCGCCGGTCTGCACGCCGGTGTTGAACGAGTCGAGCCGGCGTCCGGTGGTCAGGCGCAGGGGGAACTGCTCGGACAGCTGCTCGGTGGGCGGGTCGTCCTCGATCGCGTGGAACGGAGCCTTCGGCCCTTCGACGGGGTCCTTCCACAGCCGGCCGTGCAGGAACGTCGGCTCGAGCTTGTCCTCGCTGTAGCACGGCCACTGGATCCCGCCGAGCTCCTCGAGCCTGGCGTAGCTCATGCCCGCGTGGTTGGGCGCGAGCGAGCGCAGCTCGTTCCAGATGTCCTCGTGTGAGTGGTAGTCCCACTCGTGGCCGAGGCGAGCGGCGAGGTCGACGAGGATGCGCGTGTCGTCGCGCGCGTTTCCGGGGGGCTTGAGCGCCGCTCGGACGCGCTGGACCCGCCGCTCGCTGTTGGTCACGGTCCCCTCGGACTCGCACCAGCTCGCCGACGCCGGCAGCACCACGTCGGCCACCTCGGCCGTGGCGGTGCGGAAGATGTCCTGCACCACCACGTGGTCGAGCTTGTCGAAGAGGTGCTTGACGTGATGGCCGTCGGCGTCGGACTGGACCGGGTTCTCGCCGAGCACGAATAGGGTGGTCAGCTCGCCGCGGTCGGCCGCGTCGAGCATCTCCGTCATGTGCCAGCCGTACTTGGGCTTGAGCCTCACGCCCCACTTGGCCTCGTACTTGGCGACCGCCTCGGGGTCGGTCTCGAGGTCCTGGAACCCGGGGAGCCGGTTGGGGATGGCTCCCATGTCGCCGCCCCCCTGGACGTTGTTCTGGCCCCGCAGCGGGTTGAGCCCGCTGCCGTAGCGGCCGACGTTGCCCGTGAGCAGGGCCAGGTTGATCAGCCCGAAGACGTTGTCCACGGCGTTGTGGTGCTCGGTGATGCCGAGCGTCCAGCAGATCTGCGCCCGGTCCGCGCGCGCGTAGGTGTGCGCTGTTTCCTTGATCACGTCCGCGGGCACTCCGGTCAGCGCCTCACAGCGCTCCAGGGTGTAGGACTCGACCGCGGCCGCGTAGGCCTCGAAGCCCTCGGTGGCCCGTTGGATGAACTCGCGGTTGTGCAGCCCGGCGTGGATGATCTCGCGGGCCATGCCGTTGGCCAGCGCCACGTCGCTGCCGACGTTGAGACCCAGCCACGTGTCGGCCCACTGCGCCGACGTGGTGCGGCGCGGGTCGATCACGTACAGCCCGGCGCCGCCGTGAACCGCCTTGAGCACGTGGTGGAAGAAGATCGGGTGCGCCTCGCGCGCGTTGGAGCCCCAGAGCAGGATCACGTCCGTGTCCTGCACCTCCTGATATGAGCTGGTGCCGCCACCAGCGCCGAACACCGTCGCCAGACCGACGACGCTAGGTGCGTGTCAAGTTCGGTTACACGAATCGATGTTGTTCGTGCCGATCGCGACGCGGGTGAACTTCTGAGCGAGGAAATTGACCTCGTTCGTCGCCTTGGAGCAGCTGAACATGCCGAAAGCGTCCGGCCCCTTGCTCTCGATGGCGGCCTGGAAGCCCGATGCCGCGCGGTCCAGCGCCTCGTCCCAGCTCGCGGTGCGCAACTCGCCGTTGTCGCGGACGAGCGGCTCGGTCAGGCGTGCATACTTCATCTTCATGGCCCTCTCCCTGAAGTTTCTCTCGGGTGATTCAACCTAGCAATTCGACCGGTTCTGCCCACCAGATGTGGGCGACTGTGGTGCGCGACGGCGAGGAGGACTACGTCGCCGTCGAGGAGCCGCTCGAGATCCGCGTGGACGGCGCGCCCCTCGCGGTGACGATGCGCACCCCCGGACATGACGAGGAGCTCGCTGTCGGCTTCCTCTACACCGAGGGGCTGATCGACGGGCCACGCGAAGTCGGGCCGACCGAGGACTTCGCGGTCAACACGATCGAGGTGGCGGGGCCGCTTGGGCGCGACCCCGGGGCGCGGCGCTTCTACACCACCTCCTCCTGCGGGGTATGCGGCAAGGGCGCGCTCGAGGAGGTGGCCGTTCACGCCGAGCAGGCCGCACCCGGCCCGGAGATCGGCCGCGCGCTGCTGGCGGCCCTGCCCGACAAACTGCGACAGCCGGCGTTCGAGCGCACCGGAGGGCTGCACGCCACCGGACTCTTCGACGCTGACGGCGAGCTCCTGGTGGTCCGCGAGGACGTCGGGCGTCACAACGCGATGGACAAGGTCGTCGGCCGGTCCGTGATGGACGGGCAGATGCCGCTGCACGAGCGCATCCTGTGCGTGAGCGGCCGGCTCTCGTTCGAGCTCGTGCAAAAGGCCGCGGTGGCCGGCGCGCCCGTGCTTGTCGGGGTCGGCGCCCCCAGCTCGCTGGCGGTCAGCCTGGCGGCCGACCGCGGCATGACGCTCGCGGGCTTCGCGCGCCGCGGCGACGTGAACGTCTACACCGGCGCCGAGCGTATCCGGAGCTGAGGAGCCGATGCAGGGCGTCCCGCTCACCTCGCTGTCACACGGGGCCGGCTGCGGCTGCAAGCTGAGCGCCGCCGATATCGCGCCGATCCTGCGCTCGCTTCCCGCGTCCGACGATCCGCGCCTGCTGGTGGGCAGCGCGACCTCCGACGACGCCGGAGTGGTGCGCGTGCGCGACGACCTGGCCCTGGTCCAGACCGTCGACTTCTTCACGCCGATCGTCGACGACCCCTACGACTTCGGGCGCATCGCCGCGGCCAACGCACTGTCCGACGTCTACGCGATGGGCGCGGAGCCGCTCAGCGCGCTCAACCTCGTGGCGTTTCCGCTCGAGCGGCTCGGGGGCGAGGTGTTGGAGGAGATCCTGCGTGGCGGCGCCGACGCGGTGCACGAGGCCGGCGCGCTGCTCGTCGGCGGGCACTCCATCGACGACCCCGAGCCGAAGTACGGCCTGGCCGTGACCGGCGTGGTCCACCCCGACCGGATCCTCACCAACGCCGGCGGGCGCGCGGGCGACGCGCTCGTGCTGACCAAGCCGCTGGGCGTCGGGGCGATCTCCACCGCGCTCAAGCGGGGGAGCGGCGCCGCGCTGCTCCCCGCGGCGGTGGAGACAATGACGACGCTGAACGCCGAGGCGGCGGCGGCGGCTCTGGCCGCGGACGCGCACGCGGTCACCGACGTCACCGGCTTCGGGCTGCTCGGCCACCTGCACGAGCTGACGCTCGCCAGCGGCGTCGGCGCCGAGCTCGAGGCCGAGGCGGTGCCCGCGCTCGACGGCGTGGAGGAGCTGCTCCGCGACGGCGACGCGGTGTCCGGCGGCAGCCGGCGCAACCGCGAGCACGCCGAGACCTTCACGCGCTTCGCCGGCGACGTGGACGAGTGGCGGCGCCGTCTGGCCTGCGACGCCACGACCTCGGGCGGGCTACTGGTGGCGGTCGCTCCCGAGCGCGCCGGCGAGATCGCCGGCGCCACGATCGGGCGACTGGTCAAGGGCGAGGCGGGAGCGATCAGCGTCGTGCGTGGCGGGCGACGTGGCGATCCCCGTGCCGAACCGTCAGCTTGACCGCGTCGAGGTGCTCGACCAGGGCCTGCGCGTAGCGGCGGCTCGTGCCCAGCTCGTCGCGCACCGAGGCGATCGTGACGCTCCCCTCGCGCTGGCAGATCGCAAGGACGCGCTCGGCCAGCTGGTCCAACTGCTCACGGTGAAAGTGCAGGTTGGGACCGGTCCGCACCGCGAGGCCCGCCCCCTCGAGGGCACGCCACGCCCTCGAGGCGGCCGGTGCCTCGAGGCCCGCAGCCGCCCCCAGCTCGCCGTCGGTGCGCGGCCGTTCGCCGTCGAGGCGCAGCAGCTCCGCCAGCCGGGCCTCCGCATCGCCGAGAGCGGGCGGCTCGGCGGGTCGAGGAGGCCGAGGCCGCTGCTCGATCGGCCTCGGGGATCCGCTCCGCTTGCGGCCCGCGGCGTCGACGACCTCACCTCCCCCGACGGTGATCGGAGGAGCGATCTGGCGCAGCACCAGCCGGTCGCCCCGGTACGCCACCAGGGGCGCCTCCAGCCTGAGCCGGCAGAGCCCGCCCTCCAGCGGACTGACTCTCGCCGCGGTCTCGCGAGTGCCGTGATGGACCTGCACCCGGGCGCCGCGAGTGAGCGGCGCGGAACCGGGATCCATGGCAACGGAGGCCGTAACCGCGTAGGTCGCGCGAAGCTCGGAGTCGGGGCCGCAGACCACGTCGCCTCGGCGTACCTCGCGGTGGCCGACGCCGGTCAGCGCGAGCGCCACGCGCTGTCCCGCGAGCGCCTCGCTGACCGCCGTGCCGTGCACCTGGATCGAGCGGATGCGCGCCCCTTTTCCCTGGGGCAGTAGCCGGACCTTGTCGCCGGCGGCGAAACGGCCCGACCAGAGCGTGCCGGTCACGACCGTCCCGATGCCCTTCAGCGTGAACGAGCGATCGATGTGGAGACGGACGGGGCCATCCGCCTGGTCGCGTTCCGGGACCGCGGCGGCTACGCGGTCCAGCGCCCCCAGTAGAAGGTCCAGTCCGGCGCCCGTCGGCGCAGCTACGGGCACCGCCTCGACACCCGGCAGCAGCTCGCCGACTTCATCGATCGCGGGCTTCGGGTCGGCTCAGGTCGCTCTTCGTTATCGCGACCACGCCGCGCTTCACTCCAAGGGCGCGCAAGACGGCGATGTGCTCGCGCGTCTGCGGCATCACCCCGTCGTCGGCCGCCACGCAGAGCAGGAAGAGGTCGATGCCCGTCGCGCCGGCCACCATGGTGCGCACGAAGCGCTCGTGGCCGGGGACGTCGACCACCGACAGACGCCGGCCCGAAGGAAGCCCGAGGGGCGCGTACCCGAGCGCGATCGACAGGCCGCGCTCCTTCTCCTCTCTCAGCCGGTCGGTGTCGACCCCCGTCAGGGCGCCCACCAGGGCCGTCTTGCCATGGTCCACGTGCCCCGCTGTTCCCAGCGTGAGCGGGCGGGGCTCAGTCACGCGAGCGCGGCGACGACCGCGACTGCGGCGCGGCGCGCCTCGTCGTCGGTCAGGGTGCGCGGGTCGAGCAGCAGCCGGCCGTCGAGCGCCCTGCCGAGCAGGGACGGCGTGCCGACCCGCAGCCGCCGCGCGAGCTCGTCGAGTGAATACGGCGCCGGATCAACCGCGCAGGCCGGCCCGGTCAGCTCGAGCAAGGGCAGGGCACCGCCACCCACCTTGGCGGCGGTCTCCACGAGGCGAGCGGTCCCGCCGCCTTCGCTGATCCGGTCGCACATGAGCTGGGCGCGCTCGCGCAGGTCTTCCTTTTGCGCGGTCAGCATCCGCAGCACGGGAATCTCGCTCACGGCGAGCGCAGGATCTCGGTAGAGGGTCAGGGTGGCCGCGAGGGCGGCCAGCGACAGCTTGTCGATCCGCACGGCCCGGGCCAGCGGATGTGAGCGACAACGCTCGATCGCCTCGCGGCTGCCGACCATGATCCCGGCCTGGGGACCGCCGAGCAGCTTGTCGCCGGAGAAGCACGTGACGGCGGCGCCGGCGGCGACCGTCGCCTTGACGAGGGGCTCCGAGCTCAACTCCGCAATGCCCTCGAGGAGCCGGCCCGAACCCACGTCGGCGATCACCGGGACACCGAGCCGGCAGAGCTCCTCGATGGGTGTCTCCTCCACGAACCCGAGCACCCGGAAGTTCGCCGGATGCGCCCACAGCAGCGCGCCCGTGTCAGCGTCTATCGCTCGCCGGTAGTCGTCCAGGCGCGTGCGGTTCGTCGTGCCCACCTCGACGAGTGTCGCCCCGGACTGCTCCACGACCTCGGGGATGCGAAACGAGCCGCCGATCTCCACGAGCTGACCGCGCGACACCACCACCCGGCGGCCGGCCGCCAGGGCGCTGGTGGCGAGCAGCACCGCGGCCGCACAGTTGTTCACCACCAGGGCCGCTGCGGCACCCGTCAGCTCCTGGAGCAGCTCCTCGACGTGGTCCTGGCGCGAGCCGCGCGCTCCGATATCGAGGTCGTACTCGAGGTCCGAGTAGCCGGCGCCCACCGCAGCCGCGGCGCGTATCGCACGCTCGGCCAGAGGCGCTCGTCCGAGGTTCGTATGGACGATGACTCCGGTGGCATTCAGCACGGGCCGGGGGCCGGAGGAGAGCGCCAGCTGCGCGCGAGCGCGCGCGTCACCTTCGAGGTCGCCGGGCGGTTGGCCCCCGCGAATCCGATCGCGGCCGGCGGCGACCGCCTCCTGTGCGGCGCGGACCGCCACACCGTGCGACACGCCCTCGAGCGACGCGGCAAGCTCGTTGACCGACGGAAGCGAGCGCAGGCTGGACATCACCGATCGATGATAAGGAAGCGAGCAGCCGCGGCCCGGTCGCGGGCAGCTCGCGCGCGCTCCAGGAGCTCGTCCGCGCCGGACTCCGCCAGGTTGATCTCCACCAGCCGTGACGCCGCCGTCGACGCGGCCTCGGCCAGTAGGATGCCTGCGAGGGCGTCACCGCGCACCGCGGCGCTGCTCGCGTGCGCCACCTCGAGGCCGAGCTCCGCCACCTCGGCCGCGAGCTCAGCCACTTCGAGTGGCGGGCGGCTCGCCTCCACCAGGGCAGCGGCCCGCTGGTCGGCGTCGGTAGCGGCGAGCACCGGCGCATAGGAGCCGAGCTCCTCCTCGGCCAGCTCCAAGGCCCGCGCGCGCACGGCGCTCAGCCGCTCGGGGTCGCGCCCGGCCAGCCGCGCCGCCATCTCCACCAGTGCCGCCCCCAGCGCGCAGGTGACGGCCATCGAGGAGCCGCCGCCCGGAGCCGGCGTGGCGGCCGCGACCGCCTCGAGGAACTCGGCCAGCGGCTGGTCGGCGAGGCTTCCCACAGGTCGGCGCGATGCTAACTTGATCGGCAGCCATGAGCACCACCGCGCCCGCACCAGCCGGCTTTCAGGACGTGACCGACGAGCAGGTCGAGAGCTTCCAGCGCGACGGCTACCTGATCGTCGAGGAGGGCTTTCTCTCCGACGGTGCGATCGAGGTGCTGCGCGAGCGCTTCGCGGCGCTGTTCGAGGGCGACTACGCCACCGGGGTGGCCCCCGACGAGGTCAACTGGAAGAAGGGCCGCGACCCCGAGGACCGCACGCGGCAGATCTGCAACGGCTGGCGCTCGGATGACCTGATCGCCGCCCAGGTGCTGAGCGAGCGCACGGGCCGGATCGCCGCCAAGCTGATGGGCTACAGAGGCACGCGCATGGTCCAGGACAACTGCCTGTGGAAGCCCCCGGGCGCCCGCTCCCTGGGGATGCACCAGGACGCCTCCTTCGCCGGCTACCTCGTGCCGTCGGAGATGATCACCTGCTGGGTCGCCCTCGACGACACCCAGGCCGGCGGCGGCACCATCGAGCACGTGAAGGGCTCCCACCTGTGGCCCAAGACGCCCCCCGACCGCGGGAGCTTCCACGCCCCCGAGGATTGGCTGGCCCCGGTCACGGCGGCCACGCCCGAGGGAGTAGAGCCCGAGCGCGTGCCCGTCGTGGTCAAGGCCGGCGGCGCCGCCTTCCACCACGGCTGGACCTTCCACGGATCGGGTCCCAACGAGGCCACGATCGAGCGACGCGCCCTGGTCACCCACATGGTCCCGGTCGAGGCCCGCTTCCACCCCACCGAGACCGACCTCATCTACTCCCGCTACCGCCGCCGCGGCGACCTGTCGCTCGACGAGTCCTTCTTCCCCGTCCTGTGGGACGACACCGGCGCCCGCAGCGCCTGGCTGAGCGGGTTGCCCCAGCTGCCCTGAGGCGGCCTCGCGCTCGCCGCCAGCGGTGCGTAGACGGGCGATCCTCCGTAGTAGGCCTCGACCTTCGTGGGCCGCTCGCCGGGCTTGCCGAGCCGCACCCGGAAGGCGCCGTTTCGCACCATCAGCTTCAGCGTCTTGGGCGCGGCGCCGCGCCGGAACACGCGAAGGACCATCGGGGTGTCGGAGGAGGGTGAGCCGGGCAGGAAGAGCCAGCCCTTGAGGTACGGGTAGCGAGTCGAGGCCCGGATTCCCTCGCCGCCGCGAGCCACCCGCAGTCCGCTCCCGGCCGGCTTGGGCGGCACGACGCTCAGGGCGATCTGCGGCTGCAGGCGGGTGCTCTCCGCCACCACGTCGCGCAGCGCCTGGTAGGCCGGTCGCGGCGAGCGGTCGCGGCGCAGCAGCCCGAAGTGGCATTCGGCGTTCGCGGGGTCGGCGCAGCTGTCGCGGTACTCGAACCACGTGAGGTTCTCGACGAAGGGAAGCTGCGTAGCGGTGGCGAACGCCAGCCGCAGCCACTGGGCCTGCTCCTCCTCGGTCAGGCCCGCCGGCCCCCAGCCGGTGGCCACGGGTGAGATGGGTGCTCCGTACTCCGTCAGCCACAGCTCGAGGTCGGGCCGGCCGAAGAAGGTCAGGCGCGCGTGCAGATCCTGCAGGCGCATCATCCACGAGCCCAGGCGGTCGGGCGCCGAGGTGCTGTAGGGATGGACCCCAAGCCCGTCGATCAGCCCCAGGCCGCCGAGGCGCGCCATCTGGTCGACCCAGGGGATGATGTCGATCTCCGTTCCCGGCGCCAGGCCACCGGAGATCAGCTTGGCCCGCGACCCCACCTCGCCGCGCACCCGGTGGGCCGTGCGCAGGAACTCCACGTAGCCCGCTGGGTCCGGCATGGGCTTGGCGAACGCGCCGTAGTTGGGCTCGTTCCACAGCTCCCAGGCCGGAATCTGCGGGTAGCGCCGCAGGGCGGCGGCGAAGAAGTCCTCGAAGGCCCCGGTCCGGGGAAGGGCCCACAGCTCGCCGCTCGGGCTGGCCCACGGAGGCGAGAAGGCGACGATGGGGAGCAGGCTGATCCCGTGGCGGTCGGCCGCGGCCACGATCTGGTCCATCTCCCTCCAGTTGCCGCGCCCCGCGGCCACCGCGGGACCGGTCGGCTCCACCACGTTCCAGCGCAGGTCGACCCGCGCCCAGCGCACCCCGAGGCCGTCGAGGTCGGCGAAGGTGCGCTCGACGTCGGCGGCATCGGTCATGGCCCACGGGTGCAGCGCCACCCCGGCGATGTCACGGGCGGGCAGAGCCTGCGCCGAGGGCGCGAGGACGGCGGCGATCAGGAGGATCGCCGGCAGGGCGGAGAGGCGGCGGGGCATTCACGCCGGTACTCGACGCTCGGAGGGTGCGCTTTAGCTGGAACCGTGCTTTAGCTCAGGCCGAGCCGCTCGTAGCGCCCGCCGTGGAAAAGCAGGGGCGTGCCCGGGTTCTGGCGCGCGTACTCCACGCGGCCCAGGAACAGCGAATGGTCGCCGCCCCAGTACGAGCGTTCGACGCGGGATACGAAGTGGGCCAGCGCGCCGTCCACGAGCGGAGTGTCGCGAACTAGGTCGAAGCGCGGCTCGGGCAGGTCCTCCCCCGGGCGGCCGGCGAAGCGGTCCGAGAGCGCGCTCTGACCGTCGGCGAGCACGCTGACCCCGTAGCGCCGGCCCTCGTGCAGCAGGCCGCACATCTTGGTGCGGCGGTCGACCGAGATCAGCACCAGCGGCGGCTCGAGCGAGATGGACATGAACGCGTTGGCGGTCATCCCGTGGACCTGCTCGCCCTGCAGCGTGGTGATCACGGTGACCCCGGTGGCGAACATGCCCAGCGTGCGCCTGCAGCGCGACCGCCGGGTCCTGACCCTCCTCCTGAGACACGTCGGGCGCCTCGTTCTCGGAGAACTCGTCGAACGGGCTGGCGCCGATCCCGTCCGGCCCGCTCCAGCTGATCGGGAAGTCGAACTCCGCCGGGCGAGCGGGGTCGCTCACGATCGAGGCTTGGTCTTGTCCGGGTCGTAGAAGGGCACGCGCACCACCTCGGCCGGGATGCGCTTCTGCAGGCCGTCGAGCTTGCCCACCTCCACGCGGGTGCCGAGCTCCGAGTACTGCACGTTCATCCGGCACAGCGCGATGTTCTTGCGCAGCACCGGGCTGCGCGTGCCCGAGGTGACCACGCCGACGCGCCGGCGGCCGTCGTAGACCTCGTCGCCGTGCCCGCACACCTCGTTGCCCTCGATCTCGAGCCCCACGAGCGTGCGCTGCGGGTGGGCCGAGCGCTCGATCAGCGCCTCCTTGCCCACGAAGTCGTCCTCTGAGTCGAGCTTCACGGCGAACCCGATGCCCGCCTCGAAGGGATCGACCTGGTCGTCGAACTCGTAGCCGGCGAAGATCAGGCCGGCCTCGATGCGGATCGTGTCGAGAGCCTCCAGGCCCAGGGGCTTGAGCCCGTGCGGCGCTCCGGCCGCGAAGATCGCGTCCCACACCGCCGGGCCGTCGTCGGGGTGGCAGAACACCTCGTAGCCGAGCTCGCCGGTGTAGCCGGTGCGCGAGACCACGATCGGTATGCCGTCGTAGTCGCCGATGCGCCCGACCGTGAAGCCGAACCACTTGAGCTCGTCGATCGGCACCTGAGTCGGCGGCGCCCACACGACCTCCTTCATGATCTCGCGGCTGGACGGCCCCTGGACGGCGATGTTGTGCAGCTGGTCGGTGGACGGCTTGACGAAGACCTTGAGGCCCATCCGGTCGGCGAGCTCCTTGAGCCACACGCCGTCGTACTCGTCGCCGCCGACGAAGCGGAAGTTGTCCTGGCCGAGGCGGAAGACGGTGGCGTCGTCGATCATGCCGCCGGTCTCGTTGCAGAGCGCGGTGTAGACCACCTTGCCCACCGCCAGCTTGCGGATGTCGCGCGTGACCGCATGCTGCATCAGCGCCTCTGAGTCGGGGCCGAGCACCTCCCACTTGCGCAGCGGCGAGAGGTCCATCACCACGGCCTTCTCGCGGCAGGCCCAGTACTCGGCCACGGCGCCCTCGTTGTTGAAGCAGTGCGGCAGCCAGAAGCCGCGGTACTCGACGAAGCTCTTGGTGAGCTCGCTGGTGCGCGGATGGAACGCCGTCTCCTTGGTCAGCACTGGCTCTGCCTCCGGGGTCACGCGATGGGCGATCGCCGTAGAGAAGCGGTTCTCCGGCGAGTAGACGCGAACGTGGATGTCGGTGATCTCCCAGCCGTTGGCCGGGTCGATGTCGTCCGGGCACGCCGACGACGCGCACACGAGGTCGTTCATCGCCCGCACGAGCACGTAGTCGCCGGGCCGCGACCACGGCTCGTCAAGGGTCAGCAGGTGGTCGCTGTCGAACGCCGTGTTGTAGAAGAAGTTGAGCGCCTCCCAGCCCTTGCGCTCCGCAACCCCGTAGGGCGTGACCTCACGGTTGAAGTTCTCCGTGCAGTTGATGTGACCGGGATAGCCCATGTCCTCGTAGTACTTGGCCTGGCACGCCAGCGCGAACATGTCGTGGCGCCCGACCGTGTCGCGCACCAGCTCCACCAGCGGGTCCATGTCGACGTCGAAGTACTTCGAGTAGAGGCCGGGAGCCGGCACGGCGGAGGCCATCAGCGTGCGGGTGGTCACGCCGTCGATGCCGCGCTCGAGCCCGCCCTGCAGCTTGTGCTCGTTGAAGGCGAGGAAGTCCGAGCACTGCTTGCCCTTCACGTCGATGATCTGGATGAACTCGCCCTTCTTGACCTCGTACGCCAGCGCCGACGCCTTGTCCACCCGGAAGTCGAGGCGCGGCTCGGCCAGCGGCGGCGGCAGCTCGAGCTCGATCTCCTCGCGCGGGCGCTCGCGCTTCACCTCGACCACCAACGCCGAGGCCGGCGGAGCGCCGTCCACGAGCCGGCCGCCCGGCGCCGCCACGGCCAGCAGCACGTCGCGCTCGCATTCGAACGACTGTGAGGCGCCCGGGCGCCCCTCCTCGGCAAACAGCCGCAGCGCCCGCGCGTCGTGCGGGCGCAGCCCTCGCGCGTGCAGTTCCTCGACGAAGCCGTCGCCCGCGCCGTTGGCCGCCAGGGCGCGCACCACGGTCGCCTCCGCGTCCGCCGTGGCGCCCAGCGCGCCGAGGTCGTCGCGGCCGTCGGGGGCGAGCGCGGTGAGCTCGGCCACCTGGCCGCCGTCGGGATCGATCACCGTCACGCGGTCGCCCGCGCGCAGCTCCACGGCCGTGGCCGACCCCGGGCGCACCCACCAGCTCTCGAAGCCGCGGTCGACCGGCTTGAGGCCGGACACCAGCGTGGTGGGCGCGGCCCCCAGGTTCACGTCTTGGCCGGCTCCTTCGCCTCGTCCTTGTCGGCCTGCTCGGTGAGCTCCTTGGCCAGGTCACGCTTGGCCTGGGCGTCGAGCTTCTTGACCTCGTTCTCGACCACGCGGCGGTTGTAGGTCTGGTTCCAGTAGTCGAGCGCGTCGAAGCCGAGCAGCACGGCCTTGCCCACGAACTGGCGCAGCACCTCGTTGGTCGGGCCCATCACCCAGCCGGCCTTGGCGTCACGCACGTAGCGCTCGAGCTCCATGTCGCGCTTGTAGCCCGAGCCGCCGCAGGCGTGGAGCATCTTGTCGACGTGGTGGGCGGTGTTCTTCGCCGCCTCGAACTTGATCTGCCAGGCCCAGTGCAGGTACTCCGCACGCGCCGTCTCGCCAACCTCGAGCACGCGCCGGTTGTCGTCGGTCACGCGGTCCATGGCCTGAGCCACGGACATCACGAACACGCGGCACGAGTTGGTGTCCATCACGGCCTCGCCCACGTAGTCCTGGATCGTGGGGTAGTCGGCCACCCGCATGCCCACGTCCACGTGACGCTTGCGCGTGGTGTGACGGCGAGCGATGTCGATGGCGCCCATCGTGATGCCGTTCCACACCGAGGAGGACCCGATCAGGAACCACGGGTCGACGGCCTCGTCGTTGGACACCGCGCCGTCACCCACAGGGCCCACGACCTGGTCGCCGGGAATCTCGACGTCCTCCACCTGGATCGGGCCGGACTGGTTTCCACGCAGGCCGAGCGCGTCCCATAGAGAGGGCTGGGCCTTCACGTGGTCGCCGTCGATCACGAACACCGACAGGTCGTCGTAGCCCGAGAAGTCGGGGCTGGTGGTCTGCACCACGTAGAAGTCGGCGAAGCCGCCGGAGGTGGTCCAGGAGGCCTTCTTGTTGACCTTGTAGCCCCCGTTCGAGCGCTCCGCCTTCGATGAGAACGGGTACCAGAAGTGCGAGCCGGTCTCGGGGTCCGAATAGGAGAGCGTGCCGATCTTGCAGTCGCCCAGCGGGCGGATGTACTTGTCGACCAGCTCGGGGGTCGGCCGCAGCATGATGGTGGCCACCGCGGCCATGTGCATGACGTAACACATGGCGGTGGAGGCGCAGCCGTAGCGGGCCAGCGTCTCGCAGACCATCGTGAAGGCCACATGGTTCTCGCCCATCCCGCCGTACTCCTCGGGCACGGTCAGGGCCAGGAAGCCGTTCTCGGCCAGGATCTCGAAGTTGCGCCGCGGATAGAGCAACTCGTCGTCCGAGCGCTTCGCGTTCGCGCGCATCTCCCCTTCGCAGAGGTCGATGAGCTTGGCCCTCAGCTCCTTCTGGCGCTCGGTCAGGAACCAGTCCGGGTCCCACTCGTAGCCCAGGCCCCAGAAGGGCTCTCCACCCCAGGTCTTCTCGGACATCTTCACTCCCCGTTCGCGGCAAACGTTCGTACAAATATGTACAAGGGATTTCTACCGCATTCGCCTATAGGTGTCCATGCTCGCAGAGGGCCGCTCGACACGGC
>CAVVCU010000003.1:0-426951 GCA_963746825.1 uncultured Thermoleophilaceae bacterium
TGCGTCGGGGGAGGTCAACCCGAGCTTGGCCGGCCCTGCGAGCACGACCGGGTAGAGCGGTGGATGCTCTGCCGTCGGCACGGCCACGTCCCGGAGCAGGAATTTGAAGGGGGCGACGAACCCCTGACCGTCGGCGATCAGGTTCGGCAGCGCGCTGAAGTAGAACTGGTCGTCGAGCGCCGGCGGGGGCCAGGGCGCCTCGAGCAGCGTGTAGAGGACGCGGATGACGACTCCCCCCGCCACGATCGCGAGTAGCTTCAGCCCAAATCGCCCGCGCGCCTCCGGCTGCGCGAGCTGCGCCCGCGCAGGCGCCTGTGCGTCCACTCCCGACACTTGAGCGGACTCTAGCCCGGATCGACTGCCGGGCGGCGCAGCGATACGGAGCTTCTCGTGCTTAGGTGGAGGCCATGGAGACCCGCTCACAGCGATCACCCGCCGCGCTCGCCGCGATCGCAGCCGTCGTCTTCCTCCTGTCGATGTTCCTCGACTGGTACGCGCTCGATGTGCCCTCGCGAGTCGGAGGACGCGAGATCGACGCGCCCGCGTTCAATGCGTTCGAGGGACTCGATCGCTCCGACGTCGTCCTGGTCGTCGCGGCGCTGTTAGCCCTGCTCTTCACAGGGCTGCTGCTCGCCAGGATCCTGGCGAGCTCGCCCATGCCGGGGCTCGGCCTTCTCGGTGCCGGCATCCTCATGCTCGCCGTGGTGCTCTATCGCGGCACGAGCCGGCCAACGCGGCCGTTCTTCGGTGGGACCAGAGCCGACACCACCCTCGAAATCGGCTGGTACATTGGCCTCGTGGCGGCCGGGCTGATCGCGCTCGGCGGTGTGTTGGCGTACCTGGCGGGACCACGTCTGGCCCTCGCGGACGAGGAGTTCGATGACGGGGTGGACGAGCCCTCGAGGCCGAACTCGCGAGAGGGCGATTGACCTAAACCCATAATGGCCGCAGGGGCGGCCGCGGGCGCTACCCTGCGCCGCTGCCATGGGGAGAACTGTGGGCGGGAGCTCTCTAAACCACTCCACCCGCGACCGCGCCATGGCGGTCCTCTTCGTGGTGGGCAGCTTCGCGCTCTCCTTCTGGCAGCGGCCGGGTCGGGCGACAAGCGATACGAAGATCGATCTGCACGTCGATCCGCTGTCATTTCTGGGCGATGTCGCCTCGGTGTGGACGCCGTCGATCGACCTGGGCGCAGTTCACGGGGCGCAGTACGGCGGCTACCTCTGGCCGATGGGTCCACTCTTCGCGCTGCTCCACTCGCTGGGACTCGGGCCGTGGGTGGCTCACCGGATCTGGCTCGGCCTGATCTTCGCGATCTCCGCGTGGGGCGTGCTTCGGCTGCTCGATGTGCTCATCGGCCGGCCACGCGGCATCGCGCACGTCGTGGCGGCGGCGTTCTACGTGCTCAACCCGTACACGGTGATGTTCAGCGGGCGAACGAGCGTGACCCTGCTGGGCTACGCGGCGCTGCCGTGGCTGCTGATCGTGGTCCACCACGGGGTGCGTGGTGCGCGCCGCTGGCGTGACTGGCGCGGCTGGCTGTGGGCGGCCGTCTTCGCGCTGATTCTGACATCGATCGGCGGCGGCATCAACGGCGCGGTGGTGGGCTGGATGCTCGTCGGCCCACTCGTTCTCTTGATCTACGAGCCGCTGCTCGGATCGGTGCGCTGGCGCGACTCCGCCGCCTTCCTCGTGCGCATGGGCGTGCTCGGGACGCTCGCGTCGCTCTGGTGGATCGTGCCCCTGGCTCGTCCACGCCCGGTTCGGCATCGACTTCCTCCAGTTCACCGAGCAGCCGCGCACGATCTGGGGCACGAACGCCGCGCCCGGAGGTCCTGCGCCTGATGGCGTACTGGACGTCGTACATCGGCGTGGGCTTCTACGGCGCCGAGCATCCGTTCTTCACCGAGTCGGGCACGATGCTGTTCAACCCGCTTGTGGTGGGGGCCTCGCTGCTGCTACCGGCGCTTGCGGTGGCGGGTTTCGTCTGGACGCGGCGGTTCCGCTATGCGCCGTTCTTCCTGCTGGCGCTGCTGGTTGGCGCCGCGATCGAGGTGGCCGGCTTCCCGGACAACACGCCCAGCCGGGACACCATGGAGTGGATCTACCGCAACTTCGAGGTGCTGCGTTTCATGCGCACGACTCAGAAGGCGGCTCCGCTGGTGGCCATCGGCGCGGCAGGGCTGCTCGGGCTCGGCGCTCAGCTCGCGTGGGCATACCTCCAGCGTCTGCGGTCGAAGCCGCTGCGGCGGGTGGGGCTCGTCACCGTCCCCGTTGGCCTGGCTGCGCTGATCGGGCTGGCAGCGCTGCCGCTCGTGCGCGGCAGCGCGGTGGAGCAGCAACTCACCTGGGACCGCATACCGCCGGCATGGACCGAGGCCGGCCGCGACCTCGACCGCGAGCTGCCGCGCCAACACCCGCGCGCTCGTACTGCCGGGTCAGATATTCGCGCTACTACAAGTGGGGCGGCACGATCGACGCGATCCTTCCGCGGTTGACCGACCGGCCCGTGGCGGTGCGCTACGAGACCCCGTACTCCGACCCGCACGCGACCGACCTGCTGTGGACGGTCGACCGGCTCGTGCAGCAGCGGCGACTCCTCCCCGGCCAGCTGCTCCCGTTGCTGCGGCTGATGGGCGTGGGGGCAGTGGTCACGGGCTCGGACGACGACATCTCGCGAAGCGGTGCCGTGGCCCCGCCGCGGCCGCCGCAGGCCCTGGACAGGCAGGGACTCGGGCCGGCCCACCCGCAGCTACGGACCCGACGCGCGCGGCGCCGCCGCCGCGAGGCGAGTTCGAGCCAGCGCCGCGAACTGCCGCAGGTGCGCCGCTACGACATCCGGGCGGCCGCGGCATCGTGGGCGTCGAGCCCGCCGGCCCGGCCACGATCGTCGACGGCGGCGCCGAGGGCCTCGCGGCGCTCGCCGCCTTCGGCGCCCTGCCCGAGCGCCGGCCGATCCTCTACGCCGGCGACCTGACCGACGAGCGGAGCTGCGCCGCCAGGCCGCCGCGGCGCGGAGGTGGTGGTCACCGACTCGAACCGGCGCCGGCGCTTCGTCCCCGAGTTCGCCCGGCAGAACCTCGGCGCGACGCTGCGCGAGACCGAGCCGCTGGACGAGAACTTCGCGCTGATCGAGCCCGTTCCCGGAGCGCGGCAGCGACGCCCAGACCGTGGCCGCGCTCGATGGCGCCCGCTACCTGCGCGCGCCCTACGAGGGCGGCCTGCTCGAGTTCCCCGAGCACGCCCCGATCGCCGCCTTCGACGGCGATCTCTCCACGACCTGGGCCGCCGACCGCTACTTCCTGCCCGAGCGCGCGCTGGATCGAGGTCGGCTTCGACCGCGCCGCGCGACGTGCCGTACGTCGAGCTCGATGCCGACCGGGGACCCGTTCGGGGTCGAGCGCGAGGTCGACGTCAACGGCGTCCGGGCGAAGCTCGGGCCCGGGTGGAACCGGATCCGGCTGGGGCTGGAGGACGTCGAGGCCGCTGCGCGATCACGATCACCGAGGTCGACCAGCCCGGGGGCAACCTGCGCGGCGGCGGCGGCTTTCGCGAGATCCGGATTCCCGGCGTGCGGATCCGCCAGCGGCTGCGGCCGCCGATGATCGCCGGCGCGGGCGCTGGCCGGCCGCGACCTCGGCGCGTGGGCCTGAGCTACGTGTTCGAGCGCACGACCGCCGACGAGCCGTTCCGGCGCGACCGCCAGGCCGGCAGCCCGCAGCTCGAGCTGGCCGTCCAACCGCGAGGACGCCGAGCGCCAGATCGCACCGCGTCGTGTTCGCGCCCGCGCGCTCGCTCCTACGAGCCTGGAGGCGTGGGTGCAGCCGGCGGTGGACGCGCCCGACTCGTACCTCGACCGGCTCGTGGGCTCCGGGCGGCAGCACAGGTTCGACTCCTCGGGGCGCTTTCGACAACCAGCCGCGCTATCGCGCGTCGAGCGCCTTCGACGGACGGCCGGGCACCGCCTGGGTGGGCATCTGGGCGCCTCCCGGCGCCCAGAGGCCGTACGTCGCTTGGCGACGCCGAGGCCGCTCGACGGTGTCGCGGCTGCGGTTGAGCCCGCGCTCGGCTGCCGATCCGCCGCCCGACGGTCGTGCGGGTGAGCTGGCGAACGGGCGCTCCACCCGGCCGCTGCGCGTCGGCCCTGACGGCACGGTCGACGCTGGTCGCGGCCCGTGCGGGCGCGCAGTTTCCGGCTCACGGTGCTCGCCGTCGCGGCGCCAGTCCGGCCGCCGCGCTCAACGCGGGCGGTCGGGATCGCGTCGTTGCGGGTGCCCGGGCTGCCGTCCGTCCGAGCCCCCGCACACGGGCCGCTTCGCGCCGGTGCGGCAGCTGTCCGTGTCCGCGTGGGCGGGCGGCCGGTCGCTGCTCGCGGCCCGCGCGGCACGGTCGGCGGATCTGGAGGCGGGCTGCCCGCTGCGCGCGCGCGGCTGCGGCGCGCCCGGTGCCGATGGGGGCGGGCATCCAGACGATCAGCGCGCAGCCGGGCCGCTTCGCGGTCGATCTGCTGCGCATGCGCTCGCCCGCCCCGCGGAGCCGCGCGGCCGCCGGTGGGAGGCGGACGGGTGCTCAGGACGCGGAACGGCTCGGGACGAGCTCGGTCGAGGAGGTGCGCGTCGCGCTGGACGGACCGCTCCTGGCTTGTGCTCGGGCAGAGCTTCTCGAAGGGATGGCGAGCCAGCTGCGACGGGCGCTCGCTCGGCGAGCCGCTGCCAATCAACGGCTACGCCAACGGCTGGCGTGCGCCCGGCGACTGCCGCGACGTCGTCGTTCAACTATCGCGCCCGCAGGCCGCCGCGCGATGGGCTACGTGATCTCTGCGCGTCGTCTGCCTGCTCCTGCTCGCGTTTGTCGCTCGTCGGGCTGGTGCTGCAGACCTCGGCGAGGATCGCGCCGAAGAGCTGCGCCTGCCGCCGCTCCCCGGCGACCGGCCCGTGGGCATGCGGCTTCCACGCGCGGCGCTCGCCGCGTTCGTGGCGACGCTGCCGCTCGCCTTCCTGTTCGCGGCGCGCTCCTCGGTGCTGATCTTCCCGATCGCTGACGCTGATCCTCTGGCGCGGTGTCGGCTCGCGGACGCTGACCGGCATCGCGGCCGGTGCTGCTCGGGGTCGCCGTGCCTGCTGCTGTACGTGCTTCTCTCGCCCAGAGACCGGGGCGGCTACAACTTCGAGTACAGCCTCGACCTGATCTGGGCCCACTGGGTCAGGGTGGCGGCGTTGATGCTGCTGATGGTCGCGTGCTGGCGGACGCTGGCTGCCGCGCACGGCGCGCGCCCGGGCACAGAGCGACCCCCGGGTGGCCACTTTCCAGCTGAGCGCTTCAGAGACGCGCCCCGCGCGCCCGCACCGCCGCCAGCTGGCGGCGCTCGCGGGCGTTCGGGCGTCCGAGCAGCGCCTTGAGCGCGATCCGGTTCGACGAGGGTCGCCGCCTGCAGGCGGTCGTCCCAACGCGCGGCGCGCTCGCCGCGGCGCTCGGCCACCACCGCGTGACGCTGGCGCGCGAGCAGGTCGAACGGCTCGCCGCCGAACGCTGCGCCGGCGCAGCTGTGCGCCTCGCGATGGATCACGCGCGCGTGCGGCCACCACCAGGTCTCGACCCCCGCGTCGCGGGCGCGCAGGCCGAGCTCGAGGTCCTCGGCGTAGAGGAAGATGCGCTCGTCGAAGGGGCCGAGCCGGCGCAGGGTCTCGGTGCGCCCGGCCAGGCAGCAGCCCACCGCCCAGGCCACCGCCGCCGGCCGACTCGCCTCGCCACGGCTGAACGCGTCGGCGCAGCGGTGGCGGCAGCGCCGCGGGCGGCACCAGAGCGCGTGATCACGGCCGCCGGCTGATACCGGCTCGCGGGTGCACCGAGTCCTGGCGCTCGCCGTCGGGGTGCAGCACCAGCGGGGCGAGCAGCCGCTCAGGCGTCCGCGCAGCGCCTCGGCGGCCGAGCGCGGCCAGCGAGTCGTCCACCAGCTCGACGTCGGGGTTGAGCGACGACGCACGCCGGCGTGTCGACCGCGCGCCAGCCCGGCGTTGATGCGCCCGTCCGTAGCCGACGTTGTCGAGCTCGAGGACCGTGACGCCGCGCCGCCGCGGCGACCGCCACGCTGCCGTCGCTGCGAGCCGGAGTCCACGACCACGACGGCCGCGCCCGGCAGGTGGCGCTCGACCGAGCGCCAGCAGCCGCTCGAGCTCGTGCTCGGAGTCGTGGCTGACCGTGACCAGCGTCAGCCCGGCGCCGGCCCGCGGCTGCCCGCGCGGCGGCCGCGGCTGCGAGCCGCTCAGGCACGCCTCGCGCCAGCGCCGCCGGGCGCGCCGCGAGGCGTGAAGTGCTCGACTACGCGCGCCCGCGCCCGGGCGCCGGCCTCGCTCGGCGCGGCCGCGGTCGCCCAGCAGCTCGCACGAGCGCGCGCGGCCGCGGCGTCCGCGTCGCCGGGCGCGATACAGCCGGCCGCAGCTCTCGTCGACGATCTCGAGCGGGCCGCCCGCGGCGGGCGCCACCACGGGCCGACCGGAGGCCATCGCCTCGAGCAGCACGAGCCCGAAGGGCTCGTCGTCGGAGCAGTGCAGCAGGCACGAGGCGCTGCGCGAGCGCCGGCCGGCGGGTCGGCGAGCGCGCCCGGCGAACTCCACCCGTCCGGCGAGGTCCGGCTCCGCCCGCTCGGCTGCGGAGCTCGGCTCGAGCAGCCGCTCGCTCGCCGTCGCCGACCGAGTGGCCGGCCACGACCAGCCGCAGCTCCGGGAGCTCGCGCGCCGCGATGGCCACGGCCTCGAGGGCGAGGTCGGGGCGCTTCCAGGCGACGATCGCGCCGAGCAGCAGCGCCGACCGGCGGATCCGCGGGACGGCGGTCCGAGGCGGCGAAGGCGCTCGAGGTCGATGCCGGGCCTGACCACCCGCAGGCGCTCGCCGAGCCGGCCGTCGGGGTCGAGATCGGCGGCGACGGCGTCCGAGAGGGCGATCACGCGCTCGAGCCCTGCTGGCGGCGGCACGCACCGCGCGGGCCACGCCGGCGCTCGGGCAGCAGGTCGACGTGCTCGAAGACGAGCGGGGGCGGCCGCCGGCACGGTGCGCAGCGCGGCGGCCGACGCGATCACGCTGCGCATCCCCCAGGCCACGACCGCTCGCGGGCGCAGCGAGCCGAGCGACGCTCGCGAATCTCGGCGGCGTGGCCGGCGAGCGCGAGAACCGCCCGGGCGCGGGTGCGCGCCGCGCCGCGCAGCTCCCGCGGCCGCTCCGGGCGCGCGAGCACCGGCAGTCCCGCCGCGTGCGCCCGGGCCGAGAGCTCCCCGTCCGGGCAGATCAGCACCGCCGGCGCCTCGAGTCCTCCGGCGATGTCGAGCAGGATCCGCTCGGCGCCGCCCCAGAGCCCGGAGTAGCTCACGAACAGGACCGGTCCGGGCGGCGCGCGCATCGGCGCCAAGCTATTAGCCATGCCCGCCTCGCCCGCCATGCGCACAGCCGTGGTGATCCCCAACTGGAACGGCGCCCGCTGGCTCGTCGGGTGCCTCGACGCCGTGGCCGCGCAGACCCGCTCGCCCGACGAGGTCGTGGTGGTGGACGGCGCCTCGTCGGACGAGTCGCTGGCGATCCTGGCCGACGCACCCGGCGGCGCCGCGCGGTGCGTCCAGCTGGGCGCGAACCTCGGCTTCGGCGCCGCCGCCAACCGTGGCATCGCGGCGGTCGAGCGCCGACGCGGTGGCGCTCGTCAACACCGACGTGGTGCTGGCGCCCGACTGGCTCGAGCGGGCGGTCGCGGCTCTGGCGGCGCACCCGAGCGCGGCGGCGGTGGCCACCAAGATGGTCGCGCTCGGACGACCCGGGACGCATCGACGACACCGGCGACTTCCTGGGGCGCGACGGCTCGGCGGTGCAGCGCGGCAAGTTCGCGCGCGACCGCGGCCAGTGGGACGCGCCCGGGCGAGGTGTGGGGCGCGTGCGCCGGCGCGGCGCTCTACCGGCGCGAGCGCGGTGCTGAGCGTCGGGGGGCTTCGACGAGCGCTTCTTCATGTACCTCGAGGACGTGGACCTCGCGCTTCGGCTGCGTCTGGCGGGCTGGGGCTGCCGCTACGAGCCGGTCGTGGCGCGTCACGCGAGCGAGGGCAGCTCGAGACGGCTCTCGCGCGGGCTGGCGTACTGGGTGGCGCGCAACGACCTCCTGCTGGTGGCCAAGGCCTTCCCGCTTCGCTGGGCGCCGCTCGTGCTCTACCGCCAGGCGGGCTACGCCTGGCACGCCGCGCGCGAGGGGCGGCTGCGCGCGCACCTGAGCGGTCTGGCGGCGGCGCTGCCGCTGCTGCCGGCGATGCTGGCGCGAGCGACCGCGGTCTGCGCACGGCGCCCGTGGTCGCGATCGAGGACGGCCGTGCCGCGCGCGCCCCATCCGCGGACGGCGCGCGCTCGGGCACCAGCGCTCGGCGGGTCTGACGCTACGCCCCGTGGCGGAGCGCGCGGATCAGGTTGCGGACCACGCGGCGCGCTCACGGCGACCGGGCCCTCGCTGGCCACCTGGTGCGCGAGGATGCCCGGGTACTGGCCGTAGGTGGCCATCGCCACCGCGGCGCGATGGCGTCGCGGCGTCGGGCGCTCGCGGTGGTGCAGGCAGTAGTCGACGAGTGGCCGCGCAGCCGCTTCCCAGGGAAAGGACGGGGCCACCTCGCGCACCCGTCGCTGCCGTATCCGTCGAGCCGCTCAGGGTCGTCGAGCAGCCGCGCGCACGCGGCCGCGAAGCCCTCGTCGTCGTCGGGCGTCGACCGTCTCGCCGAGCCCCGCACGCTCGACCAGGTCGGCCATCGAGTCGCCCCGCGTGAGCACCATCGGCAGGCCCGCCCAGAGGTAGTCGAGCACGCGCGTGCGAAACGAGAAGCGAGCCTCGAGGTGGTCGTGGTGGGCGGAGATCCCGAGGTCCGCCTCGCGCAGGTAGCTGTGGCGCTCGTCGTAGGGGACCCAGCCGTGGTTGAAGTGGACGCAGCGGCCCTCGAGCCCGCGCTCGCGCGCGTAGGCGATCGCCTGCTCGGCGCTCGACGGGATCAGTCGTGGGATCGACGCCCGGGCGCTCGACGCCCATGAAGAACAGGTGGACGCGCGCGTCCCTCGCCCGCGAGCCGCTCGACCGCGCGGATCGGGGTCAGCGCGTCGAGCCAGCGCCAGATGCCGCCGCCCCACAGGAGCACCTGTCGTCGGCGCCGATCCCGGGCCACACGCCCTTGAGCACCGGCGCTCGTGGGCCGGCGGGCGCGTCGGGCAAGCCGAAGGGCACCACGTCCACGAACGCCCGGTAGGTGCGGTCGCGGCGGTAGGAGTCGAGGTCGATCAGGCCCGGCCAGTCCCATGCCGCCGAGCCACAGGTCGCGCTGCTTCTCGCTCGCGCAGATCACGAAGTCCGCCACCGACGCACTGGGCCAGGACGGTTCGCGTGAGGCGCCGCGCGAGGCTTCGCTCGCGCGGCGCGCCGGCGTCGGCGAGCGCCTCGAGCAGCTCGATCATCAGCGGGTTGTACAGGTCCGCCACGTAGCGGATCGGCAGCTTCTCGACGTAGCGCAGCAGCTGCGGCGGCAGCTGCTGGGCGACCACGACGTCATGCGAGCGAAGCGCGTCGAGCATCCGGTCGAAGTCCGGCGTCGCGACCTGCGAGCAGCTCGAGCCGCGGGTCCTCGAGCCGGCTCGGCGCGGGCGCGGCGACGCGTCACGTGGCAGTGCTGGGCGAGCACGCGCGCCAGCTCGAGCGCCCGGATGGCGGGACCGGCCATCGACTCGCCGACGAGGCTCGCCCGAGACGACGAGGACGCGCGTCAGTGCCGGCTCACCCATCCCTGACCCAGCAGGCGGGAGAAGAAGCGCGGGCGCGCCAGCGCCCGCCCGCGCGAAACCGCGGAACAGGCGGCCCATCCCGCGAGGCATGAGGACGTCGGCGAGCGGCTCGTCCAGCGGATGGCTCTGGATGACCTCGGCAGCGCTCGAAAGCACGAGTCGAGCAGCTCTCGCAGCGAGTCGACCGTGAAGAACTGGCGGTGGTCGACGTCGAGCATGTGGCTGAACTCGACGGTCGCGGGCGGGAAGCGCTGCGTGCAGTTCGGGGTGGTGACGAGCACGTTTCGCCGCGCCACCCTGCGCCGCCTCGCGCAGCAGGGTCGCCGGGTCCTCGAGGTGCTCGAGCACCTCGATCATGAACACCGTGTCGACGGCTCCGTCGTCGAGCGGTATGCGCTCTCCGTCGTAGCGGTCGGCGCGCACGCCGATCGAGCGCGCGGCCTCCACGTACTCGTCGTTGACGTCGAGGGCGTACGCGTCGAACCCGCGCTCGGCGAGCGCCCGGCTGTAGCCCCCGGGCCCGCAGCCCAGGTCGAGCAGCGACCGGCCGGCTCGCTCGCTCACGAAGGCCACGAGCGCCGGGTCCACCACCGACATCGGGTCGACGCCGCTGTACCACTCACGGGTGTCCCGCAGCACCGCGCGGCATGCCCTCGGGCCTCGGTCACGGGCGGATCCCGAGCACGACCTCGCGGCTGAGTGGGCTGATCGCGTAGATGCAGCCCCGCGTACAACGCCACCCCGAGCGGCAGCGAGCACCGCCAGAGATGCGTCGCTCAGCAGCCAGAGGACGGCTCCCATGACGGCCGCGGACACGAGCGCTGCCGGAAGGGTGCGCGCGCGGCGGGAAGAAGTGAAAGTGGCGCTTCATGAGGTAGTAGGACCCCGTCGAGGATCAGCAGCTCGGAGACGACCGTCACGATGGCGGCCGCCACTATGCCGTAGCGCGGGACGAGCAGGAAGTTGAGCCCCACGTTGAAGCTCAGCCCCGCCACGTTGAGCCAGAGCGCGCTCGCCTGCCGCGCCTTGGCGATCAGCGCGAAACCGAACACGCCGTTCACCCACGAGAGCGCGCCCGCCGCCAGCAGGATCCGCAGCGGCGTCGCGGCGTCCTCGAAGTCAGAGCCGCCGGCCAGGTCGATCAGGTGAGGGGCAACCACCAAGCCCCCCGCCACGAGCGGCGCCCCGAGGATCACGAACAGGTCGGTGGAGCTCTGGATCAGCCTCAGCGCGCGCGGGTCGTCGCGTGCCACCGCCTCCGAGAGCAGCGGAAACACCGTGGTGAGGAAGATCGTGCCGAGCGCGAGGGTGAACTCGAGGATGCGGTAGGCGAGCGTGTAATAGCCGACCTCGCTCAGCGGTTCGTACAGCGAGATGATGACCGTGTCGGCTCGGAAGTAGATCTCGTTGATCGCCAGCGCCAAGCCGAGCGGTACGCTTGCCACGAGCAGCGGGCGCCACACCGCCGGCTCGGCGCGAAACCCCACCCGGGCGACCCGGCGGGTGAGCGGCCAGGTGACCAGAAGCGTGGCGAGCGCACCCCCGGCAGCGGCCGCCATGACGGCGTAGAAGCCGAGGTCCAGCGCGGCCACGAGCACAACCAGCCCCAGCCCGAACGCCCGTCCGACAACGTCGCCGACCACCGCCCGGGCCATGCGCAGGCGCGACTGCAGGACGGTCACGAACGAGCTGGTGAGCATCCCGAACAGCAGCGGCCCGCCGGCCAGCACGATCGCCACTCGCACCTCGGGCTCGTACGGCAGCAGCAGGCTGAGGAGCCCGCCGGCCGCGATCATGACGATCGAGAGCAGCAGACGCAGTGTCAGCGCGTTACCGACCAGCTCCTCGGTGCGCGCCGGTTCCTTGCTGATCTCGCGCACCACGGTCGCGAAGAGCCCCGCGTCGGCCAGAACCGCAAACAGCTGCATATACATCAGCGCCAGCGTGAACCGGCCGTAGTCCTCGGGACCGAGATAGCGGGTGAGCACTGCCAGCGAGGCTGCGCCGAGTGCGAGCACGGCTCCTTTGCCAGCCACCTGCACGGCGGTGTTGGAGGCGATTCGCCGTCGGATGGAGGGCGTCACCTGACCTAGTTTCCCCGTCGCTCCGGCGCGTCGCGCCGCCGCCGGCTCGCCGGGTCGACCGCGTCGGGCATGATCTCCGTCCTATGAGCGCACTCGAGCACCCAGGGCGCAGCCGACTGGCCGCCCGCCGGGTCAAGCAGGCGTTGGACGAAGGACGCCGCCGGGTCGCGCTTCTCGGAGTGGCCCGCTCGGCGGCCGACGCGAGCTCCGACCTGGAGGCGCGCTTCATGGCACGATGCCGTGAGCTGCCCTCTCCCCGCGTGCTCGAGCTGGGGGCCAAGCGGTCGGTGCCCGGCCGCTCGACGATGCACCGGGACTGGGTGCCCCATGCCGCCGAGTTCCTCGGCACCGACATCGAGGAGGGGGCCGACGTCGACATCGTGGCCGACGCCCACCGGCTGAGCGACGTCGTGGGCGAAGAGTGCTTCGACGTGATCCTCTCTTGCTCGACGTTCGAGCACCTCAAGTACCCGACCCTCGCCGCGCACGAAGTGATGAAGGCCCTGAAGATCGGCGGGCTGCTCTACGTACAGACCCATCAGTCGTTCCCGCTCCACGGCTACCCCTTCGACTACTTCCGCTTCTCGCGCGAGGCGCTGGAGAGCCTGTTCGGAGCGAGTATGGGCATCGAGGTGGTGGCGGCGAACAACGACTTCCCGGCGCGGATCTACTCCCGGCGCGTTGCCCAGTCGCATCATCTTCCCGCCTACCTGAACACGACGCTCTGGGCGGAAAAGCGCGCGCCCACGCCGGCCGAGTACCGCTACGAGCTGTGACCCAACCGGGCCGTCACCAAGGCCCGTGGTCGTTTGCTGAACGAGAGTCTCCCTTCGGCTCGTCCCCTGCGCCCGCCTAGGGTCTGGGTCCTGAAGCCGCTTGCCTCCAAGCCCCGCGGACTGGTCTACGCGGCCCTGTTCCTGGCCGGCGCGCTGCTGTCCGCGAGCACGATCTGGTGGGGGATCAACCCGCACGACGAGGGCCTGATGCTGCAGGCGGGCGCCCGCATCTCTGAGGGGCAGCTTCCGTATCGCGACTTCTACGCCAACTACGGACCGGGCCAGTATTTCCTCGTCGGCGGCCTCGACGTCCTGTTCGGGCCGTCGCTGCTGACCTGGCGGGTGCTTCGGGTGGCGCTCGACGCAGCCGTGGCCGTCTGGCCTACGCCCTCGCCCGACGCGACGCGCCCGAGCCACTCGCGCTCGGCAGCATGGATCGCCGTGGCGGCGGCGATGGCCTTCCCGAGCATCCCGCATCCCAACCCGACCGCCCTGGCGCTTGGTTTCGCAGCGCTGCTGCTCGCTCAGCGTTCACCACTCGGCGCGGGGGCGCTGGCCGGCATAGCCGTTGCCTTCAGGCTCGACGTGGGTTTGGCCGCTCTGGCTGGCGCGGCGTCGACCGTGTGGTCGGTCGGCGGGCGCCGCGCCGCGGTGCGGGTGGCGCTGGCCGGCGTGCTCACGGCGGTGGCGTTGCACGCGCCGTTCCTGATCGCTGCCGCCGGGGACTTCTGGGAGCAGACGCTGGGATTCGCGCTTCACGAGCAGCGATCTGCAGCGCCTCCCGCTCCCCGGTCGCTGGGAGGGCGGCTTCGAGCCGAACAAGATCCTGCAGCACTACTTCGCCCTACGTGCTGCTCGCCGGCACGGCGCTCTGGGTCGCTCGTCGCCCTGAGCGGCCGCGCGCCGCTGCGGCTCTGGGCTCCGGCACCGCTCGCCGCTGCCGGGGTGGTCTATTTCCTGGCGCGCGCCGACGTGTATCCATCTGGTGCCGCTGGCGGCCGTGCTGCCGGTCCTCCTCGCTACCGCCGCCGCCCGCGAGCGCGAGAAAGGCGTGCGCGCTGGACGGCGCTCCCGCTCATCGCCGTGCTGATCCTGGTGGCCCTGCACGGCGTCGACCGCAAGCGCATCCAGGCTGTTCGACCCGCCGCCGCTCGCGCCGATCAACGTAGACGCGGCCGACGGCATCCAGGCGCCAGGCCGGCGAGGCCCGCGCCCTGAGCGCGCTGCTCGGCCTACGTGCGAGCACCGCATGCCCGCCAGGGGAGGCCCATCTTCGTGGCCAACCCCCGCCACGACCTCGTCAAGGTGGGCAACCCGCTGGTCTACGTGCTTGACCGACCGCCCGAACCCCACCCGCTATGACGTCATGCAGCCCGGCGTCGTGACCACCGCGGCGGTCCAGCGCGAGATGGTGCGCGACCTCGAGCGCGCACGCCCGCAGCTCGTGGTCCGCTGGCTCAGCCCGGTGGCCGACCAGGCCGAGGACAACGGCGCCGGCCGCTCGAGCGGCGTGCGCATACTCGATCGCTATCTCGCCGATCGCTATACCGAGGTGCGCCGGTTCGGCGACTACGCGGTGCTGCGCCGGTCGCCGCTCAGACCGGTACGTAGTCCTCGGCGCGCTCCGTGGCGCGAACGCTACGCAGCGCCACGGTCAGCATCGACGCGGCGCAGACCACCTGGAGGCAGAAGAGGGCGATCGCCACGCCGGTCAGGTTCGCGCCCACCGCCGCCAGCACCACCACCTCGGCTAGGGCCACGGCGGCGAGGATCCAGATGAAGCCCGCGCGGCCGAGCGCCAGCAGGTACTGGGCGCAGAGATAGGCGCAGGCGAGCAGCGTCATGGCGAGGCCCAGCCACGGCAGCGCGTCGGAGGCCGCGGTCAGGTCCTCGCCGAAGACCGCGGACAGCAGCTGCCGGCCGACCGTCGGCGTAGATGAGCACCATCGGGACGGCCGCCGCGGCGATCAGCCCCAGCGTGCGCAGCAGGATCGGCCTGGCGTCGACACCAAGCCTGGCTCTGCGCGCGGCTTCGGGCAGCAGGTACATGCCGAGTCCGATCGCCACCCAGATGATCGCCTTCGCGGCCACGGCGGCAACGGCATACGCGCCGGCGTCGTCGCTCGAGGCCACGTGCTTGACCACGATGATGTGCACTTCCTGCAGCGCGAAGAGCAGCGTGAGCCCGGCCACCGGCGCCCACGAGCCGGCGAGCAGGTCACGTAGCCGTCCCACATCGTCGGCCTCGGCGTCCGGCAGCTGCCGGCCGAGCGGCGCGCAGCAGCACGAGCGCAACGGCGGCGATGGAGAGCGCGCTCGCGAGAAACGCCCCCGTCACGTCCAAGCCGGCCGCCACGAGCAGGACGGCGAACACGAGCCGTGCGACGGCCTCCCCGACGAGGCTGAAGGCCAGCATCCGGTAGCGCTGGAAGCCCTGCAGCGCCCCACGCTCGACGCAGACGAGCATCCAGAGCATCGCCGTCACGGGCACCGCCGCCGCGGCCCACAGCTCGTCGACGTTGATGACCGCCGCCCAGGAGCGAGCGCAGGGGAACGGCGGCCAGGGCCACGACGACCGTGGCGAACGACCAGACGCAGCAGCCAGCGCCTGATGCCCGCTGCCCGCCATCGGATCGCCGTCGGCGAGCGCGTGGCTGACCTCGCGCGCCGTGGCGATCTGGAGCGCCGACCCCGGGACCATGAGGATGATGAAGGCCGAGATCAGCGCGGCGAGCGAGCCGTAGTCGGAGGCTCCGAGGACGCGCGCGAAGACGACCGTGAACACCAGCGCCACCACGTTGCACCGCGATCACCGCAGCTCCGAGCCCGGCCGCGCGGCCGGTGTCCGAGCTCGCGAGGCCCGCAACCAGCGCCGCCCGATCGGTCCCCCGCAGGCGCTGAACTATGCCCTTGCACCGCGCCAGCGTACCCCGGGGCGGGCGCAAAGGCGGACGGATTACGGCTGGTCGGCTACGGCCGGCGCACGCCGGACACCGTGAAGGGCAGCACCGGCGTCGGCCCCGCGGGCGTTGAACTGCGAGTTCACCACCAGCAGCCGCCGCCCCGACACCGCCACCGTGGTGGGAAAGCGAAAGCGAGGGCTCGTGATCTGGTCCTCGAGCGAGGCGCGCAGCCAGTTCTCCGACAGCTTCAGCGCCGTCACGCGGCTGGCCGAGTTGACCGCGTAGAGCGTGCGCCCGTCGCGGGCCAGGCCGTCGGCACCAGGGATCTCCGCTCCACCCAGGTTCACCCGCCGCACGCGCTCCGTGCGCAGGTCCACCCGCGCGAGGACACCCGTACCGGTGCTGGCCACGAGCAGGTACCGGCGTCCGGCGGCCACCACGCCGTTGATGTAGTTGCCGGTGGGCGAATCGGCCAGCGACATGAAGGGGCGAATGTGCGTCTTGTCGTTGCTGCTGCGCCGCAGCGAGCGGGCCGGCAGGCGAAAGAGCAGGCCGCGGGTGGAGTCCGTCACGTACGCATCGCCGTTGGGTGCGAGCGCGACGTCGTTGGCCAGGCCGCCCGATCCGGTCGAGAAGCGCCGGAGCAGCCGGCCGTCGGGCAGGCGGTAGACGAACACCGTGTTGGTCACCCCGCCGGCCACGATCAGCCGGTCGCGCGTGGCCTTCAGCCCGACCGCGTTGGTGCGCCCCCTCGCGCCCGGCGCGAGGAACACCCGGGTGCGCTCACGGCCGAGGGTCCCGCGGAACACGGTGCCGTCGGTGGTGGAGCTGACGAAGAACTGATCGGTGCCCGGCCGGGTGGCCACCCCCTCGGGGAACACCGTGTCGCCGGGAAGCAGGTACTCGGCGGGCGCCGTCGCGGCGGCCGGAGCGGCGATCAGAAGGGCGGCGAGCGCGATGACTAACAACCTCACCGCGCGAACCCTAGATATCCTCGCCCCGGGATGGATGAACGAGCGCTCACCGAGCGCCTGCTCACCTACGACACGTCCAGCCTCGAGGGAATGCAGAGTGCCGCCGGCTTCGTCAAGGGCTGGCTCGAGGCACGTGACGTGGAGGTGAAGGGCGGCGTGCACAACGGGCGGCCCCTGCTGGCCGCGACCGTCGGGCCCGCCGGCGGGACGCCCACGATCGTCCTCCACGGTCACCTCGACGTGGTCCCGGGACGCCCCGAGCAGTTCGCACCCCGGATCGAGGGCGACCGGCTCTACGGCCGCGGCGCCTACGACATGAAGGGCGGGCTGGCGTCGATGATGTGCGCGCTGCACGACCTGGCCGGGCAGGATCGCGTGCGCGTGCATTTCGTCTGCGTGTCCGACGAGGAGTCCGAGGACCTCGAGCAGCGCGGCTCGGACTACCTGGTCGAGCAGGGCTACATCGGCGACTTCGCGATCACCGGGGAGCCGACCAACATGCACATCGGCATTCAGGCCAAGGGCGTTCTGGCCATGCGCATCGAGGTCACGGGCAAGGCCGCCCACGGCTCGACGCCGTGGGTCGGCGACAACGCGGTGCTCAAGGCCTTCGACATCTTTCGCCAGATCGAGACCCTGCCCTTCGCGCGCGAGTCGTCGGACATGTTCGACCGGCCCTCGGTCAACCTGAGCCGGATCCTGGGCGGGGACGCGCTCAACAAGGTCCCCGACCTCTGCGTGATCGACGTGGACGTGCGCTACCTGCCCGGCCAGGAGCCGGAGAAGATCAGGGCCGCGGTCGACGCGCTGCCCGACGCCGGTGTGGTCAAGGTCTTCCACCGCCAGCCGGCCATCGTCGAGCGCGAGGATCCGTTCGTGCAGGCGCTGGGGAAGGCCATATCGCGCATCGCGCCTCCTCCCGGTGAGCAGATCTCCGTGGGGCGCGACGGCGCCTCGGACGCCATCTCCTTCATCGAGGCGGGCGTGCCCGCGGTGGAATGCGGTCCGGTGGGTGACGGTCACCACGGGCCCGAGGAGTGGGTTTCGATCCGATCCCTTCAGGATTATCGGAGGGCGCTCGTCGAGTTCGTCGAACTGCTTCCTGGGCAGATGGGCCAGGACGAGCGGCCCCTGCGCATCGCCTGATGTTCGAAGACATCCCACGCCCCGGACTCTGGAAGCGCCTCCTACTGGGCGCGCTGCTGTGCATCTTCGCCGCGGCGGGCGCCACCACGGTCGCCGCCTTCCACGAGGTGGACAAGGTGGTGGAGGCGCTCGAGCTGGGCCCCGAGCTCGAGTTGCGCAAGGGCGCCCTGTCGGAGACCGACGCCGGCGAGCCGCAGACGCTGCTGATCCTGGGCTCCGACCGCCGGCCCAAGGACAACGTCGAGGGCGCGCTCAACGACGCGCGCTCGGACACGATCATGCTCGTGCGCCTCGATCCGGACAAGGAGGCCACGGCGATCATGTCGCTGCCGCGCGACCTCAAGGTCGACATCCCCGGCGTCGGCACGGACAAGATCAACGCGGCCTACTCCTACGGCGGCCCGCAGAAGACGCTCGACACCGTCAAGCGGCTCACGGGCCTGCGCATCAACCACATGGTCAACGTGACCTTCAAGGGCTTCTGGCGCGCGGTCAACGCGATCGGCTGCGTGTACGCCGACATCGACCACGACTACTACAACGACAGCGCCGAGTTCCAGTACATCAACATCGATCCCGGCTACCAGCGGCTGTGCTCCAGCAAGGCGCTGCAGTACGTGCGCTATCGCCACACCGACACCGACCTCGTGCGCTCGGCCCGCCAGCAGGACTTCCTGCGCCAGGCCAAGCAGCAGATCACCACCAGCAAGCTGATCGACGAGTCGGGACGGCTGATGAAGATCTTCGGCCGCAACACCTCGACCGATCCCAACCTGCGCTCGCGCTCCGAGGTGCTGCGGCTGCTCAAGCTGGCCATCTTCTCGGCCCGCCAGCCCATCCAGGAGATCCACTTCGAGGGCACCATCGGCCCCAGCTACGTGGAGGCCAGCGACGCACAGGTCAAGCAGCTCGTCCAGCAGTTCCTCGCCGTGGAGGACACCGAGGGCCCGCGCGGTGAGGCCGAGGAAAAGCCGGCCGGACGGCGACCCAAGCGCAAGCGCCGCCGCGGTGCGCCGGACGCCGCGAGCCTGGGGCTCTACGACGCGGCGGGCCTGGGCGAGGAGCAGGCGCTGCAGACGGTGGCGGCCGGCGCCGGGGGATCGCTGCCCGTGCTCTACCCCTCGCTGCTGCTGAACTCGTCGGAGTTCGTGCCGCCGCCCCGGGTGTACAAGATCCGGGGGCCCGACGGCAAGAAGTACGGCGCCTACCGGATGGTGATGCGCAAGTACAACGCCGACGGCGAGTACTACGGATTCCAGGGCACCACCTGGAAGGACCCGCCGATCCTCGACGCCCCCACGGAGACCCGCAAGCTGGCCGGCCGCGAGTACGAGCTCCACTTCGCGGGCGACCGCCTGCGCCTGGTCGCCTGGCGCACTTCGAGGGCCACATACTGGATCTCGAACACGCTGCTCCAGACGCTGACCGAGAAGCAGATGCTGGCCATCGCCCGGTCAGCTCGGCGCTGTTGCTGAGTCCTCGAATACCCTCATCGCCCGATGAGCGCAGAGCGAGAACCGATAGGGGTTATCGGCGTCGGCTGGGTTGGCCTCGTGACCGCGGCCTGCTTCGCCGAGCTGGGCCACGAGGTCTGGGCGCGCGACATCGTGGCCGACAAGGTCGAGTCGCTCGCCCGCGGGGAGGTGCCGATCCACGAGCCCGGCCTGCCCGAGCTCGTCGCCGGCAACGCCGAGCGCCTGCACTTCACCACCGACATGGCCGAGGTGCTCGAGAGAGCTCGCCTGCTCTTCGTGTGCGTCGACACGCCGCCCACCTACTCGGGTGACGCCGACCTCTCGCGCGTGGAGGCGGTGCTGGGCGAGCTGGGCGACTCGAGCGAGCACGCGCTCGTGATGAAGAGCACGGTGCCGGTGGGCACCGGCCGCTCGATCCAGCGCCGGCGCCCGGGCACCGGCTACGTCTCGAACCCGGAGTTCCTCAAAGAGGGCAATGCGGTCGAGGACTTCATGAAGCCCGACCGCGTGGTGGTCGGGGCCGACGACGGCTCGGCCGATTTTGGCGATCGCGTCCAGGGGCTCTACGGCGCCCTGACCGACACCGTGTTGCGCACCGACGTGGCCAGCGCGGAGATGATCAAGCTGGCCTCGAACGCGTTCCTGGCCACCAAGATCTCGTTCATCAACGAGATCGCCAACATCTCCGAGGAGCTGGGAGCCGACGTCCTGAAGGTGGCCGAGGGGATGGGCCTCGACGACCGGATCGGGCCCAAGTTCCTGCGCGCCGGCGTGGGGTGGGGGGGAAGCTGCTTCGGCAAGGACGTGCTCTCGCTCAAGCAGCTGGCTTCGAACACCGGCTACCACTTCCAGCTGCTCACCGCCGTGACCGAGGTCAACGATCTCCAGAAGCGGCGGACGATCGGCAAGCTCCAGAAGCACCTCGGGTCGCTCGTGGGCAAGACGGTGGCTCTGCTCGGCATCGCCTTCAAGCCCGACACCGACGACATCCGCGACGCCACCAGCCTCGTGCTCGCCGGCCGACTGATCGCCGAGGGCGCGCGCGTGCGGGCCTACGACCCCGTGGCCGCCGACCGGGCGCGGGCGATCCTGGCCGGCGCCGAGCTGACCGAGTCGGCGCTCGAGGCGATCGACGGTGCCGACGCGGTGGTGCTCGTGACCGAATGGCCCGAATTCGGCGAGCTCGACTGGGCGGGCGAGGTCAGGGAGCGCATGCACACGCCGGTCGTGGTCGACGGGCGCAACTTCCTCGACCGGGACGCTCTGGTGGCGGCGGGGTTCACCTACGAGGGAATAGGGCGTTAGGAGTGCAGGCCCTGGTCCTCGCCGGCGGCGAAGGCACCCGGCTGCGCCCGCTCACCCTCACCACGCCCAAGCCCGTCATGCCCCTGGCCGGCCGGCCCTTCCTGACCTTCATGCTCGACTGGGTCCACGGCCACGGGGTCGACGAGGTGATCCTCTCCTGCGGCTTCATGTCGCAGGCCGTCAAGGAGGTGCTGGGCGACATCTACGACGGCATGCGCCTGCGTCACGTGATCGAGCGCAAGCCGCTGGGCACGGCCGGCCCGGTCCGCCTCGCCTACGACGAGGGCCTTCTCGAGGAGCGGTTGCTGATCCTCAACGGCGACGTGCTGACCGACATGGACCTCAGCGCCGAGCTCGCCGAGCACGAGCGCAGCGGCGCGCGCGTGACGCTGGCGCTCTATGCCGTGGACGACACGGCCAGCTACGGGGTCGTGCCCACCGCTGATGACGGCCGGGTTGAGGCCTTCCTCGAGAAGTCGGAGGGCGAGGTGCCCACCAACCGGATCAACGCCGGCGCCTACGTGGTCGAGCGCGAGGTGGTGGAGACGATCCCCGCGGGGCGCTCGGTGTCCTTCGAGCGCGAGATCTTCCCCGAGCTCGTGGGGGATGGCCTCTACGGCTACGCCGCCGACGGCTACTGGATCGACATCGGCACGCCCGAGCGCTACCTCGAGGCCACCTGGGACCTGCTCGCCGGCCGGGCGGCCTCGCAGCTGCCGCGCCGCGACGAGACAGGCTCGCTGATCTACGAGGGCTGCCTGGTGGCCGGCGCGCACGTGGGCCCCCAGAGCGTCCTGGGCCGCCACTGCTCGGTGGGCAGCGACTCGCGCATCGACCGCTCGGTGCTGCACGACCGGGTCATGGTGGGAGCCGACGCCGAGGTCGAGGAGAGCGTGCTGGCCGAGGGCGTCAGGGTGGGAAAGCGCGCCCACGTGGGCCCGGGTGCGATGATCGGCGCCGGCGCAACCATCGGGGAGGAAGCGGTGATCGGCGAGAAGGCCAGGCTGGATCCCGGAGCCGAAGTTTCCGCGGGCGCACACATCGGCGCCGGCGAGCACGTGGCGGCGGCTGGGGCCGTGCCATGAGCGACGGTGGCGCCCCGGCGCTGAGCGCCCTGTCGCGTGACGGAATCGAGGCGGCCGACCCCCAGGGGATGCTCGCCGACGTGCTGGCCCAGCCGCTCCAGATCGGCGACGCCCTCTGGCGCGCCCAATCGGCCGGGATCCGCGCCACCGACCGCCCCGGCGGCCTGATCGTCTGCGGCATGGGCGGCTCGGCCATCGGCGGCGACCTGGCCGTGGCCGCGCTCGGGGACCGGGCCACCCGCCCCATCACGGTCGTGCGCGGATACGCGCTCGAGTCCTGGACGGGCCCGGACAGCCTCGTCCTCTGCTGCAGCTACTCGGGCGACACCGAGGAGACCCTCGCGTGCTTCGACGCCGCGGGAGCGGCGGGCGCGGGGCGGATCGTGCTCACCACCGGGGGCAAGCTCGCCGAGGCGGCGCGTGACGAAGGCGTGCCCGTGATCGGCGTGCCCGCGGGCATGCAGCCGCGCGCTGCGGTGCTCTACATGCTCATCGGCACCCTCGAGTGCGCCGCGCTGTGCGGCGCGGCGCCCGGGCTGCACGCGGAGATCGACGCGTCGACCGGCCTGCTCGAGCGGCTCGCGGCCGAGTGGGGGCCGGACGCGGCCGACGACTCTCAGGCCAAGGCTCTGGCCGCGTGGCTGCGGGCGAGCATCCCGGTGATCCACGGCTCGGGGCCGACCACCGCCCTGGCCCGGCGCTGGCGTACCCAGATCAACGAGAACGCCAACGGGGCCGCCTTCTGGTCGGAGCTGCCCGAGGCCAACCACAACGAGATCTGCGGCTGGGAGCGCGGCCGCGGCATGGCCCCGCTGACGGCGATTTTCCTGTGCGATCCCGACCAGCACCCGCGCGTGCAGTCCAGGATCGAGCTGACCGAGCGTGAGGCCGAGCGCGCCGGGGCGCCCACGATGGTGCTCCATGCGCGCGGCGACAGCCGCCTGGAGCGCGTCCTGTCGCTGCTGTTCCTCGGTGACCTGGCGAGCGTCTACCTGGCGGTGCTGGAGGGCGTGGATCCCACGCCGGTCGAGCCGCTCGTGCGCTTCAAGGCGGCGCTGGCCGAGCAGCGGTGAGGCCGCGGCTCGCCGCGGCGCTGCTCGCGCTGGCCCTGTTCGCACCCGCGGCCTCGGCGGCGCCGCCGGCCCCGACGAAGCTGCGGGTGAGCGCCCGGAGCGAATCCGCGGTGCTGGTGACGTGGCACAACCGCAGCCGGGCGGCGCGTGCCCAGGTGGCGTGGCGGCGCCTGCAGCCCTCGAAGCGGCGGCCGCACAGGGTCCGGCGCCCGCGCGGGGCCAGGCGGTTCGTTCACAAGGGCCTGGCGGCGGGCTCGCGCTATCGCTACCGCGTTCGGGCCTGCCGGCGCGGCCGCTGCTCGAGGTGGTCGAAGCCGCGCCGCGGCGGCCCCCGGTCCCCTGGGTCTCCGCAGCCGAATGCGCCCGGCCCGCCGGCGCCGGGCGGCGGCGCGACCATCGGCGGGTGCCCGGTGTTCCCGCCCGACAACGCCTGGAACCGCGACATCTCCGGGGAGCCGGTCGACCCCCTCTCCGACGCCTACGTCGCGTCCATCGGCGCCGGATTGAACCTGCATCCCGACTTCGGGTCCAACCCCGACTATGGGCTGCCCTACATCGTCGTGCCCGAGTCGCAGCCCCGGCTGCCCGTGGCCTTCACGGTGCCCGGTGAGTCCGAGCCCGGCCCGTACCCAATTCCCGCGGACGCGCCCGTCGAGGCGGGATCGGATCGCCACGTGCTGGCCCTGCAGGAGGGCAGCTGCCGGCTGTACGAGCTCTTCGCCGCGAGTTTCGCCGGCGGCACCTGGAACGCCTATTCGGGAGCGGTGTTCGACCTGCGCTCGAACGCGCTGCGCCCCGACGGCTGGACCTCGGCCGACGCCGCCGGCCTGCCCATCCTGCCCGGGCTCGTGCGCTACGACGAAGTGCAGGCCGGGGCCATCCGCCACGCCCTGCGCTTCACCGTGGTCCAGACCCAGCGGGCCTACGTGCACCCGGCCACCCACTTCGCCTCAGACCAGACCAGCCCGAACCTGCCGCCGATGGGCCTGCGGCTGCGCCTGAAGGCATCGTTTGCGATCGGCGGCTACTCGCGCGAGGTCCAGGTGATCCTGACCGCGCTCAAGCGCTACGGGATGTTCGTGGCCGACAACGGCTCGAGCTGGTTCATCACCGGAGCCTCGGACTCGCGCTGGAACGACGAGGCGCTCGAGGATCTCAAGACGATCCCGGGCAACGCGTTCGAGGTCGTGCGGTCGGGCCCCCTGCACAAACCTTGACACGATCGTGGTAAGGTTGTGGCCGGGATGCGCGACGGGCTCACCATCAACGAGGCCGCGGAGACCACCGGGTGGTCGCCGCGAATGCTGCGTTACATAGAGAACGCCGGCCTGATCGACCTGCCGCGCACCCCGTCCGGCTACCGCATCTTCGGACCCGGCGAGCTGCAGCGCCTGCGCACCCTGCGTGAGCTGCTCGCCCGGTTCGACTGCGCGCTGTCGGACGTCGCCTTTGCCCGTCGCCTCGCCACGGACGCCGACCTGCGCAGCTCGCTCGACACATGGTTCGAGGAGCGCCCGCAGCGGCCCGAGGGCGTGGACACGAGCGACTGGCTGCACTTCGAGCAGGAGAAGCACGAGCGCCTGCTCGCCCTCGACCCACCGAGACCCCCACGAACGGAGAAAGCCGCCGTATGACTGTCACCGAAGCCGCCACCAAGCAGGACTACAAGGTCGCCGACATCTCCCTGGCCGATTTCGGCCGCAAGGAGATCACCCTGGCCGAGCACGAGATGCCCGGCCTGATGGCCATGCGCGAGGAGTACGGCGAGAGCAAGCCGCTCGCGGGCGCGCGCATCATGGGCTCGCTGCACATGACCGTCCAGACCGCGGTGCTGATCGAGACGCTGGTGGCCCTCGGCGCCGAGGTGCGCTGGGTGTCGTGCAACATCTTCTCGACCCAGGACCACGCCGCCGCCGCCATCGCGGCGGCCGGTGTCCCGGTCTTCGCCTGGAAGGGCGAGACGCTGGACGAGTACTGGTGGTGCACCGAGCAGGCGCTGACCTGGCCGGGCGAGGACGGCCCGAACATGATCCTCGACGACGGCGGCGACGCCACGATGCTCGTGCACAAGGGCACCGAGTTCGAGAAGGCCGGCGCGGTGCCGGACCCGGCGAGCGCCGAGTCCGAGGAGTTCCGCGTGTTCCTCACCCTGCTGCAGCGCACGCTCAGTGAGGACCCGCAGAGGTGGACCCGCATCGGCGAGGGCATCCAGGGGGTGACCGAGGAGACCACCACCGGCGTCCATCGCCTCTACGAGATGTTCCAGCAGGGGACGCTGCTGTTCCCGGCCATCAACGTCAACGACTCGGTGACCAAGTCGAAGTTCGACAACCTCTACGGCTGTCGCCACTCGCTGATCGACGGCATCAACCGCGGCACCGACGTGATGATCGCCGGCAAGTCCGCCCTGATCCTGGGCTACGGCGACGTCGGCAAGGGCTGCGCCCAGTCGCTGCGCGGCCAGGGCGCCCGCGTGCTGGTGGCCGAGATCGACCCCATCTGCGCCCTGCAGGCCTGCATGGACGGCTACCAGGTGGTGCGCCTCGACGACGTGGTGGGGGAGATCGACATCTTCATCACCGCCACCGGCAACAAGGACATCATCACCGCCGCTCACATGGGAGCCATGAAGCACCAGGCGATCGTGGGCAACATCGGCCACTTCGACAACGAGATCGACATGGCCGGGCTCGAGAACGTCGACGGCGTCGAGCGCGTGAAGATCAAGCCGCAGGTCGACGAGTGGCGCTTCACCGACGGCCACTCGATCATCGTGCTCTCCGAGGGGCGTCTGCTCAACCTGGGCAACGCCACCGGGCATCCGAGCTTCGTGATGTCGAACTCGTTCACCAACCAGGTGATCGCCCAGATCGAGCTGTTCACCAAGCAGGACGAGTACGACAAGCAGGTCTACGTGCTGCCCAAGCACCTCGACGAGAAGGTGGCTCGCCTGCACCTCGGTTCGCTGGGCGCCGAGCTCACCGAGCTGTCGGCGGAGCAGGCCGCCTACATCGGCGTTCCGGTCGAGGGGCCGTACAAGAGCGACCACTATCGCTACTAGGTCTCTGGAGTCGGAGGTCCACGATGTAGCGCTCGCCCCGGCGGGGCGAGCGCGCATCGAGTGGGCCGAGGGCCAGATGCCGGTGCTGCGCTCCATCCGGGAGCGCTTCGCCGGCTCCCGGCCGCTTGACGGCCTGAAGGTCGCCGCCTGTCTGCACGTGACGGCCGAGACGGCCAACCTGATGCACGCTCTGGTGGCCGGCGGGGCGCAGGCCGCGCTCTGCTCGGCCAACCCGCTGACCGTGCGCGACGAGGTGGCGGCGGCGCTCGTGGCCGACGGCGTGCCGGTCCAGGCCAGCCGCGGCGAGGACGCCGAGATGTACGCCAAGCACGTGGGGGCCCTGGCCGAGTGGGGGCCGGACATCACCCTCGACGACGGCGCGGATCTGCTCATGCTCCTGCACCGCTGGGAGCGCCCGGTGCGCGGCGGCGCCGAGGAGACGACCACCGGCCTGCTGCGGCTGCGCCGCCTCGAGCGCGAGGGCAAGCTCACCTGCCCGGTGATCGCGGTGAACGAGTCGCGCACCGAGCGAACCTTCAACGACCGCTACGGCACGGGCCAGTCGGCCCTCGACGGCATCCTGCGCGCCACCAACCTGCTGCTCGCCGGGCGTTCGCTGGTGCTGCTCGGCTACGGAGCCACCGGGCGGGGAATCGCCCAGCGCGCCCGCGGCGCCGGCGCCCACATCATCGTCTGCGAGGTCGATCCCCTGCGCGCGCTCGAGGCGCGAATGGACGGCTACGAGGTCATGCCCGCGCTCGCCGCGGCCGAGCGCGGCGACCTGTTCGTGACCGTCACCGGCTCGCGCGCCGTGCTGGGCCGAGAGCACCTCGAGCGCATGAGGGACGGCGCCGTGCTGGCCAACGCCGGCCACTTCGACGTCGAGATCGATCTTGGGGCCCTGCGCGACCTGGCCGGCGGGCGCGTGCGCGAGGTCCTGCCGCTCGTCGAGCAGTACGAGCTCACCGACGGGCGCAAGCTCAACCTCTTGGCGCAGGGCCGGGTGGTCAACCTGGCGGCCGGGGAAGGCCACCCCGCCGCGGTGATGGACATGAGCTTCGCCAACCTCGCCCTCGCCGTCGAGCACCTGGCCGAGCACGGCGAGGAGCTCGAGCACCGGGTACTCGACGTGCCCCTCGCCATCGACGAGGAGATCGCCCGGCTCAAGCTCGAGTCGCTCGGCGTGGAGCTCGACGCCCCCACCGCCGAGCAACTCGAATATCTCGGGTCCTGGACGTAGCCCGGCCGGCTAGCCGGCGCTCACCCTCACAGCGCGGCCATGATCCGCAGCGGCCCGCCCGAGCCGCCCTCGATCTTCATCGGCAACGCGATCACGTGGAAGTTGCGGCTCGGAAGCCGGTCCATGTGAGCCACGTTCTCGAACACCGGCGTGTTCGCCGCCCCGAGCACGCGGTGGCTCAGGAAGTCGGTCGACTGCCCGCGGTCGATGCTGGCGGTGTCGATGCCGACGGCCTTGACGTCGCGGCGCTCCACCAGCCAGCGGGCACCGTCCTCGCCCAGGCCGGGGAAGTGCAGAAGCGGCACCGCGTCGGGGCCGCGCTCGGCCGTGCCGAGGTAGCGCTCGGCGTCGGGCCAGTACTGCCCGAAGCCGGTGCGCAGCAGCACGATGGAGCCGGAGGAGATCCGCCCGTGGCGGCGCTCCCACGCCTTGAGGTCGCCCTTGGTGATCAGGTAGTCGGGGTCGGCCAGGGCGCGTCGCGAGACATCGACCACGACCGCGTCGCCGACCAGGCGCTCCAGCGGCACCTCGTCGGTGGTCTGGCCACCCTCGGCGAAGTGCACCGGAGCGTCGAGGTGGGTGCCGCCATGCTCGGCAGCCGCGAAGTCGTTGGCCTCGTAGTGGTAGCCGCCCTCGGTCTCGCCCGCGGCCACCTGGGTGAGCGTGAACTCCGTCGCGGTGGGCCAGTAGATCGTGTCCTCGTTGAACGGATAGGAGAGGTCGACCAGCTCCCCGCCCGATGCGGGTGAGTCGTGGTCGCCGTCGCGGTCGCCGGCGAAAGCGCCGCCGAAAGCGCCCAGGGCGATGCCTATCGCCAGGAAGGCAGCAAGAATCAGGATACGTCGCACTTCGATGCACCTCCTCGGTGGATTTCGGGCATGGATACCCGGTCCACCGAGGTCCGATGCGTGGCTAGGGCACTAGGCGGCGCGGGGCAGCAGCGCGGCGAGGCTGCGCCGCCGGCTGCTTCCCTCTCGCCGCACCCGCTCGGCGCGGAAGCGCAGCAGCTCGACGAGGTCGTCGCTGGGCCGGAAGGGATCGGCGATGGCCGCCCCCGACGCGATCTCGACCGCGGCCCACAGCTCGCCTCCCACCTCGGCCACGAGGGAGTCGCCGGCGGGCGGCTTGGCGCTGTCGAGCGTGGCCAGGCGGGTGAGGGCGCCGGCGTCGGCGAGACCGGCGCGGCGGATGGTGAGGCTCTTGTCGGTCATCACGGTCCCTTTCTTTGAGTTCGACGATCTTCGAACCATTGTGCTCGGTCCGAGCCATAAGTTCAAATTCGGCTTGCTGCTGGCTGCGATAAGCCGCCCTTACACCCCTGGCCTGCGCTCGCCGGCTCCTCAACGCGCAGACCTGATACACCCCGCGGCGTGAGCGCCGCCGCGGACAAGATGCGTGCCGAGGGCCTGCCCGAGGACGCGATCGACACCTTCGTGCTGTACGAGGGCAAGCTGCGCGAGGGCGACACGGGCACGCTGCCGGAGTCGGAGATCGAGCCGCTCGACGAGCTGCCGGACGCCGAGGAGCTGCCCGAGCGCGCCGAGGGATCGCAGCTGGAGCGCGTGGTGGTGCTCAAGCTGAACGGCGGCCTCGGTACGAGCATGGGCATGACGCAGGCCAAGTCGCTGCTCGAGGTCAAGGAGGGCCTGAGCTTCCTGGACATCATCGTGCGCCAGGTGCTGCACCTGCGCGAGCAACACGGAGCGCCCATCCCGCTGCTGTTGATGAACAGCTTCGCCACCCGCGACGACACGCTGGCGGCGCTCGAGCGCTACCCCGAGCTCCAGGTGGGCGACCTGCCGCTGGATTTCATGCAGGGCAAGGTCCCGAAGCTCCTCGAGGACGGCTTCGAGCCCGCGGAGTGGCCCGACGACCCCGCGCTCGAGTGGGCGCCGCCCGGCCACGGCGACGTCTACAGCGCCCTGCGCACCTCGGGGATGCTCGAGCGCCTGCTGGCGGACGGGTACCGCTACCTGTTCCTGTCCAACGCCGACAACCTCGGCGCGGTGCTCGAGCCGCGCATCCTCGACTGGTTCGCGGACGAGGGCCTGCCGTTCCTCTCGGAGTCGACCGACCGCACGGAGTCCGACCGCAAGGGCGGCCACCTGGCGCGCAGCAGGCAGGACGGGCGCCTCGTGCTTCGCGAGACCGCCCAGACGCCCGAGGAGGACACGGGCTCGTTCGAGGACGTGTCCCGCCACCGCTTCTTCAACTGCAACAACATCTGGGTCGACCTCGAGGCGCTCGACCGCGCGCTGGACGAGGGCGACGGCGTTCTCGAGCTGCCGATGATCGTCAACCACAAGACGGTCGACCCGGGCGACTCCTCGTCACCCGCCGTCGTGCAGCTCGAGACGGCCATGGGCGCCGCCGTGGGAGTGATCGACGGCGCGGCCGCCATCCGGGTGCCGCGCACGCGCTTCGCCCCGGTGAAGAAGACGGACGACCTGCTCGTGGTGCGCTCGGACGCCTACGAGCTGGCCGAGGACTTCACCGTGCGCCTGGCCGGCCGCCGCCGCGCCCCCGCGGTGAGCCTCGACCCCGACCACTACAAGCTGCTGAGCGATTTCGAGGAGCGCTTCGCCGGCGGGCCGCCGTCGCTCGTCGGCTGCGAGCGCCTCAAAGTGGAGGGCGACGTGCGCTTCGGGCGCGACGTGACGGTGCGCGGCGAAGTGACCCTCGAAGGCCCGCGCCAGGTCGAGGACGGCGAGCTGCTCGAGGGCTAAGCCGGCGCGCCGTCGAGCGCCGAGCGAACCGCCGAGAGCAGCGTTTCCGCGTCGAAGGGCTTCTGCACCAGGCGCAGGCCCTCCACGCCGTGGCGCAGGACGACGTCATCGGTGTAGCCGGACATGAACACCGGCTCGATGCCGATCCGCTCGGCCAGCTCCTTGCCCGACATCCCCGGCATCACCACGTCGGTCACCAGCAGGTCGATCTCGCTGCTGTACTCGTCCCACGTGTTGAGCGCATGGCGCCCGTCGGGCGCCTCGAGCACCCGGTAGCCCTGGCGAGTGAGGATCCGGCAGGTGAGCCGGCGCACGGCGTCCTCGTCCTCCACCACGAGGATGGTCTCGCCGCCGGTGGCCGCGTCCTCGCCAGGGGACGCGCCGTCAGCCTGAGCCGGCTGCTGCTCGCTGGCGGGCAGCAGCACGCTCACCACCGTGCCCTCGCCGGGCTGTGAGTCGATCTCGACGCTGCCCCCGGCCTGGGTGACGATCCCGTAGACCGTCGCAAGGCCCAACCCCGTGCCCTGGCCCTTGGGCTTGGTCGTATAGAAGGGCTCGAAGGCGCGCTCCAGCACGCCGGCCTCCATCCCGTGTCCGCTGTCGCGGACCGTCAGGCGAACGCGGCGGTCCGCGCGGGTCTCGTCGTTGGCCAGGCCGATCGCGAGGCGCCCGCCACCCGGCATGGCGTCGCGGGCGTTGACCACCAGGTTCACCAGGACCTGCTCGAGCTGGCTGGGATCGGCCTCGACGGCCAGCAGCCCCTTCTCGATCGACACGCTGAGAGCTACGTCCTCGCTCAGCGTGCGCTCGCAGCAGCGATCTGATGTCCTCGAGCACCTCGCCGAGGTCGATCACCCGCTTCTGGACCACGTCGCGGCGACTGAACACCAGCAGCTGGTTGGTGAGCCTGGCGGCGCGCTCGGCCGCGCGGGCCACCTCCTCGGCGTCGGCGCGCAGGGCGCTGTCGTCGGGCAGCCCGTCGATGATGAAGCGGGCGTAGCCGCGAATCACCGAGAGGAAGTTGTTGAAGTCGTGGGCGATGCCCCCGGCGAGCTGGCCAACGCTCTCCAGGCGCTGGGACTGGCGCAGCTGGGCCTCGAGGCGCTTGCGCTCGGTCACGTCGCGGCTGTTGAGCACGATGCCCTGCACGTCGGGGTGCTCGAGCTGCCCCGCGGCGATCGTCTCCACGTCGAGCCAGCCGCCCCCGCGCGCCGGCATCCGCCACTCGAGCGGAGCCGCGCCGCGGCCGGCGAGCGCGGCCTCGGCGAGAAAGGCCAGCGCAGCCTGGCGGTCCTCGGGATGGATCAGGTCGGCCAGGGTGGCGTCCTCGCGCAGCTCCACCGCGCGCTCGACGGACGGAGACACATAGAGGATCCCCGCGTCGGGCGAGACCACCATGATCATGTCCGAGGAGTTCTGGACGAGAGCGCGGAAGCGCGCCTGGATACGCTCGGCATCGCGCTCGCGCATCGCCTCGATGCGCCGGCTGTCCGACAGGGCCAGGCTCGCGTGATCGGCGAACGCCTTGAGCATGTCTCGCTCGATGGCGGTGTAGCGGCGCCCCGGTTGGTAGGAGGCCACGACCAGGCTGCCGACGATGCGGCCGTGCTCGTGCACGGGAGCGGCCATGGTCGCCTCGATGCCGCGGTCCTTGAAGCGGGTGATCGCGCTCGGGTCCTTCTGGTAGTCCTCGGCCACCACGAGCCGGCCCTCGGCGATCGCGCGGCCGCCGATGCCCTCCCCGGCCGGCCACAGCTCGCCGCGCGTCTCGTCGGCGTCGCGCCCGATCACCGAGACCAGCTCGACCATCGAGGGATCGTCGGCCGACACGAGGAGCACCCCGGCCAGCTCGTCGCCCAACAGCTCCCGGGCCCCGTGGGAGATGGCGCCGAGCACCTCGTCGCGTCCGGCGCCGTGAGCGATCGAGCGCTGGATCCGCGACAGGCGCTCGAGCAGCTCCTGGCGCTCCTGAAGGGAGTCGAGCAGGCGCTGGTTGAGCTCGGAGTGGACCTCGGCGTCGTGGCGGTGGCGGCGCTCGTTGCCGGCCAGGCGGAAGAGCCGCAGCGAGAGCCCGAGGACCCGCGCCATCCCGCGAGCCAGGTGCAGCTCGTCGACGGCGAAGAGCTCGCCGGTGCTGCGGGCGAGCACGAGGCTCGTGGGCGTGTCGTCCTCCACCTCGATGGCCAGTGCCGCGCACTCACCCAGTCCGGGCGCGTGCAGCGACGTGGTGCGGCCCGCCGCCACCTCGGCGAGCGCGCGCTCGAGGGCCGGGTCGCTGGGGAAGCCGATCGACACGTACACCTCGCCCCGGCGCAGCAGCGCCGCCACCTCGGCGTCGAGGGCCTCCGCGGCGCGCTCGACAGCGAGCCGGACCGCCGTGCGCTCGTCGGGGGCCGCGGAGACGGTGGCCAGGAAGGCGGTCAGCTGCTGGGTCGACCAGTTGACCGGGGAGGAGCCGGTCGGCGAATCGCTCGGGTCAGGCACGAGCCGACTCCGCCCGGTCCTCGAGGCGCTCGCGGCGGAGCTGCTCCTCCTCGCTCTTGGTGAGCGCGCGCACGAACAGGGCCACCATCACCAGCACGAGCGTGAACGACTGCTCGGCCATCATCAGCACGCCGCCGACGTTCTGGTCCTCCACCGGCGACAGCCCCCAGATGCGAGGCGTCTGCTCGTAGTAGGGATAGAGCGCGGTCGAGCTCCAGGCCAGGTACAGGCCGAGCGCGGCGAGCCCGGCCTTGGCGGCCGCGATGTAGCCGATCGGCTCGAGCCCGGTCATCCTGCGCCGCATGGGCACGGGCTGGATCAGCGGCCACCACAGGCAGAGCCCGGCGACGAAGAAGGACGCGTGCTCGAGCAGATGCACGAGCGCGTTCTCGGTGGCCGCGTCGTAGAGGGCGGGCACGTGCCAGAGGTACATGATGGCCAGCCAGATGGCGATGCCCACCACCGGGCTGGCCAGCCGGCCGAGCGCGCGCTCGACCCGCATCAGCCGTCGCGTGGCGGGTCGCAGGATCACGCGGCTGAGGCCGAGCAGGATCAGCAGCGGCGCGATGTCGCCCAGCAGCACGTGCTGGACCATGTGCGCGGAGAAGAGGTAGTCCTCGCCGAGGCCGTCGATGGGCGACACGAGCGCCGCGAGCAGCGCGAGCATGCCGCCCGCGAACGCGGCCGCCTGCAGCGCGCCGGCGCCGCGCCCGTGCGCCTCGCGGCGCGCTTTGGCGAAGCGCCAGACGTAGATCGCGGCGAATAGCAGGAGCGGCGCCAGCACCGCCGGATCGGAGAACCACCCGATCTGGGGGTGCTGCGTAACCGCATTTATGCCTGGCACGGTTCCAATTGTCGCAACGGCGTGCCCACCTGTCGCGCCTTGCGCGCCACCATGCGCGCGTGTTGCTCTCCCCGCCACTGTGCTGGAGCTGCCGCGCCGTCGCCGGGCGCGGCCGGCCGCTGTGCGGTTCCTGCCGCCGGCGGCTGCGGCCGCTCGGGCCCGCGGCGGCGAGCGCGTCGGTCTGGGCCGCCGTCGCGTACGAGGGTCCGGCCCGGGACCTGGTGGGAGCGCTCAAGTTCCGCGGCGCGCTCGCGCTAGCCGATTCGATGGCCGCGCTCATGGCCGCCGCGGCACCCGCCGAGCGCCTGCGCGGGGCGCTCGTCCCCGTGCCGTTGCATCCCGCGCGCCGGCGGCGACGAGGCTTCAACCAGGCCGAGCTTCTTGCGCGCGCGCTCGGGCGGCGCACCGGGCTCCCGGTGAGCGACTGCCTCGTGCGCGGCGGCTCGAACCTGCGCCAGGTCGGCCGCGGCCGCGTGGGCCGGCTGGCCGGGCCGGCGGGGTCGGTCGGCGTGCGCGGCCCGGTGCCCGCGCGCGCGGTGCTGGTGGACGACGTCGTGACCACCGGGGCCACGCTGGCGGCCTGCTTCGCCGCGCTGCGCGACGCGGGCTGTGAGGAGGTGACGGCGCTGGTTTTTGCGCGGACGCTGGGGCGGTGACTCGTCCGGCGGTGGTGGTCGACGCGGTGCTTACGGCAGCAACGAGCGGGTGGGCCCGGCGCTGGTGGCGAGGCCCGTCGGCCATCTCGATGCACGGCGGTACCGTGCGGCCGGCTGCTCACGGGCGTGGCGAGTTGATGCATGCCGATGGTGCACGAGCCGCACCGGGACGACGGGAATCGCCTCGTTGGCGCGCTGTTCATGCTGCGTGGCGGTTCATGTCTCCGCGGCCGCGCGAGCACCTTCCTTACTGCGGTCGTTCGCAACGGACCGCCTCGGCTCGCGCTCGGACCATCCCGCCCGGCGGCGGAGCGCTCCGGGAGCGCCTCCCGTTACCTGCTGTCGTCGCCACGGCCGCCTCGGCGCCCGGCCCCGCCACGGCCGTTTCGCCCCCCGCCGGCGACCCATTACCATCGAATCCCAACGCGTCCTCTCAAGCACAGCCTGAAAACAGCCGAGGAGAGCAACATGCGCATCCAGGTGAAGGGCCGCAACGGCGCCACTGTCGACGACGAGCTTCGCTCCCGGTTGGAGAAGAAACTCGGGAAGGTGGCCCGCCAGGTCTCACCCCTGGCGGAGCTCGAGGTCGAGCTCTCCGAGGAGCGCAATCCGGCCATCAAGGACTCGCAGGTGGCGGAGGCGACTCTGCATCTCAAGGGCGTCACGCTGCGCGCCCGCGAGGCGTCCAGCGACATGGGCCACTCGGTGAACATGCTGGCCGACGACCTGGCCCGTCAGGTCAAGAAGCACCGCGACAAGCGGCGCGCGCGCCGGGACGCCCGGGCGGGCTCTCAGGAACCCGCGGTTTAGCGGGTCCGGAGCCTCAGACCGCGTTGCTACCGTAGCTTCGATGTCCATTTTGGATCGCGCCCTCAGGGTCGGCGAGTCGAAGAAGTTCAAGACTTTCGAGAAGTCCGTAGGACGCATCAACGATTACGAAGCGGAGCTCGAGCTCGAGTCCGACGACGAGCTGCGCGAGCGCTACGAGGCGCTCCGGGAGCGCTGCATCAACGGCGAGTCGCTCGACGAGCTGCTCTACGAGAGCTTCGCCCTCACCCGCGAGGCCGGCAAGCGCACGCTGGGTCAGCGCCACTACGACGTCCAGCTGATCGGCGGGATGGTCCTGCACGACGGCTCGATAGCGGAGATGAAGACCGGCGAGGGCAAGACGCTCACCGCCACGCTGCCGATCGTCCTCAACGGGCTGGCCGCCCGCGACGAGAACGGCGAGGCCGTCCGGGGCGGGGGCGTGCACCTCGTGACGGTCAACGACTACCTCGCCCGGCGCGACGCCCTGTGGATGAAGCCCATATACGACTCGCTGGGCGTGACCGTGGGGATCATCCAGTCGGGCATGAGCGACGTCGACAAGCACGCGGCCTACGCGTGCGATGTCGTGTACGGCACGAACTCGGAGTTCGGCTTCGACTACCTGCGCGACAACCTGGCCGACACGCTCGAGTCGAAGGTCCAGCGCGGGCACGGTTTCGGCATCGTCGACGAGGTCGACAACATCCTCATCGACGAGGCGCGCACGCCGCTGATCATCAGCGGGCGCCCCGAGCAGGCCGCGGACACCTACTACCGCTTCGCCAAGCTGGCCCCGCTCATGGAGGCGGGCAAGAAGCCCGAGGGCCTCGAGGCCAAGTCCAAGGAGTACGAGGCGGACTTCGACTTCGAGCCCGAGGAGAAGCACAAGACGGTCTCGGTGACCGAGCGGGGAGTCGAGAAGGCCGAGAAGTTCCTCGGCATCGAAAACCTCTACCGGGCCGAGAACGGCCACCTCGTCAACCACCTCCAGCAGGCGCTGAAGGCGGAATCGCTCTACAAGCGCGACGTCGACTACGCGGTGATCGACGGCGAGGTGAAGATCATCGACGAGTTCACCGGGCGCATCCTCGAGGGCCGCCGGTGGTCCGAGGGCCTGCACCAGGCCGTCGAGGCCAAGGAGGGCGTGGCGATCCAGGAGGAGAACCAGACCGTCGCCACGATCACCTACCAGAACTACTTCCGCAAGTACGAGAAGCTCGCGGGCATGACCGGCACGGCCATCACCGAGGCCACCGAGTTCATGAAGATCTACGAGCTCCAGGTGGTCGAGATTCCCACCAACCGCCCGATGATCAGGGCCGACAACAACGACCAGATCTACAAGACCAAGGACGGCAAGTGGGCCGCCGTGGCCACCGAGATCGCCCACCGCAACGGCCTGGGCCAGCCCGTGCTGGTGGGCACCATCTCCGTCGAGGTCTCCGAGCTGCTCTCCAGCGAACTCGACAAGCGCGGCGTCAAGCACGCGGTGCTCAACGCCAAGCCCGAGCACGCCGAGCGCGAGGGCGAGACGATCGCCGAGGCGGGACGCCCCTTTGCGGTCACGATCGCCACCAACATGGCGGGCCGCGGCGTCGACATCAAGCTGGGCGGCAACGAGGAGCACCTCACCCAGCTCGAGCTGAGCCGGCGCGGGCTCGAGCAGGGCACCGAGGAGTGGGACAGCGCCTGGGACGAGCGGTTCCCGCAGGTCGAGGCCCAGGTGGAGGCGGACCGCGAGACGGTCAAGGAGGCCGGCGGCCTGTACATCCTCGGTACCGAGCGACACGAGTCGCGGCGGATCGACAACCAGCTGCGCGGCCGGTCGGGGCGCCAGGGGGATCCCGGCGAGTCACGCTTCTACCTCTCGGCCGAGGACGATCTGGTGCGCCTGTTCGCGGGCGACCGCATCTACCGCATCCTCGACAACAAGTTCCTGGCCCAGGCCGACGACGACGGCAACGAGATGCCGATCGAGCACAAGATGCTCACCAAGCAGATCGAGGGCGCCCAGAAGAAGGTCGAGGACCAGAACTTCCTGCAGCGAAAGCGCGTGCTCGAGTACGACGACGTGATGAACCAGCAGCGCGAGATCGTCTACGAGTACCGCGACCGCATCCTCGAGGGCGAGGACATGTCGGACATCGCGCGCACCCAGATCGGCGAGGCCATCGAGCGCCTGTGCAACGAGTACATGCAGGGCGACTACCAGGAGGACTGGGACCTCGACGCGCTGTTCACGCAGCTCGAGCAGATCTATCCCACGTCCTATGACATCGAGGACGTGTCGTCGGGCAGCAGCCGCGAGGCCTTGGTCGAGCAGCTGCGAGCCGACGTCGTCGACGCCTACAACGAGCGCGAGGAGGAGCTGGGCGACGAGCTGATGCGCGCGCTCGAGCGCTTCATGCTGCTCCAGATCATCGACGAGCGCTGGCGCGAGCACCTGCACGACATGGACTACCTGCGCGAGGGCATCCACCTGCGCGGGTTCGCCCAGATCGACCCGCTGGTGGCCTACAAGAACGAGGGCTTCGAGATGTTCACGGAGCTCATGAACAACATCTGGGACGAGTTCGCGCGCTACATCTTCAACGTCGAGGTGGCCGTCGAGGCCGAGGAGCAGCCGCAACAGCAGCAGGGCTCGCGCTGGACGCCCGGCGCCAACAGCAGCTCCACCGGCCGACTCGACTACTCGGGCGGCCACGCCGCCCAGGGCCGCGACGCCATCGCCGCGGCGGCCGGGGCGGCCGTCCCCGCCGGGATGGCCGAGGCCGCCGAGCTGGCGGCCGACGAGGTGTCCGCGTCCGTACCCGTGGTGGAGACCCGCCGGCTCGACGAGCACGAGAAGGTCGGCCGCAATGACCCGTGCTGGTGCGGGTCGGGCAAGAAGTTCAAGAAGTGCCATGGCGCTCAGTAGGGCAAGCCGCGATGACGGTTAGCGCCAGTGGCCTCCGCGACCAGCTGAAGCTGCTCGCGGACTATCTTGACCCCGCTCAGCTCGAAGCCCGGATAGCGGAGCTGGAGGGCGCCATGCAGGCGCCCGGCTTCTGGGACGACCAGGAGCGGGCGGCCTCGGTCTCGGCCGAGCACGCGGCGGCGTCGCGCCGGCTCGACAGCTTTCGCTCGCTGGAGCGCGACATCGGTGACCTCGACACGCTGGCGGAGATGGCGACCGAGGACGAGTCGATGGCCGCCGAGCTGGAGGAGACGCTCGCGTCGATCGGCTCGCGGCTCGCGGAGCTCGAGGAGGCGCGCCTGTTCTCGGGCGAGTACGACGCCGGCGACGCCGTGGTGACCGTGAGCGCCGGGGCCGGCGGCACGGACTCCCAGGACTGGGCGGAGATGTTGCTGCGCATGGAGATGCGATGGGCCGAGGGGCGCGGCATGAAGCCCGAGCTCAAGGAGGCCTCGCCGGGAGAGGAGGCGGGCATCAAGTCGGCTTCCTTCATCGCCCGCGGGGAGAACGCCTATGGGCTCTTCAACGCCGAGAAGGGCGTGCACCGCCTGGTGCGCATCTCGCCCTACGACGCCCAGTCGCGCCGCCACACCGCCTTCGCCGGCCTCGAGGTGGCGCCGCTGGTGGAGGACACCGTCGAGGTCGAGATCGAGCCCGACGACATCCAGATCGACACCTACCGCGCCTCGGGTGCCGGGGGCCAGCACGTCAACAAGACCGACTCCGCCGTGCGGATCACCCACCGCCCCAGCGGGATCGTCGTGCAGTGCCAGAACGAGCGCTCCCAGTCCTCCAACCGCGACACGGCCATGAAGATGCTGCGGGCCAAGCTGATCGAGCTCGAGGAGCGAAAGCGCCAGGAGGCGCTGGCCAAGGAGCGCGGGGAGGCCCAGGACGTCGGTTGGGGATCACAGATCCGCTCCTACGTTCTGCACCCCTACACGATGGTCAAGGACCACCGCACGGGGGTCGAGGCGGGCAACGCCCAGGGAGTGCTGGACGGCAACCTCGACGAGTTCGTGCGCGCCGAGTTGCTGCGCCGTGCAGGCGACGGCTCCACGGCGTAGGCTCCGCCTCATGAGACGCCTGCTTCTGACCGCTCTCCTGATGAGCGCCTTCGCCGTGATCGTTCCCGGCCAGGCCGCGGCCATCATCCAGATCGACCGCGGCATCGCCGGAGTGCGCATCGACAACACCAAGCAGCAGGTGCGCGCTGCGCTGGGAACCCCGAATCGCGTGATCAACGGCACCAACGACTTCGGCGCCTTCACCGAGTTCCGCTACGCGGGGAGGATCCGGGTCCTGTTCGCCCAGGGCAACCGGGTGACCCTGGTGTCCACTCGCGGCCTGGGCGACCGGACGGCCCGTGGGATCGGCGTGCGCTCCACGCTCGCCGCGGTGCGCAACCGGGTGCCCGGCGTGAGCTGCGAGCCGCCCAGCGTGGGCCTACGCGTGTGCCACACCAACGAGTTCGTGGGGGGCCAGCGCGTCACTGCTTTCATCCTCCGCAACGGCCGGGTGATCCGCGCCGATGTGGGTGTCGTGATCGACTAGGAGTCCTCTTCCTCGATCGCGTGAAGGGGGCCGGGGCCGACCGAGTCGGTCTCCTCGAGGACGCCGAGGAGCTGGCCCACGCGGCACACCAGCAGGCGCTCCTCCTCCACCTCGACCCACACTCCGGCCGAAGCGGGGAACACGACGTGATCGCCGGCTCGGACGGGCATCTTCACTCCCACGCTGCCCCACCAGTCGAGGCCGGGGCCGACGGCCAGCACGATCCCGTGCTGGGGCGGAGGCTGGTGCTCGCCCGGCGGCAGCACGAGGCCTGAGCGCCGCACGCGGTCGGGCTCGAGCTCCTTGATCACCACCTGGTCGAAGAGGGGACGAAGCTGCTGCCTCACGCGGTCCAGGATAGGCGAGCGCCTTTAGGAAGCCCTATGGACGCGCTCTAAAATTGCTCTGGCAATGCCCGATCAGCGCACGCCGCTTCCCCCGCGTGACCCCGAGCGCTCCGACCTGCGGGTAGAGGGCGCGAAGAAGAAGCCGCCCATGCTTCCGTGGAGCGGTCGCCGCTTCGTGGTCATCCTGCTGGGGCTGTTCGTGCTCAACTGGCTGATCGTCTCGGTGTTCGCGCCGGCCGAGGAGCGCATCCGGGTTCCCTACAACCCGACCTTCCTCGCCGAGGTCCGCGACGGCAACGTCAAGGAGATCTCCTCCCGCGGCGAGACCGTCCAGGGCGACTTCCGCAAGGAGGTGAAGTATCAGGACGAGGCGGCCAAGGGCTTCGAGACCGAGATCCCCACCTTCGCCGACGAGGACGAGCTCTCGCAGCTGCTCGACGAGCAGAACGTGACGGTCAACGCCGAGCCGCCCAACAGCCGCTCCCTGCTCGAGACGATCCTGTTTTCCTTCGGCCCGACGATCCTCCTGGTGGCGCTGTTCATCTTCATCTTCCGCCGGGCCGCGCAGTCCGGCGGGGCGGGCGGCATGCTCAGCCAGTTCGGCCGCTCGCGGGCCAAGCGCGTGGAGTCCGAGACGCAGACGGTCAACTTCGAGGACGTGGCGGGCATCGAGGAGGCCGAGGACCAGCTCGTCGAGGTCGTGGACTTCCTGCGCAACCCCGACAAATACTCCAAGCTCGGAGCCCGCATCCCGCGCGGCGTTCTGCTGTCGGGCGCGCCGGGAACGGGCAAGACGCTGCTGGCCCGAGCCGTGGCCGGCGAGGCCGGCGTGCCCTTCTTCTCGGCCTCGGCCTCGGAGTTCATCGAGGCGATCGTGGGCATCGGCGCCTCTCGCGTGCGCGATCTCTTCGTGCAGGCCAAGGAGGCCGCACCGGCCATCATCTTCATCGACGAGCTCGACGCCATCGGCCGAGCGCGCGGGGGCGGTGGCAACGCGATGGGCGGCCACGACGAACGCGAGCAGACCCTCAACCAGATCCTCACCGAGATGGACGGCTTCGACACCGCGGCGGGCGTGATCGTGCTGGGCGCCACCAACCGCCCCGACGTTCTCGATCCCGCCCTGCTGCGCCCCGGGCGCTTCGACCGCCGGGTGGCCGTGCAGGCGCCCGACAGCCTCGGCCGCGAGCAGATCCTGCGCGTGCACACCCGCTCGGTGCCGCTGGCCGACGACGTCGACCTCGCGCGCATGGCCTCGACCACACCGGGCATGGTGGGCGCCGACCTCGCCAACCTGGTCAACGAGGCGGCGCTGCTGGCCGCCCGCCGCGGTCACGACTTAGTTGCCCGCGAGGATTTCACCGACGCTCTCGAGAAGATCGTGCTGGGCGCGGAGCGCAAGATCGTGCTCGGCGACGAGGACCGGCGCCGGATCGCCTACCACGAGGGCGGGCACGCCATCGTCGGGATGCTCACCCCGGGTGCCGATCCCGTGCGCAAGGTCTCGATCATCCCCCGCGGCATGGCTCTGGGGGTGACGCTCTCGACGCCCGACGACGACCGCTTCAACCTCTCCGAGGACGAGCTGCGGGCCAAGATCCGGGTCTCGCTGGGTGGGCGCGTCGCGGAGGAGCTCGTGTTCGGCGACATCACCACCGGTGCGGAGTCGGACATCCAGCACGTGACCCAGATCACCCGGGGCATGGTGGCCCGCTGGGGCATGAGCGAGAAGATTGGCTTCCTCACCGTCGCGCCCCAGACCGGTCAGAACTTCCTCATGCCCGGGGCCGAGCCGGTGTCGGAGGCCACGCAGGAGCTGGTGGACCAGGAGGTGCGCCGGATCGTCGACGACGAGCACGAAGCCACCCGCGCGCTGCTCGCCGACAACCGCGATCGCCTCGACGCCCTGGCCGGCGCTCTGCTGGAGCGCGAGACGCTGGACGAGCTCGACGCCTACTCGGTGGCCGGCATAGATCGCGCCCGCGAGCCCGCCTCGGCCTGAGCAGTCCCGGCGGCTAGCGACTCTTTTCGGTCTTGGCCTCGAGGAGCGCCAGATCGGCGGCCGCCAGCGCGTCCTCGGCCGTCATTCCCGGCTCGCGCTCGGCAGCTCCCCAGGTGAGCTCGATGCCCAGGCCGTCGCCCGCCACGCACTCGTCGAACACCATCTCGGCCATGGGGCCAAGAAGGTCCTCGGCCCGCTCGCGGTCGCGCCCGGGCATCACCACCACGAACTCGTCGCCGCCCCAGCGAAAGCAGCGGTCGCGCGAGCCGGCCGCGCGCTCCAGCACGCGCGCCACCTCGCGCATGCAGCGATCGCCCTCCACGTGGCCGTAGCGGTCGTTGATCCGCTTGAGGTTGTCCAGGTCGACCAGGGCGATCACCAGCGGCCGCGATTCCCGGTCGCTGTGGGCGATCGCCACCGTCAGGGCCTCGTCGAAGGCCCGCCGGTTACCCAGGCCGGTCAGTGGGTCGACGCCGGCGAGGCGGCGCGCCACCTCGGCGCCCGAGCGCAGTCCCAGCCGCTGGCGGCGCACCGAGGCCTGGTATGCGGTGAGCAGGAGGCCGATGCTCACCAGGATGAGCGCCTCGGCCGCCATGTCCCTGATGGTCTCGCCGCTCGTGCCCTCGTAAGCGAGGGGAAGGCAGAGCGCAGCGAGCATGGTGGCCAGATGGACCAGCGCCCGCCGGGGCGGATGTGAGGCGCCCGCGGCCAGCCACAGCACGTAGAGATCCTCGTAGGCCGAGGACCCGCCCCCGGCCACGTAGTTGAGCGCCGCGATCCCCGCGATGCCCGCGTAGGCGACGATCAGCTGATCGTTGAAGCTGGGCCGGCTCCTGGCCATGGCCACGGCGCCCGCGAGCGCGGCCAGGCCGATGCCCACCGCCACCGGCCAGCCGGCCGCGCCGATCTGCTCGTCGACCGGCTCGAACGGAAGGAAGGCGAGCGCGAGCAGCCCGCACAGTCCAAGCAGGCCGGCCTGAAAGCGCCGCGAGACGTCGATGTCGGCGCCCGCGTAGGGGTCGGGGCTGCGCTCGAACATCGCGCGCACCGAATCGCGGATCGCCTTCCGTGGCGGGGACACTCAGACTTCCATCGGCAGATCGAGCCGATCCCGTAGCCTGCTCGCCCGAATACCATGCTCGAGCTGATCGACCGCGCGCTCGCCGAGGACCTCGGGGAGGGGGACCTGACCACGCTGGCGGTGGTGCCCGTGGGAGCGCGGGCGCAGGCCCGGATCGAGCAGAAGGCACCGGGCGTAGCGGCCGGGCTCGGTGTGGCCCAGGCGGTCTTCCAGCGCGTCGACCCCGACCTGCGCTGGAGCGCGCACGCGACCGAGGGCGAATGGCGTGAGGGAGGACTCCTGGCCCAGGTCGGCGGCCATGCTGCCGCGATTCTGACCGCCGAGCGGGTGGCGCTCAACTTCCTCGGTCGCCTTGCCGGCGTGGCAACCCTCACCGCGCGCTATGTCCGCGCGGTGGAGGGCACCGGCGCGCGCATCCTCGACACCCGCAAGACCACCCCGGGCCTGCGCGCCCTGGAGAAGCAAGCCGTGCGCGCGGGCGGGGGGCTCAGCAATCGCGGCGGGCTCTACGACGCGATCCTCGTGAAGGAGAACCACGCGGCGCTGGCGGGGGGCGTGGCCGAGGCCGCCCGCCTGGCGCTGGAGCGAGCGCCCGCGGGGATCAGGGTCGAGGTCGAGTGCGCGACGCTCGAGGAGGTCGAGGGAGCGCTGGCCGCCGGCGTGCCCCGCCTTCTCCTCGACAACATGACCCCGGACGAGCTGCGCCGGGCGGTGGCCCTCACGGCGGGCCGAGCCGAGCTCGAGGCCTCGGGCGGCGTCACGCTCGACACCGTGCGCGCGGTGGCGGAGACCGGTGTGGACTACATCAGCGTCGGCGCCCTGACCCATTCGGCCCCCGCGCTGGACGTCAGCCTGCTGCTCGACCCTGAGGTGGTCTAAAAACCGCGAACGGGTCCGTCACCTCGAGATCCTGCGAGGTGAAGCGGTACAGCGACGCGGGCCGGCCGCCCTCGCGGCCCGGCGCGCGACGCTCTCCCGTGGCTTCCAAGAGGCCGCGGCGCTCGAGCACCCGGCGCAGGTTGGTGGGGTCGACGGGGTAGCCCAGCGCCGCCGAGTAGATGCCGCTGAGCTCGGAGAAGGAGAAGCGCTCCGGGGCGAGCGCGAAGCCGATGTTGGTGTAGGAAAGCTTGGCCCGCAGGCGCTCGCGTCCCGACGGGACGATGGAGCCGTGGTCGAAGGCCATCGGCGCGGGGAGACCGTCGACCGGATGCCAGGCCGTGTCGGGGGGTAGCGCCGGATCGAGGCCCAGGGGCACCAGCCCCAGGTAGGCCGTGGCCAGCTGCCACTCGCCGGGGTGGCGGTCGGGCTCGCTCATCGTCTCCAGCTGCTCGAGCCAGGAGAGCTCGGCCAGGTCGACCTTGAGCGCGAGGTGGGCGCGAATCGATTCCGCGAGGGTGTGGTCGGGCTGCAGATACCCGCCGGGCAGCGACCACGCTCCCTCGAACGGCGGGCGGCCCCGCTGCCACAGCAGCACGCAGAGACCGCCGTCTCGGACCTGCAGCACCACGGCCAGCGTGACGTGGGACGGAGGGGTGCTATTCTTCTCTTGCATCGGTTTTCGATTGTAGAACAAAAACCTCTCTCTCATGAACCCGATCGAGCTTCCCACACTTCCCGCGGCCGGCGAGTCACCCCTCGCGGCCGAGGAGATCGAGCGCCTCCAGGGCGAGGTGCGAGCGCTGGCTCAGGAGCGCCACGCGGTGATCCTGGCCCACAACTACCAGGTGCCGGAGATCCAAGACGTGGCGCACTACGTGGGGGACTCGCTGGGCCTCTCGCGCCAGGCCGCGGCCACCGACTCCGACGTGATCGCGTTCTGTGGTGTCCACTTCATGGCCGAGACAGCCTCCATCCTCAGCCCGGGCAAGACCGTCCTGCTGCCCGATCTGGGAGCGGGCTGCTCGCTGGCCGACTCGATCACCGCCGAGCAGCTGCGGGCCTGGAAGGCCGATCACCCCGGGGCGGTGGTGGTGATGTACGTGAACACCACGGCCGAGGTCAAGGCGGAGACCGACTACTGCTGCACGTCATCCAACGCGGTTCAGGTGGTCGAGCACATCCGCCGCGAGCACGGCGATGACGTGGAGATCCTCTTCGGGCCGGACATGTGGCTGGGCGCCTATGTCGAGCGCGTCACCGGCCGGCGGATGCACGTCTGGGACGGCGAGTGCCACGTGCACGCGGGCATCCGCCCGGCCGACATCACCGCCGTGCGCGGCGAGCACCCGGGCGCCGAGTTCATGATCCATCCCGAGTGCGGCTGCACCACCCAGGTGATGGAGTACGTGGCCTCGGGCGACGTCGATCCCGAGCGCACGCACATGCTGTCCACGGGCGGGATGCTCGACTTCGCCCGCGCCTCGGACGCCGAGACCTTCATCGTGGCCACCGAGACGGGCATGCTGCATCCGCTGGCCAAGGAGAACCCCGGCAAGCGCTTCGTGCCCGCCAACCGCAAGGCTGCCTGCCGCTACATGAAGATGATCACGCTGCCCAAGCTGCGCGACGCCCTGCGTGACCTGAGCCCGCAGGTGAAGGTCGACCCCGAGCTGGCCGAGCGCGCCCGCGTCCCCATCGAGCGCATGGTGGCCATCACTCCGTAGGGCGGTTTTCGAGCGGGCTCCTGCCACCCTTGGCCGGAGTGCGCCTCCTGCTCACCGCCCTCCTGGCCGTCCTGGCGTTGCCGCCGGCGGCCCTCGCCGCTCCCGATCCGGTCGACCGCTCCAAGCCGGCGGCGCCCGACGGCACCCCGATCTGCGCCGACTGGGTGCATGCGCGCCACAGCGTGCGGCGCGCCGGCACGACCTGGCCCACCTGGCACCCGCCGAAGGACCCGCGCTACCGCTGCGCCTTCGGTCACGAGCACGGCTCGAACCCGCGCGCGTTTCGCTACTTCCGCCGGGCCGGCATGCCGGCGCTGGGGCCGATCGGCTCCTACGCGGGCAGCGAGGAGGCCCACGCGGGCTTCAAGGTGTTCGTGGCCAACGAGGACCGCAGGGGCCTGGCCTGGATGATCGTCCTACATCAGGGCTCGGGCTCGCCGCGGCGCGGCCTGGTTCGCTTCCACTCGCTCGAGACCTGGCTCTTCTCGAATCGCGGCGGGCGGCTCGCCGCCCACACGCGCACCATGGCCGACTTCGGGGAGGCGGTGGCCAACTGCCCCGGCGCACAGAGGGCGACGAACATGCGGCTCCTGCCCGACCCGCGCTGTGAGTCGGTATACGAGGAATGGGCCACGACGGTCGACGTGGGCGGCGTGTTCGGCGCGAGCCCCGCCTTCGCCATCGACAACGCAATCACGCAGTTCGACCCCGCGGACCCGGGCCGCGTGGTGTTCAACAAGAGCTTCGCCTGCGGCCCCGGCGACCCGGCAGGCTGGGGCTCCTACTGCAAGGGCGACAAACGCACGCTTCTCCACCCGCAGTGGACGGTGCGCAACCGCGGGCGCTCGCGCTTTCGCACCGACGCCTACGGGCGCCGGGCGAGCGCGGGCTTCCTGCAGGTGGTCTCGCGCCGCCTGCGGATCGATCAGGCCGGCCAGTGCTGCGGTGGGGAGAACGTGTTCGTGATGGAGCGCCCGAGCGACGGCGGGCTCTATCGCGCGGGGCGCGGCCTCAACTCGAAGAACTTCGAGTTCCCCGGCTACTGCGTGCTCCGCACCAACTGACCGTGGAGCTGCTGTTCCCCGAACGGCGTCGCCTGTCGCCCGCGGAGTTTGCCTCGGGCCTGCGACTGGGCGCCCAGGCCCCGCCCGAGCGCCCCTACCTGGCCCTGAACATGGTCTCGACCCTCGACGGCAGGGCCACCCTCGACTGGCGCACGAAGGGCCTCTCCACGGAGGTCGACCGCGAGCTCTTCCATCACCTGCGCACCCAGGCCGACGCGGTGATGGTCGGGGCGGGTACGGCGCGCATCGAGCGCTACGGGCGCATGGCCAAGTCCGGCGAGCTGCGCGACAAGCGCGAGGGCGAGGGGCTGGCGCGCGACCCGCTGGCCGTGCTGGTGAGCGGGCGCCTCAACCTGCCGGCCGACCTCCCGCTGCTCAACGAGCCCGAGCAGCCGGTGCTGATCGCCACCGCCTCGGACGCGGAGCTCCCAGGGCTGGGCGGACAGGTCGAGTACGCCCGGACCGGTGACGACCTGCCGCTGCTGATGGCGCGCCTGCGCGAGGAGCACGGGATCCGCTCGGTGCTCTGCGAGGGCGGCCCCACGCTCAACTCGTTCCTGCTGGCGGCGGGCCTGGTCGACGAGCTCTTCCTCACCCTGAACCCCAAGCTGGCCGGCGGCGAGCAGGTCCTGACCATCGTGGCCGGCCGCGAGCTCGTGGAGCCGGCGCAGCTGTCGCTGGTGTCCGTGGCGGAGGGCGGGGGAGACCTCTTCACGCGCTGGCGCGTGCAGAAAGCCTTGCATCCGTAGGGCTTCGGGCGGCCCATGCGTTAGATATGGACCCCGCGATGTCCACCGCCAACACCCAGCCGACCAAGCGCTTCGTGCGCAAGCAGACCCCGCCGGTCGACGTGCCGGTAGTCAGCTTCGACGACGTGACCAAGATCTACGACGGCGGCTCGGTGGGCCTGGAGGGCGCGTCGCTGAAGATCGGGCGCGGCGAGTTCGTGTTCCTCGTGGGTCCCACCGGCTGCGGCAAGTCGACCTGCATCCGCCTGCTGATGAAGGAGCTCGAGCCGAGCAAGGGCGAGATCGAGATCGCCGGGCGCACGCTCAGCGACATGCCCCGCAACCGCGTACCTCACCTGCGCCGCAACATCGGCGTGGTGTTCCAGGACTACAAGCTGCTTCCCAACCGCACGGTCTACGACAACGTGGCCTACTCGCTCCAGGTGATCGGCGAGTCGCGCCAGGAGATCCGCCGCAAGGTGCCCGACATCCTGCGACTGGTGGGCCTCTCCACCAAGCTCCACAACTTTCCCGACGAGCTCTCCGGCGGAGAGCAGCAGCGCGTGTCGATCGCTCGCGCCTTCGTCAACCACCCGCCGCTGCTGCTGGCCGACGAGCCCACCGGCAACCTCGACCCCGAGACCTCGATCGGGATCATGCAGCTGATCTACCGCATCAACCGCACCGGCACCACCGTCGTCGTGGCCACCCACGACAAGGAGATGGTCGACAAGATGCGTCGGCGCGTGGTCGAGCTGCGCGAGGGCCGCATCATCCGCGACCAGCAGTCCGGCCTCTACCGCCCCGACGAGTCCACCACCGAGTTCGCCATCCGCCTGCGCGGCGAGCTCGGCGTGGGCGTCGAGGGCCACCCCAACTGAGGGCCTGATGCGCTTCGGCTTCTTCATGCGCGAGGCGCTGCGCGGCCTGCGCCGCAGCTCGGCGCCGGCCCTCGCCGCGCTGCTCACCGTTCTGCTGACCGCCCTCGTGCTGGGCGTGTTCATTCCCATCGTGCAGGCCACCACCGGCACGGCCAACGAGGTGCGCAGCCGGGTGGCCGTCGACGTGTACGTGGCGGAGTCGGCCACCCAGAAGGACATCTCCGAGCTCGAGAGTGCGATCGCGGGCACCAGCAACGTCAAGTCGGTCGAGTTCATATCCAAGGGCGAGGCCCTGGCCCGCGCTCAGGAGAAGAACCCGCAGGCCTTCCGCGAGGGGGCTGAGCTGCTGGGCTCGAACCCGCTGCCGGCCTCGTTCCGGGTGGTCCCCGAGGACCCGGACAAGCTCGGCGTGATCGTCACTCGCCTCGACGGCGCCGGGCTGGCCGCGATCGACGAGGTGCGCGATCGCGAGCAGGACACCGAGGAGATCCTGTCCGCCACCGGCCTGGTCAAGGCCCTCACCGCCGGGCTCGCGATCCTGCTCGTGTTCGCCTCCATTGCGCTGATCGCCAACACCATCCGCCTGTCGGTGTTCGCCCGCCGGCGCGAGGTGGAGGTGATGAAGCTCGTGGGCGCGACGAACTGGTTCATCCGCTGGCCCTTCGTGATCGAGGGCGTGATCGTCGGGTTCTTCGGCGGGGTGCTCGCCGTGCTCCTGCTGACGATCGCCAAGGAGACCTTCATCGATCCCCTCTCCGAGCGCTTCGCCCTGCTGGCCGCGCCCGAGACCATCGACTTCCCGCTGCTAGTGATCGTGCTGATGGCCGCCTGCGTGGCGGTGTCCGCGCTGGGCAGCGGCATCACGCTGCGCCGCTTCCTCAAGGTTTAACGGCCCTTAGAGGGGCCTCTCTACCCTCTCTTCGGTGCGAAACGGTTTCGTCGTCCTCTTCAGCGCGCTGGTCATTCTGGCGCTCGGCATCTTCCTCGGAGGCCATCCCGAGCTGCTGCCCGGCTTCGCTCGCGACGCGCTCGTGGAGGAGGATCGCGCCCTGCGGGCGGAGATCGTGGAGACGATCGAGGACAACTTCTACAAGCCGGTCGACGAGTCGAAGATCGACGACGCGTCGCTGAAGGGCATCGTCGACTCGCTCGAGGACCCCTACTCGGCCTACATATCGCCGCGGGAGGCCAGCGCCTTCCAGGAGGCGGTGACCGGCGAGTTCGAGGGGGTCGGCATGACCGTGGAGAAGGACGACCGCGGGCTGCGGGTGCTCGAGGCGTTCGATGGCGCCCCCGCCGCGGCTGCGGGCATCCAGAAGGGCGACGTGATCCTCTCGGTCGACGGACGCTCGATCGCAGGCCTCAGCAGCACGCTGGCCACCGGGCGCATCAAGGGCCCGGCGGGCACCAGCGTCAAGCTCGAGGTGTTTTCACCCGGCGCCGAGGACACCCGCTCGGTCTCGGTCAAGCGCGAGAAGATCGAGGTACCGATCGTGGAGGGCCGTACGGTCGAGCGCGACGGCCGCAAGCTCGCGGTGGTGGAGCTGCGCGGCTTCTCCTCCGGCGCCCACGGGGTGCTGCGAAAGGAGATCGACAAGCAGCTCGAGCGCGGCGCCGAGGGGATCATCCTCGACCTGCGCGGCAACGGCGGCGGCCTCCTGTCGGAGGCGGTGCTGGTGTCGAGCATCTTCATCGAGGACGGCGAGATCGTGTCCGTGCGCGGGCGCTCGCGCCCCGAGCGCAGCGAGGACGCCGACGGCGACGCCATCGACGAAGGCGTGCCGGTGGTGGTGCTGGTGGACGGCGGCAGCGCCAGCGCCTCGGAGATCGTGACCGGCGCCCTGCGGGACACCAACCGGGCCACGGTGGTGGGCACGAACACCTTCGGCAAGGGCTTGGTGCAGGAGGTCGAGCCGCTCTCCAACGGCGGCTACCTCGACCTGACCGTCGCCAACTACTACCTCCCGGGCGGAAAGACGATCGGCAAGGGCGGCCTCAGGCCCGAGGTCAGGGCGCGCGACAACCCGGACACGGAGCGCGACGAAGCTCTGCCGACAGCGCTCGAAACCCTGGTCGACGAGCGCCGTTGAGCTCTTCGGTCCGGGGCCGGCCGGCGCAGCGGCTGGATGCTCCGCTCGTGGCCGTGCTCGAGAAGCAGGGCCGTTTCCTGGTCGGCGAGCCCCTGTTCGGGCGCGGTCCGCGCGTCGCCGTCGACCGCGGTGGCGCCGACGTGGGCGACCTGGTGCTGATCGGATCGGGCAAGCGCGGGGCCCGGGTGATCCGCCGCCTCGGCCGGCCGGATGTGGCCCGCGACGTGATCGAGGGGCTGATGCTCGACCGCGGCCTCTACCGCAGCTACCCGCGCGCCGCCGCCGGTGAGGCGGAGGCCCCGGCGCACGAGGACTCCCGCGTGGATCTCACCGATCTGCCCACCTTCACCATCGATCCCGACGACGCGCAGGACTTCGACGACGCGATCTCCGCCCGCCGCGAGGACGGCCATACGCGCGTGTGGGTGCACATCGCCGACGTGAGCGCCTACCTGCGTCCCGGTGGCCCGCTGGAGCGCGAGGCGCTGCGGCGGGCGACCAGCGTCTACGTGCCGGGCGCCGTCGAGCCGATGCTGCCCGAGGAGCTCTCCAACCGCGCCTGCTCGCTGCGCCCGGGGGAGGACAAGCTGGCGGTGACGGTCGATATGGAGATGCACGGCACCGAGGCCCGCAACGTCTCCTTTCACCGCTCGCGCGTGCGCAGCGACCGCCGCCTGACCTACGGCGAGGTGGACAGGATCTTCGCCGGCGAGGCCAGAGCCGAAGAGCCGTGGGCGGCACCGCTCGAGGCCGCGCGCGAGGTGTCGCGCGCCCTGCGCGCGAAGCGCGACTCGGTCGAGATCGGCTCCTCCGAGCCGTCCTTCGAGTTCGACTCCGAGGGGGTGGTGACCGGTGTGCGCTACGAGGCCCAGACCGAGTCCCACCGGCTGATCGAGCAGCTGATGATCCTGGCCAACGAGCAGGTGGCCGGCTATCTGGCCGACCACCGGCTGCCCACGCTCTATCGCGTCCACGAGCGCCCGGAGGCGACCGCGGTGGTGTTCCTGATCGAGCAGCTGGCGAGCCTCGACATCCCCACGCCCCCGGCGCCGAAGGACATGACCCCGCAGCAGGCCGCCGACATGGTGTCGGAGATCTCGAGGATCGTCGCCCGTGAAGCGAAGGGCCGGCGAGCGATAGGCATCCTCGTTCTGCGCGCCCTCAAGCAGGCCTTCTACACCCCGCGCAACCTCGGCCACGCCGGCCTGGCGAGCCCGCGCTACTGCCACTTCACCTCGCCGATCCGGCGCTACCCCGACGTGGTGGCTCACCGCGCGCTGCTGCAGGGATTGGGTCTCGACCACAGCGCGGCGCCCGCCCACGAGCTCGACGAGACCGGCGTGCTCTGTTCCGCGGCCGAGCGCGCCGCCATGCAGGTCGAGCGTGCCGCGGACGACATCTGCCTGGCCTTCTTGCTCGAGCGCCGGCTGGCCGAGACCGATCCCTCCGTGCCGCCCGTGTTCGAGGGCGAGGTGATGGGGCTGATCGAAAAGGGGGCCTTCGTGCGCTTCGGCGAGGAGGGCTTCGAGGGCCTGTTGCCGGCACGGCGGATGCGCGGCTGGTGGGAGCTCAACGAGGTGAACACCGCCCTCGTGGCAGGCGAGAAGCAGCTGCGGCTGGGCGACCGGGTGAAGGTGACGGTGGACCGCGTGGAGACGGCGCGCGGACGCGTCGACCTCTCTCCGGCCGAGTCATACTCGTAGGGATGGCCAAGAAGAGAAAACGCAAGTCCGCCGCTGGCGACGTGGCCACCAACCGGCAGGCCGGCTTTCGCTTCAACCTGCTGGAGCGAATCGAGTGCGGGATCGAGCTCCGCGGCTCGGAGGTCAAGTCGCTGCGCAGCGGCTCGGTGCAGATCAAGGACGCCTACGCCGAGGTGCGGGACGGCGAGGTCTGGCTGCAGAACATGTACATCGCGCCCTACGAGCCCGCGCGCGACGGCCACGACCCTGAGCGCCCGCGCAAACTGCTGCTCCACCGGCGAGAGATCGAGCGCCTGATCGGCAAGACGGCCGAGAAGGGCTTCACGCTCGTGCCGACGCGGATCTACTTCAGCGGGTCGCGGGCCAAGGTCGAGCTGGCCGTGGCCCAGGGCAAGGACCTGTACGACAAGCGGCGCGCGCTCAAGGACCGCGAGCAGAAGCGCGAGATGCAGCGCGCGCTCTCCGAGCGCTACTGATCTTCGAGTATCGATTGCGGCTGGTGGGGCCCTAGACGTCCAGGCCGCGATCCGTCGCCCAGCGCGTCAGCTCGTGCCGGCTCGACAGCTGCAGCTTGCGCAGCACCGACGACACGTGGGCCTCGACCGTCTTGGGTGAGATCTCCAGGCGCAGCGCGATCTCCTTGTACATGTAGCCGCGCGCGATGTGCTGGATGATCTCGCGCTCGCGCGGGGTCAGGGCATCGAGCTCGGTCTCGGGGTGGGGCGCCGGGCCGGCGAAGGCGTCGAGCACGAAGCCGGCCAGCCGGGGGGAGAAGACCGCATCGCCGTCGTGCACGCGGCGGATGGCGTCGGCCAGCTCTCCGGGGGCGATGTTCTTGGTCACGTAGCCGCGCGCGCCGGCGCGGATCACCGCGATCACGTCCTCGGCCGCGTCGGACACCGAGAGGGCCAGGTACACCGGGCGCAGGTCGTGCTCCGCCGCGCGGCGGATCACCTCCACGCCACCGCCGTCGGGCATGTGGACGTCGAGCAGCACCACCTCAGGCTCGTCGCTCACGATCGCGGCCACGGCTTCGCCGACGCTGCCCGCCTCGCCGGTGATCTCCAGGTGGCGCTCGAGCTCCGCGCGCACCCCGGAGCGAAAGAGCTGATGGTCGTCAACGATCAGGACGCGCGGGGAGCTCAAGCTCCACCTCCGTTCCCGTGACCGGGCCGCTCGTGATGCGCGCGGCCCCGCCGTGCCTCTCCATGCGGCCCACTATCGACTCGCGCACCCCGCGGCGATCCGGCGGCAGGGCGGTCACGTCGAAGCCGGGCCCGCGGTCGCGGATGAACACGTGCAGCCGGCCGCTGTCGGACTCGGCGTATACGTCGACCGGCGAGCCGCCGCCGAACTTGGCCGCGTTGGTCATGGCCTCGCGCGTGGCGGCCACCACGGCCTCGCAGTGGTCGTCGAGATCGCGGTCGCCCACCACCACCACCTCGACCGGTACACCGTGTCGCTCCTCGACATCGACGGCGGCGGCCTCGAGGGCCGGCGCCAGCCGCGCCGCCTGCCCGGGTGCCGGGCGCCCCGAGAGCCAGGCTCTCAGCTCGCGCTCCTGACGGCGCGCCAGCGCGGCCACCTCCTGGGGGTCGTCCGAGCGCTGGACCAGCGCCAGGGTCTGAAGAACCGAGTCGTGGAGGTGCGCCGCCACCTCGGCCCGCTCCTGCGAACGGATCCGCTCGGCGCGCTCCTTGGTCAGCGAGCGCACCAGCCTCAGGATCCAGGGAGCGAAGATCACGCCGAGCACCACCACCACGGCGATCACGGCGAACACCACGTCGCGCGCGGCGCTGAGGGCGCCCGTGGCCTGGAGGAAGGCAAAGCCGGCCGCCACCACCAGGGCGATGCCGATGCCGGTGCGCGAGATCGCGGCCGCCCGGCGGCTCGCCTCGCGGCCCGGCTTCTCACCCGGGGGCTTGAGCAGGGCCGCGGCCGGCGCCTCGGCGGGGGGCGGCGAAGATGTCGATCCCCGCCAGATCAGGGCTCCGCCGCTCGCGATCAGGACGAGCGGCCAGACGATCGCGTCGGAGAACCAGATGCCGAGCCCGCGAAACGCCAGCAGCACGCTCAGCAGGAGCAGGCCGGTGCCCAGCGCCACCTCGACCGCGCCGCGGCCGGTGGGCAGGCGCCGGCGCGCCGTGCCCGGCCCGACTGGGATCACCAGCCAACCGAGCGCGTAGAGGGCCACTCCGATTCCTCCGGCGGCAGCGGCGGCCACGAACGCGAGGCGGATGAGCGCGCGATCGATCCCCAGGCGCAGCGCGATGCCCGAGCACACGCCGCCCAGCCAGCGGTCGGCCGGGTCGCGCCGAAGCGCCCGCCCTCCGGGGTGCGCGTCGGCGCTCACTCGCGGCGCCCCAGGCCGTTGGCCAACAGAATCGCCCCCGTGGCCGCGCAGGCCACGGGGGCGAAGAGGGCGAAGCTCAGCTCGAACAGGCCGAGCGCGTGAGCCAGCAGCAGCCCGCCGAGAGCGAGCACGGCCAGGCCAGCGACGAGCGCCGGTACGTCCGGCCTAGCCGCTGGCACTCTGCCCCGTCGCCGCGCAGGCGGTGTTGCCGCTCCGGTCCACGTCGAGCTCGTCGCCGTCGAAGCCGAACTCGCGGGTGTCGCGGTAGTCCTCGTGGCCCACTCTCAGCTCGCCGGCCCCGATCTGCGCGTCCAGAACGATCCGGGTCGAGTCGCCCTCGGCATCGCGGCGATCATCGAAGTCCAGGTCGATGCCGCCGTTGTCGCGGTCGAAGAAGATCACCTCGCCCATGCCGATGTCCGCCGTGGCGGCCACGCACACGTCCTCGGGTACCAGCAGGCGGGCCTCGCCCACGCCCAGGTCGAGCTCGAGGGGCACGTCGCCGGCGGGCAGGTCGGTCTCGCGCAGGTCGACCACCAGCTCACCCATCCCCAGTTCGTAGCGATCCTGAAGCTGGCTCGCCGACGCGGGCAGGTACTCGCGTTCGCCCACGCCTCCGTCGAGGTCGATGCCGGCGGCCGAGACCGTGCCGGCCGCGAGCGCCAGGGCCACCGCCGGCAGGACCAGCCAGCGGACCGGCTTCAGGAAGGCGCCCGCGACGATGGCCGCTCCCGCGGCGATGACGACCGCTGCCACGGCCCAGTCCGGGCCGGTCGCGGCCGCGACCGCGCCGCCGAGCGCCACCAGTCCGCAGAGAATGATGACCCCGACGCCCAGAGCAGCGCGGCGGGCGATGTCCTTGGGTTCGCCGCTCGGTCCCTCGCCTGAGACCAGCCACCATGCGAGTACGCCGGCGCCGACAAGAACGGCGAGCGGGATGAGAAGCGCTCCAGCGAGAAGCCCGCCGCCGACCAGAAAGGGCCAGGCGAACAGGAGAATGACGACGACGCCGGCGATGACGAGAGCACGGTTGCGTCCCTCGCCGGTCGCCGCCACCACCGAGGTGCCGGATTGCTCGTTGGGCATGAGCAGAAGGGCGGCCAGGTAGAGCAGCAGCCCCGCGCCGCCGATGAAGGCCAGGGCGATGGCGCCGATGCGAAAGAAGATCGGGTCGGTGTTGAAGTAGCGGCCCAGGCCGCCGCAGACGCCGCCGAGCACCCGGTCCTCGCGTGAGCGAGTGATGCGCCGGGCGCCACCGCCGCCGGGGTCGGGACCACCCGCCGGGGCCTGCGGGCCGTCGTCTTCGGGTGTGTTCTGCTGAGTGGTGTCTTCGTCGTTCATATCGATCCTCCGATGGCTTGTTTGCTTGCGCCATCGAGAGTGCCGTGCGGAGGGCGATCCTCCAATTGGGAATGGTCCCTAAGGGATGACCCTGGCCGCGCTAGAATCCATAGGGCAACAAGGGGGCGAATCAGCTTCGACGTGGAGCGTGATTCCTCCGGTGTGGCGAGTCGAGGACTCCGGGTTGGCCTCGTTAAATGATCCCGGAAAACCATATGTGCGGACCGTAACCACGAGTTCGCTCTCGCCGCCTAACAGGCCGTGAGAGAGTCGCACCGGGCAGCCCGCGGCCCGGATCTGCGGCTTCATATAGCGGGATCACCCCGGTCACAGGACCATCGGTGCCCGGGGGACAAATCAGGATGGTATGGCGCCGGGAACGTACCCCGCGGACCGACTGACCCGGTAGCCGAGATCAGACTCCGACGGGAACGCTCGTAGCAAGCATCGGAGGGGTGTTCTGCGGACGCCGGGGCAGTACCGGCCGCCTCCATTCGAAGGCCCCGTCATGGGGCCTTCGTCGTTCTTGTAAACGAGCGTTGACTCGGTTACCGTTTCGGGCGGTGGCTCGGAGGCGCCCCCGTCAGTTTGTGTTCCTCGTCGTGCTCCTCGCGACGCTTGCATGCGTCGCGAGCGCTCAGGCGAGCAGCATCGTCTACATCAAACGCGGGGACGTGTGGCTGGCCAAGGCCAACGGCAAGGGACAGCGCGCGATCACCAAGAACGGCACGGCAGGCAACCCGTACCGATCCCCGGCCTACTCGAACAAGGGTGTGATCACCGCGGTCCGGGGCCGGCGCGACATCTACTTCTTCAACCGGCGCGGTAAGCAGGTGCGCAGGAAGCGCAGCATCTCGGCGGGCTCCCTGGCCCCGTTCGACCCCGTGATCATCGATCACTCGATCTCTCCGGACGGGCGGCAACTGGCCTCGACGCTGTGGATCACCACCCGAGATGCAACGCCCAACCCCAACGAGCCCACCGGCACCGACTACCAGACGAGCGTCTGGTACACGAATGCGCGGAGCGGCAAGCTGCTCGAGGCGGGAACCACCGACAGCGGGCAGAGCGTCAGCTGGGTTGCCAACGGCGTGCCGCTGGTGTGGGCTCCCAACGTGTATCTGGCTCCCGACGCCTTCTTCGTGGACCTGGCCAACCCCAACAGCCCCCGTGGCTGGTTCCAGGACAACACCGCGGGCGGGGTGTTCGACGGCGAGCCGCTCGACGACGGCGAGCTCACGCGCGCTCAGGACAAGCTCGCCGCGGTGCGCGGTCCGAACACCGCGGCCAGTGGCACGCCCACGATGCTGCGGGTGTACGCGGTCGCGAACCTCACCGACCGGCCCACCGAGCGCTGCGACCTGCAGGCCGCGCCGAACCGCCGCATCGAGAGCCCCACCTGGTCGCCCGACGGGGGAACCATTGCCTGGGGCCAGAGCGGCGGCGTCTGGGCGAGCCCGATCGCCGCGGGGGCCGGCGATTGCGGAGCGGGGCCACGACGGTTGATCGCGGGCGGCTCGGAGCCCGACTGGGGTTCGGCCAACGTTCCTAAGCGCTGACGCGCGGCTCGAGCGCCGGCTCGCGCGCCACGAAGGGCAGCCGCGAGGCCAGGCCGGCGCCGCCTAGGAGCACCACGGCCAGCACGCCCAGGCCGGCCTCGAGCGAGCCGGCGTCCTTGGCAGCGCCCACCACGACGGGCCCGAAGATCCCGCCGGTCACGCCGATGGTGTTGATGAGCGCGATGCCGCCCGCCGCCGGACGGCCGGTCAGCAGTGAGGTGGGCATGGCCCAGAAGGCGGGAACCGCGCCCAGCAGCCCGAACGCGCACACGCCGAGCGTCACCGGAGCCGCCTCGGGGGGCAGGATCGCCGTGGCCGCCAGGCCGAGCACGCCCAGCAGCATCCCGATCACCACCCAGCGACGGCGGTCGCCCCTGCGATCCGACCGGCGCCCGATCACGATCAGCCCGGCCGAGCCGAGCGCCATGGGCAGGCCCGCCAGCAGACCGAGCTCGATGCCCTCGATATCGGAGGAGATGCGCTCGATGATGTCGGCGATCCAGAAAATCGTCCCGTAGCTGGCGAAGTTGATGGTGAAGTAGACCGCGGCGCAGAGCAGGATGCGCCGGTCGGTCATGGCCCCGCGCAGAGTGAAGCTCGACGCCCGCTCGCGCGCCGCCGACTCGGCGGCGAGGCGCGCGGCGAGCGACTCGCGTTCGTCGTCTGCCAGCCACGGGGCCTCCACGGGCGAGTTGGGCAGCACCCGCAGAACCCAGAAGCCGACGGCGATCGCGGGCAGGCCCTGGCCGATGAAGAGCCACTGCCAACCCTCCAGCCCGAGCACGCCGTCGAGCTCGAGGAGACCACCGGAGAGCGGGCCTCCGACGACGGCGGCGATGACGATGCCGAGCATGAAAACTCCCATCGCCCGCGCCCGGTCGCGCTCGGGGAACCAGCAGGCGATCAGGTAGACGACGCCCGGGAAGAAACCGGCCTCGCCCACCCCCAGGAGAATCCGGGCCACGATCAGCGAGGCGCCGTCCCACACGAACGCGGTGGCCGCCGCCACTATTCCCCAGCTGATCATGATGCGCCCCATCCACAGCCGCGCGCCCACGCGGTGGAGCATGAGGTTGCTCGGAATCTCGAGGGCCACGTAGGAGGCGAAGAAGATCCCGGCCGCCAGGCCGAAGACGGTGGCGGAGAGCGCGAGGTCGTTGCTGATCTCGGTCTCGGCGAAGGTGATGTTCACGCGATCCGCGTAGGCGATCACGTGCATGAGCACGAGCAGCGGCATCAACCGCCGGAAGGCCAGCGCCACCGCGCGCCTGACCGGGTCGCGCTCCGTCACGAGTGCGGCCACACTATCTGGCATGGACGTACTCACCGGACTGGGCCTCTCGGGCGCCGCGGGGCTGAACGCCTGGCTTCCGGCGTTCGCCGGCGCGCTGCTGACCCGTCTCGGCGTGGTCGAGCTCGGCGAGCCCTTCGACGAGCTCTCCAAGACCCCGGCGCTGATCGTGCTCGGCGTGCTGACCACCGCGGACTTCGTGGGCGACAAGATCCCGGCCGTCGATCACGTGCTGCACTCGGTGGGCACCGTCATCGCCCCGATATCGGGAACCGTGCTCTTCACGGGCGAGACCGACGCCTCGCTGATCGTCAGCCTCATCGCGGGCGGGAGCACGGCCGAGGCGGTTCACGCGGCCCGCTCGGCGGTCCGCCCGCTCTCGACGCTCGGCACCGGCGGGATCGGCAACCCGGTGCTGTCGCTGCTGGAGGACATCGGCTCCGCGCTGCTGACGCTGTTCGCCTTCGTCGTCCCGGTGCTCGCCGTGCTGGCCGTCGTGGCCCTGCTGGTGCTGGGGCTCGTCCTCTGGCGGCGGACCAGGCGGCGAAGGCCCGCGTCAGCCTGAGGCGGCCTTCTCCATCCGCTCGGCGAGGCGGTTCATGCCCTTCTCGCGCGCGGCGGCGGCGGCGCCCGCGAAGTCGGTGGGGCTGTCCTTCGGCAGCTTGACCTTCACCGTCTGAAGCGTCGCGATCTCGCGAAAGCGCAGCAGCTCGTCGCGGCTGTCGAGGAGCGCCTTGCGCACGCTCGGCTTCGACTCGCGCACGGCGCCGTCGAGCACGGCGTCCAGCGAGCCGCGGCGGCTCAGCAGCTCGGCCGCGGTCTTCTCGCCGATGCCCTTGGCCCCGGGAATCCCGTCCGAGGGGTCGCCGCGCAGGGCGATGAAGTCGGGCACCAGCTTGGGGGCGATCCCGTAGCGCTTGCGCACCTCGGTCGGGCCGATCAGCTCAGCGCCCTGCCTGCCCGTGCGCACGTAGAGGACCTTCACGTGCTGGTTCGCGCACTGGAACATGTCGCGGTCGCCGGTCATCACCAGAACGGTGCCCCCGCTCTCGGCCTCGAGCTCGGCGAAGGAGCCGAGCAGGTCGTCGGCCTCGTGGGTCTCGCTCTCGGCCACGATCCAGTTGAAGGCCTCGAAGAAAGCGCGCGACCCGGTGAACTGCGGCGCGAGGCCGTCGGGCACCTCGGGGCGGTCGGCATGGTAGCCGTCGTAGAGCTCGAGCCGGTAGTCGGCGGCGTCGGGGCCGAAGCACAGCACCACCGCGCGCGGGTTGTGCTCCTCGACCTCGCGGAGGATCAGGTTGGCCGTGCCGAGCAGCGCGTTGACCGGTTTGCCGTCGGCGCCCTCGATCGACTCGGGCAGCGCGTAGAAGGCGCGAAAGAGCATCGACGGAGCGTCAACCACCAGCAGAGGTCCCGGCATGCCGGCCACGCTACCGGGTACCCGTGAGCGGTGGAGCCCAACGACGCGACCCCTTTCCTGCCCGAGAAGCGGACTCTCGCCGCGCTGCGCGAGGCGGCGGCCGGCTGTCGCGGCTGTCACCTGTGGCGCCCGGCCACCCAGACGGTGTTCGGCGAGGGGCTCAAGCGCTCGCGGGTGATGTTCGTGGGCGAGCAGCCGGGCGACAGGGAGGACCAGGCGGGGCGGCCCTTCGTCGGTCCCGCGGGCCGCGAGTTCGACCGCGGCCTCGAGGCGGCCGGCATCCCCCGCGACGAGGCCTACCTCACCAACGTCGTCAAGCACTTCAAGTTCGAGGAGCGCGGGAGCCGCCGCATCCATCAGACCCCGAAGCGCTTCGAGGTCGAGGCCTGCAGGCCCTGGCTGGAGGAGGAGCTGCGGGTGGTCGAGCCCGACGCCCTGGTGTTCCTCGGCGCCACCGCGGCCAAGGCGCTGCTGGGCAGCTCGTTTCGCGTTACCCAGCACCGGGGCGAACTGCTCGATTGCGACCTGGCCCCCAGCGTCGCGGCCACGGTTCACCCGTCGTCGATCTTGCGCCAGCGCGACGATGAATCGCGCTACGCCGAGCGGGCCGCGTTCGCCGAGGACCTGCGCGTGGTGGCGCGGGCGGTCGGCCTGACATAGGCTGCGCGAGACGATGTGGGCTCGGGTGGCGCTGCTGGCGCTGATGATGGTTGGGCTGGCGGCTGGCCCGGCGGCGGCCGCGCCGCTGAAGCCGTGCCGCGACGACAAGAGCGCGCGCTGCGGGAGCATCAAGGTGCCGCTGCACCGCAGCGAGCCGCGGGGGCCGAAGCTCAAGGTGAAGTTCCGCGTGTTCCCCCGCTCCGATCGCTCACAACCCGAGCTCGAGCCGATCGTGGCCGCCGAGGGCGGGCCGGGCTACGGCTCGATCGGATCGGCCGACAGCTTCCGGTTCATGCTCGCGCCGCTGCTCGCCCAGCGCGACCTGATCGTGATGGACAACCGCGGCACGGGCAGCTCCGGCGCGATCAACTGTCCGCGACTGCAGGTCGGCAAGGGCGACTACGTGCGCGAGGTCGGCCGCTGCGGGCGCAGGCTCGGCAAGGCCGCTGACGCGTACGGCACCGGCGCCGCGGCCGACGACCTGGCCGACGTGCTCGATCTCCTCGAGGTTCCCGTGGTCAACATCTACGGCGACTCGTACGGCACCTACTTCGCCCAGGCCTTCGCCGTTCGCCATCCCGCCCGGGTGCGCTCGGTCGTGCTCGACGCCGCCTTCGCCGTGACCGGGTTCGATCCGTGGGAGCGCGAGCAGATCGAGCAGATCCGCTTCGCCTGGCGCGCCGTGTGCGAGCGCTCGGGCGCCTGCACGGGCGATCCGGTCGCCTACCTGGGAGAGCTCGCGCAGAAGCTCCAGGCCAACCCCCTCGTGGGCGAGGCCCGCGATGCCGACGGGACCGTCCGCCAGGTGCGCGTGGACGGCCTCCTGATCGAGCAGATGGTGGGCGACGGGAGCTTCTACTACGCGATCTACCGCGACCTCCTGTCCGCCGGGCGAGCCTGGGAGCAGGGCGACCCCGAGCCGCTCCTGCGTCTGGGCGCCGAGGCCGTGGCCGCCTACGAGCCCAGCAGCGACCCCACGGGCTATTCCGAGGGCGCGTACGCGGCGGTGGCCTGCCACGACTACCCGAACCTGTGGGACAAGCAGGCGAGTTTCAGGGAGCGCCGCGAGCAGCTGGCCGCCGCCCGCGCGCAGCTGGCCCCCGACACCTTCGCGCCCTTCCCGGTCGACCTGTGGCTGAAGTCGACGGTCGAGTACCAGCTCGTCTACGGCTGCCTGCGCTGGCCCGCGCCGCGCTTCGAGGATCCCGCCGTGCCCGCCGGCGCGACCTTCCCCGGCATGCCGGTGCTGGTGCTCGACGGCGACCTCGACTCGGTCACCCCGCTGGGCGACTCCGAGGCCGCGGCCGCGCTGTTCCCGAACTCGCAGCTCGTGGTGGTGCGCAATGTGGGGCACGTGACCGCGCTGTCGGACTTCGACCGTTGCGGCTCACGGCTCGTGCGCCGTTTCTTCACCGATCTGGACCCCGGCGACACGAGCTGCGCCGAGGAGATCCCCGAGCTGCACGCGGTCCCGAAGTTCCCCCGCCGCGTGGCCGACGCGCCGGCCGCCGAGCCGGCAGCCGGCGACCGCTCGAACGCGCTCGACCGCCGCGTGGCCTGGACGGCCGCCCGCACCGTCGGCGACGGGTGGTCGCGCTGGTGGCTCATGTACGGCACGAAGGGGCACGGCCTGCGGGGCGGCCGCTTCACCACGGGCGGCGCGGCGTACTACTCCTACGGCCCGCTGACCCTCGACCTGAACAAGGTCCGCTACGCAAACGACCTCGCCGTGAGCGGCGAGGCCGTGTGGGACCGCGGCGAGGAGCGATACAGCGCGGACCTGCGCGTGTCGGGCGCGCGCCGCGGCCGGCTGGTGATGTCCTGGCCGTCGGCGCAGAACGCCGTGGCCGAGATCCGCGGGCGCCTGGGCGGCCGCGTGGTGCGGCTGCGCACGCCGGCGCCCTGAGCCGCTAAGCCCGTACCTTCCCCGCCGGCTCCATCTCGGCCAGCAGCCGCAGGTTGCGCACGCCGCGCCCCACCAGCGTCGCCACCATCACGCCCGCCACCGCCAGCCCGATCAGGTCGACCACGGTCAGGCCAAGCCCGCCGACCTGAAAGCCCAGGCCCACGCCGAGCGCGATCAGCGTGTTGAGCCCGATGAGCGCCAGTCGCACCTCCGTGGGCCCCACCCGGCCGTAGCCGAGCGTGAACACTCCGAACGCGTAGGTCTCCAGGTAGACGTTGATCGACAGCATCAGGTAGGCGACCACGATCACCAGCCCGACCGAGAGCAGCATCCAGGGCGACAGCCCGAGGCCGAGCCCGATCACCGCGGTGGCCAGCGCGTCGACGAGGTGGTCGAGGTAGTAGCCGTACTTGGGCCGCTCGATCTTGCGCACGCGGGCCAGGGTTCCGTCGAGAGAATCGCCGAGCCAGTGCACGATGAGCAGCGCGGAGGCGGCCCACAGCCACAGCTTGTCGCCGTTGGAGAGCAGGTACGCGCCGGCGATCCCGAGCGCGGCCAGCACCCCCAGGGCGGTCATGTGGTCGGGCATCACCCATGCGGGCACCCGTCGGGCGATCCATTCGAGGGCCCGGCCTTCGGCCTGGGCGAGAAAGAACTGCTTGTCACGCGGCGCGTCCATCGTCGATCTCCTTTGTTGACCATCGGTCAACAAGACATATGCCGCAGGGGGAGATGGGTTACGCGAGTGAGAGCACGAAGATCAGCGCGGCGGCCAGGAAGTAGATGCCGGTGAGTATCGCCAGCCCCTGCCGGTCGGCCCTGGCGGCCTTGGCCACGTCGCCCGTGGCGTCCACCCACGAGTTGCGCACGATCACCGCCAGGGTCAGCACCACGAACGCGTAGGACAGGATGTAGAGCTTGTCCAGCAGCAGCAGGTAGTCGACCTCGGGCAGGCTCGAGTTGGAGGTGATCTGCAGCGCCACGAGCGTGAGCAGGGCGGTGATGCCGATCCCGATGCGGCCCTCGACGTAGCGCGGGTGCACCGACAGCGCGAGGGCGGCGGTGAGCGCCACCAGCAGCATCGGCAGCAGCAGCTTTGTCGCGTAGGGGCCCTGCGGGCGCACCACGGGCACGTTGATCACCACCCGGGAGTAGGTGGGGTTCTCGGACGTGGGATCGCCGAAATCCGTGGCGTAGCGGTTGCCGACGACCTCGAGTGAGGGCTCCTCGAACTTCCAGCCCGGCAGCGTCAGGTCCTCGCTCAGCGCGATCGGCCGGCGGTCGGGCACGAACACCACCTCGGTGTCGTCGGCCGTGGTGTTCTCGATGAGCACCTCGAGGTCCTGGGTGTCGAAGGGATAGCGCCCGAGCGGCAGCTTGGCGTTGAACTTGCCCTGGTTACGGAGCACCTGGTACTGCCATCCGCCCGGCAGCTGCTCCGGCTCCTCGCTCTCGTAGGTGAGGATGTGGCCCCAGAGCTCGAACGCGTTCATGAACTCGAACGTGCGCGACGGGTCGATGTCCGGGTTCTTCCACTTGAACCACATGTAGAGGTCCACGTTGTAGGAGTGCGACTGGAGGTCGAGCTGCTGGATGTCGTTGACCAGCGCCCCCACGCGTACCACCGTGGGTTCCGAGTCCTGGGCCGCGCCGGCGGCGGGGAAGAGCAGGAGGACTATCGCCGTGCCGAGGGCGGCCAGTAGCCCCCGCTTCATTTCGGGATCCTAACCCGATAGGCGCTGCGCGCGCGAGCGCTCGGCCACCGGCTGCAGGAAATCCGGCAGCTCGCGCACCAGCCCGCGGCCGGTCTCGCGCTCCCAGATCTGCTCGAGCTGGGCCAGGTGCTCGTCCATCACCCGGTCAATAAGTGGAAAGTCGGCCGCGCGCACGGCGGCCAGCGTGCGCTCGTGGATCTCGATCGTCCAGGAAGGCACGAGCTCGGCGTGCATGGCCATGTCGCGGGCGATCTCCAGCTGCCGCAGGAGGGTCCGCATCAGGCCCACGATCGTCGAGTTGCGCGTGGCCCGTGCCAGCCCGAGGTGGAACTTCATGTCGAGCTGGAGGAAGAGGTCCTCGTGACTGAGGAAGTCATCCGAATCCGCGAGCTCGCGCTGGCGCTCGATGGTGCGGGTCATGAGGGCGAAGTCGTCGTCGGAGGCGTGCACCGCGGCCAGCTGGGCCACCCGCGGCTCGAGCAGGCGCCGCGCCTCGAGCACGCCGGCGATCTCGCTGAAGCGAATCTCCTGGCGCGACCGCAGCAGCTCGCGCGGGATCAGCTCCGCGGCGACGAAGATGCCGCCCGACTGGCCCCGGTGCACCTCGAGCACGCCCGCCTCGGTCAGGGTCTTGATCGCCTCGCGCAGGGTGGGCCGGCTGATGCGCATCTGGGCGGCGAGGTCGCGCTCGGAGGGCAGGCGGTCGCCCGTGTGCAGGTCACCGCTCTTGATCTTGTCGGCTATCTGCTCGACCGCCTCCTCGAAGGTGCGGCGCGTGGCGACGGGCTCGAAGGAGCCCTCCAGCCCGAGGGTCGAGCTCAAGATCTCGCTGCCTCCACGCGCTCGAGCGCCTGGCGCTCGGCCACTTCCAGTGGCGTCAGGCCCTCGCGCTCGGCCGTGGCCAGCGCGCGGTCGAGGCCGTCCATGGCCCCGTCGACGAGCTCCTGCTCGGAAGGCCCGCCCCGGCCGCGGTACCACTCCGCTCCCACGTGGATGAGCCCGCCGCAGTTGGCCAGGAAGTCAGGTACGTAGAGGATCTCGCGCTGCTTCAGCGTCCGCGCCACGTGCCGCCCGGTGAGCGGGTTGTTCGCCGCTCCGGCGATCACGTGCACGTCGAGCGCTCGCGCGGTGCGATCGTCGATCAGCCCGCCGGCGGCGCAGGGGGAGAGGACGTCGAGCTCGCGGGCCAGCAGGGCGTCGACCGAGCGCGCTACCTTCACCGCGCCGGGGTGCCCGGAGGCCAGCTGCTCACAACGCGCCGCGTCGACGTCGTAGGCGACCACCCGCGCGCCGGCTCGGGCGAAGGAGGCGGCCAGGGCTCCGCCCACCTTGCCTACGCCGATCACGCCGATGCGGCGGCCCTCCAGGTCGGCCGAGCCGTCGTGGGCGGCCAGGCCGCGGCGCGTGGCCTCGAAGACCGTCGCGGCGGTGACCGGCGAGGGATCGCCTCCGCCGCCGTTGCCCACCGAGCGGCCTACGCAGTAGCGCGTGAAGCGCGCCATGTGATCCATGTCCGCGGTGGTGGTGCCGATGTCCTCGGCGGTGATGTAGGCGCCGCCCAGGCCCTCGATCACCTCGGCCGCGCCGGTGAGCCGCGCCTCGCGAAGGTCGCGGCGCCCGTCGTCGATCATCACCGCCTTGCCTCCGCCGAGGTCGAGGCCGGCGGCCGAGGCCTTGAGCGTCATGGTGCGTGCGAGGCACATCACGTCCTCGAGCGCCTCGGTCAGCCCACCCGGGTAGGGCTTGAGCCGCATGCCGCCCAGGGCGGGGCCGAGGACGGTGGAGTGCACGGCGACGATGAAGCGCAGCCCCGTATCGGGGTCCTGGCGAATCACGATCTGCTCGTGATCGTCCTCGCGGAGGGCGTCAGCGGCCTGAATCGGGTGCTGCGCGGCAATGGTCATCTTCCTTGACCATATAGGCGCTTGAGGATGGCTTCAAGCCGGTGTCAATGGTAAGGTGCGCTAACCAATGGTCTCGACGGCCTACACCCGACCCGTGCGGCCGGCCCGGCGCCGGGAGGTCTCCCTCGACGACAAGTATCTGCTCGGGGAAGGCCGGATCCTGCTGACCGGGGTACAGGGCCTCGTACGCCTCGTGCTCGACCAGCACCGGGCCGACCGGGCCCGCGGCCTGACCACCGGCACGATGATCTCCGGTTATCAGGGCTCGCCGCTGGGCGGCTTCGACCAGGAGCTGGCGCGCAACGCGGACCTCCTCGACGAACACCACGTGCGCCACGTACCGGCGCTCAACGAGGAGCTCGGCGCCACCTCGGCCTGGGGCAGCCAGCTCGCGGCCCGGCTCCCCGGCGCCCGGTACGACGGAGTGCTGGGCCTCTGGTACGGCAAGGCGCCGGGGCTCGACCGCGCCGGCGATGCCCTGCGTCACGGGAACTTCGTCGGCGTCTCGCGCACCGGCGGCGGCCTGGCCGTGGTGGGCGACGACCCGAGCTGCAAGTCCTCGACGATCCCGAGCTCGTCCGAGCCCCTGCTGGCCTCGCTTCACATGCCGGTCTTCTTTCCCGGGAGCGTCCAGGAGGTGCTCGATCTCGGCCTGCACGCCTATGCCTGCTCGCGCGCCTCGGGTCTCTGGGCCGGCTTCAAGATCGTGACCAGCGTGGCCGACGCGGTGGGCACCGCCGAGGTCGCCCCGGGGCGCATCGCTCCCGTGCTGCCCGACCTCGGGTACGTGCACGAGCCGACGGGCCACCTGCTGGCGCCCCAGTCTCTCGACATGGAGCGCACCATGCTGGGCGTGCGCACCGATCTGGCCCTCGCCTACGCCCGCGAGAACGGGGTCAACCGCATCGAGGGCGCGCGCGACGCCTGGCTGGGCATCGTGGCGGGCGGCAAGCCCTATTTCGACCTGCTCCACGCGCTGCGCAACCTCGGGTTGGGCGAAAGCGAGCTCGACCGCGCCGGCATCCGCATCCTCAAGCTGGGCATGGTCTGGCCGCTGGAGCGTGAGATCGCGCGCGAGTTCGCCCGCGGCCTCGACGAGGTCCTGGTGGTGGAGGAGAAGGGCCCGTTCGTGGAGACGGCGCTCAAGGAGGCGCTCTACGGCGGCCCGCACACGCCCCGCGTGGTGGGCAAGAGCGACGAGCGCGGAGAGCGGCTGCTGCCCGTGGAGCTGGACCTCGACGCGGACGTGATCGCCCGCGCGGTGGCCGCCCGCCTCGGCGCGCGCGTGCAGCTCGACTCGGTCGAGGCCCACATCCGCCGGCTCGACGCGATCGCCGGCCGCCGCGCCGAGCTGCCGATGGCCTTGCGCTCACCCTTCTTCTGCTCGGGCTGCCCGCACAACTCCTCGCTGCCCGCCCCGGAGGGCACGCTCGTGGGCGGCGGCATCGGCTGCCACACGATGGTGCTGCTCAGCCCCGAGGGCAAGGGCGAGCTCACCGGCATCACGCAGATGGGCGGCGAGGGCGCCCAGTGGATCGGGCAGGCGCCCTTCACCGGCGACTCCCACCTGGTGCAGAACCTGGGCGACGGCACGTTCCACCACTCCGGGTCGCTGGCCGTGAGGGCGGCGGTGGCCGCGGGCGTGAACATCACCTACAAGCTGCTCTACAACGAGCACGTGGCCATGACCGGGGGCCAGGCCATCGAGGGTCAGCTCTCGGTGCCTGACCTGACCCGCTGGCTCGAGCTCGAGGGCGTCAAGCGCATCATCGTCACCACCGAGGACACCGATCGCTACAAGGGCGTCCGCCTGGCGCCGATCGCCGAGCTGCGCGACCGCTCGCAGCTGCTGCCCGCCCAGCAGGAGCTGGCGCAGGTGGAGGGCGTGACCGTGCTCATCCACGATCAGGAGTGCGCCGCCGAGAAGCGCCGCGCGCGAAAGCGCGGCAAGCAGGCCGAGCCCGCCGAGCGCATCTGGATCAACGAGCGCGTATGCGAGGGCTGCGGCGACTGCGGCAAGAAGTCGAGCTGCCTGTCGGTGCTACCGGTGGAGACCGAGTTCGGGCGCAAGACTCAGATCCACCAGGCCTCCTGCAACAAGGACTACTCCTGTCTGGAGGGGGACTGCCCCTCCTTCCTCACCGTGGTGCCGGGCAAGAGGGCGAGGCACGAGACCCCAGCTCTGAATGTCGATCTGCCCGAGCCCGACCTGCTCGTGTCCGACGACGACTGGGCGGTGCGCATGATGGGAATCGGCGGCACCGGGGTGGTCACGGTCAACCAGATGCTGGGGATGGCGGGCCTGATCGACGGCCTGCACGTCTACGGCCTGGATCAGACCGGCCTGTCGCAGAAGGGCGGCCCCGTCACGTCCGACCTCCGTCTCTCGCGCGAGCCGCTGGCCGTGGCCCCGAAGGCGCCCGCCGGCTCGGTCGACCTCTACCTGGGCTTCGACCTGCTGGGCGCGGGCGACGCGAAGAACCTCGTAACCGCGTTCGAAGATCGCACCGTCGCTGTGGTGTCGACGAGCGCGGTGCCCACCGGCCAGATGGTCATCGACACCGAGGAGCGCTTCCCCGAGCTGGCCGCCCAGCTCGACCAGATCGACGCCGCCACCCGCCGCGAGCACAACCTCTACCTCGATGCCCAGCGGCTCTCCGAGCGCCTGTTCGGCGACCACATGATGACCAACACGCTGGCCCTCGGCGCGGCCTACCAGCGCGGGATGGTGCCGGTGTCGGCCGAGGCGCTCGAGCAGGCCATCCGCCTCAACGGCGCGGCGGTGCAGAAGAACCTGGCCGCGTTCGCCTGGGGCCGCGCCGTGGTGGCCGCGCCCGACGCCGTGGAGACGGCCACGCGGGCGCCGGAGTCGTCCGTGCCGGCGCGCGAGCTGAGCGCCGCCGAGCGGGAGCTGGTCACGCTGGCCGTGAACGGCGACGCCGGTGAGCTGCGCCGTCTGGTCGAGACCCGCGTGCCCGAGCTCGTCGCCTACCAGGACGAGGCCTACGCGCGCCGCTACGCCGAGATGGTGCGCCGGGTGCAGGTGGCCGAGCAGGAGCGCACGCCCGGCCACGCCGAGCTGGCCGAGGCCGTGGCCCGCCAGCTCTTCAAGCTGATGGCCTACAAGGACGAGTACGAGGTGGCCCGCCTGCACCTCGACGCGGTCGAGCAGGCCAGGCTGAGCGCCGAGTTCGGCCAGGACGCGAAGGTGTGGTTCAACCTGCACCCGCCGCTGCTGCGCTCCATGGGCCTCGAGCGCAAGCTCAAGCTCGGCTCGTGGTTCACCCCGAGCTTCAGCGCCCTCTACCGCATGCGCCGCCTGCGCGCCACGAAGCTCGACCCGTTCGGCCGCGCGGAGGTGCGACGCGTCGAGCGCGAGCTGATCGCGGAGTACGGGGGCATGGTGGAGGACGCTCTCGTTCGCCTGACCCCGGACACCCACGCCACCGTCCGGGAGCTATTCGAGCTACCCGACGTGATCCGCGGTTACGAGGAGATCAAGCTGCGCAACGTGGCGCTGTTTCGCAAGCGGGCCGAGGCGCTGCGCAAGCGCCTCAGTCCTCCTCGTCCCTGACGTCCTCCACACGGCTGATGGCCACGGTCGAGGGCTTCGGCGTCGACGGGTTGTCGCCGGCGGTCTTGTCGCCCTCGGGCCACCAGCTGGTGTAGGTGGTCTCCTGGCCGAAGACCGCCTCGTCGGTGCTCGACGTGTTCTCGCCCGGGTGCTGGACGTTGCAGAACAGCGTCTTCTCGTTCGGGGTGAAGTACGGGCCGGTGATCTCGCACTCCACGGGGCCGTTGGCGAAGCGGAAGGCGACGCCGCGGTTCGGTCCTGAGGTCGGCACCATGAACATCGCGTTGTTCTTGTGGTACGCGTACTCGTTGTCCTCGTTCAGGCGGCTCGACGAGATGTCGGTGACCACCCACAGGTGGCGCGCCTTGTCGAACACGAGGTTGTCGGGCGACGAGAAGCCCTCGGTGCCCGGGTCCCCGGAGCCCGTCGGGCCGCCCGCGGCGTAGTCGAGCCAGCGAAACTCGCTCGCCTCGGGATCGTTGCCATTCTCGCGCAGCCGGCGCACCGAGCCGTGCGAGTCGTTGACCGTGCTGTTGTTGGTCAGTGCGATGAACACGCTGCCGTCCTCGGCCACCTCGAGGTCCTCGGGCCGGTTGGTGCCGAAGTGCAGGTCGAACTCGTCGTCGCCGTAGGCGGCCCGCAGCTTCTCGGCGGTGTCGTCGAGGGCGTCCCCGGGCACCTCGACCCAGGTGCCGGTGCCCTCGGTCGGAGTGATCGGCGTCGTATCGCCGGCGGCGGCGAAGCGGCGCCGGCCCTCGGGCTCCCAGCGCGCGATGTAGAGCGTGCCCTCTTCGAGCAGCTTGCGGTTGTTCGACCACTGGCGCGGCTTGAAGGAGCGGTCGGAGACGAACTTGTAGACGCCCTCGTTGGTCTTGTCGTCGCCCATGTAGAGCACGAACTTCTTGCCGGGCTCGTGACGGAAGGCGGTGTTCTCGTGGCGAAAGCGCCCCAGCGCGGTGTGCTTTCGCCCGACGTACTCGGGGTCGTAGGGATCGTGTTCGCAGACCCATCCGTACTTCTTGTAGGCCTCGGGGTCGTACTCGGCGTCCTCGGGCTGGCCGCCGTACTGCGCCCACCCGTAGGCGTCGGTGGCCTCGGCCTCCAGCTCGATCCCGTAGTCGTCGAAGTTCTCCTCGCAGGACAGCGCGGTGCCCCAGGGAGTGATGCCGCCGGAGCAGTTGCCGATCGAGCCGTGGGCGCTCGCGCCGATGCCGTCCGCCCCGGTAAGCGGGCCGGTGAACTCGAGGTCGGGCCGGTCCCCGTAGATCCGCCGGTTGTACTCCGACTTCGAGACGACCTTCCAAAGTCCGCTGCGCTTGCGCTTGATGTGCACGATCGAGTTGCCGACCGCATCCTGCTCCTCCTGCACCTGCGCGGCGTTCTTGGGGGAGCCGTCCGGCTTGTAGCCGTGAAGGAAGAAGGGATCGGGGTACTCGTGGTTGACGAACAGAAGGCCCTCGCGGCTGCCGCGCAGCGGGAAGTAGGCGAGGAAGTCGTTGTTGTAGCCGTAGCGCAGGCGTCGCCCGCCGCCGTCCTCGAAGACGTCGCCGTAGGAGATGAGGACGTCGGCGCGGAAGCCGGGCGCCACCTCGAAGACGTCCGCGCTCGAGGCGGCGATGGCCTCGAAATCGCTGAAGCCGTTCGGCCGCATGCCGGCCTGCGCTTCCTCTCCGAATAGGTGTGAGGTCCCGCCGCCCATCGCCACGGCGCCGGCCGTGCTGGCTCCGGCCGCGGCCACGCCGCGGATGAAGTCGCGCCGTGTAGAGGTGAGCTTGCCGCGCAGCGGTCGCTGGGCGGCGTCGCTGGGGTCGGCGGGGCGGGCGATGCTTGCCACGGTCGGGCCTCCTGTGCAGGTGGGGAACGAGCGCGACGGTAGGCGGGGCCCTGACACCGGAGGTGAAGGTCGCGTGACCCACTTGTAAAAGGCGCGGCAAGTAGCGTCTGGCCCATGGACACCTTCACCATCGGCGGCGACCTCGAGGTCAACCGCCTGGGCTTCGGCGCCATGCGCATCACCGGCGACGGCATCTGGGGCCCGCCCGACGACCCGGAGGAGGCCAAGCGCCTCCTCCGGCGCGTCGTGGAACTCGGCGTGAACCTGATCGACACCGCGGACTCCTACGGGCCCGACGTGAGCGAGAACCTGATCGCCGAGGCGCTGCACCCCTACCCGGACGAGTTGGTGATCGCCACCAAGGGCGGGCTGCGCCGCACGGGGCCGGGCGAGTGGCCTCGCGATGCCCATCCGAAGCGGCTGAAGGAGTGCTGCGAGGGGTCGCTGCGGCGACTGAAGCTCGAGCGCATCGACCTCTACCAGCTTCATTCGCCCGATCCCGAGATCCCGCTCGAGGACTCGGTCGGCGCGCTGCGCGAGCTGCAGGAGGAGGGCAAGATCCGCCACATCGGCGTGTCGAACGTCTCGGTCGAGGAGCTCGAGCGCGCCCGCTCGCGTGGCCGAGGTGGTGAGCGTCCAGAACCGCTTCAACCTCGCCGACCGAAGCTCGGAGGACGTGCTCGAGGCGTGCGAGAGCGACGGGATCGGCTTCATCCCGTGGTTCCCGCTCGCCACCGGCGACCTGGCGCGCTCCGGCGGGCCGCTGGACGAGATTGCGAGCTCGCGCGACGCCGCGCCGGGTCAGCTGGCGCTCGCCTGGCTGCTCGCTCGCTCGCCCGTGATGTTGCCCATCCCGGGCACCTCGTCGATCGAGCACTTCGAGGACAACCTCGCCGCGCAGGAGATCGAGCTGAGCGACGAGGAAGTGGAGCGACTGGCCGCGGCAACTTGAGCGTCGTTCCCGAGCACCGCTTCGGCAGCGGCGACCCCTTCACGATCGGGATCGAGGAGGAGCTGCTGCTGGTGGACGCCGACGATCACGCGCTGGCCCACGTGGCCGACCAGGTCCTGCCCGGTATCGACCTGGCGCGCGAGCGCGTCGATCACGAGGCCTTCCTGTGCGAGATCGAGGTCCGCTCCGAGCCGCGGCGGAGCGCCGGCGAGGCGGCGGCCGATCTGGCCGAGGGCCGCGCGGCGATACTGGGCGCGGGCGGCACGCCCATGGCCGTCGGGGTGCATCCGAACGCGGCCTTCGGCGACGTCCGGCTCGTCGACTCCGAGCGCTATCGCCGCGTGGAGGGCCAGATGCGCGGCCTGATCCGGCGCACGCCGGAATGCGCGCTGCACGTGCACGTGGCCATGCCCACCGCCGACGCCGCCGTGGACGGCCTCATGGGCATCCGCGAGGCGCTGCCGCTGATCGGGGCCCTGGGCGCGAGCTCGCCCTACTGGTTCGGCATCGATTCGGGCCTGGCCAGCGCACGCTCGGCGATAGTGCGGGCCTATCCGGGGCGTGGGCTGCCGCCGCCGTTGCGGGGCTACGACGAGTATCTGGAGACGCTCGACGGGATCGTCGCCGGCGGCGGGCCACAGGATCCGAAGGGCACCATGGTCTGGTGGGACGCTCGGCTGCAGCCGCGCCTGGGAACGCTCGAGCTGCGCGAGCTCGACGTTCAGGCCGGGCTGGTGGAGGCGGCGGGCCTGGCGGCGTTGGTGCACGCTGTTGCCCGGCGGGCGGTGGAGGATCCGCCCGCCGAGCTTGCTCCGGCCGAGGCTCTGCACTGGTCGAGCTTCTGCGCGGTGCGGGATGGGCTCGAGGCGGAGCTGCTGTGGCGCGGCCGATTGCGGCCGGTGCGCGAGGCGGCCGCTGAGCTACTCGGTGAGCTGCGTCGGCACCGATGACGCTCTCGACGGCGTGGAGAAGATCCTGCGTGAGGGCGCTGCGCCGCGTTTACAGCGAGCTATAAGGGAGCGGGACGGGATGCCCGCTTTGCTTCGATCGCTCGCGGCTCGGACCGCCGAGCCGCTCTAGAAACGACTGTGGGCCCCGGTTCGAACCTCAGAGGTTCGAAAGGGGGCCCACACTCAGATTTTCTAGGCCGCGTCGCGCAGTGCGGCGACGGCGTCGTCCTTCGACAGCCGGCGCAGGGCCTGGTCCTCGAGCTGGCGCACGCGCTCACTCGAGAGGCCGAGGCGGCGACCGGTCTCGCGCAGGGCCTGAGGCTCCTCGCGGTCGAGGCCGAAGCGCAGCGTGATCACGGTCCGCTCGTTGTCGGGCAGCCCGCCGACGGCGTCGCGCAGCGTCTCGAAGTCGAGCTCCGAGCTCACGTAGTCCTCGATGGAGGGACCGTCGCCGGCGATCAGGTCGCCGAGGGCGGTGTCCCCGTCCTCGCCGACGCCCTGGTCGAGGCTCGTCGGACCACGGTCCGCGCGGCGGATGTCGATCACTTCGTCCATCGGCAGCTCGACGAAGGCAGCGATCTCCTCGTCGGTGGCCTGGCGGCCGAACTCGACGGCGAGCTTGCGCTCGGCATCCGAGATCTTGCGCGCGCGAGCCACGATGTGCACCGGGAGGCGCACCGTGCGGCCCGAGTTGGCCAGCCCGCGGCCAATGGCCTGCCGGATCCAGAGGGTCCCGTAGGTGGAGAACTTGAAGCCCTTGCGCCAATCGAACTTCTCGACCGCGCGGATCAGGCCGAGCATGCCCTCCTGAATGAGGTCGCCCAGGGGCAGTCCCTGGCCCTGATACTTGCGGGCCACCGAGATCACCAGCCGCAGGTTCGAGTTGACCATGCGGTCCTTGGCCTCGAGATCGCCACGCTCGATGAGCTGGGCAAGCTCGATTTCCTGCTCCGCGTTCAGCAACGGGTGCTTGCGCGCCTCGTTGAAGAAGAGCTGGAGCGAGTCTTCGAGCTCGGGCGTGAAGTCGTGAGTTTTCTTGGTATCTGTAGTGCTGGAAGCAGCCATAATCCGTTAGATAGTTCGAGGTTTATCGAAAGCATAGCGAAACAAAGGCCCGAAATAAAGACCTTTTCGTTGAAAAAAGCGCCAGAAGAGAGCAGTACACCGTAGCGTGCGATTGGTTAAGGCGTGTCGCGCCGCATTTCGCTGGGTAGGCGAAAAATGCAATGAATCGGCCAAGGAGACACTGAGATGCAGGTCACGGCGCCCGATCGCGACGAGGTGCGGCGGCTGAGCGAGCTACGGCTGGACCGGCCGCTGGTGTTGAGCCTCTATCTCGACCTCGATCCGGCGGAGTTCGCCACCCCGCCGGCCCGCGCCACCGCCATTCGCAGCCTGCTCGACGAGGCCGACCGCCGGCTGCGCGACCGCGACGACCTGTCGCACGAGGAGCGGGCGGACCTCAACGCGAGCCTCGAACAGGCCGGGTCGTTGCTCGAGGGCGACCTCCCGGCCGAGGGCGCCCACGGCGTGGCGGTGTTCGCCAGCCAGTCGGCCGGCCTCTTCGAGGTCCTGCGTCTCCCCCGCCCGGTGCGCAACCGGGTGGAGATCGGTCGCTCGCCGCTGGTGGGCCCGCTGGCCCGCCTGGAGCGTCGCGAGCGCTGGTGCGTCGCGTTGGTCAGCCGGCGCGACGCGCGGCTCTTTCGGGGCTCGCCCGACGGCCTGCGCGAGATCGAGCAGATCCACGACACGGTCTTCGGCCAGCACGACAAGGGCGGCCTGGCCCAGGCCCGTTACCAGCGCGGAATCGAGAAGGAGAAGGACGACCACCTCAAGCACACGGCCGAGTCGCTCATGAAGCACCACAAGCGCCGGCCCTTCCAGCACCTGGTGGTCGGGGGAACGCGGGAGGTGGTGGCCGACTTCGAATCGAAGCTGCACGGCTACCTCACCGAGCGCCTCGCCGGCCGCATCGAGGTCGACGTGGACCATTCCACGCCCGAGCAGGTGCTCAGCGCCGCCCAGCCCTGCTTCGACGCGCTGGACGTGGAGCGCGAGCGAGAGGCGTTGGAGCGCCTGGGCGAGGGGACCCGGGCGGCCAGCGGCTTCGACGACACCCTGCGCGTCCTCAACGAGCGGCGGGTGGAGACCCTGTTGCTCGACGAGCAGTTCTCCGCCCCCGGTGTCACCTGCCCCGAGTGCGGCTGGCTCGGCGGAGGGGATGAGCGCACCTGCCCGGTGGACGGCCGCGAGCTCGAGCGGCACGACGACGTGACCGACGCGGCGATCGAGCTGGCCCTGCAGGGCGCTTCCGAGATCATGGCTATGCGGCATTGCCGCGACGACTTCGAGGAGCGCGCCGGCGGGATCGCCGCGCTGCTCAGATTCTGAACCCAACGACAGGAAAGGAACGAGACTCATGTTCAAGCTGCTGATCGGTGCCGTGCTGGGAGGCGTGGCGGTGTGGTTCCTCGACCCCGATCGAGGAGAAGGCCGGCGAGGCCAGGCGCTGACCTACGCCAAGCGGGGCAAGGACCAGGCCGCTCAGGCGGGGGAGAGCCTCGGCGAGACCGCCCAAACGGTCAAGGAGAAGGCCACTCCCGATGACAGCACCTCAGGCGAGGAGCGCGCGCCGGCGAGCGAGCGGCTCAACGACCCGGCCCTCCAGGCCAAGGTGGAGAGTGAGATCTTCCGGCCCGACGACGCCCCGAAGGACAAGGTGTCGGTGAACGTCGAGGATGGCGTGGTCTATCTCCGCGGCGAGCTCGACGACCCGTCCGCGATGGAGTCGCTGCGAGAGGCCGCAGCGAAGGTGGAGGGCGTGCGCGACGTGAGGAGCCTCCTCCACGCGCCGGGCGAGCCCGCTCCGGTCAAGGACGAGGGCAGGATCGGCTAGGCCACAGGGGCGGCGTTCGCCGCCCGCAGAGCGTCGCGCAGTGCCCGCTTGTGCTTGAGCGGCAGCTCGGCGATGGCGGGCGGCGGCGTGGTCATCTGGCGGTAGGCGGTCTCGCGCAGGCGCGTGCCCTCGTCGGTCAGCACGAGCAGCTTCACTCGCCGGTCGGTGACCGACGGGCGCCGCTCGATCAAGCCACGAGCCTCCAACCGGTCGACGATGCCGGTGACGTTGGAGGCGTCGCAGAAGAGCATGCCGGCCAGCGAGCTCATCGGAACCCCGTCGCCCGGCTCGATCAGCCGCAGCGCGTGCAGCTGCATGGGCGCCAGGCCCATCTCCTGCGCCAGCGCCATGAAGCGGGGCTTGTTGGCCTGCATGAGCCTCCACAGGAGCTCCCATGCCTCTTGCGCCGGATCGTCGTGAACGCTCATGGTCGAGCCTCATCATAGTCGAGGGCGCCGATATTTGGCAACCTCAAGCATCCGCTGGTAACGTGTGGGCCTATGAGTGACGCCGCCATCGAAGCAACGGACCTCGTCCGCGAGTTCAAGAAAGGCCCCCGCGCCGTCGACGGCATCGACCTGCGCGTGGAGCCGGGCGAGGTGTACGGCTTCCTTGGGCCCAACGGCGCCGGCAAGTCGACCACGGTCCACATGCTCACGACACTGCTTCCGCCCACCGCGGGTACCGCCCGCGTGGCCGGCCATGACGTGGTTGAGGACGGCTCGGCGGTGCGTGCGTCGATCGGCGCCGCGCTCCAGGAGGCCGCGCTCGATCCCTTCCTCACCGGCCACGAGCACATGCGGTTGCAGACCGCGCTGCACGGCATGCGCGGCGCCGAGGCGCGCGAGCGCACCGAGACGCTGCTCGAGCGGGTGGGCCTGACCCAGGCCGCCGACCGTCGCGTGGGCGGCTACTCGGGCGGCATGAAGCGCCGGCTCGACCTGGCGCTGGCGCTGGTCCACCGGCCCCGGATCCTCTTCCTCGACGAGCCCACCACCGGCCTCGACGTGCAGAGCCGTACCGCGCTCTGGGAAGAGGTGCAGCGGCTGGCCGCCGATCGCGGCGTGACCGTCTTCCTGACGACGCAGTACCTCGAGGAGGCCGACGTCCTGGCCGACCGCGTCGGGATCATCGACCACGGGAAGATCGTGGCCGAGGGCACGCCCGAGGCGCTCAAGGCCGAGATCGGGCGCCCGAGCGTGGAGGCGATTCCCGCCGAGCCGGGCGATCTCGGGCACATGAAGGACGTGCTGGCCCGCTTCGGCGAGCCGGCCACCGCGTCGCCCAAGGGCGCCGCCGTGCGCCTCGCCGGTGGCGACGCTCAGCTTGCCGAGGTGGTGCGCGCCCTCGACTCCCAGAACATCTCGGTCGAGTCGCTCCAGCTGCACGCGCCGACGCTCGACGACGTGTTCCTGGAGAAGACCGGCCGCTCCCTCGAGGGTGAAGCCGAGAAGGCGCCGTCCCAGGAGGAGGCCGAGGAGCCCGTGGCGGCGTGAACGGCCTGTTCCTGCAGGTCGGGATGCTCGCCCGCCGTTCGGTCGTGCGCACGCTGCGCCAGCCGGCGATGGTGGTGCCGTCGATCGTCTTTCCACTCATGCTGCTCTCCATCAACTCGAGCGGGCTCGACTCGACGACACAGATACCGGGCTTCCCCACCAATTCGTACTTCGAGTTCGCTCTCGCCATCGCGTTCGTGCAGGGCGCGCTGTTCTCGGCCAACAGCGCCGGCACCAACGTGGCCAACGACATCGAGACCGGCTTTCTCAACCGCCTGTCGCTCACCCCGCTGCGCCGCATCGCGCTGATGATGGGCCAGCTCTCGGGGATCCTCGCGCTCGGGCTGATCCAGGCGCTGACCTTCCTCGGCGTCGGCCTGCTCTTCGGCGCGGGCATCGCGGCCGGTGTCGCCGGCGCGGTGGTGATCGTGCTGCTGTCGCTGACCATCTCGCTGGCCTTCGGCTGCATCGGCGCCTTCGTCGCGCTGCGCAGCGGCACGGGCGAGGCCGTGCAGGGCGTGTTCCCGCTCTTCTTCGCCGCCCTCTTTCTCTCGTCGATGGCGCTGCCGCGCGACCTGATCGAGATCGGCTGGTTTCAGACCGTGGCCACCTACAACCCGGTCTCCTACATGCTCGAGGGGATCCGCTCGCTGGTGATCACCGGCTGGGACAGCGAGGCGCTCGCGCTCGGGTTCGCCTGCGCGGGCGGGCTCGCGCTGGTCGCCCTGGCCGCCGCCAGCTCCGCGCTTCGCACCAGGATGGTGCGCACATGAGCCGCGGCGGGTTCCTGTCCGTGGCCCGCGGGGTGGCGTGGCGCAACATCCACAACTTCTTCACCAACCCGGCGATGGTCGTGCCGGCGGTGCTGTTCCCGCTGTTCTTCTTCATCGCCTTCGCCGGCGGGCTGTCCCGGGTCGATTCGGTCCCCGGCTTCGACTATGCGGGCGGTTACACGACCTTCGTGTACGGCTTCGTGCTGCTGCAGGCCTCGATGTTCGGCGGCGTGTTCACCGGCTTCTCGGTGGCCCGCGACTTCGAGTCCGGGTTCTCGCGGCGGCTCATGCTCGCCGCGACCAATCGCGGCGGCATCGTGGCCGGCTACTGGTTCTCGGCCCTGGTGCGCGCCGTGTTCACGGTCGCGGTGATCACGGTGGTGGCGCTGGTCGCGGGGCTCGACGTGAGCGGCGGGCCTGCCGACCTGATCGGGCTCTACACGCTGGCCATCCTCCTCAACTTCGCGGCAGTGCTCTTCGCCACCGGCGTGGCGATGCGCCTGCGCACCATGCAGGCCGGGCCGGCCATGCAGATGCCGATGTTCCTGCTGCTCTTCCTGGCGCCCGTGTGGGTGCCCTACGACCTGCTCACCGGGTGGGTCCAGGCCGCCGCCTCGTTCAATCCGATCACGCTGGTGCTCGAGGCGGAGCGCGGCTTCCTGGAGGGCGACCCCGTCAAGGCCCTGCCCGCCTTCGGCGTCGCGCTGCTGCTGGCCGTGGTGACCGCCCTCTGGGCCCGCGGCGGGCTGCGCTCCGCCGAACGCGCGGCCTGAATACCCTGCACCGAATGGCTGATGAGACCCACGAGGTGGTGCAGGGCGAGGGCTACGCCGTCGCGAACGTCGACGCGCTGGCCGACGGGCCCGGGTTTCGCAAGGTCCGCCGCGAGCTGGGCGTAACGGCCTTCGGGGTCAACGCGATCGAGCTCCCGCCCGGATACGAGACCGGCCGCCACTTCCACGACGAGCAGGAAGAGCTCTACTTCGTGTACCGCGGGCGCATCGAGATGACGTTCAACGACGACTCCGCGCACGTGCTGGGGCCGGGCGGCCTGGCGCGGGTCGACGCGGCCACCGTCCGCAAGGTCAAGAACGTGGGGGATGAGCCGGCCGTATACCTCTGCGCCGGCGGCAAGGACGGCTACGTGGGCCGCGACGGCCGCCAACCAGAGGGCGAGACGACGCGCTGAGACGGGCGCTCCTCCTGTTGGCCGGGGGGCTGCTGCTTCTCGCATTCCTGCCGGCGGCTTCGACCCAGGGCAGCCGGCTGCCCGGCGCGCGTGCCTGCCCGGTGTTCCCCAAGAGCAACCACTGGAACCAGCGCGTCGACCGCCTGCCGGTGCATGCGAACTCCGGGGCCATCGTGCGCTCCATCGGGATCGACGACACGATGCACGCCGATTTCGGCTCGGGTCTCTACGAGGGCCGGCCGATCGGCATCCCGTACACCACCGTCGGCAGGGCCCAGGCGCGCGTGCCGGTGTCCTTCGAGTACGCGAGCGAATCCAATCGCGGCCCCTATCCGATTCCTGCCCGGGCGCCGATCGAGGGCGGCCCCGGCTCCGACGGCGACCGCCACGTGATCGTGGTCGACCGGTCGCGCTGCCGCCTCTACGAGCTCTTCGCGGCCTACCCCCAGGACGGCGGCGCCCGCTGGACGGCCGGGTCGGGCGCGGTCTGGAACTTGCGCTCCAACCGCGTGCGCCCGCGCGGCTGGACCTCGGCCGACGCCGCGGGCCTGCCCATCCTGCCCGGCCTCGCTCGCTTCGACGAGGTCAAGCGCGGGCGCATCGACCACGCCCTGCGCTTCACCGCGTCACAGACGCGGCGCGCGTTCGTGTACCCGGCGCGACATTTCGCCTCCGACCTGACCGACCCGAATCTGCCCGCGATGGGCCAGCGCCTTCGGCTCAAGCGCGGCTACGACATCTCCGGCTTCCCGCGCCAGACGCGCGTGGTCCTGCGCGCGCTCAAGCGCTACGGAATGATCCTCGCCGACAACGGAGCGCCCTGGTTCGTGAGCGGAGCGCCGCATCCAGGCTGGGACAACGACGACCTCCATTCGCTGCACCGCGTGCCGGGCAGCGCGTTCGAGGTCGTCGACACGAGTCGTTTGCCTCGCCTGTGACCGGGTAGCCGTTTGGCCATGTGGGCAGCGGGAATAGTCGGAGGCGTCATCGCCATAGCAATCCTGGTCGCGCTGGTAGGTGCCTGGTTCGTGTCGATTCCGCTGGTGCTTCTGGCCGTCGCCGGCGTGTCCCTGGTCGCTCTCAACCGCCGGCGCAGGGACGTCAAGCGCCTTCAAGAGCACCGTGAGCAGGCTGCCAGCAACAAGATCGAGTTCACCGAGCGCGACAGGCAGACCCTCACGTCCGAGTAATTCGATGCGGCCGGTGCGCGTCGGCTGCTCGGGGTGGAACTACGACAGCTGGCGGGGCCGGCTCTATCCCGAAGGCCTGGGCAAACCCCGCTGGCTGAGGCGCTACGCCGAGGTGTTCGACACCGTCGAGGTCAACTCGACCTTCTACCGGTTGGCCTCGCCGAAGGCCGTCGCCCGCTGGGTTGAGGAGACGCCCGAAGACTTCGTCTTCGCGGCCAAGGCCAGCCGCTATCTCACGCACGTCCGCCGCTTGGGCGACGTGGAGGAGGGCATCCGCCGCTACTACGAGCACATCGAGCCACTCGTCCGATCGCCCAAGCTGGGCCCGATTGTGTGGCAGCTGCCACCGAACTTCCAGCGCGACGACGAGGCTCTGGCGCGGGTCCTTGCGTTGCTGCCCGCCGGGCGTCATTGCTTCGAGTTTCGCCACGAGAGCTGGTTCGATCCCGACGTCTACGCCATCCTGCGTGAGCGACACGCGGCCCTGGTGATCGCCGACCATCCGAAGTGGCCCTTCCAGGCTCACGAGCTGACCACTGACTGGTCGCTCGTGCGCCTGCATCACGGGCATCGGGGCCGGCGGGGGAACTACTCCGCCGCCGAGCTCGACGACTGGGCTCAGCGGATCGCCGGTTGGCGGCGGCGCGCCGAAGTGCTCGTCTACTTCAACAACGACTGGGAAGGCTTCGCGGTGGCGAACGCCACCAGGCTCAAGCGGCGGCTGCGGCAGTCTCCAGACGCTTGAGCGCCCTCCGCAGCAGACGCGACACGTGCATCTGGGAGTACCCGATCCGGTCGCCGATCTCGCGTTGGGTCAGGTCGTGCATGAAGCGCAGCTCCAGCACCTGGCGCTCTACCTCGGGCAGCGCCCGCCAGGTGCTCGCGATCGCGTCGCGGCTCTCCACGAGCTCGTAGGCCCGGTCCTCTCCGCCCAGCAGATCGACCAGCTCGCCCGCCTCGTCGTCGTCGCGCGAGGTCGGGGCGTTCAGCGACGCGGCCTCGTAGCTCGCGGCCGCCTCCTGCGCCTCGAGCACCTTCTCGACCGAGCAGCCGAGCGCCTTCGCCACCTCGCTGACCCGGGGAGACCGGCCGAGCGACTTGGAGAGCAGCTCGGTCTCGCGGTTGACCGCGAGCGTGCGCTCCTGCAGGTCACGGGGCACGTGGAGCGCCCAACCCTTGTCGCGGAAATGACGCTTGAGCTCACCCAGGATGGTGGGCGCCGCGTAGCTCGAGAACTTCGTGCCTCGCCCGGGCTCGAAGCGATCGATGGCCTTGATCAGGCCCAGGCTCGCCACCTGCAGCAGGTCGTCGAAGGGCTCGTCGGTGTAGTTGTAGCGAAGGGCAAGGTCACGGGCGAGCGGCAGGAAGCGCCTCGCCAGCTCCTCGCGCGCGGCCAGGTCGCCCTCGTGGTGATAGCGGACGAGGAGCTCGCGCTCGACCTCCCGCTCCTCCTCGCGGCTGGCACCACCGCCGCGATAAAGCCGAAGCACCGGCCGACCGGCAACCGCGACTGCGTTCATCTAAGACCTCCGTCTGCATGACGTTCGGTCCGAGTTGTGACCGATCCGACCAAGGCCGGCCACGCGTCGTCCCCCACTTACTGACCTGGGCGGATTATCTCCCTTCGACTCCGTTCCGAAACTGAAACTGGCGGTTTATCTCAAGACGCATTTCGGCTAGGCGGCGGGGGTGAGGTGTTCCATGGCGCGGCGTAGGACGCGTGAGATGTGCATTTGGGAGAAGCCGACGCGTTTTCCGATTTCGCGTTGGGGTAGGTCGTCGACTAGGCGCAGCGACACGACTTTGCGTTCGAGGTCGGTCAGTTCTCTCCAGTTGCCGGCGATGACTTCGCGTTCTTCGACGGCGGAGTAGGTGTCGTCGGGGGAGCCGATCAGTTCCACCAGCGCGCCGGCGTCGTCTTCGTCGCGGGCTGGGGGGGCGTCGAGGGAGGCCACGCTGTAGTGGCTTGAGGCCAGGGTGGCTTCGAGTACTTGTTCGCTGTTGCAGTCAAGCTCGGCGGCGACCTCGCGCACGGTGGGTGAGCGCCCGAGGCGGCCCTCGAGCGCTTCGCGGGCGCGGCGGACGGCCAGCGCGCGCTCTTGGAGGTCGCGCGGGACGTGCATGGCCCAGCCCTTGTCGCGAAAGTGGCGCTTGAGCTCGCCCCGGATGGTGGGCACCGCGTAGGCCACAAAGCCGCTGCTGCGGTCGAGGTCGTAGCGGTCGATGGCCTTGAGCAGCCCCATGTAGGCCACCTGGGTGAGGTCGTCCAGCGGCTCGCCGCTGTTGGCGTACTTGGCCGCAAGATCGCGCGCCAACGGCATCAGCCTGCGCGTCAACTCCTCCCGCGCGGCCAGATCACCATCGCGGTGATAGCGCACAAGCAGCCCTGCTTCTACTTCACGGTCAAAAGACGATGTAGCCGACAACGGGGACCAGACCTCCAACGAAAGCTCAATTGAACGTCGGTCCGCCGCCCAGCCGCCACGACTGACGAGCGTCCCTCAACCCGGCATTCTAGCCCAAACCCACACCCACCCAATAGGCGCCACACGCCAACCCAACGCTCAGTCCTGGAGGCGCCTCAGGGCCCGCTCACGCTTGGCGCGCTCCTTCTCGCGCTCGCGCGCCAGGCGGGCCGCTTCGCGCTCCTCGCGTTCGGCCTGGCTCAACGCGGCTCGCGCCGCCTCGACGCGGGCCGAGGCCTCCTCAGCGGCCTGCTCGGCCTGGTCACGGGCCGCCTCGGCCTCGTCCACGAGGCGCTCTGCCTCCGCGCGGTCGGCCGAACGCTTGCTCTCTCGCTTGGACGGCTTGCGGGGGCCGGCGCCGCCGCCCGCGGAGGGACCGTCCGGCGCCGAGAACGCCGAGCCAAGCCCCACGGCCTCGCGCTCGCGCACCAGGCGTCCGCGCGCCAGCTCCTCGCGGACGTCGTCGTCGAGCGCCGCGGCGTGCAGCGTCCCTCGCACGCGCTCCTTGAGCGCCGGTCCGCTCTTGCCCGTCTCGCTGGCGATCGCCTCGGCGCAGTCGGCCAGGGTCGCGGTCAGCTCGCGCTGCTCGCTCATCGCGGCGCGCAGCTCGTCGCGGTCGCCGCCGGCCAGGAGGCCCGCATGAGCCGCGCGCAGGCGCTCACCCGCCTTCAGCAGCGCGTCGGTCTCAGCGCGCCGCCGGCGCACCGCCTGGTTGAGCGCCCAGGCTCCGGCGGTGGGCTTGCGAAGCGCCTTGGCGGCGGCAGCGGCGTCCTTGTCGCCGTCGCCGCGCAGCTTCTTGGCCAGGGCGTCGCGCTGCACGACGAACTCGTCGAGCGGCAGGCCGTATAGGCGATCGACGTCCGCGTCGGGGAGCGGTTCGGCCATCGGCCCTAGCGCGAGCGCTCAGCCGCCCGGTGCGCGAGCTGCAGGAAGTCGGAGATCGTGACGGCGGCGAGCACCGAGGCGGCGAAGCGAGTGGTGCGCGGCGCGGTGAGGAGCCCGAGATGAAAGCCCCCGGACACCCACATGCTCAGGCAGTACGGACAGGTCACGAGCTCTCCCGCCGTGCGCCGAAGGCCGCGCCCGCGAGGTCGCTCCTGCAGCTCGCCCGGCCCGCCCTTGTCCTCGAACTCCGTGAACGGGGCGCGCAGGAAGACGGTGACCTTCTCCTTGGCGAGCATCCGGCTCAGCTTGTGGGTGGCCACACCGGTGAGCAGCAGGTCGCGCTCGTCGAGGCGATCGGGCAGCTCGTGACCCGCGCGCCTCGCGGCGAGCACGCCTGCCGCGAGCCCCCCGTTGAACAGCGCCGCGAAGGCGGCGTGGGACGCAAACGAGGGGCGCTTCTCGGGCGGCGCGTATCCCGCGAACGCGCCGTCGGCAGGGGCCTCGCCGGTCTCGAGGCTCACGACTGGCTCTGCTCCATCTTGCGCGTGTCGCGCGGCTCCATGAAGGGCTCCTTGTCCTCCGGGCGCATGCCCTGCTCGATCTTGCGGCCGCGCTCGAGCTCCGCGTTGAACTCCGCTCCGAGCAGGATCATGATGTTCGAGATCCACAGCCAAACGAGGAAGATGATCGGTCCCGCGAGGGCGCCGTAGGTCTTGTTGTAGGAACCGAAGTTGGCCACGAAGAACGCGAAGGCCACAGAGGCGATCAGCCAGCCGATCACCGCCAGCACGGAGCCGGGGGAGATCCACTTGAAGCCGCGCTGTTTGACGTTCGGCGCCGCCCAGTAGAGCACCGCGAACATGAAGCTGACGAACAGCACGAGCACCGGCCACTTGGCGATGTTCCAGATCTGGATGGCGGTGTCGCCGACGCCGATGAGGTCGCCGGCCTCTCGCGCGAGGCCGCCGCTGAGCGTGACCGCCACCGCGCTGATCGCGGTCAGCACCATGAGCAGGACGGTCAGCCCCACCCGCACCGGAAGGGTCTTCCAGATCGGCCGCCCCTCCTCGATGTCATAGACCACGTTCGAGGCGCGCATGAAGGCCGAGATGTAGCCCGAGGCCGACCACACGGCGGCGGCCAGGCCGACGATGAAGACGACGCCCGACGCTCCCGAGCTGCCCTGCAGGTTCTCGATCGCGTCGGTGAGGATGTCCTTGGCGGGTCCGGGGGCGACGGTGGCGAGGTTGTCGAGCAGCGGGTCGGTGGCCGAGCTGCCGATGAGCCCGAGGATCGACACGAGCACGATCAGGGCGGGGAAGATCGACAGCACCCCGTAGTAGGTGAGCGCCGCGGCCCAATCGGTCAGGTTGTCGTCCTGGAACTCCGTGAAGGTGCGCTTGAGAACTCCGCCCGAGGACACGGCTAGCGCCTTCTGATGAGCCACAGCGCAACCAGGGCCACGCCTACCCCTGCGGCGACCGGCAACACCGGCTTGTCGCGCAGTGGCTCGGGGAGCCTGCGCTGAAGCTCCTGGGCCTTGGCCTGGGCCTGGGCCTTGACGTCCGTCTTGTGGGCGAGCGCCTCGACCGTCTGCCCGAGCTCGGCGCGCGTGCGCTCGATGTTCTCGCGCAGCCGGGCCTGTTCCTGCTCGGGGTTGGCCACTACCAGGGAGCCTCGGAGAGGGCCGCCACCTCGCGTATCTCGGCCAGGTGCTCGAGCGCCTTGTGCTCGATGCGCCGCACCCGCTCCGGCGACAGGCCCATCAGGCGGCCCGCCTCGCGCAGCGCGGTCGGGTCCTGGCCGCCGATGCCGTAGCGCAGCTTGATCACCCGCCGCTCCTGCTCGGGGAGCTGTTCCAGCGCCTCGCGCACCGTGCGGTCTCGCAGCCCGATCTCCACCTCCTGGTGGGGCTCGGGCTCGTTGCTCGCCAGCAGGTCGCCGAGCTCGGTCTGGCCCTCCTCGCCGACCGTGCGCTCCAGACTGGTGATGGTGCGAAGGGCCTCGCGCGTCTCGTGCAGCTCAATGAGGGTGAGGTCGGCGGCGGCGGCGATCTCCTCGTCGGAGGGCGGGCGGCCGTGACGCGCCGCCAGCTCGCGCTCCACGCGGGCGATCTTGCGTTCGCGCTGGCCGATGTGGACGGGGATGCGGATGGTGCGGCCCTGGTTGGCGAGGCCGCGCTGGATCGCCTGGCGGATCCAGAAGGTCGCATAGGTCGAGAACTTGTAGCCCTTGCGCCAGTCGAACTTCTCCGCGGCCCGGATCAGTCCGAGGATGCCCTCCTGGATGAGGTCGAGCAGAGCCAGCTCGTGGCCCTGGTACTTCTTGGCCAGCGACACGACCAAGCGCAGGTTGGAGTTGACCATCCGCTCCTTGGCCTCGAGGTCCCCGCGCTCGATGCGCTGCGCGAGCTCCACCTCCTCCGCGGCGGTCAGCAGCGGGTGCCGGCGGACGTCGCGCAGGAAGAGCTGCAGCGCGTCGCTGGTCATCGTGGCGAGCGCGTCGTGGTTGTACACCGGCCCGGCGGGCGGGCCGTGGCCGCAGTCGTCGGTCAGCACCACGCCGCGCGCCTCGAGCTGATCGTGCAGCGCCTCGTTCTCATCTTCGGGAAGGCCAAGCTCGGACACGAGCTCCGAGAAGTCGGAGAGATTCACGCAGCCCCTGTCCTCGCCGCGCTCGATCAGCGCCTCGAGCCGGCGCTCGGCGGAATCGCCCGTCGTCGGCATAGGCTTGGTCTACCCCTGCGGGGGGGTGCTAAACGGGGGATCAGGCCAGCGCCCGCAGGCGCTTGCGGGGTTGCGACAGGCCGCGGGCCTCACCCTGCATGCCCGCCCAGGGATCGCCCTTGCGACGCAGGCGCCGCAGCACGGTCCGGATCGTCCAGCGATCGGCTTGCAGCTTCGAGTCCGAGAGCTCGCTCCACTCGATCGGGGTGGCCACGGGCGCTCCGGCGCGGGGGCGGACCGCGTAGGGGGGCACGACGGTCTGGGCATAGCGGTTGCGCAGCACGTCGACCAGGATGCGCCCCCCTCGCTTCTCCTTGCGGAACTCGGTGGTGAGGGTGTCCGGGTCGCGCTCCGCCAGCAACCCGGCGAGGTCGTCCGCGAACTCCTTCACGTGATCGAAGTCCGCGCGGCGCTGGATCGGTGTCCACACGTGGATTCCCTTGGAGCCCGTGACCTGGGCGAAGGGCTCCAGGCCGACCTCGCGCAGCAGCTCGCCCGCGCTGCGGGCGGCGCGCCGGACGTCGGCGAAGTCGCTGCCCGGCGCCGGGTCGAGGTCGATCACGAGGCGGTCGGGCCGGTCGATCCGGTCCGCGCGCGAGAGCCAGATGTGCGGCGTGATCGTGTTCTGATTGGCCAGGTACACCAGGGTGCGGGCGTCGCTCGCGATGGCGTGCGTCACGCTCCCGCCGTGCTTGGCCGCCTCCACGCGGCCGACCCAGGCGGGAAAGTAGTCGGGCGCGTCCTTGTGGAAGAAGCCGCGCTGGCCTATGCCGGCGGGAAAGCGCTGCAGGCTGAGCGGGCGGCCCTCGACGTGGGGCAGCATCCACTCCGCCACCTGCTCGTAGTACTCGGCCAGCTCCCCCTTGGTGATCCCGTCTTCGGGGAACAGCACCTTGTCGGGATGGCTGATCTCGACGCTCACGAGGGCACCTCCCGCACCACGTCGGAGGCGGCCTTGTCGTCGCGCAGGCCCAGGTAGCGCGGGTGGCGCAGGCGCCCGTCGCGCGTCCACTCGGTGAAGGCGATCTGGGCCACCAGCTCGGGCTTTACCCAGTGCGTGCCGCGCGGCACGGGGTGGACCTCGGCGAACGGGTTGTCATCCACCTCGAGCTCTCGCATCGCCGCGCCCAGCTCGGCGAGGGTCGACTGTCCGAACCCCGTGCCGACCTTGCCGGCGTAGCGGAGCTGCTCGCCCTCGAAGTAACCCACGAGCAGCGCGCCGAAGTCGGTGCGCGTGCCCTGCGGCGCCGTGTAGCCGCCGATCACGAGCTCCTGCTCCGCGTGGCACTTGAGCTTGAGCCAGTCGCGCGAGCGCGCGGCGCGATACGGGCTGTCGGCGCGCTTGGCGATCACCCCCTCCAGGCCCTTGCGACAGGCCTCCTCGAACAGGCGCTCGCCATGCTCGTTGCGGTGCGGGGTGAAGCGAATCGGGTCGTTGAACCGCAGGCCGTCGCGCAGCTGTTGCTTGCGCTCGCGCAGGGGCAGCTCGCGCAGGTCGGTGCCCTCGAAGCGCAGCAGGTCGAACACGTACAGATAGATGGCCACCCGCTCCTTGCCTCGGCGCTGCAGCCGCCCGAATCGCGAGATCCCGTGGCTGTCGAGGGCCACCACCTCGCCGTCGATCACGAAGTCCTTGCACGGATCGGCTTCGAGGGCCTCGGAGATCTCCCAGTACTGAGCGCTCATGTCACGGTCCGTGCGCGAGAGCAGGCGCACCCCCGAGCCGTCGCGGTGGGCGACGCAGCGAACGCCGTCGAGCTTGCGCTCGAAGATCCAATCGGGATCCGAGAAGGGCTCGTCGGACAGCACGGCCTTCATCGGCTCGTAGGCGCTCAGCTGTCCACCTCGTCGATCCTCCGCCCGCTGACCACCGATTCGGGCTGGGTGCTGGTGGGCCTGCGCCGGGCGTCGGCCTCCTCGTCGCGGCGCTTGATCAGCAGCCAGCGCCGGCCGTCGGTGTGCCTCAGGGACCAGCCGCCGCGCAGCTTGTGGCCATCGAGCCAGAACGAGGCGTGCCCGGCGGCCAGCGACTCGCCCATCGGCTCCTCGTGCAGGCTCTCGTAGCTGCCGCGATCCCACACGATCACCCGGCCCGCGCCGTAGCCCTCGCCGATCACGCCCTCGAAATCGCCCCAGGAGATCTCGTGGTCGTCGACGGCCATCGCCAGGCGCTTGTCGCGCGGGTCGGTGGAGGGGCCCTTGGGCACGGCCCACGACTTGAAGGTCCCGTCCACCTCGAGGCGGAAGTCGTAGTGCATCGAGGTGGCATCGTGCTGCTGGATCACGAAGCGGGGCATGTGGTGCTCAGACCCTGCCCGGCCGCAGCGGCTCGATCTCCAGCGGGCCCTCGTGGCGGGCCTCGACCTGAAGCGTGGTGTGCTCGATCCCGAAGCGCTCCTGCAGCAGCCCGGAGAGGCGGCGCCGGTGCGACTGGGTGTCGCAGCCCGCGCCGACGGTCACGTGCGCCGACAGCGAGGGCATTCCCGAGGTGACCTCCCACACGTGGAGGTCGTGCACCTCCACCACGTGGGGCTCCGAGGCGAGCGTGCGGCCGATTTCCTGAGGGTCGAGCCCGCGCGGTGCGGCCTCGAGCAGTACCCGCCCGGACTCCCGCAGCAGGCCCCACCCGGAGCGGAACATGAGCGCGGCCACCAGCAGCGCGGCAATGCCGTCCGCCTGCCCCCAGCCGGTGGCCAGGATGACCGCGCCGGCCACCGCCGTGGCGATGAATGCGTAGAGGTCGGTCAGCACGTGCTGGAAGGCGCCCTCGACGTTGAGGCTGCGGCGGTCGGCGCCGGCGAGGACCATGGTCGCCAGCAGGTTCACGCCGATGCCCGCCACGGCCACCACGAGCACGGCCGTGCCGTCGACGTCCGGGGGCGACACCAACCGGCGAATGCCCTCGAACACGATGACCGCGGCGAGCGCCACCAGCGTGACGCCGTTGATCTGTGCGGAGAGGATCTCGGCGCGCTTGAGCCCGAAGGTGAAGCCGCCCTGCGCCGGCCTGCCGGCCAGCCGCGCGGCCACGAGGGCGAGCGCGATCGCGCCGGCGTCGGTGAGCATGTGCGCGGCATCGGAGAGCAGGGCGAGGGAGGAGGCCAGGATGCCCACCACCACCTCGACCGCCATGAAGCCCAGGATCAGCGCGAGGGCCACGCCGAGCCGGCGCCCGTTCGCCGTGGCCACGTGGCCGTGACCGTGGTGGTGAGAGTGCTGGGCCACCGCCTTCAATGGTGGCACGGGCGCGGGTGAGGATGGGCGGCTCAGCGCGGCAGCGACTGCGCGAAGCGGACGAGCTTCTCGGTGTCGCGCAGCGGCGGACCGTGCCCGAAGAGCGTCAGCGCGGGCTGGAGGCGGGCCACCCGGCGGGCGGACTCCCGGTTGAGCGCCACGTCGGGCGTCACGACCCGCGGGGGCTCGCGCAGCCCGGGCCGGCCGGTGAGCGGGTTGAGATTGAAGAACACGTCGCCGCAGATGAGCGTGCGGTCGGAGTCGCGCCAGAACGAGAGGTGGCCCGGGGAGTGGCCGGGCGTCTCCATCACCGTGAACCCGGCCACGTCGTCACCCTCCTCGAGCTTGCGCTCGACCGTGTGGGCGGGGGGGAGGGGCAGCCTGGCCACCAGTCCGCTGCCCCGCCCCTCGCCGGTCGCGGGGCGCGCGCCCTCCACCACCGGCGCGTCACGCTCGCTGCACCAGAGCGGGATCTCGAGGGCCTCGCATACCGCGTGGCTCGAGCCGTAGTGGTCGAGATGAGCGTGGGTGAGCGCATGGGCGCTTACCTTGCGGCCCTCGAGCTGAGGCAGGATCCGCCTGTGCGCGCGGTCGGTGCCCGCGTCGATGAGCACGTCCTCGACCAGGTAGACGTTGATCACGTTGGGGGGCCGGCCCTTGAGCCGGAATACGTTCTCGGCGAGCTGGTGGATTCGCGCAGCCTACGCATCGCCCCGGCTAGGGCTGCTCACTCGGTGCGGGGGCCGGGGCGGGCGTCGTGCTCGTGGGCGGCGTAGTGGTCGTGGTGGGCGGCGGCTCGGTCGCGGTCGGCTCGGTGGTCGTCTGCTCGCCGGTCTGGGGCTCGCTCGGGGTTACGGTGGCCGACGGAGACTCCCGGGTGCTCTCGGACGGTGCCTGGCGCTGCTGGTCCTTCTCGGAGGAGGAGCGCTCGCGGTCGCGCTGGAAGAACGTAGTTCGGCTGTCGCTGCTGCCCACCGCGCCGCCGGCGATCAGCTCCGGCACGGTCAGCGCCACCACCGCGATCACAAGCGCCAGCGCGCCGGTGCCCAGCACGGCGCCCACCGCGATCCGGCGCCGGCGCGGTGGGGGTGAGCCGCTGCGGTACACGCGGATCGGTGCCGCGTCCGGCTCGGGTGCCCGCGGCGATGGGTCGCGCTCGGTCTGCCTCGGCGGCCGGTCCGTGGTGAGGCGCTCGGCGATCTTCTCGGTGGGCCGGTGCAGGAGCTCGCTGACCAGGGCCACCAGCACAGGGGTGAGCGCCGCGGCGATCCAGGTGCCGGCGATCCAGAGCTGCGAGGTCACGACGGCCGCCGTGGCGGAGGCGGAGCTCGCGATCACGAGCGTCCGCAGGTTGAAACGTCGCTCCTCCTCGCGCTCGTCCTTGCGCGAAGAAGCCATCGCAAATCACACTATCGGGCGGTTCAGCGCGCGGCGTCCAGCATGGCCAGCATCACCCCGCCGTGGGCGGTCCACGCGATGGTGCGCACCCAGGCTCCGGCGACCAGGCTCTTCACGCCGTCCGGCGTGAGGGTGCGGTGGCGAGGCACCTGGATCGCCGCCGTGGAGACCCACGTGACCAGCGCCAGGGCCAGGCCGGCCCAGGCCAATCCCGCTCCCACTCCCGCGGGGCGGTCGGCCACCAGCAGCGCGGACCCGGCCAGCTCCACCACCATGGGCAGGAGAACCACTCGGGTGGTCAGGCGCGAATGAGCTTCGTGGTACCGGGGGAACGCGCCGGCGCCCACCGAGGCGAAGAGCGGGTAGTGCACCACCTGCACGAACCACCCCACGCCGGCCATGAACAGGGTCGCGGCGGCGGTGGCGAGCAGCACGGCCATGCTCGCAATACGGCCGTAAGGGCGGCTCTAGGCCATCTCCGCTTCGCCCGGCTCGTCGTCGCCGTTGCGCATGTTCGAGTTTCGGTAGCCGTAGACGGCGTAGATGATCAGGCCGAGCACCAGCCACAGGCCGAAGCGCACCCAGGTTTCGATCGGCAGCTTCGTCATCAGGTAGACGCAGAGCAGACCGCCGATGATCGGGACCACCGGCACCAGCGGTACGCGGAAGCCGCGCTCCATGTCGGGCTTCGTGCGCCGTAGGACGATCACCGCGATGTTGACGATGAGGAAGGCGAAAAGCGTGCCAATGTTCACCAGCTCGACGATCTCCTGCAGCGGCACGAACGCGGCCAGCAGCGCTATGGGGATCGCGAACACGAGCGTCAGGATCACGGGCGTGCGCGTCTTCTCCCACACCACGGCGAGGCTCGAGGGAAGCAGCCCGTCACGGCAAATCGAGAAGGCCACCCGCGTCTGGCCATAGAGGATGGTGAGCACCACGCTCGTGATGGCCACGAGCGCTCCGAAGGTGACGATGTCGGCGCCCCATTGGATTCCCGCCCCCTCGGAGAGAGCGACGGCCAGAGGCGCGTCCTGGCCGGCCAGCTGGTCCGCGGGCAGCGCGCCGACCGCGGCCACGGACACGAGGATGTAGATGATCGTGCAGATCACCAGCGAGCCGACGATCGCGATCGGCAGGCTCTTGGCCGGGTCCTTGCACTCCTCGCTGCCGGTGGAGACCGCGTCGAAGCCGATGTACGCGAAGAAGATCAGCGCGGCGGCGTTCTCGATGCCGCTCCAGCCGTTGGGGGCGAAGTTGGAGAAGTTGTCGCCGTCGAACGCGGTGATCGCCACGAGGATGAAGAAGGCCAGCACCAACAGCTTCGTGATCACCATGATTGTGTTCGAGCGCGCCGATTGGCGAACGCCGAGGATCAGGACGGCGGCGACGGCCAGTATGAGCAGGAAGGCGGGGACGTTGACGTTGCCGCCGTCGCCCGGAGGCAGGGTGATCGACTCGCTGAGCGTGACGCCGAACAACGAGTCCATCAGCTCGACGAAGTAGGCCCCCCAGCCCACCGCCACGGCGGCCACCGATACGCCGTACTCGAGGATCAGGTCCCACCCGATGATGAAGGCGAGCAGCTCGCCCATCGTCGCGTAGGCGTAGGTGTAGGCCGATCCCGAGACCGGAATCGTCGACGCCAGCTCGGCGTAGGACAGGGCTGAGAAGACGCAGGTCACGCCCGCGAGCACGAACGAGATCACGAGGGCGGGACCGGACTCGCCGATCGCCTCGCCGACGATCACGAAGATGCCCGTGCCGATGATCGCCCCGATGCCGAGCGCGGTGAGATCGAGGGTGCCGATTCCTCTCTCGAGACTCGTGCCCTCGGCCGTCTTGAGAAGCTGCTCGGTGGACTTGGTCGCGAAGGGGCTCTTGCGAGCAGCGGTGGCCATGTGCGGTTTCGATACCCGAAAGGTCGTTTAGACCAAACCGCTCCCTGGTAAACGGGGAGGTATCTGCGGTGACGGCCACGAAGGCAGTCCCCGCAGACCACGGGAGCCGGCTACGCCGACATGTGCCGGCCCCCGTCCCCCCGACCCGCGGCGAGGCGCTCCGGCGCCTCGCCGTCGTTTGGCATCAGGGCGGCGGGGTAGGCCGATTTGATGCGCGAGGTCGCCCACCTGAGCGCCGTGCTCGCTCCGGAGGGCTGGTGCTTCGCGAGCTCGGCCCCGGTCGACTCCCGCGACCCCGGTCGCTTCAACGCGCTCTTCGGCCGCGATTCACTGATCACCGCCCTGCAGCTGCTCGAGGTGCGCCCGGACGTGGCGCGCTCCACGCTGCGAGCGCTCGCCGCGTTGCAGGGCCGGGTCGACGATCCCTTCACCGATGAGGAGCCGGGCAAGATCGTTCACGAGTACTGGCCGCACGGCGCGGAGCGCTTCGCCGACGGGGGCTGGCCCGTGCGCGACGGCCAGCTTCGCTACTACGGCTCGGCCGACTCGACCTGCTGGTTTCTGGTCGTCCTCGCGGCGCTCGGCGACCACGGCCTGAGCCGGGAGCTGGCGGACTCCTGGGGCGCCGCGGGCGGTTGGCTTCAGCGCGCGCTCGAGCTCGGCGGCGGCTTCGTCCGCTACGGGCCTCGGGACGGCGGGGGGCTGATGCAGCAGGGATGGCGCGACAGCAGCGACCCCGTGCACCCGGAGACCAAGGGCAGCGGGATCCTGCGCGAGGACGGGTCGATGCCGCTCGCTCCGCTCGCCGACGCCGACACTCAGGCCGTGGCCGTGGTGGCATTGCGCGCGCTCGCCCTGCTGTCGGGCGACGCCGGATACCGGCGCGAGGCCGAGGATCTGCGCGCACGGATCGAGGCGAGCTTCGGGCCGGAGACCATGGCCATCGAGGCCGACGGCAGCGAGGTCCGAGGGGCCGGATCGCAACAGGGGTGGCTGCTCTGGGCCGGCGCTCTCGGGACGAGGGCGAGCGGGGCGGCCGCCGAGCGGCTGTGCCGGCCTGACGTGATGAGCCCTTTCGGGCTGCGCACGCTGGCCGAGGGGCATCCTCAGCACGACCCGGCCGCCTACCACCGCGGTGCGGTGTGGCCGTTCGACTCGTGGCTGGGCTGGGGCGGGCTGCGGGCCGCGGGGCGAGCGGACGACGCCGAGCGTCTTCGCCGCGGTGTGCTCGACGCGCTGGCGCGGCTCGGCGATCCGGTCGAGTGCTACGCCGCCGGGCCCGACGGGCCGCACGCGATCTCGTCCGCCAACCGGGTGCAGGCGTGGACCGTGGGCGCGGCGTTCGCCCTCGAGCGGGAATGGGACGGGCGGGCGCAGACGCTCTTCGCGTAGCGTGCGGGCGATGGTCGTGTACCAGATCTATCCGCGGTCCTTCCAGGACTCCGACGGCGACGGCATCGGTGACCTGCCGGGCATCCGCTCGCGCCTCGACCACCTGGAGTGGCTCGGTGTGGACGCCGTCTGGCTCTCGCCCATCTACCCCTCCCCGATGGCGGACTTCGGCTACGACGTGTCCGACTACACGGACGTCGACCCCGTGTTCGGCAGCCTGGCCGACTTCGACGCGCTCGCCGAGGAGACCCACGCGCGCGGCATGAAGCTCCTGCTCGACATCGTTCCCTGCCATACCTCGATCGAGCATCCGTGGTTTCGCGAGCACCCCGACTGGTACATCTGGGCCGACGAGCCCAACAACTGGTCCTCGGCCTTCGGCGGCTCCACGTGGGAACCGTTGAACGGGCGCTACTACCTGCACTCCTTCTATCCCGAGCAGCCCGACCTCGACTGGCGAAACCCCGAGGTGGTTGCTGCGATGCACGACGTGTTGCGCTTCTGGCTCGAGCGCGGCGCGGATGGCTTCCGGATCGACGCCATCGACCGCCTGCTCAAGGATCCCCAGCTGCGCGACGACCCGCCGGCGACCGAGCCCTTCGGCCTGCCGCTGAGCGACTACGAGGCGAGCCTCGCCCTTAGCAACTCGCGCAACGCGCCCGACACCGGCGAGGCGCTGGCCGGTATCCGCAAGGCGTGCGGGCGTACGGCGTTCCTGGTGGGGGAGGTCTACCTTCCGGCCGCCCGCTGGCAGCCGTACTCGGATCACTTCGACGCGGTCTTCGCCTTCGAGCTCTTACACGCGCCCTGGGACGCGCAGGCGCTGCGCAGCGCGATCGAGGCGTGCACGCGCATACCCGGGCGCGCCGCGTGGGTGATGTCCAACCACGACTTCGGCCGCCTAGCCACCCGCTTCGGAGCCGAGAACGCGCGCGCCGCGGCCATGCTGCTGCTGACGCTGCCCGGCCCGGCCTTTCTCTACCAGGGCGACGAGATCGGCCAGAGCGACGGGCCGCCCGGCGAAAGCGACGTTCGATCGCGCCGGGCGCGACCGCTTCCGCCACCCCATGCAGTGGGACGCTTCGCCGGGCGGCGGCTTCACCACGGGCGAGCCCTGGCTCCCGGTGGTCGATCCCGAGGCCCACAACGTCGAGGCCCAGCGCGACGACCCGTCCTCGTTCCTCTCCATGGTCCGCGACCTTCTCGCCCTGCGCCGGGTGCTGGGCGACGAGCTCGAGCTGCTCGACGCGGCCGACGGGGTGATCGCGTACCGCCGCGGCGACCACACGGTGGCCGTGAACACCACCGCGGAGCCCCTGCCGGTGCCGATCCGGGGCGAGCCTCGGGTGGAGACGCAGCCGGGGTCGCTGCGCGACGGGGAGCTGGCGCCCCACGCCGGCGCGATCGGGCCGAGCTAGAGCGGCGCGATCTCGCCCGATCCGCGGACGAGCAGCTCGGTGGGTATGAGCAGGCGCCGCGCGGGCCCGGCGGCGCCGTCGAGCCGGGCGAACAGAAGCTCGGCGGCCGCGCGGCCCATGGCCAGCGGGTCCTGGGCCACCACGGTCAGGCGGGGCTCGATCGCGTCACCCATGGCCACGTCGTCGATGCCCGCCAGCGCGATCTCGTGCTGGCGGCCGAGCGCCTGCAGCGCGTGAACGGCGCCGATGGTGATGTAGTTCTGGCTCGTCAGGAGGGCGCCGGGCGGTTCGGGGATCTCGAAGAGGTCGAGCGTGGCCGACCGCGCCCGCGTGCTCTCGTCGAGCTCCATGCGCACGAGCGCGTCGTCGTACGGGAGGCCGTGGTGCCGGAGGGCCAGGCGATACCCCGCCAGGCGCTCGCGCGCCGTATAGATCTCCTCGCGATCTCCCAAGAAGGCGATTCGCCGGTGGCCGGCTCCAACCAGGTGGTCGACCGCTTGCTCCGCCGCGCCGGCGTTGTCGATCAGGACCGCGTCGGCTTCGATGCCCCGGGGCGGGCGATCGATGAACACCACGGCCATGCCCGCCTCGAGGTCGCGCAGCAGGTAGCTGTGATTGCGCTCTATCGGGGCGATCACGAGGCCGTCTACCCGGCGCTCACAGAGGCCGTGCACCAGCTCGCGCTCACGCCGGGGATCCTCGTCGGAGCTGCCCGCGAGGGTCAGCACGCCGCGGGCTCGCGCCACCTCCTCGACACCGCGATGGATGGTGGAGAAGAAGGGATTGGCCACGTCCTCGATAACCAGCCCGACGCTGGCCGAGGCCCGGTCGGCGCGCCGCAGGGTGCTGGCCGTGAGGTCACGCCGGTAACCGAGCAACTCGACGGCCTCCCGCACCCGCTGCGCCATGTCCCCCTGGACCGCGCCGTGCTCGTTCACCACGCGCGAGACCGTGCTGAGGCTGACCCCGGCGAGCGCGGCCACGTCGATCATGGTCGGGCGCCGGCGCTCGCCCGTCGGCCCTTCTGAAGTTGTCCCGCTCATAACTCAGAAAACGTTCTTCCGCGCTCACCTTGACATGGCGCCTTGCATCTGTCTAGGGTGCAGACAACGTTGTCTCGGCCCCCCGCGCGGGCCACGAGGAGGAGAACGCCCCGCATGCGCATCAATGCCGCCCCGACTGGGTACACGCCCCGTCAGGTGATGGTCAAGGAGGGAGCCAGCCGCCGAAAGCGAACCCTGTTCGGCCTGGTCGCGACCCTTGTCTGTGCGGTTGCCGTCGGCTGCGGTGTCGGAGGCGACGAGGGTGGCAGTGGCGCCCGGGCCATCAACTGGTACGTGTTCAACGAGCCCGGCGGAGCGTTCGACAAGGCCGTGGCCGACTGCAACAAAGAGGCCGGCGGCAAGTACCAGATCAACTACGTGAAGCTGCCAACCGACGCCAACCAGCAACGCGAGCTGGTCGTGCGGCGGCTCGCGGCCGAGGACGACAGCATCGACCTGATCGGCATGGACGTGATCTGGACCGCCGAGCTGGCCGAGGCAGGTTGGATCCAGCCCTGGGAGGGCGAGCGTCGCGAGGTGGCCGAGGAGGGCCGGCTGGAGGGCCCGCTCAAGACCGTGGACTACAACGGCAAGATCTACGGCATCCCCTTCACCAGCAACACGCAGCTGCTCTGGTACCGCAAGGACCAGGTCGACCCACCGCCCGACGACTTCACCTGGGACGAGATGATCGACCAAGCCTCCGAGGACGGCAAGGCCGTCGAGGTGCAGGGCGCCCAGTACGAGGGCCTGACCGTTTGGATAAACGCCCTGATCGCCGGAGCCGGCGGCCAGGTTGTCGATCAGGACGGAAACGTGAAGGTCGACGCCAGCGCCACCAAGGCGGCCGAGATCGAGAGCAAGCTGGCCAACTCGCCGGCTGCGCCTCCCGGCATGTCCATCAACAAGGAGGACGAGGCGCGGCTCGGGTTCGAGTCCGAGCGCTCGAACTACCAGCTCAATTACACCTTCATCTACCCGAGCGCGGCCGCCATCAAGGGCTTCCAGGAGAAGATCGGCTGGGCGCGCTACCCGCGCACCGAGAAGGACAAGGAGAGCAGGCCTCCACTCGGCGGGATCAACATCGGCGTTTCGAGCTACAGCAAGAACAGCGATCTGGCCTTTGACGCCGCGGAGTGCCTGGCCAGCGACGAGCACCAGATCCTCGCGGCCGAGTTGGGCGGCCTGCCGCCCACCACCGAGGCGCTCTACGACGACCCGAAGGTCGTCAAGGCCTTCCCCTTCGCGGACGTGCTGCGCGAGTCGATCGACGCTGCCGCACCGCGCCCGGTGACTCCGGCTTACAGCGATATCTCGCTGGCCATCCAGAAGAGCTTCCACCCACCCGACGCCGTCGACCCCGACAGCATGGAGTCGAAGCTGCGCGACCGCATGGAAAAGGCCGCCGAAGGAGCGATCTTCTAATGGAAGCCGCTCAAGCAGGGGCCGCGCCCGCCGGCACCGCCGAGGAGCAGAAGCCCAAGGGCAAGGTCACCGACCGCGCCAAGGCCGAGCGCAAGCTGGCGTGGATGCTGTGTGCGCCGGCGGTGGTCGCCATGCTGCTCGTGACCGGCTATCCGATCGGCTACGCGCTCTACCTCTCCTTCCAGAAGATCGACCTGCGCTTCCCCGACGAGAAGGAGTTCGTCGGTCTTTCCAACTACGTCGACGTTCTGACCTCCACGACGTGGTGGTCGGACGTGTTCGTAACCCTCGTCATCACCGTGGTCTCGGTGTCCTTCGAACTCGTGCTCGGGATGGCCATCGCGCTGGTCATGCACAAGGCCATCTTCGGTCGCGGAGGGGTGCGCGCGGCGGTGTTGATCCCCTACGGCATCGTCACCGTGGTGGCCGCGTTCACATGGCGCTTCGCCTTTGACCCCACCGTGGGCTTCGTGGCCGGGCTGCCACTCGTGCCCGATGACTACGCCCCGCTGACAAACCAGTCAGGCTCGATCTTCATCATCATCCTGGCCGAGGTCTGGAAGACCACGCCCTTCATGGCCCTGCTGCTACTGGCCGGGCTCGCGCTCGTGCCGGATGAGCTGCACGAGGCCGCGAAGGTCGACGGCGCCAGCACCATCCAGCGGTTCGTGCGCATCACCCTGCCGCTGATGCGCCCGGCAATCCTGGTGGCCCTGCTGTTCCGCACGCTCGACGCGTTCCGATTGTTCGACAGCGCCTACATCATCCAGCCCGGCGGCGCCAACGGCACGGAAACCGTGTCCATCCTGGGCTTCAACATCCTGATCAACCGGCTCAACCTCGGCCTGGGTTCGGCCGTATCGATCCTGATCTTCATCTGCGTGATCCTGATCGCGATTCTGTTCGTCAAGGGGCTCGGCGCAAGCACAGCCGAGCAGACAGGGGGGCGAAGTGAGCGAGACCACCGCCCGCGGCAAGCTGATGTGGCTCATCGGCATCCTCGTGGTGATCCTCTACGCCCTGATCCCCGTGGCGTGGATCGCCTCGTTGTCGTTCAAGACGCCGACCCAGGTCGCGGACCGCAAGTTCTTCTCCGGCTTCTCCTTTGACAACTACGAGGTCATCTTCTCCGACGACACTTTCCTGGCTGCGCTGATCAACTCGATCGGCATCGCCATGATCGCCACCCTCATCTCGATCGTGCTGGCGGCGCTGACCGCGTACGCAACCTCGCGGCTCGACTTCAAGGGCAAGACCGTGATCCTGTCCGGTGCGCTCGCGGTGGCCATGTTCCCGCCCATCTCGATCGTCGGCTCGCTCTTCGACATGTGGCGAGCGATCGGGCTCTACGACACCTGGCCGGGGCTGATCATTCCGTACATGACCTTCACGCTGCCGCTGGCGATATACACCCTGTCGGCCTTCTTCCGGGAGATCCCGTGGGAGCTCGAGCAGGCCGCGCAGGTCGACGGCGCCACCCCCTTCCAGGCCTTCACCAAGGTGATCGTGCCCCTGGCCGCGCCCGGCGTGTTCACGGCCGCCATCCTCGTATTCATCTTCGCCTGGAACGACTTCATCTTCGCCAACACGCTGACGTCCACGGACGCTGCTCGCACAGTGCCCGCGGCGCTGGCCTTCTTCACCGGCGCGTCGCAGTTCGAGCAGCCCATCGGCGCGATCGCGGCGGCTTCGATCGTGGTCACCATTCCGATCATCATCATGGTCTTCATCTTCCAGCGCCGCATCGTCGCGGGCCTCACCGCCGGCGCGGTCAAGGGTTAAGCAACAGGAGGTCTCACCGCATGGCCCAGATCACGCTCGACAACATCACGAAGCGCTACCCGGACGGTTTCGAGGCCGTGAAGGACATGAGCCTCGAGATCGAGGACGGCGAGTTCGTGATCTTGGTCGGGCCGTCGGGCTGCGGCAAGTCGACCGCGTTGCGGATGATCGCGGGCTCGAGGACATCTCCGACGGCGAGCTGCGCATCGGCGAGAACGTCGTCAACGACAAGGCGCCCAAGGATCGCGACATCGCGATGGTGTTCCAGAACTACGCGCTCTATCCGCACATGACCGTGCGCGACAACATGGGCTTCGCCCTCAAGCTTCGCGGTACCGACAAGAGCGAGATCGACGAGAAGGTCGGCGAAGCGGCTCGCATCCTCGATCTCGAGCAGCATCTCGACCGCAAGCCCGCGAACCTCTCGGGAGGCCAGCGTCAGCGCGTGGCGATGGGGCGGGCGATCGTCCGCGACCCCTCCGTTTTCCTGATGGACGAGCCGCTCTCCAACCTCGACGCCAAGCTGCGCGTGCAGATGCGCACCGAGGTGTCGCGCATCCAGCAGCGGCTGGGCACCACGACGGTCTACGTGACCCACGACCAGACCGAGGCCATGACCCTGGGCGACCGGGTGGCGGTGATGCGCTCCGGCCAGCTGCAGCAGGTCGGCAGCCCGATGGATCTCTACAACGACCCGGTCAACCTCTTCGTGGCCGGCTTCATCGGCTCGCCGGCGATGAACTTCATGCCCGCGACGCTCGAGGGCGACACGGTCAAGCTGCCGATCGGCGACGTGAAGCTGCCCCAGGACGTGCGCGAGCGCCTCGGCCGCCAGGAGGGCAAGCAGCTGATCGCCGGCGTACGGCCCGAGGCCTTCGAGGCCGCGGCCCTGACCGGTGAGGCGCGCGACCGCGGCATGACCTTCAACGCCCACATCGAGGTTGTCGAGTCGATGGGCTCGGAGCTGTACGCCCACTTCAGCGTGGACTCCGACCAGAGCATCGAGTCGGCCGAGCTGCGCGAGCTGGCGGAGGACGCCGGCGGCGGCGAGGTGCCGAGCTCCGGCGAGGAGGGCCGCATCGTGGCCCGCCTCGACCCGGCCGCCGAGGTCACCGAGGACCAGGACGCCGAGCTCTGGGTCGACGCGACGCGCCTGATCCTCTTCGACCCCGAGGACGGCCGCAACCTGACCACCGACCAGGAAGGCCCCTCCGCCACCGGCGGCCAGGCCCCAGCGGGCCGCGAGCCCGATGCCGCGCCGGCCCAGGGCAACGGCGGCACGGACGGCGATGCCACGCCGGGGGCTACGGGCGGGACGCGGTAGTTCGTCCGCCGGCGGCGCGGCAGCGCCGCTGTTTACGGCGGCTGTAAGGGGGTGAGTTGGGGCGGAGTGGTCGCTTTACCCCCGTATAGGGGTGAGATCGACCACTGTGGGAGGAGATGCACCTCCTACTTGAGCTCCTTGCGCAGCGTCCGGATCATCGTGTCCTCCTCGACGCCCGGCGCGGCCAGGTCGCGCCGGACGGCCTCGATCACCTCGTCGTCCCATTCGTGGGTGCGCAGGATCAGGTAGCGCAGGTGGGCCACGCGCATGTAGGCCTCGGTCTCGGTCATGCCGCGGCGGATCAGCTCCGCCTCGCGCAGCATCTCCACCACCGGGCGGTATTCGTCGTCGTACCACTCCTCGGCGACCGCGGAACGGGTCATCAGCTCGCCGCGGTCCTGGCTCACGCGAAAGCCCCAGGCCTCGATCGCCTCGGCCAGCGCGGCGTAGCGCCACTCGTCGGAGAGCTTGATGTCGGCCCGGGCGTCCGCGGGCAGCGGCACGCGCTCGAAGAACAGGCGCTGGTGGCTCTTGAGGGGTAGGTCGCTGAGCCGGATCTCGCGGCCCGCGCCCAGCTCGGTGACGATCTCGGTCACGTAGGCGTCGATCTTGTCGAAGCCGAGCGCCCGCGCCACCGAAACGCGGTGGTGGCCGTCCTTGACGAAGTGCAGCTCGCCGATGCGGTACACGTCGATGGGGGGCATCTCCTGGCCCTTGCGCTGGGCGGTGTTGATCCGCTCCCAGCGCGGGCGCACCCGGCCCGACGTGGGACGAAAGCGGCGATCGAACTCACGACCCCGGTCGACCGTCCCGACGATCGAGTCGAGCTCGATGACCTGGAGCCCGAGGCTCCGCTCGTCGCGCCGGCCGAGCGCGCGCACCACCTCCTCGAAGGGCAGGATGGTGCTCAGGTCGCCCTCGCGCCGCAGCCGCGCGGCTATCTGGGAGAGGGCGCGCTTGCGGCGCGCGCGCCCGAAGTCGAACTGGGCGTCGGTCTGGGGGAGACCAGTGTCGCGCGGCGGCATGAATTGAAGTTAGCGGGCTACGGCCGGAGATCGAGTGGGAATTTGGTGATGACCTCGCAGCCGTCCTCGGTCACCAGCAGCAGGTCCTCGATCCGCACGCCGCCGTAGCCCTTGCGATAGCAACCCGGCTCCACAGCGACCACGTCGCCCGGCACGAGCTCACCGGTGCCGGTGCGGCCGAGGGCCGGCTCCTCGTGGACCTCGAGGCCGACCCCGTGCCCGAGCGAGTGGAAGAAGCCGTCGCTCAGGTCCTCGCCCTCGGGCTTGGTGCGCTGAGTGGGCTCGCCCGCCTCCTCGAAGACCTCGCACGCCGCGTCGAACAACGCTCGCCCGGTCACACCGGCGCGGACCTCTCCGGTCACGCGGCCGAGCGCGTCGCGGCTGAGCTCGTGCCAGCGAGCCACGTCGGGCGCCGGCTCACCCCCCGCGACGAAGGTGCGCGTCATGTCGGCCCAGCACCCAGTGCGCTCGTCGCGCGGCCACAGGTCGATGATGATCGGGCTGCCCGCGGGCAGCGGGCCGCTCCCCTGCTCGTGTCCGCTGGCCCCGGCGGCTCCGGCGGCCACGATGATGTCCTCCGGGGCGGGAGCACCATGGCCCGCGCAGACCTCCCGGATGCGCTCGCGAACTCGCTCCGACGTCAGCGGCTCTCCGCCCAGCGTGAGCGTGCCGTCGGCGGCGCCGGCGCTGCGCAAGAGCGCCGCGGCCGCCGCCATCCCCGCGTCGGCCGCAGCCTGGGCGCGGCGGATTCCCGCCAGCTCGACGGTGTTCTTTCGCCGCCGGCGTCGGATGAACTCCGCCTCGTCGGGAACCACCTCGATGCCCCCTGCTCTCAGGCGGTCGGCCACCGCCACGCCCAGCGCGCCCGGCACCACGAGCCTGCGCGCCCCGAGGTGCTGGGCGGCGCGCAGGCACAGCTCCGAATCGAGCTCGTGCCAGCCCATGCCCTGGGCGATCAGCTCGTCGAGGCCGAGCGAATACGGGTCGAGCAGCTCCACGTCGGGCGCGGCCTCCTTCACGCGGCCGGCCTCCATCGCGGCGATCTCGACCACCCGCCGGCCTCCGATCTCGAAATAGGAGAACGGATCGATGATGCCCAGCGGCAGCTCGTGGCGCAGAGCCGCGGAGCTGTTCGTGTCGCCGTGAATGAGGACGTCTGGCGCCATCAGCGCACCAGCGTGATCCGTCGCTGCTCCTGCGCGACGTTGCCCGACTCGTCCACCGCCGTGACCGTCACCAGCAGCCGAGCGCCGCGCGCCGAGCGGGCCGGCAGGGTCAGCGTGACCGCATCGTCGTCCATAGTCACGGCCGCCGCCCGGCGCACGCGCCGAGCCGGCTCGGCTGCGGCGGCCGCCATGCACGCCTCGACCGGGCAGCGGACCTTCAGCGTGATCGCGTCCCGCTGGCGCCGCGCGCCGTGCACGCGCACCACCGGCGCCGTTGAGTCGGGGCTGTGATCGCTGGGCCGGCACGAGCGCGGTATCAGGGCGTCGGCCTCGTCGAAGTAGGGCTGATAGCCGTCGCGGTTCTCCGGGGCGGGGCGCTCGACGTCGGCTATCCACTCGCCGAAGTCCGCCGCGCGGGCGCCGTACGCCTGGCCGCTCTCGGCGATCTCGCGCTGCCGGACCGCCACCGCGGTGTCGGTGAACCAGCGCAGCTGCAGCTCGGGGTTCTTGGGAAAGCCCCGGTAAACACCGGCGTTCAGCGAGGTGTGCATGCCGAAGAAGCCGAAGAACGAGCCTCCGGGGTGACGCAGGTTGCGCAGGCCCGACTCGGCCAGGCCGGCCATGACCGGCAGTTCCTGGGGCAGGTCCCGCACCGCCGCGCCCCGCGCCATCCAGCGGGCGATCGCCTTCTGCTCGGCGTCGTCACCCGGGTAGGCCGCCGGGCAGGGGTCGCCGGGGCCGGGCACGGGGGTGCCGCCGGTCTGGGCCGACGACGCGGGAGCGAGGAGCGCCGGCAGCGCGAGCACTGCGGCGACCATCCATGGTCGGAATCGCACGGCCGAGATCCTGGCAGAGACAGGCACCGAAGGCGGTCAGCCGACGACCAGCGAGAAGGCGTCCGCCTCGCCGCGAAACTGCGCCGACGCGCTCTCCACGACCTCGCCGTCGACGTTGAACTCCGTCGTCTCGCGCAGCTGCAGGTCGGCGCGCTTGCAGCGCGCGTGACGCGCCCGCGGGTGTTCGCCCAGCGTGCCGGCGCGCAGCCGGTAGGCCAGAGCCACCAGGCCAGGACGCGGCCCGGCCTCCACGGCGATCACCTCGAGCTCGCCGTCGTGGGGGTCGGCCTCGTCGATGCGCGACCCCGCCCCGAAGGAGCCCGAGGCCGCCACCGTGACCTGCCAGGCGTCGCCCTCGAACAGCGGACCGTCGTCGCAGGCCACCTCCACGCTCACCGCTCGCGCCGTGATGCCGGCGAGCAGCGCGCCCGCGGCATATCCCAGCGCGCCCAGGGGCTTCTTCCATGCCTTCGCCGTGCGGGCGGCCGGGCCGGGGAGCCCGGCGCTGGCCACGTTCACGAACGGGCGATCGCCCATCCAGCCCAGCTCGACCTTCTTGACCTCCGTTCCGCGGGCGGCCAGCCGCGCCGCGGGGCCCATGAGCGGGGGAATCCCCATCGCGCGCGCGAAGTCGTTCGCGGTGCCCGCGGGCAGCACGCCCAGCGGAATACCGGCGCGCCCCGCCGCCGCGGCCACGGGCGCGATCGACCCGTCGCCGCCCGCCACCACCAACCGGTCCGACTCGGCCGCGACGGCCCGATCGAGCTCGTCGATCGCGAACAGCTCCACCTCGGCCCCGAACGTGCGCAGCCACTCCGCGCACTGGTCGGGGTCGCAGGTGCCGGATCCGGCGTTGGCCACCAGCGTCACCCTCATAGCGCAGTGACGCTAGCGTCCGCGCGTCATGGCCCGTGTGTTCGTGACCCGCCGTCTGCCCGGCCCCGCGCTCGACCGCCTCTCCGCCGAGCACGAGGTCGAGGTGTGGCCCGAGCAGCTGCCCCCGGGACCCGACGAGCTGCTGGCCCGCGCCGGGGACATCGAGGGCCTGCTCTCCCTGCTCACCGATCCGGTCGACGCGGAGCTGATCGAAGCGGCGCCGCGGCTGCGCGCGATATCCAACTACGCGGTGGGCACCGACAACGTCGATCTCGACGCCGCGAGCGAGCGCGGCATCCCTGTCGGCAACACCCCGGACGTGCTCACCGACTCCACCGCCGACCTGGCCCTGGCGCTCATGCTCGGCATCTCGCGCCGCCTGGCGGAGGGCGACGCCTACGTGCGCCGCGGCGAGTGGCGCACCTGGGAGCCCGGCCTGCTGCTGGGGCGCGACCTGCACGGGGCCACGGTGGGGATAGTGGGCTACGGGCGCATCGGCCAGGCCGTGGCGCGGCGGCTGGAGGGCTTCGGCTGCGAGATCCTGCACACGAGCAAGAGCGGCGGAGTGCCTACCGGGGAGCTGTTGGAGCGCTCGGACTTCGTGACGCTGCACTGCCCGCTCACCCCCGAGACCCGCGGCCTGGTCGACGACGAGTCGCTCGGGCGGATGAAGGCGACCGCCTACCTGGTCAACACCTCACGCGGCCCGGTCGTGGACACCGATGCCCTCGCCCGAGCGCTCCACGCCGGGGAGATCGCGGGCGCGGCCCTCGACGTGACCGATCCCGAGCCGCTGCCCGGCGACCATCCGCTGCTCGACGCGCCCGGCCTGCTGGTGGTGCCGCACATCGCTTCGGCCACCCACTCCACACGCGAGCGGATGGCCGAGATGGCGGTTGACAACCTGCTGGCCGGGCTGGCCGGCGCGCCGATGCCCAACCAGGCGAACTGAAGCGCCCTACTCGCCCAGCACTTTGATCACGAGCCGCTTCTCGCGCCGGCCGTCGAACTCGAGGTAGAAGATCGCCTGCCACGGACCGAGGTCGAGGCGCCCCTCGGTCACCGGAACGATCACCTGGTGGTGAACGAGCAGGTTCTTGAGATGGGCGTCGCCGTTGTCCTCGCCGCCGCGGTGGTGGCGGTAGTCGCCCGGATCGGGCAGCAGCTCGCGCGCCACGTCGTTGGCCGGCTCCTTCCAGCTGGGCGGCGCGACCTTGTCGAGCCACTCGAGCGTGTCCTCGTGCAGACCGGGCTCGTCGTCGTTGATCCACACCGCCGCCGTGATGTGCATGGCGGCCACCAGCACCAGGCCCTCGGCCACGCCGGCCTCGTCGACGGCGCCCTGTACGTCCTCCGTGATGCGTACGAACTCGCGCCGCTCGTCTGTGTTGAACGTCATGTACTGCGTATGCGATTTCATTGGGGCGGTGAACCTCGGTCTCGAAGGAAAGGTGTGCGTGGTCACGGGCGGCACCCGCGGAATCGGCGCCGCCACCGCGGGCATGCTCTCGCAGGAGGGCGCTCGCGTGCTGACCGTGGCCCGCCGCGGCGCCGACCTCGAGATCGACGTCACGGCCGGCGACGCCGCCGAGCGGGTGCTCGACGCCTGCTCCGACACTCCCTGGGCGCTCGTGAACGGTGCCGGCATGAGCCGGGCCCGCCCGCTGGAGGAGCTCACCGACGCCGACTGGCAGGCCCAGTGGGAGCTGCACGTGATGGCCCCCATGCGGCTCATGCGCGCCCTCGCGCCGCGCATGGCGAAGGAGGGCGGGGGGCGCATCGTCAACCTGAGCTCCTCGTCGGGCAAGCGCCCGTCCTCGAACCTGGATGCCGCCTACTCGGTGACCAAGGCGGCCCAGCTCTCGCTCAGCCGGGCATTCGCCGACCTGTGGGCGGCGGAGGGCGTACTGGTGAACGCGGTGGCGCCGGGACCGGTCGAGGACGAGCTGTGGACCGAGCCGGGCGGGCTGGCCGACCAGCTCGCGGCCCGGCGCGGGATCGATCGAGAGGAGGTACTCGACGCCACCCGCTCGAAGCTACCGGTGGGCCGCATGGGCACGCCGGACGAGATTGCCGCGGCCATTGTCTTCCTGTGCTCGGAAAGGGCGTCGAACGTGAGTGGTGCCAGCTGGTCGGTGGATGGCGGGTCAGTGCCGGTGAACTTCTGATGAGCGGCAAGGTCGTGATGGGCCTGATCTTCTTCCCGCGCGGGGGCTCGGCCCAGGTGGCGCGCTATCTCGCACGCTCGCTGGCCGATGACGGCTGGGACACGACCGTGGCCACCGGATCGCTGGGCGCGCCGGGCGAGGAGTCAAACGCGGAAACCTTCTACCGCGACGTGAACGTGTGCGCGCTCGACTACACCGAGGCCGCCGCGGCGCCCGACCCGCTCGCCGCGGACCCTCCCTTCCAGCCCTCGTTCGAGGACCGCCCCGGCGCCCCGGACCAGGTGTTCACCACGGTCGACGACGACGACTACGAGCGCCTGGTGGCCGTGTGGGAGGAGCAGCTCGAGCGCGCCGGAGCGGGCGAGGCCGACGTCCTCCATCTCCATCACCTGACGCCCATCAACGAGGCCGCCGAGCGCCGCTTCCCCGACGTTCCGCGCATCGGCCACCTGCACGGCACCGAGCTGCTGATGCTCCAGGAGATCGAGGAGGGTCCGCCCGAGCATTGGACCTACGCCGCCCAGTGGGCCGAGCGCCTGCGGCGCTGGGCGAATGGCTGCGAGCGCCTGCTGGTGCTGTCGCCCGACGCCATGCGCCGCGTGCCCGATCTGCTCGGCGTGGATCCTGAGCGCCTCGTGTGGGCGCCCAACGGCTTCGACCCCGCGGGCTTCGATCGCCGGCCGCAGGAGGGCGATGCGCGGTTGGCCCAGTGGCGGCGCTGGCTGGTCGAGGAGCCACGCGGATGGGACGAGTCGGGCAAGCCGGGCAGCGTGGCCTACACCGAGGAGCAGCTCGAGCCGTTTCGCGGCGGTGGCCCGGTGATGCTCTACGTCGGGCGCTACACCGAGGTCAAGCGCATCCCGCTGATGATCCGGGCCCACGCCCGCGCGCGCGAGCGCTTCGATCACCGGGCCCCGCTGGTGCTGCTCGGCGGCTTTCCCGGCGAGTGGGAGGGCGAGCACCCGCTCGAGGTGGTGCGCGAGACAGCGGATCCGGACGTGTTCCTGGCCGGCTGGCGCGGCCACGACGACCTGCCCGAGGGGCTGAACGCCGCCGACCTGCTCGTGTTGGCGTCGGTGCGCGAGCAGTTCGGCGCGGTGATCGTCGAGGCGATGGCCTGCGGCCTGCCCGCGCTGGCGATCGACGCCTACGGGCCGGCCGAGATCATCGACGCGGGGGACACCGGCTGGCTCGTGCCGCCCGACGACGAGGAGGCTCTCGCCGATGCCCTGGTGGAGGCGGTGAACGACACCGCCGAGCGCCGGCGCCGTGGCGAGCGGGCCTACGAGGTGGCGCGCGGCCGTTACTCCTGGCCCGCGCTCGCGGCGGGCCTCGGCAGCATCTACGGCGAGGTGGCGGAGGGCAAGCCACCGTCCGCGGGCGCCCGTACTCTGACCGAGCCTTGACGTCCATTCCCTACCGCATACGGCGCTCCCAGCGGGCGCGCCGTGCGCGCATCCTCGTGGGCGGCGACGGGGTCGAGGTGGTGGTGCCGCCCCGCTTCCCGCTGGCCGAGGTCGAGCCCTTCGTCGAGGAGAAGCGGGCCTGGATCGAGCGCACCCTGCGCCGCATGGAGGAGACTCACGACGGAGTTGCCGCCGGCCCAGCTGGCGGACGGGGGAGAGCTCCCGTTCCTGGGCCGCCGGCTGACCCTGGCGGTAACCGTCGAGCCCGGGCGCGTGCGCGAGCACGCGGTGCGCCGCGGCGACACGCTGCGCGTGGCGCTCCCCGCCGGGGTCGACCTCGGGGACGCCGTCGAGCGCTGGTACCGGCGCCGGGCCCGCGAGGAGGTGGCGCCCCTTCTCGATGCCGCGTGTGCGCGCGCGGGGACGTCCTACGCCGGGCTGCAGATCCGCGGCCAGCGCACCCGCTGGGCCTCCTGCTCCTCCACCGGGGTGATGAGCTTCAACTGGCGCCTTCTCCTCGCTCCGCCGGAGATCCTGGCCTACGTGGTCGAGCACGAGGTCGCGCACCTGGAGGTGCTCGACCACTCGGCGGGCTTCTGGAACCTGCTCGCGGCCCGGTGCCCGGAGTGGGAGGCGCACGAGGCCTGGCTTCGCCGGCACGGGCACGCGCTGCGGCTCTAGCTCACTCCCAGCGAAAGAAGCGCACGGCGAGCACCAGCCCGGCGAGCGTCCAGGCGCCGAGCACGGCGGCCGCCACCGCAGCCCCGCCCGTGCCGCCGACGATCGCCTCCGACAGCCCGTCGATCAGATGGCTGAGCGGCAGGACCTCGGCGATGGCCTTGAGCGCCGTGGGCAGGTCTTCGGTGGAGTAGAAGACGCCCGAGATGAAGATCAGGGGCAGGAACACCGCGTTCGTGTAGGCGGGCGCCGCGTCCTGGTTGGGTATGGCGTGCGAGAAGGCCACGCCGAGGGAGGCGAAGCAGGCCACGCCGAGCAGGGTGAACATCACGAGGAGGAGCGGGTGCTCGGGCCAGTCGGCGCCGTAGGCGAGGTTGCCGATCACCACCACCATCGCCACCTGCAAAAGGGCGTTGAGCGTGACCGATCCCATGATCCCGCTCAGGTAGGCGCCCGCCGGAATCGGCGTCCCGCGCACCCGCTTGAGCACCCCGTCCTCGCGCAGGACGGTGAGGTTGAAGGCGAGCGAGGTGAAGGTGTTGGCCAGCACGCCCATGCCCGCCACGCCGGGGATCAGGATGTCGAGCCCGTCGTCGCGCACTCCGAAGGCCGTGGCCGTGAGCACCAGGAGCAGCAGCGGCAGGAGGAAGTTGAAGAAGGCGGCGCTCGGGTTGCGCCAAAAGAGCTTGCGCTCGAAGCGAAACTGCTCCCAGGCCAGGGCCGTGGTGCTCATGCCGAGTCGGCCTCCTGGGTCAGCTCGAGGTAGACGTCCTCGAGAGTCGGCCGTGCCACCTCGAGGCCCTCGAGCCGTTCGCCCCGGGCGATCGCGTCGCGGGTGAGGCGGTGGAGCAGGTCGGTGGGGTCGTCGGTCTGATGCTCCACGCGCCGGCCCTCGGAGAGGTACGAGATGCGGTAGCCGGCGGTGCCGGGGCGCAGCTCGCTCGGCGGGCCCTCGGCCACCACCAAGCCGTCCTTGACGATGGCCACGCGGTCGGCCAGCTCCTGCGCCTCGTCGAGATAGTGGGTGGTGAGCAGGACGGTCTTGTCGAGCTCCTTGAGGCGGCGCACCACGTCCCACGCGATGCGCCGCGCGGCGGGATCGAAGCCCGTGGTGGGCTCGTCGAGGAACACCAGCTCCGGGTCGCCCACCAGCGCCAGGGCGAGGTCGAGGCGGCGCTTCTGACCGCCCGACAGCGACCGGGTGCGGGCGTCCGACTTCTCCTCGAGCCCCACCAGGGCGATCGTCTCGCCCGTGTCACGCGGCCTGGGGTAGGCCTTGGCGAAATGCTCCACCGCCTCGCGCACGGTCGCGCGCGTGTAGAAGCCACAGCTCTGCAGGACGATTCCGACCTTCTCCTGCAGCGCCCGGCTTCGCTCGGCGGGATCCTGGCCGAGAACTAGCACCTCGCCGGCGCTGCGGCGGCGGAAGCCCTCGAGGATCTCCACCGTGGTCGTCTTCCCGGCGCCATTGGGGCCCAGCAGGCCGAACACCTCACCTCGCCCTACGGAGAACGAGACTCCGCGCACGGCCTCCACGTTGCCGTAGGACTTGCGCAGGTCGGTGACCTCGATGACCGGGGGCATCGGGTCGAGACTAGACCCCGGCCCCAGCGCCGCCGCGCCCTTCGCCGGAGGCGAAGCGCGAGGCGCCGGCCCAGGCCGTGGCCAGGGTCGGCCGGGCTGCGCGCGCCTCGAGGCGCATTCCGTCCTCGAAGGGCAGGCCGATGCCCTCGAGTGCCGCCGAGCGGTCGGCCAGCATGGTGTCCTGGGGAAACGCGGCGAGCGCCTCGGCGTACTCGAGTGCGCGGGCGAGGTGCTGGCCGGGGGCGACTGTCTCGGTCAGGAGTCCGATGTCGCGCGCCTCCGCGGCCTCCACGATCCGGCCAGTCAGGATCATGTCGAGCGCCCGGCCCAGCCCGATGATCCGAGGCAGGCGCTGTGTGCCCCCGTCGATCAGCGGCACCCCGAAGCGTCGCTCGGTGAAGCCCAGCTTGGCGTCCTCGGTGGCGACGCGCAGGTCGCACCACAGCGCGAGCTCCAGCCCGCCGGCGAGACACCAGCCCGAGATGGCGGCGATCGTCGGCTTGGGCGAGATCAGCCGCGAGAAGCCGAGCGGCCCATCCTCGAGCTCGAGGCGCGGCCCGAAGCTCTCGATGGCCTTGAGGTCGGCTCCGGCGCAGAACGCAAGCTCGCCGGCGCCGGCGAGAACGAGCACACGCGCGTCGTCGTCAGCGACGAAGGAGCGGTAGCCCTCGGTGAGCAGCTCTGCCGTGGGCCCGTCGATTGCGTTGCGGCGCTCGGGGCGGTCGATTGTGAGCACGGCTGCGGCGCCACGGCGCTCATAGGTCACGGGGTCGGACATCGGCGGCGAAGCTTCTCAGACTGTTCACACCGTGCCTGGCCCGCCACGCCAGAGTGAGCCGTGCAGATCCCTCCTCGCGCCCGCGGCCCCGCTCAGGCGGGGTCGCGGCCTTTGTGGGCCGCCGCGGCGCTACCAGCCGACGCGCTTGCGCAGCTCGGTCGCCTTGCGTGCGTTCTTGCGCTTCTCCAGGCGGCCCTGGATGAACGAGCCGGTGATGATGACCAGCAGGAAGAACAGGATCACGCCGAGCGAGAAGAAGGTGATGATCTTGTCGTCGGTCTCTCCCACGAGGCCCTCCCCGTTGTCGCCGGCGAAGGCCGGCGCCGCGGTGAGCAGGAACGTCGTGAGGATGACCAGGGGCGCGAGGGACCGCACGTCCTCAACGATACCCGTTCGGTGAGATGCGCCGACCGTCACTAGTCTGGCTCGGCCGTGTCGGTTTTCGAGGCAATCGTCCTCGGCATCGTGCAGGGGATCACCGAGTTCCTGCCGATCTCGAGCACCGCGCACCTGCGCATCATTCCCGCGTTCGCCGGCTGGGAGGATCCCGGCGCGGCCTTTACCGCGGTCACCCAGCTGGGCACGATGGCGGCCGTCCTTCTCTATTTCCGGGCGGACCTGTGGCGGATCGCCAAGGCCTGGACGCGTTCCCTGCGCGACCCCGCCGCCCGGCGCGAGCTCGACGCCCGCCTGGGCTGGTACATCCTGCTGGGCACGATTCCCATCGGGATCTTCGGGCTGGCCTTCAAGGACCAGATCGAGACCGGCGCCCGCGACCTGTACCTGATCGGGACCACCCTGATCGTCCTCGGCCTGGTTCTACTGCTGGCCGAGAAGGTGGGCAAGCGCGACCGCTCTGTCGAGCAGATCACGGCGCGCGACGGCGTGGCGCTGGGCTTCGCACAGGCTTTGGCGCTGGTTCCCGGCGTCTCGCGCTCGGGCGCGACGATCACCGCGGGGCTGTTCCTGGGCCTGGACCGTGAGTCCGCGGCGCGCTTCTCCTTCCTGCTCTCGATACCCGCCGTGGTGCTGAGCGGCCTGCTCGAGCTGGGCTCGATCGCGAGTGGGGAGGAGGGCGAGAACGTGGGGACGGGCGCGCTGATCATCGCCACGTTCCTGGCCTTCGTCGCCGGATACGCGGCCATCGCCTTCCTGCTCCGCTTCCTGGTCACCCACACCACCGTGGTGTTCGTGGTCTACCGCGTGGCGCTCGGCATCCTCGTGCTGGTGCTCGTGAGCTCGGGCGCAATCGAGTAGCTCGGCCAAGCATCTATAGCCTTCGCGACCATGCAGTTCGCCTGGAAGTTCGGCGTCGTGATGCTGGTCGCGTTGGTGGTGGTCCTGCTGCCCGGCGGGGGCAACGCGCTGGACGTGATCCTCACGCTGCTCTCGATCGCCTTTCTCGCGGCGATCGCCTTCCTCGGCTACCGGCTGTTCCGCCAGTACAACATCGAGATCGAGTCGCTCGAGCCGAACATGCGGCTTGCCCTCTACGGCTCGATCGGGCTCGCGGTCATCACCTTCGTGGGGACCGACCGCCTCTTCGACGCCGGCGGCCTCGGCGTGCTTCTCTGGTTCGCGCTGCTCGCCCTCTGCTCGTACGGGCTCTACTGGACCTGGACGCGTTACCGCAGTTACGGGTGAATGCGGGGCGCGGCCGGCCCGCGCTTTGTGACCTGGTCGTAGCTCGCTTGTAACCCGCTCGCGTTGTCGCGCAACGTGCGCCGCGACAGGCTGCGCCGACGATGTCTTTCGCCGCCGCCGCCGACAGTCGATCCCAACGTGGGCAGGCGTCGGTCGAGCTCGTGGCGGTGCTGCCGTTCGTGTTGTTGATCGGCGCCGTCGTGTGGCAGCTCGCACTGGCCGGCCACACCGCGTGGCTCACTGCACAGGCCGCGCGCGCGGCGGCGCGGGCGGACACCGTGGGTCGCGACATATCCACCGCGGCGCGCCGCAGCCTTCCGGGCTCGATGGAGAGAGATCTCGAGGTGGGGCGCCTGCGGGAGGGTGGAGTCAGGGTCTCGGTGCGCGTGCCGCTGCTGTTGCGGCGCTGGCGCGCACCGGTACGGGTGGCGGCCACGTCGTCGATGGGGAGGGAGAAGTGACCCGCGCGCGGGCGCGCCGCGGCTCGGGCCAGTCCGGACAGGCCGCCGTCGAGCTCGTCGGCTTGTTGCCGGCGATGGTGCTCGTCGGTCTGGTCATCTTGCAGTTGCTGGCCGTGGGCTACGCCTCCGTGCTGGCCGGAGCGGCGGCCGAGGCCGGGGCCCTCGCCCTGGCCGCCGGGGCCGACGCGCGCGCGGGTGCCAAGGAGGCCCTTCCCGGCTGGTCGCAGGCGCGGGCGCGAATCGCGGTCTCGGGCGGCCGGGTGGAGGTCCACCTGAGGCCCCCCTCGCCGCTGCGCTCGGTCGCGGAGAAGCTCGAGGTCGACGCGCAGGCGGCGGTGGAAGCACCATGAGCGGTTCGGCGTCACCCCTATGGCAGGCCGAGTCCGAGTCCGAGTCCGAGCCCGCCCGGCCGGATCTTCAACTGCTGACCGGTGGCCGCGGCGGTCGCGCGTCGGGCCTGCTGGCCGGGGCGGTCGGGGCCGCCGGTGCCTGGCTGGTCGAGCCGGCCACGCCGGCGCCGCGGTCGGTCGAGTTGGCCCCCGGGCGGCCCCGGCCGGTGATCACCGTCTTCGGGCTGGCCAGGGGATGTGGAGTCACGGTCGTGGCACGGGCGCTCGCCGCTGAGCTGGCCCGGCGCGACAGCACCGGCGCGGCGGCTGTTCACTGCGACGCCCGCGCAGCGGGAATACCACTTGCCACCCCGGCGGCCGGCCGGCTGGCGAAGTGCCTTTCGGGGCTCGCCGGTACCGACGCGCGGGCGGTCGGCCGGCTCTGCCTCATCGCCGGCGGGGAGGCGGCGGCGGTTGGCGACGCCACCCGCGAGCTGGCCCCGCTCGTGATCGACGCCGGCTCGGCTGCCCTCGGCGGCAGCGCTGCCGCCGTCGCCGACCGCGTGCTGCTCGTGGCCACGCCCGCGGTCGAGCCCGCCCTGGCCGGGGTGGGGTCGAATTGCCTGGCCCGCCTCGGCCACGCGCCGCTGGTGGTGCTCAACCGCGCCGATCCGGCCGGCGCCGGCGAGGAGGAGGCGGAGCCGGCGGGAGAGAACCGGCGCGCTCGATGGGCGGCTCGCGGCGTTCACCTGCTTCCCGAATCCCGCATGGGTGCTCAGCTCGCCGCGGGCGGGCGGGAGGCGCGCGGCGAACTCGGGCGGGCCATCGGCGAGCTGGCCGACCTGTGCGAGGCCGCCTAGGGGTTCGCGGTGCTCACCTCGACGACGGGCCGGGCGTGCGCTCAGGCGCCGTCGGCCCACAGCAGCTCGAGCGGGTCGCCCGCGGCGGCCTCGGCCTGCTGGGTGGGGAGCATCTCGCGCAGCCGGCGCGCGCGGGCCGCGCGTCGCTGGTCTCCGCGCGAACCGTGGCTGCGCTCCAGTCCGAGCAGCGCGGCCCACGCCAGCTCGTGCGCGCAGTGGCGGCGCAACTGCTCGGGGTGAGGGAGGTCGCGGTCGTCGCGGGTCTCGACGATCCACAGGCCGTCCGCGTCACTCACGCCGGCGTACCAGGCGTGAGGGGAGGAGAACACGCCGGTGCGCATCCCGGCCCGCCGGCCCGCCTCGGCCATCACCACGGCGAGCATCAGCGGATGTCCGACTCGGCGCGCCAGCACCTCGTCGAGCATCAAAGTCCGGGGCTCGCGGTGATCGACCGCAAAGCAGGGGTCCTCGGACAACAGGGCGCCGAGCCGAGCCGCGGCCTCGTGGGCGGGCGCGGCCGACGCATCGAACAAGCGCCGGCCAAGCTCGTCGAGGGCGAAGTCGACGGTGTCGGACACCGGCCGTCCCTCGATCGCCGCGCCGAGCACCGACAGCAGTTCACCCCGCGGCGGGTTTCCCGCCGCCGCCAACCGCTCGAAGCTGTCCACCGAACCCGGCCCTGGATGTCCATTCTCCACTGCGCGCCGCTCCCGAATTAGGGTGCCCTAATAACCTGCTGACGCGAGTGATATCAGACTTGAGAGCTAGGGGTTAGGGAACCCTAACTACAGGAGCGCGCGGTCAACCGGCCGGGGCGTCGAGCAGGCGCTGGACGAAGCGCTTCGCGGCGTTCGCGTTCTCCACCCGCCAGTCGAGCACCAGCCTCTCGAGCCCGGTGGCGGCGCTCTGAGCGCGGGCGAGGCCCTCCACGATCGGCTGGAGCTCGCGCGCCTGGGACTCGAGCAGCGACAGTGGGCTGTCGCCCCTGCGGGCCAGGAAGGCCAGCTTGAGGATCAACACATTCCGGAGGTCCCTCACGTGCTCGACCGGTGTCGCCAGCCACTCCGAGAATGCCTGCGCACCGCCCTCCGTACAGCCGACCCGGGTGCGGGCCGGCCCACTCTGCCCGCTCTCGGCGCCGATCTCCTTCACCAAGCCCAGGGCCTTCAGTCGCTCGAGCGAGCGGTAGACGAGCGAGCGCCGGACCGTCCAGACCTGCCCGAGTTCGGCGCCGGGCGCGAGTAGCTTCGCGGCGGCAAATCCGTGTGTCGATCCCTCGGTGACTATTCCGAGAACCGCCCACTCGCTGAGGGTGAGGGCGTCGGTGTCGGCTTCAGCTACGCGCAGGGCGTCAGTCTCTCGGCCCCGTCACGTAGATCAACTCGCCGTTGCGCAGGCGGTAGACGGTGCCCACCCGCTCACCTCGGCCGGCCACGCGCTCGCCGGGGTCGTTCAGGGGCCGGGCCTGCTCGCGGGGGCGCAGCTTGATCAGGTCGCTGCCCTCCTGGGCGGTTCGCTGCGAGATCTCCAGACCGGTGACGGCGACCAGCAGAAAGGCGATCGCCAGGACGATGCCCAGGTCGAAGAGGTTCACGAGGCCGTCCAGCGGGTCACCCGCGCGGTCACCGTGGAGCCGGACGCGGCTGGGCACGCGGCTGGACACTCGCCGGCTCACGATGCTGCCTCCGGGTTGAGCGCGGCCGCCGCGTACTCGAGATCCGAATGGTCCTGGGCGTACAGCCGCTCGCGGACCAGGGACACGCCGAAGGCCAGCAGGCCGATGAGGATGCCGATCACCGTTATCCCAAAGGCCACCTGGAGCGCGTCAGAGAGCTGCTCGAGATCGCCGCGTCCGAGAGCGCTGAGCGCAGGCGACAGCGGAATCAGCGTTCCCATCAGCCCGAGGCCCGGCCCGGCGCGGACCAGGATGCGGCTGCGCTCGAGCCGGCGTAGCGCCTGCAGGTCGAAATCGGCGAGCGACTTGGCGATGCGGTCGTCGGCTCCGGGTTGGCCGTGCTCGGCGACCATGAAGTCGAGCACCGTCGTCATCGACCCGCTCGGAGACGAGTCGGCGAGCACCCGCTTGGCTTGCTCGCGCTGGCCCTTGGCCAGGAGGGCCTGTGCTTCGGCGCTCCTGACGAAGAGGGTCGGAGACCCGCGCCTCCGGCGCCGGCGCCAGAGCTCCACCGACAGCTCGCCGACCTGAAAGATCGCCACCGCGAGTGCGGCCAGACCCAGAGCGAGCACCGGGTAGCGGAGCGCCTCGGCGATGGCAATCGCCGCGTCCTCCACGCTACGCCCTCCGTCCCTCGCGCCACACGCCCAATGCCAGGAGCACCACGGCCGCGATCAGGCCGGTCGGCACGGTGGCGGCACTGCGCTCGGGAGCCTCGCCGCCGGCGCTCGCGGCGGGCAGGGCGCCGCCGCTGAGCTGAGCTCGCCGGGCCTGGCCGCCGGGAGCGATGCGCAGGCCGCTGACCGTTCCGATGGCCTCTGCGCTGTCGCCGGCGCCCGGGTCGGGCTGCGCGGGCGGGGTCGGGGGGCTAGAGGGAGTGGGAGTGGATGGAGCAAGGGGAGCAATCGGCGTCGGCAGCGGCGCGACCGGCGCCGGTGCTGCCGCCGTGGGCGGGGCGGGCGCCGCGCCGCCCTCGCTCGTCTGCGGCCCGCTCTGCGGAGCGCCCTGCTCGGTCGACTCGCCGCTGCCCTCGCCCTGTTTCCGCTCGCTGGGCTCGCCCACCTGGACGGACACCGGATCCGAGGTCCCGCCCGAGTCTCCGTCGCCGGTCACGCGCAGGACCACGTCGAAGCGCCCGGCCTCGTCGAACACGTGGCGCACCCTCGTGCCGACGGCGGTCGTGCCGTCGCCAAAACGCCACTCGTAGGTGAGCTGCTCGCCCGGGGGCGCCCCGGTCGCCTCGCCGGAGAAGACCACCGCGCCCCCGGCGCTGAGCCGCCGCCGGGTTCCCTCGGCGGACACCGTGAGCTGGGCCCCGGTCCGGGCCACCACGCTCAGCGGCTTTCCCCCGGAGAGGCTGAACGAGTCGCGATCGTTGGCGTCGCCGGGCCCTGCGCTGGGACGTATGAATCCGATCACGCCCGTATCGACCCAGACGAGCGGAGCCAGCCCCGAGGCGGGATCGATCGCGTCGCGCGTAAGAGCCAGGAAGCTGCCGTCGGGCCGGCTCAGCTCGACAAACGAGACCGCGGCGGGGTCGAGCCCGGCCAGAGCGAGGACGCTGGCGAGACGCGTGCCCGTCTGGAAGACGGACTCCTCCTGCCCGCTCGACGACCGCAGCACATACTCGGTCACCGGCACGTCGGCGGCTGCGGCTATGTCCTCGGCCGCGACGAATCGCTCGCCGGCGCCGCCCGGCAGGCGGACGGTCACGCCGGAGGCCGCCTGAGCGGTGGCCGGCAGCAGGCTCAGGCCGAGTGTGGCCGCGACCGCCACGGCCGCCGCGCGCCTACGGCCGCGGAGTGAACCGGACCACATAGGGAAAGTCGCCGAACGCGACGTCGAGGAGATAGCGGCCGGAGAGCTCGAGCCGGCGCTCGCCCCGCGCTGCCGCGGTTCGGAACAGCCGGACGCGCTTGCCCTTGTCGGACCCGGATGTGCCGATGAGCGAGGCCACGAAGGCCGTCTCGTTTTCGAAGTCTCGCCCGGGAGCCTCGGGGGCCCACTGCTGAAAGCGGACGAGGTAGCGACCGCGCAGGTCGGCCGGCTTGTGCGAGCGGGGCGCGAAGGCGCCGCGAAAGACGAGCTCCCCTTCAGCCGGCCGCTCCGTGGCCAGCGGGGGGTCGGCGACGAGCTTCTTCGGCGCGGCCGGCGCCTCGGTCTCCGACGAGCAGGCCGCCAGGCACAGCGACGAGCTCACAGTGAGCAGGGCGACGGCGGTGAGGGCTCGATCGACTTGACAGGCGCGCAACATATACGACAAAGTAGTCACCCGCTGACTACTGGCCAAAAGGATTTGATGCGTGGGCGCTGTTGGGGAACGATCCGGACGCTGGTTGGCGATTCTAGTGCTGGCCGGGGTCCTGGGCTTCTCGTCGTCGGCCACGGCTCAGGCGCCGCCCGCTCCGGCGCCGTTCGAGGACGACTACAACTTCCTGTTCCTCGGCGTGATGAGCGAGCGGATCACGCTCCAGCTCTACTCCGACGCGCTGGCGCAGGAGGGCTGGACCCGCGCGCAGAGGCGCACTCTGCGGACCGTTCGCCAGGCCGACTACCGCCAGGAGCGCCAGCTGACCCGGGCGCTGGGAGCCGATGCTCCGGGGTCGGGTGAGTTCGAGGTCGCAATCCCCGCGAAGTCGCTCCGCTCCAAGGCGGCGGTGCTCGCGCTGGCGCGGCGCCTCGAGCGTTTGAGCGTGGGGATCTACACCGCCGGCGCCCAGGACGCGCTTGACCCGGGCACGCGCCTGGTGCTGGCCAGGCTGCTGGGCCGGGACGCGCAGCACCTCTCGACGATCGCCGTGCTGCGGGGCGGTTCGGCGATCACGCCGCTGCCGGCCGGGGTCAGCTCCGAACGCGCCGGAGCGACGATCGACGGCTTCCTGCGCGTCCCCACCGCGCCCGACATCCCTGACGAGTGACCACCCCGAGGAGACCCAGACCGTGAAACGCCTCCGCATACTCCTGTTCGCGGTAGCCGTCGCGGCCGTCCTGGCGGTGCCCGCCGGCGCCCACGCCGCGAATGTCTTCGCCGCCGCTTCGCTGCGCGAGGCGTTCCCGGCGCTCGACGCCAACCAGACCTACAGCTTCGCCGGTTCCAACCAACTGCAGCTGCAGATCGAGCGCGGCGCGCCGGCCGACGTGTTCGCCTCGGCGGCTCCCGAGGAGGCGCAGGCGCTCTTCGCCGCCAACCGCTGCGAGCGGCCGGTGACCTTCGCCACGAACGTGGTCGTGCTGCTGGTCCCGAGCAGCAACCCGGCGAACATCGACTCGGTCTACGACCTGGGGCGCGGTCCGGCCAAGCGACTGGCGATCGGGTCGGCCGGCGTTCCGATCGGCTCCTACACGCGCAAGCTCCTGCGCCGGCTGGGGCTCAGCCGTGTGCTGACGCGCAACACCGTGTCGACCGAGCCGAACGTGTCGAGCATCACCTCCAAGGTTGCCCTGGGCTCGGCGGATGCCGGTTTCGCGTACGTCACGGACGGCCGTGTGGTGAGCGACCGTGTCAGGACGATCAGGCTGCCGAAGTACGCCCAGCCGCCGGTGCGCTACCAGATCTGCATCGTCAGGCGGGACGGGGTGGACCGCACCGCCGCCGATGCGTTCATCGACCGCGTGGTCAGCACCGCTGGGCGCCGCGTACTCAAGCGGTTCGGCTTTGGGCTCCCGCCCCGCAAGAGGAGCTAGCGGCCGAAGGCGGCCCGTCGAGCGGGTCGCCTTCACCGCGCTCTTCTCGCTGTGCCTGGGGTTGTCGCTGGGCTTCCTGGCGATACCGCTGGTCGCCCTGTTCAGCGAGGTCCCCCTCGAGGAGCTTCCCGATCTGCTGACCAGCCCCGTCGTGCGGGAGGCGCTCGAGGTGACCGCTCGCACGAACCTGGTCGCCAACCTCCTGATCGTAGGAGTCGGCACGCCGGCGGCCTACCTGCTGGCCACTCGTCGCTTCCGAGGACGAGCCCTGATGGTGACGCTGGTCGAGCTGCCCCTCGTGCTGCCCCCGGCCGTGGCGGGCATCAGCCTGCTCGCCGCCTTCGGGGCCGGAGGCCTGCTGGGGGGCGAGCTGGCGTCCGCGGGGATCGTGCTCCCGTTCTCCGAGTGGGCCGTGGTGCTCGCCGTGACGTTCGTGGCCTCGCCCTTCTACGTTCGCCAGGCGATCACCGCCTTCGAGGGAGTCGACCAGTCGCTCACCGACGCGGCGCGGACTCTCGGCGCCGGCCCGTGGCGGACCTTCCGGCGGGTGGCGCTGCCGCTGGCCCGCAGCGCGCTCGTGGCCGGCTGGGTGCTGGCCTTCGCGCGCGGGATCGGCGAGTTCGGCGCGACGATCGTGTTCGCGGGGAACGTGCTCGGGCAGACCCAGACCCTTACCCTGGCCGTCTACGAGCAGCTCGAGGCGGATTTCGACGTCGCGCTGGCGATCGGCATCCTGCTGGTGCTGACCAGCGCAGCGATCCTCGTCGCCTACAAGCTCGTCGCCGGATGGCAGGACTCCACAGCGAAATCAAGACTCGGCTTCGGTCCTTCGACCTAGACCTGTCGCTCGCCGTGGAGGGGGAGACGCTGGCGCTCGTCGGCCCGTCGGGCAGCGGCAAGACCACGGTGCTGCGCTGCATCGCCGGACTGCACCGGCCCGATGCGGGCCGGATCCAGGTGGGTGAGCGGCGGTGGTTCGACGGAGCTCGGGGCATCGACCTCGCTCCGGAGGAGCGCTCCGTGGGCATGGTCTTCCAGGACTACGCGCTGTTTCCCCACATGAGCGTGCGTGACAACGTGGGCTTCGGAGGCGCGGGGCAGGCCGACGAGATGCTGCGGCGGCTGCGCATCGACCACCTGGCTGGCGAGCGGCCGGGCAAGATCTCCGGGGGCGAGCGCCAGCGCGTGGCGCTGGCCCGCGCCCTCTCCAGCGAGCCTGACGTGCTGCTGCTCGACGAGCCGCTCTCGGCGCTCGACCCCCACACCCGGTCGCTGCTGCGCCAGGAGCTGCGCGACACCCTGGTCGCCGCGGGGCTGCCCACTGTCCTCGTGACGCACGACTTCCGCGAGGCCGCGGCGCTGTCACAGCGCATCGCGGTGATCTCCGAGGGGCGCCTTCTCCAGGTGGGAACCGCGCAGGAGCTCGTGGCCCGCCCGGCCGACGCGCTGGTGGCGGCCTTGACCGGCGCGACCGTGGTGGCGGGCGTGGCCTCGCCGGATCCCGAGGGGGGCTCGACCGTCGCGCTCGCCGGCGGACAGGTGCTTCGCGTGGAGCAACGCGCGGAGGGGCCGGTGCAGCTCGCCGTGCTTCCCTGGCTCGTCGGCATCACCCCCGGCGGGGTGGCCGGGGGGTGGGGGAGCGAGGGCGAGATCACGGGAATCGTCCCCGAGGGCATCCGCACCCTCGTCGTGGTGGGAGCCCTCAGGAGCGAGCAGCCCGCCGACGCTGTGGCGCGCCTCGGCCTGCGCGTGGGTCAGCGGGTCTGGCTCGACGTGCCGTCTGGAGCGGTACGGCTTCTGGCCGAATTTCTGCTCTAGGCGGCGACCGGTGCCTTGCCCTCTTCGGCGAGAGCCACGTGGGCGCGGCTGTCGCTGCCCCGAATGAGCACGAAGGTCAGCACCAGCCCGACCAGGGCGATCGCCGCCCCGCCGAGGAACGCGGACTGAAAGCCCTCGACCAGCGCGCCCGGCACCGCTGCGGGGTCGCCGCCCGCCTCGGCGAGGGCTGCGTCCGTGCGGGACGTGGCGAGGGTCGCCAGAACCGCGAGCCCCAGGGCACCGCCGATCTGCTGGGCGGTATTGATCAAGCCGCTCGCCAGCCCCTGCTCGCGGTCCTCGATGCCCGAGACCGCCGCGATCGTGGTCGTGACGAAGGCGAAGCCCAGCCCGACCGCGGCCAGCAGCGACGGCCCGAGGATGTCGGTGGTGAAGCTGCCGCCCACTGAGATCTGGCTGAACCAGAGCAGGCCCGCCGCGACCAGCGCAAGCCCCGCCGCGAGCACCGGCTTGAAGCCGACCTTGGTCACCAGCTGCGAGGCCACGCCGGCGGAGGCGATGATCGCCAGCGACAGCGGCAGGTAGGACAGCCCGGCCTTGATCGGGCTGTAGCCGAGCACCTGCTGCATGTAGAGCGTGACGAAGAAGAACATCGCGAAGAGCGAGCCTCCGACCATCAGCCCCACCACGTTGGCGCCGGTCAGGGTGCGCTTGCGGAAGATGCTGAACGGCACGAGTGGCGCGTCTGAGCGCAGCTCAATCGCGGTGAAGGTGGCGAGCAGAGCGACGGAAGCCGCGAGCAGGCCGATGGTCTGCGTTGACCCCCAGCCGGCGCTCTCGGCATCGACGATCGAGTAGACCAGCAGGGAGAGCCCGGCCGTGACGGTAAACGCGCCCGCGGCGTCGAAGTGGCGGGTCTGGGACTCGGAGCGGCTCTCCGGAATCAGCCGCGGAGTGAGGGCCAGCACGAACAGGGCAACCGGCACGTTCACCCACATCACCCATTCCCAGCCGAGGCCGTCGGTGAGCACGCCGCCCAGCAACACACCGGCGGCTCCGCCTGAGCCGGCCACCGCTCCCCACGCGCCCAGCGCCTTGTTGCGCTCGGAGCCGTCGCGGAAGATCGTGGTCACGATCGAGAGAGCGCTCGGCGCGATGATCGCGGCGCCCAGCCCCTGCGCGGCCCTCGCCGCGATCAGGACGCCCTCGCTGGAGGCGAAGCCCGCGAACAGCGAGGCCACCGCGACCACGACGAGCCCCGCCATGAAGATGCGCCGCCGGCCGAGCAGGTCCGCCATGCGCCCGCCCAGCAGCAGGAAGCCGCCGAAGGTGAGCACGTAGGCGTTGACGACCCACGAGAGGTTCTCCTGCGAGATTCCGACGTCCTCACCGATCGACGGCAGGGCTATGTTCACGATCGATGCGTCGAGCACGACCATGAACTGCGTCATGCACAGAAGAGCCAGCGCCCACCAGCGTCGCTCCAGGTAATCGCGGTCTTCGGTCATGGCAGTATCTCTGTCCTTTTCGCCTCGTTAGCCCTATAGTGGGAACCGGAGTTCCGGTTCAGGTTGGACACTATACGGAATCCGAATTCCGTTTGAGGCCAAGAGGTGACGACCACCGACACCAGTCAGCCCGGCCTCGTGGCCAGAGGGATGATGCGAGCGGACGCGCGACGCAACCGCGACGCGATCGTCTCCGCCGCTCGGGCGCTCTTTGCCGAAAAGGGCATGGACGCGCAGATGGACGAGATCGCGCGCCGAGCGAAGGTCGGCGTGGGCACCGTGTACCGGCACTTCCCCGCCAAGGAGGATCTGCTCGACGTACTCATCACCCGGCGTTTCGAGAGCCTCGCCGAGCGCGCGACGGAGGCGGTTCGCGTGGCCTCCGAGGGGGAGCCCTGGGAGGCCTTCCGCAACTACATCGAGGCGGCGGCCGCCGAGCAGGCCGCCGACCGCGCGCTGTGCCAGGCGATGGCCAGCCGATCCGAGCGCATGCACGCCGCGGCGGTGGCTTCGGGCCTGGTGACGCAGCTCGAGCTTCTGCTCGACCTCGCCAAGGCAGCCGGCGCTCTGCGCGAGGATCTCGCGGTTGACGACATCCCGGCGATCGTCTGCTCGATCGGCTCGGTGGCGGAGGCCGCTGCCGAGAAGCCCCTCTGGCGGTGGGAGCGGGTGCTCGCGATCTGGCTGGACGGGGTGCGGGTCCCCGGCGATACGGAGCTACCTCCGCTCCAGGACTAGAGGGAGCGAGCGCTCAAGGGCGCGCATGGGCCTCGCGCTCGATCCGGCGCATCATGGCCGGGTACACGATGAGGCGCCGGAAGGGGCTGATCGCGGCCATGTACGCGGTCCCGAGCAGTCCGTTGGGCTTGACCAACACGGCCATCCGGGCGCGGAAGCCACCGGTGCCGTCCGCCACGCGTCCGATGTGCATCACGCCGTGCATCGTCCGGTTGGCGATCTCCGACGCCCACTCGTCCTCGAGCAGATAGAGCGACTCGAAGGGGAGCGAGGCGAACTCGGGGCCGCGCGGCGCTTCGCGCAGGTCCGCGGGCAACCGGTCGCGCAGGGTCGGCACCCGCGACCCGAGGCCGGTGTCCGCGTCGTCCAAGCCGAGCAGCTCCCCGAGCTTCCATCGGATAAACCAGAGCGCGCGAACGGGGCCCGGGGCCCCCTGCGCCGGATCGGTCGAGGCGAACCCCTCCACGAGCCGGGGAAAGTCGTCCGGCCCCCCCGTCGCCGGCAGCTCCCACACATCCTCGAGGCGGAAGTCCCGGGTCAGCTCGTGGATTCGCCAGGGCTGAGCGGTGTGCGCGCTGTCCGGCAGCCTCATGCGGGCACCTCGGCGCGCATCGCCTCGGCGAGCGCGAGCGCCGCCGACAGCGGGCGGACCATCACGGTGAACTCGTCGATCAGCCCGTCCGCGCCGGTGTGGAGGAAGTCGCACCCCTCGAGCTCGCGGTCTCCTACGCGCGCCCTGAAGACCAGGGCGTGGTCGCTGGACCCGTGGGCGCCGATCTCGCGTTCGTAGCGGAAGTCCTCGAACACGCGTGACACGGCGCGGAGGATCACGCCGAGCGCCTCACGCCCGTGGTAGGGCTTGAACACCACCGGGCTGCTGAAGACGACATCCGGCGAGACCAGCTCGAGCACCCCCTCGATGTCGCGCGCCTCTATTGCCGTGCGGAAGGGAGTCATGGGATGTCGACCTTTCTTTCTCTGTAGGAGATTCGCGGGCTCACGGCGCCAGCCCGAGCACGCCGGCGGCCGCGCGCGCCGTGAGGACCTCGTCGTGCGGCGCCTGTCCGGCTACCTGTATGACCGTGCCCTCCACGGCACCGACGAAGGCGAGCGCGACGGCTCGGGCCGGGGGGCCGGCGGGGATGGTCCCCGCTCGGCGCCCCGCGCGGACGAGACGAGTGCAGAGCTCCACGAGGCTCTCCGACACCCGCTGGAGGTGACGCCCCACGGGATGCTCCTGACCGCTGAACTCGAGCCGGAGGGCCATCGCCACCCGGGCTACGTCGCGCCGGCAGAAGACCGCGTGACCGCGAGCGAGGGTCATCAGCGCTTCGACCGGGTCGGCCTCCTGCTCCACGAGCCGGCCGACCTCCTGCCTCCACGTCTCATCCACCCAGTCGATCACCGCCAGGGCGAGGTCCTCCTTGTCCTTGAACTGGTGGTAGAGCGCGCCGCGGGTGTAGCCGGCCTCGCTCGCCACCCGTTCCAGGACCAGGTTGCCGTATCCGTTGCGGGAGAGCCCCCGGGCGGCGGACTCGAGCAGGGCGGCGCGGGTGCGCTCGCTCCGCTCGGCCTGGGTCGCCCGGGCGGCTGACCCGTCCTATAGATACATGCATGTCTGTATGTTACTGCAGACCGGCCTCGTGCGTCACTTCACGGCGATCCCGATGTTGATCGGGTTGGTGAGCAGCGCCGGCCCGTTCGCGCCGGAGCGCTCGAGGACCATGCGCTCGAGCGTCTCCCGGACCGCGGCTTTCTGCTCGCCGGTCAGGTCCAGCTCCGCGAGGATCGCTCCGGCGATGGGGTTGCTGTTCACGAGCCAGTGCCACAGGTGCTCTCCGGAGTGGAACTCGAGCGTCTCGGTGATCGTTTCCACTCGAACGTCGCCGCAGCCCGGCGGTCGTGAGTTCGTGACGCAGCTCGCTGGGGATCCTGGAGCTGGAAGGGCAGGGGAGCGGGATCGGCGGGGGGACCCTCGAACCCGGGAACCACGGACTGGATGGCGGTCACGAAGAAGCCGAAGAACTCGATCTCGCGTGGGTCGCCGTACACGTTGAGCAGCACCCGGCCGCCGGGCCTGACCACGCGGGCCATCTCGCTGATCCCCTTCGGCATGTCGGGAAACAGCATCACGCCGAACTGCGAGCCGGCCGCGTCGAAGCCGTCGTCGTCGAGATCGAGGGCGTGGCCGTCCATGACCCGGGTCTCGACGCTGAGGCCCTCGTCTCGCGCACGCTGCTCGAGGCGCTCGAGCATCGCGGGCGACAGGTCGGTGGCGAGCACCTGCGCGCCGAGGCGTGCCGCGGGGATGCTCAGGGCGCCGCTGCCGGCGGCCACATCGAGAAAGCGCATCCCCGGGCGCAGCCCGGCGCGGCGCAGGCCCTCGTTGGCCAGCCACATGTGCGAGGGCGTCACGAACTCGTCGTAGCCCGGTGCGATCTCGTCCCACGAGGTACGTGTCTGTGTCACTTCTTGGGTGGTCATTGTGTGCTCCTTCGTTTGGTCTGCAGTGCATCCAGCCAGGCCTCGCACTGCTCGATGTGCGGAACGTGGCCCGCCCGGTCGATCACATGCAGCGGCCAGCCGAGCCGGGCGGCGGCCGCCTCGCCGAGGGCGAGCGGGACGAAGCGGTCGTGCCGGCCCCACAGCAGGGTCGCCGGAGCTTCCAAGCGCCGCAGCTCGGAATCCGGGACCTGCTTGGTGCCGGCCTTCAGCAGCTGCGCCATCGCGCGCTTCACGTGGGGAACAGCCGCGCGGAGTCGCGAGTACTCGCTGAAAGCCGTGAACCACCCCGGATCGCGGCGGCGGGCCAGATCGAGATCGAAGAACGCGAAGCGCTCGAACCGCTCGGCGTTGGCCTCGGTCGGGCGCAGGCCGAAGCGCATCGCCGCGATCCGCAGGCCTAGCGGCAGTCGGTAGGCGCCGACCCCGGGCGATGCGTAGATCACGAGCCTGCGCAACAGCCGGCCTTTGCGAGCGGCAAAACGGACGGCCAAGCCGCCGATCAGAGAGTGGGCCACCAGCACGGGCGGCTCGTCGCACATCACTGCCAGCAGCGCCTGAAGCCACTCCTCGAATGCCGCGGCGTCCAGGCGCTCGGCGGGCTCGGACTCGCCGAGGCCGGGCAGGTCGGGCACGATGACGCGATGGTCCTCGGCAAGGGCTGACAGGACTGGCGCCCAGACGGCGCCGCCGCATTCGATCCCGCCATGAAGCAGCACCAGCGAGGCGCCCTGCCCGCTCTGGAGGACGACCGTCCCGACGCCGGCCACGTCGAAGCGTCGCTCCTCGACATCGAGCCCGGCCAGCAGTCGCTTACGCGGGCTGGTGATCGCTTGCGTTGTTGTCATGGCACCAGCGACCGTAAGGCCGCGGGCAGCACCCTTCATCGCGCGAAATGACCAACTCCGCGGCAGTCGCGTGGTTGTTTCTGACTAGGTGAGCCCGTGCTCGAAGGCGTAGGCGCCCGCAGCGGTGCGCGAGGACACGCGAAGCTTGGCGAAGATGTTCTGCAGGTGCCGGGCGACCGTGTGCTCGCTCAGCACGAGCTCGGCCGCGATCTCCCGGTTGCTCCTGCCCACGGCGACCAGCCTCAGCACCTCGAGCTCGCGGGCGGTCAAACCGTGGGCGTCGCCGCCGCTCGGGGCATCGATGAGCGACTCCACTCGCGCCAGGTCCGGCGCCGCGCCCAGCCCGGCGAAGACGCCGCGCGCCGCCTCGAGCTCGAACGCGGCGGCGTCGTGATCTCCCAGTGCGCGGCAGGCCTGCCCCACGAGCGCCCGCGCCCGCGCGGCTTCGTAGGGCGCCTGTAGCGCCTGCCACCGCTGTGCGGCCCGCCGTAGGACCGGCAGGGCCGCCCGCGGCTCGCCCTCGGCCAGGCTGACCGCTCCCCGCGCGCTCGCTGCCATCGCGCCGAGCATTTCACTCTCGCGTGCTTCGGCGATCCGCTCGAGCTCCTCACAGGCCGCGCGCGCGTTCGGCACCTCGCCGGCGGCCAGCAGGATCTCCACGCAGGCGGGCAGCAGCCGCGCGCGCAGAGGGGGCTCGGCGGTTTCATCGAGAGCTCGCCGGATGGCCGCCGCCGCGGCATCCGTCTTCCCTTGGCTCAGGCGCAGCAGCGCGAGACCGGGCTGCGGCTCGCGCCCCCACTGGCCGGCCCTGCGATAGGCCGTCTCCGCGGCGTCGTGGGCTCCGCGCAGGCGCTGTATCTCGCCCTCGAGGTAGACGGCCTCGCCGCCCGCGTTCCGGTTGTGGCTCTGCTCGCACCGGATTCCGGCCCGGCGCGCCTCCGCGAGCGCCTCGGGCCAGCCGCCGTGCAGGCACATGATCTCGGCCCGATGGGTCAGGCAGCGGCCGGTGAAGGCCACCATGTCCGGCTGCTGCTCGCACCACTGCGCCAGCGCGGCGGTCCACTCGCGCGCGCGGCCCGGCTCGAAGGCCGCCTGGCAACCCAGGATCACTCCGCAGTAGACCAAGCCGCTGACGATCGGCGACAGCTCTCCCGACGTCACCGACACCATCGCCTCGTCCATCAGGCGCAGACCCCCGTCGACCTGGCCGGCCATCACCAGGAACCCGCCCTGCGCCTGCGCGGCGAGGGCGAACAGATCCCTGTCGCCGAAGCGCTCGGCGATGGCAGCGGCCTCCGCCGCCACCGCGACCGCCGCCTCGTAGTCGCCGGCGGCCTCGTGCTGGAAGGTGAGCGGCATCAGCAGATAGCCCCGCTCGACGCAGTCGTCCTCCTCGGCCTCGACCAGCCGCCGCGCGCGACCCATCCACCCGCTCCCGGCGCCGGCCTCGCCGCGCAGCATGAGGGCGATGCCCAGCCAGAATCCACAGCGGGCCGCGCGCATGGCCTCACCGGCTTCCAGATGCTCCCGATGGGCTCGCTCGAGGAGGCGGACGTAGTCGTCGTCGCGACCGAGCATGTAGGCCGACGTCGCCAGCAGCTCCAGGTACTCGGCATCGAGCGGCGCGGCGTGGTCGGCGCGCGCCAGCGATTCGTAGGCGAGCGTCCACTCCCGCCTCGCATGGGCGTCGCGGCCCCGGTCGAGCTCGACGGCATTCACCTCGCCGACGATCGTATCCCCGCGATCGCCTAGAGGAGTTGAGCGATCCGCTCCGCCGCGCGAGCGGCGCCGTCGGTCTCCACCGGCCGGTAGTGGACCTCGCGGCCGATCTCCTCGGCGATGGCCTGGGCGATCACCTCCGGGGTGGATTCCTCGAAGTCCATCCGCCGCCCGGAGCCGTAACGGCAGAGCCGGTGGTGGACGTGGAAGTTCTGCTCGAAGTGATGACGGAGCGGGAAATAGATGAACGGTCGGCCGTTGGCCGTCAGCTCCATTGCGGTCGTCAGTCCTCCCTGCACGACGGCCAGATCGCAGGCAGCGAGGTGGCGGTAGAGGTTGTGCACGTAGGGCCGGATCTCGAGCCCGTCCGCGGGCGAGAGCGAGGCGGGATCGATCCTTGGGCCGCAGACCGCGATCATGCGCAGGTTCGGCACGCGCTGCCTGGCCGCCGGGAAGGCCGCCGTGACGCGCTGCAAGAGATCGGCGCCCACGCCCGACCCGCCCACGGTGACGATGCACACGCGTTCGTCGTCGCGGTAGCCGAGCTCGCCGCGCAGCCGCTCGCGATCACGGAACTCGGCCGGGTCGAAGCCCTGGACGTAGCCAACGAAGTCGAAGTGCTGCTCGGTCCAGTCGCCGATCTGCGGCAGGTCGGCGCCGAAGGAGTCGGCCACGACGTCGTCGCGGTTGCCCACGAACAGCGCCTGGTCGCGCACACGCGGATAGCGTGCGATGTGTTCGATCATCTCGGCGTTGTAGTCCGCGGTCAGGTGTTGCTCGTGGTCGCCGCCGTCGCCCATCGGCAGCCAGCCGACGAAGTCGGTCAGCCACACGTAGGCGGCGCTCTTCTGCTCCGGGTTCTCGTGCAGATAGAAGTCGAGCTCCCAGGCCTCGTCGCCGATCCAGACGTCGTAGCTCTGCTCGCTGACGAGGTCGTGGAAGACCATGAAGTTGGCGAGCAGGATCTCGTCCATGCGGCGCCAGGCCTGGAAGCAGTGCAGGTCGTGCTCGGCCGATTCGGACTCGAAGTGGCGCGACTCGTTGGCCAGCTCGGCGCTCAGCGGATGCACGCGCTCACCCTCGGCCGTCGAGCACCCGCGTCACCGGATCCTGGGCCAGCCAGTCGATCTCCAGGTCGGGCACGCGCTTGCGCAGCTCCTTCGCTATGGCGACGTCGCGCTGCGCGTGCCCGAGCCCGATCGGCGAACACACGTAGAGCGCGCGGCGGCGCCGGCTGCGCCCGCGGATCCAGGTCCGGGCGGCCGGGCGGCGCGGCTCGGCGAAGTCGCGCAGCAGGAGGTTCACCTTCACCGGGTCGCGCGCATGCGGGCAGTGACCCGAACCCTCCAAAGTCACCAGCTCGCCGCCGATCTCCTCGGCGAAGGCGGCCGCCTGAGAGTGGGGCCTGACCTCGTCCGAGTCGCCGTGGATCACGAGCACCGGACAGCTCACTCGCGCTGCGTACTCGCGAAACGCATCGTTCTCGAATTGCTCGGCCCCGTGGTTGGTGTCAATCAGCGTCTCGGGATCGGTGTCGAGGCCCCAGCCCACGCAGTCCTCGATCTGCTTGGTGGAGTGAGGTTCGCTGAAGACCGTGTTGAAGAAGAACTCGAGGAAGCCGCGGTAGTCGCGCAGCCAGTAGTGGCGGTTGAACTTCGCCCAGCCCTCGTCGGTGTCCAGCTCCTTCTCGAAGTCGTGGGCGTCGCGTTCGATGGTTTTCACCGAATGGGGAACGGCGGAGCCGATGTAGACCACGCCGTCGACCCGATCGGAATGGTCGGCGGCCAGCAGCGTGGCCCAATGGGTGCCGCGGGAGAGGGCCACCAGCACCGCGCTCTCGGTGTCCGTCACGTCCATCACGGCCAGCGCGTCTTCGGCGAACTCGCGCGCCGTGTAGGCCTGACCGCCGCTCGGGCGGTCGGAGCGGCCGTTGCCCCGGCCGTCGAAGGTCAGCACCCGGAAGTGGCGCGAGAGATAGGCGATCTGCGCCTTCCAGTGACGCGAGTGGATGATCGACCAGGTGGGCAGCAGAAGGATCGTCCGCTCGCCCTCGCCGTAGACCTCGTAGAAGATGCGCACGCCGGAGCGCTCGACGTATCCCTCGCTGTCTGGGTAGCGGGCCCGAGACTGCTCACTGCGGGCGGGCGCTTGCACGGTCGTGCTCATCGTTCTTTCTCCTTCTCGAGCGACTCGAGCCAGCGGTCGATCGCCTCGAGCAACTCCCGGTGCCCCGTGTCTACCCCGGACAGCCGGTCAGCCTCGATGCCCACAGTGCAGGTGTAGACCAGCGTCACCCATGCAACCAGGGGACAGCCGTCGCGGTCGAGCCCGTACTCGTCGAGGGCGGTCGAAAAGGCCTCGGACAGGACGGCCCGCCATTCGCCGCTGACCCGCGCCACGCGCGCGCGGATGTCGGGACGGTTCCAGCCCAGCGCCTGCAGCTCGAGCCAGACCTTCGGGTAGCCGGAGGCGAGGTCGTCCTCCATGTAGCCCATCGCCGCCCGCCACTTCTCGATGAAGGGAACGTCGCGGGCGTACATCTCCCGCTGCCGCGAGATCAGCCGCTCGGTGAACCGCTCGAGCACGCGCACGAACAGGTTCTCCATCGAACCGAAGTAGTAGTGCACGAGACCGTGGTTCGCGCCCGCCTCCTCAGCCAGCCGCCGAGTGCTGATCTGGGCGTAGCCGACCTCGATGAGCAGGCGCTCGGCCGCGTCCAGGAACGCCTGCTCGGTCTCGGCTCGCGGTCCGGGCTGCGGCGCGACCGTCACGCGCGTCGCCGGCGGCGCACCGCCTGCGTAAGGCGCACGCGCAACACGAGCAGGCTGCCCGACAGCAGGCCGCTGCCCAAGGCCGCGGCGAGGATCACCTGCTCGCCGGCATGATGCGCCACGGGGATCATTGGAAGATCTCCGTCGTGCAGTCGCCGCCCTCGAGGCGCACCTCGTGGGCCCGCGCTGGGCCGCCCGGCCGGTCGTGGAAATCGACGAAGAAGTCGGGATCCACGCTCATGCCGCCGGTCGGGTCGCAGTCGACCTTGAGCAACCACGATTCAAGCTCCGGATAGAACTGGTTGTCCCAGGTCGAGTAGAGCGAGTTGGTCACGTACAGGCGCCGGCCGTCGAGCGACAGCTGGATCATCTGCGGCCCGCCGTTGAGCTCGCGCTCCGCGTCGTTGTCCCTCCCGAGGATGCCGCCGAGCCAGAGCCGACCGGTTAGCTTCGGGTTCGCCGGGTCTGATACGTCGTACTGGCGCAGGTCGCCGTGCAGCCAGTTCGAGAAGTAGAGGAACCGGTCGTCCATCGAGAGCACCAGGTCGGTGATCAGTCCCGGTACCCCGCCGGGCAGCGGCCAGCCCTCGAGCTCCTCGTTCTCCACGTCGATCACCGGCTCGGCCGCGAACGAGCCGTTGGCGCGGTGAAAGCGGAACATGTTGCTGGACAGCGCCGCTCCCACGAAGCCCTGCTCGGCGTCGGGGTCGTGCAACCAGCGGACCTCGAGCGGGATCAGCCCGGCGTCGCCCAGGTCGAGGGTCTGCTCGAGGCGCCGCTCGGCGAGGTCCCAGAAGTGCAGATTGCGCCCATAGCGGCCCGCGGCGACGTCGGCCGGGTCGAAGCCGCCCTCGTAGGCGTTGGGCTCCCCGAACTCCGACGAGATCAGCACGTTCTTCCGCGGCTGGTACCAGAAGTCGTAGTTCAGCGGCGGCTTGCTCCCGCCGTTCTCCCAACGGCCCTTGATCTCGAAGCTGCGCGCGTCGAGGCAGGCAAAGCCACCCGAGCCGCCCCCGTCGCGGTCACCCAGCATGCTGATCACCACGTTGTCTCCGGGCATGCAGTGGACGGTGTGCGGGCGGCTGTAGCCGGTCCGCTCGGCCAGCTCCTCGGGCTCGATCACCTTCTCGATCCGCGGCCGCCCCGGGTCGGAGCTCACGTCGAGGATGTGGATCCGCGACGAGCGAAACCCGGGCACGATCAGGTGAGAGCGATCGGGTCCATGGCAGGCCGAGCTACAGCGGTTCCAGCCGAAGTGATGCAGCTCGTCGCCCACGTTGGGCATCGGCGTCTCGTGGACGATCCGGCCGTAGGTGTCCGAGCCGGGGTCGGCGTCGACCACCGCGACGAAGTCCGGCTCATCCACCCCAGTGCCCTCGTGCAGACAGGCGAGGTAAAGAAACCTCTCGGCCGGCGCCTGCGTCGCCTCGGCGGGCGAAGAATGGAAGGAACGGGCGCGCTCGCTCTGGTCCCCGATCTCATGCGACATGAGCTCGGCTCCTTTCGGTCAGCGCCTCGCGGTGAGGCGCTTAGTCATCTGTATTGGACAGTTGACCAAATCACGACGAGCGTGTCAAGCCGGCAGCTCGATCGGCTTACGCCGCCTCGGAATACGCGGGCTCTTCCTCGGGCTCAGCGGGCAGGGCCTCGACCTCCGCTGCAACGGGGCGTTCGGGTTGCAGGACCGTAAGCGCGACGCCGATCGCCGCGACCACGAGACCGGCTCCGATCAGGAAGGCCAGCTGGTAGCCGCTCGGTCAGGGCGGCGGCGTTGCCCGCGCCCTGCTCGATCAGGCTTTCGCTGCGCGTGGCCGAGAGGGTGGCGAGCACGGCGAGCCCGAGCGCGCCGCCCACCTGCAGGGAGGTGTTGACGAGTCCCGAGGCCAGACCGGCGTCGCTCGGGGTCGCGCCCGACATCGCCAGCGTCATCAGCGCCGGGAAGGAGAGCCCGGCGCCGGTACCGAGCAGGAGCATCGTCGGCAGCACGTCGGTCACGTAGCTCCCGTCGACCGGCACCTGCGCGAACAGGCCTAGCCCCGCGCCGATCAGCACGAGCCCGGGCAGCAGGGTCGCCCGTGCGCCGAAGCGCATGATCAGCCGCTCCGCGTAGCGCAGCGACAGGGCACCGATCATGATCGTCACCGGCAGGAACGCGAGTCCGGTCTCCAGAGCGTCGTAGCCGAGCACGCGCTGGAGGTAGAGTGCGCCGAGGAAGAACATCCCGAACATGCCGGCCACGAACAGCGCCTGGATCGCGTTGGCTCCCGAGACGTTGCGTGACCGGAAGATGCGCAGAGGAATCAGAGGGTTACTCGCCGTCGCTTCGCGGACCACGAAGGTCACGAGCAGCGCCAGTGCTCCCGCCCCCAGGAGCAGCGTGCGACCGGCACCCCAGCCGAGGTCGGCGGCCGGCTCGACGATGGTGTATACGAGCAGCATCAGCGCGCCGGTGATCAGCACCGCGCCCAGCACGTCGGCCCCGCGTCCGAAGCCGATGCCCTTGTCCTTGTCGAGCAGGCGCAGCGCGAACACCGCGGTCGCGATGCCGATCGGGATGTTCACGAAGAAGATCCAGTGCCAGTTGAGGGTCTGGGTGAGGACGCCGCCGGCCAGCAGCCCGACCGAACCACCCGCCGAGGCCACGAAGCTGTAGACGCCGATCGCCTTGGCCTGCTCCCGCGGCTCGGGGAACATCGTCACGATCATGCCCAGGATCACGGCCGAGGTCATGGCCCCGCCCACGCCCTGGACGAAGCGCGCCGCCACCAGCAGCTCCTGGCTCTGGGCGATTCCGCACAGCAGCGACGCCACCGTGAACACCCCGAGCCCGGCCAGGAAGACGCCGCGGCGCGAGACCAGGTCGCCGAGCCGGCCGGCGAGCAGCAGCAATCCTCCGAAGGCGATCAGATAGGCGTTCACGACCCAGGCGAGGCTCGACTGCGAGAAGCCGAGATCGTTCTGGATCGACGGCAGCGCCACGTTCACGACCGTGGCGTCGAGCACGATCATCAGCATTCCCACGCACATCACGACGAGGGCCAACCAGCGCGATCGAGAATCAGTGGTCATCGGCCGAGGCTGCCGACCGCCGGCCCGCCTCCCCGTGGGGCCACCATGCGTCTGTTGGTGGGGGTAGCCGAACCGCTAGGCGCGCGCGGGCTGCTCGATCGGCCAGCCCTCGCGCTTCCACCTGGGAACGCCGCCGTCGACCACGTGCAGGACCTCGCGAGCCCCGTGGCGCTGGACCAGGCTGGCCCCCACCGCGGCGCGCTGCCCGGAGGCGCATACGACTCCGATGGGCCGGTCGGGGTCGATCCCCTCGGGGAGCTCCTTGATGTCGTGGTAGGGCTCGTGGATCGAGCCGGGGATGCGCCCGGCGTCCCACTCGGACCGTTCGCGCACGTCGAGCACCTGGATCGTGTCGCGGTCGGCCTCCCAGCGCTCGTGGAAGTCGGCCAGCGGCACGCGCTCGATGCGCTCTACGTCGCGCTTTTCCTCGCGCCAGGCGGTCATGCCGCCGCTCAGGTACCCGGCGATGCGGGTGATGCCGACGGCTGCGGCCAGCTGCGCCGCCCGGCGGCCGTCCTCGTCGTCGCGGCCGATGAGCACCACGTCCTGGCCAGGATCGGCCAGCCACGCGAGCTTGCTGCCGAAGCCGGCGCGGAGCATCGTGTTGCTGATCGCGCCGGGAATGTGGCCGTCGTCGAACTGCAGGTCGGTGCGAGCGTCGATCAGGAGGGCACCGCTCTCCCGATGCTGTTCGATCTGGCGGGGCGCCAGCGGATGGGCCTCGACGCCCTCGCGGCGCAGCGGGCCGCGGTTGACGGCAACGATGTTCTCGAAGTTGGGGGGCTGAGGGCCGAGGCCGGCCAGCGCCTGGGCCACGAACTCGTCCTCCTCGCCGATCTGCAGAGCCTGATTGTGCGCGAGCTCGAACCCGATGGTCGAGGACACCTTCAGGTCCATGCCCGGCCCTCCGCACAGCGAGCCGCCGAGGTGGCCCGGCCAAACCTCGACCTCCGCGGGCAGCGAGAGCAGCTTCTCGTGCAGGGAACGGAAGACCCCTCGCGCCCCGTCCTCCTTGTCGATCGCGAGGTCGGGGCGGGCGACGTCGCCCACGAACAGCGAGTCGCCGGTGAGCACGGCCCAGGGAGCGTCGTCGCCCCGGCCGGAGTCGACGAGCAGCAGCGCCGTGTGCTCGGGCCGGTGGCCGGGGGTGTGCAGCGCCCGCACCCGCAGGTCCCCGAGCTCGAGCTCCCACCCGTCGTCGAAGGCCTCGTGGTCGTAGTCCGGGCGGGCGTCGCGGTGGATGTGGATCGTCGCGCCGGTGGCCGCCGCCAGACGCCCGTGGCCCGACACGTGGTCGGCGTGGTTGTGGGTCTCGACGATGTGCTCGATCCGCACCCCGAGGTAGCGGGCCAGGGTCAGGTACTCGTCGATATCGAGCTTGGGGTCCACCACCGCGGCCACCCCCGCGTCCTCGTCACCGATCAGATACGACGCGCAGCCGAGGTCGTCGTGGATCACCTGCCGGAAGATCACGCCGGGCCGCTTGGGCCTCAGCCGCCCGCCGGTTTGCGGCGGATGGCAAACAGCGGAGACCCGCACTCAGGGCAGTGGCCCTCCCAGCCGGGCCGGCCGTTCGGCAGGGTCAGCTCGCGCGGGTCGGCGATCGTGACCTTCTGGCCGCAGACACACCAGCCCTGTGGGCCGGGTTCCGGTACCTCGTCGGTGTGCGGCTCGACCATGTGCGACAACCATACTTCGAGCGTCTCAGCCACCAACAACCGATGGGAGCCCAATGAGCGCGGATTGGCCGCTGGTGAAGAGCAACGCGAAGGGGATGGCCGTGAGGGCGTTGCAGCGGCTGCTGCTGCATCGCGGAAGCGACGTGACCGTCGACGGCAAGTTCGGACCGGCCACGGAGAAGGCGGTGAAGGCCTTTCAGTCCGCCAACGAGCTCGACGCCGACGGCGTGGTGGGGACGGACACGTGGTCCAAGGTCGTGGTCGCGGTCCGCAAGGGTCAGCGCGGTGAAGCCGTCCGCGCTGTGCAAGATCTGCTCGGCATTTCCGCGGACGGCACATTTGGGGCGGACACCGAGAAGGCGACGCGCCGCTTCCAGAAGCGGACGCACCTCGAGGTCGACGGAGTGGTGGGGCCCCACACCTGGCAACTCCTGATCCTCGAGAGCCAGGGCGGCTGAGCCCTCGCTCAGCTGAGCGGCTGCAGGCGCGTCTGCTCGACGCGGGCGAGCTTGCGACGCAGGCGCTTGTACTGACGCTGCTGCTCGGCGGTGCGCTTGTGGCCCTTGTACGCCAGGTTCACGCGCTCGAGCGGGTCGGTCTTGAGGTCGTACATCTCCCACTGGTCGGGCACGTTGCCATCCGCGTCGTAGTAGCGCGCGAGCTTGTAGCGCTCCTCGCGGAGGCTGACGATGTGGTTGGGCGGCTTCGGGTAGGGGCCGCGTGACTGGCCGGACTGCCAGTCGTCGTAGGTGAAGACGGTGTAGTCCTGGGGCGGCTTCTTCGGCGGGCGGCTCAGTATCTGGTCGGAGTAGTCGACGCCCTGCCAGGAGTCGCGGGCGGCGGCGGGTGCTTCGACGAGGCTCGCAAGCGTCGGCAGGAAGTCGACGTGCGATACCAGGGCGTCGGTGCGCCGGGGCTTCTTGAACAGGCGCGGGTTCGAGTAGACCAGTGGAACTCGGGTGGCCTCCTCGTAGAAGTTGAAGTTCTTCTGGCGCATGCCGCCGTGGGTGGTGCCCATCTCGCCGTGGTCGGCCGTGGCGATCACCAGCGTGTTGTCGAGCAGGCCGGACCTCGCGAGCGTCTGAATGATCTTCACCAGATAGGCGTCCGACGCCTTCATGAGGTTGCCGTAGAAGTTGAGGTAGTTGCGCTTCATCTGCTTGGTCGGGATCGGCCCGGACGCGTTGAAGAGCTTCAGGAACTGCGCCTGCACGCTCGGCTTGGTCGAGAGGTCCTCGTTCGCCGTCGCCGGCACCTCGATCTCACCCTGCAACCAGGACTTGTCATAGCCCCCGCTGGCGTAGGTCTTCGGGTAGAAGAGCACGTCGTGCGGGTTGACCAGCGACACGACCATGAAGAACGGCTGGCTCTGCGCGGCGGTCGAGCTCAGGTACTGGACCGCGCCCTCGTTGCCGTCCTCCGGCGTCCCCTGGGAGTTCATGAAGCGGCCGTCGTTGTCGTAGACCCCGCCGCCCTCCTCCGACACGTCCTGGTTGGCGCCTGCGTCCGGCGGATCCCACCGGGTGAAGCCGTACTGGTTGACGTCGGAGGGGACCCAGGTGGAGCCGTTCGCCGGCTTGTTGCAGTGGAACTTGCCCTTGTAGACCGGTGTGTAGCCGGCGGCCGCCACGACGCTGGCGGGGTTCTTGAACGTTGTGGCGAGCTCAACCTGCGGATATTGCGAGGCGGGCATGTCGGTCTCGAGCGTGTACTTCACGCCGTGCTGGGCAGGGAAGTAGCCGGACATGAAGGTCGAGCGCGCCGGCGAGCACATGCACGCGTTGGTAAACGCGTTCTCGAACGTCAGGCCGTGACGCTGCAGGCGAGTCAGGCCGGGCATGTTGCGCTTGGCCCAACCACGCGGGAAGTGTTGGATCGCGCGCTGTTGGTCGGTCATGAAGATCAGCACGTTCATGCCCGCAACCTGGCGGGGGCGCGAGGCGCGTCGCGGTCGCGCCGCCGCAGCGCCAACACGGCCGCCCAGCAGCAGCCCGGGCGCGGCAGCGCCGGCGGCCTTCAGCAGGTCGCCACGTGTGATCCCATCCGTCTCGGTGCGCTTCATCTCAACCCTTCCCTGGTCGCGTCTTGGCAATCCGCTTGAAGACGCCGACGGAGTCGCTCCCGAAGGAACCTGAATAGACGTGCCTGCCATCGGGGCTGACCACGAGCGAGCTGGCTCCGCCCAAGGCGCGCCCGCGGGCGCAGTCGCGTCGCCCGCTCCCCGTCAGGCAGCCGGCGCGCCGGGCCTTCTGGATGACCGAACCTGTATCGGCGGTGCGGTTGAAGACGTCGACGGCACCCGATTTGAACGCGGCCGTATACACGCTGGCGCCGTCCGACGACACCGCGAGTCCCTCGGGCGCGCTGAATGCCCGGCCCAGCGAGCAGCCGACCGAGAGCACGAAGATCACGCAGGCGGAGGTGCCGGTCTGCTGGGTGAGCTGGCCGGTGGACGGCGTGCGATCGAAGGTCGTGAGGCTGTTGCTCAGCAGCGAGGTCACGTAGACGTTGTCGTCGTCGGCGCTGACCGCCACCGCGTTGGCGCCGCCGAGCTGCGTACCGGTCGTGCAGCCGGAGAGCGGGCTGTTCACGATGCACCCCGTGCCGTCGGTGGGCTGCGTCAGCGCACCGGTGGAGGGGTTGCGGGTGAATATCCCAACCGCGTTGCTGACCGCGGATGCGACGTACACGTTGTTGCCGTCCGCGCTGATCGCCATGCCTTCCGGAGCGGCCAGCGCGAGGCCGGTGGCACAGCCGTCGGTTGGGGCGTTTGTGGTGCAGCCCGTGGTATCCGACGGCTGGTTGAGCGCGCCGGTCGACGCGTCGCGGGCGAACGCCGCGACCGCGTTGCCGAAAAATGCGCCCACGTAGACGCTGTCGCCGTCGGGACTCACCGTCACCACGTCCGGACCGTCGAGTGCGCGGCCGGCGGCGCAGCCGGGAATGGCTAGGCCGGAGATGCAGCCACTCACGCCGGGGGCCTGCTTCAGCGCTCCCGTCGATGGCTTGCGGCGGAAGATGGTGACGGAGTCGCTCACGAGAGATGTCGCGTAGACGTTCTTCCCATCGGAGCTGACTGCGACCGAGTTGGGGCCGTTGAGCGCGCGCGCCTCAGCGCAACCGCCGGCACCGCCTGCGGCGATGCACCCGGCGGTGCCCGAGCGCTGGGTCAGTCTGCCGGTGCGCGCGTTGCGCCTGAAGACCGCGATCGCGTCGCTTCTCGACGCGGCCACGTACAAGTTCCTCCCGTCCGGGCTGATCGCGACCGCGTTGGAGCCGAGGAACGGGGCCGGTCCGTCGAGCGCCCGCACGGGCTTGCATCCACGACGTGCCGCAGATCGATCGACGAGGCACCCATTGCGCCCGCTCAGCTGCGCGAGCGTCCCCAGCGCGGTTACCGATGGAGCGCTTCGCTCCGCCGCGCGGGCCTCAAGAGCGGTGGCGGGGGCGGGTCCGACAAGCGCCAAGGCCGCGGCGCAGAGGGCGGCCAAGGGGACCAGGGTTGCGCGGGGCGATCGCATCCGCTCTCAGTTGTCGGCAGGCCGACGGAGAACTTTAATCGATGCCCGAAGATCCCGAACATCCGTCTACGCGGGTGGCCGGCGGGGGCGCGGGAGATATCGCCGGTGACCGTCCGGCATCCGATCGTGAATGATCACCTCAACGACGTGAGGGAGGCACGGGATGGCAGCGCAACGGGGTGAGGAGCGCAGGCACCAGCATCGGCGCATCGACCTGGCCGGAGCGGAGGCGCCTGGAAGAGGGCGGTCGCGTATCTCCTGATGGAGGACGGGGGAAAGCGGGCCCGCGGGCGCGACCTGCCGCCGATCTACCGCGCCCCAATGCGCGCACGCGATCGAGACGACCTCCCGGCCGGGACAGGCGCCGAGTTCGGTCTCGAGCATGGAGTCGTCGGCATCGGCGACGTCCTCCCCGCCCCGCCGGCCACCTTCGACGACGCCGTCACGGCGGCCGTGGCGCACCACGGCGAGAAGGCCGGAAGGATGCTGCGCCGCTTCGCAGACCTACCGGTCGACTCGTTCGTCTGGACGCGCACCACAGACGGGACCTTCTACCTCGGGCGCATCACCGGCGGCTGGCGCTACGACGACTCGGCGGACGCCAAGGCCGTCGGCATTCCTCACGTGAGGGCCACGCAATGGTTGGACCAACCCTTTGGCACGCTTGAGGTCCCTGCCGCAGTCGCCGAGACCTTCGGGCGCGGCGGCCGCAACCTTCAACGCACGCACAACGAATCGGCCGAGCGCCGCACGGTCGATCTCTGGAGCAAGGATCATCAGCGCCGGCCGCGCGGATGACAGGACGGACCTCTGGCTGCTCAGCCCGGCGGGTAGATCCCGAAGAGCGCCGTGCGGTAGGTGTATTGCGCGATTGGGGACGGGGGGTTGGGCGTGACGAAGTTGGTCTTGCCGTTGCCGCCATAGGTGGTGCCAATCAGCTGAAAGAGCGGGGTGTTCTGGGAGAGGGGAAGGAACAGGCCGCCGCGCCCCCGGTTCTCGGGGTATCCCAGGAGAGTGAACAGGTCGACCTGTCCCAGATAGGGCGAGTCAACGAAGGTCCTCATGTCGTCGTCGCCGTCCACACAGGCGAGGTAGACGAACCCCGGCGGCGCGGCAAGGTTCGGAAGGGCGAACGTCGAAGGGGGATCGAGGAGGTAGCGCTCGGCGAAGGTGGGGAAGTCCTCGGCAGACACGGTCCGGCCGTCGGCCGGGAGCCAGTGATTGTCGCCGAGGGCGGAGACGGGAGTGTCCCCCAGCGCCCAGAGCGCCAGCTCGCCTGTCGGGCAGTTCGGCATCCGGCGGAAGTTGGGGTTCGCGCCGTCAGCGCACAGCTGCCAGGACATGCCCGGGAGCGGGGGTGGCAGGCTGGGCGCGCCAAACACTTGCTGGCCGTCGCCGCCGAACTGCGTCCCCCAGAGCTTGAACAGCGCCGGGTACCGCGCAATCGGCAAGAGCCGACCGTCCGCCTGGATGTGCGAGTCGTCGTCGACGAGTCGGGAAAACCCGAGGAGGCGGGGCTGCCCGACGATGCACGAAGTGGACGTGACGCTGTCGATGAACAGCGAGGCCCGGACGAAGTGCTTGGGCAGGCGCCGGTCGAGGCGCCGGTTGAGGTGCGCGAGACCGGGCCCCAATCCCGGCAGCACCCGGGCCCTGAAGCGGGCTGTCCGGCGCCGGTTGTCGCGGCTGCGCAGCCGCAGCTCCAGCGCGACCGTGTCCCGTCGCGTTGCGCCCAGCGTCGAGCACGACGGCGGCGTTGGGCGGCTCCGCGGCGAAGCCCAGGCGCCTCCAGGACCCCAGCAGGGAGCGCGTCGTCACTCGGCCGGCCTCCCGCTGCGGCCGATCGGTGAACCAGGTCGTGCCGCGCGCTACGCCCGCGAAGGGCCAGCGTGTACTGCTGAGGCCGACCGGGCACCCGGGTGAAGCTGCCGCCGCGGGCCTCGAGCGCGAAGAGCACGGAGGCGCGGCTCGGGAGAGAGGCCACCGTGTCCGCGGAGGCCGACGGGGCAGCGATCGCGAGCAGCGCGATCGCCCCTGCTATTGACCTGCGCATCAGCTCATCGTCGCACGGCGCGAGGATGTCTCGGCGAGGGCTTGGTCGAGGATCTCCAGGCCGAGGTCGATCTCCTCCGAGGTGATGGTCAGCGGCGGCGCGATTCTCAGGACACTGCCCAGGCCGGGAAACTTGATGATGTTGACGTTCAGGCCCAGCTCCTGGCAGCGGGTGGTGACCGCGGAGCCGTAGGCCTCCGCCGGCTCACGCGTCTGGCGGTCGCAAACCAAATCGACGCCCAGCATCAGCCCGACCCCGCGGACGTCGCCGATCGGCTCGTGGCGCCCTTGGAGCTCCTCGAGGCCGGCCCGCAGGCGGGCGCCCATGGCGACCGCGCGGGCGGCGAGGTCCTCGGCGATGACGGTGTCGAGCACCGCTCGGCCCACCGCCGCGGGCAGCGGGTCGGACACGTGCGAGGTCACGTGAAGGAAGCCCTTGTCGAAGGCGTCCTGCTCGATCGCGTCGGAGGTGACCGTGGCCGATAGCGGCAGGCCGCCGCCGAGGGTTTTCGACAGAGCCAGGAAATCCGGTACCACGTCGTGCTGCTCGAAGGCGAACAGCGTGCCCACCCGGCCGAGCGCGGTCTGGGCCTCGTCGACTATCAGCAGCATTCCGCGCTCCTCGCAGTGACGCTTCAGCGCTGCCATGTAGCCGTCCGGTAGGGGGACGATGCCGCCCGCGCTGAGGATCGGCTCGACGATCGTGGCGGCCGGGGCGCCGACGGACTGCGCGTCGAAGAGCTCCATGCCGACGTCGAGGCAGGTCATGTCGCATCGCTCGGCGCAGTGGCGGATCGGGCAGCGGTAGGCGTTCGGGGTGGGGAGGGCCATCACGCCGGGGAGAGAGGGGCCGTAGCCGCGCCGGCCGGCGCTGTACGTGCTCGCTGCGGCGCCGGCGGTCAGGCCGTGCCAGGAGCCGGCGAAGGCCAGCACCTCGTGGCCGCCGGTGTGCAGCTTGGCGAGCCGCAGCGCCGCCTCGTTGGCCTCGGCGCCGGTGGAGAGGAACATCGCGCGCGCGAGCGGTTCCGGGAGGACCGCCATCAGCTCGCGCGCCAGCTCGACGACGTCGCTGGACAGGAAGCCGCTGAAGAGGTGCACGACGCGGTCGCCGGCGTCGCGCATCGCCTCGATGATCGCGGGATGTCCATGCCCGAGCGTGGCGCACATCTGGCCGGAGGTGAAGTCGAGGATGCGCTGCCCGTCGGTGGTGGTCAGCCAACTGCCCTCCGCGCGCTCCACGAGCGGTTCGGCGAACTCGCCCGAGTAGCGAATCAGGTGCTCGCGCCCGCCACCTGACGAAACGGAAGCCTGAATTGGTTCGTCGCTGACCGAAGACATTCTGACATGTCAGCACGGTACGCTTGACATGTCAATGAGAATATTCGCATGCCCGACGCCTCAGTAATGGCCTCCGGCGCCGCTGCCTACGGGCGGCTGCGCCACGCCATCGTCAGGCTGGAGTTGCCGCCGGGGACGCCCGTGTCCGAGCAGCGGCTGATGGAGCGTTACGGCTTCTCCAGGGCCGCGGTGCGCGCTGCGCTCGCGCGCCTGCGCGCCGACCGCCTGGTGCTCGCCGAGCCGCGCCGGCGGCACGTCATCGCACCGCTCACCCTGCGCGACGTGCGCGAGATCTACGACCTGCGGCTGCTGCTGGAGCCGGCCGCCGCGGCGCAGGCGGCCGGTCGCCTCGAGCCTGCCGAGCTCGCGCGTCTCGAGCAGCTCGGCGCCACGACGCTCGACATCGAGGACCCGGACTCGGTCGAACGCTTCATGGCCGCCAACCGCGCCGTGCACGTCGCCGTTGCCGACGCGGCCGGGAACACGCGCGCCGCCGCGATCGTCGCACGGCTGCTCGACGATTCCGAGCGGGCGCGGCTGGTGGCACTCCGCGCCGGCGCCGCCGGCCGGGGCCTGCGTGCGCGCGACGAGCACCTGCAGCTGCTGGCGGCTCTCGGCACCGGAAACGGTGACGACGCCGAGCGGCTCATGCGCGTGGCGATCGAGCGATTCCGCGACGAGCTGGTCGAGGCCCTCCGCAGCTCGGACTCAGTGCTCGACGCAGCGCTCGTGGCCTAGGCCCAGGCGGGCTCGGCGATCCACTGACGCCCCCGGGAAGGAACTGGGTCGCGCCAGGTATCAACGGGCTCGTACTCATCATGCGCCGGCACGTATTGGTAGCGCGTCGCAGGTCCGTTCAGCACGATGTCGCTGAGGGCGTCGGTAAGCAGGTCCAGGTCGGCAGGCGTCGTTCCGAGCCCCAGGCTGGCCCTCACCGCGCCGGGCATCGCCGGCCGGCCGCCGGCCGCCAGCTCCGTCCCCAGCCTGCGGAGCTCCTCGCCGGTCGTCCCGAGTAGGTGGGCGATCAGGGGGTGCGCGCAGAAGCAGCCGTGGCGGACCCCGATCGCGTGCTCGGCGCTGAGGATGGCGGCGAGGTGCGGGTGGCGATAGTGCGGCAGCCGAAAGGCGGCGACGCCCACGCGATCGACTTCGTCACCGGACCAGAGCGCGAGCATCTCGAGTCCGGGGACCTCGCGCAGGTTCGCGCGCAGGCGCGCTGAGAGTGCACGCTCGTGCCGCGCGACCGTGTCCATGCCGAGCGCGGCCAAGCTCCGGCAAGCGGCGCCGAGCGCGATCACGCCGACGACGTTGGGCGAGCCCGCCTCGTGGCGCTCGGGCCCGTCGGCCCAGATCACGTCGTCCAGCGTCACGAGCTTGACCGCGCCACCGCCGCGAAGCAGCGGCGCCGTGTCGGCAAGTCGGCTGAGGTCGCCGACCAGGGCGCCCGCGCCGAAGGGTGCGTAGAGCTTGTGACCCGAGAACGCGAGCAAATCGATCCCCGTTGCGGCCATGTCGATCGCGCGGTGCGGAGCGAGCTGGGCGGCGTCGACGAACAGCTGCGCACCGTGGCGGTGTGCGATCTCCGCGAGCCGGCCGAGCGGCCAGACCTCGCCGGTCACGTTCGACGCCCCGGTGACCGCGACGAGGTCGAACGGCGCCGGCGCCGCCCGCAGCATCCGCTCGCAGGCCTCGCACAGCTCATCCGCCGAGCCGGGGAAGGGCAGCGTCTCGAAGTGGTGACGGCGCCAGGGGAGCAGATTGGCGTGGTGCTCGACCGGGGTGCCGAGCACGCGCGTGCCTTCGGGGAGGGCCGCGGCGAGGACGTTGATCGCCTCGGTCGTGTTGCGAGCGAGCACGACCTGGTCGTCCGGGCGCGCCCCGACGAAGGTGGCCACCTCGCTCCGGGTCGTCTCGAACGCCTCCGTCGCCAAGCGAGACTTGACCCCGGTGCCGCGATGGACGCTGCTGTACCAGGGGACAAACGCCTCGACAGCGCGCCAGACCTCGGGTAGCGCCGGAGTGCTCGCGGCATAGTCGAGGTTCACGTAGCGACGCCGGCCGCCGTCCATGCACGACACCTCGGTGTCATGGCCCACCAGGCGCACTGGGGCGCAAGCGGTCAAGGGCCGGTCACGCTTCCCACCTCGAGCGCCACGATCTTCGAGAATTCGGGATTCGACCCGACTTTCGAACGAGGTACAGCGCAGAGCGATGCTCGGGTTGTTCGCACCCTTCTTCACCACCGCGCTGAGCGCGACGGGCTCGTTGGTGCCGATGACCACCACCTCGTCGAGGAGCGCATCGTTGACGGTGTTGACCAGCCCGCAGAAGGTGCCGCCCCCGACCGCTGACTTGACGATGTTGAGCTGCACCTTGGCCTGGATGAGCCAGTTGCGGGCGGGCTCGTTGACCTGCGGTCCTGGGCTAGGTGCCGTTCGCGACGTAAGCCCGGAGCCCAGCCGCAGCACAAGCCAATCGGGGCATTGGGTCACTGATACCGGGCCGTTCTGATCGCATTCCGGCAAGGAGTCCTGCTCGTCGTTGGCGTTCAACTCGTTGTCCCTCTCCGCGAAGCGCAGCTCGCCGCGCACCGCCGTGGCGGCTGCGGACGAGATGTCGCCGGCCTTGATGCCCTCGTCGCGGATCTCGGAGGAGCGAACGGCCCCGCTGACGATCTCCGCTGAGCGGACCGCGTCGGTCCGGATCTCCGATTGGCGGACCCCCGCTTCGCGGATCTGGGGCGACCCGACGCTGTCGGGAGGAAGCGTCACCGCCGCGACGGCAGTGCCGCCCAACGCGACGAACAACGCCAGGCTGGCCGTCACGTTGGCGTAGCTCAGCCCTGGCCCGTTCTTCATGAGGGGTCCTTTCCCGGCGTGGTCGGCTCGTACTGGCCGCTAGGGGGAAGACGTCATGAGGCCGCGAGTATTCCGCGTCCGATGTTCGGTTGGGGCAGGCACCGGGTCCGGTGGATTGGGGAGCTAGCCTCGGGCGGTGTTCGAGAAGGTCGTGCAGCTGCTTTTACGTCGAAATCGGCGGGAAGCCGGACATCTACTTTTCAGCCTGGACGCGGCCCGACACGCGGCCGTGGTAGCCGCCCGCCGGACGTTCCGGCTGCCGTACTTCCATGCGCGCATGAGCGCGGAGCGACTGGGAATGCAACTCCGCTAGCGTATCCCGCTCGGAGCGTAGTCGCCGCGAAAACTGGCCGCGGGACCGGTTCGGTCGCGGCGTACGGTCCGATTAGTGCAGCAGCGGATCCCCCTCGAGCCGCAGACCAAGGGCGCGACATGCCGGTGCGTCGAGGCGACCGCCGGCGGGCTGCGCGGCCACCGCGGACGGTGAATCTCGCCGGCGCAGCGACGCGGCCGCGGTCGCGCACGACGCGAGGGTAGGCCCCGGGGGTAGCGCGTGCCGAGGGCAAGGTCAAGGGGCGCCGCTTTCCGAGTCCGATTCAGGTCGCATCCTGGCGGCTTTGCGCCAAGCCAACAGGAGGCCGGGTTACACGCCCGCGGCGCGGGTAGCGCGGCTGGCCATGGCTTCCTCTACGCGACACACAGGCGGCTCTGCCGCGACATCGGACGTCGGCACCCGGCGGAGTGGCGATCGCTCGCCGGCCCAGTGGTTCTGCATCGTCATCGGCGCCACGCTGGTGCTGGTCGGGCTGCTCGGCTTTCTCGCAGAGCCGAAGTTCGACACATCGGTGGGCGGCGACGGCGGCGCGCTCGACGGCGAGAACTTCATCATCTTCGAAGTCAACGGCTGGCACAACGTGGTGCACCTGCTGTCGGGCATCTTCCTGCTCGCCATGTCCCGCGTGCACTCGACAGCGCGCACGGGGGCGTTGGCCTTCGGAGGGATCTACGCCGTGGTCACCATCATCGGGCTTGTCGACGGCAAGGACGTGCTCGGCCTCCTTCCGGTCAACCCGGCCGACAACGTGCTGCACATACTCCTGACTGTCGCGGCCCTCGCCGCCGGCCTTGCACCCTGGCGAGACGACCGCCGGGTGAGCACCTCGCGCAGCGCGGCGGCACGGTAGCGAGGGCGCATCGCTTCTGTTCCAAGGTCCGCAGTGAGGTGGCGGACCTCGTCCGCGGCATCGCCACCGTGTGAAGCGCGGGCCGCGCTCGGCCACGCTCAGCCGTTCCGATCCGCTGCGCGCCCGATGAGGTGGGAGGTAGTTCTCGCCTGCGACATTGCAGGCGGAATGGCACGATAGGGCGGTCGGCGGGACTCCCAGCTCACCATCTCCCGCCCAGCCCGCCCGTGTGGCGGTGGCGAACGGCGGATCGGGAGGGCTGAGCTAGACGATCGGGCCCTTCACGAACTCGATCAGGTCGGTCATCTTGAAGTCCCCTCCGGGAACGAGGTCTGGCTTCCACCCCGGCTGCTTGACGTAGGAGGTCGGGTCGCTGGCCAGCAGCCCGAGGATCACCTCCGACACGATCCGGCCGCCGACCGGCCCGAGGTGCTTGCCCCGGTCGCCGCCCGTCCTGGCCGCCTCGCAGAGGACGTAGTACCAGAGCGGCGTCGCCCTCAGCACCTTCTCCCTCACTGGTTTCGATAGCTCGTCGAGCAGGAGCTCCTCGGGATCGAGGCTCTTCAGCCTCAGCTTCTTCGCGACCTCCTGACCCGAGGGCACCTGCAGCCTCTGCGCCCGGCGAAGGTTCCTGCGCGCGAGCGATCCGCCGAGGTCGGGCAGGTTGAGCAGGGGCCTGACGAGGGCGGTGTCCATCTGAAGGCTGTTCTGCGGCTCGCGCGCGTATCCCAGTTGATCGAACTTGAAGAACCGCTCCCAGTCGATGACCAGGTCCGGCGGCAGCGGCGCGAGCCGGCCGAGGTCGGGGAACAACGGCTTCGGAGGCGCCTCTTGCGGGCCGTTCCTGCGTTGGAGTGCGTACTCCCTGCGCACCATGCTGTGGCCGAAGCGAAATGCCGCGGCCGAGAATTCCACCGGGATGAAGGGCTCGCCACGGGCGGGTCGCCGCCAGCGGCGAAATCGGGGCACCCCGCCGGAGCCGGCGGTGCTCGACGTCTGGCTGTCTCCGAGGATCTTCGGCAGGAAGTCGTGTACGACGAGCCACTGGTAGTGCCAGCGCACGATCCTTCGCGCTTTTTCGAAGCGGTCCTGCCAATGCTCGGGAGCGCCGCCGAGCCCGTCGAGCACCGCGTTGTGGAACTGGATGAAGAGCAGGTGCATCTGCGCGACGATCACGTTCTCGTCGTTGCGCGCATCGCCGATCAGGGCACGGCCGGGGAGCGTTGCGCGGAAGGTCGTCGTTCCCGCCCTTGGCGTTGTGCCCGACGAGCAGCCTCGCCCCGGGTGACTTCGTGTGCTCCCAGTCGTAGAGGAACGGGTGGACCACCGGTCCCGAGCCGTACACGCTGTCGAGGTCGAGGCGGGGGGTGCGGAAGTTGACGAGGGCAAGCGGATCCCCGGCGGGCTTTCGGTGACTGGTGGCGTCGAAGGTGATGTCGTGGTCGACGAACTGCCCGAGGTAGGTGTATCCGGCCGGGATCCAGGTGTTTTCGGTCGACCTGTCCTTGCGCCCTTCCATCAGCTCGGCGAGCGCGTCGATCGCCGGGCCGTCGATCTGCCGCTTCGTGGGGCCGAACATGTAGCCGAAGCCGGCCCCGACCGGATCGGGGTAAGACCTGCGCCCTTGGCCGAGCGGCACGGCCTCTCCGTGCCGCGCGCTGCCCTTGCCGGCCGGCGTAGGGGCTATTCGATGTTCTTCACCTGTTGCCACGTGGTCACGGAGAACTGCGGTAGGAAGGAGATCTCCCAGCCGACGACGAGTGCCGGCCCCTTTCTGAAGCCTTCGGAGGGCAAGCTCGCGTGCCAGTTGTGGGCCGGGGCATCGACAGGCCCCTCAGCGAAACGGCTCGGCCCCTCCCCCGTCGCGCTCTCCTGCACCAGCGTGACGCGCACCGAGTGGGGGAGCGGCAGCTCCTCCGGCGACTCCCCCACGACCTGGACGGACCCGTTCATCAGCGTGATGTGGGTGAAGCTTGGCTTTCCCGGCAAGACGCACCTCCTGGTCAGTGGCTCAGCAACGCCAGCGCCTCGGCGGCGGCCGCGACGTTGCCCTTCGCTTCGTACAGCGCTATGCCTGATCGCGCCGAGCGATCCGCCTCCTCGAGGCGCTCGCCCGTCCAAAGGACGTCCGCGCGGTCGAGCATCGCATCGCCGCGGAGCGAGATCAAGTCCGTCGGCGTGGCGAGCGCCACCGCTTCACGCGACAGCGACTCGGCCTCCTCATGGCGTCCCTGGCTCGCAGCGACCCTCGCCAGCACGCCACGCCAGATCACCTGGGTCATCGTGTCCTCCGGGGCTGCTTCGCGCGCGGCCGCCGCGCACAGCTTCGGCCGCCTCGTCCGTCCGGTCCTGGGCGTACACGGCCCGAGCGAGCAGGGCGAGCGTGGTCGCGAGGGTGCCCTTGCCGTGCATGGAAGAGAGCTTCTCGGCGTCCGCCCGCAGGCGCGCCTCCGCCAGCTCGGGCTGGCGCGAGCACAATCGGCATCCAGCCTCGAGATGCGAGAAGCTCGAGCCGAGGCCGCCCAATGCCTCTCGGATCTCGTTCGCCTCCGCAAGCAGACGATCGGCGGTTTCGCACTCTCCCTTCATCGCGTGCAGCAGGGCAAGGGGATCGAGAATCCACACTGTGGCTCTCGGGCTCCTCTCGACGAGCGCACGGAACTCCTCGCAGCGGGAAATCGCCTCGTCGACCGGAACGGGTCCCTGCGCAGCACCCATCGCGCGCCAGCCGATCAGCTCGAACCGTTCGCGCTCCGCACCGGCGCGACCAGCGTGTTCGGCCGCGCGCATCCAGGAGTCGTCGGCGTCGGCCACCCGGCCCGCGATCCAGGCAACCTCGCCGCGGAGGAACCACGCCCGGGACGCACCGTGATGATCGTCTTCTCGGTCGAGGACCGGGAGAACTTCCTCTGCCACGCGATCGGCCCGTGCCGTCCCCGTGTCCAGATCCGTTTCCAGGCGCACGAGCTCGCGTTCGATCTGCGCCCTCGCCAGCAGGCGCGGCTCGGACGCTCGCTCGATCGCCTCGTCGAGCACCCGGGCGGCGTCGCCCAGGCGGCCTGCGTCGTAGAGAGTGGCACCGAGTACCGGCAGCAGCTCGCCTCGAGCCCTCGCATCCGATGCGAGCACCGCTTCCGCGCGCTCGAGCAGCCGAGCTCCCGCGGCGGGATCACCGCGCAGCCGTGCGGCGTCGGCAGCCGCCGTCAGCCGCTCGACCGCCGCGGCGGCCACGGCTCGCTCCCGGTCGCCCACCGGGCCGAGCGCCGCGAGGTTCTCGTAGGCCTCGCTCAGGTGGAAGCCGATGGTGTCGTCGCGGGCTTCCGGTGAGGCCGCGAGCCATCCGGCAAGCCGCTCGTGCAGCTCGGCCCGCCGTCCCTTGGGCAGCCCCTGATACGCCACCTCTCGGATCAGGACGTGCGCGAAGCGAAAGGCGTCGTCACCACGGACGTCGGAGCGATCGGGGCGCACCAGTTGCTTGCGGACGAGCGAGACCACGTGCATCGCGATGCCCGCCCGGTCGCGATCGGGAAGCAGCTCGGCCACCGCATCCACGCTGAAGCTGCGGCCCTGTACGGACGCGTGCTCGAGCACCGCGCGCTCCGCCTCGTCGAGGCGGTCGATCCGCGCGGCCAGCACCGCCTGGATGCTGGAGGGCAGAGCGGAGCCCTCGTCTTCGACCCCCACGGCCACGAGCTGCTCGAGGAACAGCGGGTTGCCCTCGGCCCTGTCCACGATGCGGGCCTCGGCACTGGGACCCGAGCGCCTCCGGCGCGGCGGACTCGATGAGCAGGCGTGCCTCCGCGTCGGAGAGGGGGTCTACGACCAGAAGCGAGCGGTTCTGCTGAGGCGCCAGCCACGAGGGGCGTGTCTCCGCCAGCTCGGGCCGGGAGAGGCAGAGGAGCAGGATCGGGTGCCCGCTCGAGAACGCCACGAGGTAGTCGAGAAGGTCGAGCAGAGCCGGCTCGGCCCAGTGGACGTCGTCGACGACCATCACGAGCGGCCGTTCGTCGGCCGCGCGCTCGAACAGGCTCCGCACCGCCCAGAACGTCTCCTCGACCTGGGCGGCGCCGGCCGACAGCCCTATCGCCTGCAGCACCAAGTTCACGCGCGACTCGTCTCCGTCGAGGAGCTCCTCGATCCGGTCGCGCGGGTCGGACCCACAGATCTGCTGGACGATCTCCGCGAGAGGCCGGTAGGCCGCGTCCTCTCCGTACGAGAGGCACCGCCCGACCGCGACCGTTGCGTCACCGGCCGCCTCGGCCCGGAGCTCACGGGCCAGGCGCGACTTGCCGATTCCCGCCGGCCCGACGAGGGTCATCGCCCGGCAGCCCGGTTCCGCGCGGGCGTCCGCCAGGGCCTTCCGAAGCTCACCGAGCTCGTGCTCGCGTCCAACGAGCGGCTTCGCGTCCGGGCCCAACCGCACCGGGTCGTCGGCCAACTCGAGCAACCGCCAGGCCTGCACCTTCGCCGTCCGGCCCTTCAGCTCGAGCAGGCTCCAGGGCCTCGACCCGGACCGAGCCCTTCACCAGCTCGTAGATGCGCTCGCCGAGCAGGATCTGCCCCTCTGACGCGAGGCCCTCGAGGCGCGCGGCGACGTTGAAGGCATCGCCGGCCGCGAAGGGCGAACGCCGGGAGCCGGGACTCACGAAGACCTCGCCCGTCTCCACCCCGAGCTTCATCCCTATCCCGAAGCCCAGATCGCGCTCGAGGTCGGCACTCAGCTCTGCTCCCTCCCGGCGCATCTCGACAGCCACGCGCACCGCCCGGAGCGCGTCGTCCTCGTGAACCTCATCCTGGCCGAATACCCCCACCACCGCGTCCCCGATGAAGCCCTCGACCGAACCGCCGTGCCGCTCGATCACCGCGCCGCAGCATTCGGTGTAGCGGTCGAGCAGCGAATGCATCGTCTCGGGATCGAGTCGCTCGGCGAGCCCGGTGGAGCCCACGAGATCGGCGAAGACGATGCTCACGAGACGGCGCGCGGCGGCGGGCGCAGGTCTCGTCTGGCCCGACGGAGGCCGCTCGACCGGCTTCGTCTCCGGCGGCGCCACGGGCGGGGGCACCGGCAACGCGAGCGCGGGATCCTGCGCAAGGATCGAGCTTTCGAGCTCGCGCAGCCGCTCGCCGGGCTCGATCCCGAGCTCTCCGACGAGGACCCTGCGGGCGTCCTGATAGGCCTGCAGCGCCTCGGCCTGCCGGTCGCAGCGGTACAGAGCGAGCATGAGCTGCGCCCTGAGGCCCTCCCGGTACGGGTGCTCGTCGATGAGGGCCTCGAGCTCACCCACCACCTCGGCGTGCCGCGCCAGAGCCAGCTTCGCGTCGATCAGCTGCTCGACGGCCGCCACTCGCAGATCGTCCAGCCGGTCGATTTCGCGCCGGGCGAAGGGCTCATCGGCCAGGTCGCCGAGCGGGCGGCCGCGCCAGAGAGCGAGCCCCTGCTCGGCGGCCGCGAGAGCCGCCTGCGGATCGCCGGAGGCGGAAGCCGCCCTGGCCGCATCGAGCAGCCGCTCGAAGCGCCGCGCGTCCACCTGGTCCGAGTCGACTCGCAGCTCATAGCCGTGCTCGCGGGTGACGAGCACGTCGGACGCGGCGCCGCCTCCGTTGCCGGCCAGAGCTCGGCGCAGGCGGTGGACGTGAACCTGAACGGTCTTCGCGGCGGTGGCCGGCGGAGTGTCACCCCAGAGCTCGTCGATGAGCCGGTCGGTCGAGATCGTCTCGTTCGCGCGCAGAAGGAGCAGCGCCAGGAGAGCCCGTTGCTTGCTGCCGCCGAGCGCAACCTGCACACCCTCATCTGAGGCTTCAAGTGGGCCGAGGATGCGGAAGTCCATACGAGACCGAGCCTGAGCGAGCCGATCCAAGTTAGCGCAGCCGCGAGTGCGCGTCGAGCCGCCCGGTAGGCGACGACCCCTCGCCTGAGGAGCAAAGATCACCAATTGAAGCGATGCGAGACGGTGGCCGCGTGCCTAGGCTGCCTACCGGGGCGGTGAGCCACACTCCGCCGTATCAGGGCCCGGTTCGAGGAGGTAGTTCTCGTATGCGATATTGCAGGCGGAATGGCACGGTAGGGCGGTCGGCGGGGATTGCGGGACTGTGCATGCTCGCGCTGTGCCCGGGAGCCTTTGCGGCGACGGCGAACACCCGGATCAAGCGGGTCTTCTACGAAGCCGGTCCGGCAGAGGTGAACCAAGTCACCATCTCTCTGTCAGGAGAGAACTACCTGGTCTCCGACCCGGGGGTCACGGTCACCGCCCAGCCCGCCTGTGTGGCGGCGGGGGTCACGGTGACCTGTCCCGCCGCCGGGATCACCGGCATGACCGTGAGCGCCGGCGATGGTGCCGACAGCATCACGAACGCGACTTCGACGCCCTCGACACAATCGGGTGGCGACGGCCACGACTCGCTCCAGGGCGGCTCCGGGAACGACACGCTGCGTGGAAACAAGGGAGTCGACACCCATGCCGGTGGCGCCGGCGACGACTACATCGACGTCCGCGGAGACAGGGGGGACGTGGTGTCCTGTGGGAGCGGCAACGACACCGTCATGGGTGACATCGCCGACTCGATCGCCGCGGACTGCGAGACGGTCGATCGCGGTAGCGTTCCCGTGCCTGGGGCGCCGGGGGCGACCCCTGGCCCCTCTCCCACGGCCGAAGCCCTACTCGGGCCTGGGGAGGCACGCACGCTGAATCCCGGCGCCTGCACAAGGGACAAGCTGGGCAGCGGGGAGAACGATCGCTTGTCCGGTACCGCGCTCGGGGACAACCTGTTCGGCCTGCAGGGAGACGACTTTCTCAAGGGACTGCGCGGCGATGACTGCCTCTTCGGTGGCGTCGGATCGGACCGTCTCACGGGCTCGCAGGGCGACGACCGGCTGCTCGGGGACGACACGGGCGGCGGCGTCGGAGGCCGTGACCGGCTCTACGGAAACGCCGGCAACGACCGGCTGACCGGCGGGCCCGGGAACGACCGGTTGACCGGCGGCGCTGGTCGCAACCGTCTGCTTGCCGGCTCGGGCAACGACCGCCTGAACGGCCTGAACGGCAGCGTCGACCGGCTCAACTGCGGCAGCGGCCACGACCGCGTACGGGCCGATCGCCTCGACCGCGTCCGCGGCTGCGAGCAGGTCCGCCGCGGGACTAGCCGCTCACGACGGTGAAGCAGCTCTTGCCGAGCTGCGGGCCGTAGCGACGCTCTGAGCGCGCGCCCAGGCCCGGCCAGACGTACCAGCAGTACTTCCCCGGTACCAACCGGTGCTGATGGCCGTCGAACTTCCAACTGCGGTGCAGCCGAAGACGTGGGACCCGCGGCCAGCGACTCAGGATCTTTCCGCGACGAGCGAGCTGCACGTTGTAGTAGCTCGCCTTTGGTACCCGCTTCCAGACGAGCGTGGGCGGCTCGCGGAGCTGCGCGCCGTTCGCGGGCTGCAGGAGCGGCGAGACGCTGGGAACAGCGGTCACCGTTCCGGTTGCGCGGTTACCGGCCTGATCGGTGAGACGTACCACGTACTGGTAGCGCCGCCTGTTGCGCAACCGCTTGTCAGTGAATGTGTGGGCCGGTCCCCGGTAGACGACCTTGGCGGTGGCGCCCGCCGCCCGGCGCACGACCAAGGCCTCCACGTCCGGGGCGGACTGCCAACTCAAGGAGACGCTCTGGTTTCCGGGAGTCGCCTCCACCGACGGGGACTCCGGAGGAGTCGCGTCGTAGTTGATCGGCAACGAGCCCGAGCCGACATTGCCGGCCACATCCCGGCATGTCCCGCTGACCGCCACGCCGGCACCATCCGGACCACCGTAGGTCGTTGAGGTGCAGGAGGCGACGCCAGACGTGTGGTCGCTGCCCAGGAAGGTCAAATCAATCGGGCTGTTGAACCACCCGTTGCGGCCCGGAGGTCGATTGGGTTGCAGTCCTATGAGCGCCGGCGGCGTCGTGTCGATGCCTATCCAGATCTTTCTGGTAAGTGTCGTGTCCGCCCACTCAACCGTGCACGAACGCTCCGCACGGGCCTCGGTCGTGAACGTAACGCCGCCACAGCCCGACGTTGTGATCGCGGCAGGCTCCCAGCTCCAGTCGAGGATCACCGATTCGGTCGTGTACCACCGGTTGCAGGTATCACGGTGGCTTGGTGGCGTATCGCAGTTGGCGGTGACCGTCTGCGCTTGGGCTGCCGTTGGAACGATCGAGCAGGAAGCGAGGAGCACTAGAAGGACCAAGCTGCGGCGAGTCCACGGGTTCACCGCAAAGGCCCTCTCGTCGCCCGCGAGGCCACCGAGATGAGCGAGCTACTGGCCATCAGGAGGGCCAGCAGCGCACCCGCCGCGAGGAGTAAGAGATAGCGCGAATCGTTCGCCGGCTCGCTGCTCGGGAGAAGCGATCCAACGCGCGCCAGGGCCGGCGGCTCCGCCGGAGCCGGCGCCGCCTTGGTCTTCGGTTCCCCGCGGCGGCCGCCGGCCTGCGCTCGGCTGCGCGCGGCCCTGCGACGTTGGGCAGCGGACGGTTTGTGTCGCTTCGGTGTGGTGGCGGTGGAAGGGCTTGGCGTGTACTGCGGCTCGGCCGGCGCGGGCGCGGGCGCCGGCGCCGGCGCAACGGGCTGGCTGGGAGGGCTGTACGTCTCGGGCTGGGAGGGCGCGGGCGCGACCGGCGACGTCTCGGGCGCCGGGTCGGGCGCGATCGTGGCCGCTTCAGGAGCGGGGTCGGGCTGCGGCTGCTGCGCCGCCACCGGCGCCACCGCCGACACCGTCCAAGCGAGCAACACGATGCTCAACCGACCGAGCGCGACCCTCACCCGAGGCTCATCCTCCTTCTATGTCGCAAACGCAACGTAGACCTATGGATGAGCGATGTCAACGCCCGCAAAACCTCACGGTCGACCCTTGTCCCACGACCGCTCATCGCCGTCGCATGATCGTGAAGCCAAGGCTGTGCGGGGCCGAGCGGTTCCCGGCCGCGTCGAAAGCCACGAAGGTGGCCCTGAAGCTTCCCTCGCCCAGCCGCCCTCTTCCGATCCTGCCGCGGAACCTCCGCCCGTTGTGGCCGAGCACACCCCGCTGCGAGAACTGGCCGGCGACTCTGTAACGGCCACGGACCCTGCGCCTTATCGTGGTTCTCACGCGGGCCGGCTCGGAGAGGGAGTAGCGGAACGTCGTGCGCCGCACAAAGCGCTTGCGGGTCATCCTGAGATTGGAGATCACCGGCGGCTGACGATCGGAGCTCCCGGGGTCCGAGCCGGGCGTCTGCGAATGACACTGTCCGGAACCCGAGTCGGACCAGGCCTGACCGGCTATCGGAGCAAATCGCCAGTCGTAGCTCGACTCATGCAGAGTGAGCATCAGAACGCCGAAAGTGTGGTTCTGTCTCACCTCGCTGCCTGGCATGCCGGTGTTTATGCCCCCGGTGAAGAACGCTCCGCCCGTGCCAACGACGAACTGCCGAATCCCTTGTCCGCTGTCGGCCGCGCCGTTCACGTCGAGTGGCGCGAAGCGCTCGTAGTGGTGGCTGTGGCCCGACAGCACGATCTCGGCGCCGGCGTCGTGCAGGGCCTCCCAGAACGGCTGCACGAGCTCGTCATTCTCCTCATGACCCGAGCTGTAGCGCGGACGGTGCCAATAGGCGAGCGTGCACTTGTTCGGGTGAGCTGCCAGATCGGCGCGCAGCCAGCGCTCCTGGGCCGACCCCGCCGTGCAGTCAATCTGCGAGCAGGCGGAGTTGAGGGCGACGAGGTGCCAGCTACCGACGTCGAAGCTGTAGTACCCCTTGCCGGTCGGGCCCGCCGGGCCATCCGCGGCGCCCGGACCGTTGAAGTAGCTGAAATAGCTCACCAAGCCGCCCTCGTGATCCCCGATCACAGGACGGGTGATCGACTTCACACGCCCCCAGGACGGGTCGTAGGCGGCCTTGATACGGGCGAGCGACGAGATCGGGTACTGGATGTCGCCGAGGGGCAGCACCGCGGCAAGCCCCGTCCCGACGAGTAGGTCGGAGGTTGCTCGCTGGCGACAGCGGGTGGCGGTTCCCTCGCCCGCGTTGTACGACACATCCTCTGGATCACAGGCGATGTCACCGGCAGCGGCGATGATCGGAGCTGCCGATGCCGTGGCGCTCTGGGACACGGCCAATGCTGCGGCCAACGCCAGCACGATCAGCCTGCAGGGCACGCTTGTCTCCTTTGTGTGACAGCGGTGGGGCCGCGTCCAAGCCCTGAGTTCGAGGCTAATCACGCGCCGCGGCCCTCACAAGCCGCCCACGGGTGACTTGAGTAACCCGAAGGGGGGAAATCGACGGCTCAGGCCGCGGCGCGGCGCCGGGCGTGCCGGAGCAGGATCAGGAAGCTCGTCCCGAGCAGAAGGGCAAAGCCGCCCAGCAGTGGCAGGCCGTAGCCGACCCCGGTGGCCGCCGGCTCGCTCGAGTCGAAGTCACGTAGCTCCGGAAGCTCGGCGCCCCGGACGTCCGCGACCACCTCGAGGTAGCGCGAGCCGTGTGCGCGACTCGGCTCGATGTGGGTGTTCTCGCTGAACTCGTTCCAGCTGATGAGGCCGACCGCGTCAGGGGCCGAGGCGGCCGCGGCGTCGAGTTGCGTGCGGAGGGTCGTGCCGTCCCGGCGCGGAACAACGCTCGTGCCTCCGACCAGGCGGGCGTCGAACCCAGGCGCCGCGGGGGCGATCCAGAGGCCGCCCCGCTCGTGAACGGCGCTTCCCATCTCCGCGAGCTTCTGCGGATAGCCCGGATACGTATTCGGGTTCACCGAGCCCCAGTAGTAGGCGTTGCCGTCGACCAGATCGGCCACGCGCCGGTAGCCCTCCACGTTGCGCTCAGAGGCCAGGATCAGGACCCTCTCGCGCCAGGGTGCGGTGGCGCTCTGAAGCTGTGCGCGCGTGAACTCGGGCGTACCCGACCAGATGACGAGCGGCTTGGCGAAGACATCGAAGGAGTCCCCTTCGGCGAAGCGGCTCCAGAACACGTCCAGGTCTCGCGCCACCCGGCTCGCCGGCAGCGGCTCGCGTTCGAAGTCGAGTCCCTGGTAGATGACGAGCAGCTTGAATCGCGCGGCTTCGGCGACCTCGGCGAGGCGCTCGAGACGTCGGTTCAGCACCGGCGTGCTCTTCCAGCTGACGATGAAACCGTCGATGCCCGCCTGCTTGGCCCACCCGACGTGCTTGCGCATGACGTCCCGGTCGTCGCTCGAATAGCGGCCGAGCAGCGGATAGTCGGTCTTGGCGCGGTTCCAGGAGTCGGCGTTGAACCAGATGTAGTAGTAGGCGAAGAGCGGATCCGCCCGGCTCACCGCCCGCGCGGGGGCCGCCGCGGCGAACGACGCGAGGACGACCACGAGCGTCGCGGTGGCGCGTACGGCATGCTTGCGCCGGCGTGCCATGAGCGCACCAGGGCGGCGCAGGAAGAGCAGGACGAGCGCGATCGACGCCAGCCCGAGCAGCAACACGCCGACATCGAGCCAGCTGATGACCCTGAGGTCCACCTGCTGGTCGCGTGACAGGGCGACGGGGCGTGAGGGCGAGATGCCGAGCGCGTCGACGCTTACCCGGTAGTCGCCGCGGGGAAGCGATCTCAGTGTGAGCTCGCCGCCCGGTCCCAGGGCGTGGCGCTGCTCTCGGCCGCTGGGGTATTCGAGGCGAACGACGGAGCCCATCGGGAAGCCGAGCAGAGCGTCCCGGACGGTCACGCGTGCCGCGAACAGCAGCAGCCGCAGCTCCATTGCGCGCGACTTGGCAGGGAAGAAGCGCTGTTGGCCGCGGTGCACGACCGACGAGCCGTCGACCAGGGCCTTCTGCGCCGAGTAGTAGATAGCGACGGACCTCGTGCCGTGGCTGGCGGGGACCACTCGGTTGCCCTGTAGCCAGCCCGAACGGCCGCGCTCGAACACCTGGCGACGGCCCTGGCTGCCGCGCATGACGACCGACGTGACCAAGCGCGGGTCGACGGGGCGCCCGCTGAGGTCGACGAAAGTGGGGGCGACCCGGTAGTAGAGCTTGATCGCGGCGATCCTGCGGCCGTCGTACCAGCTGTCGAATCTCGCCCGGATCCCAGGGGCGACCTCGGTGTCGAGCGCCCGCACAGCGGCGCGCGAACCGCCGAGTCCGGGCGGCGGGTGCGCGCGCCCGTCGCGGCCGGCTTCGAATTCGCGGCCCTCCAGCGAGAAGCGCATGCCCGGCACCTCGGGCACGGTTTGGATCGACTGTGCGACGGCTGCAGGAGCGCCGTAGGCGCCCATCGCGACCGCGCAGGCCACGAGCAGACAGGGCAGCGGCGCGGGCGAGCGCCGGCTCGGGCGCAGCAGAAGCCCGCCGCAGAGCACGCCGCCCAGCAGAAGGGCGGCGCCATAGCCGATGTAGATCGCCGAGCGCCGTGGCTCCCGCCGGCCCGCGTGCGGGTGCTCGGACGCGAGAACCGTCGGTGCTCGGGCCGGCCGCGAGAAGTCGAATGCCGCGACGAAGCTGCGCGCGCGGGCGTCGCGCCGGGAGAGCGGCTCGAGCTTCCAGTTGTACTCGATGAAGCGCAGGATCGACGTCGTTTCCAGCCGGGTGCTGTCGACATGACCCCTGCGGGCGTAAGCGCTCACCAGCAGCGCGGGCACCCGAAAGCCTCGGCGCGCCGGGGGGCGGACGTGGTCGAACCATCCACCCCAGTCGTCGTAGGTCCAGAGGAAGGCCGAGCTCCTCCAGGCGTCGCTCATCGCGAGCGCCGTAAGCAGCCTCCGCACGAGACCCTCGCCGGCCGCGACCCGGCCCGGTGGATGCTCGCTCGACCTGGACGGGGCGATGTATGCGACCTGGGGAAGGTTGCCGTTCCGGAGGTCCTCGTAGTACTCCTCGAGATCGGCGATGCGGCTAAAGAGCCTGGGGTCCTCGACGTAACGGCGGAGCTTGAGCAGAGGCACCCGAGTCGCCTGGACGCCGGGGTCGGCGCTTCCGTTCGCTTCCAAGCTCTGGCGGGGGTCGTAGTCCTCGACGTAGAACTTCCACGTGATCCCGGCCGCCTCGAGCCGGTCGAAGATCGTGGGCCCCGCCGCCCGGGGCCTTCCCGTGACCCAGAACATGTGGTTGGGCACGCTGCCGCCGGCCGAGGAGGCGAAGAACCTGTCGAAGAGAACGTAGTCCTGCGCGATCCGCCAGTAGAAGGGCAGGTCGCGGCCGTCGTAGTAGCCCATCGCGGAGCGCTCCACCCTCTGGCGGTCGATCGAGGCGGCTCGCACGAAACCGTCCATGCGTCCCCCGGCGTACTGGAGGTCGTGCGTGCGACGGTCGTGGCCCAGGTCGGGGACGGCACGGCCGCCCAGGCGAAACGGCCGCACGCAGGCGCCTTTCCCGCTGCGGCCGACCGGCATGCAGGTCTTGTCGGGTATGCCGTTCGCGCCCGCAAAGGTTCCGAAGTAGTTGTCGAAGGAGTGGTTCTCCTGCATCAGCACGACGAGGTGCCGGATCGGGGTCTGCGCCTCGCCGGCGGCTGCCGCGGGCGCGCAGGTCGTGGCGATCGCGACGCACAGGGCGAGCGCAGCCGCAAACCTCATGGCCGCACCGCGAAGACGACGATCGCCGGCGTCAGCGCCAGCTTTCCGGCGTCGGTCGGGGCCTCTAGCAGCTCCGTGTGCACGACGCGGCCGTCATAGCGGTTCGCGTACTGGCGCAGCTTGCGCGCGAAGTGGGGCGACCGGGTGGCCGAGAAGGTGTCCCAGACGACATACTGGAGCTCGCTCTCGCGGATCGCCCGGTCGGGGTTGATCAGTGGTTCGTAGGAGGGGTTGCGATTCAGCGGGTTCGGGCTCACGGACAGCCCGTAGGCCTTGCGACGGCCGTAGTACTGGATGAGGTTTGCCATCGACGGGCCGATCGTCATGAAGCTCGCCCCGTGTGGAACGTTCGCGTCTATCCACCGCCCGGCCTCGCGCCCGGCCGGGAGGCCTCCGGAGCCGGCCAGGAAGGTGCCGCCGGCCGCGCCGGCGATCTTGTCCCACGTGGGGACGAGCAGGCTGGCCGCCACTATCGCCGCGGCCAGCAACGCCGGCTTGGCATCGGTACGAGTGATTCCCCGGGCGGCCAGGACCGCGATCGCGGGGGCAATGGGAAGCAGGTACTGGAACCCCTTGACGGGCCAAAGCTGAAAGAACGCCACCGGCACGGCGACCCAGCACAGCAGGAGCGTCTCGCGCCAAGACGATTCGCGCCGCAGCAGCCACAGGCCGAGACCGGCCGCGAGCAGCACCAGCGGACCGATGGCCTCGGGCACGGTCGTCGGATAGAAGAGCCAGTCGTGATTCGGCCGGCGAAAGAGCTGCCAGGTGAGGTAGCTCTCACCCGTCCCGGTACGCCCGGCGAACATCAGCGTAAGCGGGAAGGGCGAGATCACCACGGCCATGAGGCTCATCGAGACCGCCAAGTCCCGCAGCCGGACGTGCAGCTGCGGGGTCAACGCCAGAAACGCGTAGATCGCGCCGAGCAGGACGATGCTGGTCTCCTTCGCAAGAAAGGTAAGCCCCATCGCCGCGCCGGCGGCGTAGAGCCAGGCCGGCCTGCCGCTCTTCGCAAACCGAGTCAACAGGACCAGCGCGAGCGTCGCGAAGAACGTCATCGGCCCGTCGAGCAGGACCTGGCGGGTGACTGCGACGTGATAGGGCATCAGCGCCATCAGGAGGGCCGCAAGCAGCCCTGCGCTGCGTCCGTAGAGCAGCCTGCCGAGGTCGTACACCAGATAGACCGTCGCCACGCCCATGGCGGCCGCGGCGAGCCGCTCGAATCCGTCTGGCAGGCCGAGCCGAAAGCCAATCGAAAGAACCGCCTGGAAGAGCAGCGGGTGCGCTCTGAAGACGGGGAAGAACGGCTCGAGGCCCGGGTCGTTCGCGATCGACCCGGCCTGCCCCATGTAGACGGCCTCATCGCTGTTGAAGCCAAGGCGGTCGAGCGCGAAGACGCGAAGCCCGGCCGCGACCGCGAGGATCAGACCCAGCGAGAGCGAGGTGGATAGGCCAGAGCGAGGACGGGCGGCCTCCGGGGCCCGCGGAACGGACTTCTCCCGGGCGCGGCGGAGCAGGCGCGCCGGCGCCCGGCTAAGCGTCGGCGGCGGGCCCACGCTCCGGTCCGCCGTTCCTTCCGATGAGAGCCGGCGGCGCGTCTGCGGATGCTCGGTTGAGCGAGGCGGACACCGTCCAGGCGTCGACAACCTCGGGGAGGCGGCGCCACCAGTCCATGGTCTCGCTCCGGATCACGATGGCGGGGACGTCACGGAGCGCCCTGGCCACGATGGTGCGCTCGACCTCTTTGAGGTCGGTGCCGTTGCGCCTTCGCAGCGGGCCCTCTATCGCGGCGTAGGGCGGGAAGCCGTAGGCGTCCTCGCAGTTACGCATCAGGGTATCCAGCGCCTCGCGCCGTTCGAGATCGGCCGTTCCCTCGCCGCCGCGCTGGATCACCACCATGCCGGCCAAACGGGCCTCCGGCGCGACCTCGACGTCGGGGACCAGGCGTTCGACGTGGTACTTCGGAGGCGGGACGAGCATCTGAATCAGGGCGTTGATCGTGGCGGCGGGCAGATGGGTGCGAGCCAGGAGGAGAGCGAATCGCCGCCCGGAGCGTGAATGAAGCCGGCTCTGGACCACCAATGCCATGCGCTCCCGGCGGGAGAGCAATGGCGTCCTGACCGCCTTGAGGGTGTGGCGGCTGATCGTGAGCGGCTTGGGGTACGTGAGCACGCGGCCCTCCGGGCTGACCAGCGTCAGGTCGTCCGACAGGAACGCGTAGGAATGGTGGTCGAGCAGCCGGAGGCTTGTCGTGGTCTTGCCGGTGTCGGTCCTGGCGGTGACCAGGAAGGCGTCGCCGCCCGCCGCCAGGCACGCGCCGTGCACGAGCGCGTAGCCCCGTTCGGCGAACTTCCAGCGCAGGATCGGCTCGACGACGTTCGTGTACAGAACGTGTGGCGACCACCGGAGAAAAGGCGATGCCGTCGCCTCGATCTGGTCACCGAGTCCGATGGTCAGCCCGAACCCGAGACCGCCGAGGCCCTCGCGGTACCTGACGGCGGGGGAGCCGCCCGAGGCCGTCCTCGCGAGCCTGACCCGTATGTCGGGCTCCCCCAACAGCCCCCCGATCCTGAAGCGCTCGAGCTCCGGGAGGCGGGCGTCGGACAGAACGGTGACGATCCCGTGGATGTCGTAGCTGAAGTCGCGGGACCTCACCCTGCCCGGCGGTGCCTTGGCCCAGATGAAGGTGTCCGCGAGCGCGAACCTCACGAGCGTGAGGGCGACCAGGGAGAGCACGTTCGAGACGACGTAGTGGATGCCCAGCCCCGACGTGAGCAGGATGAGCAGCGGCCCCCTGACCGCCAGAGCCGCGTTGTTCATCAGGAAGAACAACGCAAGCCGGGCCGCTGCGCCCCGCTTGTGGTCGCGATCGGCGAAGACCCAGCGCTCGGTGAGGCAGTAGTTCCACAGCGTCGACCCCTGCGTGGCGATGACGGCGGAGACAACGTAGAAGAGCCCGACGACGTCGGTCAGAAAAGCCAGCAGGAGCGTGTTGACCACCAGGCCCGACGCGCCGACGGCGCCGAACCGCGCGAAGCGCAGCCGGGCCAGAAGCGTCAGATAGCGCAGGCCCTCGTTGATGCTGGCCTTGCTTTGACCGGCGCGACGGACGCCGAAGGTAAACGACACCTCGGTGGCACGCAGCTCGGGGTTGCGGACGAGCAGCTCGAGCAGGATCTTGAACCCCCGCGGTCGTAGCGCGTCGAGGGCGACCGCGTCGCGGCGCACGAGGAAGAAGCCGCTCATCGGATCGCTCACCTCGCGGAGGCGGCGTGGGAAGAGCATCCGGGCAGCGGTGGTCGTGGAGCGGGAAGCCATGGCGCGCGCCCACCCGAAGCCGTTCGTTTGGTGGTGCTCGCAGTAGCGGCTCGCCACGACGAGATCGAGCTCGCTGGCCTCGGCCTGCTCGACCAGCTCGGCGATCAGCTCGGGCGGATGCTGCAGATCGGCATCCATCACGCAGGCCCAGGGGGCACGAGCGGCCCGAAGCCCTTGTATGACGGCCGCCCCCAATCCGCCGCGCCGGCGCTCCGGCCCCTGGCTCAGCAGGATCACCTCACGGCTGCTCTCCCTACCCAGCGCCTCGATCGCCTGTGGCGTGCCGTCCGTGCTGGCGTCGACGAAGATGACCTCCATGGCCAGCGTCGGCAGCACCACCTCCAGGCGCTGCAGCAGGGCGGCGACGTTCTCGCGCTCGTTCTTCGTCGGCACGATGACCGAGAGCAGGGGTGGCTCTCGGCGCGTCCGTTCAAAGCGCCCGCCGGTTCGGGCGGTCGCGGGTTCGCTCTGCCTGCTCCCGGGGTCTGCGCTTCCCGAAATCGCGGTACTCGGTTCCAACTGAGCCGTCTCTCCTCGGAGGGGAAGGCGCGTGCGTACTGCCGCGGCGAGCCTAGACCTCGCGTCCCGTCAGTCGCGTCGGGCCAGGGGGTGATTCTTGTTCCCAGAAAGGGGCATCTTTGGCGCCCGGCGCCGACAACGCGGCTCCGTCTGCGTGCCGGCCCCGGAAGTAGCGTGAGACCGCCTGCGAGCGGTTCCGGACGTCGAGCTTGCGCAGGATGTGCTTGACGTGGGTCTTGACGGTGTCCTCGGAGACCACCAGCCGCTGGGCGATGCCGGCGTTCGTCTCCCCCTCGGCGAGCATGGCGAGCACCTCGCGTTCGCGACGGGTGAGCAGGTCGAGGAGCTCTCGATGCGGCGCCGTGCGCGCAGCGCTGCGCACGAATCGCCCCGAGGCCCTCGGGAGCTCGGTGCGGGGCGTGCCCAGCTCGACCACGCTCGCCTCGGTCGAGCGCGCAAGCGCGAGGACGTCCTCGGAGTGGATTCGCAGCCGCTCGGTGAGCACGGCCCGCTCCAGGGCGTGTCCCAACCCCTCGACGAACGCCCACAGGGTCGCGCGGTCGAGTTCGGTCACGTCCTCGCCCGTCAGTCCGCGGTCGGCGTACAGCAGGCCGAGGGCCTGCTCCTCGCAGATGACCGGCGCGGTCACGTAAGAGGGGGTGGCGGGCAGGGGCACCAGTGCGCGGCAATCGCCGGCCGAGTCCATCACGAGCATCGCCCGGCGACGGCGCAGGGCCTCCGACTCGTGCAGCCACGGACCGAGCTGAAGTGGTTCCGGATACAGCTGCTTCAGGCTGGAGGCGTCCTCCTCGGGCACCCCTCGGGTGTACATGCTCTCCGCGACCAGGGCGTTGCTTCGGAGGCTGAACAGGACGGCCCGCTCGAAGCCGATGCTCTCGCAGAGCCCGTGAGTGGCGTGGCCAAAGAGCGTCTGGAGCGAGACCGCGCTTCGCAGGCGCCTGAGCGCATGTCCGACCCCCAGTGCCATTGCGGCGGACTCGGCTCGGCTCGAGGTGACGACGCTCACGGCAGCCTCAGCTCCTCGCCGGCGACGAGCCGGTTGGGATCGCCGGAGAGGAAGCGATCGGGGTTGAGCTCGGCGATGCGTCTCACCCGGCGCGCCACCCCTTCGGTGGAGGTGCCGGGGGAGAGCTGCTCTTCGGCGATCGGCCACAGGGCGTCACCTGGGCGCACCGTGTAGGTCTTGGCGGGGCGGGGCGCGTCGGTCCGCGGGGCGGGCGCCACCGGTGGCGCGGGCGCCGAGGACGAGCGATCCGGAGCCGTCTTTGGGCTGTGAATACGAGGCCGCTCCATACGAGGCTCCGAAGGTCGTTGAGGCGCGGCCTCGACCCTGGGGGCGCCGGCGGTCGCGCCCTCTCTGCCGAGCGGCTCGACCGCGGCCACGCCGCGATCGGGCGGGCCTGAGTCATCCGCGTCCGGTGCTGCCCTGGTGGCGAACGCTGCGCCACCCGCAGCGCCTGCAGCGAATACGCCGAGCAGCGCGGCGCACACCACCCCGAGGTTCAGGCTTGTCGCCCTCGCCGGCGAGTGCGCACGCCGCTCCGGGCTCGGGCGGCGCGATCGGCGAGCGTTTGCGATCCAGAGAACGGAGAGCAGGAGTCCGGCCCCCAGCGCCCCCAGAAGCGCGGCGTACGCCGGCGCCATCCCCTCGGAGGGCTCGTTAGCCGCGGACGGCTCAGGCCCGCGGAGCGGCGGAGATTGGAGGGATGGGCTGGGAATGGGCGATCGAGGGGGCCCGGCGGACGGCCTCCGCTTCGCCGTATCCGGCGGCCGACGCTCGGCCGCGGCCTTCGACCTTCGGCCGGACCGCTCGGCGGGCGAGTCGACCAGGCTCGCTTTGGTCTCCGGCCCCACCACGCCGTCGACCGCCAGCCCTCCCGCCGTCTGGAGGCGCACGATCGCTTCCTCGGTGAGAGGGCCAAGAAGGCCGTCGATGGGACCCGGCTCATGCCCCAGCTTGCTCAGACGGCGCTGAACGACCCGGACGGCCTTCGAGCCACCCGGGCTTCCGTAACCCGCGCCGCGGGCGAGCAGACCGGCAGAGTGGAGGGCGGTCGCAAAGGACTCGCCCCGCTCGGTCTGCGCCTTGCGCTCTGCCGCCAAGCCGGTGTCCGGCAGGCACATCAGGAGCGCGATCGTGACCACGGCCGCCACGCCAAGCCGCGACCGGCGGGTTGGATTCGAGGGCGCGGAGAACGGGGTCATTGGTTTCACTTCTTGTTTACATCCGTACCCGAACCGGCCGGCCGGCGGCCGCCGGAAATCGCCGGAAACCGCCCGCTTCAGCGGTGGTATCGCCAGTCGGGCGGCGTGGTATCAGCAGGTCGCGAGCGGACGGCGGTGGCGAAAACCGCAGCGCAAAGGGGGACTGCGGGCCACCTCGCGTGCGGCGAGCGCCGCAGCGGCCGCAGGGCGAATTTCGCGCGGTATCACCGCTTCCGAGGGCGTAGCTGCTCTCGGGTGAGCCCGTCGAGCAGCCGGCGGAGCTCCGGTGGACCCTCTTCACGCACTAAAACGAAGGTTCCGGGCCAACTCGGACTCTCCGCAGCCGACGCCCCCAGGTAAGCGGGCTCGTAGACCCAGCACCCGGAGTTGACGAGCCGGGTCCCACTGCCGCTCTGCCAGGTCTGACCGTCCCCGCCTGCCGGCCCCGGTGTGTGGAGATGGCCGAAGATCACATAGCTTGCGTCGAGTCCCAGGCCATCGACGACCTGAGCCATCGCCCCGAGGCCCCGGCGCCGGCGCGGGACGGGCGCCCGGCCACCCCCGGGGCCTCCGCGAGATCCGGCCGCGGTCTCCCAGGCTCTTACCGTCGCCTTGGCTGCTTCCACGAACCCCGGCGCGCGACGCGATTGCGTCACCCGGTAGATGGCTCGGTAGACCGGCGCGAGCACGACCTCGTAGTCGTCCGGTGTGCGGTAGCTCCTGCGCGGTCTGGCGGTCAGCGTCTCGCTGGCCGCCCTGGCCAGGCATTCGAAGGTCGCCACGCGGTTGTGGCAGTCGAGGTAGTGCCCGTGCGTCGCGTAGATATCCGGTCGCAGCCATACGCCCGGATAGGCGAGCACGAGCTCGACGGCCGGCATCCGGGCCGCCAGGCGGGCGAGCGGGTCGCCGGCGTTCGCTCGTGAGAGGTGCTCGAGGGCAAGCGGCCCCTTGGCTCCTGCGGTGCGGCGGCGCTCGAGCCAGGGCCACGCGAGCTGGTGATCGTGGTTTCCGGCCACCATCGTGACCCGCCGGCCGGCCAGCGTGCTCCCCAGATCGTCGAAGAAGGGCGCTGCGGCCCGGAGCGCTTCCAGCGGCGGTCCGCGAAGCTCGATCGAGTCCCCCAGCAGCACCAGGTGGTCGACACGCTCGAGCTCAGCCATCAAACTGTGCCGTACAGCTGGCCGCCGCAGGAGATCGCCCCTCGTTCGTGTCCCGAGGTGGAGGTCGGAGATCACGGCGGTGACCATGTAGCGATCCAACCATGAGCGGCGAGACTTCGGCAATCACGTTCACCGTCGAGCCGGTGGCGGCCTCGGTCGGAGCGCCCGACCTCATCGAGCCGATCGTCGGGTTTCGGAACTGGAGGATCTTTCGCGACGGCCCGCGGTACGGCGAGCTCAGCTCCCCGTACCTGCCGGTCTCATGGACCGAACGAATCCAACGGGCGGAGTGCCGGCGTCGAAGCAGCGTCGAGGAGCTGCTGCGCGAACCCCATCGGGCGCCGACTCCCGGCTGCGGCTGCGGGATCAGCGCCTACCACGCACCCACGGGCGACTTCTCGAAGGTCGATTTCCGCGCGGTGTCCGGGATCGTGACCGTGTGGGGCGCGATTGAGGTCGACGGCGACGAGATGCGGGCCGAGGTCGCCAGGATCGAGGCCCTTGCCCTGTACCACCGGTGGGACCGCGCCCAACTCGAAGCGGTGCGGGCCATCGCCGACAGGCTGGGCACGGATCTGGTCGACCTGAGGGAGCTCGGGGCGGCAGCTGAGCGTTACGGGCAGGGGTTGCCTCCCTCACTCATCGCGGGCGATGGCCCCGTGAGCCTGCGCGATCGCTTCGCCGCGGTCTTCACCTCTCGGGTGGGGGACTGAACCGTCCCTGTCACCGGGCGCCAGAGGACCAAATTCGGCTAAGTTACGGATCCCCAACCATCCCCCACGGGGTGAGGCGAACGGCACATCAAGGACGGAACGACCGAGACTCGGCAACTGGCCGGCTACTCGGCGCGTATCGCGATGGAGGCGACACGCGCGCCAAGGAGCGTCTGGTCGAGCTCTACATGCCCCTGGTGGAGGCCTTGGCCCATCGCCACGAGCGGCGCGGCACCGAGCACGACGATCTCGTCCAAGCCGGGTCGATCGGCCTCCTGAACGCAATCGAACGTTACGACCCGAAGCTCGGCGAGGAGTTCACGGCGTTCGCCGTGCCCACGATCGCGGGCGAGATGAAGCGCCACTTCCGCGACCGGACGGACAGCGTCCGTTTCCCGCGCCGGCTGCAGGAGGCGCGCTCCGGGCTACCGCGGATACGCCAGGAGGTCACCGCACAGCTCGGCCGCGTGCCCAGCCAGGGAGAGTTGGCCGACGCGGCCGGCGTGTCGACGGACGAGCTGGCACAACTGGAAGCCCGGAGCAACGGCTCGGATGTCCCCGAGATGGACCGGGACGACGGCGACCTGTCGAACAGCGAGTCTCGGCTGCTCCTCGCCGACGCGTTCCACAGCCTCGACGACACCGAGCGGAGGATTATTTTCCTGCGCTACATCGAGGACCGCAGCCGGCGGGATGTGGCCGGAGAGCTCGAGATGTCCCCGAGCGCGCTCACCCGAAAGACGACCGTGGCGCTCGGCAAGCTGCGCGGCGAGCTCGAGGGTAAGGCCTTTGAGCGCGGGGCCCACACGGCGGCTCCAGAGGCGGCTCCCTCTGTCGGTCCGCGGGCCCAGAGGGCTTCTGCAGCACAGAGCGACGGCGACGTGGACACTTCCCCGGCTCCGGATCCGGATCCGGATCCGGACCCGAAGGCTCGCACGAAGCACAGCGGGCGGCTCATGTTGCGGATGCCGCACTCGCTGCACGCCGAGCTCGCGCGGGCGGCAGAGCGTGAGGACGTGAGCCTCAACCAGTACATCACCAACACCCTGTCGGCCTCGCTGAGCTGGCAATCGGGTGAGAAGCCCGCCGCTGCGGGCCCACGCTGGCTGCCGGCCGCCATCGTCACGAACATCGTCGTGGTGGTGATCGCCGGGCTGATCGCCTTGATCCTCCTAGTGGTCGCCCTGCAGCAGGGCTGGTAGCCACTCGCCCCCTCAAGGCGGACTGCGGACAACCCCTAACTGGTTATCTCTGCAGCCCTGAGTGAGGAGATTCCTTGCGCGCGGCGTGCGACTTCTGTTAGTTCGCGGGTACCCGTTCGAGAGGAGCTCCCGAATGTCAGCTGGCCGAGCATCGGCAATCGTGGCCTGCTTGTTCGCCGTGCTCATGGTGCCGGCGCCCGCAACGGCCATCGACGAGTTTCCCGTGCCCCCCGGCACCAATCCCGGCGGGATAACAGCTGGGCCCGATGGGGCGCTTTGGTTCGTGGGCGAGGGGACGAGCCGCGTTCACCGGATGACGGCCGACGGCGCACTCGTCCCCGGCTCGGGATTTCCGGTGGCGATCACCGGGAGCGATACGAGTCAGAACACGCTCGACCAGATAGTCGCCGGCCCCGACGGAGCATTGTGGTTCACCCAGCCGCGGGACAATCAGATCGGCCGCATGACAACGGCCGGCGCCGTGACCAACGAGTTCACGCTTCCGGCCGCGTTGGAGGAGCCTGAGGGGATCACGGTGGGACCCGACGGAGCGCTCTGGTTCACGGCCGGCGGCACCGGCAAGATCGGGCGGATCACGACCGCGGGCGTCGTCTCCCCCTCCACCGGCTACCCGTCCACCGGGGCTGCCGGGGCCGGGCTTTCAGACGTCACCGCGGGGCCGGACGGGCGGCTCTGGTTCACCGCGGAGGACGGTAACCGCATCGGAGCGCTCCAGCCGGCCACCGGTGCCATCACACGCTTCTCGGCAGGTCTGACGGCGGACAGCGAGCCTTCCGGGATAACGCCCGGAATCGGGGGTGACCTCTGGTTCACCGAACCCGCCGTCAACCAGATCGGCCGGATCACGACCAGCGGTGATATCACCGAATACCCGGGCGCCGCGGCGGAACCATCCGCGATCGCCGCCGGCCCCGATGGAGCAATGTGGTTCACGGAGTCGGCCGCCAACTCCATCGGCAGGATCACGAACGGCGGCGATATCACCGGCCACTACCCGGTAACGGCGGCCAGCGAGCCCTCCGACATCACCGCCGGGCCCAATGACACGCTCTGGTTCACCGAATTCCGGGGCGACAGGATCGGTCGGATCAACACCGCCTCTCCGGGTACGCCATCGGCCGCACCTCTTCCGATCGTTGCTCCGAAGAAGAAACGGAGCTGCAGGGTCCCGAAGGTTCGCGGCCTGAGCGTGAGAAAGGCCAAGAGGAAGCTCAAGCGCGCGAGGTGCAAGTACCGGATTCGCGGTCGAGGCAGAGTCGTCTCCAACTCGCCGAAGGCCGGGAAGCGCACGACCAAGACGGTCAGGGTGAGGGCGAAGCCCAGGGCAGGAGGCCGGCGCCGGTGATCGGCGCCATCGTCAGGGCGAGCCTCCGCTTCCGGCTGCTCGTCGTCGCCATCGCCGTCGGTGTCACGGTCCTCGGCATCGTCCACCTGCGCGAAGCGCCGGTCGATGTCCTCCCCGAGTTCAGCCCACCGCACGCCGAAATCCAGACCGAGGCGCTCGGGCTCTCCGCCGAGGAGGTCGAGCAGCTGATCACCGTTCCGCTCGAGGCGGACCTGCTGAACGGCGTGCAGGGTGTCGACGCCATCCGCTCGCAGTCGATTCCCGGCTTGTCGTCGATCGTGCTCGTCTTCGAGCCCGGTACCAACGTCTACCGAGCCCGACAGCTGATCCAGGAACGCCTGACGCAGGCGCACGCGCTGCCGCACGTATCGGCGCCCCCCACACTGCTTCAGCCCCTGTCGTCGTCCAGCCGCGTGCTGATGATCGGGCTCACTTCCGAGCGGCTGTCGCCGATCGAACGGTCGGTCATTGCACGCTGGACGGTACGGCCGCGCCTGATGGGCGTCTCCGGGGTGGCGAACGTGGCCATCTGGGGCATGCGCGACCAGCAGCTCCAGGTTCAGGTCGACCCGGAGCGGCTGCGCGACAGCAACGTCACGCTGCCTCAGGTCATCGAAACGGCGGGGAACGCCCAGGCGGTCTCATCGCTGAGCTTCCTCGAGGGCTCGACGCCCGGCACCGGGGGCTTCATCGAGACCCCGCAGCAGCGGCTTCAGGTCCGCAACGTCCTCGACCAGATCGCGAAGCCCGCTGCGCTCGGCAAGGTGCCGGTCGAGGAGACCGGCGGAAGGCTGCGCCTCACCGATGTGGCGGACGTCAAGATCGATCACCAGCCGCTGATCGGCGACGCGGTGGTCGATGACCGTGACGGCCTCCTGCTGGTCGTCGAGAAGTTCCCCGGCGCAAGCACCCTCGAAGTGACGAGCGGCGTGGAGGAAGCGCTCGACGATCTACGCCCGGGCCTCGCCGGAATGCGGACGGACACGTCGGTCTTCCGGCCCGCGTCCCTGATCGCGGACGCGATCGACAACCTCACCGTGACGCTGATCATCGGCGGTCTGCTCCTCCTGCTGGTGCTGGTGTGCCTTCCTCTTCCAGTGGCGCACCGTGCTGATCGCCGTCGTGACCCTTCCCGTGTCGCTCGTGGCGGCGGCGCTCGTACTGGACCTCCTCGGCGCGGCCTTCAACGCGATCTCGTTTGCCGGCCTCGCAATGGCGCTCGCGGTCGTGGTCGACGACGCTGTCGTCAGCGCGGAGAACGTGGCCCGTCGACTGCGCGCGCCGGGTGGCGCCGAGGCGCCCGCCGAGGTCGTCCTGCAGGCCTCGCAGGAGATGCGCAGCCCCCTGGGATACGCGACGGTGATCGTGCTGCTGTCGATCTTGCCCGTGGTGGTCATGGAGGGGCGGCCCGGCGCGTTCTTCGAACCGCTCGCTCTCTCGTTCGCCCTTGCTGTGGCTGCCTCGATGCTGGTCGCCCTGACGCTCAGCCCGGCGCTGAGCCTGATGCTCTTCGCGCGGGGAGCGCCCGGGGGTCGCCGGTCTCCGCTGTTGGGAAGTCTTGCTTCGCTCTACCTGCGCGCCCTGTCGCGGCTTCTGCGCAGGCCGAGGGCGGTGCTCGTGGCAGCAGCCGCAGCCGCGCTCGCCGGCCTCGTCGCCCTGCCCCTGATGGGAACGGCGCTGATTCCCTCGTTCAAAGACAGGGACGTGCTGGTCCGCATCGACGGCGCACCGGGGACCTCCAACCCGAGGATGACTCGGGTCGCGACCGATATCGGCCGCGAACTTCGGGACATCGAGGGCGTCGCCAACGTCGGCGCGCACGTCGGACGCGCAATCACCGGCGACCAGATCGTCAACGTCAACTCCAGCGAGCTCTGGGTGAGCGTCGACTCGAGCGCCGACTACGGCGCGACGCTGACGTCCATAAGGGACGTGGTCGGCCGCCGGCGTGACGTCGAGGGCGAGGTCGTCGGCTACTCGGCGCAGAAGATCAGGGACGTCGGAGCCCTGGGCGGGGGCGACAACGCGATGTCGGGCAACGACCTCGACGCTGCTGACCGGATCCGAGGATCCACTCGTCGTGCGCGTCTACGGCCAAGACCCGGCGACGCTCAGGAACGAGGCGCGCAGGGTTCATCGGACCGTGTCGCAGGTGGACGGTGTGACGACCCCGCGGATCGAACTACCGGACACCCAGCCGACCGTCGAGATCGAGACGGACCTCGACCGGGCGCAGCGCGCCGGCGTCAAGCCCGGCGATGTCCGCCGCGCGGCGGCGACTCTCGTGCAGGGAATTCACGTGGGCAGCGTCTTCGAGAAGCAGAAGGTCTTCGACGTGGTGGTGAAGGGCGTGCCGGCCGCGCGCAGCAGCGTGGCGAGCGTTCGCAACCTGCTGATCGACCGCCCGGGCGGCGGCCACGTGCGCCTGAGCCGGGTCGCCGCCGTGCAGGTCGCAGCGCGTCCAGTGGCGATTCAGCGCGACGCGGTGTCGCGCTACGTCGACATCGTGGCGGGCGTGAGCGGGCGGAGCGCCGGGTCGGTGGCCGCCGCCGTCGAGACCCGCCTGGCGAGGCTCAGCTTCCCGCTCGAGTATCACGCCGAGGTGTTGACCGAGAGCACCGGCGAGGAGCTCGGCGGCGCGCGGATGCTCGCCACGGCACTCGCCGTGGCGATCGCAGCCTTCCTGCTCCTTCAGGCCGCGTTCAGGAGCTGGCGTATGGCGATCCTGGCCTTCGTCACGCTCCCGCTTGCGCTCGTGGGGGGCGTTGCGGCGGCGCTCGTCGGCGGCGCCGAGTTGTCGCTGGGATCGTTCCTCGGTTTTCTGGCGCTGCTCGCGCTGGCCGTCCGGACCGGCGTGGTGCTGATCCGGCGCTTGGGTGATCTCGAGCGCGAGGGGGGGACCTCCGGCCCCGAGCTGGTCGAGCGCGGAGCGGGCGAGCGGTTCGCGGCTGTCCTTACGTCCGCTTCTGCGACCGCCGTGGTGGTGCTCCCGTTCGTGATCGCAGGGAGTCCGCCCGGCCTGGAGGTAGTACACCCGATGGCCGTCGTCCTGCTCGGCGGGCTCGTGAGCTCGACCCTCGTCGGCCTGTTCGTGCTGCCCGCTCTCTACCTACGCTTCGGCGGCCGCCGACCGGACGTCTCGCCGGAGGAGGAGCTGATGGCGCGCTGGGCGGGCGCCGCCCCCGGATCGACCAGGGTCGGTGAGCGTGCCCCGGCCGCGTAGCCGGACGGCACTCGAGCGCGGGCTGACAGCCGCTGTGGCCGGACTTGCGCTCGCGGGATGCACCGAGGTGGAGTCCGAGACCCCCGCCGGCTACGAGCCTTCGAAGCTCGAGGCCATCAAGGGGGAAGAAGACCTTCACCGGGTGACCTTCACCGCGGAGGGAGCCAGGCGGGTCGGGCTCCGGACGGCGGCCGTTCGCCGCAGCGGCGGGCATACGGTTGTCCCCTACCGCGCGCTCCTGTACTCGCCGGAGGGGGAGGCCTACGTCTACACCAGCCCGCGCCCGCTCGAGTTCGTGCGCGCGAAGGTGCGGATCCGGAGCATCGAGGGCAACCGCATGCTGCTGTCCAGCGGCCCGCCGGAGGGCACCAAGGTGGTGACGGTCGGCGCCGCCGAGGTGTACGGCACCGAGCTCGAGGTCCCAAGCCATTGACGGTCGTGGCGAGCAAGGGCTGATGCGCTGGATCGTCTCCAGAAGCCTCCGCTTCCGATGGCTCGCGCTGTTCGCCGCCGCGGCGACGATGGCCTTCGGCATCGCGCAGATCCCGAGCACGAAGGTCGACGTCTTCCCCGAGTTCGCCCCGCCGCGGGTCGAGATCCAGACGATCGCCCTCGGTAACTCCTCGACGGAGGTCGAGCAGCTGATCACCGTTCCCATCGAAGAGCAGCTCAACGGGCTGCCCGGGCTCGACGTGCTGCGGTCGAAGTCGGTGGCCCAGCTCTCCTCGATTCAGCTGATCTTCAAGCGCGGGACCGACGAGATGCGGGCACGCCAGCTGGTGCAGGAGCGGATCGCGCAGGTGACGCCCACGCTCCCAACCTGGGCGAGCCCACCCTGGATGATGCCGCCGCTGTCGGCGACCAGCCGCATCATGAAGATCGGGCTCTCCTCCGGCGACCTGAACCTGGTCGAGATGTCGTCGGTCACCTACTGGAAGATCAGGCAGCGCCTGCTGCGAGTCCCGGGTGTGGCGGCCGTAGACATCTATGGCGAGCGCCTGCAACAGCGCCACATCCAGGTCGACCCGGCCAAGCTGGCGGCCAACGGCGTCTCCCTCGAGCGGGTGATGGAGACCAGCGCGAACGCCGTCGACGCCGGGGTGCTGGCTTACACCGAGAGCTTCGCGCCCGGCACCGGCGGGTTCGTGGAGGCCGGCGGTGAGCGCATGAACGTCCGGCACGTGCAGCCCATCACCGGACCGGAGCAGCTCGGCGAGGTGCCCGTGGCCAACCGCAGCGGCCGCGTGCTCCGGTTGTCCGACCTCGCCACGGTGCGCGAGGACCACCAGCCCGTCTGGGGAGCGGGCGTCGTCAACGAGGGCGACGGCCTATTGCTGATCGTCCAGAAGTTCCGCGGGGCCAACACCTTGGAGGTGACCGAGGGCGTTGAGCGTGCGGTCGACGAGCTGCGCCCCGGGCTTCCCGGAATCAGCATCGACACGACGATCTTCCGGCCGGCCACTTTCGTCGAGCAGTCGATCGACAACCTCACCAGGGCGTTGGTCATCGGCGTGCTGCTCGTGATCCTGACCATCGCCGCCTTCCTCTTCGAGTGGCGGACCGCGTTCATCAGCCTGATCTCCATCCCGCTGTCGCTGACCGCGGCGATCCTGGTGCTCGACCTTCGCGACACCACCATCAACGTGATGGTCCTGGCAGGCCTGGTGGTCGCCATCGGGGTGGTGGTGGACGACGCGATCATCGACGTGGAGAACATCGTGCGCCGGATGCGAAGGGCGCGCGCGGAGGGCAGCGACGTCTCCGCCTTCCGCATCGTTCTCGACGCCTCGGTGGAGGTGCGCAGCGCCATCACCTACGCCACCGTGATCAACGTCGTGGCGATCGTGCCGGTGTTCTTCCTGGAGGGCCTCTCGGGGTCGTTCTTCCAACCGCTCGTGCTGTCGTACGGGTTGGCGGTCCTGGTCTCGATGCTGGTCGCGATGACGATCACGCCGGCCCTCTGCCTGCTTCTCCTCTCGAAGGGGCGTCTGCGCGAGCGCGAGTCCCCGTTGCTGCGAGTCCTCAAGCGCGGTTACGGCGCTGTCCTCGAGCGCGTGATCCGCCGGCCCGCCCCGGCGATCGCGACCGCGGCGGTGTTCTCGCTCGCCGGGTTGCTGATCTATCCCACGCTCGGATCGCAGCTTCTGCCCAACTTCAAGGAGCGGGACTTCCTGATGCACTGGCTCACCGAGCCGGCGACCGGCGTGGAGGAGGAGACGCGCGTCTCCGTACGGGCGTGCCACGACCTGCGCGAGATCCCCGGTGTACGCAACTGCGGCTCCCATATCGGCCAGGCGCTGATGTCGGACGAGGTCTACGGGGTGTACTTCGGCGAGAACTGGATCAGCGTCAGCGAGGACGTCGACTACGACAGAACACTCGACGCCGTCCACCGGACGGTGGAGGGATACCCCGGTATCTATCGCGATGTGCAGACTTACCTGCGCGAGCGCATCAAGGAGGTGCTCACCGGGACGAGCGAGTCGATCGTCGTTCGCATCTTCGGCCCCGACCTGCCCGTCCTGCGCGAGAAGGCGGACGAGATCGCGAAGCGGATCGCGGAGGTCGACGGCGTGGTCGATGCTCATCCGGACTTCGCGGAGGACCTGCCGCACATCGAGATCGAGCTGGACCTTGCCGCGGCACGGCGCCACGGCCTCAAGCCGGGCGACGTCCGGCGCCAGTCGTCGACTCTGCTGGCGAGCGAGGAGGTCAGCGACATCTTCCTCGGCGGCAAGGCCTACGACGTGCACGTGTGGAGCATTCCGTCGGCGCGAGACAGCGTGAGCGACGTCGAGGTGCTCCCGATCGACACGCCCGGGGGCCATACGGTTCCTCTCGAGCAGGTCGCCGACGTACGGCTGGCGCCGACTCCCAACCACGTGGAGCGCGAGCGCCAGTCACGCCGCATCGACGTCGGCGCCAATGTCGAGGGCCGCGACCTCGCCTCGGTCGTCGACGAGGTGGAGGATCGCGTCGACGGCGTCCAGTTCGACCGCGAGTACCACGCGGAGGTCCTGGGCGAGTCGACGGAGCTCAACGCCGCTCAGGATCGCCTGCTCGTCTTCGGGATCGCCGCGGCGATCACGATCTTTCTCCTGCTCCACGCCGCCTTCGGCAGCCTGCGGCTGGCAACGCTCACGTTCCTGCTCCTGCCGATGGCGCTCGTGGGCGGCGCGCTCGCGGTATGGCTGGGCGACGGGGTGCTGTCGCTGGGCTCGCTAGTCGGGTTCCTGACCGTATTCGGCATCGCGGCGCGCAACGGCATCCTCATGGTGAGCCATTTCCAGCACCTCGAGCGCTACGAGGGCGAGTCCTTCGGCCCCGCGCTGGTGCTGCGCGGAGCGAAGGAGCGGCTGGCGCCGATCCTGATGACCGCATCGGCCACCGGCTTGGCGCTCCTGCCGCTCGCGGTGCCCGGCGCCATCCCCGGCCACGAGATCGAGCACCCGATGGCGGTCGTCATCCTGGGCGGCCTCGTCACGGCGACCCTGCTCAACCTGTTCGTCCTGCCTTCGCTCTACCTGCGGTTCGGCAAGGGTAGGAGGGTGAGCGCCGAGCTAAGGGAGTCCTCGGAGCGGAACGCGACGCTGCTTGGAGAGAATGTGCTGCGCCAGGGCTCCGGTGAGCTCGTCGAGATACTCGGAGATGGTTGCGCCCCTGCCCACCTCGTAGAGGGTGTTCTCGACCGTCCACCAGGCCTCGTCCTCGGTCAACCCGAACTCCTTGGCACCTTCGAAGATCGCTCGCAGCGGCGGGATTGGGGTGTGATCTGCGTACATATCTTCCATCGGCTCGTATCGCCCGGCGGGGGCTCGGCTACCGTGCCACCCTCACCTGAGAACGGGCTGAGAGGGGTCGAGCCCTATGGGTTACCGGCGATGCTCCGCACCACGTCGAGGTAGGCATTCCCCCATCGCGTGAGCGGAACGATGTAGCGTGCCTTCGGCGATCTCGTTCCAGGAGATGAGCAGCCAGCCGTCGGGCTGCGACAGCGAGTTACCGAACAGGAGGCGCCGCAGGGTCTCCCCGTTTCTTCGGGGGACGCACGTGTTGCCTCCGTTCAGAAGAATCGGGTTGTAGCCGGGGGCCAGCGGCGCGAGCCAGACCTTCTTCGAGCCGTCCGGGTTTGCGGTCGATCGCACCCGGTCCGCCACCGCGCGAAGCTGGCCGAAGGAGTGGGGATTGCCGTACGGATCCTGGCCCGGCCAGTACCAGGTGTTGCCGTCGAAGCTCGCCGCGGAATTCGAGTCCCAGGTGTTCTTGTCGCCACCGATCAGGTAGAGCCTCGAGCGAAACGCTTGGGAGATGGTGGTCTTCTGCGTGTCCGAGTACTTCCAGCTCCCCGGCCAGACCAGCTCCGGCTTCGGGGAGTAGCTGTGGTCGAGGGCGGGGTCGCTGCCGTAGCGACCCAGGAAGTAGTTGAGGTCGTTGGTCATCCTGGCCGTGGTGGGGCGGCTCGCGCTCTTGTACTCCAGGAGCAGCTTGAAGCGGACGCCTTCGGCGTTGACCTTGTGGACCGCGTCGAACATCCACTGCAGGCGCTGGTTGTAGCTGTTGCTCGTGGGTGTCTGGCTCGTCGTCCCGGTGCCGTTCCAGTTAACCGCGAACCCGTCCAGCCCGGAGGCGGCGGCCTGGCGCACGTCGCGCTCGATCACCGCGGGGTCGTTCTGGGCGTAAGCGAGACCTTGGCTGACGTCCGTGAGCTGGTTGCCCGAGTAGAGGGAGACCGGCGAGCAGCCGCCGGCATCCAGCGTGGCCGGGAGGGGGTTGGGGCGGGCGGCGTAGGGATAGCTCGGCCCCAGGCGGTCGAGCCAGTGCTGGCGGCTCCACCAGAGGTAGTAGTAGGCGAACATCGGCTTCGAGGCTGAAGCCTGTCCCTGGCCCGAGCGCCGCTCCAAAGCGTTCTTGACCCTGTCGCCTCGGCGTCCGCTCTCCCTTTGCACCACCTTCGAGATGACCATGCCTTTTCGCGTGGCCGCGTCGGTGACCGCGGGAGCCGGCGGCGTGGAGGCGAAGCCCAGGAGCCCGACTGCCACGCCGAGCGTGGCGAGGATGGTGGGAGTGCGCGTCATGTCCTCTCCCTCCGAGGTAAGCAGCTAAAGGCACCCGGAACTATCCCAGATGCCCGCGATCGCCACAACTGAGCGCGAGCCGCCGTACGAGCCCGGTCCGTGCTCTGTGGACGCGGTGAGTTAGGCTCCGACCGGTGAGACGCTTTGCGCTCGCGCTTTTGATCTTGGCGGTCGCACCCGCTAGCGCAGCGGGTCAAGGGGCAGACGATTCATTCAGCGGTGACCGTGTGGTCATCACCGGTCCGGTGACCATCGACCGAGGCGAGACCGCTGACGACGTGGTGGTGATCGACGGTCCGGTGTCGGTGGCCGGCAGGGTCCGCGGTGACCTCGTTGTGGTGAGCGGGCGGCTGAGGATCTCGGGGACGGTCGCTGGAGACGTGGTGACCGTGGCCGACCGCGCGACACTCGCCCCTGGCGCTCGCATCGGCGGCGACCTCATCTACGGCGACAAGCGGCCTGTGGTGCCTGCCGGCGCGACGGTCGGCGGCGATGTCGAGCGCGTGAGCGTCGGCGAGATCACCGATCCGGTGGGCTTCGTCGGAGCGGCCGCCCTGTGGATCGCCGTTTCCGTGTCCGCTCTGGTGCTTGGGCTACTGCTGCTGTGGCTGGCGCCGCGAGCGCTGGACGCCGCCTTCGACGCGGCGCGCACCAGTCTCGGCCCGACGATCGGTTGGGGTCTGCTGCTCTTCTTCGGCCTGCCGATTCTCGCCGTGATCGCCCTTGTGACACTTGTCGGAATTCCGCTCGGCGTAGCGTTGCTGCTTGCACTACTGCCGCTGTACGCAATCGGATACACCACAAGCGCGTGGCTTCTCGGCCGCCGCCTCGTCGGGCCCCCGCGTGGAAGGGTGCTCGCCTTTCTCGCCGGTCTGGCCATCCTCCGCGTGCTCGCAATCATCCCCATCGTCGGGGGAATCGTGTGGTTCGCCGCTACGGTCGTAGGGCTCGGCGCACTCTTGGTCGCCACTTGGCGCGCGAGGCGGGGCCACCCCGAGCGCGCCAGCGCCGTCCCGGCCTAGACCCTGCGCCACGGCCGAGGGGCACTCGAGTGCGACGGTCCTGCGCCTTCCAAGGGGGTCAGGGCAGCGGCCACGAGGGTGGGCTCGGCGGACGGCGGGGGCTTGGCCGGCGGCAGGGCGTCGCCAAGGATGATCTTCCGGTAGTCCCGGGAGGCCGAGGACCGCGTGACGGCCAAGGTGTTCAGGCTGCGGACACGACGCCGGAGGGGACTTGCGCGGGGCACGTGCTCTACACCCACGACGCCCCGATCGGCGGTACGGCGCCCCAATTCAACGACGCGTGCTCGGATCCCACCGGCAACGGATGCGTGGTCAGTGGGCGCCTCTCCCGCATTGGCCCCGAAGGCGGCGAAGAGGTGTTGATCGAGGACTGGTGCCAGCAGTACCCAAGCCATACTGTCGGGAGCCTCGCCTTCGGCGCCGACGGCGCCCTCTACGCGAGCGGCGGCGACGGGGCCAGCTTCAACTGGGTCGACTATGGCCAGGGCGGAAGCCCGCTCAACCCGTGCGCCGACCCGCCCGGCGGCTCGGGCGCTGCCCTCACTCCGCCCACGGCGGAGGGAGGGGCCCTGCGAAGCCAGGACCTAAGGACGGGAGGGGACTCGACGAGCCTCGACGGCGCGATCCTTCGCCTCGACCCGGCCACGGGCGACGCCATGCCCGGGAACCCGCTCGCCGCGAGCGGCGACCCTAACGCCAGGCGCATCGTCGCCTACGGCCTGCGCAATCCGTTCCGGGTGACTCCGCGACCCGGCACGAGCGAGATGTGGATAGGCGATGTCGGCTGGGGCGATTGGGAGGAGGTCGATCGGCTGGTGGCGCCCGCGGACGGGTCGGCTGACAACTTCGGCTGGCCCTGCTACGAAGGGGCGGGGCGGCATTCCGGCTATGACTCCGCCAACCTCGCCATCTGCGAGAACCTCTACGGCCAGCCCAACGCCGTAACGGCTCCGTACTTCACCTACCGGCACCGCACGCAGGTCCTCCCAAACGACGCGTGCCCGCTCGGGGGCTCTTCGGTTGCGGGCCTGGCCTTCAGCTTCTACAGCGGTGGCCCGTACCCGCCCGAATACGACGGCGCGCTCTTCTTCGCGGATTATTCGCGCGACTGCATATGGGTGATGCAGCGCAGCGGGGGGACGCTGCCGAGCCCATCCAACGTCAAGCGTTTCGTGGGGGCAGCAGCCAATCCCGTCGACCTCCAGATCGGGCCCGCCGGTGACCTGTTCTACGTCGACCTAGCCGGAAGCGTGCGCCGCATCCAATACACCCAGTCGGCCAACCGAGCACCGGTGGCGGTGGCGGCCGCGAGCCCGCGGAGCGGGGACGCCCCGCTGACGGTCAACTTCGACGGTTCCGGATCGAGCGACCCCGACGGCAGCAGCCTTTCATACGCCTGGGATCTGGACGGTGATGGAGCCCACGACGACTCGACCGAGGCTGGTCCCAGATGGACCTACAACAGCTCCGGCAACCACGTCGCCTCGCTGAGGGTCACGGACCCTGCCGGCGCCTCCGACACCGACTCGGTCACGATCGCCGTCGGACGGCCGACCGTGACCATCGGGGCGCCGTCCTCGAGCACAATGTGGGCGGTGGGCAGCACGATGTCGTTCTCGGGCTCGGCGACCGACAGTGCGGGACAACCGATTCCCGCCGCCGGGCTCACGTGGTCGCTGGTACTGCATCACGGAGCGTGCCCTTCGTGCCACGAGCATCCGCTTCAGACCTTCCCCGGCGTGGCCGGCGGGTCTTTCACGGCCCCCGACCACGAATACCCCTCCGCGCTCGAGCTCTCGCTCACCGCAACAGACGCGAGCGGGCTTCAGGCGACGAAGAGCGTGGTGCTCCAGCCGCGCACCACCACGCTCACGCTGCAATCCCAACCGTCCGGATTGACGCTCGGTCTTAACGGGACCAGCGCCGTCACGCCGTTCACCCGAACAGTGATCGTCGGATCGAAGAACACCGTCAGCGCTCCCTCGCCACAGAATCTTCGCGGCAAGTGGAGATGGTCGTCGTGGTCCGATCGCGGCGCCCAGACACACGCCCTGACCGCGCCGTCCGGCGGCGCCACCCACACCGCGACCTACATCAGGTAATCAGGGCCCCGATGAGGAGACCTAGCGCCGGCGCCAGCGCGCGGGGGTCCGTGTTAGGTGCTCGGTCCGGGGGCGGCGTGCGAAAGCGCCGGCGGCGTGGTGGAGCGCATGCCTAAACCGCGCGCCTGCCGCCGCAGTGGGCGCATCACCGACGTCTCATCTTGCGTCGACCAAGAGCTCCACTGGGTGCCGACGGCTCGGGCGGGACAGCCTCCAAGCCACCGCAGCCTGAAGAGCGAGCGCTGCGGCCGTAGCCGCGACGAACGTGGCGGGCACGCCGGCGTGATCAACGAGTCCGGCGACCAGGGCGCAGAAGATCACAAAGCCGGCCATGCCGCTCAGCATGCCTCGCAGCAACTGCGTGGTAGCCGGTCCCCCATGACGAGCATGAGTGAAGCCCGCGAGCACGCAGGCGAGTACCGGCAGGGCCGCGAGCACGCCGCTGGCTGTCGGGCCTAGCCATCCGCCCGCTGCGGCGAGCGAGGCGACCAGCAACGCGGTGAGCGCCATGCGCACGGCCAGATCTCCTCGAGGCGGGTCGAGCCAGGAGGCTTGGAGCACGCCGGACGGCAGGCCGCGATGGGCCAGCGCCAACGATGCGACGGCAACGGCAAGGGCGCCGGTCAAGCTCGCCTCGACGGTGGATGCGAGAGCGGCCGCCACGGCGGCGAAAGCCCATGCCACGGTGAGGCTCACCGGCCAAGCGACATGCGGGGCTGTTCGGCCGCAAGCGAGCGCGAATACGCTGAGCGAGACCAGCCCGACGAGGGTACCTGTCGCGGCCTGCGACGCGAACGCGCTGCCGTGACGCTCGGCTCCGATCCACAACACCGGACCGACAATCGCCGGAAACGCGCTCACCAGCCCACCGACCCGATGTCCCCACCGGCGCGCGGCGACCGTCGCCGCGGCCACCAACACCGGGGCCGACAAGCAGCTGCACGACCTCCTCGAACACCGCTCGAGGCTAGCGGTGGCCCGGGCCGGTCACTACGTCCACCCGACTGAGCGAGCTGCGGCCGCCTGAGACCATGCTCGTGTGATGCGGCCGCTCACGATCGAACCCACTGCCACGGTCGCGGTGCTCGCGAATCCGTCCGGTGAGTGCGAGCCGCAGCTGCTGGCCATCGAGGCCTGGGCGGGCGCGCAGGGGTTGCGGACCGTCGACCTTGGTACGACCGACCGACCCAGCGAGCTCCCGGAGGCGGGTGGGCTTGTGATCGCCCTGGGCGGGGACGGGACGATCCTTCGTGCCCTCCAGCTCGCGATGGTGCACCACTCGCCCGTGCTCGGCGTCAATTTCGGGAACCTCGGATTTCTGGCGGACGTCGACGGCGACGACCTTGCATCGGCGCTCGACCGGATCGCCCGTGGTGAGGCGCGGATCGACGAACGCACCGCGCTCGTAGCGACCTCGCAGGTGCCGGCGCCACAGACCGTGGTCGCGTTCAACGACCTCGTCATCTCGCGGCGCCCCGGCTTCGGTAGCGCCCGACTACATGTGGAGGTGAGCGGCGAGCTGGTGCTCGACCTCGCCGGTGACGGCCTCGTCGTCGCGTCGCCGACCGGATCGACCGCGTACACCGTCGGGGCGGGCGGCCCGGCGGTCTCGCCGACGCTCGATGCGATCGTGCTCACACCGCTCGCCGCGCAGGGAACCCCGCTGCGGTCGATGGTCTTGGACGGCAGCGACACGATCCGCATCGAGGCGGTCGCACGAAGCGCGCCGCTTGCCTTCGAGGTCGACGGGCGCACCATGCCGGACATGCCGACGCCCGCGACCGTCGAAGTCCGGACGGCAGCGGGCAAGGCGCGGCTGGTGCGGACACGCCCGCGCACGTTCTACGGCGACCTCGCCAGACGCTGACCCGGCTGCCCCGGTGATACCGGAGGTAGTCCCGCCCAACCTGGGTTCAGTGGGCGTGGCCGGGCGGATCGGACGCGCTCGCCCCGGCGTTGCGGGCTTCGATGGCCCTGACGGTCTTGCCCAGCTCCTTCGCGAGTACGCGCTTGCCGACGATCCCGAGCACGGCCCCGAGTGCCCGGCCCTTGATGTTCTTGCCGTCGCGTACCACGACGACGTCCACTTCAGTCGTCCCGTCGGGCTTGCCGCGTGAGAGTGTAGGTGTGCCCCGAGTCCCCTCCCCACGTGTTGGAGTCGGTGGTCGTCATGACGACACGGTTGGGGTCGGACCAGTCGTATTGCAGGCGTTCCCAGATGCCGCCCGAACCCTCGGTGACGTCGGCGTGATCGGGGCCTTGGTCATGAACCTTGAGGTACCCGTCGGCGCTGCGGCCGAAGAGCTTCGAGCGACCCGGCCCGAAGTCGGTGAGCCCGGCGATGAATTGCTCGGGCGTCGAGGTGGTCGTCTCTTTGAGGTGGATCGTGGACATGGGTGCTCCTTGCGTGGGGTGCGGTGACCTACCGCGAGACGTTCAGCGACCTCCGAGGACGCCCTCCATGTAGACCCCGGCGGCCTCGGAGGCCTGCTCTGGGGTGTTGCCTTCCAGGCGGGCGTTCAGGTAGGCGGCGTACCAGTCCCACCAGTTGTGCTCCGGGCCGCTCTGCTCGTAGGGGTGGTGGTGCTCGCCGGTCTCTCGCATCAGCTCTGCCAGGTTGGCGACGTCCATCGGTGAGTCCTCCTTTTTCGTCAGCGGCCGGGGAGTCGTGTCTTGATCTCCTGCAGCAGCCACTCATTGCCGTCCGGGTCTCTGAACGAGGCGAACGAGCCGTAGCTGGCGCGGTCGGGGGCGGGGCCGGCCGCGCGCCCCTCGGTGCCGGCGTGGTGGAACACGCCGCCCGTGTCGTGGAAGACCTCCCCGACGTCGATGCCGCGGCCGACGAGCTCGTCCCGGGCCGCGTCGATGTCGACCACGGTCAGTTGCAGGTCCCGGATCGAGCCGGGTTCACCCGCCGTCACGTTCTGGCCGAAGATGATCGAGCACTGCGACCCCGGGGGGGTGTACTGCACCACGCGCAGCTCGTCGGTCGCGAAGTCGGCATCCTCGCGCCAACCCAAGCCGCTATAGAAGTCCTTGGCCCGGTCGACGTCTGAAACGGGCACGACCACAACCTCGAGCTTCATCTCCACGATGTGAGCCTCCTAGCTAGGTATTGGCGCGGTCGACAGTTGCTGCTTCATGGTCTGGGCCTCGAGATCGCTCAGCGTGGACAGGAACGCCTCCGAGAAGCTCGGGAACGGCTGGATCACGTCGAACAGCACGGAGAGCGGCACGCGCGCGCGGATCGCCACCGTCGCCTGCTGAAGCCACTCGCCCGCCTCGGGCCCCAGCGCGTAGGCCCCGGTGAGCCGCTCGCCGTCCGACAGGAGCGTCATGAAGCCGGGGCGCTCCGCGTACGCACGCGTGTAGGTGGAGGTGCGCGGCACCTCCGACAGCGGGACGGTTGCGGACAGAACTCCCTCGGGCTCGCCGACGGCCGCTGCCTGCGGATCGGTGAAGACCACCCTCGGGACGGCGTCGTAGTTCGCGGTCCGGTCGCGTCCGAGGATGTTGTCGGCGGCCACGCGGCCCTGGTACTTGCCCATGTAGGTGAGCGGCCAGACGCCGGTCGCGTCGCCGATCGCCCACACGCCGTCCGTCACGCGCATCCGCTCGTCGACCGGGACCCCCTGACGCGTCGGCTCCACGCCGACCGTGTCGAGGCCGATGCCATCGGCACGCGCACGCCGGCCGGTCGCCACGAGCAGGCGCTCCCCGCGCAGGTCGTCGCGCCCGGCGAACTCGACCACGTACTCGTCGCCATCGCGGCGGACGCCGCTGGCGTGCTCGCCGAGGTGGAGCTCGATCCCGTCTGCGGCGAGCGCGGTGCCCAGCGTCGTCGCCGAGCGGCTTCGGCTCGCGCGGTAGCACGTGGTCCATGCCCTCGACGAGCGCCACGGAGGCACCGAGGCGCCGCACCGCCTGCGCCATCTCAACTCCGACCGGGCCGCCGCCCAGCACGAGCAGCCGGCGCGGCACGTCGGTCAGCGCGGTCACCTCCCGGTTCGTCCAGACACCCTCGAGCTCGGCCAGGCCAGGGACCGGCGGGAACACCGGGTCCGAACCGGTCGCGATCACGACATGGCGCGCGCGATAGGTCTCGTCGTCCACCTCGACGCTCCCCGGGCCGGCCAGACGGCCGGTTCCGCGAAGCACCTTGATCCCCTTCTCCTCGAGGTAGGCGGCCTTGGCCCCGTCCTCGTAGCCCGCCACCATGAAGTCGCGCCACTCGAAGGCGCCCTCGGGTCGGACGCCTCCGCTCACCGCTTCGCGGGCGCCCGGAGCCTCGCGCGCCGCCTGGAGCGCCTCGCCCGGCCGCAGCAACGTCTTCGACGGGATGCAGGCCCAGTAGTCGCACTCGCCCCCGACCAGCTCGCGCTCGACGATCGCCACGCGCATGCCGGCGTCCGCGAGACGCCCCGCACAGTGCTCCCCCGCCGGACCGGCGCCGATGACGATGACATCGAAGTCGAGGGTGCTGCCCATCGTGGACCTCTCGTGCGGGTAGGGCCCGCCCAGACTATCCCGGCCCTCAGCGCAAGTCGAGCCAGAGCGCGGAGACGCACAAGACTTCCACGAACTCAGCTGCCCAACGCCGTGCTGCGTCTGACGCTTTCGGTGGTCCTAGCGGGCCGTGCGAACCGCGAGCACTAGGACGCTGGCGCGGCCATCCGATGCTGGTTGCACGCGCGGGTCGCGCGGCCGCGAGTTAGCCCGGTCCCACCTCGGCCTTGATCTCGCAGCGGTCGATCGAGGCGCGCGTCCCCGGCGTGTCGCTCGGGTCCATCGCGTCGAGTGCGCCCTCCGCCGCCGACATGTCGTCGGCCGTCTCGAAGAGCTGGATTACGACCGCGGTGCGCTCATCCGGGTCGTGGAGAATCTGGATGCCCTTGGCCGGGATGTCCACGGGCGGTCCCTCGCTCGCCTCAATCTCGTCCAAGCGTCGGGCCAGATGATCCGGATCCACCTCCGTGAACCTAACCACGCGTGCGTACAAGGTGCTCCTCTCGGTCGCCGGTGAGCAGAACCTACGCCCTGGACACCTGGCGTGTCCAATGTGCATCCCATGCGGGCGTGCTACCCGCGGGGCGTCTCGAAGTCGAGTTCTGCCTGGTACTCGTCCTTGCCAACGGCGGTCTGGGTTACCTGCCCCCGCGCGCCGACGTAGGCGCCGGTGCCGCCGACGATCGCCCGCTCGAAGCCGCCCTCGGTCGGGACCGCCTCGCCGGGTTCGGCGACGTAGTTGCCGGAGGCGATGATGTTGCCTTCCTCGAGCGAGAACTGGACCTGGCCGGAACGGATCTCGACCCGCTGGCCATCACGCTCGTCGATGTCGGTCACGACGACCATGCCGTCGAGGCGACCGACCGGCTCGTCGGAGCCCTCCTCGAAGAGCTCCAGGGTGAAGGCCCGGATGTCGCCGCGGACCTCGCCATCGTCGTTGGAGTCGACGACCTCGACCTCGGTCGTGGCTGGTGAGGTGAAGATCAGTTCGTGCTGGTCGTAGTCCTCCGAGTCCCCGCAGCCGGCGAGCAGGACGAGGGGGACCAGGGTGAGAGCAAGCAGGAAGACGCTTGCGGTCGCGCGGCGCACGGCGCAGCATGCTATCGGCGCCGTCGCTTGTAACAGGGTTGTGGCGTCCGCGTGTTGAGCCGTTACGCGGCTCGCGTGATGGTGGTCGTCGATGGCGGGTCGCGAGGATCGAGGCAAGGGGTCGGCGAGGGAGCGGGGCCAGGCGTCGTTGCTCTTGTTGGGGATGGTCGGGGCGCTGGTGGTCGGGATGCTGGTCTTGTTTGGTTTTGGGCAGGCGTTGGGGGCGCGTAGCAAGCATCAGCGCGCGGCGGATCTGGCGGCGGTGTCGGGGGCGCAGGTGATGAGCCGCCACTATGGGCGGCTTGTTCGAGCCGGCGGTGTTCGAGAACGGGCTACCCAACCCGCGTCACCTGTCCAACGAGGAGTTCCTGGCGTTGGCCCGGGCCGCGGCGCTGCGCGGCGCGCGGCGCAACGGCGTGGCGGTGGGCCGGGTCCGGGTGGAATTCCCGGCCGGCGGCTTCGCCCCTACTCAGGTCGAGGTCACGACCAGCGGCGAGGCGCGGCTGCGCCTGGGTGAGCGCCGGGTCCGCGAAGAGATACCGGTGAAGGCCAGCGCCACTGCTGAGATCGCCCCCGACCTCAACGTCGCCTTCGGCCAGCCCACCCATGGCTCCGGGGGCGGCTACAGCGGCCCGTTGGCCTACCGGATGGGCAAACCGATGCGCCCCGACGTGGCCGCCGCCTTCGACCAGATGGCCGCCGCCGCGCGCAAGGAGGCCGGCCTCTACCTGTCGGTCAGCTCGGGCTTTCGCTCCGACGCCGAACAGGCCGTCCTCTTCGCCGCCAACCCCAACCCCAAATGGGTGGCCCCGCCCGGGACCAGCCTGCACCGCTACGCCACCGAGCTCGACCTCGGCCCCCCGGCCGCCTACCCGTGGCTCGCCGCGAACCACCGCCGCTTCGGCTTCATCTTCAGATACGCCTGGGAACCCTGGCATTTCGGGTTCGGGGCCAATCCGCGCGACCGCGCTCATCCGGCGCAGTACGACCGCGGCTCGTGGGAGCCGCCGGGTGGTGACCACGGGCGTGTCCACCACCGCCTGCCGTCCTTCGTTCCCCCGCGCTTCCATGACCCGATCGCCCGGGCGGCGCTGCGCTGGAACGTCCCGATGAACCTGCTCGCCGCGCAGCTCTACGCCGAGTCGGGCTTCAATCCGTTCGCTCGGAGCCCCGCCGGGGCCGAGGGGATCGCGCAGTTCATGCCCGGCACGGCGGAGAGCTACGGCCTGAGCAACCCCTACGACCCGGTGGCGGCCATCGACGCCCAGGCCCACCTCATGAGCGATCTGCTCAAGACCTTCGGGGGCAAGGTGGCGCTGGCGCTCGCCGGCTACAACGCCGGCGCGGGAGCGGTGCAGCAGTACGGCGGTGTCCCTCCGTACCCCGAGACGCGGGCCTACGTGACGAAGATCCTGGGCCTGCTCGGCGGCGCCGGCGATCTGGCGGTGGCCACCGGCTACCAGGTGAGGTTGATCGAATGAACGGACCTGCGCGGCGCCTGCGCGGCCGCGTAGCCCGTGAGTCAGGCCTTGAGCTCAATCTCCACGAACACCGCCGCCTTATCGCCGGCGCTCACCACGTCGTGCTCTGTCCCCGCCCGTCCGAGATAGGGCGCGCCGGCCTCCTGGTCCATCACGCGCTCCGAACCGTCGGCGTCGATCACCCTGAACGGCCCGCCGGTGACCGGCACCACGACGTAGTCGTGCTCGTGCCGGTGGTGCCCCGTGGCGGCTCCGGCCGCGGCGAAGGTCCAGGTGAGCACGCGGACGCGGTGGTCGTCGGCGTTGACGACGTGGTGGGCCTGGCTCACCGGATCGGCTTGGTGGTCAACGGCGACCCGCGAGCCTCGACGGGAATTCCACCGGTCCCCTCGATCGGCGCGAAGAGCCCTTCCCGCCACGCGGTCCACGCCGCGAAACCACCCGACGCGAGCATGCTTGCGAAGTAGAGGACCAGCAGCCAGGCGCCGAGCTCTCCAAAGGAGACATCCCCGCTGAAACGCAGCAGGCTGAGCAGCACCGCGCCGGCGAAGGCGATCTGAGCAAGGGCCCAGCCCGGCATGGCATCGCGGTCGTCGATCAGCGCCACCACGCCGCAGGTGGCGCCTGTGCCGACGAGCCACGTGCCGATCGCCTTGCTCGTGAGGTCGGTGAGCGGCCAGGGCCATACCGAGTCGGCCAGCGACGGCGAGGAGAGGAACAGGAGAGCGCCGAAGACGATCGCGATCAGCGCCTGAGCGGCGAAGACGAGCCTCAGCCATCCCTGCAGCCGCACGCCGCTGTGGCGGTCCACGCCGGGCTTCGCGAGCTGCATGACGGTGATGGCGCCCAGAGCCGGTCCGAAGAGAACGTAGACCTCGATCCACGCGAGCCCGAGCAGGCCATGAAACTGGTCCAGGTTCTGCAGCGTGGCAATGAGCAGCATGGTCACCACGATCGCCACGGTGGGGATAACGACTCGGCCGCGCGCCCAGTCGCGCTGGCGCGCGCACCAGAACACGACCACGGCGGCGCCCCAGAAGCCCGCGCCGACGAAAGCCGCGGTCATCGGCACGCCGATGGTCCAGGAGAAGAACTGATCCGTGTACTCGGAGAGAATGAGCAGCTGCGTCCCGACCAGGAAGGTCAAGGCCGTGAGGAGATAGAGCAGCGCGTGCATCCCGCGCGACACTTCGCGGGAGCGCACCTCGGCGTCGGCTGGCCCGGTCACGCCGCCACCCTACCCGCGGGTCCCCCCGGAACGCCCCCCGCTAACCTACTAATAACGTTCAGAGGTTAGTATGCGGGAATGAGCGAAGAGCCCGAACAGCTGACCAAGGGACTGTGGCGCTGGACCGAGCGCCACCCGGAGTGGCACCCGGGTGAGTTCGGCCGGGAGGTGGCCTGCTTTGCCGCCCGGGCCGGCGACGAGGCGCTGCTGATCGACCCGCTGCTGCCCGAGGACCCGGACCCGGTGCTGGCCCTGGTCGATGAGATCCTCACCGACCGCCTTACGATCCTCGTGACGATTCCCTACCACGTGCGCAGCGCCGAGGAGATCTGGCGCCGCTACCGCACGCAGGCCGACACCAGCATCCGCGGCCACCCGGCGGCGGCGAAGCGGCTCGGCGATCGCGCCGGCTTTCGGGAGCTCGCCGCCGGCGACGAGCTCCCCGGGCGGGTCACGGCGTACCGCATCGGAAATCCGCGTCGCCAGGAGACCCCCCTGCTCCTGCCCAGCCACCGCGCGCTCGTGTTCGGCGACGCCGTGGCGGAGGTCGACGGCAGGCTGCGTGTGTGGTCGGACCGCAGGGTCGACGAGAAGGTCGAGCGCTTCTACCGCGAGCGTTTCAACCCGACGCTCAAGCCGCTGCTCGACCTCGACTTCGATCGCGTGCTCGTGACCCACGGCCGACCGGTGATGAAGGACGGTCAGCGGGCGCTCAGGTCGGCCCTGCGCAGCAAGCCCTGGTACCACCGCGGCTGAAGCCCAAGCGCCCGGCTCTGCCGGGTGCGCAAGGTGGTCATTAGATTTGCCGCCCATGACCACCACCGTGAACGGAATCGAAGAACTGAAGGACATCGTCGGCCAGACCATCGGCCCCAGCGAATGGCGCGAGGTCACCCAGGAGCTGATCGATCAGTTCGCCGAGGTCTCGGGCGACGACCAGTGGATCCACGTCGACACCGAGCGGGCCAAGACCGAGAGCCCCTTCGGCACGACCATCGCCCACGGGAACCTGACCCTCTCGATGATCGACGGCTTTCGCTCCGGGCTGATGGAGTCGAGCGGCTTCAAGATGGGCGTCAACTACGGCTGGAACAAGGTGCGCTTCCCCGCTCCGGTGCCCGCCGGGAGCCGGATCCGCGCCAGCATCGAGACCCTCTCCGTCGACGAGCTGGAGGGCGGCTGGTACCAGATCGCCCAGAAGTGGACCGTCGAGGTGGAGGGCAACGAGAAGCCGGTGTGCGTGGCCGAGTCGGTGGGCCGCCTGTTGGCGTAGGCCGACCCCTGGCAGGCCTATCCTCGAAGGGAGGGTGGCCGCCACCGAAACACAGAGCACCGAGGAGCGCCTAAGGGAGCAGCGCCGGGACCTGCCCGACGCCCCGGGGGTCTACCTGTTCCGCGACGAGCGGCGCAAGGTGCTCTACGTGGGCAAGGCCCGGTCCATTCGCTCGCGCGTGGGAGGACACTTCTCGCGCCCGCGCGCGGAGATGATCAGCCACGTCCAGGACATCGAGTTCATCGCCACCGAGACCGAGGCCGAGGCGCTGCTGGCCGAGCAGGAGTTCATCAAGCGCCACCGCCCCGTCTACAACGTCCGCCTGCGCGACGACAAGTCGTACCCCTACATCGGGATCTCGCTGGACGAGGAATACCCGCGCATCTACTTCACGCGCGAGCGCCACCGCCGCAACCGCGTCTACTTCGGCCCCTTCTCCAACGCCAAGCGCGTGCGCGAGACGCTCGACCTGCTGGGCAAGGTCTTCCAGTACCGCACCTGCGACGGCGCCGAGCCGGGTCGGGCCAGCGGGTCGCCCTGCCTCGACTACTTCATCAAGCGCTGCCAGGCGCCGTGCGTCGGCTACATCTCAAAGGAGGCCTACCGGGAGAACGTCGACACCATCATCGACTTCCTCTCGGGGCGCTACCGCCAGATCGAGCGCGCGCTCGACCAGGGCATGCAAAAGGCGGCGGCCGAGCAGGAGTTTGAGCAGGCGGCCATGCTGCGCAACCGCCTCAAGGCGGTCCGCAGCCTGCTCGAGCGCCAAAGGATCGCCAACGAGGCGGTGGGAACGCTCGACGCGATCGGGGTGGCGGCCGAGGAGGGCGACGCCAACGCCCAGGTCTTCCAGGTCCGCGACGGCGTGCTCCAGGACCGTCAGAGCTTCTATCTCGAGAACGCGGCCCAGCGCGACGAGGGCGAGGTGGCCGAGGAGTTCGTGTTGCAGTACTACGCCAGCGCCATCGCGGTGCCGCCGCAGGTGATCGTGCCGCGCGCGGTGGCCGGCACCGAGACGCTGGCCCTGGCCCTCGCGGAGCGCCGGGGGGCGCCGGTGGAGGTGAGGCACGCCGAGCGCGGCGACAAGCGCCGCATCCTCGACCTGGCCGAGCGCAACGCCCGGCTCGCCCTCGACCAGGACCGGCTTCGCTCCGAGCGCCGTCGCTCACAGCGCATCGAGGCGCTCGACGGGCTCCAGCGCGCCCTGGGCATGGACGTGATCCCCATGCGGGTGGAGTGCTTCGACATCTCCAACCTGATGGGCTCCCACACGGTGGCGTCGATGGTGGTGTTCGAGGGCGGCGCGCCCAAGAAGTCGGACTACCGCCGCTTCGGCATCCGAGGCTCCGTGCAAGATGACTTTGCCGCTATGGCCGAGGTGCTCTCCAGGCGAATGGCCCAGTACGTCGCTCACCGCGAGCGGTCGCCCCACGACAAGGACTACGACGAGAGCTTCGCGTCGCTGCCCGCGCTGATCGTGATCGACGGCGGCAGGGGACAGCTGTCGGCCGGCCTGAAGGAGCTCGGCCCCTTCCGGGACCTGGGCGTGACCGTGGTCAGCCTGGCCAAGCGCATCGAGGAGGTGTTCCAGCCCGGCTCGGCCCGGCCGCTGCAGCTGGCGCACGACACGCCCGAGCTGCAGCTGCTGCAGCGCGTGCGCGACGAGGCCCACCGCTTCGCCATCGAGTTCCACCGCGGCCGGCGCGACAAGGCGATGACGCGGTCGATCCTCGACGAGCTGCCCGGCGTGGGGCCAACGCGCAAGCGCAGCATCCTCCAGCACTTCGGATCGCCGGAGCGCTTTCTCGAGGCCAGCAGCGAGGAGCTCGAGGCCGTGCCCGGCCTGCCCGGCAAGGTCGCGCGCGACATTCACGCCTACGTAAACAAAGTGCGATGAGGAACGGCTACAAGGGAAAGATCAGGGACTTCGTAGTCATCACGGGCTTCAGCGGCGCCGGCAAGTCGCAGGCCATGGCCACCTTCGAGGACGCGGGCTACTTCTGTGTGGACAACCTGCCGCCGGAGATGATCGGCTCGCTGGCCGACCTCTTCGGGCACGAGGGCAGCAAGGTCGAGCGCGCCGCCGTGGCCTCCGACACCCGGGGAGGCGAGTACTTCGACGGGCTCATCCGGGTGCTCGAGGACCTCGACCAGCGCGGCGTGCCCTACCGCCTGTTGTTCCTCGAGGCCAGCGACGAGGCGCTGATCAACCGCTTCAAGGAGACCCGCCGCCGCCATCCGCTGGCCAACGGCGGCTCGATCGACTCGGCGATCGGCCTCGAGCGCAGTCGCCTCGCCGCCCTGCAGGAGCGCGCGGACATCTCGATCGACACGTCCGATCTGTCGGCCTCGCGGCTGCGCAAGGTGGTGGCGGACAAGATGCTGCCCCACGGCAAGTCGGGGCGCCTCGCCGTGACCTTCTTCACCTTCGGCTTCAAGCACGGCTCGCCTCGGGACGCCGACCTGACCTTCGACGTGCGCTTCCTGCCCAACCCCCACTACGAGGCCGAGCTGCGCGAGCTGACCGGGCTCGACGACGCCGTCATCCGCTACGTCACGGAGTCCGACGGGATCGAGGAGTTCTACGCCCGCCTCACGCCGCTGCTCGACTATCTGCTGCCCGCCTACGAGAACGAGGGCAAGTCGCACCTCACGGTCGGCATCGGCTGCACCGGCGGGCGCCACCGCTCGGTGGTGATCGCCGAGCACCTGGCCCGCATCTACGGGCCGCGCGGCGACGTGCTGGTGGACGTGGTGCACCGCGACGTGGCCAAGCCGCCGTTTCGCGCCTAGCCGCCACGGGCACTCGGTCCCGGTAGATTCACCTCCCCACGGGACCAGCTAACGAAGGAGCACCAGAATGGCCTTGAAGGCCGGAATCAACGGCTTCGGGCGGATCGGCCGCAACGTCTTTCGGGCGGCACATGCCTCCGGCGCTGAGATCGACTGGGTCGGCGTCAACGACATCACCGACACCGCCACCCTCGCTCACCTGCTCAAGTTCGACTCGGTCCTGGGCCCCTTCCAGGGTGAGATCGACCACACCGACGACGCGCTGATCGTCGACGGCGACGAGCTCAGGGTCTACTCCGAGCGCGATCCCGCCGCCCTCCCGTGGGGCGACGCCGGCGCGGAGGTGGTGATCGAGTCCACCGGGCTTTTCACCAAGCGCGACGACGCCGCCAAGCACCTCGAGGCGGGTGCCAGGAAGGTGATCATCACCGCGCCGGCCACCGAGCCCGACGTAACGCTGGCGCTGGGGGTGAACGACGACGCCTACGACCCCGACAACCACCACGTGATCTCGAACGCGTCGTGCACCACCAACTGCCTCGCTCCAGTGGCCAAGGTGCTCAACGACGCGGTGGGCATCGAGCGCGGGATAATGACCACGATTCACGCCTACACGGCTGACCAGAACCTCCAGGACGGCCCCCACAAGGATCTGCGCCGGGCCCGCGCCGCGGCGGCCAACCTCGTGCCGACGTCGACCGGCGCCGCGAAGGCCGTCGGCCTGGTGCTGCCCGAGCTCGACGGCAAGCTCAACGGCATCGCCGTGCGGGCCCCGGTGATCACCGGCTCGGTGATCGACCTCGTGTGCGAGGTGTCGGGACCCACCAGCAAGGAGGCGGTCAACGAGGCCTTTGCCGGCAAGGCCGACAGCGGGGCGCTGGAGGGCATCCTCAAGTACAGCGAGGACGCGCTCGTGTCCACCGACATCGTCGGCTCGTCCTACTCCTCGGTGTTCGACGCGCCGCTGACCATGGTCATCGACGAGAAGCTCGTGAAGGTCGTGGCCTGGTACGACAACGAGTGGGGCTATTCCAACCGGGTGGTCGAGCTCGCGCAGCGGGTGCTGGCGGGAGCGCCGGTTGCCTAGTACGGACACCGCCTTCGGCAAGCGGACGGTCCGTGACTTGGAGATCGAGAAGGGCGAGCGCGTGCTGGCCCGCGTCGACTTCAACGTGCCCCTGGAGAACGGCGCGGTGGCCGACGACGCGCGCATCCGTGCCGCGCTGCCCACGATCGAGCTGCTGTTGGAGAAGGAAGCGAAGCTGGTGCTGCTCTCCCATCTGGGGCGGCCGAAAGACCGCGAGCCCGAGACCTCGCTCGAGCCGGCCTCGAAGCGTCTGGGCGAGCTGATCGACGCCTCGGTGACCCAGGCGCCCGCCGTGGTCGGCCCGGAGGTGGAACAGGCCGTGGAGGAGCTCGAGCCCGGCGCCGTGCTCGTGCTCGAGAACACCCGCTGGGAGCCCGGCGAGACCGAGAACGACCCCGAGCTGGCCAGGAAGCTGGCGTCTCTGGGGGACGCCTACGTGAACGACGCCTTCGGCTCGGCCCATCGCGCGCACGCCTCCACCGCCGGCGTGGCCGAGCACCTGAGCCCCGCGGTGGCCGGGCTGCTGCTGGAGCGCGAGGTCACCACGCTGCGGGCGATCATCGAGACGCCCGAGCGCCCGCTGGTGGTGGTGCTTGGCGGAGCCAAGGTCACGGACAAGATCGCCCTCATCGATCGTTTCCTCGATGAGGCCGACACACTGCTGGTCGGCGGCGCCATGTGCTTCAGCTTCTTTCGCGCACAGGACAAGCCCACGGGCGACTCACTCGTCGAGGACGAGGGCATCGAGCTCGCGCGCAAGGCGCTCGACAAGGCAGAGAGCTCACGCTGCCGGCTGTTGCTTCCGCTCGATTTGGTGCTCGGCGACAGCTTCGATGCCGAGGCCGAGCGCCGGGTGGAGGACGGCACCGACGTGCCCGACGGCTGGATGGGGCTCGACATAGGCCCGCGCACGGCCGAGGCCTACTCCGAGGAGATCGCGAAGGCGGGCACGGTGTTCTGGAACGGGCCGATGGGGGCGTTCGAGATGGAGCCCTTCGCCGGCGGCACCCGCGCGGTGGCCGAGGCGGTGGCCAGGGCGCCGGGCACCACCGTGGTGGGCGGGGGCGACTCCGGCGCCGCCCTGGCCGAGTTCGGCCTCGACGACGACGTCGACCACCTCTCCACCGGCGGCGGCGCGTCACTGGAGTTGCTGGAGGGCAAGGAGCTGCCCGGCGTGGAGGTTCTCGACGATGCCTGAACGCCGCCCGTTCATCGCCGGCAACTGGAAGCTCTGGGGCACCCGCGCCCAGGCGGGCGAGTACTGCGACCGGCTGCTCGAGCTGCTACCCGACGAGGGCCGCCGGCCGGCGGACGTGGGCATCTGCGTGCCCTACACCGCGCTCGACGTGTGCGTGAAGAAGCTCGCCGGCACCGGCGTGAAGGTGTTCGCCCAGAACATGAGCGCGCAGGAGAGCGGCGCCTTCACGGGCGAGGTCTCGGCGGAGATGCTCAACGAGATCGGGATCGACGGCGTGGTGCTCGGCCACTCCGAGCGGCGCGAGCAGAACGGCGAGACCGACCGCGCGCTGCAGGAGAAGGTGCCCGCCGCCCTCGAGGCCGGCCTGTGGCCCATCCTCTGCGTGGGCGAGACCGAGGAGGAGCGCGAGCGCGGCCACACCGAGCGCAAGCTGCGCTATCAGGTCCAGGAGGGCCTCGAGAAGGTGCCCGCCGAGCGCCTGGCCGAGGTGACCATCGCCTACGAGCCGATCTGGGCCATCGGCACCGGCAAAGTGGCCACGCCGGAGATCGCCGAGGAGGCGATCGGCTTCGTGCGCGCCCTGGTGGGTGACCGCTCCCGGGAGGCCGCCGAGCGGGTGCGGGTGCAGTACGGAGGCAGCGTCAAGCCCGACAACGCGCCCGAGATACTCGCGCAGCCCAACGTCGACGGCGCGCTGGTGGGCGGCGCGAGCCTCGATCCCGAGGACTTCGCGCGCATCGTGGCCGCCGCCGCGCAGTGAGCTTCCCCAAGGTCGCGCTGATCGTGCTCGACGGCTGGGGCCTGGCCGAGCCCGGCCCCGGCAACGCCGTCGAGCTGGCCGACACGCCGGTGTTCGACGGCCTGTGGGAGAAGTACCCGCACACCACGCTCACCGCGTGGGGCGAGTCGGTCGGCCTGCCCGAGGGGCAGATGGGCAACAGCGAGGTCGGCCACCTCAACCTGGGGGCGGGCGCGATCGTCAAGCAGGACCTGCTGCGCATCGACGAGGCGATCGAGGACGGCTCGTTCTTCGAGAACGAGGTGCTGCAGCGAGCCTGCCGCGGCGAGCGGCTGCATCTTCTGGGCCTGGTGTCGGCCGGCGGAGTGCATGCCTCGATGGGCCACCTCAAGGCGCTGATCGAGCTGGCCGGCAGGCAGGAGGTGGACGACGTGGTGATCCACGCCTTCACCGACGGTCGCGACACCAACCCCGACTCGGGCGCGGGCTACATCGCCGAGGTGGAGGGCTGGGGCGGTGCGCGGATAGCGACCGTGAGCGGGCGCTACTACGCCATGGATCGCGACAAGCGCGAGGAACGCACTCAGCTCGCCCTGGACGCGCTGGTCGACGGCGAGGCCGAGTTCTCGGCCGACACGGGCGTGGAGGCGGTGCGCGCGGCCTACGAGCGCGGCGAGACCGACGAGTTCATCAAGCCCACTCTGGTAGGGGATGAGGGGCGGATGCGCCCCGACGACAGCGCGGTGTTCTTCAACTTCCGCCCCGATCGCGCTCGCCAGCTCACCGAGGCTCTGGCGGACGACGTGAAGCTGACCACGCTCACCCAGTACCGCGAGCACTGGGACTTTCCGGTGGCCTTTCCCCCCGCGCGGCCGGAGGTCACTTTGGCCTCGACGCTGGCCGACCGCGGCATCGCGCAGCTGCACGTGGCCGAGACGGAGAAGTACGCCCACGTCACGTACTTCTTCAACGGCGGGGAGGAGGACGAGTACGAGGGCGAGGAGCACCGCCTCGTCGACTCTCCGCGCGACGTGCCGACCTACGACAAGAAGCCCGAGATGAGCGCCGCGGCGGCGGCCGACGTGTTCGTGGAGCGCTGGCGCGAGGGCGACTTCGGCTTCGGGCTCATCAACTTCGCCAACCCGGACATGGTGGGGCACACCGGGGTGATCGAGGCCGCGGTGAAGGCGATCGAGACCGTCGACGAGTGCCTGGGCCGGGTGGTCGAGGCGGTTGAGGAGTCCGAGGGCGTCTGCCTCATCACCGCCGACCACGGCAACGCGGATCACATGCTCGAGGACGACGGAAGCCCCAACACCGCGCACTCGATGAACCCGGTGCCGCTGATCGTGACCGCCGATGTGGGCGACCTGCGCGACGGGGGAATCCTGGCCGACGTGGCGCCCACCGTGCTGAAGCTCCTCGACTGCGACCAACCTGCGGCGATGACGGGCGAAGCGCTGCTATAGCGCCCCCCTTCACCATCACGGCCCGCGACGGCGCCGCGCGCGCGGGCCTGATCCACACCACCCACGGCGACGTGCGCACCCCGGCCTTCGTGCCGCTGGCCTCCACGGCCACGGTCAAGTCGCTGCACGCCGCCGAGGTGGCCGAGCTGGGTTACGACATGGTGCTGGGCAACACCTTCCACCTGTTCATCCAGCCCGGGGCCGAGCTGGTGGCCGAGATGGGCGGGCTGCACGAGTTCATGGGCTGGCGCGGGGCGATCATCACGGACTCGGGCGGCTACCAGGTGTTCTCGATGGGCCACGGTTCGGTGGCCGAGGAGGTCAAGCGGCGGCGCGAGCGGCCGAAGTCGATGATCCTCGCGATCGAGGAGGAGGGCGTGCGCTTTCGCTCCTACCTCGACGGGCGCGAGCGCTTCATGGGCCCCGAGACCTCGATGGAGGTGCAGGCCCAGCTCGGCTCGGACATCGCCCTCGTCTTCGACGAGTGCACGCCCTTCCACGTCGAGCGCGACTACACCGCCTCCTCCATGGAGCGCACTCATCGCTGGCTCGACCGCTGCCTGCGCTGGCACGAGGAGCACGGACCTTCCGGCCAGCTCGTCTACGGCATCGTCCAGGGGGGCGTGTACGAGGACCTGCGCGGGGAGTCCACGGCCTACGTGGCCGCCTCGGGCGCCGACGGGATCGCCATCGGAGGCTCGCTGGGCCAGACCAAGGAGCAGATGCGCGAGGTGGTCGGCTGGTCGCTGGCCGCGCTCCCCGACGCCCCGCCGCGCCATCTGCTGGGCATCGGCGACGTCGACGACCTGGTGCACGCGGTGGGCGCGGGCATCGACACCTTCGACTGCGCCACGCCCACTCGCCTGGCGCGCCACGGGACCGCGCTGGTCAACGACCCCGAGCGGCGCTGGCGCCTCGACCTCACCAAGAGCCGCCACCGCACGAGCCGCGAGCCGATCCAGGCCGGCTGCGCCTGCCCGGCCTGCCGCGAGCACACCCGCGGCTACCTGCACTACCTGATCCGCGCCAACGAGCTCACCGCCAAGCGGCTGCTGACCCTTCACAATCTCACCTTCATGGCCGAGCTGATGAGCGAGATGCGCGAGGCGATCGCCGCGGGGCGGTTCGCCGCCCTCGCCGAGCGAACTCTGCGCGGGGGCGCATGAGCTCGGTCTCGTACTGGCTCGACTCCCCCTACGAGCCGCGCGCCGCGCTCGAGGGCCACCTGGAGGTGGAGGCCTGCGTGATCGGCGGCGGGGTGGGAGGGCTCTCGTGCGCGCGCAGGCTGGCCGAACACGGCGTGGAGACCATCGTGCTCGAGCGCGGCACGGTCGCCGGAGGGGCGAGCGGGCGCAACGGAGGCTTCCTGCTCGCCGGCGTGGCCGCGTTCCACAACGACGCGCGCGAGCTGTACGGGCGCGAGCGAAACCGGCGGATCTACGCCCGCACGGTGGAGGCCCAGCAGCAGGTCTACGAGCTGGCGGCGGAGCTCGGCCTGGACGACGACGTGCGCCGGGTGGGGTCGCTGCGCGTGGCCGTTAGCGAGGAGGAGGCCGAGCGGGTGCGCGGCCAGGTGGAGGCGCTGCGCGAGGACGGCTTCGCCGGCGAGCTCGTCGAGCGCGACGACCTGCCTCCGGTGCTGCAACGCCGCGGGCTGTGCGCCTGCCACGTGGAGCACGACGCCGCCCTGCACCCGGCGCGCTGGTATCGCGCCCTTGCGGAGACCGCCGAGCGGGCGGGCGCGCGCATCTTCGAGGCGACGCCGGTGATCGGCCCGGTGCCGGCGCCGGGCGAGGGCGAGGTAAGAACGGACTCGGGCTCGGTCCGCGCCCGCCACGTGATCGTGGCCTCCGACGGAGCGCTCCCCGTGCTCGTGCCCGCCTACCAGGGCCGGGTGCGCTCGCGGCGGCTGCACATGGTGGCCTCCGAGCCGACGGAGCGGGTGGTCGACCAGCTCGTCTACCCGCGCTGGGGCTACGAGTACTTCCAGCAGCGCCCCGACGGCCGGCTGCTGCTGGGCGGCTTCTCCGACCTCGACGGCGAGGGCTCCTACACCGATCGCGAGGAGGGCAACCCGGAGGTATGGGATCGCCTGGAGGGCTACCTGCGCGACGAGCTGGGCCTCGACACCAAGGTCACCCACCGCTGGGTGGGCATCGTGGGCTACACGGACGACCAGCTGCCCTTCGTGGGCGAGGTGCCCGACCGCCCCGGCCTCCACGTGGCGGGCGGATACAGCGGCCACGGCAACGTGCCCGGCTACGTGGCCGGCCAGGAGATCGCCGACGCGATCGCGGGCACGGCGGGCGAGGAGCCGGTGTTCAGTGCAGACCGTCCGGGCTGACGGGCTCGAGATCGCCTACCGGCGCGCCGGCGAGGGCCCGCCGCTGGTGCTGGTGCACGGCGCCGCCGCGGACAGCCGCTCATGGCAGCCGCAGCTCGACGCACTATCGGACGAGCTCACCGTGGTCGCCTGGGATGAGCCGGGCGCCGGGGGCTCCTCGGACGTGCCGGCGGATTTCACGCTGGCGGACTACGCGGGCTGCCTCGCGGCGCTGATCGAAGCGCTCTCTCTCGGCCCGGCGCACGTGGCCGGCCTCTCCTGGGGCGGGACCGTGGTCCAGGAGCTCTACCGCCACCGTCCCGAGCTCGTCGCCACCCTGCTGTTCGCCGACACCTACGCCGGCTGGAAGGGGTCGCTTCCCCGGGAGGAGGTCCAGGCCCGGCTCGCGGGCGTGCGCGAGATGCTGGCCGCGCCCCGCGAGGCTTTCGATCCCACGCTCCCCGGGCTCCTTGGCCCCGATCCGCCGGCGGAGGCCGTGGCGTTGCTCGAGGCGATGGCCGCCTCGGTTCGGCCCGAGAGCATCAGGACCCAGCTGAACGTGATGGCCGAGGCCGATCAGCGTGACCTGCTGCCGTCCGTCGCCGTGCCGACCCTGCTGATCTGGGGCGAGCTCGACGTGCGCTCACCGCTGAGCGTCGCGCGCGAGTTCGAGCGGGCGATCCCGGATTCGGAGCTCGTCGTGATCCCCGGCTGCGGTCACGTGAGCAACCTGGAGCGGCCCGAGGAGTTCAACGACGCCGTCCGCCGCTTCTGCCGCGCCCACGGCCCGCGCGGCTAGGGCCCGTTGTCGCCGATGAAGTCGCGCAGGTCGTCGATCTGCTGCTGCACCTCGTCGGCGTTCGGCGCCTCCACGGGCGTGTCGCCCTCGTTCGACGCGAGCAGCGCGATGGCCACCGCGCCCACCGCGGCGAGTACGAGCAGCAGGGCGAAGAACGAGGCCATCTGGCGACGGCCGCCCTCGCGGGTCTCGCGGCGGGCGGGCGGCGCCGTCGTCTCCGAGCGCAGGCGCTGGGCGTTCGACGGGGGCGCGTACGAGGTGCGGGGCATGGCCCGCGTGGACGAGGTGATCTCGGTGGCGGCCAGCGCGCGCGTGGCGTCGGTGTCAGTCAGGGCCAGCCGGCGGGTGGCGTCGGTGGCCTCTCCGTGCATACCGGCCTCGAGCGCCTGTCCGAGCTCGAGCGCCGAGCGGTAGCGGCTGCCCGGCTCCCGCTCGAGGCACAGCCGGACGGCGGCGTCGAGCTGGGGCGGTACCTCGGGGCGCAGATCGGTGATCGGCTCCACCGGATCCTGCTGCTGCTTGAGGGCGAGCTCGGTCAGCGAGCTGTACTCGTGGGGTAGGCGGCCGGTGAGGAACTGGTAGGCGCACACGCCCAGGGAGTACAGGTCGGACGGGGGCCCGGCCTCCTCGCCCCGCGCCTGCTCGGGCGACAGGTAGGCGGCGGTGCCCAGGACCGCGCCCACCTGGGTGATGCGGGTCTGCTCCGCGGCCTTGGCGATGCCGAAGTCGGCCAGCTTGGTGGCATTGGTCTCGCGGGCCACGAGCAGGTTGCCGGGCTTCACGTCGCGATGCACGACGCCGGCCCGGTGCGCGTAGTCGAGGCCGTGGCAGGCGTCGCGCAGGAGATGGACGGTCCACTGCACGTCGAGCATCGAGTGCTCGCGCAGGAGATCGGCGCAGGAGGGGCCGTCGACGTACTCCATGACGATGTAGTGGCGGTCGCTGTCGGGATCACGCCCGGAGTCGAACACCTGGACGATGTTGGGGTGCTGAAGCCGCGCGGCGGCAAGGGCCTCGCGCCGGAAACGGGCCACGAAGTCGGCGTCCTCGGCGAGGTGCTCGGCCAGCAGCTTCACCGCCACCGAGCGCTCGAGCACCGAGTCGGTGGCCCGGAAGACGGTCGACATGCCGCCCGCGCCGAGCCGGTTCTCGATCTGGTAGCGGCCGGCGATCATCTCGGGAGGGCTCAACCGTCGTCCTCCGGCGTCACGGCCCCGCCGCTGCCCTCTTCCGCGTTGGGGTCCTCCTCGAGGGGATCTATCGGTTCCTCGGGGACCGTCGGAGTGGTCTCGGTGGGGGTGGTCTCCGTCGGCGTGGTTTCCGTCTCGGTGGGCGTGGTCTCCGTCTCGGTTTCGGGCTCCGGCTCGAGCAGCGGCTCGGGCTCGGTCTCCTGGCCCTTTTCGACGTCGCACTGCTCGCTGGTGAGCTCAAACAGGCGGTTGAAGCCGTCGAGGAGCGCCTGGCGGACGTCGGGGTCGACATCCTCGGGCAGCGACTGGATGGTCGTGTTCACCGCCGGGAGGGTGTCGCTGATGATGTCCGCGCAGGCCCCGCCGCCCGCCTCCATGCGCCGCTCCACCTCCGAGAGGCGGGAGTCCAGGTCGGTCACCGCCTGCTCGGGAAGCGGGCTCGCCTGCTCATCTTCGGAGCCGCAGCCCGCGCCGAGTGCGGCGGCGAGCGCGAGCAATGCGATGGTCGGGCGAAGAAATCTCATAGTCCTAGGTGGAGCCGGTCGGCGAGGTCCTTGGGCAGGCCCGCCTCAACAATGGCTGACGCGGCGGCGTCAATCGGATATTCGACGCGCCGCCACTCCGCGCTCCATCCCTCTGTGTCTAGCAGGAGCCATGCGGCGCGCGGATCACCGTCACGGGGCTGACCGACTCCGCCGGGGTTGACCAGCCACTCGCCTTCGCTGAGCTCCAGCTCGAGCCCGGCCTTGGCTATCTCGCCCTCGGGCTCGCCGGGCCCGCCGTCGCGGTGGAACCACAGCGCGAGGTGCGTATGGCCCACGGCCCCCACCCGCGGCTCCATGTGGTCCATGTTCTCCGCCGCGAGGTCGTAGGACATGACGTACTCCCACACCGGATCGCGAGGGGACGCGTGCCACACGCCGAGCTCGCGGCCCACCTTGGAGGTCGGCAGCCGCTCCAGGAAAGCGAGGGTTTCCGCGCCGATGTGCTCGCGCGTCCACACCGCCGCCTCCGCGGCATTCTTGGAGAACTCGGCGATGTCGAGCGCCCCCGTGACCGCCTGGTCGTGGTTTCCGGCCAGGCAGACGTCGCACCGCTCGGCGGCCAGCGCGACACAGCCATCCGGCTCGGCGCCATAGCCCACGAGATCACCCAGGCACCAGATCTCGTCGGGTGCGCAGGCGTCGACGTCGGCCAGCACGGCCTCGAAGGCCGGCAGGTTTCCGTGGACGTCGGAGAGCAACGCAATGCGCATCGGGGTGCCTTCTACAGTGTCGAGAAGATGAGACTTCGGGGACGTTCGCGGCTGCCGCTGGCGCTCGTGGTGGCCGTGGCCGCCGCCGGGGTGGCCACTTTCCTGCTGCGCCCGCGGACCGGCCTCATCGAACCGGCTTCGGTCGACGTGACAGGGTACTTCACGGCCTTTCAGCTCGACCGGGCTGAGGACTTTCGCGGCGTTCAGCGCCTGCTCGGGATCGGCGGCCTCGTGGCGGGAACGGCCACGCTGGCCCTTCTCACCTGGCGGCCCCCGCGGCGGGCCTTCGACCGGCTGGCCCGGCGCCCCATCCTGGGCGGCGCAGCGGCGGGGGCCGGCCTGTCGCTGCTCCTGGTGGCGGTCGAGCTGCCCATCTCAGCAGTGGCCCACGACCGCGCCGTCGACGTGGGGCTGTCCACACAGAGCTGGCTGCCCTGGCTGGGCGACGTGGCCAAGTCGACAGGCATCGACGCGGTGTTCGCCGCCGCCGGGGGGGCGCTGGCCATGGCCCTGATCCGGCGCTTCCGGCGCAACTGGTGGGCGCCCGCGTCCGCGGCGATCGTGGTGTTCGGCGTGGTCACGATCTGGCTCTTCCCCGTGGTGATCGACCCGCTCTTCAACAAGTTCGAGCCGCTGCGCCCGGGCCCTACGCGGTCGGACGTGCTCGAGCTGGCCGATGAGGCCGGCGTCGACGTGGGGGAGGTGTACCGGATCGACGCGAGCCGTCGCACCACCGCGGCCAACGCCTACGTCGGCGGCCTCGGTCACACCAAGCGCGTGGTGCTCTACGACAACCTGATCTCGGCGTTCCCGCGCGACCAGATGCGTCTCGTGGTGGCCCACGAGCTCGGCCACCAGAAGCACAACGACCTCTGGCGGGGCCTGCTCTGGTTCGCGCTGGTGGCTCCCGCCGGCACCTTTCTGGCCCAGGCCCTGGCCGAGCGCTTCGCTCGGCGCGACGGCCTCGGCGATCCGCAGCGCAAGCCGGGACCGATCGTTATCCCCGCTCTCGCGCTGGCCATCGCGATCGTTTCGTTCGGCGTCGGCGCCGCCTCCAACGTGCTCTCGCGCCAGGTGGAGGCCCGCGCCGACGCCTTCTCCCTGCGCCTGACCGAGGATCCGGCCGCGTTCGTGCAGCTGGAGCGCCGGCTTGCGCTGCGCAACATCTCCGACCCCGACCCGCCCGGCCTGACCCACCTCCTGTTCGGGACCCATCCCACCACGGCGGAACGCATCGGGATCGGCGAGGCGTTCAACGCGAGCAACGAGCCTTGAGCGAGCGCCGCGTCCTCATCGAGCGGGTGGTGCGCGAGCTGGCCTCCTTCGAGCGGCCGTCGGCGAGCGAGGGTGAGCGGCGCGCGGCCGAATGGCTGAAGGGCGAGCTCGAGCGGGCTGGGGCGCGCGACGCGCGCCTCGAGGCCGAACGCGCGCACGGCGGGTACTGGTGGCCCCTCGGGCTGCTGAACGCCGCCGCCCTGGCCGCGGCCGCGACGGGCAGGCGACGCCTCGCGACGCTCGCCGGAGCGATCGCCGCGGCGGGGATCTACGACGACGTGGGCGGCGGGCGCCTCTGGTTTCGCCGCCGCGCCCTGCGGTCGCGAACCACGCACAACGTGGTGGCCGAGCTGGGTGATCGCGAGGCCGAGCGGACGGTCGTGTTCATCGCCCACCACGACGCGGCCCACTCGGGCCTGGTGTTCCACCCCGCGCTGCCCCGGATGGCCATGAGGCGCATGCCGCGCCTTCACGCCAAGTCCAACCAGAGCTTCCCGATTCTCTTCGCGGTGTTCCTCGGTCCCCTGCTGCTCGCGCTCTGGGGCCTGACCGGCCTGCGCGCGCTGCGCGGCCTCGGGAGCTTCCTGGCCGCCGGCTCGACCGCCGCCATGGCCGACATCGGCTCCCGCCCGGTCGTGCCCGGCGCAAACGACAACCTGAGCGCGGTGGCGGCGCTCGCCGCTCTGGCCCAGGCTCTGGCCGAGCGCCCGCCGGAGGGGGTGAGGGTGATCATCCTCTCCACCGGCTCCGAGGAGTCGTTCATGGAGGGCATGCAGGGCTTCGTCGCACGCCACGCCGCCGCCCTGAGCACCGCATGGACCGAGTTCGTGTGCCTCGAATGCGTCGGCTCGCCGACGTTGTGCGTGGTCGAGGGGGAGGGGATGCTGCGCATGCGCCTCTACCCGGAGGCCTCGCGCGAGGCCCTCGCGGCCGCCGGTGCGCGGGCCGGGGTGCCGCTGCAGCGCGGCCTGCGGACCGTGGCGGCCACCGACGCGCTGATCGCCCTGCGCGCCGGCTACGCCACCTGCACACTGGGCGGAGTGGATGAGACCAAGTTCCCCGCCAACTACCACTGGCCCACCGACGTGCCCGACAACCTGAGCTGGGAGTCGGTCGAAGCCGCGGCGGCGGTGTGCGAGGCCTACGTGCGCGCCTAGGCGGGCTTCGGCGGTTCCGGCGGTTCCGGCGTCTCCGGAGCGTCGGGCGCCTCGGGCGGACCGTTGTCGAACTCCGGCAGCTCGCGGATGCCCTCCCGGGTCTGCCACTTGGAGAAGTTGTCCTCCATCGCGTCGATCAGCTCGCGCATGAAACGAGGGGCGATGTTGATTCGCGCCACCACCACGCCCGGGACCTCGCCGTCCTCGACCTCGTGATCGACGCGCGCGAAGGTGAGGGTGAACTCGTAGTCGGAGTGCGAGACGTTGGCGAAGTTGGCGTAGTGGCCGGCCATCGTCTCGGGGTCGGTGTGGATGTTGAAATGGCGCTCGGCGTCCTCGGGCATGGGCGTACTATCGCACTCTCATGCGGATCTCAGTGATCGCCGTGGGGCGAGTGCGTCCGCCGTACCAGGACGACGTCGAGCACTACCGCAAGATGCTCGCCGGCCACGCGAAGGTCGAGCTGATCGAGGTCCGCGAGGACGAGGCCGTGCGGCGGCGTATTCCCGAGCGCGCGCTGGTCGTGTTGCTGGCCGGCGACGGCGAGCAGCTGAGCTCGGAGGAGCTGAGCGGGTGGATCGAGGAGCGTCGTCGCGACGGACGCGACGTCTGCTTCGTGATCGGCGGCCCCACGGGGCTCGAGCTCGAAGCTGACAAGCGGCTCTCGCTGGGGCCGATGACGCTGCCCCACCAGCTCGCGCGCGTGGTGCTGCTCGAGCAGATCTACCGGGCCCACAAGATCCTGGCCCGCGAGCCCTACCACTATTAATTCTCCTATGAGCGATCCGGTAGCCGAGCTGTTCACCGCCGTCAGCGAGACGTCCGCCTCGCTCGCCGGCAACGGACGCGGTACCCCGCCGCAGCTCGACCGTCCGCCGCGCCCGGACTTCGGCGACTACTCGACGAACGCCGCGATGCTGCTGGCGCCCACCCTGGGCGAGCCGCCGCGTGCCATCGCAGAGCGCCTGGGCGACGAGCTCGGCAGGCGCCTGGGCGCCTCGGTCGACCGGGTCGAGATCGCCGGCCCGGGCTTCCTCAACCTGTTCATGGCGGACCGCTGGTACCTCGAGGCCCTGGCGTCGATGCGCGCGGCGGGCGAGCGGTTCGGAGCGGGCGAGGCCGGTGAGCGCATCCAGGTCGAGTTCGTGTCGGCCAACCCCACCGGGCCCATCACCGTGGCCTCCGCGCGGCACGCCGCCTACGGAGACTCGCTGTCGCGCACGCTGGAGCTGGCCGGCAACCGGGTCGAGCGGGAGTACTACGTCAACGACTCCGGCACCCAGGTGCGCAAGTTCGGCGAGGCCGTGCGCGCCCGGGCGCGCGGGGAGGAGCCGGAGGAGTACAGCGGCGCCTACGTGCGCGAGCTGGCGGACCGGATCGAGGGCGCCGCCGATGCGAATCCGGACGAGCTGGCCGCCCAGGCGATCGCCCTCATGGTGGAGGGCGTCAAGGAGACGCTGGCCCGCTTCCGGGTCGAGATGGACCGCTTCTTCTTCGAGAGCTCGCTGCACGAGTCCGGTGCGGTCGAGGAGGTGCTCGGGAAGCTCGAGCGCGTGTACGAGCACGACGGCGCGGTGTGGCTGCGCACCACCGAGGACGGCGACGACAAGGACCGCGTGCTGAGGCGCTCCAACGGCGAGCTCACCTACTTCGCCACCGACATCGCCTACCACGCCGACAAGGTCGCCCGCGCGTACGACCATGCCATCAACGTGCTCGGCTCCGACCACCACGGCTACGTCAAGCGAATCCGCGCCGCGTGGAAGGCGCTCGGCGGCGATCCCGATGCCTATGAAATCGTGATCATGCAGTTCGTCAACCTGCTCGAGCGGGGCGAGCAGGTGCAGATGTCAAAGCGCGCGGGAGCAATCGCCACCCTCGACGCCCTGGCCGACGACATCGGGGTCGACGCCGCCCGCTGGTTCCTGGTGTCGCGCAGTCACGACACGCGCATCGATCTCGACCTCGACCTGGCCCGCAGCCAATCGCAGGACAACCCGGTCTACTACGTGCAGTACGCCCACGCGCGGATCGCGTCGATCCTGCGCAGGGCGGGAGACGAGCGCGTCGCGGCGGCCGTCGGCGCGGACCTGGGGGCGAGCACGGAGCAGTTTCATCCTTCGGCCCGCGCGCTTCTCAAGCGCCTGCTCGAGTTTCCCGGCGAGGTGCGCGAGGCCGCCGCCCGGCGCGCCCCGCACCGGATGACCACCTACGCGCTGGAGACAGCGCAGGGCTTCTCGGCCTTCTACCGCGACTGCCGCGTGGTCGGGGCGGCCGAGGAGGGGGGCGACGAGGACGTGCGCATCGCGATCTGCGTGCAGGCCAAGGACGTGCTGGCGCGCGCCCTCGACCTGGTCGGGGTCGAGGCGCCGGAGGCGATGTAGCTAGCGGGGCCACCGCGACCGCCTTGTAGTCTGCCGCCGCCTATGCGCCTCGCCCTCCTGCTCGCGCTGGTCGCCGGTCTGGTGCTCGCGGCGCCCGCCGCCGCCGTCGATCGCTACGTCCCGATGAAGGCGCCGCCCGCGCCCGGGCCGGCCAAGTACGACAGGGTTTTCGTGCAGCAGCTCGGCCCCGCCGGCGCGCGCAACGTGCTGGTTCTCGTGCCCGGCACCAACGGCGGGGCGGGCGGGATCACGCCGGTGGCGCGCGACATCGTCCGGCGCGTCCCGAGCACACAGGTGTGGATCGTCGACCGCCGCCAGCAGGCCTTCGAGGACACCGCGGTGTTCGCGCAGCGCGATCCCGACGCGGCACTCGATCACTACCTGGGCTTCAAGTACCGCAGCGTCAGGGGCGTGGACGCGAAGTACGTGGCCGAATGGGGGCTCCGGGTGCAGCTGCGGGACCTGCGCAGCGTCGTCAAGCGTGCCGCACGTGGTGGACGAAGGGTCGTGCTGGGCGGTCACTCCGCCGGTGCCTCGGCGGCCGTGGCCTACGCGGCGTGGGACTTCGGCGGCCGTGCGGGCTGGCGCGACCTCGACGGCCTGGTGCTGATCGACGGGGGCCTGCTGGGCAGCTTCGCGGAGGCCGACGCCGAGCGTGCTCGCCGCGAGCTGGCCGACATTCGCGAGGGCAACGTGTTCCTCGACCTGCTCGGCTTCGGCATCCCGGAGATCGCCGGCATCTTCGCGCAGGTGGGGGCGCTGTACGCCTACGAGCGACCCGACGCACCGTCCACGCTGCAGAACTTCCCTCTGCTGCCACCCGACCTCAAGGCTCCCGTCCCGGTGACCAACGAAGCCGCGCTCGGCTACGCCTTCGACGAGACGACCTCTCCGGACGCGCTGGCGCTAATCCGCATCCGGGCCGGCGGGCTGGCGGCGAGCGGCGACCCGCGGCCTTGGCAGGACGCCGAGCTCACTCCGATTCGCCGCTTCGCCCGCGCCTACGCCGGCAACGCGCCCAACGCGACCGAGTGGTACTACCCGCGCCGGCTGCTGCTCGACTTCGACGCGGCCAGCGACCTGCGCATGAACGAGGCGGCCCGGATCCTCGGCCTGCGCCTCGAGCACGGGCGCGAGATCGACCTGCCGCTCTACGCCTTCAGCACCGACCTCTCGCAGGGCCGGGTGGCGCGCGGCGCCCGAGAGCTCGCCCGCATCTCGCCGATCGAGAAGCCGGTGGTAGTCGACGACCGGCAGACCAGCCACCTCGATCCGCTGTCGGCCGCGCCGCAGACCAACCGCTTCCTCAAAACGGTCGCGCCATTCCTGAAGCGGACCCTGCGCCGCGAGCGCTAGATCTCGCTGAAGAAGTTGATGCCCAGCTTGTCCATGGCCTGAAGGGCCTCGGAGTTCAGCCGGGTGAGCTCGTTGGTGTAGAGCAGCACCCCCATCACGATCAGCACCACGCCCGACACCACGGTGATCGCGCGGAAGTGGTCGCGAAAGAAGCGGAACACGCCGGAGAAGGTGCTGAAGGCGAGCGCGCTGAGGATGAACGGGACGGCCAGGCCGAGGGCGTAGAAGGCCAGCAGCACGCCGCCTTCGCCGACCGTGCCTTCGGTGGAGGCGGCCGTGAGGATCGCGCCCAGGGTGGGGCCCGTGCAGGGAAGCCAGGCGACGGCGAACGCCAGACCGGCCACGATCGGCCCCCCGGTGTGGGCGCGGCGCATGAGCTCCTCCGGGCGCCAGTCGCGGTTGAGGACGGGGAGAAAGAGCGTGCCGATGAAGAGCACGCCCATCAGGGCGATGATGATCCCGGAGATCTCGCGCAGCAGCGCCCGGTGGTCGTTGAGGGTCTGGCCGAGCCCGGTGGCGCTCATACCCAAGGCGACGAACATGGCGGTGAAGGCCAGGCAGAACAACAGCGCCGGACCGAGTACCTGAGTGCGCCGGTGGCCCTCCTGAAGGTCGGCGAACGACACGCCGGAGATCGTCGACAGGTAGCCGGGCACCAGCGGTAGCACGCAGGGAGACACGAAGGAGATGAAGCCGACGGCGAAGGCGGCGAAGACGGTGGCGTCGACGGTTTCCGCGCCGATCACAGCTCGTAGCGCTCCATGTCGGAGTCGAGGCGTCCCGAGTCGACGCCGGGGCCGGCCGGCGCCGGGCGCCGCGGCCCACGCCCGCGCCAGCGCAGCACCGCGAGGGCGATGCCGCCCAGGCCGAGGACGATCGCCAACGCGGGGATGGCGTACACGAGAACGTCGCCCAGGCTGTCGTCGTCGCCGTCACCGGGAAGCGCGAGGACGCTCTCGCCGAATTGGGCGGCCAGCGCCTGCTTGATCTCGTCCTTGGAGCGGCACTTCGCCACCTGGCGCTCGATGTAGGCCCGCTGGCGCTGGGCCTGCGGAGCCTCGGTGGCCAGGCCGAGCGGCGTGCCGCAGACGGGGCACATCACCTCGTCCTCGACGTCCGCCAGTGTGGTCTGCGGGCAGTTCTGGGCCAGCGCAGCGGGGGCGAAGAGCGCGACCAGGGCGCACGAAATGGCGATCGAAACCGGTGCGAGAAGCCTGCGCATGAACCGCCGTCAAGACTAGATGGAGGCCGAACCCCCGAACCGGCGTACTAAAATCCCGGCGCGGCCCGACCGGCCGCCGCGCGGACGTAGCTCAGTTGGTAGAGCGTTGGCTTCCCAAGCCGCTTCAGGGCCTATGTGGGGTGTCGCATTACCCCTTGATTCCGCTCTCCAGAGGGAAGCTAGTTCGGAGGAGTTCGGCGTGATGGTGTGGCTCTGTTTGCCCATTGTTTGCCCACTTGAGGGCGTTTCCTTTGGTCGCGCAGCGAGTGCTGCGCTTAGGTCAAGCGAAGGCGCTTCCTCGCCCGGCAGAAGGTGGGCATAAGTGGAGAGCGTGTCTAGCGGGGTGTCGTTGCGCGAAGGGAAGGCCCGTGGCGGGACTTGGGCGCTTCGGTCTTGCCCTTGACCCTCGGGCGTCGCCGAACGACCATGCTCCGGAACGCTCAGTGCTGCCCGCCTAGCGCGTGTAGCGACCGGGACGCTTGCCGAGGAGCGCCGCACCACCGGCGATGAGCCGGGCGCGTAGCCTGTGCCGGGCACTGTTCGCGGGATCCCCGGCGGGAAGAACGCCGACCGCCCAGGCCCTCCGCTTCCAGTCGGCCAGCTTCAGTGTCCCATCGCGCGCCGGCAATGAGTCCGAGGGCTCCAGGAGGCGACGGCGGTGGATGTAGCGCCCGCAGTTCGAGAACACCTCGAGCACGCGGACGCGCACCGCAAGCAGCGCCCCCGGATAAAGTTCCACCAGGCTCTCGTCCAGCTCGGCCCGGCCGTGCAACCGCAGGCGCTTGCCCCTCTCGAAGTCGATGAACAGGAGCCCCACGTCCGGTCGCTCGCCGAGGTTGCCGGCCGTTAGGAACATGCCGTTGCCGTCGTGAAGCGGAAAGCAAAGCTCGCGCTCGCCGAGCACGCGCACGAAGCCTGGCTCGCCGCCCTTGTGCGAGCACGTCGGCACCCCGCGGTGGTCGACCGTCGCGATGAAGAAGGTGTCGACGCTCTCGATGAAAGCACGATCCTGCGCATCGATCTGGTCGTTCGCGAGGCGCTCATTGAGCCGGTCGGCCAGCCGCCGGGTGTCGAAGCGGTCCTGGAGGCGTCGGTGCTCAGCGGCGTAGGGAACGGGGCCCGCCGCGTCCGTCGTCCTTCGCAGCCGCCTCCGACGGCCTCCTGCCGGGCCGGCTGCGGGTTCAACTCGTTGATCAAACTTAGCCATCGAAGGCTCGCCGCCCGAACGGATCACTTCACGAATCCGACCTCGGCGCTCTGGTTGCCAGGATAGCCGCTCTGACGACCGCGGGGCCGCAGTCGAGCAATCGAAGCGCGGCTTCGTCCCCGGTGCCGCCAGCCGCTGGAGGCCGTCAAACTGGCCTTCGTTCAGTGGCGGTGGTTGACGGCGCCCGTACGTGATCCCGGCGACCGGCATCAGGCCCCCCGCGGGGCCCCTCGCGTGGATGCGCAGTGGACGCTCGTTCACGGCTCACGAGGTCGCGCGTACGGCGTCGAACAACTCGACGTCGCCGGCGTCGAGGCTGACCCCATCAGACAGCCGCTCGCGATTGGTCTCGACCCGCAGCCTTGCCTCGACGGCACGTTCACGCAGCGGCAGCAACCTCGAAAGTCGGTCAGTTCGCCGAGACTCCCCCAGCCGCAAAGCCTACGCGGCACGGTCGCGAGGCATCTCCTCGCCGAGGTCGAACCACCAGTGCGCCCAGGCCTCGTGGCGGGCTGGCCCACGTATTCCTCCAGCACGCTCTCGGCGTGGTGGCGCCACCCGACCTCCAGATCCTCATCGCAGACCCCGTCGCCTTCCGTCGGCCCGATCAGCAGCGCCAGGTGCAGGTTTGCGTCGAGCGAGACCAGCCGCGATCCGGGCCACGACGCCCTCCGGTCCCAGCGCCCACGCGCCGCTTCGTCGCGCGGATCTCGGTCAGCGAACGCGAGTCCGGCAGGTCGAGCCCGGCAGCGGCCGTCCCAGAGCCGTCCGGCCCTGCCGCGCCTCCTGGACGCCGGGTTGAGCTTCGAACCGACGACGTGGCCGCCGCCTTCGACCGGATGGCCGCCAAGCGCTTCTTGGGCGCAACCAAGTGGAGTTGGGCGGTGGTCCTCGTGGCGCTGTTTGCCCACCTGTTTGCCCACTCGCTCATTCACGCCCGCCGCTCGTAGCGAGATACGCAGCAAACCCGCTCCGAGAGCTAGAATCGCGCCCTCTAGCGGACGTAGCTCAGTTGGTAGAGCGTTGGCTTCCCAAGCCAAAGGTCGCGGGTTCGAAGCCCGTCGTCCGCTTCGGCGAGATCGTGCGAGGCTCGGAAAGCCCTGCAGAAGCGGCATCAGGCGCCAGCTCGGCTAGCCAAGTATCGGATGCGACAAGGTGCCCTAGATGCACCTAAAGATCGCGGGGGATTGTGCGCCGAAGGTGTACCCAAGCTGAGCCGGAGCCGTGTCGCACCCGGCGCTCCATCGCCTCCGGTTACAGCGCCCGAGGCCCCCCTTGCGCGACAAGAATGACAATCCATCCTTGAGCTGTGACGGGCGTCACGCGCGTCCGCCGGGCGCGCGAGCGGGATCGCCATACGGCTGTCGATCACGTTGGAGGCTCTGGATGCCTCATCGAAGACTGGGACGGAGCAGCGACCGCGCATGTTCAGCGTGGTGGCGAGCGAGATCAGTCCCTCAGAGAAGCCCGGCCGCGTCGACACAATGAGTGGCACGCTGGTAACGGCGAAGCCGTGGAGCAGCCGGACTCGTAGCCGCCGGCGTAGGTGGCGAAGAAGCGGGACGAGACCTCGCAGGAGCCTCCGCATCTCAAGAGCCGAGGCGCCTGGAGTAAGCGCGGTCCCTACGGCGCCGGCGCCGTGGAGGGTCGTGACCGTGCGCCCCATCCCTGCCCTAAGATGGGCGACGAGCCAGCGGCGCTGGGCTACAAGCGGCCCGAGGCACCGCGCCGTCACGAGCTCCCCCGTGCATCAGGACGAACCGAACACGTGGCGACGGGACCGCTCGTCTAGCGGGCGTGCCGGATTGCCTGCGACCGTCGCGCCGCGCGGCACGTCCTTCGTTACCACTGCGCCGGCCCCGATCATCGCCCCGGCGCCCACCCGCAAACCGCCCAGGATGACGGCGCCGGAGCCGATCGAGGCGCCGCTCTCGACGAAGGTCCGGCTCAGCTGCCAATCAGCGTCGGTCTGCGACTGGCCCGCACTGTTCGTCGCGCGGGGGCGCTTGTCGTTTACGAAGACGACTCCGTGCCCGACGAAGACCTCGTCGCCGATCGTCACGCCCTCGCAGATGAACGTGTGGCTCTGCACCTTGCACCTCGAGCCGATGGTCGCCCCCTTCTGAACCTCCACGAAGGTACCCAGGCGGGTACCGCGCCCTATCGCGCAGCCGTACAGGTTGGTGAAGGGGTGAACGACGACGTCCTCCCCGAAGCTCACGTCGCGTATGAGGCGGAAGGGGGCGTCATTTGCTGGAAGCTCGACTGAGCGGCTCCGAGGGTTGGAGGTCTCCACGGGCGTGTCCCTTAACGTTCCGGTCGGATCGAGAACCCTACTCCGCGTCAGCGGTTCGGCCTATGTGTCTCGCCTCCTCGCACAGATCCCCTCGGCCAGAGCTCACCGGCAAGGCCACTCAGGTACCTCCGTCGATCGGGCGGGGCAATGCCGCTCGGAAGCTCGCAAGACTCGGCGAGTTCTTGGCCATGTAGTGAGATCTTGGCCCTTCGGCGCGGCAGCTAATGCCCGCCAATTCGTGGCGATTCCTCAGGCAGCCTGCGGACGATGCCCCGCCGGCCGGTGGAGCCACCGGATTGTTCGTCGGCGTGGTCCGCCTATCACGCTACCGCCTAAGGGCTGGAAACCGCCGCTGGGAGAGGCCCCCAGTCGCTGTGTGTTGAGGCACGTCGCTCCCTTTGCCCGAGCGTCAAGCACAGCGACGGTGGCGAAGCCGACTCGTGTAACGCACGTGGCGGGAACGGCCGCACGGCTGCGCCCCGCACGCCATGGGCACCAGTGCCCCGCTCCGCTATCGCCGCTGAGGGCAAGCCCAGGGTCACGCGGCTCTCAGCGTAAAGAATGGTTGGCTTCGCCGGGTCGGAGCAGAGTCAAAGCTGCGCAATATGCGGCCAAAAGGATTGAAGATCGGCGCTTTCGCGTAAACGGGGGAACTAGAGGTCGCTGCATACGCAACCGGTCAGGCACGTAAAGCGCCGTTTTGCTCCTTTCTGGGGTATCAACCCTTGCACTTGCGGCCTGTATGTACTTGAGTAACTGAGTCCCCAAGGCGTAAAAGAGAGGTGGAGTACGTCAGGTTCGCGATACCGTCGCCCTGACCGCGACCGCCGGAGGGCCTGCCGCGAACCTCGACCGCGGCCACCGGCGTGAGGACGCGGTGCTGCGGATACGGCCACGCCTTCGAGGAGGCCCCCACCAACGGCGCCGGCAGCGCGTGTTCGAGAAGGCGTAGGTGGCCGCTCGCGGGCAAGCAGCGTCGCGGGCTGCTCGGCGCCGATCGCCTAGTCTCGAGAGCCACCCGGCGGCGACGAGCGGATGCTCGCGCTGCTCGAGCGCAGACAGGCGACGAGGCGCCGGCGGCAGCGGGGCTGGCTGATGCGCCGCCTCCTGCTCGGCGGCGGATGTGCTCGGCTACGTCATCGCGGTCGCCGCCGTCGAGCTGCTGTACGGAAGCCAGGGCGCTCCGGACGCCGTTCCTCTCGCAGAGGAGCTGGCGCTCTTCGCGGTCGGTCTCCCGGCATTCCTCGTGGGCGCCAAGCTCTTCGGGCTCTACGACCGCGACGAGGAGCGAGCCGATCATTCGACCTCCGACGACCTGCTGCGGGTGTTCCTGCTCATGACGGTCGGCGTCTTCCTGATGACCCGGCTGCCGGCCCTTGCCGGCGGCGCGGATCCCGACCTCGACCAAGTTCACGGCGTTCTGGGCGCTCGGGATAGTCGTGGTCACCGGCGCCCGCGCGGTGGCTCGCACCGATCGGCCGCCGCAGCGCCTACCTGCAGAACACCGTCATCGTGGGCGCCGGCGACGTGGGACAGCTGCTGGCCCGGAAGGTGCTCCACCACCCGGAGTACGGGCTCAACCTCGTCGGCTTCGTGGACACGCACCCGCGCGAGCGCCGCGCATACCTCGAGCACCTCCCGGTGCGAGGCGAGTCTGGACGAGCTGCCTCCAGCTCGTTCAGGCACACGACGTGGATCGGGTGATCTTCGCCTTCACGGATGATTCGCACGCCGAGCTCCTGCCCCTCATTCGCCAGCTGCGGGAGGCGGGCGTGCAGGTCGATCTCGTCCCGCGGCTGTTCGAGGTGATCGGGCCGAGGGTCGACATCCACACCGTGGAGGGCGTGTCGCTGATCGGGCTTCCGCCGGTGCGTCCCACTCGCTCCGCTCGCGCGATCAAGCGATCGATGGATCTCGTCGGCGCCTCCGTGCTGCTGATCGTCTCGGCGCCGCTCTTCGCCGTCGTGGCGCTGCTCATCAAGCTCGACTCGAAGGGACCCGTCTTCTTCCGCCAGGCCCGGCTGGGCGAGGGGATGCGCGAGTTCACCGTCCTGAAGTTCAGGACCATGGGGGTGCAGACGAGCGACGACGACCACCGCCGCTACATCGCGACGATCGCGACGCTCGGACGCGGCGCCGGCGGACGGACGGCCTGTTCAAGCTCTCGCGGGAGGACGCCGTCACCCGGGTGGGCCGCTGGCTTCGCAGACGAGCCTCGACGAGCTTCCGCAGCTGCTCAACGTCCTGCGGCGGAGACATGTCGCTGGTCGGGCCGCGCCCCTGCCTGTCCTACGAGCTCGAGCACTTCGCGCCGCATCACTTCGACCGCTTCCTGGTCCCGGCCGGCATGACCGGCCTCTGGCAGGTGAGCGCGCGGGCGCACTCCACCTTCGTCGAGGCGCTCGACATGGACGTCCTCTACGCGCAGAGCTTCTCGCTCGGGCTCGACCTCCGGCTGCTGGTCCGGACGCCGCTGCAACTGCTCCGGCGCCAGGGCACCGCCTAGAGGGCTGCGGACGGTGGAGCCCCGGTCGACATCGCGGTCGTCGGCCTCGGCTACTGGGGCCCGAACCTCCTGCGCAACCTCCACGAGCTCGAGCGAGGCGGAGGTCTCCTACGTCTGCGACCCGCGGCGGGAGCCCTTGGACCAGGCGTGCAGGCGCTATCCGACCCTCGAGCCGAGCCTTCGACTTCGAGACGGTCCTGGACGACCCGACAGTCGAGGCCGTGGCCCTCTGCACGCCCGTGTCGACCCACTACGAGCTCGCGGCCCGCGCCCTCGCCGCCGGCAAGCACGTGTTCGTCGAGAAGCCGCTGGCGGGCTCCTCGAGCGAGGCGCTCGAGCTGATCGAGGCGGCGCGAGCGGCCGACCTGGTGCTCATGCCCGGGCACACCTTCCTCTACAGCCCCCCGGTCACGCTCAGCCGGGAGCTCATTCAGCAGCGGCGAGCTCGGCGACATCTACTTCATCACGACGAGCCGGGTCAATCTCGGCCTGCACCAGCGCGACGTGAGCGTCGTCTGGGACCTGGCGCCTCACGACTTCTCGATCCTGCGCTACTGGCTCGACGAGGTGCCGACCCGCGTGTCGGCGGTCAGCCGGAGCTGTGTGGTCGAAGGCACCGCCGACGTGGCCTTCATCGACCTCGAGTACGCCTCGGGAACGATCGCCCACGTGGAGATCGCCTGGCTCGCGCCCAGCAAGCTGCGCCGGACCGCGGTGGTCGGCTCGGAGAAGATGCTCGTCTACGACGACACGAGCAACGAGCCGGTCCGCATCTTCGACTCGGGCGCCGCCCTCCCGGACCCCGAGACCTTCGGCGAGTATCGCCTCACCTACCGCACCGGCGACATCGTCTCCCCGCCGGTGAGGCGCACGAGCCGCTGTCGCTCGAGCTCGCCGACTTCTGCTGAGGCGGTGAGGACGGGTCGGAGCCGCGCTCGTCGGCGGCGCTCGGCCTCGACGTCGTGGCGATGACCGAGGCGGTGGACCGCTCTCTGGCTCTCGGTGGTCAACCGGTGGCTTGCGGGCCGCTCGAGCTGGGTAGCACCGACGGATCGAGGCGCTAGCTGGGGGTGCGGAGGCGCCCTGCCGGGGGCCGGCAGCGAAGTAATCCGAAACCGCGCTCGTAACCGCCCGAGCTGCTGCTCGGTGATACCCGGGAAGATCGAAGGGACAAGGCCTCCCCTGCAAGCGCTTCTGCGACCGGGAAGGCTCCCGACGGTAGTCGAGATGCTCGAAAGCTCCGGTCAGATGGACGGGGCTGGATGGTGACGACCGGTGGCGATACCCCGCTCGCGCAGGAAGTCGGCCAGCTTTTCCGGGCGGGCGGTTCGAACGACGTAGAGGTGCCATACGGGCTCGCGCCCGGCGCCATCGGTGGCAGGCGGAGGTCCCCGACCCGTCGAGGGCTAGCGGAGCCGAAGCGCCGCCGCCTCGCGGCGTTGTTCGTTCCAGCGGTCGAGCAGCGGCAGCTTGTGCGAGCAGCGCTGCAGCCTGGATCGTGTCGAGCCTCGCCGTGTAGCCAACGAGGCTGTGGTCGCACTTGGATCGTTGCCCGTGGTCGCGTAGGGCGCGCACCCCGTCGGCGAGCTCGAGGTCATCGGTCACACGCGCACCGGCGTCGCCCAGGGCGCCGAGGTTCTTGGCAGGGAAGAAGCTGAACGCGGCCGCACGTCCGGAGCCTCCGCCCACCGCCCATCGCGGGTGGCGCCGGGAGCCTGGCATGCGTCCTCGAGGATGTCCAGGTCGTGGCGGCGCGCGACGGCGTCCAGGCTCGTCATGTCGGCGAGCTGGCCGTATAGGTGGACGGGAACCAGGAAACGGGTGTTGGCTGTAACCGCAGCCTCCACGCCCGCCACGTCGACGCAGTAGTCCCTCTCGCTGATGTCGACGAGCACAGGCTGGCCGCCGGCCTGGGTCGCCGCTTCTATGGTGGCCACAAACGTGTCGGGCAGGGAGAATCACTTCGTCTCCGGGCTCGATGCCGACAGCCAAGAGCGATAGCCGCAATGCGTCGAGACCACTCGACACGCCGACGGAGAACCGCCTTCTACACCAGGACGCGAAGGCTTTCTCGAAGCTGCCTATGGCGGACCCGTTCGTGAATGCCCAGGTCGAGCAGCGCCGAGACCTCGGCCAGGAGCGCGACTTTGAGCGGGCCGTGCGTCTGGCCTAGATCCACGAAGGGCACGACCAGGTCCTCGCGAACGAGTTGCCACCTGAAACAGCCTACGTCGTGCGGCGACTCCTGGCCACATCGCATCTGACACGCGGTTCGGGCCTGGGCCTTGATTGCGCCGGAGCACGTGCATATATTTGGTGCCCGGGTCCTCGGGAACCGTCGAAGCTGAGGGCTTGACGCAGGAGGGGGCAAGGTCCTCAGGACCCTGTTATCTATGCAGGGATTCGCGGCTGTTCGCGGCTGGTCCTTCGCGTTGATCGCGGCGTTTGCGCTCGCCCTTTCGTCGTGCCAGGGGGAGGACTTCAGGGGCCCCGACGGGCTGATCGCCAACCACGACGGCTACTGGAACGGCGTCGACCAAGATCCGCAGTGGGCCGTCGAGTCAGGCGTCTCTACATCGCCGCTCCAACACCGCGTGGACCACGTCCTCGGTTTTCCGGGCCTGGTCGAGCGCGCGAAGACTTGAAGAGCGTGCGGGTCGAGTTCGACCTGCAGACGGACCGCTTCGCGAACGGCAGCCCCGACCGGCCCCCACGCGCATGGGACGGGGTCAAGATCTGGCTCCACGCACGCCACACCGACGGGGGCGTTCTCGGCGCACCGATGCCCGGCTCGCCCGCCGGCTACACCGCCGAGGTCAGCCTGCGCGACGGACGCATCTACGTCCAGAAGAAGGTCGCGGGTCGGTGGGCGGGCGGCAACTACGTCCAAGGCGGCACCTACTTCCTGCTCTGCTCGGCGCCGGTCAGCCGGCCGCCACGGATCGGGAAGTGGGAGCGCGTGGGCGGCGTCGCCCGCGACAACCCGGACGGGTCGGTGACGATCCAGGTCATTCGGGACGGCGAGGTCGCGCTCGAGGTGACCGACCACGGCGAGAGGGGCGGCCCTCCGCTGAGCGGGCCCGGCCGCATCGGCATTCGCGGCGACAACACCGACTTCCAGATCGACAACCTGCGCGTCCTACCGGCGTCGTAGACCGCTGCAGGCGCTCGGCCGCGCCGGCGCTTCGCTGCGCTCGCATCGACGTGCATTGCCTCGAACAGCGGGCTAGCATGGGCTCATGCCGCCCGCTGGGGGTTGTTCGGCTCGACGGCGGCCAGGAAGGGGCAGCGCGGAGATTCCAGACACGGAGGTCGGAGCCGTGGTCCTCGGTGGGGACTACCAGGGCCTGGGAATCGTTCGAAGTCTCGGTCGCCGGGCGATCCCGGTGTGCGTGCTGGACGACGAGTACTCGATCGCCCGGTTCTCGCGCTACGCGAGCGGCGGCATGCGGGTGGAGACGCTCGGCGACAGCGAGAAGACCGCCGCCGTCCTGCTGGAGGCGGGCCGGCGACTCGGTCTGGACGGCTGGGTCCTCTATCCGACGCGCGATGAGACGGTGGCCGCGATCTCGCGGCACCGCCCGACGCTCGCGGAGATGTTTCGGGTCCCCACCCCGGAGTGGAGCACCGTGCGGCTGGCCTCGGACAAGCGTGAGACCTACCGGCTGGCCGACAAGCTCGGAATCCCCACTCCCGCGCACCTGGTACGTGGACCAGCTGGAGCAGCTCGACGCGATCGAGGGCGACGGCCCCTTCGTCATCAAGCCCGCGAGCAAGGGCGACTTCTTCCACGATCACGAAGGCGAAGGCGTGGAGGGCCGACGATCGGGCCGAGCTGGTCCGGCGCTTCGAGGAGGGCGCCAGGCTCGTTCCGCCTGGGCAACTGATGGTCCAGGAGCTCATTCCCGGCGACGGCCGCCAGCAGTTTGCCTACTGCGCATTCTTCAAGGACGGAGCAGGCCGTCGGCAGCATGACGGTCCAGCGACGGCGTCAGCATCCGCCTGACTTCGGACGCGCGAGCACCTTCGTCGAGACCATCGACCTCCCCGCGCTCGACGACGCTCTCGGAGCGGTTCCTGCGCGAGATCGACTACTACGGGCTGATCGAGCTGGAGTACAAGCTCGATCTCCGTGACGGCCGGTACAAGCTGCTCGACGTCAATCCGCGCACCTGGGGCTACCACAGCCTGGGTCACGATGCCGGGGTGGACTTCCCGCTTCTGCTCTTCGCGGACCAGCTCGGGCAGCCGGTCGACGTCTGTCGCGCGCGAGCGGGGCGACGATGGATCCGGCTCGTGACCGACGTGCCCACCGGCCTCGTCGAGATTCGAAGCGGTGACTTGGACTGGCGCAATTACCTACGGTCACTGAGCTTCGACACGGAAGCCGTCTTCAGCCGCGACGGATCCGCTGCCCGGCCTGGTGGAGGTGGCGCTGCTTCCGTACCTCTACGTCAAGCGAGGCTTCTAGGCATGGTCGCCGACACCGCCATCGGCGCGCTGCTTGCCGTCAGCGACTCTTCTGCCGCTGGCGTGGAAGTGGCAGCTCGGCCTTCGGAGGGCGGTCGCCATCGTGGTGCTCGCATTGCCGTGGGCTCGGGCGTGCTGACCGGGTCACGGACCTCGGACGATGGTTGAGCCCGCGCCCGGGCGAGCGTGGTCGTGTGGCTCCTGACGGTCATCGCCCGCTTCGCCCTGCTTGCCTTCCGCTTCTATCGCGACCCCGAGCGGCAGGCTCCCGACGGCGCCGACGTCGTCGTCAGCCCGGCCGACGGTGAGGTCATCTACGTGCGGCGGTCGACCAGCGGGGCGCTGCCGGTCTCGACCAAGGGCGGCCGGCAGTACGCGCTCGAGGAGCTGACGAGGACGCCGCTCCCGAGCATGAACGCGATCGTCGTGGGGATCAGCCTGAGCCTGCTCGATGTTCACGTCAACCGGGCTCCGATCGGGGGCGCGTAGTCTCGCAGCACCATCACAGAGGGCAGCTTCAGGTCGCTGAGGAGGCTCGGAGAGCGTCTTCGAGAACGAGCGTGCCACCACCGTCATCGAGCGGGACGGCCTCGAGATCGCGGTCGTCCTGATCGCCTCACGCCTCGTGCGGCGGATCAGCAGCTATGTCGAGGAAGGGCAGCAGGTGGCTTGTGGCGAGCGGATCGGAGCGATCAGGTTCGGCTCGCAGGTCGACCTCGTACTGCCGGCCGAGAAGGGTCTCGTGCTGCACGTTCAGCCTGGCGACCGGGTGCGCGGCCGGCGAGTCGGTGGTTGCGGTCATTCCGCCGGAGCGTTCCGTGGAGACCGGCTCACCGCATCGACATCGGGCTCGGCGATCGAAGCACGGTGCGGACTCGAATGGCTCCGGCGCCGTAGCCGTTGCAAACGGAATCGCGCCATGCTCCGGCCGACGCGGTCTCAGAGATCGAAGACGATCCGGTCGGACTCTTCCCGAGCGAAGGCCACCGTCGCGCCGTCGCGTGGCTTCCCGACGATCCTCGGGTCCTCACCCGGCGCGGTTTCGCAGCGTAGGCCGGCGCGCGTCCGTCCACCATTGGGCGACCTCCTTGGGGAGCGCATGCCATCCGCGCTCCTGCTGGCTCAGGAACTCGAGGAACTCCTCGTACTCCGCAAGCCGGTCGCCGGGGCCCAGGTAATCCGGGTGGACGACCAGATGGACGAGACCATGGTTCCGAATGATCCAGTCGCACTTTTCCTTCCACAGCGCGATCGACGGTTCTTGCAGGATTTCGAACAACGTGTGGTCCTGGACGAGCGTAATCGGTAGCTCGACCATCTCGCCGATGAAGAACGGGAAGATCGAGCAGCATCCACCGGGCTGGGGCTCGAAGGGATCTGTATCCGGGAACGACCCGTCGTAGAGGCACCCGAGCTCAGGCATCCAGGCGGCGTTTCGATGCGTGGCAGGTGAACGAAAGCCGACGGCGCCCCACTCTTGGAGGTACCGGTGGATCTTCGGCAAGTCGGCCTCGAAGTGGGCGCGGTCTCGGAACAGCTTGCCGTCGTGCTTGATGCCATGGAGCCCGATCTCGCAGCCGCCGCGCCCTGATCTCGTTGAAGAGTCCGCTCGGGACCTCGTATCCCTCAGCGACGAAGTTCCATGCCGAGATGAAGCCGTTTCGCCGCTCCACCTCGAGGACGCGAGAGATGTTCGCGATGCCGGCCGGCCCTTCGACATCGTGGGTGATGATCACGCAGAACCGGCTGGCTTCCGGCCAGAAGTTGACCAGCGGTATCCGTGTAGACGTCGACTCGCGCAGCTGCCGCCGGAGCTGACTGTGTTGATGCTCGACGAGGATCGGCTCGATCGGCCACGCGGGGAATGCTCTCGCGCCCTGGCGGCGTGCGAACATCCTGCGCACGGCAAGCTGAAGGCGACGCGGTATGAGCGGCTTGGCGGTGTAGTACGCGGACAGGAGGCGTCGACTGCTGGTCCCGCTCGGGCGTAGCGCTCGTAGAGGAAGTAGCTCGGGTCGAAACTTCAGATCCCTGAGCCGCAGGATGCGAAGCGAGGCAGGCGTCACGAGCGTCCTGCCCGACGCGGCGAATCATGGACCGACCCTATCGCTGTCCGGGGATGAATGGAAGGATTCGAACGAAACACGGCGGCTCGCCGGACGAAGCCGTCGAGCGCGATCGCACCGGCGTGGGCTGGCGCCGCGGGAACGACCGCTCGGTCCTACACTGATTGAAGTTCCGATGTCCTCTAGTCCACCGACCGAGAGCTCGCCCACGGGCTGGTCGGCTCGGAGCCCCGCCGAGCTGCTACGCGACTACCTCAAGGTGGCACGTAGACGATGGGTCGTGCTGGTATCGATCACGCTGCTGGTTGCGGGCATCGCAGTCGGGGTCAGCTTGAGCGGCACGAAGCAATACGACGCGACGGCGAAGCTGCTCCTCCAAAACGACGAGCCGATCAACGATCTCCTCGACCTCACGTCTCCGAGCGCGAACGACCCGGAGCGGGAGACGAACACCGAGCTTGGGCTCATCAAGCTCGAAACGGTCGCCCAACGCGTTCGGAACGCTCTTCACCTCGAAATCCCCGACGAGGATCTGCTCGACAAAGTGAAGGTTGAAACTCGACGGGAACTCCAATTTGGTGTCGCTCACCATCAGGGACCCCGACCCGCGGCGCGCGGCGACGCTGGCGAACACGTTCGCCAACGAATATGTCGAGTTCCGTCAGGAGTCGGCGCGGGCCAACTTCGAGGAAGCCGCCGAGCGTCTGGCGTCGCTCGTCCCGACCGCCGCTCCGAGGACAACAGCCAGCTCGACACGCGCCTGCGCGAGCTCCAGATCGCCTCGTCTCTGCAGACGGGCGGGGCGGAGGTCGTGCGGCTCGCGTCGCCGCCCACCAGCCCGGCAGCGCCACGGCCCCTTCTGTCGGGGGTGGTCGGCCTGATCGTCGGCTTCCTGCTCGCGGTGGTGGTGGTGATGCTCCTGGAGTTCGCCGACCGTCGGATCAAGGACGAGGACGAGGCTCAAGCGGTGTTCGGGCTGCCTCTGCTGGCGCAGATCCCGCGGCCGCCGCGCAGCTTGCGCCGAGTCTCACGGAACGGTGACCCCCTCCAGGACGAAGGCTACGCCAACCTTGCCGCCAGCCTGCTGTTCTCGAGGAACGAGCCCTTGCCCAGGTCGCTGCTGGTCACATCCGCGAGCGCCGGCGACGGCAAGACCACGGTGACGTTCGGCCTCGCGCGCGCGCTCACGCCGTTTCGGCAAGAGCGTGATCATCGTCGAAGCCGACTTACGCCATCCCCGCGCCGACCGGCACACGGAGATCGGACAGGGCGGAGGACTCACCGCCGTCCTCATGGGCCGGTCGGAGGTCTCCGACGAGCTCGTCGAGGTGGACGCGATAAGCACGCGGCCGATCCGCCGGGGCAAGGGAGGTGCGGCCTTTTTCGTTCTCGGTCCTCCCCGCCGGTGTCCTCGCGCCGCAGATGCTCCTTTCGCCCATCATGGCGCCGGTGATCGAGGAGTGCCGCTCGATCGCAGACTTCGTGCTGATCGACACCCCGCCGGTAGGCTTAGTCCACGATGCGATCACGCTCGTCGACTTCGTTGACGCCGCTCTTCTCGTGTCTCGGGTGAGCTGGACGACCAAGGACAGTGCCCGGAGGGCGCTCCGCGTCCTCCGTCCGCTCGGCAGCCGCGTGCTGGGAATCGTCGTCATGGGCAGCAGCCGACCCGAGGGGTATCCGTCCCGAGGGTCAGGGTACGAGCCCGACCAGACTGTGGCCGAGGCTCTGCAGAGCGGAGACGGTAGGTGATAGAGGCGGCGAGCGTTGGCGGAGCCCTGCGGGGATCGAGCGGCTCGCGGAGAAATAGCGCAGAGAGGGGAGCGGAGGCGTCCTCGTCAGCGAGATGAAGCAGAGCGGGGTGGGAGGGCAGCCTGCACTAGCTGCTCGGCTGCACGTGGCCTTGTGAAGGTTCGACGCCCTTGTGGCGGGCCGTCGTAAAGACGTAGGCCAGGGGCTGGCTCGCGCCGCTTGGTGTCGCGTCACATGCGGCCAAGGCGGGTGGTGGAGATCGGAGTGTGCAGCTGTTCCGGAGCCGCTGTCGCGCTCGCTGGGCATACATCAAGGGGTCGAGCAGGCGGCGCTTGCTGGCCTTGGCCGAGCTCGATGAGATCGATCTCTTCGTACATGACAGGCATGCTGGGGCTGGGTGGAGCGCTCTTAGTGGATGACGTCGATCACCACGACGCGTTCCTTCGTTGACGGAGACGTTCATCAGCCTTCGCTCGCTGATTGCGCGCCACGACCACGGTCAGGGCCTCTTGGGAATTATCCTCAAACCGGCGGCGAGCGAGGCGAATCCATGAGCCTCAGTCTGATGGAGCGCTTCCCGATGGCATACGCGCGGAGCGGCGCGTTGCCGAGTGCCGGTAGAGGGTCGTCCCAGGCGAACAGTGCCGGCTCCAGCGGGCCGAAGAACGACCGGGCGTAGCCCCGCAGCGAAAGCCGGTGGCGGCGGATCTCGCCGACGGCTGCGGGGACATCCGTCGCGAGGCGAACCCACCGAACGCCCGCCCTACCGCGGACGCTCGGCACCACCTCTCGCTGGGCGAGCCGCCACGCGAGATAGGGGAAATCGACTCCCGCTCTACCACCGATGCGTGTGCCAGGTCCAGACCCGGGGGTTGATGTCGAGGAGCTTGTGCACGCCGGCACGCGTGTCGTGCTTGAACTCGATCTCGACGAGGCCGGTGTAGGCGAGGACAGCCAGCAGCCGGCGCGCCAGCTCCTCGATGCTCGGCTCCTCGATCGTCTCGACAAACGAGCTCGAGTGTCCGAAGTCGACCGGGTACTGTCGCGTGCGCCGAGCGACGACCGATGCGAGCGGACGGCCATCCGCACACAGAGCGGCGAAGGAGAACTGCGTCTCACCACTGCCGGGAATCAGCTCCTGCACCATGATCAGTTCCGGATCTACCAGGGCGCATGCTTCCTCGTAGCGCGCCAGCAACGTTCCGCGATCGTCGGCCCGCCATGCCTTGTCGTGCGTGAAGCGGTTCAGTCCAGCCTTCACGGCCGGTTTGAGGATGACGGGGAAGGAGCAGTCGATGGCAGCGACGTCACCGCCATCGCGGGGGTAGGACGTCCACGGGTAGTCGACCCGGGCGCTCTGGGCGAGGCGGTCGGTAAGTCGCTTGTCGTACGCCCACCGCATCACGTCCCAGCGAGGTGAGGTGAGGCGGAACCGCTCCGCAAGCTGGTCGCCGTGACGGCCGAGCAAGGCGGCCGTGTCGTCGCGGGTCGGGAACAGCACCCAGTTGTCAAGCCGGTGCCTGTCGGCGAGTTCGAGCAGGTAGTCCCGCTGCTTCGCCTCGTCGCCGTCTGGGAAGGGCAGGGCGCGCTGCACGTAGCGGGAGGCACGCGCGAGCGACTCACCCCGCTCCGTCAGCACCCAGACAGGGATCCTGCGGCGGCCAAGGCTGCGGGCGATTCCGAGACCCCGGTGATCCCCGGTGAGGACGAGCGCTCCCCGGAGTCGTCACCTGCTGCGAGCCGGCGAGCGAGACGAACCTTGGCGGCCGCGGGCAGCCGCCCTCTGACGTCGCCGCGCTCCTCGCAGCGGAGCTGCCCTTCCGAGCACTTCGCGAGCGACACTCCGCCCGGCGTACTCCGTCCCTGCCACGAAACGCATGAGGGGACCGAAGCTCCAGGCCGCGGGCGCCCCCACGAAGTGAAGCCCCCGCACCGACGACTCGAGCCCACGGCCGAGCCGTGGAAAACCCGCTATCTGCTGCACGGAGTCCAGAAGCTCACGGCCGAGGAACGAATAGCGCGCGATGTCGACACGGTATCCCGTGCCCAGCACAACGTGGTTCACCTGGCGCTGGCTGCCATCGTCGAGCTCGAGTGTGACGCCGTCCGCGGCCGCCGTTGCAGAGAGGACCGAGCGGTGGATCGTGAGCGGCACCGTTTGCAGGCGGGGCACGAGCCAGGCGGCGCCTGCCGGGCGAATGGAGCGTGTACCGAGCCAGTCCTGCAGTCGGCGCGGAAGCGGCTTGACACAGCCTGGCGCGGCTACGACACGGCTCACGCCCGCCGGGCCGACGTCCGTCGGCGCGTACATCAGTCGTGTGATGGGGCCCAGGCTGTGGAGCCACGCGCTCCTCCCCAGCCAGTGAATCGTCTCGGCGCGGACCAGCACCTCCACCTCTGCATCGGCCTCGCGTAGGAGCGCCGCCGACTCGAGCGCGCTCTGCCCGGCCCCTACGACCGCCACTCTCTGCCCGGCAAACCGGACTAGATCCGTGGTTTCCGACGAGTGCGAGACGAGTTCCGGCGCGAGCGCCCGAAATGCTGGTGGGCGCCATGCAAACGGGGAAATTCCGGCCGCGACCACAACTCGAGCGGCGTCGAGCTCCTCTCCGTCGTCGAGCAGCAGACGAAAGCCGCTTCGCAGCGCATCGATTCGTACCACGCTGCGCGAGTCGACGTCCGGCGCGGCGGCGCCCTGGAACCACTTTCCGTACGAGACGAAGTTCTCAAGCGGGAGTGGGCGGGACAGCCGCTTTCGAATCGCGTTCTCGTAGTCATCGAGCGTTAGCGCGCCCTCAGGATCCGCGATGTGGGTCGCCACCCAGGGAGAGCGCAACAGCATGCCGTTGGGCATATGACGTTTCCAGAACGACATCGTCTCCCCGAAGACGCGCGTTTCGAGACCGTCACAGGATCGGAGATAGGCGGCGGTCGCCAGCCCGTACGGGCCGGCGCCGACGATTGCAACGTCGCAGGTCGCGCTCATCTGGCCAGCTCGAGTCTAAGCCAAATCAAGGGCCCGCGAGTCGGTCGCGGATGCGATCATGCCTCCGTGTGCGCCGGCACAACAGAGTGGCCGCCTCGCGCTTTGGTCGATCGCGCGAACCTGGGGCATTCGCTCGGTGTCACGGTCGCGGCCCTTGCCGCCATCGTGTTGGGCTTGCTTGTTGGCCAGCGTCCGATCGTGGCAATTGCTCTGGCCGGAGTCGCGCTGATCTTCGCCCTCCCCTTCGCGGCGCCGGCGGCACACCTGGCCCTGCTCGTCTTCGTCACCGCGGTCGTCCCCTTCAGCGTGCAGAACGGCGTCGCTGGCGGCGGCGGAACCGCCAGCGTTCTTCCCTCAGACCTACTCCTCATCTCGGGACTCCTGCGAGCCGCCCTCGTTGTGCCCCGTCAGCAGCTCGACCGTCGACGCATGGCCATGGCGTTCCTGATCGTGGTATTTCTACTTTTGGCATCGCTTCAGTTCGTACACGGGCTGTCGGCCGGTGCCGAGTTGAGCACCGTCGGCTTCGAGTACCGCGTCCTTCTCGGATTCGGCACCTTCCTGGTGGCGGTTCCCGTCCTGGCAGACGAGCGAGCCCGGCGGCGGCTGCTCGGCAGCCTACTCTTCATCGGACTTGCCGTGGGGCTATGGGGCATCCTCCAGTACGTCGTGTCGTTGAGCTTCGTGACCTCCTCCGACGCTGGCGTCCGCGCGGGTGTGCGCTTCACCAGCACTGGCCGCGGCCAGGTTCAAGGGGGTCTGTTCGCCTTCCCGCTTGTGACGGTGATTGCGTTCGCTGTCCTCGTCTCGGGCAAGGTGCGCGGTGCGAGCATCAGGGCAGCCCTGCTGGCCGCGGTCGGGCTCAACGTCGTCGCCATGTTGCTGACTTATGAGCGGACGTTCTGGGTCACCACCACGCTGGGCTTGGCCTTCGTGGCGCTCAAGGCCGGCCGCCTCCAGCGGGCCAAAGCCGTATTCGTCGGATTTGGCGCAATTGTCTTTACGCTCGCAACGCTCGCTACGGTGGCGCCCAGGGAGTTCACGGCCGCCCGGGAGCGTTTGCTGTCTCTAGGCCAGTACGCCAGCGACTCGTCGGTCCGGCAACGAATCGTGGAGAGCCGCCACGTACTGGATCAGATCGCTGCTCATCCAATCGTCGGATCTGGCTTGGGCGCCAGCATCTGGTGGGGGCGTCCCTGGGAGAGCGTTCCTCCTCGGAGCAATACGTACGCACACAACGGCTACCTCTGGCTGGCATGGAAGCTCGGCCTGCCGGCAGCCATCCTCTTGTCAGCGCTCCTGGTGACCGCCGTCATGCGGCGCGGTCCGCCGAGCGGAGGCCCCCTCTTCCACGCCGTCCGAAACGGGGCACAAGCGGGGCTGCTCGTTCTCTTGCTCGCAATGGTGACCTTCCCGAGCGTCAACTCGCTGGCGATAACACCTACAATCGGCCTGCTACTCGCCATCTGCGCCGCGCCCCAGGCCCGGGTCGCGACTCCTCAGAGCCGCGCTTCGGCGGGCGAGTTGGCGCCTGTTCGCGCCGCGGCCTAGCCGACGTCTTTATGTGCGGAATCGTTGGACAAGTCAACCGGGACGGCCGACCGGTCGAGCCGCTCCTCCTCGGCCGAATGTGTGCAGCGCTGGAGCACCGGGGCCCTGACGCTCGGGGGATGCACGTCGCGGAGGGGGCGGGTCTCGGCATTCAGCGCCTGCGCGTGATCGATCTCGTCACGGGGGACCAGCCGATCTTCAACGAGGATGGGACGGTCGTGGTGGTGCTGAACGGCGAGATCTACAACTACCGCGAACTCCGGGAACGCCTCGCGCACGCAGGGCACGAGTTCAGGACACAGAGCGACACGGAGGTCGTCGCACACCTCTACGAGACGGCCGGGTCGACATGCGTTGAGCCTCTGCACGGCATGTTCGCGCTGGCGATCTGGGACGCTCGCCGGCGCCGGCTTACGCTGGCGCGCGACCGGGTGGGAAAGAAGCCGTTGTTCTACGCGCACCGCGACGGGGCCATCACGTTCGCTTCCGAGCTGCGGGCGCTCCTCCAGGATCCCTCGGTTTCTTCCGACATTGATCACCGGGCGCTGGACTGCTACTTCGCTTATGGGTACGTGCCCGCGCCCCTCAGCGCGTTCCGGGCCGTTCGGAAGCTGCCGCCCGCGTCCGTTCTGACCTTCGATGGGGACGGCGTGCGGATCGAGCGCTACTGGCGGCTGGACTACGGCGACAAACGGCGGGCGGAGAACCCGGCTGAGGTGAACGAGCTGATCCGCGACGGGATCCGCCGCGCGGTGCGCCGTCGGATGATCGCCGACGTTCCGCTCGGCGCTTTCCTGTCGGGCGGCATTGACTCCTCGGCCGTGGTCGCGGCGATGGCTGAGACGTCCCCCCAGCCGGTTAAGACCTTCTCGATCGGGTTCGAGAGCGACACCCTGAACGAGCTGACCTACGCGAGAAAAGTGGCCGACCGGTTCTCGACCGACCACCACGAGTTCGTCGTGCGGCCGGAGGCCGTGGAGACGATACCGAGGCTCGTGCGCCACTACGGCGAGCCCTTCGGAGACTCGTCGGCGCTGCCGAGCTTCTATCTGGCTGAGATGGCGCGGCAGCACGTGACGGTGGCGTTGAACGGCGACGGGGGCGACGAGAGTTTCGCCGGTTATCCCCGCTACGTGCCCAACGTGCTCCTGGAGCGCCTCCGACGGCTCCCGTACAAGCTGCGCCGTGCCGCGACGGCGTGGGGGCCGCGCCTGCCGACGAGCGGGAGAGTCGACAGCTCGTTGAGTCGCCTGCGGCGGCTGGCGAGCGTATCCGCTCTTGATGCCGAGGCCCGCTACACCGCCTATGTGACGTATCTCGATGGACTGGATCGAGATCAGCTCTACAGCGACGAGTACCGGGAGCTTGTCGGCGAGTCACTATCGCCGGAGGTGATTTCCGACCCATGGCGCTCGTCGTCGGCCCGGAATCTCGTCGACCTGATGCTCGACGTGGACGTGAACACCTACCTCCCCGGTGATCTTCTCGCCAAGATGGACATCGCCTCAATGGCGCACTCGCTCGAGGCTAGGTCTCCCCTGCTCGACCACGAATTCATGCAGATGGCCGCATCACTCCCCGCCGAGATGAAGCTCCGCGGTACCAGGAAGAAGGTTGCGTTGCGCGACGCCCTGCGGGCATGGCTCCCCGATGACATCCTCGATCGCCCGAAGCGCGGGTTCGAGGTCCCGATCGCCGACTGGCTACGCGGCGACCTGCGTGACTTTGCGCACGAATTGCTGCTCGATTCGACCTCGCGCGGGCGAGGCTACTTCCGCGAGTCGTATGTACAGGGCATCCTCCGGCGTCACGAGGAGGGAGCGGAGGACAACTCGCGCCGGATCTGGTCGCTGTTGATCTTCGAGTCGTGGCACCGCGAGCTGATCGATGCGGACACCGCGCTCCGCCCCCGCGAGTTGACCACAACTCCGGAATGAGCGGAGTCCTCCCGACATACGCGATCGTGACGGCGGTTCGCGACGAGGAGAGATTCTTCCGGACGACCGGACTCTCGGTCATCGCTCAGACCCACCGCCCGCAGCAGTGGGTCATCGTGGACGACGGGTCGAAGGACCGGACGCGCTCGATCGCGGAGTCCTTCGCCGCAACGCACGACTGGATCACGGTCATCGACTCGGGTGTCGACCACGCACGAGCGCGAGGCGCGCCGATAGTCGCCGCCTTCAATGCGGGAAGGAACGCCCTGGCTCAGCGATCCGACCTCATCGTGAAGATGGATGGAGACCTCTTTCTCCCGGCCAACTACTTCGAATGGGTGGCGGCCACCTTCGCACACGACCCCCGGGCGGGGATCGTCGGCGGAGTCGTCCTGATTCACGACGGCGGGTGCTGGAGGGTCGATGCCGGGAGCCATCACCACGTGAACGGCGTCGCGAAGACCTATCGCGCGGACTGCCTCGAGGAGATAGGCGGACTGCGCCCGTCGATGGGATGGGACGGCATCGACGAGTACGGCGCGAAATCGCGGGGGTGGCGCGTCCACGTGTTGAGGGAGTTGAGCATCCTCCACTACGAGAGGCGCGGCGCAAAGCAGCCCTGGCACCGAGCCCGGTTCGAGGAGGGACGAGGTGCGCACTTCATGGGGTACCTCCCGACATTCCTTCTCGTGCGGGCGCTCTATCGCATGCTCGTGGAGCAGCCCTCCGGCACTCGGAGGTCTCGCGTTCCTCGCCGGCTTCTCCTACGCTCGCCTCACGGGCGCGAACCAGATCGACGACGACTTGGCGCGGGCATCGCTCAGGGCGGAGCAGCGGGCGCGGCTGGCCCGGCTTGCGCGCGGGAAGACCCAGCTGGCGGTCGAGCCCCTTCCTGGAGGCGGGCCGGCCTTCTGGGTCACGCAGCCGGTCCCCGAAGATCCCCATGCCGGGGTCCGCCGGCCGGTCGATTAGTTGACCGGCGCGAGGATCGGCGTCATCCGGCAGTTCTATTTCCCCTGCGACACACGGGTGCGGCGCGAGGTGCACGCCCTGGCGAACGCGGACCTCGAGGTAGATGTGATCTGCATGCGGCGGCCTGGGCAGCCCCTCTACGAGCGGTCCGGCTCGGTCGCCGTGTACCGCGTGCCCCTCGCGCACAAGCGGGGAGGTCCCCTTCGATACCTGTTCGAGTACCTCAGCTTCCCGTTTGCCGCCTTCCTCTACGCGGGAACGTTGGCCCTGCCACGGCGGTGGGACGTGGTCCAGGTGAACACCCTGCCCGATTGGCTCGTGTTCGCGGCGATCGTCCCGCGGCTGCTGGGCGCGCGCGTCCTGCTCGACCTGCACGAGTGCATGCCGGAGTTCTTCGCCACGAAGTTCCGTGCCGGCCCCTCGCATCCAGCGGTGCGCATCCTGGCCCGGCTCGAGCAGGCGAGCATCCGCTTCGCTGATCTGGCGATCACCTGTACCGAGCAGATGCGGGAAGCGTTCATCGCCCGAGGTGCGCGGGGCGACAGGATCGCGGTCATCCTCAACTCGGCAGACGAGGAGATCTTCGACCCTCGACGGTATCCGCCGACCGGTTCGGGGCCGGACCACTTTGTCTTGCTCTCTCACGGCTCCATCGAGGAGCGCTACGGTCTGGACACCGCGGTTCGAGCCGTCGCACAGCTGTCCGAAGAGATTCCCGGCCTGCGTCTCGAGATCTTCGGAGAAGGCGCGTATTTGGAGCGAGCTTCAGGAGCTCGCCCAGCAGCTCCGGATCGAGGACCGGGTGTTCTTCAGCGACGGCCTAGTCCCCCTCGACGACCTGCTGCGTGCGATCGCGTCCGCCGATGCCGGCCTCGTCGCCATGAAACGCGACTTGTTCCGCGACCTGACCCACACGAACAAGATGTTCGACTTCATCTCCATGCGGCGGCCGGTGATCGTCTCGCGCACCGCATCCGTCGAGGCCTACTTCGACGAGTCGTGCTTCCAGCTGTTCGACTCCGGGGATGACCGCGACCTGGCGAGGGCGATTCGCGGGCTCCATGCCGACGCCGGCCTCCGAGAGCGGCTCGTACGCCGGGCCGCCGAGGTGAACGAGCCCTACCGCTGGCCTCGGCAGCGAGAGCTCTACCGGCACGTCGTCGAGCGCCTGCGGGGCGGGGAGTAACACTACGAGCGGCTCATGATGATCCTCGTCGTCGTCCCATTCCTCAATGAGGAGCGGTACCTGGGCACGCTGTTGGACTCGGTCGCGAGTCAAACTCGGCCTCCCGACCGGCTCGTCCTCGTGAACGACGGTTCAACCGACGGCTCTGAGGCGATCGCCGCCGAGTTCGCGGCCAGGCATGACTACGCAATGCTTCTCAGGCGCCCGCCGCGGTCCCGCGAGCTCGACAGGCTCGCCGCCGCGGGGCCCCTCCTGGCCTTTCAGTGGGCGCTCTCCCAGACCGGTGGGGGCTGGGACGTCCTCGCCAAGCTCGACGCCGACCTGCAGCTCACGCCTGACACCATCGAAGCGATCGAGCACCGGCTCGAGAGCGATTCGCGCCTGGGGATGGCGGGGGCCTACCTGCGTGAGGTCGATCCGCAGGGAGTGTCGGTGCGGATGCGGTCACGCCCGGACCACGTCCACGGCGCGACGACCTTCTACCGGCGGAAGTGCTATGAGGACATCGCGCCACTGCCCGCGATCGTTGGCTGGGACATGATCGACGCGAACCGGGCCCGGATGCGGGGATGGCGGACCGAGAGCGTTCCCATTCCGGGTGGCGACCCGCTGCACCTGCGACCCATGGGCGCCCAGGACGGCCTGCTGCGCAGCTTCCGCCGGTGGGGCATGGCCGCGTATGCTTTAGGCGAGCATCCGCTTCACGTCTTCTTGCACGGCGTGCAACGGATGGGAGAGCGACCGCGGGTAATCGGCGGGCTCAACTACCTCGTCGGCTGGTCGCTCGGCGCGCTGGGCCGCCTGCCTCGGGCCGAACCCGAGCTGAGAGCGTTCGTGCGTCGACAGCAGCTGCGGCGGATCGGCGAGCGCGTACGGAGGCTGGGACGAACGTGAGGAGGGTAAGGGCTTCGATCGTCGGGCTGGGGGCGATCTCGTTCGAGCATCTCGCCAAGCTCCGGCGCCTCCCGATCGCGGAGGTCGTGGGGATCTGCGATCTCTCCGAGACACTGGCCCGCGCCGTGTCCGAGCGGTTCGGGGTGAGGTCGGTCTTCACGGAGTTCGACGCAATGCTGACGGAGGCTCGACCGGACGTGGTCCATGTTCTGACCCCGCCCCAAAGCCACCGTAAGCTCGCGCTTCAGGCCCTGGAGCGCGGCATGCATGTCGTGGTCGAGAAGCCGATCGCGCCCAGATGGGAGGACTACGTCGAAATGCGAGACGCGGCTCGCGATAGAGGGCTCCTGCTGATCGAGAACTACAACTGGCGGTTCGTCGAGGTTGTCAGGCGGGCGCTCGAGCTAAAGCGCGCGGGCAGGGTCGGTGAGGTCGTCAACGTCGAGGTCAGCTTCGGTGGGGTGATGCAGGATCCCTCCGACCCGCTCGGCGACCCGGACGTCGCCCATTTCGCGCACGCGCTTCCCGGTGGCGCCCTGCAGAACTTCGCCACCCATCCGGTCTCGCTGGCACTGGCGTTCATGGACGGCTACACCGGAGTCGCCACGTGGCAGCGCAAGCTCGACCCCGCCTGGGCGAGCAACGACGAGCTGAAGGCGCTGTTGACGGCGGAGAGCAGCTGCGGAGTGATAGCCGTGACGAGGCACGCACAGCCGGCGCATTTCACCCTCGCGGTCCGGGGCACCGCGGGGACGATCGAGGTCGATCTGTACAACGCGCGACTGCACGTGGACGCGGCGGGCTCGGGCATGGTCAAGGTCACGAACGGGCTCCGCCATGGCATGAACTACCTCGCGGCCACGGCGTCCCTGGTCGCGAAGACGGCAACCTCCCGTCACGATCACTTCGAGGGCCTCGAGACGCTGCTCGCCGAGTTCTACGACGCCGTCGCCACGAGCGGCCTCTCGCCGATCCCCATCTCCGAGATGGACAGCGTGAACGAGGTCGTGCGCGAGCTCTTTGCGGCCGAGAACCAGCTGTGAGCCCGCTTGTCACCGGAGCGAGCGGCTTCCTCGGCCGGTACTTGGTGACCGAGCTCCTTCGCCGCGGCTCCGGCGTCACGGCCGTCGTGCGGCCTTCCACGCCGGTCCCGTACGCGCTGGCCCACGATGGCGTTGAGCTGGTCCGTACAGACCTACGGCGACCGTCCCCGGCGCTGGCCGAGCACCTGGCGAAGTCGGATTCCGTGTTCCATCTCGCGGCGGCCCAGGAGGGCAGTTGGCGACAGATGTTCGAGGCGACCGTTCTTGCGACGGAGAACGTCCTCGACATCATCAGGCGGATCGGCTGGAGCGGCCGTTTTGTCCACGTGAGCACGTTCTCGGTCTATGGCCTGAACCAGGTGCGGCCCGGTTCCCTCGTCGACGAGTCGACGCCACTTGAGCCCGAGCCCTTCCGGCGAGACGCGTACGCGTGGACGAAGTACATCCAGGAGCGGCTCGTGCGCGATCTCCCGTCCGCCGGCGGAGCGGAGCTGGTGATCGTTCGGCCCGGGGTGATCTACGGACGCGAGCGGCAGTTCCAGCATCCGTTGGGACGACTGCGGGGCTCGATCCTGATCCTGCTGGGGGGCCGCAACCTGATGCCCCTGAACTACGTGGAGAACACTGCATCGCTGCTCGCCGATTGCGCAATCCATCCGAAGGCCGCCGGGGAGGTCTTCAACGCCGTGGATTCGGAGCCGCTCGCGCAATGGCAGTACCTGCGCCACTGGCTGCGTGCCCAGCCGGACCGGGTGACGGTGATTCCGGTCCCGTTGGCGTTGCTGTCGGGTATACGTGAGAGCTTGCGTCTGGCCGAGCGGATGACCGCTGGTCGGATCGCGCCGCCGCGCTTCCTCGACCCATATGCCACGACGCCCAATTTGCGCAATTTCCGCTACAGGTCCTCACGCGCCACCGAGGTCCTGGGCTGGATTCCCCCGGTACCTCTCGCAGAAGCGCTACGACGGACCTTTGGCTAATGCGGGATACGGCGTGGGCGTTCCGCTATTTAGGCCAGCTGTCCCGGATGGAGGAAGGGCTAAGCCGCGGCTCATGGAGACCCGCTCGCAGGCGCCAGCTTTGTCGCTCGCCGACCTATCGATGAGAAGCGGACAGAGCTGGACGTCAGGACGCCTTCGCCGGCGTGGTTTCTCCCCTACCTTCCCGCCGCACAACTACATCGACTCGCCGCCGGACTGAACAGGCGACCCGACCTGAAGGAGCTCGTCGTCGAAGCGGTCGCGCACGGATCGGGGCGGGGTCGTCGACCGGATCAGAGGCGTCGACCTGTGGAAGGGCGGCAGGGAAGTCGCGGGGACTTCGACATCGCACGCGCGCTAACGCTGCTCGCCTCGCTCGAGCTCAACCTGCGAGCCGACGAGCGTCGGGGAGTCAGCTGACGCCGAGGGGGAGCAGCTCGACGAAAAACGTGGCGACGCTGGGTATGGGCGCTTACGCTATGGGCGAGACGTACCGGGTCGAGAGCTGAGGCTGTAGCCGGTGCGCTGAGACCACATGGAAGAGAGAGCGGTCAGAAGCATCCCGATCAGCTTGCTCTCATTCGCCTGCAACAAGGCGGTTACCGTCGGCACCACGGTCGTCCTCGCCCGGTTGCTAGCCCCTCAGGACTTTGGCCTGTTCGCGCTCGCGCTTATCACGATGACGCTGCTGAGCATGTTCAACGACTTCGGTCTGGGGCCAGTGCTGGTCTCGCGGCAGGACCTCGACGCGCGCGGGAAGGGAACGGTGCTCACGACCATGCTGGCCACCAGCGCCTTCCTGGCGGCGGTGCTGGTCGCTCTCTCAACGCCTGTGGCGGACCTCTTCGACGAGCCCCGGCTCGCGCAGCTGCTGGTGATCATTGCCGGCACGCTGGCCCTGAGCGGGCCCGTCTACTTCTACGAGACGCTGATGCAGCGCGAGCTGAAGTTCAAGCAGCGGTTTGCCGCCATGGTGGCGCAGACCCTGACCTACGCCGGGGTGGCGATCACCCTCGTGCTCTTGGATCACGGCGTGACGGGCATGGTGGTCGCCAGCGTGTGCTCGTATGCGACCTACCTGGTCGCCTTGGTGTGGTTGGCGCCTTACCGCGTCCGCCCCGCCTGGGAGGGGCGACAGCTCCTGGGCCTGCTGCGGGCGGGCCGCGGATTCCTGGTGCAGGGAGGCGTAAAGTTCGTGGCGCAGAACACGGACAGCTTCTCGGTGGGGAAGTTCCTCGGCAGTGCCGCGCTCGGCGTCTACTTCTTGGCCTACCGGCTCGCCGAGCTCACCTTCTCTGGGATCGCCGAGCCGGTGGCCAATGTGACGTTCCCGGGATTTGCCAGGATGCGCCACCGCGGCGAGGACTGGATACCGTCATTTCTGTCCACGCTGCGTTACATCGCGCTCGTCGCCTTCCCGATCGGCATGTTGCTGAGCGCCGCCGCGAGCCCCGTCACGCGCTTCCTTTACGGACCCAAGTGGCTGGAGATGATCGGCCCGCTGGCGATTCTGGGCTTGTGGGCGGTGGTGCGGCCCCTAGAAGCCACGCTGATCTGGCTGCTGAACGCGGTCGGCGAAGCGGACGCTGCTGCGGTGGTCAACCTCGCGGGGCTGGCCGTGCTTGTTCCCAGCCTCCTATTGGCGGCCTCCTTCGTCGGGCTATCGGGAGTGGCCTGGGTCATGGCCATCCACGCCGCTCTGATGGTGGCCGTCCTGGCGACGGTCATTGCACGCCGCACCGGCGTGGCCCTAAGGCGCCAGTTTGCGTCCATCGGCCCGCAGCTGCTCGCTGCGGCCGTTGGCTGGGCGGCCACCCGCGCCGTGGCCGATGCGACCGCGACCTCTGCAGCCGTGCTGAGCCTGAGCGCCGCGGCCGCCGCCGGCCTCGCGACCTACGCCTTCCTGCTTTCCGTCATCCAGCCGGGGCTGCTCCAGGAGGCCGCCGCCCAGGGAGGGCGCACGCTGCGCCGGCAGCGCGCGTTGGTCTAGTCGCCTCGTCGCGAACGAACGGGGCCCCGATCGCGCAAGGGCCGTGCGGCGGGCGAATCAGTAGGGGTGCCCCGTTCGACCGTTCATGACCTTGCATGGCGCGGCTTGCCCCCGGCACGCCGCTCGAGCGGGAGATCGGGCCGGCCTGGTCGAGTTCGGACAGCCCCATGGCCCAGCTCCTGAACTCACTGCCCAAGATCGTCTTCTCGCCCATGACCACCTTCAACACCTTCATCGGACCCCTCTACATACGCGTGCTCATCACCGACGAGCGCTCGACCGGCCGTTCCTCGAGGACGTCCTCACCTCGGCCTCCGCGCCGCCGCGCCGACCCGAGGCTGAGTGAGGGTCAGTCCCCTGGGCGGAACGCGGCCGCGAGGTTCGTGCCGTCAGGATCGAGCACGTAGGCCGCTTACGGGCCGTGGGCTCGCGGGCCGGGTGCTCCGTTGTCGGTGCCGCCGGCGGCGATCGCGGCGACATGGAAGGCGTCGACCTCCTCGGTCGAGCCGGCGACGAAGGCGACGTGGACACCGGTGCTCGGCGCCTGGTCGGCGCTGAGGGCGAGGTTCGCGAACGCGACAAGCCCGGGCGTGTTCGAGCAGCAGGGGATGCCCAGCGGCTCCAGCGCAGCGGTCGGCCACCCGTCGGTGGACGTGGTCGAAGATCACTCGACTCCGGTTTCCAACCGCGTGGGTCGCTCATGCCGACAGGCTGTGTCAGCCCGTCAGTTCGATGGCGGTGAGGTCGAGTTTCTGGAGCCGTTCGGGGTCGGCGATCACGTCTATGGCCGCGACCCTGCCGGCCACGACGGTGAAGCCCATCAGGGACATCGGGCGGCCCTCGGCGAACACGACCACACCGGCGCTCCTCGAAGCGCGATGTCAGCCATTGCCCTTCATCCATCGGTCACATTCCTCGATTCCGTCGGGTCGATTACTTGACCACCGAGAAGCCGCGAATGTGACACAGGCTCGCACCGGGCCCGGCACCAACACGCGAAGAGATACACCGATGAAAGCCACACTGCAGGCACCAATGGCCAACCCGGCCTTTGCCGTCCCGGAAGCGATGGACGCCTTGATCGGCGCCGAGTGCCCGCGTGGGCTCGGCGGGCAGTCGCCCGCCGGCGTGGGCGTCTGCGAAGACTGCAACGGCGTCTTTCGCTCGAGCCGCAAAGCGCGGGCGTTCAAGTGCCCGCGCTGCCACGCCACCCCGAAGCCTCGGGAGCCCTGTGAGCCCTTCCGCACCACGATCGCCGTCGACGTGCTTGACGATGCCGGCGAGCCGGTTGGGTGGCGGGTGCGCCACCACTTCTACTGCGCCCGGGCCGGGTGCGCCCGGCCTCTCGACGCGCAGCGCGGGGATCACCGCTGCTGCTCGAGCCGGTGCAAGACGGCGGCCCACCGCGGCCGGGCGCGGGCCCGTGCGGGCCGGTAGCGCCCGGCGCGTTGCACTTTCGTTGCCGCCCCCACCTGCCCGTTGCTGCCCCGAACGTGCCGAAACCGGTCGGAACGTGCCGCGTCTAGGGGTGGCTCTTCGACACGCCGAAAGGCCCGTTTGCAGGCTCTTCGTCCGAAGTAGCCGCTACAGGGGCGACGCTTCCCAAGCCAAAGGTCGCGGGTTCGAAGCCCGTCGTCCGCTTTAGGCGTGCCTTCGACGTCGCAGAATGGTCGCAGCGAGGCGCTGATCGAACAACATCTAGCCGGGCGGGCCTCAGTTCGATCCGCCCTGGCTTGGCGGCCGTATAGCCGGTAAGCCAACGAAGGAGCATCAATGGGATCGGTCAGCAAGTACATCCGCATCGAGGCGCCTCCAGAGCGTGTATACGAGCTCTGGAGAGACCCCACGCAGTTCCCGGATTTCATGCCCGACGTGAAGAGCGTGCAATCGCGGGGCGACTCCTGGCACTGGGAGGTGGAAGGCCCCCTCGGGACAACCGTTTCGTGGGATACCGAGGTCGTCGAGGACTTGCCCGGCGAACGCTTGGCCTGGAAGTCGGTGGGAGGCCAGATCGAGAACTCGGGAGCGGTCCGCTTCGACGATCGCGACGGCGAGACGGACCTCGAGTACGCCATGGAGTTCGACCCGCCCGGAGGCACGGCCGGAGAGGTGGCGGCAAAGATCTTCAAGGATCCCGAGGATCAGGTGCAGCGGGCGCTGGAGGCCTTCAAGGCACTGGTCGAGAGGGAGGCGGTGCCGCGAAATGACAGCCGCGCCGAGGTCGACGCCCGAGAGTCCGAGCCAGGAACCGCATGAAGACGGGAGTCGAGAGCGACAGCTCTCTCGAGTCTCGGCCGTGCCGGCCATGACATCGGGCTCGGAGCGATTGTCGGTGGCAACCTGTTCGCTCGCGTGGCGATGCATCCGTCGCTGGCCGAGATCAGCGACGAGCGCGAGCGAGGAAAGGTGCTCAACCGGGCGTGGGGGCGCTATGGCGCAGTCAACCTCATCGCGCTCACGGCAGTGGTCGGAGGGTGGGCCGGCGCCCGCGCCGACGAGGCGCGGCCGCGAGATCTGTCCGGGCGGGAGCGGAGCCTGGCCTTGGCGAAGGACGGAGCCGTGGCGCTCGTCGCCGTCACCGGCATCGCCGCTGCGGCGCAGGGCATTAGGTTCGCTCGCTCCGAGCCCGAGGGGGCCGTACCGCTCGAGACCGGCGACCGCACTTCGGAGAACGCATCCGAGAGTGCCGCGCGGCGCAAGCGCCGAGTCAACGCCATAGGCACCGCCCATCTCGCCTCGGCCGTCGGCCTCGTCGCCGTCAATGCAGCTCTATCTCAGGCCGGGTTTCGCCGGCCGCCGGTGCGCCGGGTCCTGCGGCGCCGCTACGGACAAAGATGAAGCTCGATGCTTCTCTCGTGCTCACCGGGGTAGGGGTCCGCGAGGCGGCATGAGTTCCAGTCGGGCCCATTTCAAAATAGAAAGTGACCTTGTGAACAAGCAGCAGCAGCAGAAGATCGTGCAGTACTTGAACGAAGCGCATGGGTCAGAGCAGGCCTTGACCCGCCAGCTACAGGCCCAGATCGCGATGACCCCGGGGGGCCGCTATCGCGAGGGGCTGGAGACCCACCTCGACGAGACGCGCGGGCACGCCGAGCGCCTCGAGGACCGCCTGCGCGAGTTGGGCCAGGGCAGCAACCCGCTGCAGGCCGGGTTGGGCGCCGTCCAGTCCGTTCTGGGACAGGCGCTGGCGCTGACCAAGACTCCGCTCGATCTCGTGCGGGGCAGCGGTGGCGAGGAGAAGGTGCTCAAGAACGCCAAGGACTCTTGCGCCGCCGAGGCGCTCGAGATCGCCACCTACACCGCGCTGGCGCAGCTCGCCCGCATTGCGGGCGACAGCCAGACCGAGAAACTGGCCAAGTCGATCCTTGACGACGAGCAGAAGATGCTCGACCGGCTGCTCAGGGAGATTCCGCAGCTGACCGACGCCGTGGCCCGGGCGGAGTTCGATGGGGAGGGTTCCTATGACGTGAGCGACACCGGCGCAGCCGACGTCGCGCGCGAGGTGAGCGGCTCGGCCAAGCGCACCGCCCGCCGGGCCCGCAAGGTGCCGGGTGTCGCGCGTGCCGAGGGGACGGTCAAGGGGGCGGCGGCGTCGGAGCCGGACCTGGCCATCCCAAGTTACGACTCGCTCAGCGCGGACGAGGTGCAGGACAAGCTCGCTCAGCTCTCCCAGATCGACCTGGCCAAGGTCAACGCGTACGAGCGCAAGAATCAGAACCGTGCCACGGTCACGAGCCGCATCGATTCGCTACAGGGCGACGAGCCCTGGCCCGGCTACGACGAGTTGAGCGTGAACGAAGTCCGCACGATGCTCTCGGAGGGCGACGACGAGCAGGTCAAGGCCGTGCGCGCGTACGAGCGAAAGCACAAGGCCCGTACCGGCGTGATTCAGGCGACCGAACGCGAGCGCAGCAACGCGTAGGGAATCGGACTCCCGAAAGCGAGGGGGGCCCGGGCCCCCCTCGCGGTTTCGCGGACAAGGGGAACCCAAACTGACGGGAACCCAGCAGTTCGAGGCCGTCTTCGACCGCGTCGAACCGATGACGCTCGGACTCGAGGAGGAGGTAATGCTGCTCGAGCCGCGAACGCTCGGGCTGCTCGAGTGCGCCCCCGCGATACTCGAGCGCTTGCCTGCCGACGGGAGGTTCAAACTCGAGCTGCCGGCGTCTCAGCTCGAGCTCCTGACCGCCCCCCGGCCCGACGTGGCCGGAGCCGTCGCCGATCTCGGCGCCGCGCGCAGGACGCTGCTGGAAGCGGCTGACGGGGTTGCGCGGCCGGCGGCCGCCGGCGTCCACCCGTTCAGCGCACCTGTTGGCGCGTTGAACCCGGGGACTCGGTACGCGCGCATCACGAAGGAATACGGCCCGGCGGCCCGTCGCCAGCTCGTGTGTGCGTTGCATGTACACGTAGCGGTGGGCGGGGCCGAACGCACACTGGCCGTGTACAACAGCCTCCGCGAGCAGCTTCCGCTGCTGGCCGCCCTGGCCGCCAACGCTCCCCTGTCCAGGGGGCGCGAGACGGGGCTGGCTTCGGTGCGTCCCAAGATCGCCGAGCTACTGCCACGGCAGGGAATCCCGCCGGCCCTTGAGAACTGGCACGCCCTCGAGCAGGAGCTCGCCTGGGGCGCCGCGGCTGGGAGCCTGCCCGACCTCGGCTCGTGGTGGTGGGAACTTCGGCCGCACCTCACCTACGGGACACTCGAGCTGCGTGTCCCCGACGCGCAGACGACATTGGCCGACGTTGGGGCGATCGCCGCGGTGGCCCAGGCGCTGGTCGCCTCTTTGGCCGAGCGCCACGATGCAGGTCATGCCCACCAGTCGGTCCCGACCTGGCGTATCGAGGAGAATCGCTGGGCGGCGTGCCGCCACGGGGTCGAGGGCACCTTCGCCGATCTTCGCGACGGTCAACAGCGGCCCACGCGAGACTGCCTGCGCTCCATGATCGATCGGCTCGAGCCCTACGCTGACCGGTTCGGGGCGGCGGCGCAGATCGAGCACGCTCGCAGGCTCGTGGAACGAAATGGTTCCATGCGACAACGTGCTGTGGCGGCGGAGAAGGGGCCTCATGGTCTGGCGGATTGGCTTGCACGCCAATTCGCGGACGGGGGTAGTGGCGGAGGGGACCGCTAGTCGAGTTCTGGCTTGGCCGCGCGCCGTCCGGGTAGGCGGGCCAGATGTCCTCTCTAATGCAAAAGCTCACGCAGTTTTCCAAGTCGAAGCAGGGCCGCAGCCTGGTGGGTCAGGCGCGGGAACGCCTGGCCGGAGGTCGTCGAGCCGGTGGCCGCAGCAGGCGCCGCCGCCCGCGGGGCCGGTGACACGATGGCCGACTTGACACCTCTGGACGAGAAGCTGGCCGAGGTTCTCGGACTCGCGCAGGCTGCCCAGAGCGCGACCGCGCACGTCGCGGAAATGGACGGCGCCGACGCTTTCAAGGACCAGCTCGAGCGAATGAGGGACGAAGCACAGGAAACCGAGCGGCGCACCGATTCTCTCATTGACTCACTCGAAGGCCGCAAGACAGCGATTCGCGACATGGCCCGGGAGACCAAGAACGAAGCCGAGAAGATGATGGCCACCTATCTCAAAGGCGAGGAGGAAGCGCTGGACGGCTTCGAGTTCCTGACGATGGCCGAGGCCGGCGAGCTGGGTCACTGGGAAATTGTGCGAGCGATGGGCAAGACACTGAGCGAGCCGGAAGTCGTCGACTTGGCCGACTGGGCCGTGGACATCCAGAGCGGCCACTTCGACGGGGTGCGCGCCAGCAGCGTGGCGCTCGCCGAGGACGAAGCACGCGGCTGACCATCAGCCCTCACGAGCCCCGCGCTGCTGAGCACGCGCCTGTACCTGGCGCGCCGCGCACGGTTGCGGCCGCGCGGCTCGGGAACGGTCATGCGGTGTCGCTCTCTCCGGCCGGCTTTTCGTCTCCGCCCTCGCCCGCGCAAGTGCGCGCGGGGCTTTCCGCCCTCGGAGCGCTACCCGAGGCAGTAGATGCCGAACGGCCGGTGTTCGTGCTGGCCTGCGGCTGGCGCTCGGGGTCGACGCTCCTGCAGCGGATAGTCATGACGGACGAGCGAGTGCTGATCTGGGGTGAGCCGCTGGGCCGGCTTGCGCCGCTGACGCGCGTCTCAGACCTGGTTGCTCACGCGGGGGAGAGCCCCCCGCCGCCCCAATTCACCGACCTCGGCCGGCTGGACGCCGCTGATCCTGCGGCGGACTGGATTGCCAATCTGTTCCCCGGCGGAGGAGATCTGCGCGACGGCATGCGAGCGTTGCTGGACCGCTGGCTCGCCCTGCCGGCTCGAGACCGTGGGTACGCGCGTTGGGGTCTGAAGGACGTGCGCCTGAGCAGCGCCGACGCGCTCGTGCTGCGCTGGCTCTATCCCGGCGCCCATCTGGTGGTGCTGGTTCGCGACCCCTTCGATGCCTGGCGTTCGTTGCGGACGGTTGCCGCGGAGTGGGGCATCTTCGAGCGCTATCCCGACCGGCCGGTGCCCGATGCCGCTGCCTTCGGTGACTTATGGAATCGGCTCGCGCTGAGCTGGTCTGATCCGGAGGGTCCACGAGATGCAATTCGCTTGCGCTACGAAGACGTCGTTGTCGGCGAGCTCGGCGACCTCGACGCGCGGCTTGAGCTCGACCTCGAGCCGGCACGCGCCCTAGCGGCGCGCATAGGGGCATCCGCGGGCGACGCGCCGCCTGATCAAGAATTGGATGCCATCGAGAGCGCCACGCGCGCTGGGCGCAAGGTTTGGGGCTATCCGGGAGTGCCGGTGTGGGCGTGAGCGGGTCGCGGGCGCTCGACATCGGGCTAATTGCGGACTCGCGCAATCCGATTCACGAGCCCTTCGCCGGTGGCCTGGAGGCGCACACGCACGCGCTGGCCACTGGACTACGGGCGCGTGGGCACCAGGTCACGATCTACGCCTCGGACGCCTCTGATGCCAGCCTGGGGGTGATCCCGGTTCGGGTCCCGGGAGCGCGACTTCGTCTTTCTCGCTGGGCTCGCAGTGACACCTCCATGCCCGACGAGAGGTTCATGCAGGACCACCACGCCTACCTCGACCTGATGCTGCGGTTACGTCGCACGTCGCATGAAGTGCTGCACAACAATTCGCTGCACTACCTGCCGGTGGCTATGGCCCCAAGTCTGAGGGTGCCGGTGGTGACGGTTCTGCACACGCCTCCCACCCCTTGGATCGAGAGCGCGGCGCAGTGCAGCGCGCGAGCGGGCAGCGAGTTCGTATCCGTTTCGCAAGCCAACGCTCGGGCCTGGCGTCACTCGCTTCAGGTGCGAACGGTTGTCGCCAACGGAGTCGACCTTGATGTGTGGCGTCCGGGCCGGCCGGCCGACCCGCCGTACGCGGTCTGGACCGGGCGCATGGTGCCCGAGAAGGCTCCCCATTTGGCTATCGATGCAGCCCGTCGGGCAGGCCTTGCGCTCCGTCTCGCCGGGCCCGCTCCGGATTCCCATTACTTTGAGCGGGAGGTCATGGGCCGCTTGGGCGGCGACGTCGTCCATGTCGGCCACCTCTCACGCCGGGAGCTGGTGACGCTTGTGGGAGGTGCACGGGTGTCTCTGGTCACCCCCTGTTGGGACGAGCCGTACGGCCTCGTCGTTGCCGAATCGCTGGCCTGCGGGACGCCGGTCGCTGGCTTCGCGCGCGGGGCCATCCCGGAGATCCTTGACGAGCGCTGCGGCCGCCTCGCCGAGCCCGGCGATGTCGCTGACCTCGCGCGCGCGGCTACGGAGGCCATGGGGCTGCGCCGCGAGGATTGCCGACGCCGGGCGGAGAGCAGCTGTTCCTTGGACGCCATGGTGCGGCGTTACGAGGACCTGTACCACGAGCTGGCGGCATGACCCCGTCGGTTGGTTGGTATGCCCACCATCACGGACTTGGCCATCTGGCGCGCGCACGGGCCGTGGCTCCTCATCTGCGCAGCAAGGTGACCGTGCTCACCTCCGCCACCGACGACGCCGCGGCCCAGCGTGAGATCGATGCGCTTCGAGCTTCAGGGATACGGGTCCGTGAACTGCCCCTCGATCTTCCCGCAACCGGGGAACCGGCAATTCCCGATCCGCCTCCGGGCCTGCACTACGCACCGGCCGGAGTGGCCTCGCTGCGCTCGCGGATGGCTGCCCTGAGCGGCTACTTCGAACAGGAGGCACCCGACCTGCTGGTGGTCGATGTCTCGGTGGAGGTGGCAATGTTCGCCCGCCTGTGCGGCGTCCCGGTAGCCATCGTTCGCCAGCACGGGGACCGCAACGACTTCGCGCACCGGCTTGCCTACGCCTGGGCCGAAGAGCTGCTGGCTCCCTACCCGCGGTGGCTCGAGGACTCCTCGGCGAGTCTCGCGGTCCGGCAAGCCACCCGTTACACAGGCGGCTTCGCCGTCCGGCCGGCCAAGATGAGCACGCCAGAGCCCGGCCGAGTCGTGGTGTTGTGTGGGCGCGGCGACGGCGGCTTCGATCCCGGCGACGTCGAGTCCGCGGCGGCCGCCTGCCCGGGTACGAACTGGCTTCTCGCCGGCCCTCGGAACTGGCGAGCCGAGGTGGCGGAGCTGATCGGGTCTGCCGAGGTCGTTGTATCCCACGCCGGGCACAACGCGGTCATGGAGGTGGCGGCAGCACGGCGCCCGCTCGTTTGCATTCCGCGACCGCGACCGTTCGCGGAGCAGCATGGCAAGGCCGAAGCGCTTCGTCGGTCCGGAGCCGCGGTCGTGCGAGAACGCTGGTGCGCCCCCGACGAGTGGCCAGAGGTACTCGCGGCGGCGCGGGACCTGGATACGGAGCGGCTCGCCTCCGCGGTCGACCCCGGTGCCAAGACTCGCCTCGCCGCACGAGTCGATTCGCTTGCCGCTTGCCTGCGCTCAGGCCGCACGGGCGCGCGCAACCTCGTTGGGCGTGGGACGCCGCAGGACCTCGAGCCGCTCCCCGTCTGACTCCCAGGCCACTATCCCGAGGCGGGCGAGCTGAGCCAGCCAACCGCCCATGGGCCACTCGCCCCAGCGACTGCGGAAACGCAATGCGTTGCGCACCACCGCGTCGACGCGGTCGAGCGGGGGACGACATTGTGGATGGTGCTGATGAAAGCATTCCGCGCCGCCGGCCCACGCCAACGGCACGCCGGCAGCGCGTGCCGCGAAGGCGAAATCGGTGTCCTCGGCCCCATAGCCGCGATAACCGGAATCGAAGCCGCCGACACGGTCCCACGTCGCACGGTCGACGCCGAAGGACAGCGACCACAGGAGCTCGTAGTGCTCGGTCGGAGAAAGACCAGCCGTGGGCTCCGGCCGCGCCGGATGCGGCTCGCTTGCCGCACGAAGCGCCGCGTCGTCACCCGGGCGTGGACGGGCGCCCTGGCGGAGGTAGCGCACACCGCCCATGACGACGCCTGGGAACTCGCTCAGGGCAGCGTCGTAACCGGCCACCATGTTCCGCGCGGGGATGCAATCAGCGTCCAGGAAGATCAGCCGATCCGCACCGGTCCAGTGCGCCGCCACGTTGCGCGCATGAGCCAGCGGCAGCTCATCCCTGGCGTCCAGCGGAACCACCTCAATCCCAAAACGCCGTGCCGGAGGAATCCGGGCCTCTCCGCCCATGTCCACGATCACCAATAGATCCGGCGCTCGCTCACCCGCGTCCAGGCCGCCGATGAGATTCGCGAGCTCGGCATCGCGTCCGCTGGTGAGAGTCAGTACCGCGATCAACCTCACAGCGATACCCGCCGAGAATCGACGCAACCCCACGTGCGGATGAGCTCATCTGACCCGCGCGTCGGGGCGTACCTTGGCTGTGAGCCTCAACTTCGAGCGCAGCGGTGCCGGCGAACCACTGATCCTGATGCACGGCATCGGCGGCGAGCTGTGCGTGTGGGAGCCGGTGCTCGATCCCCTGGCTCGGCGCATGGACGTGATCGCCGTCGACCTGCCGGGCTTCGGGCGATCGCCCGCGCTCCCTGAGGGCGTGGTGCCCACCCCATTTGCCCTGGCCGACGCGATCGCGGTCCTGATGGACGAGCTGGGGATCGACAGTGCGCACGTCGCGGGCAACTCGCTCGGAGGCTGGGTGGCGCTGGAGCTCGGAAAGACCGATCGGGCGCGCTCGGTCACCGCTTTGTGTCCGGCCGGGCTGTGGGGAGCTCCCCTGCGGCAAGCGGGAGCGCCGACGCGAGGGGGTGTCCAGCAGCTGGCGCGGCGCCTGCGGCCTGTACTGCCGCTGGTCATGCTCAGCCGCCGCGCTCGCAGGCTGGCCCTCAGGCACGTGGTGGCTGACCCGGACCGGGTGCCCTACGGAGCCGCCCGGCGCATGGTCGGCTCCTACGCGAGGGCGACCGCCTACGACGCAACGAACGCGGCCATGCGCGAGCACCACTTCACCGACCCCGAGCAAATCCGCGTTCCTCTGACCGTGGCCTTTGGCGAGCTCGACCGGCTGATACGACCCCGGCGGCTGCGCATCCCGGACGCTCGCACAGTGATCCTGCGCGGCTGCGGTCACATTCCGATGTGGGACGCACCCGAGCTGGTGACGGAGCTGATCCTCGACACCACCGCGGCCGATGCGACGACCGTGGAGTCATCGGTGGCTACGGGGCGACAGCTCGGGTAGACGCTCCTCATGGGTTCGCGCTTCACCGTGGCGGGGCTGCTTCTGGGCATCGGGCTCGGAGGCTTCGTCGACGGCATCGTCCTCCACCAGATACTCCAATGGCACCACATGCTCACGAGCGAGGGCTGTTGCTCAGCCTCGAGCGTGGCCGGCCTGGAGGACAACACACTGGCGGACGGCCTATTCCACGCCATCACCTGGATCTGCGTGGCGGCAGGGCTATACCTGTTGTGGCGCGAGAACACGCCCGGGACGGCTTGGCCGGGCCGCCAGCTAGTCGGGTTGTTGCTGGTGGGCTGGGGCGCGTTCAACTTGGTGGAGGGCCTGATCGACCACCATCTGCTTGGCGTCCACCACGTACGCGCCGGTGCCGGCGAAACGCTCTACGACCTCGCCTTCCTCGGCTTCGGGGCACTGTTGGTGGTGGTGGGCCTGCCTTTGGCTCGGCGCCAAGGGGTTAGACGCGGGTAACCACCACGAAAGGCTGACGTACCACTTGCCGGTCCGTGCTGGACTGGCTCGAAAAAGAGCGGCGGTTTTGGCGTGTGGCGCCTATTGGGTGGGTGTTGGTTTGGGCTAGAATGCCGGGTTGAGGGACGCTCGTCAGTCGTGGCGGCTGGGCGGCGGACCGACGTTCAATTGAGCTTTCGTTGGAGGTCTGGTCCCCGTTGTCGGCAACATCGTCTTTTGACCGTGAAGCAGAAGCAGGGCTGCTTGTGCGCTATCACCGCGATGGTGATCTGGCCGCGCGGGAGGAGTTGACGCGCAGGCTGATGCCGTTGGCGCGCGATCTTGCGGCCAAGTACGCCAACAGCGGCGAGCCGCTGGACGACCTCACCCAGGTGGCCTACATGGGGCTGCTCAAGGCCATCGACCGCTACGACCTCGACCGCAGCAGCGGCTTTGTGGCCTACGCGGTGCCCACCATCCGGGGCGAGCTCAAGCGCCACTTTCGCGACAAGGGCTGGGCCATGCACGTCCCGCGCGACCTCCAAGAGCGCGCGCTGGCCGTCCGCCGCGCCCGCGAAGCGCTCGAGGGCCGCCTCGGGCGCTCACCCACCGTGCGCGAGGTCGCCGCCGAGCTTAACTGCAACAGCGAACAAGTACTCGAAGCCACGCTGGCCTCAAGCCACTACAGCGTGGCCTCCCTCGACGCCCCCCCAGCCCGCGACGAAGACGACGCCGGCGCGCTGGTGGAACTGATCGGCTCCCCCGACGACACCTACTCCGCCGTCGAAGAACGCGAAGTCATCGCCGGCAACTGGAGAGAACTGACCGACCTCGAACGCAAAGTCGTGTCGCTGCGCCTAGTCGACGACCTACCCCAACGCGAAATCGGAAAACGCGTCGGCTTCTCCCAAATGCACATCTCACGCGTCCTACGCCGCGCCATGGAACACCTCACCCCCGCCGCCTAGCTGTCGGGGTAGGGGTCTTCCTTGCTGTCTCCGCCCGAGACGGTGTCCCAGGAGTTGTTGGCGCAGTTGGGGCACGGGGGCAGCGACTGGACGGATTGAACGTCGATGGTCTCGCTGCAGTTGGTGCAGCGGTAGGTGCCGGCGGATACGTCGCTTCCGGTGGGGACTGGCTCGGCCATGGGGCTCCTTTGAATGGTTGTGGCGCGGATACCCAAGCGGCCGGGGTCGAACCAGAGGCGAGCGCGTAGCCCCAGCTACTTATCTGCTGAGCCGGGTTCGGCCTGCCTGCGATGCATTTCGGCTTTGACCTTGTCGGGCATCAGTCGGCTGGTCCGCGCCTGAGCCTTGGTCGACGCCGAATGGGACACCACGCGCTCCTCACCGGCCATCATCGCTTCGAAGCCGTCGCGTGCCACATCGGCGGGGTCATCCTTTTCGGCGGCGCCAACCTTGGTGTCCAGCATCTCGGCCCGTTCGAAGAACTCGGTCTCCACGGGGCCGGGCATGAGCGACGTGACGCTGACCCCGGTGTCTTTGAGCTCGTTTCGCAACGCCAGCGCGAAGGACTGCACGAACGCCTTCGAGGCGTTGTAGACGGCTTGAAAGGAGCCGGGCATGGTGGAGGCAATCGAGGAGGTAAAGAGGACGCGTCCCTCGTCGCGTTCGACCATGTCGCGCACGACATGCTTAGCGAGGTGGACGGTCGAGCGCACGTTTAGGTCGATGATCTCGAGCTCGTCCTCTAGCTCCGTGCCGTTTACGAATGCTCCGCCCGCCCCCCGCCCGGCGTTCAACGCGACCGCTGCGACCGGTCGATCGGCGGCCTGGATGACCCGATAGAGCTCGTGCACGCCCTCGTCGGTGGCGAGATCGACCTGGACCGTCTCCACGCCGATGCCCGACGCGCCTAAGCCCCGGGCCACTGTGTGGATGTCGTCGTTCTCGGCGGCCACGATCAAGTCATAGCCGCCGGCCGCGAACAACTTGGCCAGCTCGAGCCCAATACCGCTCGAGGCACCGGTGACAACAGCAAGAGGACGGACGGAATTCATGGTCGGGCGCTACCCGCGCGTCCGGTGCGCAAACCGCGGCGGCTATTGGGCCTCGCGCCAACCCTCGCCCGACACGGGGCGTGTTCCGCTTGCTCAATTTCTCGATGCCGGGCCCCGGTTAGGGCCTCGGTACCCGGGCACCGGAGGACGGCAGGTCTACGCAGCGACATTCGAGTGAAAGGACAGCGCCGTGGCAAGCACAGCCCGTGACGTGATGACCCCCGATGCGCAGTGCATCGGAGAGAAGGACAGTGTTCTCGACGCGGCCAAGCGCTTGGCGGAGCTCGACGTGGGCGCCATGCCTATCTGCGGCGAGGACGACCGCCTGAAGGGCATGCTGACCGACCGCGACATCGTTGTGAAGGTCCTCGCGCAGGGGAAGGACCCGTCGAGCACTACCGCCGGCGAACTCGGTGAGGGCAAGCCGGTGACCATCGGAGCCGACGACTCAATTGAGGAGGCGTTGCGCACGATGAAGGAGCACAAGGTGCGCCGCCTGCCGGTGATCGACGGCCAATCGCTGGTCGGAATCGTGAGCCAGGCCGACCTCGCGCGGTCGGTCGACGAGAGCCAGGTCGGCGACCTCGTCGAGGCCATCTCCGCCGCCAACTGAACATGGCCGCCTGCGAGGTATGCGGCAACGACTACGAGCGGCCGATCACCGTCCAGGTCGGTGATCAGCCCGGACGGACCTTCGACTCCTTTGAGTGCGCGATCCACGCCCTCGCTCCGGTCTGTGAGCACTGCGGCGTGAAGGTCATCGGACACGGCATAGAGGCGTCGGGGCGCGTGTTCTGCTGCGCGAGCTGCGCTCGCAACGCGGGCGTAGACGGAGCCCACGACCACGTTTGAGTCCACAGGAGAAGAGATGGCGACCGACAAGCAGCGAGCCGCGGCGCGCAAGAACGTCAAGAAGGCGCAGGCCGGCGCCCGCGAGAAGGGGACGCTGCGCAACCTATCCAAGGAGACTCGTTCTTCCCTCGGGCGGGAAGGCGCCAAGGCGGCCGCCCGCAAACGGGGTGCCTCCGAAGGAACGGGCAGCGGGGCGGGGGCGATGACGGTGCCCGAGCTGCGCCGGGAGGCGGCTCGGCTCGAAATCGAGGGCCGCTCAAAGATGGGCAAGGGCCAACTGATCCGAGCGGTAGCTCAGAAACGAAGTGGCTGAGCGCCTTGAACGCCCAGGTATTGACAGAGCGGGTCCGCGGGTAGGGGGTTTGCTCTCCCGACGAATGAGGCCGATTCTTCGTTTTGATCGCCATGCCGCCGAACTTCCGCCGCCGTCCGACCCAGATCCCGCGGGCGCACGCATCGTCCAGGAGCTGATGGGCGGGCGCTTCGGCGAGATGTCGACCATCGGGCTCGGAGCGATTGTCGGTGGCGATTTGTTCGCTCGCGTGGCGATGCATCCGTCGCTGGCCGTCAAAGCTCAGTTGAGCTGATTCGGTGCGCGTCGTCGTCGTGGGAGCGAGCGGCAACGTCGGCACCAGCCTGCTCCGCGCGCTGGGGGACGATCCCGCCGTCGAGTCCATTCTCGGTCTGGCGCGGCGCGTGCCGGAGCTGCGGCTTCCGAAGGTGGAGTGGCGTGCCGCCGACGTCGCCGACACCGTGCTCGAGCCGCTCTTCTCCGGAGCCGATGCGGTGGTGCACTTGGCTTGGGTGATTCAGCCCGCCCGCGATCGCAAGCTCACCCGCCGGATCAACGTCGACGGCAGTGAGCGCGTGTTTCGGGCCGTGGCAAGGGAGCGGGTGCCCGCGCTCCTCTATGCCTCTTCGGTAGGCGCCTACGCGCCGGGTCCCAAGGACCGGGCCGTGGATGAGAGCTGGCCCACCACGGGTGTCGGCTCATCGTTCTACTCCAGTGACAAGGCGGCCGTCGAGACGCTGCTGGATCGCTTCGAGCGGGAGGAGCCCGGGGTGCGCGTGGTGCGCTTCCGGCCCGGCCTGATCTTCTCGCGCGAGGCGGCCTCTGAGATCAGGCGCCTCTTCGCGGGGCCTTTTCTCCCGGGCTCGCTGGTCCACCCGAAGCTCGTGCCCGTGGTCCCGGATGTCGACAGGCTCATCTTCCAGGCCGTGCATTCACGCGATGTCGGCGAGGCCTACCGGCTCGCCCTGCGCGGCGACGCCCGCGGCGCGTACAACCTCGCCGCCGATCCAGTGATAGGACCTGACGAGCTCAGCGCGCTCATGGAGGCACGCCGCGTCCACGTCCCCGCGCGGGCGCTGCGCGCCGCAGCGAACCTCACCTTCAAGCTGCGGCTGCAGCCATCCGAGCCGGGTTGGCTCGACATGGCACTGGCCGTGCCGGTCATGGACACTTCCCGAGCGCGCAACGAGCTCGGATGGTCGCCGACGCGCTCCTCGGTCGATGCGCTCTCCGAGTTGCTCGCGGGCATCCGCGAAGGCGCGGGGTTCGACACGCCGCCGCTGGAGCCCGGGAGCGCGGGACCTCTTCGCCTCCGCGAGCTACTGAGCGGCATTGGGGCCCGACGAGGCTAACCCGCATTGCGGCTGGGCGCAGTCGGGCGGTGTGATGTGCTGTCGTGGGGTTTGTGGACAGCGCGAAACGTGGGAGCCTGCCGTACATCGTCGAGGTGGGAGCCCCGCTCGCGGCCGCATCTACAGGAGCTGATCTTTCTTGAGCAATTTCGTCTCGCGTGGTTTTGGTGGCCGGCGGCGGGTGCCGGAGGAGCTGGCGGGGCGGCTTCCGCCTGGCCAGTACCACGAGCGCGGCTTTCCCGTGCTCACCGCAGGGCCCACGCCGTTTCCGGACCTCGATCGCTGGTCGCTGCGGGTGGACGGCATGGTCGGCGAGCCGCGCAGCTGGAGCTGGAGCGAGTTCGGCGAGCTGCCTGCGGAGGACGTCCCCTGCGATATCCACTGCGTGACGAAGTGGTCCAAGTTGGACACGAGCTTTCGGGGGGTGTCGGTCGACCGGCTGGTGGAGGAGGCTGATCCCCAGGGCGACTTCGTGATGGCCTATTGCTACGGCGGATACACCACCAATCTGCCGCTGGCCGATCTGACCGGCGGGAAGGCCTGGGTGGTGACTGAGCACGAGGGCGAGCCGCTCTCGCCTGAGCACGGCGGTCCGGCACGGCTGCTGGTTCCGCACCTGTACTTCTGGAAGAGCGCGAAGTGGGTGGAGGGGCTGAGGGTGATGGATCACGACGAGCCCGGCTTCTGGGAGCAGAACGGCTACCACACGTATGGTGACCCGTGGAAGGAGCAGCGCTATTGGACGGACTGACGACTGTGCAGCGCGCCCCGGGGCGGTGGCAGCTGGCGACGGTGACCTCCGTGGTGGCCGAGACGCCGCGGGTCACGTCGTTTCGGCTCGAGCTCCCGATGTGGATGCCCCACATGCCCGGCCAGCACTACGACGTGCGGCTGACCGCCCCGGACGGCTACCAGGCCCAGCGCTCGTACTCCATCGCGTCCTCTCCCCTTGACGAGGGCTCGGTCGAGCTCACGATCGACCGGCTCGACGACGGCGAGGTTTCGCCCTACTTCCACGATGTGGTCGAGGAGGGCGATCAGGTGGAGGTCCGGGGGCCGTTTGCCTCCTACTTCGTCTGGCGCGGCGAGTCGCCGGCGCTCCTGCTGGGCGGCGGGTCCGGGGTCGTGCCGCTGATGGCGATGTTGCGCCACCGCCGCCGCATCGCCTCCGGGCTGGAGATGCGTCTGATCTACTCGGTGCGTTCGCCCGACGAGGTGATCTACGCCGGCGAGCTGGGTGAAGAGACGCTACTTACCTATACACGGGAATCTCCTGAGGGCTGGACGGGTCACACCGGCCGAATCGATCGCGCACTCATCGCCCAGGCGGGAGCGGAGCGGGGCGTCGCCTTCATCTGCGGCTCCAACGGCTTCGTGGAGGCCGCCTCGCGGCTGGTCCTAGAAGCCGGCTTCGACCCCGCCCAGGTACGCACCGAGCGCTTCGGACCCAGCGGATAGAGGGCTCCCAGGGACATTCTCACGGCACGGCCTTCGATTCCGAGCGGGTTGCGGCCGTTCTCGAGGTCGAAGGCGAGCTTTCGTCGGGTTTGATGGAGGAGGCGATCGGCCTCTGCGCCGGCCTGTTTGCCGACGCCGGGACACAGGTTCGACGCGTCATCGACCTTGGCTGCGGCCCAGGCGTGGGTACGGCCCTGCTCCTGGAGGCGTTCCCTTCTGCGACGGTCCTCGCCGTCGACGGATCGCGTCCGATGCTGGATCGCGCCCTAGCTCGAGCGGAGCGGCTCGGGTACGCGAGCCGGGTGGAGATTCGCGAGCTCGACCTGAACGAGGACCTCCAGTCCCTCGGTCTCTGTGACCTGGCTTGGGCGGCGATGGCAATCCACCATGCCGACGACGAGGTCGCCACCCTTTCGCGCGTCAGGTCGGTGCTCGAGCCTCGCGGGCTGGTGTGTTTGCTCGAACGTGCGGACCCGGTGTCGATTCGCTTCGAGAACGACCTCGGCCGCCCGGGCATCTGGGACCGCCTCGAGGCGGCCCGGTCGGCATGGTTCGAGAGCGTGCGAGAGAGCATGCCCGGCGCCATGAACGCCGAGGCGTATCCCTCGATGCTCCATGCGGCGGGGCTGGAGCTAATCGCCGACCGGACGTCGATCGACTCGGTCCAGGCGCCTCACGATGCCGCGACACACGGGTTCATCGCCGGCCAGTTGCAACGAGCGGCGAAGCACCTGGCGAGCTTTGCGGCCGCGGCCGATCTCGAGGCTCTACGTGAGTTCGTCGACGAGATGCCGGCTTTTCCCGAAGGTCGCTGGGACCGTGCTTCGGTCAAGTCGAGCCGCAAGCTCCTCATCGCAGGGTCGATGGCCGACTAGGCCGCTACTCGATGGCGGTGAGGTCGAGTTTCTGGAGCCGTTCGGTGTCGGCGATCACGTCGATGGCCGCGACCCTGCCGGCCACGACGGTGAAGCCCATCAGGGACATCGGGCGGCCCTCGGCGAACACGACCACACCGGCGGCGCCGTTGATCGTTGCGGGTAGGACGGGGCGTTCAGGGTCGGCGAACCTGAGCGCCTGGCCGGCGACGTCGGCGGCGCCGCGTGTGGTTGCGGGGACCGGGGCGGGGGTGGGCCCGAAATCAGTGCGCAGAACGACATCGGGGTGGAGCGTGGCAACGAGTCGGTCGAAGTCGCCCGCCCGTGCGGCGGCGAAGAACGCCTCCACGACCTCGCGCTGAGCCGGGATCGTGGCGTCCGGAGCCGGGGCCGCTCCCCGGACGCGGCGGCGCGCGCCGGCTGGCAAGCTGTCGCGTCGCGGCCGGAGAGCGATCGACCATCGGGGCGATCTCCTCGAACGGGATGGCGAAGACGTCATGGAGAACGAAGGCGAGTCGCTCCGCCGGCGAGAGCTTCTCCAGGACCACCAGCAGCGCGAGTCCGACCGAGTCGGCGACGAGAGCGGCGTGTTCGGGATCGCTCTCGTCGGCGGCAGCGATGATCGGGTCGGGCACGTGGACGGCGTCGAGGTCCTCCTCGCGACGGGTCTGTCGCGCGCGGAGCATGTTGAGGCTGATCCGGGCGACGACGGTCGTCAGCCAGCCGCCGAGGTTCTCGACGTCGTCGACGTCGGTTCGCTCGAGCCGGATCCACGCCTCCTGGAGGGCATCGTCGGCGTCGGCGATCGACCCGAGCATGCGATAGGCCACCGCCCGCAGGTGCGGTCGCTGCTCCTCGAAGCGCGATGTCAGCCATTGCCCTTCATCCATCGGTCACATTCCTCGATTCCGTCGGGTCGATTACTTGACCGCCGAGAAGCCGCGAATGTGACACAGGCTCCCACTGGGCCCGGCACCGAGAGACAGGCGAGGAGATGCGAGACCGGATGGCAAGAGCCAGCACGGTGCGAGCGCACGAATCGGGCCGAGGAACTCCGGCCTTTGCGCGGTCGCCGGGAGCGACGGACGCCGAAGCCGAGCCGTGCGCAGTTCAGCATCCGCGCAGGCGATGCCGTCGCAAGCGAAGATCGCCCCGCTCAGTACCGCGAGAATCGACCAGTCCCGCCGGGTCATCGCTACTCGTTGCGGCTGAGGTCGCCGGACCCGTCGAGGTGCTGGGTGAGCTCGGGATCGCCCAGGTAGCTCACGTCGCCCGAGCCGTGGAGGTTCACGTCGAGCCGCTCGCCGGCGCGTACTTCGGCGTCGCCCGATCCGCCCACGAGCACGCGGGCGTGGCGCGCAGCCAGCGCGGTGAGATCGGCATCGCCCGAGCCGTCCAGCTCGAGCGCGAGCCGCGCTGCTGTGCCCTCGAGGACGACGTCGCCCGAGCCGTCCGAGCGGACCTCGAAGGCTTCGGCGTCGATGCCGTAGGCGTCGATGTCGCCCGACCCTGAGGCCTCAATGCCGTTCAGCTCGGACACCGAGGCCTCGACGACGGCGTCGCCGCCGAAGCCGTGGTCGTCGAAGGTCAGGTGCAGCGTGCCGTCGCGCACCTCGGTGTGGACGTCGCTGATCACCTTCTGGCCGGCGCGGACGCGCACGCTCTGCGGCTCGCCCACGCGGAGCCGCACGTCGACGGAGTCAGGGTTGTCGATGCGGGTGAACTGCGCCACCTGACGCGACTGCGTGGTGCGCGGCCCGTTGTCGCCGATGGTGCAGCCGACAAGCGCTAGCGCCGCTGCCGCCACGAGCAAGAGGGCTCCGGATGCGAGAGGGAACTTCATGACCGAAGTCTGCGCGCGGGCCACGGCTTCGCCAATGGGGCTGGCCCACCGGCTCAGGTGTGGCTAGCCCCAGGCACCGCGGTTAGGCTGCGCCTCTGTGAGCCAGGGAGTGCATGAGGCGAGCACCCCTCTCGGTGACCCGATCCTTGTCGTAACGAAGCTATTCACGCTCCAGCGCCTCGCGGGTGGGGAAGGTGCCGATAGAGCGTGGCGATCCCGACGCCGGCCTCGGACGCGATCTTCTCGAGCGGCGCATCGAAGCCGTGCTGGAGAAATGGTCCATCGCCACCTCCAGCAGGCGCTCGCGGTTGCGCAGCGCGTTGGCGCGCAGCGGACGCTCCGGGACAGGGCTGGAGGAGGGGTCGGTGCTATAATTTGATCATACGCAAACTATCGAACGATACAGAAGGAAAGCTAGCAGATTTGACTACCAGCACACGTAACACCGTCGCCGAGGTAAAGGCGCCGGACGCCAGCGGCGATGCGCTCGGGATCTTCTTCCGGCAGGCATCGCGCTACCCGCTGCTCACGGCGGCCGAAGAGGTCGAGTTGGCAAAGCGGATCGAGCGCGGTGACATGCAGGCCAAGGACCGCATGATCAACTCCAACCTGCGCTTGGTGATCTCCCAGGCACGCCGCTTCCAGGGCCAGGGCCTGCCCATGGGCGATCTGGTCCAGGAGGGCATGCTCGGACTGATCCGCGCCGTGGAGAAGTTCGACTGGCGCAAGGGCTTCAAGTTCTCGACCTACGCCGTGCTCTGGATCAAGCAGTCGATCCAGCGCGGGCTGGCGAACTCGGGTACGACGATCCGCATCCCGGTCCACATCGGGCAGCGCGAGCGAAAGGTCAAGAAGACCGAGCGCGAGCTGGCCGTGAAGCTCGGCCGCCAGCCGACCGACGACGAGCTGGCCGCGGCCACCGGGCTGCCGGAGAACCAGGTGCGCGAGGCGCTCGAGCTGACGAAGAATCTCGCCAGCCTCGACCAGGCGGTTTCCGAGGATGGAGACACGGCACTGGGCGACCTGCTCCCCAGCGAGCGTCCCCAGCCCGAGGAAGAGGTGGTGGACGCACTCGGCGACGCGCGCGTCCGCCAGATCGTCGGGCAGCTGCCCGAGGAGGAGCGCAATCTCGTGACGCTGCGCTTCGGCCTGGCCGGCGATGAGCCCGCCTCGATCAGGGAAACCGGCAGCCAGCTCGGCCTGAGCAGCCAGGAAACGCGGCGGCTCGAGGAGCAGGCACTCGGCCGCCTGGCCCGAAGCGGCGAGCTCGACGACCTGCGTCAGGCCGCCTAGGGGGCGGCGGTGGCGGTGACCGTGAGCTCGCCCAGCGGAAGGCCTTCCTTGAAGAAGTTGACCCCGAGGATGGCGTTCATCGCCTCCGCGCCGTAGCCGCTGAGCGTGGCCGTGATGCCCGAGGCAACGATGGCCCCGTCCTGCGTCGACTTCTTCACGCCCGAGAGATCGAGATCCATCACCGGGAGCTCCGCGGCTCCGGCCGTCGCCATGAGCAGACCGGCCTCGGTGTCGGCCACGAAGTCCGTGATCTCCAGGGTCTCGCCGGCTGCGGTGAAGAGCAGCCCACCGCTGTGCTCGATCGCGCCGGCCAGGGTCTCTGAGTCCACGGCCCCGCCGGTGATCGGGAACTGGATTCCGGCGTCATCGGGGCCCGCCGGCTCGACCGGGGCCACCTTGACCTTCTGCTGCTGGAGCACCGCCGCGACGTCCTCGTTCACGGTTAGGACCGTCTTCTCTCCGTTCAGCGTCAGCTCCTGCGAGCCGCCACCGCCGCCACTCTCGTCGTCCCCGCAGGCGACCGGGGCGAGGGCAAGCGACACCGCCGCCATCACCGCCGTCAGGCGTCGTGTGCTTGCCACGATCATCCGTTCCTCCGGCGGATCATAGGCGTGATCCCCGCGGCGCGCCGGGCCGTACAATTCGGATAGGCAGGCGCCGGGCGCGACGCGACCGCCGCGTGTCTCGACAAATCAAGGGACGTTCGGCTCTTGGAACAGGAGTACCCGGACCTTCGGTGGATTTGCCTCAAGAACCGGAGGTCTACGTGAGTTTCGTCGCCGCTTCGTTGCGCCTTACCCTGGAGCCGATCGAGGAGGCTTGCATCCTTCGCGCCACTGGTGAGATCGACGGGAGCACCGCCGATCAATTGCGTCTCCAACTCGACGCGGCCCGCTCCGACGGTGTGACGACGTTGCTCGATCTCTCCGGCGTCAGCTTCATGGACAGCAGCGGGTTGGGCGTACTCTTGGAAGCGGCCGAGGCCGCCGACCGCGAAGCGTGGGCATGGTTCCTCGTGCGACCGTCTGCGGCGGTCCTGCGCCTTGTGCAGGTGACCAAGACCGCCGCGCGGCTGCCGCTCGTCATGCCTAACGGCGATGCCGGACTGGCGGCCTGACCACTCCCGGAGCCCTAGCGCGCAACCTCGGCCGTCGCCCCCTCGTCGTGGATCTCATGCTCGCCCTCGGCGAACTCCTCGACGATCTTCGCGCAGAATGCATCGAGGTCATCGGGGGAGCGGCTCGACACGAGGCCCTGGTCGGTCACGACCTCCTCGTCGACCACCTCGGCACCGGCGTTGCGCAGATCGGTGCGAATGCTCGGATAGGAGGTGAGGGTGCGGCCGCGCGCCACGTCGGCCTCGATCAAGATCCAGGGCGCGTGGCAGATGGCCCCGACCGGCTTGCCGGTCTTGAAGAACTCCTGAACGAAGCGCACGGCGCCCTCGTCCGCGCGCAGGTTGTCCGGATTGGCCACCCCGCCGGGGAGGATCAACCCGTCGTAGTCGTCCACCGACGCTTCCGAGACCTTCCGGTCGACGGAGAACTTGTCGGTGGGGTTGATCTCGCCCTCGACCGCCTGGATCTCGCCGGCGTCGATCGACAGCAGCTCGGTGTCGGCGCCCGCCTGCTGAACCGCCTCGCGCGGCCTCTCCAGCTCCACCTGCTCGACGCCGTCGGCGGCGAGGATCGCGATTGTCTTGCCCTGTAGTTCGTTTGCCATGGCGCGACGGCTACCCGTCGCGGTTGCCTGCAAACGGCACGCGATCACGAAGGTCCCACAGCATCTTGCTCTCGCGAAAGCTCAGCGGTTGCCAGCGCTCGAGAGGTTCGCTCCACACGTAGATGGCCACGTCGACCAAGCTCCGAACCTCGCCGAGCAGGTCGACCGTGGCGCGCGTGCCGGCGCCGTCCGCCAGGACCTCGCGGGTCATCACGTCGACCACTTTGAACCGGCGTGGCGCGGCGGGCTCGGGTGCGGGCTCAGGCTTTGGCCGGGCAGGGGGCACCGGCCGGCGGGCCGGCTTTCCCGCCCGCTCGCGCAGCACCTTCTCGAGCGGCACCATCTGCGCGCCCGTGCCCTTGCTCTCGGTGTCCAGGATCCATTTCTTCGCCATCGAACTTACGTTCGATTATAGGGCCAGCGCCAACTGCCGCGACTGGGCCAGCAGCGTGCCGTCGCGGGCCCACAGCTCGCAGTCCTCCTCGAGCAGACCGTCCCGGGCCGTGCGGGTGGTGAAGCGCCCGAGCACCCAGTCGCTCTCCAGCGGAAGCCGCGCGCGCAGGTGCACCGTCAGCTCCAGAGTGGGCACGGCGATCGGCTCGCGGGTGACCGTGAAGACGGCGGGCAGCCAGAAGTCGCAGAGGGCGGCCAGCAGCGGAGCGTCGAGTGGGGCCTCGCGGCGCAGCCGCATCCAACCCCCGGTGAGCGCGCGCTCACCTCCGCCCCGGAGGGCGGGCCGGAAGTGCAGTTGCCGCGACACACGCGGTGCTTCGGCACGGCCATCGGGCTCGGCGATCGCCTCCGGTGGATCGACCTCGGGCGCCGCCGCGTGCTCGAGCCCGAGTCCCTCCCGGCCGTCGGCGAGCACGGCGAGCGCGAGCGCGCAGGGGCGCTCGTCCTGAATCAGCCGCGCGCCGGCGAAGGTGACCGTCCGCCCCTCGCGCTCCACCTCGACCTCCACCCGCGCCGGCCCGGCGGAGGGCGCGCGCAGGTAGTGCACGGTCAAGGAGCGCAGCGGTCGCGCGGCGCCGTCGCAGGCGGCCAGGAGCGCCCGCGCGAGGATGGCCGCCAGGTACCCGCCGTTCGGCCCGACCACCACCCACCAGTCCTCGCTGATCACGCAGTCGAAGCTGCCGTCGGGCGCCGGGCGCACGGCCGTGTCGTGTTGGAAGTCCGCCACGCGGCGCGGGAGCCTACCCCGCCTGTGCCATCGTGCCCCGATCGTCGGCACTCTCATCAACGTCGCGACCGTGGTCGCCGGTACGGCGGTCGGCACGGCCGTGGGACCGCGACTGCCCGAGCGCTTCCAGCAGCGGGTGCTGGCCGGCCTGGGCCTGATCACGCTGGTGCTGGGCGTCGACCTGGTGCTGGAGTGGGGCGGCCCGGACACCTCGACCTCCACGCCGCTGTACGTGCTCGGCGGGGTGCTGCTCGGGGGCCTCGCCGGCGAGGCCATCGGCGTCGAGCGGCGGCTCGAGGCGCTGGGCGACGGCCTGCAGCGGCGTCTGGCGCCCGCCGGCGGACGGTCGACCATCTCGGAGGGCTTCGTGACCGCCTCGCTGCTGTTCTGCGTCGGGTCGCTCACCGTGATCGGCTCGATCCAGGACGGCCTCACCGGCGACTACTCGACGCTTGCCACCAAGGCCGTGCTCGACGGCTTCGCCGCGGTGGCCCTGGCGGCGACGCTGGGATGGGGCGTCGGGCTCTCGGCGCTGACCGTGCTGTTCGTGCAGGGCGCGATCACCCTGGGCGCCGGCCTCTTCGACGACATCCTGGTGGGCGAGGCGCTGGCCGTGCTCATCTCCGCGGGCGGAGTGACCGTGATCGGCATCTCGCTCAAGCTGCTCGATCTCAAGGACGTGAAGGTGGGGAACTTCCTGCCCGGGCTCGTGATCGCGCCTGCTCTGGTGGGCCTCGTGAGCGTCTTCTAGGGCCCGCGCAGCGAGTGCCCGAAGGCGAAGAAGGTGGCGTAGCCCTCGTCGCCGCCCAGCGCCACCAGCCGGTCGCGCGCGGCCTGCAACGCCGCACTCTGGCTGGAGCCGAAGTGGGCCCGGGCGGCCTTGCGCTTCTGAACGTCGACGAAGCGCACCATCTGGTTGTAGACCGCCCCGATCAGGTAGTCGCTGCGCACGGCGGCGGGGTACTGCCGGGCCCGGCCGGCCAGGCGGTTGAAGGTCCGGCAGGTGCCCATCGAGGTGTACGCGGCGTACAGGGCCACGCGTTTGCCCCACGCCTCGACGCCCGCCTCCAGCACGGGGTCGGCCAGCGGGTCATCCAGCCGCGACAGGAAGCGCTCGAAGGCGGGCCGGTAGGCCTCGAACGCGGCGCCCTCCTCGGCCAGTCCGCCCAGATCGCGCCAGAGAGTCCGGGCTCCGCGCGCGTAGAGGTTGCGCTGGGCGGCCGCTCGCACCGCGCGGATCTTGCTCCAGCCCGGGCCTGAGCTCTTGCACGAGGCGAGGGCGCCCGCGGCGGCCCGGCGATTCTCGGCCACCTGTCCGGCGGCCGAGCGCTTGGCCGCGGCCAGGGCGACCACCGCCCGCTCGACGCGCTGAACGTCACCGGGCTCGAGCGCCGCCGCTCCCGCGGCCGCTGTCGGTAGGGCGAACAACAGAAGGAGGATGGCGAGAAGACGGCTCACTTGCCCAAATGATCGGCCACGGCCGCCGTGCCCTTAGGGGTAGAGCGGCGTGGCGGCGAAGCGTTCGCGGGCGAGAAACCAGGCCGGCTTCTTCTCACCCTCGTAGGTCAGCAGGCCCTTCTGGTGGCGAGTGTTGGGCCGGTAGGGGGGAGGCCGCCGGCCCGCGCCGCCCGCCCAACCGGGGTAGATCTCGAACTCGCGCAGGGTCCAGTAGATGGCTCCGTTGATGGGCGCGGCGTCGGCCACGTCGAGGGTGCGGTCGAAGTGGAAGCTCTGAAAGGCGTAGGAGCCCTTGAGGTCGGCCGGCGCGTCGGCCAGCTCGGGTCGCGCCTCGGCTCCGAACTCCGTCATCACGAGCGCGTGCCGCGGGTAGAGGTCGCGCATCTCCTGCAGGAAGAGCGGGAGCAGATCGAAATCCGAGACCCACGAGTACCAGCCGAAGTACTGGTTGATGCCGAGCATGTCGAAGGCGTGGTAGGTGAACTGCTCGGGGTGGTAGGGCCGGCCGTTGATGTCGACTGAGATCGGCAGCGTGGGGTCGAGGTCGCGCGCGTCGCGGGCGGCCCTCTCCAGGTAGCGGCGAGTCACGCCCGGGCGGTCGTCGGGGCGCGACCAGAGCTCGTTGGCCACCGAGTGGGTGATCACCGAGGGATGGCTGCGCGCGGCGATCACCGTGCGGCGGGCGGTCTCCCAGGCGCGCCGGCGCTGCACCGGGTCGCGCAGGATGTTGTCCTTGCGGTCGCGCTGCCAGATCGGTGCCTGGTTCCAGACCATGATCCCCGCGCGGTCGAGCCGCGACAGCAGTCGCTCGTCGAGCACGTAGTGCGCGCGAGTCACGTTCGCCCCCAGCTCCTCGAGGTCGGCCACGATGCGATCCATGTCGGCCGCGCTGAGCGCCGCGCCGCTGCCCGGCATGTCCTCGTGGATCGAGGCGCCCGCCAGCTTGATCTCACGGTTGTTGAGCAGCAGGCGGCCGCGCTTGACCTCCACCGAGCGCAGGCCGACCCGCCGCCGCACCACCTGCTGGACGACGCCGCGGTCGCGCAGCGTGAGCTCGGCCGTGTACAGCTGGGGATCCTCGGGCCGCCACAGCTGCGGCGCGGGCACCCTCACGGCGGTGGTCACGCGCCTGCGGCCCGCGCGCTGGCGCGGGAGGCGCACCACGCGCCGGATCAGGCGCCCGCTGGGCGCACGCAGCTTCACCGCGAGCGTGGGCCTCAGCTCGTTGACGTCGCGCTTCTCGAGCACCGCGTCCACCAGCAGCTCGGCCCGGCAGCCACTGGCCGGCCCGCTGCACTTCACGCGCGACATGGTCCCCAGGTCGTGTAGATGCGCGCGCCCGGCCGGGATCAGGCTGACCGGCCGCACGATGCCGCCCCAGTTCCACCAGCCCTCGGGCAGCCGTGGGTCCTTGCGGCTGTCGACGACCACCACCAACTCGTTCGCCCGCCGCGGACGCAGGCCGCGCGCCTCGAAGGTGAACGGCGTGTAGGGATCGGTGTTCTTGCCCAGGCGGCGTCCGTTGAGGTAGACCGCCGCGCTGCGGCGCACACCCTCGAAGCGCAGCAGCCAGTGAAAGCCGCGCGGGGTGGCCGGGCCGGTGAATTGCACCCGGTAGCGCCGCACGCTGCCCGGGTACTCCGAGGCCACCGCGGTGGGGTTGAACACGCTGGGCACCGCCACCGACGTCCAGGCCGCTGGGCCCTGAGCCGCGCGGACGGCGCGCGCGGACGGGGTGGGGTTGGGAACGCCCTCGGGCTGGCCCTCCACCGGGGGCGGCGGCTGCGGTGGAGCGGGGGCGGCCTGCTGCCCGCGGATCTCCCAGCCGCTTTCGAGCGTCTGCGCAGGGGGGAGCTCGGCCGCCACGGCAGAGCCGGGAAGCGCCGCAAGCAACGCCGCGAATGCGAGAGCCCTCCTCACGCCCCCTCACCGTAGCCAGACCGCGTGACGACCCGCTTCTGACACGCTTGCGGGGTGCCCCCCGTCGCCGCCGGCATCGAGTTCCTCGAAGTGCCCCTTGCCGTCTTCGGCCTGCTGCTGCTGGCCGGGGCGCTCGTGGCGGGGCTGGCGCGACGCAGCCTGCTCTCCCTGGCCGCCCTGTTCGTGGTGGCCGGGCTGATCCTCGGGCAGGGCGGGCTGGAGGTGCTCGACGTCGACCCGGAGTCGGACTTCGTGCAGGGCCTGGCCGTGATCGCGCTGATCCTCATCCTGTTCCGCGACGGGCTCGAGGTGGAGGCGGAGATGCTGCAGAAGGCGTGGCACCTCCCGTTTCGCAAGCTCGTGCTGGCCATGCCGCTGACCGCCGTGCTGGTGGCCGTGGTCACCCACGAGCTCACCGACCTGGGCTGGACCGAGTCGTTGTTGGTGGGGGCGCTGCTGTCGCCGACGGACCCCGTGCTGTCGTCCACTGTGGTCACCAACCCGCGGGTGCCCAGGTTGATTCGCCATTCGCTCAACCTGGAGTCCGGGCTCAACGACGGCCTGGCCCTGCCGGCGGTGCTCGCCTTCACCGCCGCGGCCGAGGACCGCGACGGCTTCGTCTGGTGGGAGTTCGTGCTCCAGGACGTCGGAGCGGGCCTGGCGGCGGGCCTGGTGGTGGCCTTCCTGGCCTCGCGCCTGATGCCGCGCAAGACCGCGCTGGGTCACGAGATCAGCCCGCATCAGAAGGCGCTGTACGCACTCGGGGTCGCTTTCGCCGCCTACGGCGTCGCCGTGCTGCCGCCCGAGGGCAACGGCTTCATCTCGGTGTTCGTGTGCGCGATCGCCTTCGGCATCTGGCGCCCGGACATCCGGCACTGCTTCGAGACCCGCTCAGAGGACGTGCTCGAGGTGGTCAAGCTCGGCGTGTTCCTCGTGTTCGGCGCCATCCTGACCTCGGAGTTCCTGTTCGAGGAGGGCTGGGCGGCGGTGGCCATCGCCGCCTTCACCCTGCTGGCCGCCCGGCCGATCGCCGTGTTCGTGTCGCTGGCCGGCACCCGGCAGATCGACCTGGCGGGCAAGGCCTTCATGGCCTGGTTCGGGCCCAAGGGCGTGGCCACGATGACCTTCGCCCTGTTCGTGCTCGGCTCGGAGGTGCCGGACGCCGAGCGCATCGCCGGCATCGCCGCGCTGGCCGTGGTGGTGTCGATCATCGTGCACGGCCTCAGCGACCACCCCGGCGCGGAGTGGATGGCGCGCAGAAGCGACGAGCCCGCGCCGAAGGAGGCATAGTTCAGCCATGGACCACTGGGACGTCGCCTCGCTCACCGTCAATCCACACCAGCCGGAGGTGCTGCGCTCGGACAACGAGACCCGGGTGGTGGCGATCCACCTGCCCGCCGGCGAGGCGTTGGGAGAGCACCAGGTCCACGAGCGTGCCTGGCTGATGGTGGCCGCGGGCGAGATCGAGGTGGAGGTCGAGGGGGAGACCATCTCCGGCGGGCCCGGCCTGCTCGTTCACTGGGAGCCCAACGAGCGCCACGAGGTGCGCGCCACCAGCGACGCGCGGCTGATCCTCCTGCTCTCGCCCTGGCCCGGGGAAGGACATCCCAGTAGGCGCGGTGAAGCAGGCGCCGCCTCCTAGACTCAGAGGAGATGGATCCCTCACGCAAGCGCAGGCTGCGCCTCGTGCTGGCCCTCGGCGTGGCCGTTCTGCTGGCCTCGGCGCTCGTCTATACGAGCTTCAGCGCCTCGAGTGAGGCGGCCAAGCCGTCCGAGCTCCAGAGCGGGCGCTCGTACGAGCTCACCGGCAAGGTCGTCGACGACTCCGTTCGGCGCGACGGCGAGAGCCTTCGCTTTCGCATCCGCGACCGCGACGGCACGGAGTCCGTTGCGGTGGCCTACGCGGGCGTGGTGCCGGACCCCTTTCGCGAGGGGCGCGAGGTGATCGTCTCGGGCGAGCTCCAGCGCGGCACCTTCGTGGCCGAGCGGGATTCGCTGGTAACGAAGTGTCCGTCGAAGTTCACGGCGGACAAGCAGTCGAGCTGACGTGGCCGGGGTCGGCTCGGCCTGCCTGACCGTCGGCCTCCTCACCGCGCTCTTCGCGGTGGGGGCCTCGCTCTACGGGGCACGCGCCGGGCGGCGCGAATGGGTCGACGCCGGGCGCCGCGCGGTGTACTGCCTCGCCGCCCTCTGCCTCGGCGCCTTCGCCATCCTCGAATCGGCCTTCTTGCGCTCGGACTTCTCCTACGCGCTGGTGGCCGAGGGCTCCTCGACGAGCACGCCGACGTTCTACAAGGTCACCGCGGTCTGGGCCACCCAGGACGGCTCGCTGCTGCTGTGGGTGACGCTGCTGGCGCTCTTCTCCGCCGCCGTGCTCTTTCTCACCCGGCGCTCGCTGCGCGATATCGCGCCCTATGCCACCGCGGTGCTGGGCGCCGTGGCCGCCTTCTTCCTCCTGCTGACCGTCTTCTGGGAGAACCCCTTCAACACGCTGGCCGTCGCGCCCCAGGAGGGCGCGGGGCTCAACCCGCTGCTGCGCCACCCGGCGATGATGATCCACCCGCCGATGCTCTACACGGGCTACGTCGGCTTCTCGATCCCCTTCGCCTTCGCCATCGGGGCGCTCGTGACCCGCCGCACGGGCGCCGACTGGATACGCGCCACGCGGCGCTTCGCGCTCGTGGCGTGGACCTTCCTCGGCACGGGCATCCTGCTGGGCGCGCTGTGGTCCTACTCCGAGCTCGGCTGGGGCGGCTACTGGGCCTGGGACCCGGTGGAGAACGCGTCGCTGATGCCGTGGCTGGTGGGCACCGCGTTCCTGCACTCGATCATGGTCCAGGAGAAGCGCGGGATGCTGAAGGTGTGGAACGTGTCGCTCATCTGCGCCACTTTCACGCTCGCCCTGATGGGCACGTTCCTGGTGCGCAGCGGGATCCTCGACTCGATCCACGCGTTCGGCGCCTCCACCATCGGCGTGCAGTTCCTGATCTTCATCGCCTGCGTGATCGCGCTGTCGGTGGGCCTCGTCGTGTCGCGCCTTCCCGACCTGCGCAGCGAGGCGCGCCTCGACTCGCTGCTCTCGCGCGAGGCGTTCTTCATGCTCAACAACCTGGTCCTGGTGGCGCTTGCGCTGGTGATCCTCTGGGGCACGTTCTTCCCGCTCATCTCCGAAGCGGTGACCGGGACCGAGCAGACCGTCGGCCCGCCCTGGTTCAACCGGCTGACCACTCCGCTGGCCATCGTGCTCGTCCTGCTGGCCGGGATCGGGCCGGTGCTGGCCTGGAGGCGCGTGACCGCGCGACGGCTGGGACGCGTGCTGCTCGCGCCGCTCGCATTCACAGTCGTCACGCTCGCGGCGCTGCTGGCGCTGACCAACGCCGCCGACAGCATCGCCTCGCTGCTGATGTTCTGCTTCGTCGCCTTCGTGCTGGCGGCGGTGGCCCAGGAGTTCTGGCGCGGGGCGAGCGCCCGCCGGGTGATGACCGGCGAGTCCTGGCCGCGCGCGCTGGCGCGCCTGACCGGGCGCAACCGGCGCCGCTACGGCGGCTATCTGGTGCACGTGGGCATCGCCGTCCTCTTCCTCGGCGTCGCCGCCTCCTCGGCGTTCTTGGAGCAGCGCGACGTGCGGATGTCGCCGGGCGAGCGCGTGTCGGTGGGCGGGTACGACATCGAGTACGTCCGGCCCACGGCCCGGCTCGGCGGCGACCGCGGCGGTACCGGCGCTCCGATCTCGTTCGGCGCGGTGATGCGGGTGACCAGGGACGGCAAGACCTTCACCCTGCGGCCGTCGCGCAACTACTACTCGACTTCCGACCCCTCGATGGGCGCGATCTCGCGCTTCTTCGAGGGTGAGGCAACCAGCGAGGTCGACGTCCGCTGGGGCCTGCGGCGCGACTTCTGGCTGGCCGTTCGGCCCGATCTCGTCTCGCTCCAGAAGCCGATCGCCCGCGCGGACCGCCAGTTCTCCGACTCGCCGAGCGAGGTGCAGGCGTTGGTGATCAACACGCTGACCGAGCTCTACCGCTCGGATCCGCCGCCGGCCGCGTTCCGGGTGATCGTCTCGCCGCTGGTGGCGTGGATCTGGATCGGGGGGGCGATCGCGCTGCTGGGCGCGCTGGTGGCAGCCTGGCCCTCGCCCGAAGCGCGGTTGCGCCGCGTGCGCTCGCTGTACAAGGCTCGGCTGGGCCGCGAGCTGACGCGCGCCTAGGACACCTAGGCTTCGCCCGCGTGGAGTACGCCGTCGCCCTGCTCGTGCTGGCCGCGCTCGTGGCGCTGGCCGTGAGCGTGCCGCTGCGCCGGCGCGAGCAGGTGGAGGCGTTCGAGCAGACGCGCCTCGAGGAGCTGCGGGCGGCCAAGGAGGCCAAGTACCGCGAGATCCGCGACGCCGAGCTCGACCACCGCATGGGAAAGCTCTCGGACAGCGACTGGCGGGGAGTCGACGGCGAGTTGCGCGAGGAGGCGATCGTGATCCTGCGCGAGCTCGATGCCCTGGAAGGGCGCTGACCGGCCGCTACCCTTCGCGCCGGTGGAAGCGATTCTCAGTGGCCTTCAGGTGGTGCTCGCGGTCGTCCTGATCGTGCTCATCCTGCTGCACTCGGGCAAGGACGCCGGCCTGTCCGGCGCCTTCGGCGTCGGCACCGGCGCCGGGCCATTCGGCGGCGGCTCGCTCGTGGAGCGCAACCTCAACCGCTGGACCGTGGCGTTCGCCCTCGTCTTCGTGGTGAACGTGATCGTGCTGCTGAAGATCTGAGGAGCACGCGCTCTAGTCGAATCGCACCGGCCAGTCGCCTGCGGTGGCGATGTAGTACTCGACCCCCGGGGCGGGGGCATCGAGTGCGGGAAGCGCGAAGGTTCCCTGCTGACTGAGCGGAGGCGGCGTGATGAGGAAGTAGAGCCCCTGGTTGGAGGACTTCGAAAGCTGCTGTCCCTGAGCGCGCATCCACATGTTGCCCTGCAGGAATGGCGTGCCCGTGAAGAGATCCACCTGCGCCAGCGTGGGGAAGAGCGGCCCGGATTCGCCATCGTTCCTCATGCATACCAGCGCTTGCATGCCCGGCGGCGCGGACACCGTGGGAAGCCTGAGGGTCGGACCCGCCGGGCCGGTCACGTACTCGTAGTCGAAGTACTGGCCGGCAGCGACGGTTCGCCCGTCGGCCGGGAGAAGGTCGGGATCGACGATGGGGTCCTGAGAGATCCAGTAGTCGACCTCGCCCGGCACGCAGGGGCCCATCTCGTCTTCCTCCGGGAACCGGCCGGCGACGCAGATGAACCACGCCATGTTCGGGGGTGCCTCCATGTCCGGCAGCGCGAACGTGTTGACCCCGTCGCCGCCGAACTGAGCGCCGAGAATCTGGAACAGCGCCGTGTTCCCACGGATGGACAGGATCTGCCCGTTGGCGGGGAACATTCCCTCCAGCGGCCCCGTCAGCGCGAAGAGCTGTGGCTGCCCCAGCGTGCACCCCTGTCCGGAGCCGTAGGTGGCGTTGTCGATGAACAGGGAGGCGGCGCCGAAGCGCCGCGGCGGGCGGAGGTCGATGCGACGGTTGATGTGGCGCAGCCCGTTGCCGAGCGATCCAAGGGTGCGCACAGCAAAGCGGGCGGTGCGCCGGCGCGGAGCGTAGGAGCGCAGCCTGATCTCGGCGGCCACGGTGTCCCGACTGGCTTTGGCGCGGTCCACCACGAGGGCGGCGTTGGGCGGGTCGGCGCGGAAGCCCAGCTCGCGCCAGGCGGTGAAGAGCTTGCGCGTGTCGACTCGGCCGGCGTTGCGCTGGGGGCGGTCGGTGAACCAGGTGGCGCGCCGCTCGACGCCCCGAAGGGTGAGGGTGAAGCGTCCCTTGCCGGCGCGGGCGTCGGGCACGAGCGTGCCCGCGCGCGACTCGAGCGCGAAGAGCAGCGACGCGTCGCTCGGCACGCCGGGCAGCGCGGGCGCGGCGGCGGCGCTCGCCGGGACAGCGCCCAAGACGGCCAGGGCGACCAAGGTCTTGACCAGGTGCCTCATGGCACCTCAATCGGCCGCGACTCGCCTCGGTTGAGCCCGCGGCGTCAGCTCGCCAGCAGAAGGTTGCGCACCTCGCGCACCGCCACGGGGAGGGTCGTGGTGTCGAACACCTTGCCCACGCGGATCTCGGCCAGCGTCTTCTCGGTCCGCGCCGAGGCGGGATTGGCCTCGATCCAGCGCTCGACGCGCTCCTCGACGTCCGCCTCGGCGCCGCCGGCTCGCAGCACCTCCGCGGTCAGCCCGCGGTGCAGCCCGTAGATGTCGTCCCGCAGCGCGGCCCGGGCGAGCGCGCGCCAGCGGTCGTCGCGCGGCAGCGCCACGATGCGGTCGCGCAGCCAGTGCAGACCAAGGCGCTCGCCCAGCCGGAAATGCACGGCGGCCACCTTCTCCACCTCGATTCCCGCCTCGGCCCCCACCTCGACGATGTCGAACACGGCGAACAGCGTGGGCAGGATGGCCACGCGTCGGGCCATGTCGGCGGGCACGCCGGCCGACGCAAGGCGCTCCGTGCGCGCTTCGAGGGGCTCGAGGTCGTTCTCGCCCAGCAGACGCGGCACGCTTTCAAAGAGCACCTCGGCGCCCGCGGAGAAGCGGGCCACCGTCGCGCCGATGTCGATCGGGCGGCTCACGTTGCGCAACAGCCAGCGCGATCCGCGCTCCACCAGGCGCCGCCCCTCGAGCAGCATCGAGATCTGCACCTCGGCGGCCACCAGCCCGTCGAGCGCCTCGATGTCGGCCCACGTCTGGCGCATCGAGAAGATGTCGCGTGCCGACGCGTAGGCGCGGGCGATCTCGGAGGCGAAGGCGCCCGTCTCCTCGTGCAGACGGAAGGTGAACGTGGTGCCGCCGCCGTGCAGCACGTTGTTGGCCACCTGGGTGGCGATGATCTCGCGGCGGAGCCTGTGCTCGCGCATGTGGTCGCCGAAGCGCTCGGGCAGGGGGGAGGGGAAGTAGCGGTCGAGCTCGGACGAGAGATGGGGGTCCTCGGGCACGTCGGAGTCGAGCAGCTCGGCGTAGAGGTCGTTCTTGCTGTAGGCGAGCATCACCGCCAGCTCGGGCCGGGTCAGCCCGGCGTCGTTCTGCTTGCGCTCGGCCAGCTGCTCGCCGGAGGGCAGCGCCTCCAGCGGCCGGTTGAGCCCGCGCGCGGTCTCGAGCTCGGACAGGAAGCGGGCGTGGACGTCGACCATGCCCGTGGCCTGGGTCTCGGACAGCGTGAGCGTCTCGGTCTGCTCGTAATCGTTCTGGAGCACGCGCTCGGCGACGGCCGAGGTCATCTCGGCCAGCAGGTTGTTGCGCTGCTTGAGGGTCAGGTCGCCCGCGGCCACCACGCTGTCGAGCAGGATCTTGATGTTCACCTCGTGGTCGGAGCAGTCGACGCCGCCCGAGTTGTCGATGGCGTCGGTGTTGATCTTGCCGCCGCCCAGCGCGAACTCGATGCGCGCGCGCTGGGTGAGCCCGAGGTTCCCGCCCTCGCCCACCACGCGGCAGCGCAGCTCGGATGCGTCCACCCGCACGGCATCGGTGGCCTTGTCGCCCGCGTCGGCGTGGGCCTCGTCGCTCGACTTCACGTACGTGCCGATCCCGCCGTTCCAGAGCAGGTCGACCGGCGCGCGCAGGATCGCCCGGATCAGCTCGTTCGGGGCCAGCCTCTCGTCCTCCACGCCGAGCGCCGCGCGCGCCTCCTCGGAGAGGGGGATCGACTTGGCGCTGCGCGAGAACACTCCGCCCCCGGGGGAGATGCGATCGGCGTCGTAGTCCTCCCAGGAGGAGCTGGGCAGCGCGAACATCCGCTCGCGCTCCTCGAACGCGGCCGCCGCATCGGGGTCGGGGTCGATGAAGACGTTGCGGTGGTCGAACGCGGCCACCAGCCGGATGTGGCGCGACAGCAGCATGCCGTTGCCGAACACGTCCCCCGACATGTCGCCCACCCCGGCCACGGTGAAGTCCTCGCTCGCCACGTCGTGGCCGAGCTCCCGGAAATGACGCTTGACCGACTCCCAGGCCCCGCGCGCCGTGATGCCCATGCCCTTGTGGTCGTAGCCCGTCGAGCCACCGGACGCGAAGGCATCGCCGAGCCAGAACCCGTAGTCCGCAGCGATGCCGTTGGCGATGTCCGAGAACGTGGCCGTACCCTTGTCCGCTGCCACCACCAGGTAGGGATCGTCCTCGTCGTGGCGCACCACGCCGGGCGGCGGCGCGACCTCTCCGTCGACGATGTTGTCGGTCACGTCGAGCAGCCCGGAGATGAAGGTTCGATAGCAGCGAATGACCTCGGCCTGCAGCTCGTCGCGGACGCCCGCGGCGGGCGGGCGCTTGACCACGAATCCGCCCTTGGCGCCCACCGGCACGATCACCGCGTTCTTGACCATCTGTGCCTTCATCAGGCCGAGCACCTCGGTGCGGAAGTCCTCTCGGCGGTCCGACCAGCGGATGCCTCCGCGGGCCACGTGCCCGCCTCTCAGGTGCACTCCCTCCACGCGCGGGGAGTAGACGAAGATCTCGAAACGAGGGCGCGGCTCGGGCAGCCAGGCCAGGCGTGACGGGTCGAGCTTGAAGCTCAGGCAGCGCTCGCCCTCGCCCGCGTAGAAGTTGGTGCGCAGCATGGCCTGCACCACCCCGAGGAAGTTGCGCAGGATGCGGTCGTGGTCGAGGCTCTCGACTTGGTCGATGGCCTCCTCGATGCGCTCCACGAGCAGCCCGGCCGCGCCGGAGTCGTGGCGCCGCGGATCGAAGCGGGCACGGAAGAGGTCGACCAGCAGGCGCGCAACCTCGGGGTGGGCGGCCAGCGCCTGCTCCACGTAGCGGTCGCTGAACGTGGTGCCCGCCTGGCGCAGGTAGCGCCCGATGGCGCGCAGCATCGCCGTGTCGCGCCACGACAGGCGGGCGCGCAGCACGAGCCGGTTGTAGCCGTCGCTCTCGGCGTCGCCTCGCCAGGCCCGGATGAACGCTCGCTCGAACGATTCGCGGACCTCGTCGGTGTCCGGGTCGTCCTCGCCGGCGTAGGTGAGCCCGAAGTCATAGAGCCAGACCGAGTCGCGGTCCCGGGGCCGGATCGCGTACGGGCGCTCGTCCGCCACCTCCACACCCAGGTTCTCGAATAAGGGGAGGATCTGCGACAGGGCCAGCGGCGCGCCCGCGCGGTAGACCTTGGCGCGCAGCGCCCCGCGCGGTGCCTCGAGCGGGCGGTAGAGCGACAGCGCGAGGTCGTCCTCCTCCGAGAGCTCCTCGATCCGCCCGATGTCGGAGAGGGCCGAACGCGGCACCCAGTCGGCTCGGTAGGCGGCCGGGAACGCTTCGCCGTAGCGGCGAAACAGGGCGGAGCCGCGCTCCTCGCCGTGCTCCTCGTGCAGCGCCTCCTGCAGGTCGTCGCCCCAGGACCGCGTGGCGGCCACGAGCTGCGTCTCGATTTCGCGGGCGTCGACCTGGGAGAGGCTTCCCGGCTCGACGTAGACCAGGTAGTGCAAGCGGACGAGCACGGATTCCGACACCCGGGTGGAGTAGTCGATGCTCTGGGCGCCGGTGCGCTGGCGGATGATGCGCTCGATGCGCCGCCGGTTCTCGGTGTTGAAGCGGTCTCGCGGCACGTAGACGAGGCAGGAGAGGAAGCGCCCGAAGGCGTCGCGGCGCAGGAACAGGCGCACGCGCTGGCGCTCACCCAGGTGCAGGATCCCGATGGCGATCTCGAACAGCTCGTCGACGGAGATCTGGAAGAGCTCGTCGCGCGGGTAGGTCTCGAGGATCTCGATGAGGGCCTTCTCGTTGTGGCTGCCCGCCGGAAACGCCGCGCGGGCGAGCACCGCGGCCACCTTGCGGCGCAGGATGGGGATGCTGGCCGGGCTCGCGTGGTAGGCGCTGTGGGTGTAGAGCCCGAGAAAGCGCCGCTCGCCCACCACCCGCCCGTCGCCGTCGAAGCGCTGCACCCCGACGTAGTCGAGGTAGGCGGCCCGGTGGACGGTGGCGCGCTCGCTGGCCTTGGTCAGGTTGAGCAGGCTGGGAGCGAGCGCGCGCGCCCCGACGGCGGGGGGCAGGGTGTCGACCCCGCCGCGGCTCTCGCGCAGGATGCCCAGTCCCGATCCGGCCACCGGGGCCAGCCGCACGCTGTCGCCCGCGCCGCTCAACTCGTAGTCGCGGTAGCCGAGGAAGGTGAAGTTGTGGTCCTCGAGCCAGGTCAGGAACTCGCGGGCCTCGACTATGTCGTCGGGGTCGATCGGCGGCGGGCTCGCCTTCAGCTCATCAGACAGCTCGAGCGCGCGCCGGCGCATCTGCGGCCAGTCCTCCACGGCGGCGCGAACCTCGCCGATCACCCGCCGCAGCGCCTCCTCTATCTCGCGCAGGTCACCGGGATCGGTGTGACGCGCCACCTCGGCGTGGATCACCGACTCGGCCATGGCCTGCTCGCCCTCGCTGTCGCGGGGCAGCACGTCGAGCAGCTCGCCGGCGTCGTTGCGGCGCACCCGCATGACCGGGTGGATGATCAGGTGGACCCCGAAGCCGCGGCGGTTGAGCTCCATCGAGATCGAGTCGATGAGGAACGGGGCGTCGTCGGTCACCACCTCCACGGCGGTGTGCGAGGACTGCCAGCCGTCGCTCTCGAACTGCGGGTTGTAGACGCGGATCCGCGTCGCGCCGGGCGCACGCCGCCGCGCGAGGTTGAAGTGCGCCAGGGCGGCGCCGTACACGTCGAGCTCGCTGCGCTCCTCCAGGTCCTCGGGGGACACCCAGCGGTAGTACTGGCGCACGAACGCCTCGGCGCGCACCGCCTCGTCTCCGCCGAGCTGGCTCTGGAGACGCGAGCAAACGGTCTCGAGCAGGGCCTGGTCGACGTCTTGGACCTTCCACGACGCCGTCGGGCGCTCAGGCGCCGCGCGGCGCCGAGTCGTCCAGCACCAGGCGCATGAGATCACGGATCGAGAGCATCCCCACGATCTCGTCGCCCTCCATGATGGGCAGGTGGCGAAAGCCGCCGTGGATCATCAGCGTGGCGGCCTCGCGGGTGGTCTCGTCGGACTCGATCGTGTCCGGGTCCCTGGTCATGCAGGCCGAGACCAGCGTGGACTCGTCGAGGCCGCCGGCCACCGCGCGCAGCACGTCACGCTCGGTCAGGATTCCCACCAGGCGCCCATCCTCGACCACCATCACGGCGCCCACATCGCGCGCCACCATGCGTTTCGCCACCTCGGTCAGCGGCACCCCGGGAGACACGGTCAACAGGTCGCGCGACATGTGGCCCTTCACGAGCGGCATGCGCCGCACTCTAACCCCAGCTTGCTGTACGCGCCAAAGCCGGAGGTCAGCGGAGCGCCAGCAACGTGTCCACCGCCTTTGCCAGCCCCTCCTCAGCGCTCAGCAGCGGGTCCTCGTGCTCCACGCTCACCACCCCGTCGTAGCCGGCGGCCCGCAGGGCGCCCAGCAGGTCGCGCCACGTCTCCTCGCCGTGGCCGAGGCCCACGGTGCGAAAAGCCCAGGCGCGGCCCTCCACGTGGTCGCGCGCCGTGGTGTCGATCACCCCCTGGGCGCGGATCAGCTCCTCGTTCAGCCAGGTGTCCTTGGCGTGCACGTGGGCCAGCGCGCCCGCCTTGCCCAGCAGGCGGATCGCCTCGACCGGATCGGCGCCCTGCCACCAGAGGTGGCTGGGGTCGAAGTTCGCGGCGATGGCCGGCCCGGCCGCCTCGCGCAGGCGCAGCAGCGTGGCCACGTTGTAGACCAGGAAGCCGGGGTGCGGCTCGACGGCGATGCGCACGCCGTGGCGCTGCGCCGAGGCGGCGGCCTCGGTCCAGAAGGGCAGCGCGCACTCCTCCCACTGCCACTTCAGCAGGGCGGCGAACTCGGGTGGCCACGGGGTGGTGATCCAGTTCGGCGTGCGCCCGCCCTCGATGTCGCCGGGGCAGCCCGAGAAGGCGTTGACCACCGGCACCTCGAGCAGCTCGGCGGCGGCGATCCCGCGCTCCAGCACCGCCCGGCCCTCGGCCGCCTGGGCGGGGTCGGGGTGCAACGGGTTGGCGTGGGCGCTGAGTGCGGACACCACAAGGCCGCGCGCGGCCACCGCCTCGCGCCAGCGCCGCGCCGCGCCCGGGTCGGCCAGCAGCGCCTCGGCGTCGCAGTGCCGCGCGCCCGGGTAGCCGCCCACGCCCACCTCCACCGCCTCGGCGCCCAGGGCGGCCACCTGGTCGAGGGCGGCCTCGAAGGGGCGGTCGGACAGCACGGCGGTGAAGACGCCGACCTTCAGCCGTCTAGCCCTTCTCGGCGCCCAGCGTCAGCCCTTCGGTCATCAGGCGCTCGGCGAACAGGAACAGCATGATCACGGGGAGGGTCAGGATCACCGAGCCGGCCATGAGGATGGTCGCCGGAGTCTCGATGTTCTTGAGCTGCGAGAGACCGAGCGAGACGGTCCAGTTCTGACGTTCCTCGACCAGGAAGAGCAGCGCGAAGAGAAACTCGTTCCAGGCGATCATGAACACGAACAGGCCGGTGGCGGCGATTGCGGGCATGGCGAGCGGCAGGGCTGATGCGCCGGATCACCTGGAAGCGCGGCTGGCGCCGTCGACCTCTGCGGCCTCCTCGAGCGACACGCGGCACGGTCTGGAAGTAGTTGCGCAGCATGTACACGCAGATGGGCAGGGTCTGCGCCACGTAGACGATCACCAGCACCGGGAAGCTGTCCGCGCAGCCGCAGCTTCGAGAAGGCCACGAAGAGCGGGATCGCGATGAGGATCGGCGGGAAAAGGTAGACCGACAGGAACAGGAAGTGGATCGGCCGCTTGCCGAAGAAGTCGAGCCGGGCGACCGCGTAGGCGCCGAGGATCGACACGGCCAGCGTCGCCACCACGGTCGCCATCGCCAGACCGGCCGAGTTCAGGAGGAAGCGGACGAAGCCCTCACCGCCGTCCTCGACCGAGCGCAGCACCCGTCCGTAGGCGTCCAAGCTGATGTCGCTCGGTGAGGGGATCAGCTGCCCCGGGCGACTCGATCACCTCTGAGATGTCGCGCACCGAGAGGAGGATCATGTAGAGGAACGGGAAGACGGTGACGATCACGAAGAACGCGATGCCGAGCGGACGCAGGATCTTCAGCGCGCGCACCTCGAAGGCGTAGCGGTTCATGCCGGACGTTCCTCCTCACCGAAGAAGCGGACGTAGACGAACAGCAGCACTGGCGAGCACGGTGGCCATGAACATCGCCACCGCCGCCGAGGCGCCGATGTCGGCGCGTGCGGTGAGGAAGTTGTAGACCTGGGTGGCCAGGACCTCCGTGCCGGCTCCTCCGCCTGTGAGCAGGTAGATCTCGTCGAAGGAGTTGAAGGTGAAGATGAAGCGCAGGACGGCGATCAGCGCGATCACGCCCATCAGCTGGGGCAGGATGATGTGGCGGAAGATCTGAGTGGGCGTGGCCCCGTCGACGGCGGCGGCCTCTTCGAGTTCCTTGGGCGCCGCCTGGAGTCGCGCGAGGATGAAGAGAAAGGCGAAGGGGAACGACTTCCAGGACTCGAAGACGATCACCGTCAGGAGCGCCGTGGGCACGCCGATGCTGAGCCCGAAGAGGGTGATGTTCCCGCTCTCCTGGCTGAGGAAGGGGATTGGCTTGCTCATCCCAGCAGGTCGGTGCCTACCGCATTCACGAACCCGAGCTGAGGCGACAGCAGCACGGTCCAGATGAAGGTGACCGCCACCACGGGGGCCACCCAGGGCAGTAGGAGCGCGCCCCGAACGAGGCCGCGCCCTCGAAACGAGGAGCGCACAAGCAGAGCGGCGATGAGGCCGAGGAGGATCGCGCCCAATCGTGCCGAAGACCGAGTAGAGGAGCGTGGTCCGCGCCGCCGTCAGGAAATCCGACCCGGAGAGCAGGAGGTCGTAGTTCTCGAGCGTGTAATCCCCGCCCAGCAGGTCGAGGCTGCGGATGTTGAGCAGGCTGATGTCCTGAAAGGAAAGGACCAGCGCCCACAACACCGGAAGCACCACCATCACGAGCACCACGATCACCGTGGGCGACACCAACGCCATTCCCGCCCGTGAGTCACGTCGCGCGCGCACCCCACGCGCGCGACGCTTTACGGGTTCGGCGGTCCGAGTCTGAAGCCGACCAGCCACGGGCGAGGGCTAGTTGACGCCGGCCTGGATCTCTTCGATTGTGCTCTGCGCGTCCGCGGCCGCGTCGGCTGGGTCTTTGCCTCCGATCACGTCGGCGACGGCGTTGGCGATCGGTTGTTCTCCGCTCATCGCTCCGATTAGGGCGCCCTGACCCTGAGCGAAGCCCCAGCGCTCGAAGCTGTCCACACCCTCGCCGAGCGAATCGATGGACTCCTGGGAGTAGAACTTGCTGAGCGGCGCCTTGCGGTCTACTCCGCTATCCAGGTCGGCCCACGCTTCCTCGAAGCGCGTGGGGTCCTCCTTGTCGCCGAGGCGCACGGGGTACTTGCCCTGCGGCGACAGAGCCAGCCAGCGTGTGTAGCCCTCGCTCATCATGTACTCGACGAGCGCCTGTGCGGCCTCGGTGGGCGCGTCGACGCTGATGTTGAACGTCGACACCGAGCCGAACTGCGCCGGCTCACCACTCGCCCCCGCGAGCGGCCCGACCAGACCGCTGTTCTTCGCCAGGAACGCCGGGTCCTTCTTGCACTCGGGACAGGCCGGCTTGGTGTCGTCGCGCAGGCCGGCCATGCCGTCGAGGAGGAAGGGCGACCAGAACATCATCGCGGCGCGGCCCGCGAAGTAGGTCGCGCGCGTGGTGTCCACGTTCTGATTTCCCTGAACCGAGTAGTTGGTGGCGATATTGCCGTACCACTCCAGGGCCTCGATGCATTCCGGGGAGTCGAAGGTGACATCGCCGGCGTCGTTGACCAGCTGGCAGTCCGAGGCCAGCCCGACATGCTCGAAGGTCTCCGAGGTGAAGCCGTCTCCGGGAGCCGTGGCGAGCGTGATGCCGGCAACCCCGCCGGTGTTGAGCTGCTCGGCGGCGGCAGCGATGTCGTCGAGCGACTCCGGCGGGTCGATGCCCGCTTTCTCGAACAGGTCGCTGCGGTAGAGCAGCAGCTGGCCCCAGCCATCGCTCGGCACGCCGGTGGCCTTGCCGTCTTGGCTGACTATCTCGAGGGCCTTCTGGGAGAAGGTGTCCTTGCCGAGCTTGTCGACAACCGCCTGCGCGGCGTCGAGGTCGAAGAGCTCCTCACGCGCGTAGGTGTGGGAATCCCCGACCGGCGTGGCAAGCACCACGTCGGGCAGCTTCCCGGCCGCCGCCGCGTTGGTCATGAGCGTGGCCAGCTGATCTTCGGGCACCGCCACGAGCTTCGTCTTGACTCCCGTCTTCTTCGTGAAGTCGGCGAGGATGTCCTCGGTCGCCTGCATGCGGTCGGGCTGGAACTCGTTGTTCCACACGGTCAGGGTCTCGCCCTTGATCGACCCCGACTCGCCGCCGCCATCGTCGTCGTCTCCGCCGCAGCCTGCCGCCAGCGCGGCCATAACGGCAAGCAGGGTCAGGACTGTCCATCGGATGCTCATTGCTCTCCTCCTGATTGATTGCCGCCCTCGTACGTGAGGGCCACCTTCACCGCCTCGTTGGGATTGGCATCGAGCCAGCGGTAGGCCTCGGCGGCCTGGTCGAATGGGAACTTCCGCAGCGGCAGCGAGTCGACCCGGACCCGGCCCGAGGCCAGCAGGCCCACCACCGTGCGCATCACTCGCTCGCGGTCCCAGGCCGGGTACGAGCGATGGGGCGCCCCCCACGCGCCCATGCTGGAGATCATCTCGAGGCGGTTGTGATGCCACTCCTCGCCCAGGCGAAGCTCGGGCGCGCCGCCTTGGTAGAAGCCGACGGTGACCACACGGCCGCCGAGGGTCGCAGTTGCGATGGCGTCGTGCAGGCCGCTGGTGTTGCCCGATGTCTCGAGGGCCACGTCGACGCCGCGGCCGCCGCCGCGCTTGACCTCAGCGCCCACGCCGTCCTCTGCCGTGGTCGGGTCGAGCGCCGCGTCGGCGCCCAGCTCGAGCGCAAGCTCACGCCGGGCAGCCACCGGCTCGACGGCCGTGACCCGCCCGGCGCCGGCCAGCCGCGCCATCTGCACGAGCAGCAGCCCGATCGCGCCCATGCCGACCACGGCCACGTGGTCGCCGAGCCCGAGGCGGGCGTCGTGAAGGGCCACCAGGGCGACGGCGCCGAGGCTGACGAAGAGGGCATGGGCGGGGGGCTCGCCGGCCGGGAGGCGCACGAGCGGATAGCTGGCGCCGGCGGCGGCGTCCACGTCGAGCACCGTCTCTTCGCGGTGCGGGGTGCCGGCGTGCACGAGGTCACCGACGGCGAGCTCGCCGACGCCCGGGCCCACCTCCTCGACCACGCCCACCATCTCGTAGCCCAGGTGAGCGGGATAGGCGGGCCGCGCCGGGTCGGGCCGGACGAAGGCGCGGAGCTCGGGATCGAACACGAACTCGGCGAATCCCGACGTGCCGCGATAGAGGCTGAGCTCCGTGCCGTGGCTGATGCCGCTCGTCAGGGCGCGCACCCGGACGTCGCGCGCGTGAAGCGGGGGAGCCTCCTCGTCGCGCAACCGCAGGGTGCGGGGTCCTTCGAGCACCAGCGCACGAACCACGCCGGGCACCCTAACCCAGTTGTCTATAGGACGCAACCAGAAGTTGTCGAACCGTGACGCTTAGCGCGCATCTTCTGCAGGTCAACACATCAAAAGCGGTGGACATACAGTCGACGACGGCGATAAAGTGGCGGCCATGTCGATCTCCGCCGCCGAGCCGGGGGGCTCCCCGGGTCGCGTTCTCCAGCTGATCCGCGAGGGGCGAGCCGGCACCCGGACGGAGCTGATGGACGCCACCGGCCTGTCGCGCACAACAGTCATGCAGCGGCTCGGCGTACTGCTCTCGGCCGGGCTGCTGGTCGAGCAGGCGGACGGCAGGCCCTCCAGCGGCGGCCGGCGGCCGGCGGCGCTGACCTTCAACGAGCGCGCGGGCGTGGTGCTGGCCGCGGACCTCGGCGCCGCCCACGGCCGCCTGGCCGTGTGCGATCTCGCGGGGGAGTCGCTGGCCGAGCGCGAGGAGCCGCTGCGCATCGCCGACGGCCCGGCGTCGGTGTTGGACTGGGTGGCAACCACGTTCGGCGAGTTGATCGAGGAGGCCGAGCGCACGGCCGATGACGTGCTGGCCATAGCCGTAGGCGTTCCCGGCCCAGTGGACGTGGATCGCGGCCGGCCGTTCAGCCCTCCGATCATGCCGGGCTGGGACGACTATCCGGTCGCCGGCGCGCTGGCCGAGCGCTTCACCGCTCCGGTCCTCGTAGAGCGCGACGTGAACGCGATGGCCTGGGCGAGCACCGCCGCCACTGGCCCGGCCTCTCGGACATGGTCTTCGTGAAGGTGGCCACCGGCATCGGGGCCGGAATCATCGCGGACGGCCAGGTCCTGCGCGGCAACCACGGCCGGGCCGGCGACATCGGGCACATCCGCGCGATCACCCGGTCCGAGGTGCTGTGCACCTGCGGTAACCCGGGGCTGCGTCGGCGCGCTGGCGTCGGGCTCGGCGATAGTCCGCCAGCTCGCGGAGGCCGGTGTGCAGGCGGAGTCGACGGCCGACGTGCTCGAGCTCGTCAGGGCGGGCGACGTGCAGGCCACCCATCACGTGCGCGAGGCCGGAAGAATACTCGGCGCCGCGCTGGCGGCGGTGGTCAGTGTGGTGGCTCCGCGGGTGCTGGTGGTGGGCGGAGAGCTGGCTGACGCCTCCGAGCCCCTGCTCGCGGGCGTGCGCGAGTCGGTCTACCAGCGCTCGTCGCCGTTGGCCACCCAGGAGCTGCGGATACTCACCAGCCGCCTCGGCGCGCGGGCCGGCGTCGTGGGGGCCACTCAGATGGCCCTGGAGCACGTCCTGCTGCCCGCCAACGTCGACGCCCTGCTGGCCGAACGCCGCCTCGCGGCCTGACGGTGCCGCCGCCGCTGCTGGCCGTGGCCGAGCAGCTCGTGCCCGGAGCCGCTGTCGGCGAACGCGTCGAGGCCGCGCTGGCCGCCGGCTTCGACGGCCTCGAGGTGCGCGACTCCGACCCGGCGCGGCTCGGCGAGCTCGAGCAGGCGCAGAGCGCGGGCGGGCGGATACCCACATGCTGTCCCGAGGGAGATGGCTGGCCGGGCGACTTCGACGCCGCGGCCCGGCGGCGCTCGCTGGACCGCCTGCGGCGCCAGCTCGATGGGATGGGAGCCCTCGGCGGCCACGGCGTGATCACCCCGGCGGCCTGGGGCATGTTCACCCGCCGCCTGCCGCCGATGGACGAGCCTCCCCGGACCCCGGCGGAGGATCGCGAGGTCCTGCTCGAGAGCCTGGCCGAGCTGGCCGCCCATGCCGAGCAGGCAGGGGTGGTCGTGCTGCTCGAACCGCTCAACCGCTACGAGGATCACATGGTCAACACGCTGGCCCAGGCGTCAGAGCTCGCCCGCGCGGTGGGCTCGCCCGCCGTGCGAGTCCACGCCGACACGTACCACATGAACATCGAGGAGGACGATCACTGCGCCGCCCTGCGCTCGGCGGCGGACACGCTGGGCGCCGTTCATCTGAGCGACTCGAACCGCCACCAGCCCGGCACCGGGCACGTGCCCTTCCCCGCGATCCTGAGCACGCTGGGCGAGATCGGCTTCGACGGCCCGCTGTCGGTCGAATGCCGATGGCGCGGCGAGCCCGCGGACGCGCTGCGCGAGTGCGGCGGCTACCTTCGCGGCCTGCTGGACGGCTGGGATGGCCTCGGCTGACCCTCTCGTCACGGCCCCGGGGACCGGCGAGGGCCCGGCCGCGCTGCGCCGCTCGCTGCTCGGGCAGCTGTATCCCCCCGAGGTCGCCGGCCGCGTGGCGGTCGAGGCCGAGCAGCTACTGGGGCGCCACCGGCCGACCGTGGGCCGGGCGGATCTCTGGGACGAGCGCGACGCCTGGCTCATCACCTATCCGGACCAGTTCACCCGCCCCGGAGAGGCGCCGCTCGCCACCCTGCGCTCGGTCATGCAGGAGCTGTTCGAGCCGTGGCTGAACGGCCTGCACGTGACGCCCTTCTTCCCCTGGACCTCCGACGACGGCTTCGCCGTGACCGACTACCTGGAGGTCGACGAGCGCTACGGGGACTGGCGGGACGTCGAGGCACTGGCCCAGGGCCGCCGCCTGGTGGTCGACGCGGTGATCAACCACCTCTCGGCGCAGAGCGGGTGGTTTCAGGGCTTTCTGGCCGGCGACCCCGCTTACCGCGGCTTCTTTCGCACCGCCGATCCGGCGGCCAACCTCGCGGCCACCGTGCGTCCGCGAGCGCGGCCACTGCTTACCGCCTTCGAGGGCGCGGAGGGCCCGGTGTCGGCCTGGACGACGTTTTCGCCCGACCAGGTCGACCTCGACTACCGCACGCCCGAGGTGCTGCTGCGCGTGCTCGAGGTGCTGCTCGCGTACGTCGAGCGCGGGGCCGGGGTGCTGCGTCTGGACGCCGTGGCCTTCCTGTGGAAGCAGGAGGGGACCGCGTCGATCCACCTGGCGCAGACCCACGCCGTGATCCAGTTCCTGCGCAGCTGCGTGGAGTCGGTGGCGCCGTCGGTGCTGGTGCTCACGGAGACCAACGTGCCCAGCCACGAGAACGTGTCCTACTTCGGCACCGGTGAGGTGGCGGAGGCCCACCTGGTCTACCAGTTCCCGCTGCCCGCGCTGACCCTCCACGCCCTGCTCACCGAGGACGCCTCGCGACTGAGCGCCTGGGCCGCGGGCGCTGCTCCGCCGCATCCCGGGACCTCCTTCTTGAACTTCCTGGCCTCCCATGACGGCGTGGGCGTGCGGCCGACGGAAGGGCTGCTCGACTCCGCCGATACCGGCCTGCTCGCCGAGGCCGTCCTGCGCGGCGGCGGGGAGACCACCCGCCGGGAGCTGCCCGACGGAGGCACCGCCGTCTACGAGCTCAACTCCACCTGGTACTCGGCTCTCGCGGGCGGCCGGCCGGGCGAGGAGGCGCTGCGCCGCCATCTCGCCTCCCACGCGATCGTGCTCGCCCTGCGCGGGATCCCGGCGCTCTACGTGCAGTCGCTCGTGGCGGGCGACAACGACCGCCGGCGCTTCGCCGAAACCGGAGAGCCGCGGGCGGCTCAACCGCCGGCGATTCGACGACCTCGACGCCTTCCGCGCCTCCCTCGCCGACGGCTCCACGCGGGCGGGGTCCTCGTGGCTCGCGCTGCGCCGGATGCTGGAGTGGAGGGCCGCGACGCCGGCCTTCCACCCCGACAGCGCCCAGGCCGTGCTCGACGGCCCGCCGGAGGTCTTCGCGGTGGAGCGCGAGGCGCTTGGCGGCGAGCGGGCGCGGGTCTACGTGAACGTCTCCGGAGAGCCGGCGACCGCCGTCCTGCACGAGCGGGAGTGGGCCGACTTCGCCGGCCGCCCGGCGCCCGCGCGGCTGGAGGTGGCGCCGTGGTCGTCGGTGTGGCTGCGGGGTGTGTGAGCGGCGCGGCGGGCGCGGGCGAGCCCGCGGGGCGGCGAATCACCCCACCCTTTTGCTGCCGTTAGCGCCGCCGGCCCCGGCGCGCGGCGGCTCGCACCGTGCCGGGCGGCTCCAAAACCGAGGCCAACCACGCCCTCGCCGCCTCGGCCACCGCCCCCAGGTCCTTCTTAAGGCCGTGGTCGCCCGCCACCTGCGCCACCGTACGGCGCTCGCCCGCCGGCGGCATCCCGAACCGGTCGGACACGCCCTGGATCACCAGGGTCGGCACCGTGACCGCGTCCAGCTCGGCCAGCCGGTCCGGGGCCGGCGCGGCGCCGGCGCGGCGCGGAGGCTGCAGCGGAAAGGCCAGGCACAGCACGCCGACGGCGCCGACCTCGTCGGCGGTGCGGCAGGCCACGCGGGCGCCCGACGAGCGCCCACCGGTGACCAGCGGCAGCCCGCGCAGCTCGTCGGCGCACATCCGCGCCGCCACCGCCGTCCAGGCGGCGTCGAGCCGGCCCGCCGCAGCGGGGGAGCGGCGCCCGGCCACGCGATAGGGCTGCTCGACCAGGGCGACGCTGATTCCCAGCGCGCGCGCGACGCCTGACACCGCCACGAGGTCGGGCGCGGTCACTCCTCCGCCCGCTCCGTGACCGAGCATCAGTGCCGCTCGGGACCCCGCGGCGGGGTCGAGGTGGACCCTCGCCGGACCGTGTGGAGTTTCCACTTCGAGCACCTGCACGGGCCAAGAGATTACGAACGCCGGGTTAACCGGTCCGATTAACCACCGGGTCGGCGAAAAAACTGGAGGCCTCGCCACGTTCTGTCGGGGGAATGACCCGGGCTCATCTGGCACGCCTGATTGGAGGCCGAGCCCACGAACGAAGGAGCAACTGACGTGCGCGGGGCGGGAAAGCAGGGAACAGAGCTAGCGGCGCCTGCGGGTGCCTACGCAGGCTGGATCGTACTGGCGACCCTGGCTGCCGTAGTCCCTCCGCGCGTCGACCTGACGGCATGCGCCCTGATGGCGGCCGTGGGCTTGATCGCAGTGGTCCACTGGCGCCTGCGCCCGGTGGCGCTGATCGCCGCGGTGGGCGTGGCGATCGTGGAGCCCGCGCTCATCCCCTGGATGCTGGCCGCCGGCCTGTTCCAGGTGGCCCTCGAGACTCGGGTGACTCAGCGAATCGTGCCGGCTCCGCTGAGCTCCGAGCTGCAGCGCGCGCTCATGCGTGGGCGGCGGCGCGGCGAGGATGTGGTGGCGCTGGTCGCGGTGTCGGAGGAGCCTCCGGCGGACGACGCGGACGAGCTGCTGGATCTGCTGCGGGCCACGGACAGCTACGAGCTGGCCGTCACCGAGCGCCACTGGGAGCTGCGCGCCGTGTTCGAGGGTGAGTTCGAGCGCGACGCGGTCGAGCGGCGCCTGCGGGCGGCCGTGCACGGCATGCGATTCGGATGGGCCGATTTCCCGAGCGACGGCGCGACGCTGGAGATGCTGCTCGAGCACGCCCGCGACGATCTCGACAACGTCGAAGGGCGTACCGCGCGCCCGGTGCTGAGCGTGGCGCAGTGAACCGGTTCAGGTCACGCCGCCGCGCTGTCAACGGCTCGGCCGCCGACCTTCCCTGCGGGGGCTGGAGCGGGCGCGTGCTCGTGACAGGAGCGGCCGGGTTCATCGGGTCCCACGTGAGCGAGCGCCTGATAGCCAACGGCTGCTCGGTCCTCGGGGTCGACGCGTTCACCGACTACTACGACTCGGCCACCAAGCTGGCGAACCTGCATGCCCTTCAGGACGAGCCGAACTTCGAGCTGCGGCGCCTGGACCTCGCCGAGGACGACCTCGACGATCTTCTCGACGGCGTGTCCCACGTGATCCACCTGGCCGGCCAGCCCGGCGTGCGCCTCAGCTTCGGTGAGGGCTTCACCACGTACCTGCGCCACAACGTGCAGGCCACCCAGCGGCTGCTCGAGGTGGCGGTCCGCAACCCGCCCGAGCGGTTTGCCTACGCCTCGTCATCGTCGGTCTACGGCGACGCGCCGATCTTCCCGACGCACGAGTCCAGCCCGCTTGCGCCGGTCTCGCCCTACGGGATGACCAAGCTGGCCTGCGAGGAGCTCGCCGCGGTGTACCTGCGCAACTTCGACGTGCCGGTGGTGGGCCTGCGGTTCTTCACGGTCTACGGCCCTCGCCAGCGGCCCGACATGGCCTTCACGCGCTTCCTGCGCCGGGCGACGGCAGGCGAGGCCCTGCCGATCTACGGCAGCGGCAACCAGGTGCGCGACTTCACCTTCGTGGACGACATCGTGCGCGGCACCCTCCTGGCCACCGACCGCGGCAAGGTGGGCGGCGTCTACAACCTGGGCGGTGGCCAGCCCGTCGAGCTGATCGAGGCGCTCGGCCTGATCGCTGAGCTGCTCGGGCGCCCGCTGGCTCTCGACCATCACCCGGGGAGCACCGGCGACGCCAGGCAGACGGGCTGCGACGGCGAGCTGGCCCGCCACGAGCTGGGCTTCGTCCCCGAGGTTTCTCTGACCGATGGCCTCGCGGCGCAGCTGGAATGGGTGCTCGCGAACTCACCCTCCACCTCGCTCGCCGCGGCGGTCTGATCCTCGGGGCGGCTGCGTTGCCCATCGAGAGCCCGGGTCCGCTCTACGCCGCGGCCAAGCGCACGCTGGACATAGCGTTGTCGGCCACCGCGCTGGTGGTGCTCGCCCCGTTGCTGGCCCTGATCGCTCTGCTCATCTGGATCGGAGACCCGAAGGCCCCCGTGCTGTTCCGCCAGCCGCGGACCGGCCTGGGAGGGCGCACCTTTCAGTTGTTTAAGTTTCGTTCCATGGTGCGCGACGCCGACGCGATGAAGGAGGAGCTGCGAGCGCTGAGCGCTGTCGCCTGGCCCGACTTCCGGCTCGCCGACGACCCGCGCGTGTCGCGCTTCGGCCGTTTCCTGCGCAAGTCGAGCCTGGACGAGCTCCCGCAGCTGGTGAACGTGCTGCGCGGGGACATGACGATGGTCGGGCCCCGCCCCACCTCGTTCGCCGCCGAGACCTACCTGCCCTGGCAGACCGGGCGGCTCGACTACCGGCCCGGCCTGACCGGCCCTTGGCAGGTCGACGGCCGCGACAGCCTGGACTTCACCGAGCGCTGCCGCCTGGAGATCGCCTTCTTCCGCCGTCCCTCGCTGCTGCGGGAGCTGTGGCTGCTCGTGCGCACCGTCGGTGTGGTGCTGCGCCGGACCGGAGTGGCGTGACCACCGCCACCGCTGGAGCACTTCGCCGCCCGCGGGCGCGGGCGGCGGGAGGCCCCGGGCTGCTGATCGGCCTCGTCGCGGGAACGGGCGCGGTGGGAGTGATCGTGGCGGTCAAGCCCTCGTTCGCCGTCGCGCTGATCATGCTGGGAGTGTTCGGCGCGCTTGGCCTGCTCGCTCCGGGTCTCGTCACGCCGGCGGCGATCGGCCTGCTCGTGGCCAACGTGCCCGGTGTGCTCACCGCGTCGGGCGCGCCGGCCATGGTCGGCGCTGCCGCCGTCCTTCTGTTGGCCGTCCCGGTGCTCGCCCACCTCCGCCAGGGCGAGCCGCTCGTGGCCAACGCGGTGCTGGTGATCCTGCTGGGGCTGTTGGCGATGGAGATCATCTCGACACTGACCTCGCGTTACGCGGACGTCGGACTGGAGCGGATGCAGTCCTACGTGTTCGAGGGCGTGGTGCTCTATTTCCTCGCCATCAACGCGATCCGCACGCCCGAGGCCCTCAGGCGCGTGCTGTGGGTGGTCGTGGTGGCCGTGGGCCTTCTGGCCGCCATCACGATCGTCCAGGCCGCCGGCGGCAACCTCTGGGCGTCCTACGGCGGCTTCGCCCTGCCGGACCCGTCCTTTGCCATCGGGCAGACCGAGGAGTTCCGGGCCTCCGGCCCGCTGGGAGACCCCAACTACTACGGGCAGGTCCTGGTCGTCGGGCTGGCCCTGGCGATGGTCTTCGCGCGCCGTGAGACGGGCGGAGTGCAGCGCGTGGTCGCCCTGGGTGCCGCCGCGTTCATGGGCTACGCCATCCTGCTCACCTACTCGCGCGGCACCATGCTCGCCGCGATGGTGGTGCTGCTGGCCATGGCCTTCATGCGCTACTTCCGGGCCTGGCAGGTGCTGACCCTGATCTTCGTCGTGGTCGCCGTGTTCGCGGCCGTTCCCTCCTACGCCGAGCGGTTCTTGAGCGTGTCGAGCGTGGCCTCTGCCACCCAGCAGACCGGGTCCGACCCCGAGGCCGACCAATCCACGCAGAGCCGGGCGACCGAGATGCGGGCGGCCGCGAACGTCTTCCTCGACCACCCGATACTCGGCGTGGGTCCCGGCGCCTTCCCGCTCTACTACCAGGACTACGCGCAGGCGATCGCCGGCGGCCAGGTCCACGAGCGCGAACGCGGCGCCGAGCGCCGGGGCGAGCGGCCCGAGCGCGAGGCGCACAACATGTACCTCTCGCAGCTCGCCGAACTGGGCCTGACCGGCGCCTTGTTGTTCTTCTTCGCCATCGGCGTCACCTGGGTCAGCCTGGTGCGCGCGCGCCGGCGCCTGTTCAGCTTCGGGCGCACTGGCGAGGCCCACATGGCCACGGCACTGCTGCTCGCCCTTGCCGGCTACCTGATCTGCAGCCTGCTGCTCACGCTCGCCTTCGAACGCTACTTCTGGTTGCTGTTGGCCTTCGCCGCGGTGGCATCGTTGCTGGCCCGGCCGTCGCCCGAGCCGCCGCCGCCAGCTCCCGCCTGAGCGCGCCGGCGGCGGAAGTTGAGCACCCAGTCGAGGTCCGAGCGGCGCGGCACCAGGTCGCGCGGCCTGCCGCCCAGCACGCGCTTGAAGATCACCATCGCGGCGATCCCACCGAGGCTGTAGGCCAGGGTGCGGGCCAGGGCGGCGCCCTCGCCGCCCTCCATGGGAATCAGCACCACGCTCAGCGCCATGGTGGACACGAAGGTCACGAGGCCGATGGCGGTGGCGGCCAGCGGATGGTTCTGGGAGATCATCGCCCCCGACAGCAGCACCGTGGCGCAGATTCCGAACGCCGCCAGCGCGAGGATGCGCAGCTCGGGCACCGCGCCCTCGAAGTCGGCGCCGAAGATCGTCACGCACAGAATCGGAGCGATCACGATCAGCACGCCCGCCGCCGTGGCGGCCAGCACGATCGCCACCCGGAAGACCCTGGTCACGAGGGTCACGGCGCCCTCGCGCGTGGCGCGCACAAGATCCGGACGCTGCACGAGCGTGAGCACGCCGGGGAGGTAGAACAGCGCCTCGGCCCAGGCCACGGCCACGCTGTACACACCGAGCTCGCGAGAGCCGGAGATCGAGCCCACGAGCCACTGATCGCCCCGGTAGGAGCCGACCTCCATCAGGCGGCTGCCGTGGAGGCGGACGCCGAAGCCCAGCGTCCGGCGCGCCAGGGCCGGGTCGGGGCGCCCGAAGCCGGCGTGGCGAAACACGTAGACCGCCATGATGATCACGCCGAGCGCCTGGCCGGCGATCCACGCGGCGATGGCGATGCCGACGGTGAGCACGCCGAGGATCCCCAGGATCGCGCTGGTCAGGGCGGTGGTGGCGGGGCCGGAGACCCAGGCCGCGTTGGTGATCACGAACGCGTAGTCGGCCTGCAGCATGAAGCTGAAGTACAGCCGCACGATCACCAGCGGCAGGCTGGCCAGGGTGATGTAGAGCAGGGCACGGTCCACCTCGCCGCCCACCGCCGGGAACAGGGCCACGGCGCCCACCACCACTAGGCCGCCGGCCACCCCGAGGACGATCGACAGCACCACGGCGGTGCCGGCGAGGCGCGGCCGCAGCTCGGGCTCCTTGCCGGCCAGGTTGGACACCGCCTCCTGGACGCTGATGCTCGCGAGCTGGCCGGTCATCGTGGCCACGGTGATGAGGAAGGCCACGTCGCCGCGCCCGACCGGCCCGAGGGCGCGGGCCACGATCAGGACGTTGACCAGCGACAGCACGGCGGCAGTGGCGTTGGCGCCGTAGGTCAGGACGGCGGACCCCAACAGCGACTTGCGCTTGACCGAGGGGTCCCGGCTCACGCTGCCGCCCGCACGAACGCCGCCAGCCGGTCGAGCTGGGCCTCCAGGGTCTCGTGCTGGGCGTGCTCGAACCCGGCCTCGGCCAGCGCGTCGCGCAACGCCGGCTCGGCTTCCAGCCGGCGCAGGGCGGAGATCGCGGCGCCCGCGTCGCCGGGCGGGATCAACAGCCCGGTCGCCCCGTCGCTGAGGGCCTCGGGCACTCCGCCGACGGCGGTGGCCACGATCGGCGTCCCCGCCGCCTGCGCCTCCAGCAGCACCTGCGGCAGGCCCTCGGTGAACGACACGTGCAGCAGCACGTGCGCATCGGCGTAGGCCTGCCACAGCTCCGGACCGTTGGGCACCTCGCCTCGCAGCTCCGCGCAGCCGGCCAGGCCGGCGGCCGCCAGACGCTCGCGCAAGGCCTCGCGCAGCGGGCCGTCGCCCGCCACCACGAGCCGCCAGCGCTCGTCCCGAGCGCGCAGGCCGGCCAGGATGTCCACCAGCAGGAGCGGGTTCTTCTCGGGGTCCAGCCGGGTCACGGTGAGGATGGTCCGCGGGCCGTCCCAGTCGAGCTGCCGCGGCGCGCGCAGCTCGGAGCGCGGGACCAGCGAGAAGCCGGTGTTGAGGACGGGAGCCCCGCCCGCGGCGTAGCGGCCCGCGAGGGTGCTGCCCAGCGCGACGGTGGGCGCGCGGCGGGCGAGCAGGCGAAAGACCCGGTCCATGCCCGCGGCCACCGGAACGGCCCAGCGCCAGCCCCGCCCGGGCAGTCGATTGCGAATGTACTCGGCGTAGTCGTGGCGAACGCCGAGCACCAGCGGCACCCCCTCCGCGCGGGCCAGCGCGGCGAACAGCATGCTCATCGGCTGGGGCCCGAACACCAGGACGGCATCGAGCCGCGGCAGCTCGGCCCGAAACGCGGCTCCCGAGCCGCGCGCGGCCCGCAGCACGGCCGGCACGTCACTGGCCTTGGGATAGTGGGGGAGGGCCACGAAGCGCACGTCGCCCGGGACCACGTAAGGGCCGCGTCCCGGGATGGGATCGAGGCGGCCGAAGAGCACCAGCTCGTCCACCCGCGGCGGCAAACTCGTGATGAAGCGCACGAAAGCACGGTTGTTCGATAGCGCGCCATCGCCGTCGCGGCGGTAGGCCATGTCGCTGTAGACACCCAGGCGCACGAAAGTTGGCCGTCGGGGCTAGCGGGGCTCCGGGGAGCTCACTACCCGGAAGGAGTCCAAGGGGATCGGGCTGACCGTCTCGCGAGTCACGGCCCCGCCCCAGCGCGCCGTCTGCTCGTACTCGAGCATCACCTTGGAGCTGCCCGAGTTGTCGATCACGTACATGCCGTAGCGGCGCAGCGCGTCGGCGATGGTCAGGCACGCCTTCTTGCAGCCGCGCTGGCGGAGCTCGGCGTCGCTGAGCTCCGGATCGAGCTGCAGGCGTGTGCCCTCGGGCAGGCTCTCCCCCGGCGCCGACTGCCCGTCGGACTTGGTGGCCGGGTAGACGAACTCGCTGCTCGGGAAGGAGTAGGCGAACGCCAGCGCGTGGTCGATCTTCCCGAGCTTGATCTCACAGGGACGAACGAGCCCGGCCAGGTATGGCACCCCGGCCCCGCGCGAGCCGAACGTCTCGCCCTCCGCCGAGGTGGGCGGCACGGCGTTGAGACTCAGGTCGTAGTGGTAGCCGTTGGAGGAGGTCCAGTTGCCCTCTTCGTCCCTGTCGAGCTGCCAGAAGCCCCACTCGTCGCCGGTGTCACGGTTGATGATCACGATCTGGGCGTCCGAGCCCGCCGCGGCCCCCATCGAATCGCTGATCGGCACCTTGACGGACTTGGGCCCGGGGCTCGAGGGCCCGGTGCGCACCAGCGTGTTCGCCGAGCGAACGTCGGAGAAGAGCCCGTCGAAGCCGACGGGCGCCTTGGGGTCGTCCGAGCCGACCTCGTAGACCGGGTAGGTGTACTGAGTGGGGTCGGAGGTGAGCGGCCTCGGTATCTGGTCCACCAGCGGTTGTGCCTCGGCGATCACGTCGGGGTTCTCGCCCACGGGCGTGTTCCATGGGCTCGAGGCGGCGTAGGGCCTCTGGCACCCACTCCGGTCCTGCGGCGTCTTCGCCTTCTCGTCCGCACCGTCGGAGGCGAGCAGGGCACGCGCGGCGAAGAACACCGCCACGAGCACCAACCCTGCGACCAGCGCGGCCAGGCCGACGCGCCTGATACTGCCGTCTGCTGGCACCCAGGTCAGTGTAGTGGCGGTCCGTCCCCAAAAGGACGGGATGCGGATCCATCCAAGTACCCTGCTCAGCCCGTGCTGGCGCTGCTCGTTCTATCGCTGGGACTCGTGGTCTACGTGTTCCTCGGCTACCCCGCCGTGATGGCCACGTGGGCTGCCGTGCGCCGCCGCCCGGTGGCACGCGATCCCGCCTTCACGCCCGACGTGAGCCTGATCGTCGCGGCCTACGACGAGGAAGACGTGATCGACGCCAAGCTGGAGGACGTGGCCGGCCTCGACTACCCGCCCGAGCGGCTCGAGGTGATCGTGGTGGCCGACGGATCGCGTGACGAGACCGCGGACCGGGCGCGACGCCACCCCGGCGTGGTCGTGCTCTACCGCCCGGAGCGGATGGGCAAGCTGGCGGCCGTGGAGCGCGCCATGGGGGAAGCGAGGAGCGACGTGCTGGTGCTCTCGGACGCCAACAACACCTACTCGCGCAACGCGCTGCGCGAGCTGGTGGCGCCGCTGGCCGACCCGAGTGTGGGCCTGGTGGCCGGCGCCAAGGTGATCGACTCCGGTGAGGGCCGCTCCCTCGACCAGGCCGAGGGCCTCTACTGGCGCTACGAATCCAAGATCAAGGAGTGGGAGAGCGCGACCGGGTCGGTGATCGGCGCGCCGGGGGAGATCATGGCCATCCGGCGTGAGGCCTACCGGTCGCCGCCCTCGGACACAATGAACGAGGACTTCGTGCAGGCGATGCGGGTGGCCGAGGCGGGGTGGCGCGTGGTCTACGCCCCGGAGGCCCTGTCGCGGGAGCGCGCCTCGGCCAGCGTGGAGGACGAAGCGGTGCGCCGCTCGCGCCTGGTCACCGGGCGCTCGCAGGCCATGCGCCAGCTGGTGGTCGACCTGCTGCGCTCGAAGCCCGGACTGGCGTGGCGGATGGTCTCGCACAAGGGCCTGCGCCCGCTGGTGCCCTGGCTGCTCGCCGTGGCCGCCCTGGCCAACCTCGGCACGCTGCGCCGCCACCCCCTCACGCGCCCGCTGGCGCTGGCCCAGGCCCTGTTCTACGCGGCGGCCGGCGTGGGCTGGCGCGACCAGCGCCGAGGCCGGCGGCGCAAGGCGTTCTTCCTGCCGTACTACTTCTGCCGCATGAACCTGGCCACGCTGAGGGGCCTGCGCGACTTCGTCGGCAACCGGCGCGAGCACGTTTGGGCGCGGGTGAAGCGAGGGTAGCTGCGGGCCGCCCGGGCGCGCGTCGACCATGGTCGGAGTGGTCGCTTTACCCCCGATGGGGGTGAAATCGACCGCTGCACGCCGCGTCTCGCGAAGCGCCGCGAAGGAGGAACCACCGGCCAGGAATCAGCGGGGGTCCGGGGGCGCGAGCCCCCGGCTGCCATCTACTCGAAGATGGCGAAGCTGCGGCGCGAGCGGGTCACGCGGCCGACCACGGTGCCGAGCACCGATGCGCCCACGAAGCGCAGGTTGCGCAGCGCCTCGGAGAGGTCTTCCTCGGTGGTCCGCTTGTCGTCGACCATGAGGACCGTGCCGTCGGCCACGCCGGCCCAGATCAGCGCGCTGGGCGAGAGCTGGAGCGGGGCGGCGGCGATGATGACGTTGTTGTAGCGGCCGCCCAGGCGCCGGAGCAGGCGCTTGGCACGCTCGGACTCGAGCACGCCCGCCTCCTCGTCGGTGCCGCTGGGGAGGATCGTCACGTTCTCGCCCAGGCTGAAGGCACCGGAGTCGCCGTTGAGCTGGCCGTCGCGCGACTCGGCCAGCAGGTCGCTGTAGCCCGGGGCGCCGGTCAGGTCGAGGATGCTGGTGAGGCCCTGCGGGCCGGTCCCGGCGTCGAGCAGGAGCACGCTGCGGCCCGCGTCGCCGAGGGTGGCCGCGAGGGTCGCCGCCACGGCGCTGCTGCGCCGGCCGTCGACGGTGTCCATCAGAAGCAGGCTGCGCACGCGCGAGCGGTCGTCGAAGAAGCCGAGCTTGGTGGCCACGGCGCGGTGGCCCGACGCCACATCGGGATTCGACGCGTCGGTTATGAGCTCGCCGCCCTCGCGTCGCGGCTCGGTCGCGGTGAGAGTCCCGAGGAAGGTGGGCTCGGGCAGCGCGACCAGCGCCTGCTCGTCGGCCAGTCCGGGGCTGGACGACTCGCGCAGGAGAACGACCACGCTCATGATCAGCAGTCCCATGAAGGCGGCGAGGAGGGTGATCAGGGACACCCGGGGGGCGATCGGGTCCTCGGGCACCACCGCCGGGTCGACCACGGTCACGAGGCCGCCGACGGACGGGTTGAGCACGCGGGCCACGGCGTCGGCGATCCGGTCCTGCTGGGAGATTTGGAGTGCCTGGATCTCGGGCTGGGACATCAGCAGGTCGCTGGCCTCTCCCACCTCGTCGGGCGCCTTGGCGGCCAGCTGCTGCACGCGTTTGGCCAGCGCGTTGGCCAGCGCGGTGGTGGTTTTCGCATCGCCGAAGCGCACGGTGATGGCGACGATCCGCGTGATGTCGTTGGAGGTGGTGGTGACGTTCTCGTCGTCGAGCAACTTCTGCGGCGTCGTCTTGGCGCCGGCGAGCCTGATCGCGTCGGCCAGGACCGGGCGGCTGCGCGCGAGCTCCGCGTAGCTTCGGCCGAGCGTCCCCGCGGCCTCGATCGTCGAGAAGTCCGTGTTGATCGGACCGACGATCATCTGCACCTGGGCCTCGTATGTAGGCTCCGCCGTGGACGCGATCGCGTAGCCGGCGCCCCCGGCGATCAGCGCGGCCGCGAGAAGAGCGCGCCACCAGCGTTTGACCAGGGGTAGAAGGCTGCCTTGCTCCACCTCAGGCGACTTTAGCGGCTCTTTTCCATGTGTCGGCCTGCTTTCATGTACTGGATTCGGCCCTCTCTCCCTAAACCAACGCTGCCTGTGACGCGGCGAACCACCCACCCCTCGTGCATCCTGCTGCTGCTGATCGCCGTGTTGGCGGCGGCCGGGCCGGCGGCGGCGGACACCCGCGTTGTGCGACATCCCGCGCTCGACGTCTCGAGCGCGGCGTCCGGCGTCCAGGCGCCGGGCGCGAACGTGCTGCGCGTCGGCGGGCCGGGCCGCTGGGGCGCCTACCTGCGTTTCCGCGGGCCGCGCCTGCCCCCCGGGCGGGTGCTCAGCGCTCGGCTGCGCGTGTACAAACTCAGCAGCTCCGCCACCGGCGCCGCGGTGGGGCGGCCCGTTCGCAACTGGGCCGGGCGCCTGGGCCGGCCGCATGACGCGCTGGTGCGCGGCTCCGACCGGTTGCAGCTCCCCGCCCGCGCCGGGCGCGGGTGGGTCGGCCTCGACGTGAATCGTTTCGTGCGCCGTGGGCGCGCGACGGCCCTCGCCCTGCTGCCCCAGAGCGCCCGGCTGCTGAGGCTCGCCAGCGGCAATGGCGGTCGCGGCCGTGCGCCGCGGCTGGTGATCCGCGTCGAGTCCACCGCGCCCGCCCCCGCCCCGAGCCCCGGCGTGGGCTTCGGGCGCCGGCCGTACTCGGACAACTCGCCCTGGAACACCCCCATCGGGCCCAGCCCGAACGTGCATCCCCGATCCGCGGCCGGCGTGGCGGCGATCGGAGGGCCGCGGGAGATCACGGGCGACCCGTCGCAGTACACCTATCCCGTCTTCGTGGTCAACGGCAGCACGCCCGTGCGCACGGTTCAGCTGAGTGGAGTGTTCTCCGACGTGCGGGGCAGCGGGACCCGCGACTCGTCGCTGCGCTTTCTCACCGATGACCCGGCGGTGCGCGTACCCATCGCCGACAGCTTCCGCCCAGCCGACGGCTCGGACTCCCAGCTGGTGATCGTCAATCCCGAGACCGGCGACGAGTGGGGCTTCTGGCGCCTGAACCGAAGCGGCTCCGGGTCGTGGAGCGCCACCAACGGCTACCACTACAACGTGTTCTGGGACGGCGTCCCGCCGCGCGGCAGCGGCGGCCAGGCCTTCGGCTCGCGTGGAGCCGGAGTGACCTACTTCTCGGGCCTCGTCAGGCCCTTCGAGATCCGCCGGGGAAGGATCGACCACGCGCTGGCCTTTGCGTTCGGGGGCCCCAACGACAGCGACTATCCATCGTCGCGCTACGTCTACCCGGCCTCCAAGTCCGACGGCAACAGCTCAGATCCCAACTCTCTGCCCGAGGGCGCGAGGCTGCAGCTCAACCCCGGACTCAGCGCCGGCGAGCTGCGGGCCCGCGGCTGCGGCCGCGCCGCCCTGGTCATCGCGAAGGCCATGCAGACCTACGGCATGTATGTGGTCGACGTGTCGGGATCGACCAAGATCATGCTGGAGAGCACCGTCACGGCCGGGCGGGAATGGGCACGGCTCGGAGTGGAGCGCGAGACGCCGAGCTGCATCCCGCTCAACGCGATGCGCTGGGTCCGCTGACGGCGCTCAGGCGGGTGCCCGGTCGCCACGGCCGAGGCGGCTTCATGAAGGACGGTGATGCGAACCGTCGAAGCACGCGCCATGTCGGCAGAGGTCCCACCCCGTGCTGCAGCCGGCAGCGCGATGGCCAGCTGGAGCGCCAAGGCGCTGCTGATGACCGCCGGCGCGCTCCTCGTCGGCGGGGCGATCTGGTACGCGCGGGCGGCGACCGTCCCGCTGATAGTGGCGGCCCTCATCAGCACTCAGCTGCTGCCGCTGATCGGCTGGGCGACGGGCCGCGGAATCTCCCGTGGAATCGCGATCGCGGCGAGCCTGATCGGCGTCGTGGTGATCACGGCGGGGCTGGCATGGCTATTCGCCGACGCGTTGTTCGGCAATCTGGGCAGCGTCGGCGAGGACATCAGTGAGGGCGCCGACCAGGTAGTCGTCTGGCTGCGGGACAACAACGCCTGGGTCGAAGAGCACGAGGCCGCGATCCGCGACTTCCTCCAGGGCATTTTGCCGGCAGCCAAGAACGCCGCCGACGGTGTTCTGACCGGCGTGCTCGGCGGCCTCTCGTTCGCCGCACAGCTGGTCAGCGGCGCGCTGCTGATGTTCGTCTTCCTGCTCTACATCGTCACCGGCGGCGACGCGATCTGGAGCTGGATCCAGGACCGCTTCGGCGCCGGGCGGCGCAACCGCGTGGCCGGCACGGGTGCCGCGGCCTGGAACGCCGCCACCGGCTATATCCGCGGCATCGCGCTCGTCGCGCTGATCGACAGCGCGGTCATCACGCTCGGCATGCTGTTGATCGGCACCCCGCACGTCGGCACGCTCGCGCTCCTGAGCTTCGTGACGCTCTTCATCCCGATCCTCGGCGCCTGGGTCTCGGGAGCGGTCATCGTCCTCGTCACGCTCGCCGCCGTCGGCACGGGCGCCGCCGTGGCTATGGCCGCCGTCATCCTCGTCGCCCAGCAGCTCGACAGCATGTTCGTCACCCCGCTCGTGTACCAGAAGACGGTGAACCTGCACCCGATCGTCACGCTCACGTCGGTGATCGTCGGCAGCCAGCTCCTCGGCATCGTCGGGGCGTTCCTCGCCGTCCCAATGGTCGCCGTCGGCTGGGCCGTCTACAACGCGCTCGAACAGCCAGGACCCAAGCCCGCCGGACCGGCTGACTCACAGCTCGCGGCCCCGAGTTCCTGACGGAAACTCGCCGTGCTTCTGTTTCCGCCAAGATCACCCCATCGCACGACGAACTGGAGGCCATGCTGATGTTGCGCCAGATGACGGACATGCCGGTCGGGACGATCGGCTTCGAGGCGGTCGGTGAGGTCGAAGACGATGACTGGGAGGACACGGTCGAACCGGTGCTTGGCGCAGAGATCGCCCAGGGACGCAAGGTACGGCTGCTCTACCTGCTGGGCCCGGGAACACGCGAGGTCGAGGGCGATGCCATGAAGGCCGACACGGAGTTCCGCGCGCGACACGCCCAGTCGTTTGATCGCGTCGCCGTGGTCAGCGACGAGGACTGGATGCGCCCGGCGCTGAGCGCGCTGTCCTTCCTGCTGCCGGGCAAGGCGAAGGGCTTTCGGGTCAGCGATCTGACCGACGCGAAGGCCTGGCTGGCCGCCGATTCGGACTGAGCAGGGCAGGACAGGTCGCGCGGGTCAGCCGAGAGCCGCGCCTTCGGCGGCCTTGGCCGGCGCCGGATCCGGCAGGCGCATCATGCGGAACGAGAAGAACAAGCCGAGAACGGCGGCGAGAAGCGGCACGGCTAGAGCGATCTGAAGAGCTTGTGGCCTGGCGTCCTCGTTGATCCGCAGGATCTCTTCCCTGATCTCCGGGGGCTGGCTCGCCAGCTGCTCCTCCAGCTTCGCGTCGCTCATCACCTCGGCGTCATCCTCCAGGACCTGGGCGACACGCTGCTTGTCGGCGGGCGGCAGGATGTCGCTCGCGTCCGACTTGCTCGTGAAGGCGATCGAGAGCGCGGCGAGCAGGATCGCGCCGGAGAACGCCAGTCCAACCGACAGGCCGAACGACGAGATCGCCGAGTTCACCCCCGCGGCCTCACCGACCCGCTCCTCGGAGATCGGGGCCAGGGTGTAGTTGTTGAGCTGTGAGACCAGGAGCCCCAGCCCGCCTCCGCAGAACATCAGCGGGATCGACGAGGTACCAGCTCGTATCGACGCGGGGGACGATCGGGAGCATGGCCAGGACTCCCACTCCGAGGAGCAGGAACCCGGCTCGGATGAGGCTGCTCGGACGCCGTTTGCCTGCCCGTCTGCCCGCGAGAAGGGCGATGAAGAACATGGTGAGCGACAGCGGCGCGAGGGAGAGGCCCGCCTGAAGCGCGTTGTATCCGAGGTCGAGCTGCAGGTAGATCGGCAGCGCGATCAGCAGTCCACCAAGGGCGATCTGCTGGAAGATGCTCTGGGTGATTCCGAACGTGAACAACTCGGACTTGAAGAGGTCTAGGTCGAACAGCGTGGCCTTGCCCTCGCGCTTGCGGCGAAGGAGCCACCACACGAGGGCGACTGAGAAGACCGCCCCCGCGACGAGCAGCGCGGCCACGGACTCGCCGCCCTCCTGCCAGGCCAGGACTCCGAGGACCAGAAGGGACATGCCCAGGACCGAGAGGATCGAGCCGACGACGTCAACGCTCCGATCGCCGGTGTAGGGCACCTCGCGAATGAGCCCCGATCCGGCCAGCACACCGGCGATGATCACGGCCTCGAGCACGAAGCCGACACGCCACGAGAGAAGCGTGGTCAGGAATCCCCCGAGGAGCGGCCCGATCGCCGCGGCGATGGCGGCCGAGGCGCCGATCAGGGCGAACACCTTGGCCCGCGCCTTACCCTCGAAGTTCCCATGGATGAGGGACTGCATTGCCGGGAGATAGAGCGAGGCACCGAGGCCACCGATGATCGCCCAGAAGACGATGATCGCGGCCAGGCCCTGGGCGAACACCATCGCCAGGGCGCCCGACGGCGTAGAGGACGAGGCCCACGACATAGGCCCGCTTGCGGCCGAACAGGTCGCCGAGTTTGCTGCCGATCAGGATGAAGGCGGCCGACACGAGGGCCTCCAGGGCGATCGCCGATTGAACCCCGCTCACGGTGGTGTCGAGGTCCCGGACCACCGCGGAGATCGAAACGTTCATCAGCGATGTGTCGATGACGAACACGAACATCGCCATCGCCAGGTAGATGCCGACTCTCGAGTTTCCCGTACCCGCCTGCGACGACATCGCCGACCAGTATCCCGGAACTCTCGACAGCGGCCATCTTCAGCCGTTCAGTGCGCCCAGGGAGACTCGAACTCCCACCCCGCATAAGCAGGACAAGGCCCTCAACCTTGCGCGTCTACCAATTCCGCCACAGGCGCGCGGAGCGGCTGAGTATAGGTGTCGTCCGACCGGTAGCCTAGTCTGCGAACACATGTTCGGATACGGCAAAGAGACGCTGGTCGGGAAGGGAGTTTGAATGGTCGAGCTGAACCTCACTAAGCGCCAGCAGGAGATATTCGATTTCGTCAGGCGGTACGGGAGCGAGCACGGCTACCCGCCGACCGTGCGCGACATAGGGAAGGCCATCGGCCTCACCTCGTCGTCGACGGTGCACGCACACCTGGCCAACCTTGAGAAGCTCGGCGTGCTGAAGCGCGACCCCACCAAGCCTCGCGCGCTGGAGGTGCTGGTGGACAAGGCCCGCGGCGCGGTCTCGCCGGGCGGGCTCCCGCTGGTCGGCCAGGTCGCGGCGGGCTCGCCGGTGCTGGCGGACGAGAACATCGAGGAGTACGTGTCGGTGCCCGAGATCGCCGGGGGCGAGGAGGGCGAGTTCGTGCTCAAGGTCAAGGGCGACTCGATGATCAACGCGGGCATTCTCGAGGGCGACCACGTGATCGTGCGCAAGCAGGACACGGCCAAGAACGGCCAGATCGTGGTGGCGCTGGTGGGCGACGAGGCGACCGTCAAGCGCTTCTTTCGCGAGAAGGAGCACGTGCGCCTACAGCCCGAGAACGACGCCCTGGAGCCGATCCTCTCTCGCGACGTGAAGGTGCTCGGCCGGGTGGTCGGGGTCTGCCGGAGGGTGTCGTGAGCCCGGCGTTGCTGGAACCGCCGCCGCGCCTCTCGGCTCGGCCGGAGCCCGGGCGCCGGTTCGGCCGCCCGAGGGCCACTCTGGAAGAGCGCCTGGAGCGCGCCCTGTGCGGCACGCAGCGCCACGGCGAGGCCGCGTGCCCGGTGTGCGGCGACGCGATGCGGGCGGAGGGCGCCGCCGCGCGCTGCGGGGGCTGTGGTTCGGTGCTCTCGTAGGACGACAGAAGTCTCTCCCCGGCCTACACTTGAGGGGCTGACCGAGCAGTCGCGGGGAGGCCGGAGAGACAACCGGTCCCTCGAGGAAAGTCCGGACACCGAAGGGCAGGGCGGTCGGGAAGCCGACCCGGGGAAACCCGCGGGAAAGTGCCACAGAAACACACCGCCTAAGCGACGAGCCACAGCTGAGCTCGGAGCCGGTAAGGGTGAAAAGGTGCGGTAAGAGCGCACCGGCGTCGCGGTGACGCGGCGGCCAGGCAAACCCCGCCCGGTGCAAGGCCAAGCAGGAGCGCTGACGCTGCCCGCCGAGCTCCAGGTAGGCCGCAGGGCCGCGAGGCCCCGCCCGAGAGGGCGAGATGGATGACTGCACAAGACAAGATCCGGCTTACAGGTCGGCTACGGAGAGGGCCCCGCTCGGGGCCCTCTCTATGTCGGCGTCCGTCGCGCGCCGAGTTGTGCCCGGACGCGGGGTTTCTTGGTTTCGCGGCCTCCCGCGGAGGAAAAAAGGAAGAGCGGTGCGTTCGCCATCTATCAGACGCAAGAGGGGCGATCCGGCGGGAGATGCCTACTGCCCTCACTGCCACCTGCTCATCGAGCGCGAGGTGGGGATGGGTTGGCCCCGCAAGCCCCTTCGGTGCCCGCACTGCCGGCTGCTCGTGGGGGCGGGTCGCGCTCGTCCGACACCGTCGGCCGAGCCCGGCGCGCGCGGCAGCGCGGCCGGCGTGTTCGCCCACGAGGCCAAGCGGTCGGGGGGCGACGTTTCGCCCTCCTCCAAGGACGACGTGCGCCTCGCGATCCGCCGGGTCGCCGAGGAGGCCGGCCAGCGCCCGGAGCGCCTGCTGATGGTCGACTACCAGCAGCGCGCCTCCGACGACAGCACCCTGCCCGGGCTGGGCGAGGTGTTCGCTGCCTACGGGAGCTGGAAAGGTGCCCGGCGGGCCGCCGCCGAGGCCGCCTGAGCCCACCGCAAGCGCCACCGCTCAGTGCCGTTGCGCCATCCTGGCGCGAGCGCCCGCGCACCGCCGCGCGCCATCGAGCACGGCCGGTAGAGTGCCGATCTTCATGGAAGTTCTGCTCGTAATCGCGCCCTTCGTGGTGCTCGGCATCGGCGTGATCTTCATCGCCTTCTCCGGCGGCCCGGGCGGTGCGCGGCAGGCCTACCTCACCCGCGGGGGGCGGGCCTTCCCGGCCGTGATCGTCCTCCTCTATCTGGCTCTCGGCGTGGCGGTGCCGGCCGTGGTGATCGCCTCGCGGGGCGAGTCCGAGGGCGGAGTGGGCCCGCTGAGGACCGAGAAGGCGAGCAAGGACGACGAGCGCGGCAAGGAGCTCTTCGTGAGCACCTGCAAGAGCTGCCATAACCTCGACGCGGTGCAGGCGGAGGGCGTGACCGGCCCCGACCTCGACGAGCTCGGCCAGCTCGACGCCAAGCGGGTGCTCAACGCGATCAAGAACGGCGGAACGGGCCAGGACAGGATGCCCGCCAACCTGCTGCAGGGCGAGGACGCGGAGGACGTCGCCGCCTACGTGGCGCGGGTGGCGGGCCAGTAACCGCGGCGGCTTCCTCGCCCGCCCGGCACCTAGTCCGAACGTAATACGTAAACCCCGCTCTCTGCGGGGTTTTTTCCGTCCGACGCGTGGTGTCTGCTGCTAGCATGGCCGCGTCCATCCAGCCGAAGCTCCGCTTGGCAGCGGGGCGCGGGGGAACCAGATGGCCGTCCAGGCCGGGGGCGAATCGCGGTACTCCGCGTAGCGCAACTTTCTCAGCGCGAGCCCGTCAGCTAACCCCGCAGGTACAAAGAGAGAGAGCCGATGCACTCAGCCGGTGCCCGCGTCCTGCGGGCGGATGACAACGAGATGAGCCGGGAAGCGGTGCTCCTCCAGTGGGAGCAGAAGATCGAGGCCGCCGAGCGCCGCGAGGAAGAGGGTCGCGCCGAGGAGGCCGCCTCCGCCGCGGCCGACGACGCCGCCCGGGCCGAGGCCGTTCCGGCCGCTCCCGAGTCCCGCCCCAGCGGCCGCTTCGCCCGGAGCACACAGGCCAGCGACAGCCCGACGTCGGGCAGGCCGGCGTTGCAGCTGGTGGAACCCGAAAGCGCCCCCTCCGAGCCTCGCTTCCAACGCGCGATCGACCCGCCCGAGATCGCCCGCGAACGGCGCACGATCACCATCACGGGACAGCCGACGCCCGCGCGGCGACGGCGCTCCTTGGTCGACGCGCAGATCGCCAACCCCGACCGGATCGCCCTCTGGGCCTTCCTGCTGGGGCTCTTCCTGGTGGCAGTAGCCGCCGGGACCGCGCACGCCTAGCAATCTCGCTCGCGGTCACCGTCGTACTCCTTGTCGGAGTGCGTTTTTGACCCCTTTGGCCGGGTATACTTACGGCCCGTAAGTTCTGTGCAGAAAGTGAAGCGAGATGAAGACCAAGGAAAGTCGGTTCAAGGTCCACGATGAGCTCACTGCGCCGGAGCGCAGCGTCCCGATCCTGAAGGGCGCGCTCACCGGCGGCGGCCAGCTTCCCAACTTCATCGGCGTGCTCGCCGGTTCTCCGGCCGTGCTGCGCGCCTACGCGCGTTTTCGCTCCGAGTTGCGCCACGGCGCGCTGCCGTACCCGACCCAGCAGCGCATTGCGCTGGCGGTGGCCGAGCAGCAGGGCAGCGAGTACGCCCTCTCGGCGCTGCAGCGCAGCGCTCGCGACGCGGGCCTGGGCCTGGACGAGGTCGCCCTCGCGCGTGAGTTCGATTCGCGCGACGAGCGTGAGGCCGTGCTCCTCAAGTTCGTCAAGGCCGTGCTCGAGTCCGATTCCGCGCCGCCCCGGCACAAGCACGAGGAGGCCCTCGAGGCCGGCTGGACCGACGAGCAGGTGCTCGAGACGATCGCGCACGTGGCCCTGGCCACCTTCGGCAACCTGGTCACTCGCGCGGGCGATGTGCCGCTCGACGGCTCGAGCGAAGAGTCGCGACTGTCGATCGCCGCTTAGCGGGTTACGATGTCGGTCATGGCCTCCGAGACGGTCTTGGTGGCAAGACGCGAGGGATGCTGCTCGGCCTACCACCAGGCCGTCGAACTGATCGGCAAGCGCTGGACCGGCGCGATCGTGTTCGTGCTCCTCGAGGGGCCGCTGCGCTTCTCCGAGGTCAAGACGCTGGTGCCGGACCTCTCGGACCGCCTGCTCTCCGAGCGCATGAAGGAACTGGAGTCCGAGGGCATCGTCGAGCGCCATGTGATCGACGCCATGCCCGTGCGGGTCGAGTACCGCCTGACCGAGAAGGGCGAGGCGCTCGAGCCGGCGGTGCGCTCGCTCAAGGTCTGGGCGCGCACCTGGCTATAGGGCCCGCGCTTCGCCACGGGCCCAAGCGTCGTAGGCTTACGCGATGCCCGACACCCCGAAGACCGCTGAGGACATCCAGTCCTTCGTGAAGGACCGCGACATCCGCTTCGTGCGGCTCTGGTTCACCGACATCCTCGGCCAGTTGAAGAGCTTCTCCATCAACTCCCAGGAGCTCGAGGACGCGTTCGAGGGCGGCATGGGCTTCGACGGTTCCTCGATCACCGGCTTCAACGCCATCGAGGAGTCGGACATGATCGCGATGCCCGACCCGAGCACCTTCAACGTGCTGCCCTGGCGCCCTGAGGACAAGGGCGTGGCACGCATGTTCTGCGACGTCGTCACGCCGAGCCGCGAGCCCTACGAGGGGGATCCGCGCCACGTCCTGCGCCGAGCGCTGGAGCGGGCCGAATCGATGGGATTCACGAGCTTCAACGTCGGGCCCGAGCTCGAGTACTTCTACTTTCGCCACCCGCGTGTCGAGAACGGAGCCGCCCCCGAGATACTCGACGAGGGCGGCTACTTCGACCTGACCACCCTGGACGCCGGCTCCGACGTCCGCCGGGAGACCGTGCTCGCGCTCGAGCAGCTCGGCATCCATGTCGAGTACACCCACCACGAGGTGGGGCCCAGCCAGCACGAGATCGACATGCGCTACGCCGACGCGCTCAAGATGGCCGACGACTGCATGACCTATCGCATCACGGTCAAGGAGTACGCGATGAAGTACGGCTGGCACGCCACGTTCATGCCCAAGCCGCTGTTCGGCGAGAACGGCTCGGGCATGCATACCCACCAGTCGCTGTTCAAGGGCGACAGCAACGCGTTCTATGACGCCGACGACCAGTACTTCCTCTCCGACGTGGGCAAGGCCTTCATCGCCGGCCAGCTCAAGCACGCGCGCGAGATGACCTCGGTGTTCGCGCAGTGGGTCAACTCCTACAAGCGGCTGGTGCCGGGCTACGAGGCGCCGGTCTACTGCGCGTGGTCGCGGCGCAACCGCTCGGCGCTCGTGCGGGTCCCGCTCTACCACCCGGGCAAGGAGCAGGCCACGCGGATGGAGCTGCGCTGTCCCGACCCGGCGTGCAACCCCTATCTCACCTTCGCCATCCTCCTGGCGGCGGGGCTGGAGGGCATCGAGAAGGGCTACGAGCTGCCCGAGCCGATGGAGAAGAACCTGTACCACATCAGCCCCGAGGAACGGAAGCGGCTGGGCATCGAGCAGCTCCCCGAGACCCTGGGCGAGGCGATCGAGATCACCGGCGAGTCCGAGCTCGTGCTGCGCACGTTCGGCGAGCACATCTTCAACCGCTACATCGAGATCAAGCGCCAGGAGTGGGAGGACTACCGGGTCCAGGTGACCCAGTGGGAGCTCGACCGCTACCTCAGCGTTCTCTGAGCGCCCTTCAGCTCGTCGGGTTTCGGCAGGTGGTCCATCGCCTTGAACTCGGCGGAAAGCCATCGAGCCGACGTGCAACCATGACCGCCCAGCCTTGACTCGATAGGAAGCCCGACAATGGATTCAGAACGCCGCTCGCTCTTCACCTTCCCCGCCGGCCGCCGCTCCAAGTGGGTGGTGTTCGGAATCTGGTTGGCGGTCATCTTCTTTGCCTTCGGCACCAACCTGCCCGGCAAGTTCAGCGATGCCGAGGACAACGAGTCCACCTCGTTCCTGCCGGGCGACGCCGAGTCGACGGAGGTCCTGGCCAAGGCGGAGGCCCTGCAGGGCGGCGAGCTGGCTCCCGCGGTGATCGTCTATCGCCGCGCGGACGGGCTGACCGACGCGGACCGGGAGAAAATCGCCGACGACGCAGGCCGGCTGACCGAGAGGAAGTTCCCGGCCGTCGTGGCTGACGGCGCGACGGCGGCGTCGGGAGGCGGCTCAGGGGGATCCTCGGAGGAGGCGCCGAGTGGCGGAGGCGGGGCTCCCGCGGGCAACCTGCCCGAGGGCTGCGCGGGGCCGACCACGCCTGTGCCGGGCCAGCCCAGCGATTACGCCCCGTTCGTCGGTCCGCTCTGCTCCGAGGACGGCAAGGCGGCCATCGTGACCTCCTACCTCAAGGGCGACGGCGAGGCCGATTCCCTGCTCGACCCGGTGCAGTTCTGGCGCGACACCGTGTCCGATCCGGGGGGCGGCCTCGACGTGAAGCTCACGGGCGGCGCGGGCTACGCGGCGGACGCCATCGAGGTCTTCGAGAACATCAACGGGACACTGCTGCTGTCGGCGGCCCTGCTGGTGATCGTCCTGCTGATCCTCATCTACCGCTCGCCGGTGTTCTTCCTGATCCCGCTGGTGGCGGTCATGTTCGCCGAGATCCTGTCGCGCTCGGTGGGCTACGGAATCTCGGAGTTCGGCGTGACCATCAACGGCCAGTCGAGCTCGATCATGTCCGTGCTCGTGCTTGGGGGCCGGCACCGACTACGCGCTCTTGATCGTGGCCAGATACCGAGAGGAGCTGCACAACTTCGAGGATCGCCACGAGGCGATGGCCGAGGCCATGCGCTCGGCCGGACCCGCTGTGCTGGCCTCCTCGGCGACGGTGATCGCGGCGCTGCTCTGCCTGACGATCGCCAAGGTCAACGGCACCGCCGGCCTGGGCCCGATCGGCGCCATCGGCGTGGCCTGTGCGGCCATCTCGATGCTCACGCTGCTGCCCGCGCTGCTCACCATCTACGGGCGACGCGCGTTCTGGCCCTTCGTGCCGCACACGCCCCAATGGGCGGGCGCGCACGAGGAGCCCTCCAGCGGACTCGGCCGCCGCATCGTCGAGGGCTCGCGCTTCGGCGCGCTCCTGCCGGCAGCCGCCGCCTGTCTGCTGTTCCCGTTCTTCCTCCTCGGCTGGATTGTGAAGACGCTGATCTTCCTCGTCACCTTCGGGAAGGTGCGGATTCCAAACCTGGTGAAGGCCCCGGTCGACCGGGCCATCTTCAAGCCCTACGAGCTGCGCCGCTTCCGTCACGAGCACGCGTCCGACGCCACTCACGGCTTCTGGGCCCGGGTGGGCAACCGGGTGGCCGTCAATCCGGTGCGGGTGCTGGTGGGCTCGACCGCCGTGCTGCTGGTCATGTGCGCGGGCTTTGCCTTCTTCTCCACCGACCTCACCACCAACGACAGCTACCGCACCGAGGTGGAGTCCGTGCAGGGCCAGGACCTCCTGGCTCAGAGCTTCCCCGCCGGGGCGAGCGTGCCCACCGACGTGATCGTGCCGGCCGGCGGCGACGTCGAGGCCGTGACGGCGGCGCTCGAGGAGACCGACGGGGTCGAGGCGGTCTCGCCGCCGGTGGCCGAGGGCGAGGATGGCGTGCTGGTGCAGGCCACCCTCGTGCCGCCGCCCTACTCCACCGACGCCTTCGACCTGATCGAACCGATCCGCGAGGCCGCGAGCGGCGCGGTCGAGGGCACGATCGTCGGCGGCGCTTCGGCCATCGAGTTCGACGTCCGCGAAGCGTCGGCCTGGGATTCGATCGTGATCCCGCCGATCGTGCTCGTGGTGGTCTTCCTGATCCTGGTGTTGCTGCTGCGGGCCGTGGTGGCGCCGCTGATCCTGATCGGCACGGTGATCATCTCGTTCCTCGCCGCGCTCGGCGTGGGCTACTTCGTCTTCGACGTGTTCTTCGACTTCCCAGGATCGGATCCGTCCCTGCCCCTGTTCGCGTTCGTGTTCCTGGTGGCGCTGGGGGTCGACTACAACATCTTCCTCGTGGCTCGGGCACGCGAAGAGACCGAGAAGCACGGAACCGAACAGGGCATGGTTCGCGCCCTCGCCGTAACCGGCGGCGTGATCACCAGCGCGGGAATCGTGCTGGCCGGGACCTTCCTGGTGCTGGCGTCGCTGCCGCTCGTGTTCCTCACCGAGATCGGCTTCGTGGTGGCCTTCGGCGTCCTGCTCGACACGTTCCTGGTGCGCAGCGTGCTGGTGCCCGCGCTCATCATCAAGATCGGGCCGAGCGTCTGGTGGCCGTCCGCGCTGGCCAAGAGCGAGCGCGAACGGGTGGGCGCTAGCGCGTAGCCGCCGGGCGCGCGCCCAGCGCGGACTCCACGATCCGGCGCGCTGCGCGCAGCGATTCCGGCCGCAGGCGGGCGGGGCGGTCGCAGGCGCTGTGGCGACAGGGCTCCCCGCCCGCGCCCACGCCCAGCTTCGCGGCGGGCAGGCCCATCAGCTCGAACTCGCGGTGATCGGAGTTGCCGGTGGTCTCGTCGCGTACCCAGCTGATGGGCGCGCCCGCCCGCCGGGCCGCTCTCAGCAGCGCGCCCTCGACCGCGCGGCGGGGCGAGGCGGCGGGCGAGCGCAGCCAGAAGGGCCGGTCGCGCCCCACCTCGTCGAGCGACAACGCCCAGCGCAGCCGGCGTGCATCGCGCTCGCGCACGCGCCGGGCGAGCGCCAGCGCGCCCAGGTGGTCGGGCGAGCCGGTGTAGACGCGCTCCTCGGCGCCGGTGGCCACCAGCCACACGTCGCAGCGCGGGGGGTGGCGGGCCAGCCGGCCGGCCAGGGCGGCGAGCAGGCCCAGGCCCGAGGCGTTGTCGTTGGCCCCCGGCCCGTCCGGCGTGCTGTCGGTGTGCGCCATCAGGATGTGCAGGCACGAACGCGGACCGTCGTAGGCGCCGATCACGTTGCGCGAGCGCCCGCGCCCCGGCACCGCGAAGCGCTGCACGGTCACGGACAGGTCCGCCTGGCGAAAGACCCCGGCCAGGTAGCGGTGGGCGCGCTGCTCGGCCGCGCTCGCGGCCGGGCGGGGGCCCCAGGACGCGATGTTCACCGCGTGGTCGTGAGCGCTGGGCACCGGCGGCGCGAAGAGCGCCAGGGCGGCTAGGAGAGCAGCCGTTCGAGCTCCTCGGGATCGGTGACCGGCGCCCGGCAGGCGAAGTGCTCACACACGTAGGCCGCCGGCCGGCCGTCGACCGGCGTGCGGTCCTGAAGCAGGGGGACTCCGTCGGGCGCTCCACCCGCCAGCACCAGATGGGGGCGAAAGCGGGCCCGCACCACGCGGGCCAGCTCGCCGGTGTCCTCGCCCGCCAGGGCCACCTCCTGCACGGGCGAGAGGTGGAAGTCGAGCGCCTGGAGGAGGTGTCCGAAGCCCTGCGGGTGCTTGGCCGCAAGCTCGTGGAGCAACCGCAGCACGCCCACCGCCCGCTGCTCGTACTCCGCTTCGCCGGTGAGCGCGGCCAGGCGAAGCAGGCCGTACGCCGCGCTGGAGTTGGCCGAGGGGATGGGGTGGTCCTCGAGGTCCTTGCGCCGCGCGAGCAGCTGCTCGTGGTCGGACGAGGTCTCGAAGAACCCTCCGTTCTCCGCGTCGGCGAAGCGTTCGATCATGGTGTCGGCCAGGGCACGCGCCTCGGCGAACCAGCGCGGATCGAAGCTGGCCTCGTACAGGGTGATCAGCGCCTCGAGCAGGAAGGCGTGGTCCTCCAGGTAGGCGTTGAGCTTGGCCTCGCCGTCCTTCCAGGTGCGCAGCAGCCGCCCCTCGGAGTCGCGCAGCGAGCCGAGCACGAACTCCGCACAGGCGGCCGCCGCCTCCACGTATTCGGGGCGCTCGAGCACGGCGCCGGCCTCGGCCAGCGCGGAGATCATCAGGGCGTTCCAGGCGGTCAGGCGCTTGTCGTCGAGCCCGGGCCAGACGCGCTTCGCCCGCACCTCGTAGAGACGCCGGCGCCACTCCGCGAGCGATTCGGGCCGGCCCGGGCCGCGCACCGGGATGTTGTGGCCCTCGAAGTTCCCGGACTCGCTGGCCCCGAACCAGGCGATCGCCTCGCCGGCCTCGGGGCCGCCCTCCAGCGCGGCTCGCATCTCCTCGACCGACCACACGTAGAACTTGCCCTCCACGCCCTCGGAGTCCGCGTCGAGGGCGGAGTAGAAGCCGCCTTCGGGCGCCCTCATCTCGCGCAGCGCCCAATCGAGGGTCTCCTCGACGACGTCGCGAAACAGCTCGTCGCCGAGCGCCTGCCAGCCGTGCAGGTAGGCGCGGGCCAGCAGCGCGTTGTCGTAGAGCATCTTCTCGAAGTGGGGCACCAGCCAGATGGCGTCGACCGAGTAGCGCGCGAAGCCTCCGCCCACCTGGTCGTACATCCCCCTCGAGGCCATCGCCCGCAGCGTGTGCGCCGTCATCTGCGTCTCCCCGCGGCGCAGGAGGAACTCGATGACCGACGCGGGCGGGAACTTGGGCGCGCCGCCGAAGCCGCCGTTGACGGAGTCGTAGGTCGAGCCCAGCTTCTCCACCGCGGCGTCGAGGCCCGCGGCGGTCATGGGCTCGTCCGACGGGGCCAGCAGGGCGCCGCCGCGCAGGCGCTCGGCGATGCGCGCGCCCCCGGCGCGGATCTCGTCCTTCTTCTCCTCCCACGCGTTGGACACCGCCTCCACCACCTGGCGCCAGCTCGGCATGCCCATGCGCGGTTGCGGCGGGAAGTAGGTGCCGGCGTAGAAGGGCACCTGCTCGGGGGTGAGGAACACGTTGAGCGGCCAGCCTCCCGCGCCGGTCATGGCCTGGCAGGCCTCCATGTAGATCGAGTCGAGGTCCGGGCGCTCCTCGCGGTCGAGCTTCACGCATACGAAGTGCTCGTTCATCAGGCGCGCGGTCTCGTCGATCTCGAAGGACTCGCGCTCCATCACGTGGCACCAGTGGCAGGCCGAGTAGCCGATCGAGAGCAGGATCGGCCGGTCCTCGTCGCGCGAGCGGGCCAGCGCCTCCTCGCCCCACGGGTACCAGTCGACCGGGTTGTCCTTGTGCTGAAGGAGGTAGGGCGAGGTCTCCGAGGCGAGGCGGTTGGCCATGCCCAGAAAGCTACCCGCGTCTCAGCTCGGCACGCTTGATCTTGCCGCTGGGCGTCTTGGGCAGCTCGGCGGTGAAGTCGACGATGCGGGGGTACTTGTAGGGGGCGGTCTGGCTCTTGGCGTGATCCTGCAGCTCGCGCGCCAGCTGGTCGCTGGGCTCGTGACCGTCACGCAGGACCACGACGGCGCGCACCACCTGGCCGCGGACGTCGTCGGGCGCGGCCACGGCGGCGGCCTCGGCCACGGCGGGGTGGGTGACGAGCGCGGACTCGACCTCGAACGGCCCGATCCGGTAGCCGGCGGAGATGATCACGTCGTCGGTGCGGCCCTCGAACCAGAAGTAGCCCTCCTCGTCCTCGGTCACGCGGTCGCCCGTGCGCCACGGCTCGTCGCGCGGGCCGTCGATGAAGAAGGTGGGCACCGTCTGAGGGTCTATCACCAGCTCGCCGTCGTCGATCCGGGCGCCGAAGCCGGGCAGCGGGCGGCCCATCGAGCCCGGGCGCACCGGCGGGCCGATCGGCATGCCCATCAGCGCCCCGGTCTCGGTCTGCCCGTAGCCGTCGTGGATGGACACCCCGGCGTCGTCCTGCCACGCGCGCACCACCTCGGGGTTGAGCGGCTCACCGGCGGCCACCGCGTGACGCAGCGAGGGCAGAGGGCGCAGCTCGCTGCGCTTGGCGATGGCGCGGTACTCGGTGGGCGACATGCACAGCACGTCGACGCGCTCGCGCTCGAGCAGGTCGAGGCGCTCGTCGGGGTCGAAGCGACCGTCGTGCAGCAGCGCCGCGGCTCCGCGCAGCCAGGCGGCCACGAACGCGTTGCGCGCCGAGAGCGACCAGCCGCTGGCCGCCGTGCACCAGCACAGGTCGCCCTCGCGGGCGCCGTACCAGTGCTCGGCCTGCACGCTCTGGCCCTCGAGGTAGCGGGCGCCGTGGCGGATGGGCTTGGGCGTGCCGGCGGTGCCCGACGTGAAGACGATCAGGGCCGGGCTGTCGGGTTCCACCTCCACCGCCGCGGCTGGCTCTGCCTCGCTGAGCAGGCGCTGGTCGCCGAGCGCCACCACCTCGGCGTCCAGGCCGGCCTCCTCCACCGACGCGAGGTTGCGCTCGCCGGCGACCACCGCGCGAGGCCCCACCAGCTCGCCGCGGACCCGCAGGTCGGCCGGGCGCAGCTGCTCGCTGCACGGCAGCGCCACGGCGCCGAGCCGCCAGCACGCCACCATCGCGTAGACCCATTCCGGCCGGTTGCCCACGAGGGTCATCACCACCTCGCCCTCGCCGACTCCGCGCCGGGCCAGGGCGCCGGCCAGCAGCGCCGAGCGCTCGGCCACCTCTCCGAAGCTGATCTCGCTGCGCTCGCCCTCGCCGGTCAGGGCCACCAGCGCCCGCCGTCCCGGGTCGGCGGCGTCCACCACGTCGCGCGCGAAGTTCATGCCGGCCAGCGCTCCCCGCCGGCGAGACGCTCGAGCCCGTGCCAGGCGAAGTCCATCGTCACCTCGACGATCCGCTCGCGGGGCACCTCCTGGTGGTCGGCCCACCAGTTGGCCAGCGACTGCACCGAGCCCACCAGCATCTGCGCCAGCATCTGTATGCCCTTCGCGCGCATGGCCTCGTCCTCCTCGCCGCTCCGGGAGCCGGGATCGTCGGCGATCAGCGCCGCGACCAGCGCGGTCACCTGGGCCACCACCCGGTCGAGCGCGGCCGCCGCCTCGGGATCGGTGGTCTCGCGAAAGAGCAGCCGCCAGGCCACCCGGTGGTCCTCCACGAAGGCGTAGAAGGCGTCCAGGCCGGCGGCGAGCCGGTCGACGCTCCCCGGCCCCGCCGAGGCGATGGCCGCGGAAAGGCGCTCGAACAGGATGCCGGTGTGGTTCTCGAGCAGCTCCGCGTACAGACCCTGCTTGGAGTCGAAGTGCTCGTAGATGAGCGCCTTGGACACGCCGCCGTCGCGCGCGATGTCGTCGATCGAGGACGCGTGGTAGCCGCGCCCGGAGAACACGGCCAGGGCCGAGTCGAGGATCGCGGCGCGGCGCTTCTCGCCGCTGAGGCGCCTGCGTGGGGTGGTGCTCACCGCGAGCGACGTTCCATGTAGACTGACTGACCGTTCAGTTAGTTCGACCTCGGACGGCACGGAGACTCGCACATGGACACGCTGACCCTCCTCGCACAGGCCACCGGCGACGAGCCGGCGGGCGGTGCGGCGGCGGCCGAGGCCATCGGCGCGACCGGCGGGGGCGGTGGTGGTGACCGCGGCCATGGCGCTGCTGATCGCCGGGCACCGCAGCGGGCGCATCGGCTGGCTCTCGCGCCTGGCCGCGCGCGCCGAGCGCGCCACCGCGCTGCCGGTGTGGGCGGCCCTGCCCTCGATGCTGCTCGGCGTGTCGCTGCTGACCGCGGTGATCGGGATGTACTGGGACATCTCGCTGCACATCGACAACGGCCGCGACGCGGGGCCGCTGGCCAACCCGGCCCACTACCTGATCCTGGCCGGGCTCTACGGCGTGCTGCTGTCGGGCGTGGTGAGCATGGCGCTGGCCAGCGAGCGGCCCGACGGCGAGCGCGGTCGACCTGCGAAACGGCTGGTGGATGCCCGCCGGCGCGGTGATCGTCACCGCGTGCGGCGCCTTCGCGCTCACCGGGTTCCCGCTCGACGACATCTGGCATCGGCTGTTCGGGCAGGACGTGACGCTCTGGGGCCCCACCCACCTGATGCTGATCGGCGGCGGCTCGCTGGCCACGCTGGGGGGAATGGCCCTGACCGCCGAGGCGGTCTCGGCCCTGGGCCGCGATCCCGAGCGCGACCGGCCCGAAGGTGGCCCACGTCGTGCGGCGCGGCCTGCTCGCGGGCGGATTCCTCGTCGCGCTCTCGAGCTTCCAGGCCGAGTTCGACTTCGGGGTGCCCCAGTTTCGCCAGGTCCTCCACCCGGTGCTGATCATGCTGGCCGCGGGGTGTCGCGTTGGTAACCGCCCGTGTCTACCTCGGGCGCGGCGGGGCGCTGCAGGCGCTGCTCGGCTTCCTGCTGATCCGTGGCCTGCTCGCCGTGCTGGTGGGGGAGGTGTGGGATCAGACCACTCCGCACTTCCCCCTCTACCTGGTCGAGGCGCTGCTGGTGGAGGCCGTCTTCCTGAGCTCGCGCCCACGCTCCCCCGTGGCGCTCGGCGCGCTCGCCGGCGTCCTCATCGGCACGGTCGGCCTGGCCGTGGAGTGGGGCTGGAGCAACGTATGGATGCCCATCCCGTGGGGCGCGTCGCTCTGGCCCGAGGCCGCCGTGGCCGGCCTTTTCACCGCGGTCGGAGCAGGCGCGGTCGGCGGCTTCGTGGGCGCGGCCCTGACCGGCCGGACCGCGGGCACGACACGTCTCGAGAACCGAGCCGCCCTGGCCGGCCTGGCGCTCTGCGTGGCGGTGATCGGATGGGGGCTGCCGACCTCTTCCGAGGGCCCACGGACGGCGCGCGTGACCCTCGGCCCGGACGGCGGCGCGTCCGTGCGCATCAGCCCTCCGGGCAGCGCCGAGGGCGCCCACTTCCTCAACCTCACCTCCTGGCAGGGCGGGGGCAGCGTCATTCGCGAGCTCGAGCGCAGTGGCCCCGGGCGAGTACCGCACGAGCGGGCCGGTACCGGTGGCCGGCGCGTGGAAGACACTGGTGCGCGCGCACGTGGGCAGCTCGCTGGCCGGAGTTCCCGTGCATCTGCCCGAGGACCGCGCCATCCCGGCGCCGGCCGTACCGGCGCCGCGGGAGTTCACGCGCGCCTTCGTGCCCGACCGCGAGATCCTCCAGCGCGAGCGCAAGAGCGGGGTGGCCGGCTGGCTCAGCGCGCTCGCCTACCTGACCGTCGCGGCGCTCGCCGCCGCGCTCCTTGCGCTTGTGGCCTGGGCGCTGCTGCGCCTGGAGCGGGGAGAGCGGGGAAGGAATCCGGGCGCGATTATGGAAACTGGAGAGGTCCGCGGCCGGGCTGCGGGCAACAACGCCGAAACATCTGTTAGATTCGCCGCCACGCCGAGTCCGCGTTAGCGCGGAGCGGGGGAACCAAGGGTGGTCTGTCCAGGCCACTGGGGCGAACTTCCTCGATAGAGGAGGCGCGCAAGCTCTTTCAGCGCGAGCCCGACAGCTAACCCCGCAGGCGTACGAAAGAGAATGCTGTTGCGCCCCTACAAGACTCTGTTTTCTGCATGCCTGTGCGCGTGCCTGCTCGTGCTCGCCTTCGCCGGCAGCGCTGCCGCCGCCGACGGTTCGGGCGGCGCAACCTTCGAGCCGCCGCCTCCGCCGCCTGAGGAGGCGACCCTGGTCAATGGCCGGGTGATCGCTCCGCTGTCGGCGCCGCCGCGCGTCCAGCGCGTGATCGAGGCCGCCAACCGGCTGGTCGAGAAGCCCTACATCTACGGCGGCGGTCACAAGCCCTACTCGACCTCCCGCCTCGACCGCGGCTACGACTGCTCGGGCGCCGTGTCCTACGCCCTCTACGGCGGGCGCTTCCTGCGCTCCCCGCTGCCCTCGGGCGCCCTGATGGACTGGGGCGAGGAGGGCACCGGCGACTGGATCACCGTCTACGCCCACGGCGGGCACGCCTACGTGGTCATCGCCGGCCTGCGCTTCGACACCTCGATGCGCGACGCCGACGCCCCGGGCCCCCGCAGCGGCCCGCGCTGGAGCAAGACGCTGCGCAAGTCGAGCGCGTTCGTGGCGCGCCACCCCGTCGGCTACTAGGCGTATCTCGCCTCAGCCGCCGCAGTATTCTCAGGCCATGGCCGTCGCGACCCCCTACATCGACAAGACCGACGAGCAGAAGGCCATCACCGAGATGGTGCGCCAGTTCGTCGACAACGAGGTCCTGCCCATCGCCGAGGAGCACGACCACGAGGACAAGTTCCCCGAGGACGTGGTCGAGCAGATGAAGGAGCTCGGGCTGTTCGGGGTCACGATCCCCGAGGAGTACGGCGGGATGGGGCTCGACCTCACCACCTACGCGATGATCGTGGAAGAGCTGTCGCGGGGCTGGATCTCGATCTCGGGCATCGTCAACACGCACTTCATCGGCTCCTACCTGCTGATGAAGTTCGGCACCGACGAGCAGAAGCAGGAGTTCCTGCCCCGCATGTCCACGGGCGAGATCCGAGCGGCCTTCTCGCTGTCCGAGCCCGAGGTCGGCTCGGACGTGCAGGGCATCAAGTCGGTGGCCAAGAAGACCGACGACGGCTACTGGCAGCTCAACGGGCAGAAGATGTGGGTGACCAACGGCCTGCGGGCGGCCCTGGTGTTCGTGCTCATGAAGACCAACACCAAGGCCGATCCGCCGCACCGGGGCATGACCTGCTTCATCACCGAGAAGCCGCCCGGCGAGACGGAGTACAAGGGCCTGACCGTGCCGCCGCTGATCAAGAAGATGGGCTACAAGGGCGTGGAGTCGACCGAGCTCGTCTATGACGGATACGTGTGCGCGCCGGACCGCATCCTCGGCGGCGAGGAGGGCGGCCTGCACAAGGGCTTCGGCCAGATGATGGACGCGCTCGAGGTGGGGCGGGTGAACGTCGCCGCCCGCGGGGTGGGCATCGCCCAGCGCGCGCTCGAGCTGGCGCTGCGCTACTCCCAGGAGCGAAAGAGCTTCGGCAAGCCGATCGCCCAGCACCAGGCCATCCAGTTCAAGCTGGCCGACATGGCCACCAAGACCGAGGCCGCGCGCCTGCTCACCCTCAAGGCGGCCCGCCTCAAGGACGCGGGCGAGCGCTCCGACCTCGAGGCGGGAATGGCCAAGCTGTTCGCCTCGGAGGCCGGCAAGGAGGTGGTGGAGGACTCGTTCCGCATCCACGGCGGCTACGGCTACTCCAAGGAGTACGAGATCGAACGCCTCTACCGCGACGCGCCGCTGCTGCTGATCGGCGAGGGCACCTCGGAGATCCAGCGCATGGTGATCGGCAAGAAGCTGCTGGCCCGCAACAAGGCCTAGACCCGGTGAGCGCGGCCGACACGAAGACGCTGATCCGGCGCGCGGTCGAGGGCCTGGGTGAAGAGGTGCCCGCCCTCAAGCAGCTCAAGCTCGTGATGCGGCTCGAGCTACGCGCCCGCGGCGGCGGCGACGTGCCCATCTGGCGCGTCGAGGTGCCGGGCCCGCAGGTCACGCGCGACCCCGCCGGCGACGCCCGCATCGACGTGTCGGTGTCCCGCCCTCATTTCAACGAGTTGGCTGAGGACGGCCGCCTGACCCACTGGGTGGACGCCTACGAGCATGGCCACGTGCGAGTGACCGGGGACCCGGCGGTGACGAAGCTGCTGGGCAACGTGATCCAGCGCCAGCTGGCGCGCCGCTAGCCGCGCTCGAGCACGGCCTCGTTGTCATAGAGCTTGACCACCCGCACGGCGCCGGGCGGCGCGGCGTCGAGGCAAAGGCCGCACAGCACGCACTCGTCGAGGTTCTCCTCGACGATGTCCACGCCGTCGCTTCGGGCCGCGAAGATGTCGACCGGGCAGGCCTCGGCCAGCTTCCTGGCCAGCTCGGGGTCGCCGCGGGCGCCGGCCTCGACCTCGACGCGAATGAAGATGCCGTGCCCGGCGCTCATGCCGTCACCCCAAGGCGCTCCTTGACCAGACCGGGGATCTGGGAGATCTCCTCGGCCACCGTGATTCCCGCCGCGCCGAGTCGCTCGATCTTCTCCGCCGCGGTGTCCTCCTTGCCCTCCACGATGGTGCCCGCGTGGCCGAAGCTCATCCCCGGCATCTCGTCCATGAAGCGCCCGGCCATGAAGGCGACGATGGGCAGGCGCGATTCGTGCTCGCGCACCCATTCGGCCAGCTCGGCCTCCATGCGCCCGCCGGGCTCGGTGTAGATCACGATCGCCTCGGTCCGCTCGTCGGCCTCGAACAGGGGCATCAGCTCCGCGTAGGACGAGCCGATGATCGCGTCGCCCCCGATCGAGACCGCCGTGGACTGCCCGAGCCCGGCGGCGGTGAGCGTGGACGACATCTCGGTGGTCATTCCGCCCGAGCGCGAGATCACGCCCACCGGACCCGTCGAGTAGGCCTTGGCGGCGTCCTTGGCCGGGCCGCCGATGCCGCCCATCTTGATCTCGCCGGGCACGATGATCCCCAGGCAGTTGGGGCCGATGATCCGCGCCCCGTGCAGGGCCGCGAGCTCGACCATCTGCGCCACGTCGCGGCGCGGGATGCGCTCGGTCACGATCACCACCAGCTCGATGCCGTTCTCGATGGCCTCGAACACCGCGTCCTTGGTGAACGCGGGAGGTACCGTGACCACCGAGCCCTGGATCGGGCCGCCGTGGTGCTCGACGGCCTGGGCCACGGTGTCGAACACCGGCACGCCGTGCACCTCGCGGCCCTTGCGGCCCGGGGTCACGCCGCCCACCACCCTGGCGCCGGCGCCGTAGTCGAGGCACTCGCGCGTGAGGTTGACCGCCTCGCGCCCGGTGATGCCCTGCACGATGAACGTGGTGTCGCGATCGATCAGGACGCTCATGCGTCGGTCTCTCCACCGATCTCGGCGGGCGTCTGGCGCATCGACGCGGGGTCGGCGCCGCCGTTGGCCGTGCCCTGGATCTTCTCCACCGCCCGTCGCGCCGCCTCGTGCATCGACACCGAGCGGTCGCAGTACTCGACGCCGTGCCCCTCGAGGATCTTGAAGCCCTCCTCCTCCCAGGCCCCCGGGATGCGGAAGATGGCGATCTTCTCGGCCGGGTCGAAGCCGAGCTCCAGGCAGGCCTTGATCACCCCGCGCGCGACGATGTCCACCCGCGTGTTGGACACGATCGACATCATCACCGCGATCTTGTCCACGCCCGGCTTCTGCAGCACCAGCTTGGCCAGGCCGGCGGCCTTGCGCACCGAGGGGTTGCCGCCGATCTCGCAGTAGTTGGCCGGCTTGCCGCCGTGAGCCCGCACGGCGTCGAAGAGGGTCAGCGAGCCGCCGCCGGCGCCGATCACCAGCCCGAGGTTGCCGTCGAACTCCGTCACGTTGCCGGCCACGCCGCGGTGGTCCATGCCGTCGACCTCTTCGCCGGCCAGCTCGAAGGGTGTGGGCTCACGTGCCTGGCGGGTCTCCTCGTCGCCGATGCCGAGGTCGTCGAGCAGCTTCTTCTGCCGCGGGCGCGCCTCGTTCTCCATGTCCATGTGCGCGTCGAGGGCCACGAAGGAGCCGTCGGCGAGCTGGCCCAGCGGGTTGATCTCGGCCAGCGTCATGTCGCGCTCGAGGAAGAGCTGCGCGAGCCGGCCGAGGATGGGGGTGATGCGGGTGAGCGCACGTCCGGTGACTCCGGTGGAGGCGATCGTCTCCTTGGCCATGAAGTCGCTGAAGGGCCGCAGCGTCGAGAAGTGGCGGCGCCCCACCTTGTCCGGCTGCTCCTCGGCCACCTGCTCGATGTCGATGCCGCCCACCGGCGAGAAGATCATCACCGGGCGCTTGCGCAGCCCGTCCCACACCACCCCGGCGTAGTACTCCTGCGCGACCTCGGCCTTGGGGTCCACGAGCACGCCGCGCGGCATGTGGCCGCCGATCTCGAGCTCCAGGATGGCCTCGGCGTGGGCCGCCGCCTCGTCGGGCGTGTCGGCGAACTTGACCCCGCCGGCCTTCATGCGCCCGCCGGTGAGGACCTGCGACTTGATCACGGTCGGCCCGCCGATGCGCTCGGCGATCTCGCGTGCCTGCTCGGCATTGTGGGCCACGCCGAAGTCGGTCACCGGGATGCCGGCGCGCCGGACCACTTCGCGAGCCTCGTACTCGAAGAAGCGCATGAGGGCCGGGAACCCTATCCACTGGCCGCCCCGACCCCGCGGCTACAGTAGGCGCATGGCCGAGAGCACCTCCGCCGAGACCGACACGCCGACGCCCGCCGAAGCCGAACCGCTCGCCGAAGCCGAAACCGGTCGCCGAAGCCGTTCCCAAGGCGCAGAAGAAAGCGCCCGGCAAGCCGGCCTCCAAGCCGCGGCGGCGCGCTCCGGCCAAGCCCCGTCCGAGCCGGGCCAAGGGTGCGGCCAAGGCCGAGGAGAAGACCGCGCCTCGCCGCTTCGAGCGCGCCGAGGGCGTGGGAGAGGTCTCGCCCACCGTCACGGTGGACGCCACCGAGCTGCTCACTCAGGTGGGCCGGCTGACCGAGCAGCTCATGCGCACGCGAATCACGCTGGAGACCACCACCGCCGAGCGCGACGCCCTGGCCGCCCAGTTGGCGGCAGAAAGCGGGAAGAAGAGCGACAGCGAAGGGCTCGTCCGGGCCAGCGACGCCGCGCGCCTCGAAGCCGAGCAGGAGCTGGGACGAGAGCGAAAGAAGACCGCCGCGCTGGAGGCCGAGCTCGAGGACGCAAAGCGCCGGGCGGACGAGGTCAAGCACCAGCTCAACCTGACCTGGAACCAGCTCCAGGCCGCCGACGCGACCGCGGTCCCACCGCCGCCCGCGCCCGAAGAGCGCTCGCGCTGGCGCTTTCGCTAGCGCGCCGCCGCGTGCTCAGGCCTCGTCGCGCTCCAGGCGATAGACCGGGCCGTTGAGCGACAGCGCGTAGATGCGGCCCTGGGCGTCCTCGCCGAACGACACGAGCTGGGTCACCGCCACCCCCGAGCCCTCGGCCGTCGACTCGCCCTCCGCCAGCTGGGCGCGCTGCAGCTCCGACTCGCAGAGGTCTCCGTAGATGTAGCTGCCGTCCCAGGCGGATCCGAGCGATTCGTCGCGGATCACGTAGCCCCCGATGATCGAGCAGTAGCCGTCGTCGCGAACCTCCTCGAGCTCGGGACGCGCGTGCTCCGGCGCCTCCTGGTCGCGGTTGAAGCGGCTGTTGCCCTCGAACCCGCTCCAGCCGAAGTTCTGTCCGCCCGCCGGGGCGTCCCCCTCGGAGGCGACGAAGTCGACTTCCTCGACCTCGTTCTGGCCGACGTCGGCGATCACCAGGTCACCGGTCTCACGGTCGAAGGAGAAGCGCCACGGGTTGCGCAGCCCGTAGGAGAAGATCTCCGGGCGCGCCCCCTCCTGGTCGACGAACGGGTTGTCCTCGGGCACGTCATAACCCCCGTCGGGGCGCGGGTCGATGCGAATCAGCTTGCCCAGCAGCTGGCTCAGGTCCTGGCCGTTGCGGTCGGGGTCACCCTGCCCGCCGCCGTCGCCGAAACCTGCGTAGAGGTAGCCGTCGGGCCCGAACTGGAGCTGGCCGCCCTTGTGGTTGTCGCGGTTGTGGGGCACCTGAAGGACCTCGGTGCGCGAGTCGGGATCGGCCCGGTTGGGGTCGTCGTCGGAGCGGCGGAAGCCGTCGATGCGGATCGTGCCCGACTTGTCCACGTAGTAGACGTAGAACTGCCCCGAGCTGTCGTAGTCGGGCGCGAAGGCTACCGACAGGAGCCCGCCCTCCCCCTCAGTGAGCACGTCGCTGCCTATGTCGAGGAACGGCTGCTCGAGCACGCGCCCCCCGTCCATGATGCGGATCTGGCCGGCGCGCTCGGTCACGAACTGGCGATCGTCGCCCTCGGGGGCGGTGAGGAAGGTGGGGGACTCGAGGTCGGCCACCTTCACGAGCCGGGTGGACCCGGCGCTCGTCACGTCCGTCTCGCGGACGAAGAACCAGTATGCGGCGCCGGCCGCGAGGACGAAGAGCGCCCCGGCGGCAGCGGCGAAGATGAGGAATCGTCGCATGGGGACCAGTATGGCCCGCTTTTTTCAAGCTCCCCTAAGCATTGGCGGCTTCGACCTCGTACAGCTCCGCCAGCTCCGGGTCCTTGCGCGCCAGCATCTCGGCGAGGTCGACCATGACCTTGCACTGCTTCCAGGTGGCGTCGTCCTGCATCTTGCCGTCGATCATGTGCACGCCGCGGCCGTCGGGTATGGCCTCGATCACCTTGCGGGCGAAGCGGACCTCGTCGGGATCGGGCGAGAAGACCTTCTTGGCGATGTCGATCTGAACGGGGTGCAGCGACCACGCCCCGACGCAGCCGAGGAGGAAGGCGGCGCGGAACTGGGCCTCGCAGCCCTGCGTGTCGCCGATGTCGCCGTAGGGGCCGTAGAAGGGCAGGATGCCCGCCGCGGCGCAGGCGTCGACCATGCGCGCGATCGAGTAGTGCCACGGATCCTGCTGGGCGGTGGCACGCGGGGCCTCGGGGTCCTCGGCGGACGGGTCCTCGATCACGCGGTAACCGGGATGCCCGCCGCCCACGCGCGTGGTCTTCATTCGCCGGTTCGCGGCCAGGTCCGCCGGACCGAAGCTCATTCCCTGCATGCGGGGGCTCGCCGTGGCGATGTCCTCGAGGTTGGTCACGCCCTGGGCGGTCTCCAGGATCGCGTGGACGAGGATCGGCCGCTCCAGGCCGGCACGGGCCTCGAGCTGGGCCAGCAGGCGGTCGATGTAGTGGATGTCCCAGGGCCCCTCGACCTTGGGCACCATCACCACCTCGAGCCGGTCGCCGATCTCGCCGACGATGCGCATGAGGTCGTCGAGCATCCAGGGGCTCTCGAGCGCGTTGATGCGCGTCCACAGAGCGGTTTCGCCGAGGTCCATCTCGCGCCCGACCGTGATCAGGCCCTCGCGCGCGGCCTCCTTGCGGTCGACGGGGACGGCGTCCTCGAGGTTGCCGAGCAGGATGTCGACCTTGGGTGCGATGTCGGGCGCCTTGGCCACCATCTTCTCGTTGGAGAAGTCGAGGAAGTGGATCATCCGGGAGGGGCGGAACGGAATCTCGCGCAGCGGCTCGGGGGCGTCGACCGCGAGCGGTGCGAAGAAATTTCTTGGGTTTCGCATGGGGCGCGCGAGACTATCTTGTGAGAGGATCGATTCTCAGAATGCGTCCGCTCGTCCTGTGTTACCACGCCGTGAGCGAGCGCTGGGAGGCCTCGCTGTCGGCGACCCCGGCGGCCTTGGAGCACCAGATGCGCACCCTGACCGCGCGCGGGCTGTCGTCGGTGACCTTCACCGACGCCGTGGTCCGGCCCCGCGCCAGGACGGTCGCGGTGACCTTCGACGACGCCTTTCGCTCCGTGCTCGAGATCGCCTATCCCATACTGAACGCGCTGGGGATGGTTGGCACCGTCTTCGTCCCCACCGACTGGCCGTCGCGGGCGCCTCAGCCGATGAGCTGGGACGGCATCGACCACTGGCTGGAGGGGCCCCACCGCAACGAGAACATCCCCCTCGACTGGGACGAGATCGCCTGGCTGGCCGACCGGGGCTGGGAGATCGGCTCGCACACCTGCTCGCACCCGCATCTCCCGGAGGTGACGGATGCCGTGCTCGACGACGAGCTGCGGCGCTCGAAGGCGGTGTTGACCGAGCGGCTCGGCCGGCCCTGCACATCCATCGCCTATCCCTACGGCGAGCACGACGCCCGTGTGATGGAGGCGGCGCAGCGCTGCGGCTACACCGCGGGTTGCGGCCTCCCGGGGAGGTTGAAGCGAAACGGCCCTCTCTCCGAGCCGCGGGTCGGCGTCTACTACAGCGACGGCGAGAGGCGCTTTCGGATCAAGGTGGAGCCGGCGGTACGGCTGCTGCGGCAGCTCTCCGGTGTGGCCCGCCTGATTGCGTAGGATCGTTCGCTCTGATGAGCGAAACCGAAACCAAGTTCGAGACCGGCCAGGCCGCGCGCGAAGCCTCGGGAGGGCGGCCCTACGGGCGCTACCTGGAGGACTTCGAGGAGGGCGCCGTTTACCAGCATTGGCCCGCCAAGACCGTCACCGAGGCCGACGACCACCTCTTCTGCCTGTTGACGATGAACCACCACCCGCTGCACATCAACGACGTGTACGCCGCCCAGTCTCAGCAGGGCCGCAACGTCGTGGTCGGCCCGCTGGTCTACTCGCTGGCCCTGGGCATGTCGGTGGCCGACGTGTCGGGCAAGGCGATCGCCAACCTCGCCACCGAGGAGCTCTCGCACCCCTCGCCGGTGTTCCACGGCGACACGCTGTTCTGTGAGAGCGAGGTGCTCGAGCTGAAGCCATCGCAGTCGAAGCCCGACCGCGGCGTGGTCAGAGTCCAGACGCGGGTGTTCAACCAGGACGGGGTGCTCGTGGCGCAGTTCAAGCGGGCCGTGCTGGTGCCGCGGCGCTGAGGCCAACCCGCGCCAAGAACGCCAACGCAGGCTAATCTGGGTGGGCGTGAGCACGCCCGCTGTTCCACTTTTCGATGTCGTGCTCTCCGAGGACGAGATCGCCGCCGTGGCGGACACGCTGCGCTCGGGGTGGCTCACGATGGGCCCGCATACCGAGCAGTTCGAGCGTGAGTTCGCGGCCCACCTCGGCGTGGCGCACACGGTGGCCCTGTCCAGCGGGACCGCGGCGCTGCACCTCGCCTACCGGGCCGCCGGCCTGGGGCCGGGCGACGAGATCATCGTGCCGGGCATCACCTTCGTCGCCACGGCCAACGCCGCGCGCTACTGCGGTGCCACCCCGGTGCTCGCCGACGTGGCCGCGCCCGAGCACCTGGCCCTCGATCCCGAGGACGTCGAGCGCCGGATCACCGCGCGCACGCGGGCCGTGTGCGTGGTCCACTACGGCGGCTACGCCGGGCCGGTCGCCGAGCTGCTCGATCTGTGCGCGGCCCACGGCCTCGCCCTCATCGAGGACGCGGCCCACTGTCCCAGCGCCACGGCGGTCGACGGGGGCCCCAAGCTGGGCGGCCTCGGCCTGGCCGGCGCGTTCAGCTTCTTCTCGAACAAGGTGCTCTCGTGTGGAGAGGGTGGATTGCTCGCGACCAACGACGACGAGGTGGCCGCGCTCGCCCGCCGGCTGCGCTCGCACGGCCTGACCTCCGGCACCTGGGATCGCCACCGCGGCCACGCCATGTCCTACGACGTGGTCGACCTGGGCTACAACTACCGCATCGACGAGCCGCGGGCCGCCCTGCTCTCCGCGCGCCTGCCCGGGCTGGAGGCGGACATCGCGGCGCGCCGCGCGCTCGTGCACCGCTACCGCGAGAGCCTGCGCGACGTGCCGGGGCTCGCGCTGCCCTACCGCGACGAGGACGTGGACCGTTCCTCCTGCTACGTGATGCCGGTGCTGCTCGAGCGACCCGGACCTCCAGGAGCCGCTGCGCCGGCTAATGCTCAGCCGGTGGGGCGTCCAGACGAGCCTGCTGTACCCCGCGCTGCACGAGTTCAGCGCGTTTCGGGATCTGAACGCCGACCTGCCGCGCAGCGAGCGGGTGGCGCGCAGCGAGGTGACGCTGCCGCTCTACCCGCACCTCTCGGCCGAGGATCAGGCCCGCGTTATCGAGGCCGTGCGCGAGGGCCTGCGCGAGCTTGCCGCGCCGGCGGGCGCCCGCACGGCCTGACGCCGGCCTAGGCTCAGGCGGTTCGGGCGGGCTGCACGACCTCGCCCCCGGCGGGCGGGCGCAGCGGATGGACCTCGGCCGAGTCGTCGTCGCCGACCAGCAGCGTGCGCATCTCCTCGTACTCGACGATCGCGCGCTCGTAGTCCTCGTGACGCCCGATGTCGAGCCAGAACCCCTCGAAGAGGAAGGACCCCACCGGCACGTCGGCCGCGATCAGGGCGCGGACCACGTCGGGGATGTCGAAGTGCTTGTCGGCTGGAATGTGGCGCAGCATCTCGGGCTCGGCCACGTAGCAGCCCATGCTGACCACGTAGGGGATCTCCGGCTTCTCCTCGTAGGCGGTGACCGACTCGATGCCGTTCTCGTCGGCGGCGCCGACGGTGCGGATCACGCCGTACTCGGTCTTGATCACCCGCCGGTGCGTGGCGATGGTGAGCGCGTTGCCTCCCGCCCGGTGGGAGTGGAAGAGCGCCTCGTAGTCGAGGGTGGTGAGCACGTCGCCGTTCATCAGCAGGAACGTGTCGTCGAGGCCGTCGATGGTGGCCAGCGGGCCGGCGGTGCCGCGCGGCTCGCTCTCGTGGTGGTAGCTGATGTTGACCCCGTGGGCCGTGCCGTCGCCGAACACGGCCTGGATCAGATGGGCGAGGTAGCCCACGGCGAACACCAGCTCCGTGAACCCGAAGGAACGCAGCTGGCGCACCACCACGTCGAGGATGGCGCGGTCGCCGATCGGCAACAGCGGCTTGGGCAGCACGGTGGTGTACGGGCCGAGCCGGGAGCCCTTGCCACCCGCGAGTATTACCGCCTTCTTGGCCATGGAGACCCCTCCTTGCCTAACGTTGCCTGAGATTCATCTTGCCGCTCTCGCGGTGCACCGCCACCTGCCTGCGCAGGATCACGGCCGCCGTGGTCCAGAACAGAACCTTCAGATCGACCAGCAGTGAGCGGTGGTCGGCGTAGAGGCGGTCGAGTGCGAGCTTCTGGGGCAGCAGCCGGTCGACGTAGTGGGCCACGGGATCCTCGTCGTCGAGGATGCGGCTCTCCTCCGCGAAGGCCACCTGCGAGTAGCCGGTCACTCCCGGACGGACGGCCAGGATGTGCTCGAAGTCCTCGGCATGGGCGGCCACGAAACGCGGATCCTCGGGGCGCGGCCCGACGAGGCTCATCTGGCCGCGCAGCACGTGCCAGAGCTGAGGGATCTCGTCGATCTTGGTCTTCGCCAGCCAGATGCCGACACGGGTGAAGCGGTGGTCGTCGTCGGTGGTCAGAGCCAGGCCGGTTGCGCCGTCGTGCATCTTGCGGAACTTGAGCATGCGCAGCGTCGTGCCCCTGAAGCCGGCGCGCCGGGTGCGAAAGAACGCCGGGCCCGGTGAGTCCAGCCGGACGATCACCGCGGCGGCCACGATCACCGGCGCCAGCAGTATCAGGAGGATGAGCGCGACCGTGAAGTCGAAGGCCCGTGTCAGCGCGGCGTCGATGCCGCGCCTGACGCGCATGAGGTCGAGCGTGACCCGCAGGTGGCCCGGGAGCTCGACCGCCGCCGCGCCTCCTTGGGGCGCAGGCGTCGTGGTCGGCACCTCCTGGTCGGCTGCCAGGTGATCGTCTTGGTCTATCTCGGTCGTCCGTGACATGAGGGATGGTGTCGTCATTACCTGAGGGCGCGGTCAATTCGCCGATGGAGGAGGCACGCGTGGCCTCCGGATGGTCTCGGTCCGCGCGAAGGCTCCTGCAAAGAACTTCGCGCGCCGCCGTGCTTGTCGGCCCCCCCGTGGGCCCGAGGCCAATATAGAACGGGTCCCGGCTTCTCGCCAGTCGATGCCGTGAACATCCGAAGAACACGTCACCGCACGTACTCGCCGACGCGCCGGAACACGGTCATGTTCTTCTCGATCCATTCGATCGTCTCGAGAAGGCCCTCCCTCAGGTCGACCTCCGGCCTCCAGCCGGTGAGCTCGGCGGCCAGCGCCGGGCTCGAGATCAGCCGCTGAACCTCGCTGGCCGGCGGGCGCACTCGCTCGTCGTCGAGCTCGACCGAGAGCTCCTTGCCGAGCAGCTCTCCCACGATCTCCACCAGCTCGCCGATCGACACGTCGGTGCCCGTGCCCAGCTGGAGGGTGCGCCCGATCGCCTCGGGGGACGCCGCGGCGGCCATGAAGCCGCGCGCCGTGTCCCCCACGTAGGTGAGGTCGCGACGCGGGTGCAGCGAGCCCAGGCGGAGGCTGTCGCCCACCAACGCCTGGGTGATGATCGTGGGCACGATGGCCCGGGAGGACTGAAAGGGGCCGTAGGTGTTGAACGGGCGCACCACCGTCATCGGAAGCTCGAACGAGCGGTGGAAGCTGTCCATCAGCTTGTCGGCCGCCACCTTGCTCGCCGCGTAGGGCGATTGAGCCTCGATCGGATGGGTTTCGGTGATGGGCACGGTCTGCGCCGATCCGTAGACCTCGCTCGTGGACACGTGAATCACGCGCTGGGCCTCGGACGCCAGGGCGGCCTGGGCCACGTTCAGCGAGCCGATCACGTTCGTCTCGAAGAAGTCCCGCGGGTTTACGTAGGAGTAGGGGATCGCGATCTGGGCTCCGAGGTGGAAGATCACCTCGATCCCCTCGCATGCGCGATTCACCGACTCGGGGTCGCGCAGGTCGCCGGCCACGATCTGGATGTCCGCGGCGAGCTCGGGATCGATCCAGTCGAGCGTGCCGTGGTCGGCGCGCGAGTTGTAGCGCACGAACGCGCGCACGTCGTAACCCGCTTCGAGGAGGCTCACGCACAGGCGGCCGCCGATGAATCCGCCGGCTCCGGTCACGAGCGCTTTCTGGCCGTTCAAGGCTGCATCCCTCCTATTCGGCCGAGGCGAACAACCGGTTGCGGCCGCGCTCTGTTCCGTAGGCGTGGTAACGGTTGGTGCCTCCGCTGCTGTCGCCGAGGACGAGGAAGCCACGCGGCTTCTCGTCGGCGCCGGCCAGGAGGTCGCGCATGACGCGGAAGTTGGTGCGGTTGGTGCTTCCCGGCCGGGTGACCACCACGATCTCGTCCGCCTCCTTGGAGAAGCGCAGGGCATCGCTGACCTCGCCGAGCGGCGCGGTGTCGATCACCACGTAGTCCGCCTCGCGGCGCGCCTGGTCGATCAGGTCCGGCAGCCGCGCGCCGAGCACCTCGAGCACGCCGTAGTCGTGACCGGTCATGGTGCCCGTCGCGAGCAGGCTGAGGTTGGGGACGCCCTGAACGTCGACCAGCAGGTCGTAGAGCGAGGCGGCCGGACCGAGCAGCGAGAGCAGCGGAAGGTCGTGGTCGACGTTGAGCATCCGGGCGACGTCCGGCTTGCGCAGGTCCAGGTCCATCAGGATCGTGCGGTGGCCGGCCGCGGCGATGGTCGCCGCCAGGTTGACGGCGGACGTGGTCTTGCCGTCGCCGGTCGACGCGCTCGTGAACATGATCACGCGGCTGTTCTCGTCGCGCTCCAGCTGGACGAAGAGCGTGCGGAAGGCCTCGCGCACCGACGGGGCCATCATCCACGGCTCGCCGGGCTGGCGCTCGGGCCGAAAGCGGCGCGACAGCTCGGGCACTCGCGCCAGCACGGGCAGTGGGAAGAGGCTCATGGCCTCCTCCTCGTCGCGCAGGCGGCGCCCGGTGATCTCGAGCAGCACGGCGGCACCGACGCCGAGCGCGAGGCCCGCGATGAGGGCGAGGGCGATCACCAGGATCGGGCCGGCCGAGGTGCTGGAGTCGGGGGGCACCGCAGCCTGTGAAGCGGTGAGCGTCGGGTCGCCCTGCTGCTTGAGCGCCTGAAGTTGGGTGATGCGGGCCGCGTTGTCGATCGCGTCCTCTCCCGGGGTGGTCGGCGCCGCGGGATCCGCGGCCTCCAGGCGAGCGATCTCGGTGTCGATCTGGCGCCCCAGCGCCTGCTTGCGCTCGGCGATGGCCGCGTCGGCGAACTCGTTGGCGATGCGCGCGGCCAGGGCGGCGGAGTCCGCCACGGCGGTGACGGCGACGATGTTGCTCTCGCCCTCGGGCTCGACCCGGACGGAGTTGAGCACCCTGGTGGGGGTCCAGTCGTCGCCCAGCGCCACGGCCGTGCGCTCGGCCGCCCGGCGCGACTCGACCAGCGTGGCCGCCGTCTGCGCCGTTCGGGTGGGGTCGCCGGAGTCCCTCAGGAGGTCGAAGCCCAGGAACTGGGCGTCGTCCTGCGGGAGGGGGTTGAGCAGCAGTTGCGAGCTCGTCTCGTACTGAGGGGTGCGCACCGCGAGCCAGGCCAGGCTGCCCAGGAGAGCGGCAAGGACCACCGCCACGAAGACCAGCCGGTGTGCGCGAACGGCGCGAAAGTACGGCCCGAGGGCGCCCTCACCGGCGGCCGGCGAGAGAAGCGATGTCTGTGGTTCTGGCGGCAAGGGGAGGGAAGTTTTGGAGGGAGCGGAGCCGAAACCGAGGTGCTCTCGGTGGGGTCGATGCTACTGCCGATTTGCGTAAACGAACTGCTGGCGTAGAGAGAAAACCTGTCCTATGGTGGATGTCGGCAGGAGTACACACAATGTTTAGGAGAAGCATGAAACTCATAGCGACCGTTGCAGTAGTTGCTTCGCTTGCGCTGCTTTCGGTTGCAGGCGCGGCGTTTGCGCAGAGCCCGACCGAGGATGCCTATGGCGGAGGCCAGGGGCAGGAGCAGGTCGGCGGCCTTCAGCAGAGTGGTGGAGGCGGGGGGGACAACGGTGCCGCGGGCGCCGTGGCCACCGATACCGGCGGCAGCCTTCCCTTCACCGGACTCGAGGTGGGCGTGATGCTGCTCGCCGGAGTGGCACTGATCGGCGGCGGCTTCCTCGTGCGCCGTATGTCCAGCGCCGGTGGCACCGCGGCCTAGAGGGCCCACCACCGATACAGCTTGAGCACTTGAACGCCCCCGCACCGCGGGGGCGTTCTTGCGTAAGGGGGGCGATCCGGTCAGTAGACGAGGCCGCCGAGGAGCCGGCGTCCTCGCACACGCCGGCGCAGGCTGAACGCCGTCTCCACGGCCGCGCGCCCGGCGGGAGTTCGCCCGCGGGCCACCGTCACCATCCGCCGGTCGACGTCGGTGAAGCGATCCTTGTAGCTCTCGCCTCCGCGCAGGAACCGGTACTCGGACATGCCGTCCTCGGCGGCGGCGCGAATCGAGTGGTTCAGGAGCACGAACCCGATCGACCAGGGGTCGAATGCGGGGTCGCGTCCCGACTGGTAGAAGGACTCCACGCCGGCGTAACGGAAGCCGTACCACGCGGCGGCCGGGCGCCCGCCGGCCTCGGCGATCCACAGGCGCAGCCATCCGCGCTCCAGGGCCTCGGCGGCGAAGCTGCGGTGAAAGGGCCGCGAGGCGGAGAATCGCGTGCTCTCGGCGCCCCAGCGCGCCGAGTGGAGCGCGAAGAGCACGTCCATGTCGCGGCCCACCTCGTCGGGCGAGCTCGTGAGCCGGAAGCGCAGGCCGAACTCGCGGTCCATCTTGCGCTCGCGCCGGCGCACCTGCGAGCGGAAGTTCCCGCTTCGCCCGGCGAGGATGTCGTCCCAGCTGCGGCCCCCGATCTGGAGCACCGGGTTGCCCTCGTCGAGCAGGGGGCGGGCGCGGAGCGAGCGGGGCACGTCCCAGTCGCCCGGCATGCGCTCGCCCGCGAACACGTCCCAGTCGTCCATCGACCGCAGGGCCGCGTCGAGCCCCGCGATGGCCTGCTCGCGGTCGGCCTCGTCGCAGACCGGCCCGAGGAGGTCGCCGGGGCCGTGACCGGAGAAGCGCAGGGCCCTCAGCGGGCCGATCGCCGACCGCTCCAGCGGCAGGATCGCCAGCGGCCGCCCGTCGGGCGACCGGCAGGCGAGCAGGCGCTGCTCACAGCCCGTTCCGTAGTGGCGCCACCACGTGCGCGCCCACTCCCAGGTGGAGAAGATGTTGCGCGAGCGCTCGGCGAGATCTCGCCATTCGCCGGCGGCGCCTTCCAGGCTGCCGAGGGGGGCGATCTCGACCGGCGCGCTCGACCGCTCGAGCTCGGTGGCCTCCGTGTCCAAGAGCGTCCAGCATAGGGCGACAACCGGCTACGCGGCTAACCTCCAGCGCCCTTGAACGCGCCCGATCACGTCGACGTCAGCGTGCTGACCCCCGTGCTCGACGAAGAGCGCTACATCCGGGCGGCGGTTGCCGACATGCAGGCCCAGAGCTTCGACGGGACGATCGAGCTGATCTTCATCGACGGGCGCTCGCAGGACCGCACGCGCGCCATCCTGGAGGAGCTGCAGGAGACCGATCCGCGCATCAGGATCCTCGACAACCCGGCCCGCAGCACGCCTCAGGGCCTGAACGTCGGCCTGCGCGCCGCCCGGGGCGATTACGTCTCGCGCATGGACGCGCACACCCACTACCCCGAGGACTATCTCGCGGCGGGAGTGCGCCGCCTCGAACGCGGCGACGTGGCGTGGGTGAGCGGCCCCCAGCTCGCCACCGGTGTCGACACCTGGTCGCGGCGCGTCGCCCTGGCGCTGTCGACCACGCTCGGCACCGGCGGGGCGAAGTTCCGCCACGCGGGAGAGGCGGAGTTCGAGGTCGACACCGGCTTCACCGGAGTGTGGCGGCGAACGACGCTCGAGGCCTACGGCGGATGGGACGAGCGCTGGCCCGTGGACCAGGACTACGAGCTGGCCGCCCGGATCCGCGCCGACGGGGGCACGATCATGTGCATCCCGGAGATGGCGGCCGCCTACATCCCGCGCAACAGCCTCAAGCGCCTGGCCCGCCAGTACTGGCGCTACGGCTTCTACCGGGTCAAGACGAGCCTGGTGCACCCCCAGAGCATGCGGCCGTCGCACGTGCTGCCGCCGGGCCTCGCCCTGGCCGCTCTCGCTTCGGTGGCTCCCCTGAGGCTGCTGCGGGTGCCCGCACGCGGCGGCCTGCTGCTGTACGCCGCGGTGCTGGCGGTGGTGTCGGCCGGCGCGGCGCGGCGAGCCAAGCCCACGGACGCCGCCACCCTCCCCGCCGTTTTCACCACGATGCACCTCTCGGCCGGCCTGGGCTTCCTGTGGGCCTGCCTGCGCCTGGGCCCGCCCCTTCGCGCGGTCGCCTCGGTGGCCAGGAGGCTGGCGCGCGCAGGGAGATGAGGCTCCTCGTCTACGACGATCACGTGTACCGCCGCGCCGAGGGCGAGCTGTGGACCGAGCGCACGCTGCCCGGCTTCCTGGCCGAGCTGACCGGCGCTCTCGGCGAGCTGGTCCTGCTGGGCCGCCTCGACGCGGCGCCGCCGCCCTGGAACTTCCGCCTGCCCGGTGACGTGAAGCTCGAGGTGCTGCCGAGCTACGGGTCGCTGTCGGACGTGCGCGCGGTGCTGTCCGGGGTGGCGCGCTCGGTGCGCGTGTTCAGCCGCGCGCTCGATGGCTCCGACGCGGCTCTGCTGTTCGGGCCGCACCCGCTGTCGCTGGCCTTCGCGGCGGTCGCGCTGGCCCGCCGCCGCCCGGTGATCCTGGGCGTCCGCCAGGAGCTGCGCCGCTACGCACGCAGCCGTCATCCCGGCCGCCGGGGAGTGCACCTGGCCGCCGACCTCCTCGAGTACACCTGGCGCCTGCTGGCCCGGCGGCTGCCGACCGTGGTGGTGGGTCCCGAGCTGGGACGCCAGTACGGGCGCTCGAAGAGCCTGCTCGTGCTGCACGTGTCGCTCATCCGCGAGAGCGAGATCGCCGGCGCCGACGCGGAGAAGAGCCGGCTGTGGGACGCGCCGCTCGAGATCCTCAGCGTCGGGCGCCTCGACGCGGAGAAGAACCCTCTGCTGCTGGCCGACGTGCTGGCCCGGCTCGACCGCGCCGATCCCGGGCGCTGGCGGCTGACCGTCTGCGGCACCGGTCCGCTGCGGGACGCGCTGGCCGAGCGCCTGCAAGAGCTCGGGCTCGAGGATCAGGCCGCTGCTGGCCGGCTACGTGCCCGCCGGGGAGGAGCTGATGGCCGTGTACCGCCGGTCGCATGCCTTCCTGCACATCTCCTGGACCGAGGGCGTGCCCCAGGTGCTCTTCGAGGCCTTCGCCGCCGCTCTCCCCGTGGTGGCCACGGCGGTGGGAGGAGTGCGCGAGGCGGTGCGCGGGGGGGCCGGCCTGCTCGTGGAGCCCGGAGACCCCGAGGCGCCGGCGGAGGCGCTCGAGCGGCTCGCCGGGGATCCCGATCTGCGCCAGAGCCTGGTGCAGGCCGGCCTGGAACGGGTGCACGAGCACACCCTGGAGGCGGAGATCGGCCGCCTGACCGCCTTCCTGCGGTCGGCGGCGCTCAGCCCTCGGGCCTGAGGCGGCTCATGACCATCGCCTTCGCGGTTCGGGCGTCGGCCACCCGGGGCACGAGATCGCCGCCGCGGGCTCCGAGGGTGCGGACGAAGAGCACGGTCACGGCGACCCCGCCGGCGCTGTAGGCCACGTCGAGGCGATGGCGGCGCCCAGGCCGCCCAAGCCCGGGAATCAGGACGAAGTCGAGGGTGATGATCGTCACGAAGGCCACGCCGATGGCGGCGCTCTCCAGCAGCGGGCGGTCCCGCGCGGTGAGGGCGCTCCCCAGCAGCTTCAGCGCACCGATGCCAAAGCCGCCCAGCACGAGCACGCGCAGATCGTCCACGGAACCCTCGAAGGCCTCACCGAAGACACCGACGCACAGGAGCGGGGCGGTGATCACGATGCCCAGCGCAAGAACTGCGGTCACGGCCATGACCACGCGGAACACCATCGCGGCCTGGCGCGCCGCCACCTCGCGCGCTGCCCGGACGAGGTCCGGCCGCTGCACCGAGGCGAGCGCGTTGGGAAGGAAGAAGAGGGTCTCGGCCCAGGCCACGGCGATGCTGTAGAGGCCGAGCTCCCTGGATCCGGCTATTGCCCCGAGGATCCACTGGTCGACCCGGTAGTTGCCCAGCAGCATCACGCGGCCGGCGTGAGCCTTCAGGCCGAAGATGAGCTGCCGCTTGCCGAGGGCGGTATCGGGGCGGCCGAACCCGTCGAGGCGGCGCAGGATGTACCCGACGGCGAACACGGTGGCGATCCACTGCCCGGCCAGCCAGGTGACGATCGCCGCCGCCACGGTGAGCTCTCCCACGATCGCCAGCGCGCCGTTCACCACGACGTTGAGGATCGGCGGCAGGAAGTAGCCGAGGTTGAGCACGATGAAGCCGTAGTAGGCCACGGCCAGCTGCTTGAGGAGGATCTGCGCCACGAGCATCGGCAGGGACGCGAGGATCAGCCAGCGCAGGCTGGGGTCCGCCTCGCCGCCGGCGGCCGGCACCAGCACCACCAGCAGCGCCACCAGCCCCGCCCCGATGGCGCCCAGCACGAGCGCCATGATCAGCGAGTTGGTGGCCAGCGCCGGGCCGATTTTCCGCTCGCGGCCGGCGAAGTTGACGTTCGCCTGGTCGATGCCCAGGGAGACCATCCAGGGCACGAGAAAGGCGATCGTGGTGAGGAAGGCGACGTCGCCACGGCCCACGGGGCCCAGCGCTCGGGCCATCACGAGGACGTTGAGGAGGGACAGCGCGGCCCCGCCGAGGTTGGAGCCGAACGTCAGGAGGCCGGAGCGAAGCAGGGAGTGCCGCGCTTCTCGCGGCTGCTCCTCCTCGGGCGCCGGGGGCTCGCTCAAGCTCTCAACTGACCCAGGCGGTGACGCACCGTGATCAGTGCGCGGCCCGGGTCGGTGATGAGCAGGTACCAGCGCCTCTTGGCCGGATAGGAGATCGGGAGAGCCTCGATTAGCGGGAGTGTGAGCTTGGTCAGCGGGGGTGCATCGGAACGGCGCCAGTTGGCGCGGCGCTCCGAGAACAGCCGCGGGTGGCGGGCGCGCATGCTTTGAACGATCCGCTCGTGCTGGGCGATGGCGTCGCGCCACATCCTGCTGCCGTGGACGCGATACAGGTTGATCACGTGGGGCACGTAACACCCGCGGTAGCCGGCGTCCGCAATGGACATCCAGAGATCCCAGTCCTCATAACCGCCCTCGTTGAGCTGCCAGCCGCCCACCTCCACCACCGTCTCGCGGCGAAACATCGCCGAGTAGGGCAGGCCGTTGAAGAGAGTGAGGCGCCAGGGGTCCAGCGCACGGGCCCCGTGGCGGATCGTGTACTCGACGTCGCCGAACACGCGCGTCTGGCCCCAGGCCACGGCGCAGCCCGGATTCGATTCGAGAGCGTCGGCCAGCACCGTCAGCGCGCCGGGCGCGAGTCGGTCGTCGGCGTCGAGCGGCAAAATGTACGGAGCGTTCGTGGCGGCGACGCCGGCCATACGCGCCGCCGACAACCCCTGATTCTCCTGATGTACGACCTGCACGCCGTCGCTCTCCATCGCCGCCAGGATTCGCAACGTGGCGGAGTCCGTCGGAGCCGTCGTTCACGACCACGAGCTCGCAACTCTCCTGGTCGCGTACCGAGGCGACGGTCTCCTGCAGCGTGACGCCGTCGTTGAAGCACGGAATCACAACAGCTACGCGAGTCGGTCGGGCCACCCGGCGCTCGACTATAGCCACAGCCCCGGTCTGGACATCCGTCTAGGTACTGCGGTGTCAGGAACAGCAAACGGCGGGATACGCCGATGACCTTCGCGAAGCACAAATAGTCAGGTACCTCCCGACAAAGGCACCCCCGCTGTGAGGCGGGTCCGCAAAGCCAAGGGACTCCGACCCGGAGTCAGCCTAGCCGTCGAAGGAGAGCATGTAGGGGCGGTGCCGCGTCAAGAGGAGCCCTCACATGCTGTCAGCACCGCGCCGTCGCACCACTCTCTGGGTCACACTGTTGGTCGCCGCCCTCACCTGTTCCCTCTGCGCGCCGTCTCAGGCCGCCGTCCGCACTCTCAAGCCCCACAAGCTGGGCGAGAGCGACATCGTCTTTCGGGCCGCGGGCATCGATCCGTCCACCATCCGGTCCGCTCGCCTGAAGGCCGGCAGCTACAACCGCAAGGTCACGCGGAGCGTCCGCCGCGGCGCCCGCCGCGGGGCCGTGAGGGTTCGCGCTCCCAAGCTGGTGCTCCAGCGCCTGCGCAAGCGCAAGAGCGTCGCGACGCCCAGCCAGCCGGCAGCGCCCAACGCCTCCCTTGAAGTGGTCGTCGCCCCTCCGGCTCCGGCTGCGGATCCGCCCGCTGCCGGTGCCTCGTGTCAGCCGTCGGGCGACGTGCGGTACGTGTCGGGCTCGGGTTCGGATTCGGGTCCCGGGACGAGCGCGCAGCCCTGGCGGACACTGGCCAAGGCGCTGACGGAGCTTCCTGCGGGCCGCACGGTGATCGTGCGCCCGGGGACCTACGGGGCCCGCGGGACGGTCAATTTGGTGCGTTCGAGCGGTGCGCAGGGCGCGCCGGTGACGATCATGGGTGAGCCGGGGGCAGCCCGGCCGATGATCCTGGGTCAGTTTCGCGTGTCGGGCAATCACGTGCGCGCCTGCGGGCTGCTGTTCGACGGGCCCACCGGCCCGGTTGTGAACGGCACTGCAAGCTCCAACGGCGGGGAGGATGTGCAGGTGTTCGTCTACGGCGACGACGTATCCATCGTCGGTTGTGAGGTGCGCAACAACAAGTGGCACGCCGGGATCTATCTCTGGGACGCCGCGAGGGCGCAGATCGTCGGGAACCACATTCATCACAACGGCGACCGCACGGACCCGGCGCAGGCCAATCTGGACCACGGGATCTACTTCGGATCAGGCTCTGGGCTGGTGGCGAACAACAAGGTCGAGGACAACGTGGCCTACGGGGTGCATCTCTATCCCCAGACCGCCGACGTGAAGGTCGCGAACAACACCATCACCGGCAACGGGAAGGGTGGCGTGATTCTCGCCGAGGACGTGGCGCGCACTGAGATCGTCGGGAACCTCATCACCAACAACCGCGAAGGCATCCGCTCGTGGGACCTGCGCGGGAGTGGAAACGTCGCCCGCGACAACCGGGTCTTCGGAAACTGGGGCGGCGACCTCGTCAACACCAAGGGCATCGCCCTGCAGAACAACCTCAACCGCTAGACCGAGCTAGTCCTCCGACAGACCGGTCCCGGAGATGTCAGCCTCCCCGTTCCACGCGAACAGGTTGTCGACGGCGGCGTTTCCGTCGCCGGTGAGCTCCCAGACGCGGATGCCGTGAAGCGCGTGGAACGCGATGACGTTGTGCGAGATCAGGTTGTCGCGGGCCTCATCGGCGATCACCACGCCACCCTTCCCGTTCCTCACGATGGTGTTCCTCACGACCTTCACGTCATGCGGGGTCGGATAGAGCTGAACGCCGTAGGCGTAGTTGGCTTCGATGAGATTCCCCGCGAGGAGCCCCGAGCCCGAATCCCAGTAGACCCCATGATCGAGGTTCGCCTGGTCTGGATCCGAGAACTGCCCATTGTGGTGGATGTGGTTGCGCAGCACGCGGGCGTTCTCGGCCCTGTACAGGTAAACGCCGGCGTGCCCTCGATGGTCCCGGATCACCGAATCGGAGAGCTGCACGGAGTCGCCGTAGATCCATACGCCGACGTCCTGGTCTCGGTAGGAGCTCGCCGTGCCTCGTGCGATCGGACCGGTGGGGCCCTCGGCGAGTATTCCGCAGACCTGAACGTTGTCGGCCCAGATGCGCAGCTGCCCGTGGATCCGGACCTGACCCCGTCGCGATGCGGACACGTAGCGGATCGGAGCGTCGGGGCGACCGCTGGTCGAGAGGCTGGTGACGGTGGACTGCGCGCCGTAGGCTCCGGCTCGCAGGACGATGGTCATGCCCGGCCTCGCCCTGCGGTTGGCCCCCGCCAGGGTGGCCCAAGGCCGCCGCGCCGTCCCAGGAGAGCGGTCGGAGCCGTTCGGCGCCACGTAGCGCACCACGGAGGCCGGGGTGCGCGCACACTTGCGGCTTCCCGGGTTCGCCGCGGCTTGCGCCAACGGCGCGCCGAGCAGCGCGGCGGAGCCGAGTAGGAGCATGAGTGCGAGCAGTCGCCTAGGGGTCACGAACGGGCAACCCTACCCCTACACTCGCCAAATGGCCGGGATTTCGGGAGGTTTCGCCGTTTCTCGTCCTGGCCAAGCCTGGCAACGGATCTCCGACAGGCGGATCCCGATCGTGGCCGGGCTTCTGGCCGTGGCAACGGCGGTCGGTGTCCTACTGGCCGTCGATCCGGCGCTGGGCCTCGGCGCGGTGGCCGCGCTGTTCTACGTGCCGCTCGTCTTTCTGTCCCTGCCGCTCGGAATCGCAGTCTGGCTGCCGCTCGTGTTTGTGGAGTACCTGCCCGGCGTGTCGCGAGCCTCTCAGGGGGCAATCCTCCTCATCGGAGCCGCGTGGGTCGGAGTCGCGGCGAAGGGACGCCTCCTGGCTCTGGATAGTCATGCGCGGCGGACGCTGGCGCTGGCGCTCTTGCTGTTGGTGTGGCTGCTGGTGTCGCTGGCCTGGGGCCGCGACAATTCCGACGCCCTGAACGATGTGCTCCTGTGGGTGACCGCCGTGGCGGTCTTCGGGGTGATGGCTACCGGGCTTACGGACGAGCGACACGTGCGGTGGATAGCAGTGGCCTTCGTAGCCGGATCGGTGCTGTCGGTGATCATCGGGGTCGCACAGAATGGTCTGACCACTTCGGCGACCGCCATCGAGACGGCCACTCAGCAGGAGGGCCGTCTCCAGGGCGGCGCCGGGGACCCGAACCTGCTCGCTGCGGGTTTGGTGCCGGCGCTCATGCTGGCGGCCGGCTTGGGCGTCGGGGCCCGGGGCGGCGGGCGCTTCCTGGTTGCCGGTTCGATCCTGGTGTTGGTGATTGGGCTTGCGGCCACGGAGTCACGAGGCGGGTTGATCGCAGTCGTGATCGCTGTCCTCGCCGCCCTTGTGTTCTTTCGGCGCCACCGGCCGTACGTCATCGCCGGAGTGGCTGTGGCGGCAGGCGCCCTAGCCATCTGGTTTTCAGCTGCACCAGACGCGTGGGAGCGCGTCACGACCTTCGACGAGGGCGGGTCGGGGCGGTCGAGTCTGTGGCAGGTCAGCTGGCGGATGACGGAAGACCATCCGATCGTCGGCGTGGGCCTCTCGAACTTCCGCCACGAGGCCGCGCAGTACACCCGCGAGCCCGGGGCGCTCGAGCGGGTGACGCTCGTGGCCGAGCGGCCCGAGGTCGTCCACAACGCTTACCTGCAGCTGTTGAGCGAAAACGGAATCATCGGCCTGGCGCTGTTCTTGGCCGTCGCAATCGGCTGCGTGATGGCCGCCCGGAGGGCAGCGCTGGTCTACGAGCGTGTCGGCGACGCACGGGCGGCCGCCATGTCGCGCGCTGTTCTGGTTGGCATCCTGGCTGCGCTCGCGGCCTCCCTGTTCCTCTCCAACGCGTTCGACCGAAGGACGTGGACCCTTTTTGCCTTGGCTGTGGTGCTTTCTCAACTGGCCGCACGGCGGGCGTCTCAGCAAGCTGAGGTCGCTCCGCTCAGCGGACCGTGAAGAACCTCTCGTTCTTGAGTGCCTCGAGCTCGGCGTGAACCTTGGTCGGCACCAGCCGTTCGCCGTTCACTATCCGGCGCCGTATCTCGCGCACGAACAGATCGCGCGAGTTCAGCTGCCTCACCCGGTCGAGCTCGCGCAGGGCCGTGACCCGGTCGTCGCGCTGTGACGCGAGCAGTGCCAGCTCGAAATGCGGGTACCAGTTCTCCTCGGTCTCGAGCGCACGGCGGAACGCGAACTCGGCGTCCTCGGGCCGCCCGCTCTCGATGGCGATCGCCCCCTCGGTGAGCTGGGGCGAGATCGAGAGGGGGTTCAGATCCTCCGCGCGGCCGAGGTCCTGCGCCGCTCCGTCGGGATCGGAGCCGAAGCGGTCGGCGGCCCGCTCGGTGTAGCGCAGGGACAGGTAGGGCAGCGAGAGGGCGGCTATTCCCCCGATCAGCAGCACGAGGGCGCCCGCGACGGCCGCCCCGCGAACCCATTGGCCCGCCGCCGGCCGCGCGCGGATGGTCCTGCGGCGCCCGGGATAGACCGTGGCGAGACCAAGGAAGAGCAGCCCGAAGCCGGGGGCGGCCACGGCCGGGAACTCCTCCACCCAGTCGAGCGACGCGTGGATCAGGAAATAGGCCGTGCCGACGGCGCAGGCGGCGGCCACCAGCCGGCCGCCGGCGTCGGCCCGGCGCGCGCCGCGGTACAGCGCCAGGAAGCCGCAGCCCAGGCCGGCGAGGATCAGGAGCAGCCCGGTCAGGCCCGTCTCGGCGAACACCCGCATCCAGAAGTTGTGGGCGTAGCGGGAGTGCTTCTCGTCCTGGCGGCGCTCGGTGTACTCGATCTCGTAGTTGCCGGCGCCCGCTCCGCCAAGGGGCGCGCCGGTGCCCACGTCGACGGCCACGCGCCAGTAGTCGTAGCGCTGGGGGTCGTCGGTGGCCAGGAACCGGTTCTCGGTCCGCGATGCGTCACCCGACCCCGACTTGAAGGTGTCCCAGCGATCGCTGATGCCGCCCGCGTTGGCCGCCACGAAGACCAGCGCCGCGAGCACGGTTAGGGCCGCCAGCGCCCCGAAGGCCCAGCGCGCGCCCCGCTCGACCCCGCGCGGCACACGCACGCGCGGCTCGAGGAGGGCCAGTACCAGGCCCGCCACCGTGGCCAGCGCGCCGGCCAGCAACAGCCCGACAACCGCGTCGTCGAGGGCCGGCGCCACCGGGCGGCCCTCGTTGGCAGCGCTGTAGACGCCGAGTACCGGGTCGAGGGTGAGCGCCAGCACGCCGAGCGCCGCGAGCACGCTGGCCAGCAGCGCCCAGCGCCGCGGTGCCAGCAGCAGCGCCACCGGGAGCATGAGGACGAGCGCGATCAGCGCGCCGCGGCTCTGGGGCATCACAGCGAACTCGGCCAGCACCACCGCCACGCCCAGCAGGAGGGCGCGAGCGGGCGCGGGCATCTCCCGCGAGGAAGAGAGCAGAAGCGCCGGCCAGGCAGCGATCGCCGCCACTGCCGCGGTCCCGCCCGCGTATCCGAGCGGCTGCGCGTACCGGCCCTCGATGAACCAGGACGACGGGTCGGCGGCGCCGGCGGCGTCGATGAGGGTGAAGGCGAGCAGCGCGAGGGTGCCCACGGCCCACGCCGCCAGGCACCACATGGCGCGGCCCGACGTCCAGGGAATTAGGCTCAGGACCCCGGCCGTAGCGACGTAGAGCAGCAGCTTGTCCGAGGCCTCGAGCGCGCTGCCCGGCGACTCGGCCCAGAAGATCGACAGGAAGTTGAAAGCCACGAACGCGACCAGGAAGGCCAGGGACGCGCGCGCGAGGCGTGACTCGGGCAGCGTCCACCCGGCGGCCACCGCGAAGGCGAGCAGCGCCACCACCCCGATCGCAACGGGGTACCAGTTCTTGGGGAAGTAGCCACCGTCGACCGCGATCCAGGCAATCCAGGACCCGAGAACGGCCACCGCGGGCAGCAGGCCGAGCACGATCAGCGTGAGACTCCGGCTCGAATGTTCCTCTCGAGCAGGCGTGGTATCGACCTGAAGCATGTCCCTCTCCATCGTAAGCTTGGGTGACGTTATGCGGGTTATCGGCAAGATCCTGTATTGGCTGTTGGTTCTCGCGATCAGCGTCGCCCTGCTCGTGGCGCTCGTGCTCTTCTTCGAGTCGCGCGATCAGTCCCAGGTGGAGGGCGCTTCGGGGCCGCCCTCGGGCCTTCGTGGCTGACGCCGACCGCCTGGTGGCGGAGTACGACCGGCGGGAGCGGGAGATCCCCGCCGGGCGCTACGCCCTCACCGACCCGGCGGCGTTGTTCATCCGGCACGGCATCGAGCGCAGCCTGGCTTCGATGCTCTCCGAGGAGAGCCTGCTGCCGCTGGCCGGGCGCCGCATCCTCGACGTCGGCTGCGGGCGCGGCCAGTGGCTGGCCGACCTCGAGTCCTTTGGGGCGTCCCGGGAGCGACTGGCCGGCCTGGACCTGATCTCAGATCGCGCGGAGGAGGCCAGCCGGCGCCTGCCGGGCGCCGACATCCGCCAGGGGGACGCCACCGCGCTGCCATGGCCCGACGGCGAGTTCGAGCTGGTGATGCAGAGCATGATGCTCTCGTCGATCCTCGATCCGGCCGTCCGCCGCTCGGCGGCCCGCGAGATGCTCCGGGTGTTGGCGCCGGGCGGCGCCCTGCTGTCCTACGACTTCTTCACCGGCAACCCGCGCAACCGAGAGGTGCGCGGAGTGGGCCGCCGTGAGCTCGAGACCCTGTTTGCCGGCTGCGAGCTGCGCTGGCGCCGGGTGACCCTGGCCCCGCCCCTGGTGCGGCTGCTGGCGCCGCGGGCCCGGGCGCTCGCCAGCGTGATTCAGGCCCTGCGCGTGCTCGACACCCACGCCATGGTCGTGATCCGCCCTCGGGGCTGAGCGAGCCGCGCGCCGGGGCCGGCGTTGGTTAACGGCAGCAATAAAGGGTGGTGAGGCGGTTTGGCGGCCACCGTCCTGACTTTGCCGTCTATACGACGGTCAAGGCAGGACAGCGCCGAACCGCGGCCGCGCGGCAGCTCATCTGACCCTCATTGCTGTCGTTAAGACGCCCGTCTCGGCGCGCCGCGACTCGCACCGCGCCGGCCGCCTCAGCTTCGGCGCACGCGCGCCGGGCTACGCCGCACGAAGCGGGCGAACGCCACCACGCGCTGGGCGGCGCTGTGCAGGGGATGGCAGGCGGTGAGCACGAGGCGGTTGTAGGCGACCTTGTCGGTCACCCAGAGCGCGCTGTCGTCGACGATGCGGGTGCGCTCGACGCGGTAGTGGAAGGTGCCGTCGGGCATCTCGACGACGATCCGGTCGCCCCGCTTGAGCTGGTCGATCGTCCGGAAGGGCGCGCCGTAGGTGGTGCGGTGGCCCGCGATGGCCACGGTGCCGCGCTCGCCCGGCAGCGGCGTGTCGGGGTAGTGGCCGGGACCCTTGCGAAGGGTGTCGGTGTCGGTGCCCTCGACGACGTAGTACGAGCGGTCGAGGGAGGGCAGCTCGAGGCGCGCGATGGCGTCGCCCTTCAACGGCCGGCGCTCGATCACCCGCCGCGGTGGGCGTATGTAGGCCTCGGAGAGCTCGGCCTGCTCTCGCTCGGCCACCAGGGCGGAGATGGGCTCCTGCCACGCGACGGTGGCGCCGGCGTCGGCGATCAGCAGCACGCCGCTGACCATCATCACCGAAGCCACAAATCGCACCACTGCCCGCATTTGCCCCAGTGTAGGAGGGAAGTTGGGATACGGTAAAAGCCTCCCGGACCGCGAGGGAGAGAGAGAAGGAGCTACAGGACCGTGACCCAGACCACCACCGCCGCCACCACCAACCAGAAGCTGCTCGACTGGGTCGATTCGATGGCCGAGCTGACCCAGCCGCAGTCGATTCACTGGTGCGACGGGTCCGCCGAGGAGTACGAGGCGCTGTGTCGCGGGCTCGTCGAGGCGGGCACCTTCGAGAAGCTGTCGGAGGCCAAGCGGCCCAACTCCTACCTCGCCCGCTCCGATCCCGACGACGTAGCCCGGGTGGAGGACCGCACCTACATCTGCTCCGAGCGCGAGGAGGACTCCGGCCCGACCAACAACTGGCGCGAGCCGGGCGACATGCGGGAGTCGTTGACCGGGCTCTTCCGCGGGTCGATGCGCGGCCGCACGATGTACGTGGTGCCGTTCTCGATGGGCCCACTCGGCTCGCCCATCGCCCATATCGGCGTACAGCTCACCGACTCGGCCTACGTGGCCGTGTCGATGCGGGTGATGACCCGCATGGGCGCCCCCGCGCTCGAGGCGCTCGGCGCGGACGGCGAGTTCGTGCCGTGCCTGCACTCGGTGGGGATGCCGCTGAACGAGGGCGAGGAGGACGTGGCCTGGCCCTGCAACGCCGAGAACAAGTACATCGTGCACTTCCCGGAGAGCCGCGAGATCTGGTCGTTCGGCTCGGGCTACGGCGGGAACGCCCTGCTGGGCAAGAAGTGCTTCGCGCTGCGCATCGCCTCGGTGATGGCCCGCGACGAGGGCTGGATGGCCGAGCACATGCTGATCCTCAAGCTGACCTCGCCCGAGGGGGAGGTCAAGTACGTGGCCGGGGCGTTTCCGTCCGCGTGCGGCAAGACCAACCTCGCGATGCTCGTGCCCACCCTCGAGGGCTGGAAGGTCGAGACCGTCGGCGACGACATCTCCTGGATGCGCTTCGGCGAAGACGGGCGTCTATACGCGATCAACCCCGAGGCCGGCTTCTTCGGCGTCGCTCCGGGCACGAGCAAGGCCACCAACCCCAACGCCATGGCCACCGTGCGCGAGAACACCGTGTTCACCAACTGCGCGCTCACCGACGACGGCGACGTCTGGTGGGAGGGCATGACGCCGGATCCCCCGGCTCACGCCATCGACTGGAAGGGCCGCGACTGGACGCCCGACGAGGAGGAGCCGTCCTCGCACCCCAACGCGCGCTTCACGGTGCCCGCGGACCAGTGCCCGTCGATCGCCGACAACTGGGAGGACCCGGCCGGCGTGCCCATCGAGGCGTTTCTCTTCGGCGGCCGCCGGGCCACGGTCATGCCCCTGGTGACAGAGGCCTTCGACTGGGAGCACGGCGTCTTCCAGGGGGCGGTGATGGGCTCCGAGAAGACCGCGGCGGCCAGCGGCGCCGTGGGCGACCTGCGCTTCGACCCGATGGCCATGCTGCCCTTCTGCGGCTACAACATGGCCGACTACTTCGGACACTGGCTCGAGATCGGCCGCCGGCCCGACGCCGTTCTGCCCAAGATCTTCATGGTCAACTGGTTTCGCAAGGACGAGCAGGGCGACTTCCTGTGGCCGGGCTTCGGCGAGAACAGCCGGGTGCTCGCGTGGATCTTTCGCCGCTGCGACGACGCGGCCGACGCCGAGGAGACCCCGGTCGGGCTCCTTCCCGGCGCCGAGGCCCTCGACGTATCCGGCCTCGACCTCGCGCCGGGCGCGCTGCGCGAGCTGCTCGAGATCGACACCGAGCAGTGGAAGGCCCAGCTGCCTCAGGTCAAGGAACACTTCGCGCAGTTCGGCGACCGCCTACCGGCTGAGCTGCGCGAGCAGCTGGAGGGGCTCGAGAGCAGGCTCGGCGGGTCGTGAGCTCGATCCGCCCCGCCACTCTCGAGGACGTGCCGGGAGCGGTTCGGCTCTTTCAGCGCATGATGCCCGCCTACTCCGACGTGGCACCGGCGGGCCTCGAGGCGTTCTTCAGGCGTGCGCTGTTCGACAACCCGGCCACCGACCCGCAGATCCCCTCGCTGGTGTCCGAGGGCAGCGGCGGGCGCATCGTCGGCTTCGTAGGAGCGCAGGTGCGCCCGATGCGCTTCGACGGGCGCCCGATCCGGGTGGCCTCGGCCTCACACCTGGTGGCCGATCCCGACGAGCGGCGGCCCATCGGCGCCCTTCTGCTGCGCTCCTTTCTGACTGGCCGCCAGGAGGCGACGGTCACCGACACCGCCACGCCGGTGGTCACCCGCATCTGGCTGGCGCTCGGCGGCCGGCCGCGCCACCTCGGCGGCATCGAGTGGATCCGCATCCTCAAGCCGGGCGGCGTGGCCGCGAACACCCTCGCGCGCAAGCGTCGCAAGGAGAGTCGCGCGGCGGAGGCGGTGGGCGATGCGCTCGACTCGGCCTTCGCCAAGCCGGTCAGCCGCTTCCTGGGAACGAACGAGGCGGACGGCGACGAGGAGCCGCTGACGCCGGCGTCGATGCTCGAGCACCTGCCCGAGCTGACCAACTCGCTGCGCCTCGTGCCCGACTACGACGAGCGCTACCTCGAATGGCTGTTCGGCGAGCTCGGGCGCATGCGCCCTGACGGGCGAACGATCGCGACGCTGGTGCGCAACCGGGGCCGGGTCGCCGGCTGGTACATCTACCGCCTGCGCAAGGGCGACCTGAGCGAGGTGGCCGAGGTGGCCACCCGGCTCGAGGACGCCGGCTGCGTGCTCGACCACATGTTCCAGCACGCCGCCGACGGTGGCGCGGGCGGGTTGCGCGGTCACCTTGAGCCGCACCTCCTGGCCGCAGTGGGCGAGCGCCGGTGCGCGCTGCGCCACATCGGAGGGCGTCTCGTTCACTCGCGCGATCCCGACCTGGTGGACGCGATCAACTCGGGCTCGGCGATGCTCAGCCCGCTCGAGGGCGAGTGGACCGCCCTGCTGTGGCCGGGCCGCGCGGCCCACGCCGAATCTCCGCCGGATTGACCCTCCAGTTTCGCCGGAGTAGTGCATTATGGTGCGATGGTGAATCCAACTGATGCGGCTCCCCTCGACCGCCTCTGCGAGGCGACCGCACAGGCGGTGCGCGATCTGGGACGCCGCGGCGCCGTCGTCGCCGTCTCGGGCGGCATCGACTCGGGAGTGGTGGCGGGCATCTGCGCCCGCGCGCTCGGCCCCGAGGCGGTTCTCTGCCTGCGCCTGCCCGAACGCGACGTCGGCAGCTCCTCGTCCGACCTGGGCCTCGAGCTGGCCGAGGCGCTGGGCACGCCGACCGAGGAGCAGCCCATCACCGGCGCCCTCGAGGCGCTCGGCTGCTACAGCCGGCGCGACGAGGCTATCCGCAGCGTCTTCCCCGAGTACGACCCGTCCTGGCGCCACAAGCTGGTCCGCTCGGCGCCCACGGGCGGAATCACGTTCTTCTCGGTGACAGTGGAGCGTCCGGACGGGACCACCGAGTCGCGCCGGATGCCGCCGCCCGCCTACCGGGCCCTTCTCGCCGCCACCAACATGAAGCAGCGCGTGCGCAAGCTGCTCGAGTACTCGTGGGCCGACCGGCTCGGCTACGCGGTGATCGGCACCCCCAACTTCCTGGAGTTCGACCAGGGGTTCTTCGTCAAGGGCGGCGACGGCCTGGCCGACGTGAAGCCGATCGCGAAGATCTTCAAGACCCAGGTCTATGCGCTGGCGCGAGAGCTCGGCCTGCCCGAGTCGATCGCCGGCCGCTATCCCACCACCGACACGTTCAGCCTGCCGCAGACCCAGGAGGAGTTCTACTTCGCCTATCCCTACGACCAGATGGACCTGCTCGTGTGGGGCGAGGGCGAGGGCGTGTCACCGGAGGATCTCGCCTCCGACGTCCGCCTGGAGCCCGGCGACGTCGAGATCGCCTATCAGGAGATCGACCGGCGCCGCGTGGCCACGCGCTACCTCCATCACCCCGCCATCGTCGTAGATCCCTGGGACTGACATGTGCGGCCTGGCTGGAATCGTGTGCGCCGACGCCCGGCGGCCGGTGGAGGAGGATCGCCTCCTGCGCATGGCCCGCGCGCTGCGCCACCGCGGGCCCGACGGCTTTGGGTTCGCGCGCGACGAGGGGGCGGGCTTCGTGTCCGCGCGGCTCGCCATCTTCGACCTGCCCGGCGGGTGGCAGCCGATCGAGGCCTCCCCGCGCGGGAACCTGATCGTCTACAACGGCGAGGTCTACAACCACCCGGAGCTGCGCGGCGAGCTCGCCCGCGACGGCGCGAGCTTCTCCACCACCACCGACACCGAGGTCGTCCTGCGCCTACTCGAGCGCGATGGCCTGCGGGCCCTCGACCGGCTCAACGGGCAGTTCGCCTTCGCCTGGTGGCAGCCGCGGGAGCGGCGCGTGGTGCTGGTGCGCGACCGCTTCGGCGTGCGTCCTCTGTACTGGTCAAAGCTCGACGACGGGACGATCGTCTTCGCTTCGGAGGCGCGCGCTCTGTTCGCCTCGGGCCTGGTGAGTCCCGCGCCCGACCTCCAGGGAATCGACGAGGTCTTCACCACGTGGGGCAGCCGCCCGCCCCGCACGGTCTTTCGCGGTGTGCAGCAGCTCCCGCCCGGCGGCCTGCTGGTGTGGGAGGACGGGCGCATCGTCGACGAGCGCACCTGGTGGACGCCGGCCCCGTGGGACCAGCCGGAGGAGAAGCAGGAACTGGGCAGCCTGATGCGCGACAGCGTGAGCCTTCGCCTGAGGGCCGACGTGCCCGTGGGCGCCTACCTGTCGGGCGGCCTCGACTCGAGCCTCATCTCCGCTCTTGCCCAGGAGACCACGGGCGGGCAGCTGCGCACCTTCTCGGTCGCCTTCACCAACGAGCTCTACGACGAGCGCGCCTACCAGGAAGAGGTCGCGTCGGCGCTCGGCACCTCGCACCACGTGGTGGAGGCCGGCTCGGGGGAGATCGCGGGCGCCTTCCCCGACGTGGTGCTGCACGCCGAGACGCCGATGGTGCGCACGGCGCCGGTGCCGCTCTACCTGCTGGCCCGCGAGGTCCGCGAGCAGGGCATCACCGTGGTGGCCACGGGGGAGGGGGCCGACGAGCTCTTCTGGGGCTACGACCTGTTCAAGGAGGTGGCGCTGCGCCGCCTACACGCCCGGGACCCGGCGCGCGCCGAGGAGCTGCTCAGCCGCCTGTACCCCTACCTGGGCGCGGGCGCCGGGCGGCGCGGGCCGGCGTGGCAGCAGTTCATCCTCGAGACCGGGGCCGGCGACGACCCGCTCGCCTCTCACCTCACCCGCGTGGAGGCCACGGCGACGGTCAAGGCCTTCTACAGCGCCGACGTGGCGGCCGAGCTGGCCGGCACCGATCCGCTGGAGCGGCTGCGCTCCGACATGCCCGCCGGCTTTGGGGAGCTCGGTGATCTCGAACGCGCGTCGTGGCTCGAGGTCAAGACGTTGCTGGAGCCCTACCTGCTGGCCACCCAGGGCGATCGCATGGCGATGGCCCACGGTGTCGAGGGTCGCTATCCCTTCCTCGACCACCGGGTATTCGCCGCGTCAGTCGGCCTGTCGCCCGAGGACAAGCTCAACGGCCTCGACGACAAGGTCGCGCTGCGGCGGCTCGCCGACCAGGTGCTGCCGCCCTCGATCGCTCGCCGGCCCAAGCAGCCCTACCGCGCGCCCGAGGTCGAGCCGTTCTTCGCCGACGGGGCGCCCGAGTGGATCGATCACCTGCTCTCTCCCGAGTCGCTCGAGCGGGTCGGCATGTGGGACCCCGCGCGGGTGGGCGGCCTGCTGCGCCGCTGCCGCGCCGGCAGGGCCACGGGCATCCGCGAGGGCATGGCCTTCGTCGGGATCCTCTCGACCCAGCTGTGGCACGAGTCCTTCTGCGGAGAGCAGCAAGGAAGCTATGAACCCGAAGACATGGAACCGCGAGTGAGAATGGACAGGATGGCCGACCGAGCGACAGGGGCAACCGTATGAGCGAGGCTCAAACCGACGTGCGCGCCGACGTGCGCCAGTACGTGCAGGAGAACTTTCTCTACCTGCGCCCCGACGTCGAGCTGAAGGACGAGGACGACCTGCTGCAGCTCGGGATCATCGACTCGCTGGGATTCGTCGAGCTGGTCGAGGAGGTCCAGGTGCGCTACGGGATAACCGTTCAGGACGTCGACATCACCGAGGAGAACTTCGGCTCGGTCGACGCCATTGCGCGCTACGTCGAGGGGAGAAGGGCGGCGGGTTGATCACCCGCACCCTGCAGGAAGACCTCACGGCGGCAGCGGCCGCCGAGCCGGACAAGGTCGCGGTCAAGACCGACGCCGGCTCGATGACCTACGGCGAGTTCGACCGCGCGGCAGACAGGCTCGCCGCCGGGCTGTACGCCCGGGGCGTCGAGCGCGGCGAGCGGGTGGTGCTGTTCCTGCCCAACGTGCTCGACATGTGCACGGCGCTGTTCGGCGTGGCCCGCGGCGGGGCGGCCTTCGTGCCCGTGAACGCCACCATGAAGGAGGCCAAGCTCGCCGAGGTGTTTCGCCTGGCGCGGCCGGCCGTGGTGTTGTGCGACGAGGAGCGCATGGAGATCGCGCGGGCCGCCGCCGCCCTGGTCGAGGATCCCCCCGCCGTGGCCACGGTGGCCGAGGCCTCGGCCGACGGGCCCGTGCCCGACGGGCCGCTCGACATCGACCTGGGCGCGGTGATGTTCACCTCCGGGTCGACCGGCGAGCCCAAGGGCGTGATGCTGTCGCACCGCAACTTCGCCTTCGCCACCACGTCGATCTGCGAGTACCTCGAGATGACCCCGGAGGACCGGATCCTGTCCATCCTGCCGCTGTCGTTCGGCTACGGGCTCTCGCAGCTGCTCACGTGCGTGAGGGCGCGGGCCACGCTCATACTGGAGCTGGGTCTGACGCTGCCGGGGCGGGTGGTGCGGCTGCTCGAGGATGAGAAGGCGACGGGCTTCCCCGCCGTGCCCACGGCCTACGCGATGCTGACCGCGCTGAAGGGCCTGGCCGAGCGCGAGCTGCCGCACCTGCGCTTCGTGACCAACGCCGGAGCGGGCCTGTCCGGCCCCGGGCTCCAGGCCGTCCGCCGGACGTTCCCCCGCGCGCGGCTCTACTCCATGTACGGGCAGACCGAGTGCACGCGGGTGTGCTTTCTGCAGCCCGACCTGCTCGACGTGCGCCCCGCCTCGGTGGGCCGGGCCATTCCGGGCACCGACGCGTGGGTGGTGGGCCCGGGCGGGGGTCCGGCCGAGCCCGGCGAGGTGGGCGAGCTCATGGTGCGCGGCGATCACGTGATGCAGGGCTACTGGGACGACCCGGAGGGCACCAGCCGGCGCCTGCGCGCGGGGCGCTGGCCCTGGGAGCGCGTGCTGGCAACCGGCGATCTGTTCCGAACCGACGAGGAGGGCTACCTCTACTTCGTGGGGCGCAGCGACGACATCATCAAGTCGCGCGGAGAGAAGGTGGCGCCCCGCGAGGTCGAGGACGTGCTGTACGGCCTGCCCGGCGTGGCCGAGGCCGCAGTGGTCGGCGTGCCCGACCGCCTGCTGGGCGAGGCGGTGATCGCCCACGTCGTCGTCGCCGAGGGAGCCGAGGGCGACGCGGAGGCGCTGCGCCGCGGCTGCGCCGAGCGCCTCGAGGACTACATGGTGCCGCGCCGGGTGGTGCTGCGCGAGGCCCTGCCCCGGACGCCGAACGGGAAGCTGGACCGGCGGGCTTTGGCCGCTGAGGGCTAAGCAGGGAACACGTACCAGCGCACCACGTCCGGGTTGACGCGCATCACGCGGGCGCGGAGGCCCTCTCCGGTGGGCAGGGCAAATGCGCCCGCCGCGATCAGGCGATCGTGCTCGACCGGGTTCACGTAGACCAGGCGCAGCGCTCGCCCGCGCCTGCGGGCGAACACCGCCAGGCGCTCGGTCGCCTTCGTGAACAGCTCGCCCCTGAAGGGGTTGTGCAGGTAGACCACCGACAGGTCCTCGGGGATCTCCCAGGCCAGCACGTCGACCTCGGCGATCTCCACGTCACCGGCACGAAAGCGCTTGCGGTTGCGCTCCACGTTGGCCCGGGCGGCGGCGGCCAGGTCGGGTGAGAGCTCGACCCCGATCACCCGCTTGAAGCCGTAGGACATGGCGGCCTGAAGAACCACGCGGCCCTTGCCGCAGCCGAGGTCGGCGAACACATCGTCCCGGGTCACCGACGAGGGCGCGAGGGCCCGGTGCAGGGTCAGCCAGCCGGACGGCTCGTAGCCCACGTTGTCCGGATCGGAGTAACCGAGCTCGTCCGCCTCCACGTGATCGCCCGTTTCGATCCCGTAGCGCCGCTCGAATATCACCCGCGAGACCGCGTTCTTGACTGCCTTGATCGCCGACACCGGGCGAGGGTAACGAAACCCCGGAGGTCAGCTCACCGCCAGGGCGAGGCCAGACGCCCCGCGCAGCTCGGCGATCCGCTCGGCCTCGGGCTCGATGTCGCGCTTGGCGATCCGGCCGGTCTTCTCGACCGCGACTTCCGTGCGCTTGCCCTTCGCCTTGACCCGCCAGAGGCCGACGAGCCGGCCGTCCTTGAGCACCGCGCCCGGGCTCGCCACCGGCCGGAACAGCCGCTTGCCGAGGGCCGCGTCGGGCGCGAGCGCGCGCCGGTTCGGCTTCTGGAGATAGGGGTCGCCCGGCGGGATCAGGCGCACGCCCTCGGCGGCGGGCGGGGAGTCCAGGTCGGCGAGATCCTCCGTCAGCGCGTAGGCCTTTTTCCTGCCGGCCGTCACCTCCTCCAGGTCGTCCTCCACCTTCGCCCAGAGGCGGCTCGCATGCGGCTTGGCCATCCCCGTCCACTCGGAGAAGTCGCTCGCCGTCCCCGGCGCGTAGAAGCGCAGGAACAGACGCACCGCATCGCTCGCCGCCGGCGCGCGGCCGGGCTTGGCCAGTAGGTAGCGGCGCTCGGAGTCGAGCCGCGCGCCCGCCTTCACGCCCCCGTAGCGCCAGAGCATCGGCGCCACGTGGTGGCTCCCGCAGCCCTTGCACCAGGGCATGAGCTCCTCGCTCACCCGTTGCCGAAGCTCCTCGTGGAGCTCGTTCTTGCTCAGCGCGCGGCCGCCGGCGAGCGCGGATGTCGTGGCGTCGGCCACCTCCGCCAGAGCGTCGGTCGGGGTGAAGCCCTCCTCCTTCGCCAGGCGCTGCACCTGCGCGCCGAGCTGGGTGCCGAGCTCGGCGTCGTCGGTCGCGATCAGCGCCCGGCCGAGCAGCGCGAGGTCGCCGGGCGGGAGGGCGTGGATCGCGCCGCGGATGACGTGGGCGAGAACGAGGTCGCCGTCGTCGGTCGCCTGGTCGAAGGCCTCCCGGGTGACGTCCTGCTTTCGCGCCGCGAGCGCGAGCAGCGTCGCGTCGCGGGAGAAGTCGGACGCCGGGCACGCGGCCGCCTCGGCGAGGGAGCCGGCGTCGCGCGAGGCCAGGCCGGACCGCGCGAAGCGGAAGGCGAGGATCTGCTCGGCGTCCACGCGGGCAACGCTATCGCCCGGGTACGCTAGCCGCATGAGCATCACCGAGACGAGGACGGTCGCTTCGATCATCGGCGGGGAGACCCGCGAGGGCGGTGAGCGCATCGAGTCGCGCAATCCGGCCCACCTGGACGAGCTGGTCTGCGAGGCCCGGATGGGCGACGCGGACACGTTCGCCGACGCGTGCCGCGCAGCGCGCGCGGCACAGCGCGACTGGGCCGCGGTGCCGGCGCCCGTGCGAGGCAAGGCCATTCAGGCGATCGGCCGCCTCGTGGAGGACAACAAGGAGGCGCTCGCGCGTCTGGTCACGCGCGAGGTGGGCAAGCCGTACCCGGAGTCGCTCGGCGAAGTGCAGGAGATCATCGACACCTGCGACTTCTTCCTGGGTGAGGGGCGGCGCCTGTACGGCCAGACGGTGCCGAGCGAGATGCCCGACAAGCAGCTCTTCACCTTCCGCAACCCGGTCGGGGTGGCGGCCATCATCACCGCCGGCAACTTCCCCGTGGCCGTGCCCTCGTGGTACCTCGTGCCCGCCCTGCTGTGCGGCAACGCCGTGGTCTGGAAGCCGGCCGAGTACACGCCCGCGCTGGGTGACGCGATGGCGCGCCTGTTCATCAACGGCGGGCTCCCCGAGGGCGTGCTCAACGTGGTTCAGTGCGACGGCCCGAGCGCCTTCGCTGGGCTCGAGCGGGCGCTCGACGAGGGAACGCTCGACAAGGTGGGGTTCACCGGCTCATCGGCGGTGGGCGCGAAGATCGGGGAGCTGTGCGGGCGCCACACCCAGTCCCCGTGCCTCGAGCTGGGGGGCAAGAACCCCCTTGTGGTGATGGCCGACGCCGACCTCGATCTGGCGGCCGAGGGTGCGCTGTTCAGCGGCTTCGGCACGGCCGGCCAGCGCTGCACATCGATGGGCACCGCGATCGTCCACGAGTCCGTGCACGACGACTTCATGGCCCGCTTCAACGCGCTCGTGGAGGGGGCGGCTATCGGCGACCCCTTCGAGGACGTGCTCTACGGGCCGATGATCCACGAGCGCTTCGCCGAGCGCTTCGAGGAATGGCTCGGGTTGATCCGCGACCACCACACGGTTTCGGGTTCGACGGCCACGGGCCGGATCACGGCGCAGAGCCCGCGCGAGGGCTTCGTCGGCGACCCGGACGCCGGGATCTTCTGCCACCCCACAATCGTCGACGGCGTGACCGCGGACGACGAGATCTACCGCGTCGAGACCTTCGGCCCGATCGTCGGGGTGGCCACGTTCTCGGACTTCGACCAGGCCATGGACCTGGCCAACGGCCACGGCTACGGGCTCTCGGCCGCGATCTACACGAGCGCGGCCAGGTCGGCCTTCCACTTCCGCGAGCGTGTCAGCGCCGGGATGGTGTCGGTCAACAACTCGACCAGCGGCGCGGAGGCCCACCTCCCGTTCGGGGGCAACGGCAAGTCGGGCAACGGCTCGCGCCAGTCGGGCATCTGGGTGCTCGACCAGTTCACGCGCTGGCAGTCGATGAACTGGGACTACGCGGGCAAGCTCCAGAAGGCCCAGATGGAGGTGGCCGAGCTGACCGGCGACGCGGGCTTCAAACTGGCCTGGGACTAAGCGGACTCGAAGGGCGGCACGGGGACCGCGCCGCCGAGCTCCTGGCTCTCAGGCCGTCCGCACCAGGTCCTGAGCCTCGGCGCGGTCCACGCCCGTGGCCCGCAGCAGGTCCACCGACGCCAGCCGGATCTGGCCGACGATGTGCAGCGCCGACAGGTTCGACGTCTCGTTCAGCACCGCGTTGGCCAGGCTCGCCGCGTGCACGGCCGCGGCGCGCGCGTTCTCCGGATCGTCGCCCTGCAGGTAGCCGTCCAGGCCCCGCGCGCACTCGGACAGCATCCGGACGGCCTCCACCGCCTCGTGGGGCACCGCGTCGTCGAGGCTGATGGCGCGCGCCGCGCCGCGGGCGAGGGCGCGCAGGTTCTCGATCGCCAGGCCCATCTCTCCGCCGGCCACGGCGTAGCGGTCGACTCCGGTGAGGGCCTCCCGGCGCCGCGGCGACAGGCGCGCGGCGTCGCCGGCGGCGTCGAGGGCCTCGATGAAGTTGTCGTGCGCGGCGTCCAGGCGGCCCACGGCGAGCAGGGCGTCGTCGGCGGCTTCCGCCTCCTTGGTCTCCAGAGCGAGAGCGATCTGGTTCAGCGCCGCGGTGAGCCGGCGGATCACCGGCTGCACGTACTCGTACACGAGGCGCAGGGGGTTCGTGGGCAGAATCAGCGAGCTCACCAGGAGGGCCACGCTGCCGCCGATCATCGCGTCGATGAAGCGGTCGAAGTCAAAGCCGCCCTCGGGCGGCTGCAGGGTGGCCACGAGCACCGCCGAGGCGCCCGCCTGGGAGGCCAGCAGCGCCCCGCCGCCCACGAGCGTGGCAGCGGCCATGGCGAGCGCGACGATCACGGCGATCTGCCAGGTGCCCGTGCCGATGCCGGCCACGAGCAGGTCGGCGATCGCGATGCCGAGCGCCACGCCGATGGCCAGCTCGACGGCCCGGCGCCGGCGCTGGCCCACCGTGAGGCCCAGCGTGACCACCGCCGAGATGGGGGCGAAGAAGGGCGCCGTGTGGCCCACCAGCTCGGTGGCGACCAGCCAGGCGATCGCTGCGGCCAGCGACGTGTGCAGGATCGGGCGGGCGCTCGCGATGATGCGCTCGCGGCGCGTGCGCAGGCCCGCCCGCGAGGCCTGTGCGGCCTGCTCCAGCATCTCCGGGCGCTGAACCGCTTGGCGGAACGGGCGCCGCACGGTCAGCGCTGCTGCGCCGCCGGCTGCGCGGAGTTGCGATACCAGCGCGGCGACACGTTGGGCGGTGGGCCCAGCGCGGCCTTGGCCACCAGCACCGTCGGCTCGTTCACCCTGAGGTGGTGGCCCAGCGTGCCCTCGAACTGCTCCCCGAGTCCCTCGACCAGGTCGGCGCGCACTCCGAAGGAGCGGGCGAGGGCGACGAAGTCGGGGGTCACCAGGTCGACGCCCTCGTGGGGGTCGCCCTTGAGGTCCTGGTCGAAGCGCAGCATGCCGTAGCCGCCGTCGTCCACGATCACCGCGGTCAAGGGGATGCGCTCCTGAGCCGCGGCGGCCAGCTCTCCGCAGGCGTAGAGGAAGCCGCCGTCGCCGGAGATGCTCACCACCGGCCCGGCTCCGGCCAGCGCGGCACCGAGAGCCTGCGGGAAGGCACAGCCGAGCGTGCCCCAGCCCAGCGGGTACGAGAGCTTTCGCGGGGCGGGCATGCGCGCGAAGCCGCCCAGCCAGTAGCCGGGGATGCACATGTCGCACACCACCACGGCGTCGTCGGGCAGGGCCCGCTCCATCAGGTCCAGGAACGCGAGAGCGGCGGGATCGCTCTGGGCGAGCCCCGCCCGCACCGCCTGGTTGAGCTCACCCAGCCGGGCGGCCAGCGAGTCGATCCCGCCGCGCTGCTCGATCCGCTCCGCCAGCTGCTCGACCGCCGGCGCCGCGTCGGCCTCGAGCGTCACGTCGGGCAGGTAGTTCTTCGCCGCGTCGGCCGGGTCGACGTTGATCGCCACCAGGTGAGGGGGCTGCGGCTGCTTCCAGCCCTGGGTCATCATCCCGTCGAAGTCGGTGCCCACCGCCACCACCACGTCGGCCTCGTCCCACAGGGCGCCGGCCTCGGGCACGTGGGGCGGCGCCTCCACCAGGCAGGGATGCCCGGGCTCGAGCAGGCCGGCGGCCGAGTAGGTGAGCAGGACGGGCGCCACCAGCTTCTCGGCGAGTTGGGCGATCGCGCCGCCCGCCCCGGCCTGCAGCGCGCCGCCCCCGGCCCAGATGAGCGGCCGGCGCGATCTCTCCAGGATCTCCGCCGCCCGGGCGAGCTGCTCCGGCGCCGCGCGTGCGGGTGCGGCACGGCTCGGCTCATGCTCGGGCGCTTCGGGCACCGGCTCGTCCAGCAGGTCGGTGGGTATCTCCACGTAGACCGGGCGTGCGGGGGCCGCCTGGGCGCTCGCCAGGGCCCGGGCGATGTCCGCGCCGATCTGCGCGGCGGAGCTCACCCGGATCGTCTCCTTGGTGACCGGCTCGAACATCGCGGCCTGATCGGTGGCCTCGTGGAGCACCCCGCGCCATACGCCGGGACGGCGCAGCCGGGCGGGGATATCGGTGGCGATCACCACGACCGGCTGGCGCGAGGCCCACGCCTCCCCGAGCGCGGCGAGGGTGTTGGCTGCGCCCGGCCCGGTGGTGGTGAGGGCCACGCCGACCCGGCCGTTCGCCCGCGCGTAGCCGTCGGCCGCGTAGGCGGCGGTCTGCTCGTGGCGGACGCCCACGAGGCGCACGGGCGACTCACCGAGCGCCCGCCAGAGGGCCAGGTTGTGCACCCCGGGGAGGCCGAACACCACGTCGACGCCCGCCTCCTCGAGCGCTGCCACGGCCAGGCGGGCGCCTGTCAGGATGCCGGTCTGCGATGAGCTCACCGGACGGATCCTTGCAGCAGGCGCAGCAGGTGCAGCCGCGGCCGCTCGAGGGAGTTCGCGTGATCGACCTCTCGCGTGTGCTCGCCGGGCCCTACTGCACCATGGTGCTGGCCGATCTCGGCGCAGAGGTGATCAAGGTGGAGCGTCCGGGATCGGGCGACGAGACGCGCTCCTGGGGTCCGCCCTTCGCCGGCGGCGAGGCGGCCTACTACCTGTCGGTCAACCGAGGAAAGCGCTCCTGCGCGATCGATCTCTCCTCGGAGGAGGGGCAGGCGCTGGCGCTCGATCTGTGCGCCGGGGCCCATGCCGTGATCGAGAACTTCAAGGTCGGTGGCGCGGCGCGGCTGGGACTCGGATACGAGCAGGTGAAGGAGCGCAACCCGGCCGTGGTGTACTGCTCGATCACCGGCTTTGGCTCGCGCCGCGAGCCGCCGGGACGGCCGGGGTACGACTTCGTGGCTCAGGCCGAGAGCGGGCTGATGTCGATCACGGGTCCCGCCGATGGCGCGCCGCACAAGGCCGGCGTGGCGGTGGTGGACGTGCTGGCCGGCCTGCACGCCGCGGTGGCCATCGTGGCCGCCATTCGGAGCGGCGAGGGGGCGCGGATCGAGGTGCCGCTCCTCGATGCCGCCCTGGCGGGCCTGGTCAACGTGGCCCAGAACGCGCTGGTCACGGGCCGCGCTCCCGAACGCCACGGCAACGCGCATCCCAACATCGTTCCCTACCAGGACTTCGAGACCGCGTCGGGGCGGATCGCCATCGCCGCGGCCAACGACGGCCTGTTCGCGGCGATGTGCCGGGTGCTCGACCTCGAGGAGCTGGCGCGCGACGAGCGCTTCGCCGCGAACCCCGGCCGCGTCGAGAACCGCGCGCAGCTGATTCCTCTGCTGGAGCAGCGCCTGCGCGAACGCAGCGCCGAGGAGTGGGTGGAGGCGCTCGACGCCGCGGGGGTGCCGGTGGGCAAGGTGCGCAACGTGCCCGAGGCGCTCGAGGCGGCGGTGGACGCCGGGCGTCCAGCCACGCTCACCGTCGAGCACCCGACGGCCGGGGAGCTGGAGCTGGTGGCGTCGCCGATCTGGGGTCCGACCGATCCGGCGACCGCGACCGCGCCGCCGCTGCTGGGCGAGCACACGGCCGAGGTGCTGCGCGAGGCCGGGCACAGCGACCGGGAGATTGAGAGGCTCTTCGAGCGCGGGGTGGTTGGGTAGGCGGCGCAGGCCCGCCCCGAGGCCCGAGTGGCTCAGCCGCGCTGCAGCTCGAACGACGACGCGCCGACGTACACCTCGTCGGCCGCGGCGAAGTCGAATCGCAACGCGACATTCACGTAGTCCCCGGAGCGGAGCGCGAACGGCTGCGGCAACGCGAAGCGCCGGCAGGCCGACTCGTCGCGGAACCCGACGTCCGAGAACTGGGCGACCTCGGACGATCCGCCACCCGCCAGGGGCCCGCGCCGATGGGAGATGAACACGGCGCTGAGGCGTACCTGCGGCTCGGTGGTGCTGTAGCAAAGCGTCGCGGCGACGAGCCGGGTGGAGCCCCCGGCCACCTCGATGGGCAGCGTCGGCTCGAGGGTAAGGAAGGAGACAGGGGTGGCGCCCGGCGCCGTCCATTCGATGAGGTTTCCGTGCACCTCGGTGCGCGTGAGCGGGGTGCCGATGGTCGATGCAAGCCACTCGGTCGGGCCCACGGCCACGGTGGTCGTAGCGCTCGCGGGCAGGAACGCTGCGGGATCCACGGGGCCGGGAGGGCCCTGATCGCCCCGCGGCCCGGCCGGGCCTTGGGCGCCGCGCCGCCCCGCCCGCGGGCGCGCCTTCAGACGGTTGAGCGGCACCGAGCGCTTCTTGATGTCCTTGCCGGTCAGGGAGCGATTGACCACGTCGCGCCCGGTGATATGGGCCGCGGCGTAGGCCCCGCCGCCGAGGGCGAGAAACAGAGCGAGGGTGGCGACGACGTTCGCGTAGGACAACCGGCGCTTCACGCCCCGGTAATCGACCGGAACGCGGGCAGGCTTAGTGCTCGGCGTCCGCGCTCGACGCGGGCGGCCGCGACTCCTCGGCCAGCGACGTGATCGTCAGGTTGCCGCGCGACGCGGCCTCCATCACCTCGGTGGCCTCGTCGGCGGAGCGCGCGTAGAGCTCGACCAGCATGTGGATGACGATGCTCTCCTCCTCGTGCTTGTGGAAGCGCACGTGGGTGAAGAACTCGCGCGTGCCGTGGTCGCCGAAGGCGGCGAAGGCCAGCGATTCGGCCGCCTCAGGGCCCGAGCACGATTCGACCTGGTCGGCGTCGACCGAGACCGTGCAGGAAGCGACCCAGGGCGTGCCGGTGACCATCCGCTCCCAGCGATCCTCGATCGGCTCGATGCGCGAGACCCGCCGGCCGTTGTCCTCGTAGAAGGTCAGGAACAGGTGCGGCTGGTCGTGCAGGCAGTCGAGGCACTGCACCACGGCCTCCTGCACCTCCTCGACCGGCTCGACCGCCTCTCCCGTGTCGGCGTCGACCTTCAGGATGCCCTCGTAGTGCAGTTGCACCTCGAGGTTCTGCGACCAACAGCGGTAGCAGCGCAGCCAGCTCGACTGCGTCCCCACGGACTCCTGCGCTGATCCTTCCATTACCCCATTATGGCCCTCTGGCCCTATGGTGGGACGAGGCATGCGAACTCGAGGCTTCAGGGGGGCCGCCGCAGCCGCGCTGGCCCTCGTCCCAGTGCTGATCGCCGCGCCGGCCGCGCGGGCAGCTCCGCGTGCCGCGGAGCGCTACGACGGCAAGAGCGCCACGGGCCAGCGCATCTTCCTGACCGTCAGCGCCGATGCCACGCGCCTGTCGCGCTACGGGTTCACGGTCAGGAGCACCTGCACGGACGGCAGGCGGCGCGTGCAGAGCCTCTTCGACGCACAGCAGAGCGCCACCACCATCGACGCCTCCGGTGCCTTCACGCACCAGTCGCAGAGCCAGCGTGGCTTCTACCCGACGAGCTCGGGCCGCGTCGACGGGCGTTTTCGCACCACCTTCTCCGGCACCTTCGACGCAGCCGGCGACAGCGTGAGCGGCACGATCGAGTCGACCTTCCGGTCGTCGCGCTTCGACTGCTCGAGCGGTCCCGTGGCCTTCACGATCTACCGCGACGGCACGCCCCAGGCACCGTTCAGCGACACCGTGATGACGAGCGGGCTCTATTCCGCCTCGGGGAAGGGCGTGACCGCGAGGGTCCGGACCCTCGCGCCCGGCCGCGCGTTGCTGCGGGCCGACATCAACTACCGCGCCCGCTGCCGCTCGGGAGGCAACCTGCGCTCCGGACGGGTGTTCTCGAACTACCTGTTGAGCGACAGCGGCCGGCGGACCATCCGCGGCCGCGCGCGGTTTCGCATCCGAAGGGACGGGGTCTCGGTGAGCATCCGCTTCCGGCTGAGCTTTCGCTTCTTCGAGAGCTCCGGCTACAAGGTCGCGGGGAGCTGGAACGTGCGCGCCAAGGTCAGCCGCGGCGGCCGGGTGATCGATACCTGTCGCCTCCAGCGGTCGTTCAGGGGCACGGCCCCCACCCCCTGACGCTCGTCATCTCCAGTCGATCAGGGCGAATCTCCGTCTGAGCTTCTCCCCGCGCGCGGGGTTGAGTTGCTCCACCCAGGCGATGCGGCCGAGGAGGTGGGCCCCGAAATCTGGGTGACCACCGCGGTTCTGCCCCCCCGGTCCGTGGCGGGCGGCGTTGTGCAGGGTGGCCTTCAGCTCGTCGTAGCTCGCCCGCGGGACGTTCGGATGCTCGTTCACCACCACGCCGGCCACCTGCTGGCGCCCGGCCCGCGACATCACGCGCGTCTTTTTCTCGTTCAGGCGAAAGCCCTCGTCGCGCGCGATCTCCGCCACCGTCTCGATCAGGCGGGCCGAGTGGCGGGCCAGGCCCGGCCCGCCCGAGAGAACGAGATCATCCGCGTAGCGCGTGTAGCGGGCCTCCAGCCTGGCCGCCAGTCCCGCCATGCGGCGGTCGAGCGAGAACGCGGCCAGGTTGGCCAGCGCGGGCGACGTGGGCGCGCCCTGGGGCAGGTGGGGGACGGCGAGCCGAGTGCCGAGGCGCCAGTGGGCGGCGATTGCTCTCGCCTCGCAAGGCCGCGCGAGCGACGACCACTCGGACAGCGGCACCACGTTGGTGCACAGTCCGGTGAGCCGGTGGGCCACCGCCTCCGCGTAGCCCGCCGAGCGGAAGATGCCGAACACGCGCCGGGCTCTCACCGAGGCGAAGAAGTCCTCCAGGTCGAACCGCAGCACCGCGCCGCGCCCCGCGTGTACCGCGGCGTGGCTGCGAGCCGAGCGGCCCCCGACGAAGCCGTGGGCCGCGGGGTGTGCGGGGATCCGCTCCAGGATCTCGCGCAGCAGGAGCCGTTGCGAGGCCTTGAGCCGCGCCTTCGGACGCTCGATCGCGCGCGGCGGCCCGCCGGGCCGGTGAAGCCACAGATAGCGGTAGTTGCGCAGCTTCTCGGCCTCGACCCGTCGCTCCATGCTCCTGACGTCGGCGAGCCAGTCGAGCTGGCCCGGGCTCAGGCCGAGGAACTCAGCGAGGTCGGCCAGCGTGTCCAGCTCGGCCACCGGCCAGCGGCGGCGCCCCATCTCCTGCTCGAAGGTGAAGAAGCGCCTGGCCCGCGGCGGCGGCACGCCGTCGGGCGGCGGCGCCACCCGCGCGAGGATCTGGCCGATGAAGCCGGCGAGCTCACGTGGGCGGTCGCTCGGCGGGCGGTGATAGGCGGCGAGCACCTCGCCGGCGACCCCCTCGAGCCACGGAGCGGGACCGTCGAGGGCGGAGCGGGCGCGCTCGACCAGGCCATCGTGGTCCCATTCACCGGCGAGGAAGGCGGCGGCGAGAGGCCCCCGGAGCGCGGCGAGGGGATGAGCGCTCATGCGACGGCCGAGCCCGACTTTCTCCGTCGTGCGTGCGCAGGAGCTGCGTGCGGGGCAGCGGGCGCGCATGCGATGCGATGCGTAGGTGTCATGGTGTCCCCGGGGTGACCCCGGAGAGGTCCGTGGGCTCTCGCCCACGGCGCCGACTCAGGCTCGGGCCGTCGCTGCGGCGAGCATAACCGGCCCCGCCGGCTCAGGTGAGGCAGCCCGCGAGGGCCTCGAGCGTGGCGTCGAAGTCGGTCTGGGCGATCGGGCCCACGCAGGGCGAACTCGCCCCGGCCTCGCGGTAGCGGCGCACGGTCGCGCCCGCTTCGTCGGCCGATCCGACCGCCGCGAGCGTCTGGAGGAAGCGGTCGGAGATCGCGGCGGCCGCCGCTTCGGGCCCGCCCTCGCCCATGGCGCGATCGAAGCCGCTGAGGTCCTCCTCGAATCCCGAGCGCTCGAGCATCGCGCGGTAGAAGGGCAGCGAGAAGTAGGGGATCAGCTCCGAGCGCAGGCGCCCGCGCGCCTCCTCGGGCTCGCCGGTGATGGCCGAGGGCACGGCGGCAACGATGTCGAACCCTTCCGGAGGCTTACCCGCCTTCGCGCGTCCCTCGCTCACGGCGGGCACCACCACGTCGCGTATGTAGTCGGGGTTGCACAGCCACAGCACCACGCCGTCGGCGATCTCGCCCGCCAGCGTGAGCATCTTGGGGGAGAGGCCGGCCAGGTAGATCGGCAGGTCGGCCCGGGCGGAGTAGCCCATGAAGCGAAAGGCCGAGCGGAACTTCTCGCCGGCCGGCGGCTCGTCGCCCGCGAAGATCGCGCGCACGATGCCCACGTACTCGCGGGTCTCGCGCAGGGGCTTGTCGATCGTCTGGTCGTACCACGCCTCCACCACGGGGCGGTGCGATACCCCGAGGCCGCATACGGCCCGCCCGCCCGAGAACTCGTCGAGCGTGGCGAAGGACTGGGCGGTGGCCACCGGCGTTCGCGTGTAGATCGGCAGCACCCCGGTGCCCAGCCGGATGCGCTCGCTGCGCGAGGCGTAGGCCATCAGGGTGGTGACCGAGTCGCGGGCCGCGATGTGCGTCAGGTACACGGACTCGTAGCCGAGGCGTTCGGCCAGCTCCACCCGCTGGAGAGCGGTCTCCAGGGACCTTCCCACGGAGATGAAGGTGCCCAGGGCCAAGAGGCGCCGAAGCCTACCGGCCGGGGAGTAGAGTCGAAACGAGGTGCGCCCGGACGAATCGCACGACGGGGCACCCGACCCCGAGCAGGATCCCGACGCCGCTCTCGAGGCGCTGGCCAGCGGCGACTTGCCGGCGGGGCGCTCGCGCCGGCGCCTCGCGCGGGCCGCGCTCGAGGGGCTGCGTCAGGCGCGGCGCACCGCGCGGATCGGGCTCGGAGTGGCGGTGCTCGCGCTGGTCGCGGTCCTGGGCATGGTGGTGTGGACCCTGACCCGCGACGACGACGGCACCGAGGCCGGCCAGGCCGCACGAGGCGACGACGCCGCGGCGATCGTGGCCGCGGCGCGCCCGGCCACCGTGCTGGTCCGCGCACGGAGCGCCGCGGGCACCTCCTTTGGGAGCGGAGTGGTGATCGACGCCGCCGAGGGGCTGGTGCTCACCAACTTCCACGTGATCGGCGGCGGTGGAGACATCGAGGTCGGGCGGCCCGGCCGCCTCGCGCGGGCGAGCGTCCGGGGAGCGGCGCCCTGCGACGACCTCGCCCTGCTCGAGGTGGAGAGCCTCGGAGCGCTGAAGGAGCTGCCGCTGGGCGCCCAGGACGATGTGGCCCAGGGCGATCAGGTGGTCGCCCTCGGCTACCCGGCGAGCGCGTCGGGGGGCAGCTCGCTGACCACGACCGCGGGCGTGGTCTCCTCGGTGCGCACCTCTCTGCGGCTGCCGGCGCCCGACTCGCCGCGCTTTCCCAACCTGGTGCAGACCGACGCGGCGCTCAACCCGGGCAACTCCGGCGGCCCGCTCGTGGGCCGGGACGGCCTGCTCGTCGGGATCAACACGATCCTCTTCCAGGGCTCGCGCGACACACCCATCAACAGCCAGGGGTACGCCGTGGGCGTCGACCGCATCCGGACGGTCGTCGAGGAGCTGCGCGAATCCCGCTCGATCGGCTGGTTCGGCGCCGGCCTGCTGGCGCCGCCGCCGGAGCTGCTGCGGCGCGGGAGCCTGCCCGAGGGCTTGCTGGTGACCGCGGCCGCGGCGGGGACCAGCGCGGAGAGCGCCGGCGTCGAGGAGGTGCTGATGCTCGCGGTGGGCGATCGCCCGGTCGGCGGCACGGTCGCGGGCTACTGCGAGGCGGTGGAGGGCGTGCGGAGCGGCGACGTTCGCGTGCTGACCGTGGTCACCGGAGCGCGTGGCGCCCCGCAGAGGGTGCGGGTCGAGTTCGAGTAGCGCTCAGAAGGCCGCGCCGTGCACGCTCGCGGCCGGGGTCAGGCGACTTCGCTGAACAGCAGGGTTTCGGAGTCCAGGCGCTCGCGGATGCGACGCTTGAGCTGCGAGTGGATCTGGGAGACGCGGCTCTCGGACACGTCGAGCACCTCGCCGATCTCACGCAGGGTGAGGTTCTTCACGTAGAGCAGGACGGCAACCTCGCGCTCGCGTGCGGGCAGCTGGTCGAAGGCGCGACGGAACTTCTCCTTGGCCTCGTCCCAGCCGGCCATGTGCTCGGGATCGGTCGAGGGGTCGTCGGCCTCGAGCGTGTCGATCAGCTCGATGGCGGTCTCGCCCTCGGTCACGACCAGCGACGAGAGCGAGGTCAGATCCGAGTTCTGGATCTCCTGCTCCTTGTCGCGCAGCTGGGCCGGCGTCATGTTCATCGCGTCGGCCAGCTCGTCGCGCCCGGGCGGGCGCCCGTGGACGCCGGTGAACGTTTCGCGGGCATGCTTGAGATCGCGCTCCAGGCGGCGCAGAGAGCGCGGCGCCCAGTCGCGGCGGCGCAGCTCGTCGAGCACTGAGCCGTGGATGCGGGTCCAGAGGTAGGGCTCGAGCGCGGCTCCCTTGTCCGGGTCGTAGCGGTCGATGGCCGGGATGAGCGACTCCACTCCGCACGAGATCAGATCCTCGACCTCACAGGAGGCCGGCAGCTCGCGCAGCTTCTTGTAGACGATGTGCTTGACCAGTGGGACGTAGGTCAGGACCAGGCGGTTTCTCAGCGAGAGATCGCCGCTGGCCTTGTACTCCTCCCAGAGGGCGAACGACTGCTCCGCGGTGGGACGCTGATGGTCCCTGCGGGTGTCGGTGGTCATCTTCTGGGGCCTCCTGGATGGCGGGGGAACGAAAAGGCGGGTCGAGGCTGGTTTCGGGTATCCGCGGACCCCCCGTGATCCCCGGTTCGCGGTAATCGCGGCTACATCCCCGATTCGCGGTAATTCCGCAAACAGCGGGCCAAACTGCGCGCGCGCGCGGGCTGCTCCTCAAGATCGCGCGGTTCTGACCGACCATCGAGGCAGCATGGAAGGCATGAAATTCCCGGCGCAAGGCAAGCCCGAATGGCCCCCTCGCAGAGTTTGGCGCGAAGTGGACGATGCGGCGCAGGCCTGGGAGGACCTACAGAGCGAGGGCCGTGAGGTTCATTTCGAGATCGGTGACGACGGGCGCCTGCGGATCGAGATGCGCGATCTCGACGGCAACGTGATCAGCCCGATGTCCGCATCCGAGGTGCTCGCGGTGGTCAGCCGCCCCGCTCGACCCTCTGTTTGAGGCCGCGAGCGAATTGCTCGAAGCTCGGGCCCAGGTCCGGGATCGAACGGCCGATGAGCGGGAGCAGAGGCCCGCTGAAGCGCTCCTCCATGGTGAACCGGGTGGTCCCGGCGCCCTCGGGGCTGAGCTCGTAGGTGCGCAGGCCCTTGAACAGGCCGAGCGGCATGCCGCCCTTCCAGGTCATGCGCCGGTCCGCTTCGAGCTCGACCACCTTGACCGGGAAGGCGCGGCCGGGGTTCACCTCGGACACGACCTTGACCTTCTCGCCCAGGGCCACGTTGCCCTCGACCCTCACCACGCCCGAGTCCCAGGCCGGCCACGATTTCGTGTCGACCAGGATCGGCCAGATGCGGTCCGGATCGGCCTCGATCAGCACGTCGGTTCGATACTCCACCACTGGCTCCTTTCGTAACCTAATTGTGACCGTAACAGTTTGGCTACCCTATCCGCACCGTGCTCGACGAACTTCCGGGGGATCCCTTCGACGCGCTCGGTGATCCCCACCGCCGGGCGATCGTCGAGCTCCTGGGGCACGGCGACCGCTCCGTGGGGGACCTCGCCGGCGAGCTTCCGATCAGCCGGCCCGCGGTGTCCCGGCACCTGCGGCTGCTCAAGGAGGCGGGGCTGGTGAGCGACCGCGCCGAGGGCACCCGGCGGCTGTATCGCCTCCACGACGAGGGCATCGAGGCCGTTCGCGCCTACCTGGAGCAGGTCTGGGGCGAGGCGGCGGCGCGCTTTCGCCTGGCCGCGGACAACCGTGGGTCCGATCCGCGCTGATGGAGCCGCTGGAGCTCGCCTTCAGCGTCGACTGTGCCCCTGAGCGGGCGTTCGAGACCTGGGCCGAGCGCACCACCATGTGGTGGCCTCACGGCCACTCGGTGTCCGGCGAGCCGGGCCTCTCGGTGGTCTTCGAGCCGCGGCCCGGTGGCCGCATCTACGAGCGCACGCCCTCCGGCGCGGAGCACGACTGGGGCGAGGTGCTCGTGTGGGAGCCCCCTCTCCGCCTGACCTACCTGTGGCACCTGCGCTTCGACCGCGCCGACGCCACCGAGGTGGAGGTGAGCTTCAACCCGTCGGGCGAGCGGACCGACGTGAGGATCGTGCACCGCGGGTGGGAGCGCCTGGGCGCGAAGGGCGCCGAGCGGCGCGAGCGCAACCGCAAGGGCTGGAGTGGCGTGATCGAGGCCTACCGCACCACCTGCGCGGTCCCCCTTCAGTAACTCCCGCACCGGTCGATTAACCCGGGCGGCCCAGCAGGCCGAGAGGCGATGCTGGCGCAGGCCTACCGAGCCGCGCAGACCGTTCGTTCACTTCTGCGCCCAGCCACCAGGCCAAACATAGCTCCGTACGCGGAGCCACATAGGGGAACGATCGAACGGGCGAGCCGCCACAGCGGTTCGCCCGCTCGGCGTTCGGGGGCCCGCGGGACCGCTCGCGCCCTGTTGCCCGTATGGGGGGCAGGGAGGAGGATGGTGGCTGCCCTGACACGCGCATCGGCAATCGATCTCACCGCGACCGCCCCCCGGGGGGCGGCGCCCCGCGAGCGGCCCTCGCGGCGGCGCGAGCGGGCCTGGGTCCGCGGGGCGCAGGCCGGGTCGCACGAGGCGATGGAGGCGCTCTTCCGGGCTCACTGGGATCACGCTCACCGCGCGGCGTATCTCATCGTTCACGACGCGGCGGCGGCGGAGGACATCGCGCAGGAGGCCTTCCTGGCCGCGATCCGCGCCCTTCATCGCTTCGACCGCCGCCGCCCCTTCGGGCCCTGGCTGCACCGGATCGTGGTCAACCGGGCGATCGACTGGTCGCGAGCGCGGGCGCTGCGCCGCGAGGTCTCCGAGCCGGCCGAGCGCGAGGCTCCGCCCGCGCGGCCGGCCGGGTGGTCGGATGAGGTGATCGCGGCCCTCGCCGCGCTCGATCCCGACCAGCGCGCGGCCGTGGTGCTGCGCCATCTGCTCGAGTACACGCCCGGCGAGATCGCGGAGCTGCTCGAGGTTCCGCGCGGCACCGTCAACTCCCGCCTGCGCCGCGCGCTCGATCGCCTCGCGCTGGAGCTCGATCAGGGGGAGGGGACCTCGTGAGGCGCAGCTCGCTCGAGCGCCGCGTGCGCGATGAGCTCCGTGCGGCCCGGCCGCCCCGCGCCGCGGACGCCGAACGGCGGGCCTGGCACGTTGTTGCCGCCGCCCACGCCGAGCGCCCGGCGGTGCGCTCGCACCGCCGCGGTCCGCGTATCGCCGCGGCCCTGGCCGCCGCCGCGCTGCTGCTCGGCTTGCTGCTCACCCCGGCCGGCGCGAGGGTGGGCGACTGGATCGGCGAGGTGGTGAGTCCGGCCCCGGAGGCCACCCGCTCGGCGCTGGCCTCCCTGCCGGCCGAGGGCCGCCTGCTGGTGGTGGCCGAGAGCGGTCCCTGGGTGGTGGGCGACGACGGCGCGCGCAGGCGGCTGGGCGCCTACCGCGACGCCGCCTGGTCGCCCGGAGGCCTGTACGTGGTGGCGGCGAAGGGCAGAAGGCTCATCGCGCTCGAGCCCGACGGCGACGAGCGCTGGACCCGGGTGGCGCCCGCGCGGGTGGCCACGCCGCGCTGGTCGCCCGACGGATTTCGCATCGCCTACCGCAGCGGCCACGATCTCCACGTGGCGATCGGGGACAACTCCGATAGCTGGCTCCTTCAACGCGGCGTGCGCGCGGCGCCGCCGGCCTGGCGCCCCGGAGAGCCGGTCAACCGTCAGGTCCTGGCGTACGCGCGCGGGCGCCGCGTCTTCATCGCGCGGGCCGATCCGGCCGGGGGATCCCGCTTGCTGCTGGGCCGTACGCCGCCCGGACCGGTCCCGCGCCAGTTGTGGTGGAGCGCACGGGGCCGGCGCTTGATCGCGGTCTCCGCGCGCGGCGTGCGCATCTACGGCCCTCGCGGGCGGCCGCTGCGCAGCATCCCGCTGGCGCGCGGGCTGGTGGCAAGCGAATCGGCGCTCGCCCCGGACGGCCGACGGCTCGCCCTGATCGCCTCCGTCCCGGGCGCGGGCTCGAGCGAGCTGTTGCTGGTGCCCACCGACCGCCGCGCGCCGCCGCGCAGGCGCCTCGGGGGCTTTGGCCCGCTGGAGGGCTTGACCTGGTCGATCGACGGGCGGGTGCTCGTGGCCGGCTTGCCGCGGGCCGACCAGTGGCTGTTCCTGCGCCTGCGCGGGCAGGGTGGGCTCGTATCCGTGAAGGGCATCCGCTCCAAGTTCAGGGGCGGGCGCCCCGTGCGCAGCGGCGCCTTCCCGCGCCCGGCGGGCTGGTGCTACGCGGAGCCGCCGAGTCCGGACGCGTCGAGCCTCTCGCCCTGCTCCTGAAGTTCGCTCAGCCCCAGCTCTGGCCCGATGCCCGTGCCGCGCCTCTTCTAACGGCACCTGGCGCGATGCCGGTCACGCGCTTGAAGGCGCGCGCGAAGGCGGCCTCGGAGCGGTAGCCCAGGCGCGCCGCCAGCTCGGCCACGCCGGCCCCCTCCTCGCGTAGCGCGGTGAGTGCGACCTGCATGCGCCAGCGGGTCACGTACTGCATTGCGGGCTCGTCGACCAGCTCGGTGAAACGGGCCGCGAAGGCCGAGCGCGACATCGCCACCGCGTCGGCCAGCGCCGCGACCGTCCAGCTGCGCGCCGGGTCGCGCTGGATCATCGCGATGGCGCGGCCGATCTGGGGATCGCCGAGCGCGCCGAGCCACCCGGTGCGCGCGGCCGGGTCGGTTTCGATCCACGAGCGGATGGCCTGGATCACGAGGATGTCGGCCAGGCGCGTGATCACGGCCTCGCCGCCGGCCCGAGGCTCCCTGGCCTCGGCCGCCATCAGCCGCAGCGTGTCCTGCATCCAAGTCGTCTCGGGGGAGCTCGCCGCCTCGATGTGGACGACCTCAGGCAGGATCGCGACGAGGTTGTCGGCGGCCGGATGGTCGAAGCGCACGGCACCGCACATGAGCGCGGTCGGGGCGCCGCCCTCACCGTGGCGCAGGACCTCGTAGCGGTCGCTCACCTGCTCGCGCTCGAGGTCGAGAATCCCCGGCGCGGGAACCCCGGGATCGCTTCGCAGCGCGTGGCCCTCCCCGTGGGGGACGAGTGCCAGATCACCGGGCTGGACCAGCCGGGCGCCGGCTTCGCCCGCCTCGAGCCACAGCCGGCCCGCCGTGACCACGTGGAACCAGAGATAACCCGGCATCGGCGGCAGCGTCATCCCCCAGGGGGCGCTGAGCTCCGACCGGCAGTAGAACGCGCCGCTCATACGCAGGAAGTGCAGGGCCTCGCCCAGAGAGTCCTGAGCGGGCGTCGCCAAATCTGGACGATCAAGCATAAATTGCAGCCTACAGGTCATAGACAGTCCGATCAGCGGCGCAAATACTGGACGCCATGCAAACACACCGAAACAACTCAATGACCCTCGTCCTGGGCGCCACCGGCAAGACCGGCAGCCGGGTGACGGAGCGCCTTCAAGCGGCCGGCGTGCCCGTGCGCGCCGGCTCGCGCGCGGCCGACCCGCCCTTCGACTGGGAGGACCGGGCCACCTGGGCAGCGGCCCTCGAGGGGGCGTCCTCGGCCTACGTGTCCTTCTACCCCGACCTCGCCGTGCCCGGCGCGCCCGAGGCGATCGAGGCGTTCGCCCGGCAGGCGGTGGACGGCGGCACGCGGCGCCTGGTGCTGCTCTCCGGCCGCGGCGAGGAGGAGGCCCAGCGGGCCGAGCGGGCGCTGCAGGACTCGGGCGCCGAGTGGACCGTTGTGCGCTGCGGCTGGTTCATGCAGAACTTCAGCGAGAGCTACTTCGCGGAGCCGCTGGCCGCGGGCGAGCTGGCCCTTCCGGCCGGCGACCTGCGCGAGCCGTTCGTGGACGCGGACGACATCGCCGACGTGGCCGTGGCCGCCCTCACCGAGGACGGTCACGCGGGCCAGGTCTACGAGCTCACCGGCCCACAGGCGCTCACGTTCGCCGAGGCGGTCGAGGCGATCGGCCGGGCCTCGGGCCGAGAGCTGCGCTACGCGCCCATCTCGATGGACGCCTTCGCGGCGGGGCTGGGGGAGCAGCAGGTGCCGGCCGACGTGGTGGCTCTCCTGCGCTACCTGTTCAGCGAGGTGCTGGGACGCAACGAGGCCCTCGGCGACGGCGTCCAGCGCGCCCTGGGGCGCGAGCCCCGGGACTTCGCCGACTACGCGCGGGCGGCGTTCAGCGCACCACGATGAGGTACATGAGCGCGAGCGTGAAGGCGATCGCGCCAATGCTGATCGCGACTCCCAGGTTGGCCGCGCCGGCCAGCTCGGCGATCAGCGTGACCACCCCGAGCACGGCGAGCAGGATGGCCACCTCACCGAGCAGCCCGCGGCCCGCGCTCGGGCGGGAAGGCGCCGGAGCGGGCGTGGGCGGCGGCGCGGACGGGCGGCTCTCGCGCTTGCGCCGGCTCACGCCCTTTCCTCCAGGGCCCGCAGCAGGTCGGACACCGATTCGCCGGGGGGCCGGCTGCTGAGCAGGCGCTCGGCCTCCCGGCGGCCGCCGATCCGGCGCAGGGCGCCCTCTCCGTGCTCGTCCACCAGCTCCCGCAGGGCCGAAGCGCGCCGCGAGCGCAGTCGGCGCTCGTCGAGGTTCGTGCGGGCGCGGTGGGCCTCGAGCGCGCGGGCCAGCTCCTCGATCCCCTGCGGCGGCGCCAGCGACGACACGGACAGCACCGGCACGTCGCGCGAGCCCAGCGCGGCCAGCGCCGAGCGCAGGTCGCGCTGCGCGCGCCGGGCGGCGTCGCCGAGGTCGGCCTTGGTCACCACGAGCACGTCCGGTACCTCCATGATCCCGGCCTTGAGGAACTGCAGCACGTCGCCGGAGCCGGGCTGCACCACCACGGCGACCGTGTCGCAGACCTCCTCCACGTCGGTCTCCGACTGTCCCACGCCCACCGTCTCCACCACCACGATGTCAAAGGCCGCCGCCATAGCCTCGGCCGCCTCGCGCGTGGCCGCGGCCAGGCCGCCGAGCCGGCCGCCCGCGGCCGTCGAGCGAATGAGGATCCCGTCGTCGCGCGGGTCGTGCTCGATGCGCACGCGGTCGGCCAGCAGCGAGCCCCCTGAGCGCTTGGAGGACGGATCGACGGCGAGCACCGCGACCGTGTGCCCGCGCTCGCGCCACAGCGCCACGAGCGTGGAGAGCAGCGTCGACTTGCCCGCGCCGGGCGGCCCGGTCACGCCGATCAGATGGGCCGGCGCCTCGCGGCCCAGCGCGGTGGGGGAGACCTCGGCCAGCAGAGCCGCGGCGGCCTCGCGCCCGCGCGCGGAGCGATCCTCGATCAGGTTGAGGGCGGCCGGCGCCGCAGCGCGGTCGCGCTCGCGCAGGCGCGAGCCGAGCTCCTGGGGCGACTGGCTCAAGCCGAGGCCGTGGTCACGCCGTGGTGTTCGGCCACCAGGTCGACGATGTCGCCCATGATGCGGCTGATCTCGAAGTCCTTCGGTGTGTAGACCCGCGCCACGCCGGCCTCGAGCAGGGCGGCCTCGTCGGCCGGCGGGATGATCCCGCCCACTACGACCGGCACCTGGGCACCCGCCTCCTCGAGCTCCTCGAGAACCATCGGGATGAGCTCGGCGTGGGAGCCGGAGAGGATCGACAGGCCCACCACGTGCACGCCCTCGTCGACCGCCGTCCGCGCGATCCGCGCCGGGGTGAGCCGGATGCCCTCGTACACCACGTCCATGCCCGCGTCGCGCGCGCGCACGGCGATCTGCTCGGCCCCGTTGGAGTGGCCGTCGAGACCCGGCTTGCCCACGAGGATCTTCACCCGCCGCCCCAGACCCTCGGACACCCGTTCGACGCGATCGCGCAGAGCGCTCAGGACGTCGTCGGAGGGAGCCGCGGCGGCGTCGCCGACCCCGGTGGGCGCCCGGTACTCGCCGAACACGCCACGCAGCGCCGCCGCCCATTCACCCGTGGTGGCCCCCGCCTGCGCCGCGGTCAGAGTGGGCGGCATGAGGTTCTCCCCGGGATCTCCCGCGGCCTCGGTGAGCGCCGCGAGGGCTCGCTCCACCGCGGCCTCGTCCCGGCCGGACCGCCACTTCTCCACGGCCTCTATCGCCGAACGCTCGACCGCCGCGTCCACGTGCAGGATGCCGCCGTCCTCGCCCTCCTGGAGCGGCGACGGCTCCGCTGCGGTGTAGACGTTCTGGCCCACCACCTTCATCTCGCCGGACTCGATCCTGCGCACCCGCTCGCGGTGGGACTCCACCATCTGGGTCTTCATGTAGGGCACGGCCTCCACCGCACCTCCGCGCTCGGCCACCGCAGCCATCTCCTCGCGCGCGCCCGCCACCAGCTCGCCCGCCAGGGCCTCCATCACCTTCGAGCCCTCGAAGATGTCCGGGTACTCGAGCAGGTCGGTCTCGTAGGCCAGGATCTGCTGGATGCGCAGCGACCACTGCTGATCCCAGGCGCGCGGCAGGCCGAGGGCCTCGTTCCAGGCCGGCAATTGGAGCGCCCGCGCCCGCGCCGAGCGCCCCATCGTCACCGCGAGCGCCTCGAGCACGATGCGGATGATGTTGTTCTCCGGCTGGGCCTCGGTCAGCCCCAGCGAGTTCACCTGGACGCCGTAGCGAAAGCGCAGGAAGCGGTCGTCGTCCACGCCGTAGCGCTCGCGCCCGAGCTCCTCCCAGAGCTGTCCCATCGCGCGGAGCTTCGCGTGCTCCTCGACGAACCGGATGCCGGCGTTGACGAAGAAGGACATGCGCCCGAACACGCGCGGAAAGGTCTCGCTCGGCACGCGATCGCGCACCCGGTCCAGCACCGCCATGGCGGTGGACAGGGAGTAGGCGATCTCCTGCACCGGCGTGGCGCCGGCCTCCTGCAGGTGGTAGGAGCAGATGTTGATCGGGTTCCACTTCGGCACCTCGTCGACGGTGAAGGCGATCGTGTCGGCGATCAGCCGCATCGAGGGCTCGGGCGGGAACGCGTAGGTGCCGCGCGACAGGAACTCCTTGATGATGTCGTTCTGGGTCGTGCCCTGAAGCGCGCCGCGACCCACGCCGTTCTCCTCGGCCACCGTGAGGTAGAGGGCCAGGAGCCAGGCCGCGGTGGCGTTGATCGTCATCGAGGTGTTCATCTCGTCCAGTGGGATGCCGTCGAGCAGGGCGTGCATGTCGCCCTTGTGGGCGATCGACACGCCGACCTTCCCGACCTCGCCCCGGGACAGCTCGTGATCGGGGTCGTAACCCGTCTGGGTGGGGAGATCGAAGGCCACCGAGAGGCCGGTCTGCCCCTTGTCGAGGTTGCGCCGGTAGAGCGCATTGGACTCCCGTGCCGACGAGTGGCCGGCGTAGGTGCGCATCACCCACGGGCTGTCGCGCTCGGGCAAACGGTGGTCACTCACCCTGCAGATTGTATGGTCGAGTGCCTGTGTCACGTGCGATAGATGTCCTGCACCTGGGCCGCGACCGGGTGATCTGTGCCTTCGAGATCGACGGCCTGATCGTCGATCCCGGGCCCGCGTCGTGCCTCGACACCCTGCTCGACCGGCTCGGCCCAGTCGAGCCGCGCGCGCTGCTGCTCACCCACATCCACCTCGACCACGCGGGCGCGACCGGGGTGCTGTGCCGGCGCTATCCCAACCTGAAGGTCTACGTCCACGAGCGCGGCGCCCGGCACCTGGTCGACCCCACCAAGCTGCTCGAGAGCGCCGGTCGCCTCTACGGCGACGACATGTGGGAGCTATGGGGCGAGGTGGCGCCCGTGCCCGAGGAGCGCCTTCACGTGCTCGAGGGCGGCGAGACCGTGGAGGGCTTTCGCGTGGCCTACACGCCCGGCCACGCCTCGCACCACGTCAGCTACTTCCACGAGGACTCAGGGGACGCCTACGTGGGCGACGTGGCCGGAGTCCGCCTTCCGCCCTACGAGCTCACGCTGGCGCCCACGCCGCCGCCGGACATCGACGTGGAGGCGTGGCTCGACTCGCTGCACACCGTCGCGTCGTGGAACCCGCAGTCGCTCGGGCTCACGCATTTCGGCCAGGTGACCGACGTGGCCGAGCACCTGCACCGCGTGCGCCACGCCCTCATCGAGTCGGCCGACTCGGCTCGTCTCGACGGCGAGGAGCGGTTCATCGCCAAGCTGGAGACGAGCCTGGCCGAGGCCACCGACCCGGCCACGGTCGAGGCCTTCGAGCAGGCCGCACCGCCGGATCAGCTCTACCAGGGCCTCGAGCGCTACTGGCGCAAGAAGGCGGAGTAGGGGGGCATGCAGACGGTCGAGAAGCCGCGCACGGGCGGCCCGGGCACCGGGATGGGCGGCAACTGGCGCGTGATCGTGCTCAACGACGACCACAACACCTTCGAGGGTGTGGCCGGAGCGCTCTCCTCGATCCTGCCCGGCGTGTCCTATGAGCAGGGCATGGCGCTGGCCAACCTGATCCACAACACGGGCCGGGCGATCGTGTGGTCGGGAAACCAGGAGCTGGCCGAGCACTACTGGGAGATGCTGCGCGACCATGGGCTGACCATGGCGCCGCTCGAACAGGCTAGGGGGCTGAAGATCCTCCGGCACCGGCCGATCAAGGGGCTGCGGTGGGACCCACCCTGCACAGCCTTCTGGTGATCGAGGACAGCCCGGAGTACGGCCTGCTGGTGGTCGAGATGCTGAAGGCCACCTTCGGGCGCGACCTCAAGGTGGAGCGCACCCACCTGGCCCACGATGGTGCCGAGCGGCTGCGCCAGGGCTACGTGGACTGCGTCCTGCTCGACCTGGGGCTCCCCGACGCCGACGGCCTCGAGGCCCTCGAGCTACTACAGGCGACGGCTCCCGACGTTCCGGTGGTGATCCTCAGCCAGACCAAGGACGAGCCGCTGACCATGGACGCGATGCGCGAGGGCGCGCAGGACTACCTCTGGAAGGGCGCGACCACGTCCAACGAGCTGCGCCGGGCCATCCTCTACGCCATCCAGCGCCATGGGCGCCACGTGGCTAGCGAGAGCTGAGCTCCGGCTTCACCGCGCCCTCGCCGACGACCTCGTGGAAGGTCGGCAGCAGCGGCACCTGGTAGTAGCCCGCCAGCTCCGCGCGCTTCTCGGCGATCTCCGGCGAGTACCAGTACTGCTCCCAGGCGGCCTTGGTGGGGAAGGTCGCGGTCTGCAGGAAGTCGAGCCGGCCGTCGTGGGCGCGGTAGAAGCTCCAGGTGGCGGCGCCGAAGTCGAGCGCCATCTCGGCCGCCGGGCGCCAGCCCTCGGCGAACCGGTCGCCGCGGAAGGGATTGACCGCCCATTTGATCATCACGCAGATCATGCGCCCACCTCAGCGTAGATGGCACCGGGTCCCTCCGAGGTCTTGCCCTCGCCCTCCTTCTCGGCGCCCACCAGGATCGCGATCTTGCCCAGGTGCTTGTTGTCGCGCATCAGCTGGTGCGCCTCGGGCACACCTTCGAAGCCCAGCGTGCGCCACAGCACGGGCCGGATCTGAGCCGACTCGATCAGCTGGTTGGCGCGGTGGCACTCGTATGCGTTCGCGAAGTGAGAGCCGATGATCTGCTTCTGGCGCATCCACAGGTAGCGCACGTCGAAGTCGAGGTTGAAGCCCGTCGTCCCGGCGCAGATCACGACCTTGCCGAAGGGCTTGACCGTGAACACCGAGGTGGGGAAGGTGGCCTTGCCGACGTGCTCGAACACGATGTCGGGAGCGTCGCCGAGGATCTCCTTGACGCGCCTGGAGAACTCGCGTGAGACCTTGAAGCGGGCCTTCTCCTCGTCGGGCGTCTCGCCGCCCTTGCGCATCATGCCCGCGAACTCGTTGCGGTCGATGTAATCGACGGCGCCGAGCTTCTTGACCAGCTCGCCCTTCTCGGGGGAGGAGACCACGCCGACCGCGTGGGCGCCGGCGAGAGCGGCGATCTGAACGGCGAACACGCCGAGGCCTCCGGCCGCGCCCCAGATGAGCACCCGGTCGCCGGCCTGGATCTCGCACTGGTCGATCAGCATGCGGTAGGCGGTGAAGTAGACGAGCCCGTAGGAGGCCGCCTCCTCCCAGGTCAGGTTCTGCGGGCGCGGCAGCAGCTGCTGGGCCTGGACCTTGGTGAACTGGGCGAACGAGCCCCATGTGGTCTCGTAGCCCCAGATCTTCTGCGAGGGCGCGGCCAGCGGATCGAGGCCGTGCACCTCCGGATCCTCGTAGGAGGCCATGTTGCAGTGGATCACGACCTCGTCGCCCGGCTTCCACCGGGTCACTCCGGGGCCGACCTTCCAGACGACTCCCGAGGCGTCTGAGCCGCCGATGTGGTGGCCGTACTCCGGATGGTCCCCATAACGCCACACCCCGACCGGCTCTCCGAGCGCCGCCCACACGTTGTTGTAGTTCACGCCCGCCGCCATCACGCGTACCACCACCTCGAGGGCGCCCGGCTCGGGCACCTCGATCTCCTCGAGCTGGAAGGCGTCCTCGGGCTCGCCCTGGCGCTCCTCGCGGATGACCCAGGCGGCCATGGTCTCGGGAAGCGTGCCCGGCTCGACGTCGAGCTCGGTCACCTTGGTCAGGTCGACGGCCATGGCGGGGGAGATTACTGGCGTAGGATCGCGGCCGATGAGCGCGACTCTCTTCGGCGTTCCCGCGTCGCACCCCTCGCTGGCGGCCGAGCTGATGCTGCGCCACAAGGGCATCAGATACCGCCGCATCGACCTCGTGGCCGTCACGCACCGAGCCCTCGTGCGGGCGCTCGGCTTCCCGAGCTCGACCGTGCCCGCTCTGCGCCTCGACGGCCAACGCGTCCAGGGCACGGGCAAGATCGCGCTGGCGCTGGACGCCATGCGCCCGCAGCCGCCCCTGTTTCCCGCCGATGCCGAGCGCCGGCGCGCGGTGGGGGAGGCCGAGGCCTGGGGCGATACGGCCCTGCAGCCCGTGGCGCGCCGCCTGGTGTGGGCCGCGCTCAAGCGCGATCGCTCGACGATCGCCACCTATCTGGAGGGCGCTCGCAACCCCATCCCGGTGGCCGTGGCCGAGCGCGTGGCCGCCCCGATCGTCGCGGCGGCCGCCGCTCTCAACGGGGCGAGCGACGACAACGCACGCGCCGACCTGGCCGAGTTGCCGCGCCTGCTCGATCGCGTCGACGAGCTGCTCGCGGACGGCGTGATCGGCGGCTCCGAGCTCAACGCGGCCGACTTCCAGATCGCCACGAGCACCGCGCTGCTGGCCACCATGGACGATCTCCGGCCGCTCATGGAGGGCCGGCCCCTCGCCGAGCACGCGCGCCGGGTCGCGCCGTCGTACCCGGGCCGGCTGCCTCGGGTGTTTCCCTCCTCCTGGCTGCCCGGCTGAGCAAGATCTCGCCCGTTCCGTCAGGTCGGGGCCGTACCGTGCGACCAGGAGTCACCTACGACTATGGAAGCTGCAACCCCTCTCCGGCCACCCCACGTCCGAACGCTCGGCGACCGCGTGGTCATCGACGGCCTCGTGGTCGAGGATCGCTGCGCCGTGCGCCTGGTCCAGGAGCGCGAGAGCAACGGCGACGACCCGGTCAAGACGGTGCGCGACGCCGTCGAGATCGGCGCGCGCGTGCTCGACCGCGAGCAGGCCGCCGCCAACGCCGAGTTCGTCAAGACCGAGTTCGAGAAGGCGTCCAAGGACGTGCAGGTCGAGTTCGCCGACAAGGCGCGCACGATCGCCGAGTTCTTCGAGACCCAGTTCGCCGAGGTCTTCGGCGAGGACGACGGCCAGCTGGCCAAGGAGCTCGAGCGCCGCTTCGGCGACGGCAGCGCGGTGTCGGTGCAGAACCGCGTGCGCGAGGCCGTGGCCGAGACTCTCACCAAGTCGCGCGAGGACCTCGTCCGCCAGTTCTCCTCCTCCGACGACCGCAATCCGCTCGCCGACTTCAAGTCCGCCGCCGTGCGATCGATCAACGAGGCCGCGGGGCGCTCGGACGCCACGCAGCGCGCGCTGCTGGGCAAGCTGGGCGAGCTCCAGAAGGAGCTGCAGGCCCTGCGCGACGAGAAGGACAAGCTCGAGGAGGTCGGCGCCGAGCGCGAGAAGGGCACGGCAAAGGGGCGCACATTCGAGGAGTCGGTGTTCGAGGCCCTCGACCGCATCGCGATCTCCCAGGGCGACGTCGCCGAGGCGGTCGGCGACCTGCGCGAGGCCACGGGCAAGGTCGGCGACGTGGTGGTGGCGATCGACGGCTGCAACGGGCCGGCGCGCGGCCGCGTGGTCATAGAGGCCAAGGACCGCAAGCTCTCCAAGCCCGGCCGCCCTGGCCGAGCTCGACAAGGCGATGGCCGAGCGCTCGGCCGACTTCGCGGTGCTGGTCGTGCCCACCGAGGAGGAGGTTCCCGCCAAGCTCGAGCCGCTGCGCGAGTACAACGGCGACAAGCTCGTGGTCACGCTCGACCCCGAGTCCGGAACCCTCGCGCTCGAGCTCGGCTACCGGCTGGCCCGCGCCCGGGTGCTGATGAAGCGCTCCGACGCCGACGGGATCGACGCGGGCGCGCTGCGCGACACCGTCGAGCGGGCGCTCGGCGCGCTGGCCGAGGAGCGCAAGGTCAAGGCCCAGCTCACGGGCGCCAAGTCGAGCATCGACAAGGCCTACGGCTTGGTCGAGGCGATGGCCGGCCGGGTTCGCGGCCACCTCCAGGAGATCGACATCCTCGTCCGCCCGGCGGAGGAGGGCGCGGCCACGCCGCGTCCGTCGCCGGCCGACGAGGAGGACCAGCCCAGCTTCAGCTTCTGAGGACCGCGCCCAGGGCGATCAGGGCAGCAGCAGGTCGCCCGACGAGCTTGCGCGCTCCTCGCCGATGGTGAGCTTGGCCGGGGCGATCGGCCGGCGCACCGCCCGCTCGGACCCGGCGCGCACCTCGTAGCTCCCGGGCTCGAGCGTCCGGGTGATCTCGCCGGTGTCGAGCGGCCCGACCGGGCCCACCGTCTCGGTGGCCGACCCGCCCTCGACCCCCTCGAGGGTGATCGTCTTGGGCCCGTCGGTCTGGTTGGAGATCGTGATGGTCACCTGGCCGGCGCCGACGCTCGACGGCGAGACGGTGACCCTGTCGTCCTGGATCACGCCGGTCAGGCCCACCGGCACCGGCGGGCGCGGATCGTTCGCGAAGTCGGCGTCGCCGCACCCCGCCGCGACCGGCAGCGCCGCGAGAGCCACAGCACACACAGCCCGGCTTCGTGCCCCCATGATCCGGACCCTAACCGACTATCGATCGGCAAACGGCAGAGCGACCACCTCGGCCTCGGCGCCGGCCACGGTGACCGTGTCGCCGGGGGCCGCCTCGCGGCGCACCAGGGCCAGGGCGATGGGCCCGAATCGCGGCGAGACGCACACCGAGCCGAGCCGGCCGACGACCTTCTCGCCCCCGAGCAGGATGTCCTCGCCGCGTGCCGCCGGCTCGGCCAGGCGCAGCCCGCGCAGGTGGCGGTTGGGCTTGCCCCGGTAGTGGAGGCGGGCCACCGTCTCCTGGCCCACGTAACAGCCCTTCGTGAAGCTCACCGCCCGCTCGTTGATGCCCGCTTCCTGGGGCATGGTCTCGGCATCCATGTCGAGACCCAGCCGCGGCCGCCCGCTTTCGATGCGCGCGCACTCGGCCGCCTCCTCGGACACGGCCTCGAAGGCGAGCTCGAGCCCCGGCTCGCCGATCACGTCGACACCCAGCGCCGTGGCCACGTACATGCGGCCGTCGCGCTCGGCGAAGGAGTGCTCAGGACCCTCGAACAGCTCGCGCGCCGCCGGCCCGATCACCGACACCAGCGCGCGGCTCTCGGTCACGTCCTCCCACTGCACATCGCGCCCCAGCGCGTAGGTGCGAAGCATGTGGGCCAGCACGGCGTGGCCGATCGCCTCGGTGTCGAGCCAGAAGAAGTCCTCGCCGCGCAGGATGCGCAGGTCGGTGCGCAGCTTGCCCTTGTGGTTGAGGACCACCGCGTAGCAGCCGGTTCCGGGCTCGAGGGCCTCGACATCGTTGGAAACCTGACCCTGAAGGAAATCGCCGGCTTCGCCGCCCCTGACCAGGAACTTGGCCCGATCGGAGCGGTCGATCGAGCCCGCGGACTCGGTGAGCAGCTCGTAGTCGGAGGTGGCGATCACCCCTCGATCGTACTCGGGCTACTGCGACAGCCCGGCGGCTTCGAGGGCTTCCCTGCGGTCCATGTACTCGACCACGCTCGCCGCCTTGCCCTCGCGGAGCGTCAGAACATGAGCCAACTCCATCTCGAGGGGGATTCCGCTCGTCGCTCCATGTCCGGTGAAGCGAATCCAAAGGAAGACCTTCTCGCCCTGTGTTTGCGCCTCTTGAATCTCGAGTCTCAGGTCGGGATAGGCCTCGAGCCAGCTCGCGAACAGCTTGCCGATCGCATCGATCCCCCGATGCGCGGCGTGGTCGGGTCCTCTCGGGCGGTGTGGTACTCGGCATCCTCGTGCCAGAACCAGCGGCCAGGAGCGCGCTCGCCGGCGTTGTAGCGGGAGTACTGGTCGCGGACGCGCTGGAGGTTCTCCTGCGACATCGCCGCCCAGTATCCCGCTGGGTCCCAATTTAGGCTCGACTAATCCATGCTTTAATGGATGCGAATGCGAAAGTTGTGGGAAAACCAAGTCTCGCGCCGCAAGCTGATCGGCGGCGCGGCCGCCGCGGGCGCCTCGATCCCGCTGTTGCACGAGCTCGTCCCGCACAGGGGGCTGCACGACCAGAGCGCCTCGGCGCGCGCGCAGGCGATCGACAATGGGCACGCCGCCCATCGCGGATCTGGCCACCTGGGCGCCCGGGGCCGGGTTGATCCGAAGGCCAACGGCTTCGACCCACAGAAGATTCTGCGCGACTTCGACGTGGGGAACGTGCGCAACGGCGTGCGCGAGTGGGAGATCGTGGCCGAGGACCGCAGGATCGAGGTCGCGCCCGGCGTGTTCTACGACGCCTGGACCTACAACGGCCGTGTGCCCGGCCCGACCCTGCGGGCGCGTGAGGGAGAGAAGCTGAGGGTCAACTTCATCAACGGCGGCAGTCACCCGCACACGATGCACTTCCACGGCATCCACCGCGACCTGAGCGACGGCGTGCCCGGCATCGGCCCGGGCAACATCAACCCCGGCGAGTCCACCACCTACGAGTTCGACGCCACTCCCTTCGGCCTGCACCTCTACCACTGCCACTCGACCCCGCTGGCCGAGCACATCGCCAAGGGCCTGTACGGCATGTTCATCATCGATCCCAAGGACGGCCGGCCGCCCGCCGACGAGCTCGTGATGGTCATGAACGGGTTCGACACCAACTTCGACCGCGCCAACGAGGTGTACGCGGTCAACACGGTGGCCTTCGCCTACATGGACGAGCCCGTGAGGGTCAAGCGCGGCGAGCTGGTGCGGATCTACGTGGTCAACACCCTCGAGTACGACCTCCTCAACTCGTTCCACATCCACGCGAACTTCTTCGACTACTACCCCACCGGCACGCGCCTCGAGCCGCGCGACTTCACCGACACCGTGATCCAGGGCCAGGGCGAGCGCGGGATCCTCGAGCTGCGCTTCCCCTACACCGGCAAGTACATGTTCCACGCCCACGTCTCCGAGTTCGCGGAGTTGGGGTGGATGGGCTTCTTCGAGGTGGTCGACTGATGGAGCCGACGGCCACCGCCACCAGCTCGGCGCCCCCTCGGCAGGGGCGGCGGCGGCCGCGCTGGCTCGCGGCCGTGATTCCCCTGGTGATCCTGGCGGGCGCCATCGGCCTCTTCGTGGCGCTCGACGCGCCCGGGCTCGACCGCGTTGGCGTGCCGGTGGAGGAGCTGGCCGTGGAACGCACGCTCCTGCGTCCGGGTGAGATCGAGCTGCAGCTGCGAAACGACGGCCCCGACCCGGTCGAGGTCCGCCAGGCCATCGTCAACGACGGCTTCGCCGACTTCACCCAGTCCGACGACCAGATCGGCCGCCTCGGCGGCGACAGCGTGACCGTGCAGTACCCCTGGATCGAGGGTCAGGCCTACGAGGTGGTGCTGCTCACGTCCACCGGCGCGACGGTCCCGCACGAGATCGACGCCGCCACCGAGAGCCCCGACGCCGACCTCGGCTTCTATGGGTTGATGGCCCTGATCGGCATCTACGTCGGCGTGATCCCGGTGGCCATCGGGATGCTGTGGCTGCCCTGGATGCGGACCATGGACGCCCGCTGGATGCGCTTCCTCATGGCCCTGACCATCGGGCTGCTCGCCTTCCTCGGCATCGATGCCCTGCTCGAGGGCAGTGAGCTCGCGGGGGAGGGTCCGGCCGTGTTCGGCGGCGCTGCGTTGGTGTTTCTGGGGGCGGTGGGCGCCTACCTCGCTCTGGCCGGCGTCGACGCGTGGCTGCGCGGCCGCCGCAGCAGCGGGGAGTCGGGCTACCGCGCGGCCTTCCTCGTGGCGCTCGGCATCGGCCTGCACAACCTCGGCGAGGGGCTGGCGATCGGCTCGGCCTACGCCGTGGGCTCGCTCGCGCTGGGGGCCGCTCTGGTGGTGGGCTTCGCGCTGCACAACACCACCGAGGGCCTGGCCATCGTGGCCCCCGCGGCGCGCGAGGGCAAGGTGTCCTTGTGGCGCCTGGCCGGCCTCGGCCTGCTGGCCGGCGCCCCCGCAGTGCTGGGCGCCTGGATCGGCGCCTCGGCCTTCCACCCGAGCGTGGCAGGGCTCATGTTCGGCATAGGGGCGGGCGCCATCGCTCAGGTGATCGTCCAGATCACGCCTTCGCTGCGCGACCGCGAGGGTGGCGGGCCGCTGCTTAGCCCGCTCGTGGCCGGCGGGCTGCTCAGCGGCCTGCTGGTGATGTACGTGACCGGCCTGATGGTGAGCGTTTGATGGCCACTCGCACCGAGCCCTCCCAGGCCGTCCAGGACTACGCCAAGGCGATCTGGTCGCTGGGCAGGCGCAGCGACGAGCCCGTGTCCACCTCGGCCATCGCCGAGCGCCTGGACGTGTCGCCGGCGTCGGCCTCGGCGATGGTCAAGCGCCTGGAAGCGATGGGCCTGGTGGTGCGCGAGCCCTACCACGGCGTTCGGCTCACCCGCGCGGGCGAGCGCCTCGCGCTCGAGGTCCTGCGCCACCACCGCCTGCTCGAGCTCTACCTGGCCGAGGCGCTGGGGATGTCCTGGGACCGCGTGCACGAGGAGGCCGAGGTGCTCGAGCACGCGATCTCACCGGAGCTCTCGGAGCTGATCGCGGCCAAGCTCGGCAACCCCACCCACGATCCCCACGGCGATCCCATACCCACGGCCGACGGCGAGATCGACGAGGCCCCGACCCGCGCCCTCAGCGAGCTCGGCCCGGGCGAGCGCGGTCGCTTCACCCGCGTCTCCGACTCCAACCCGGACATGCTGCGCTACCTCTCGGGCCGCGGCATCGCGCCCGGCGACGAGCTCGAGCTGGTGGGCCACGAGCCGTTCGGCGGCCCGGTCACGGTGACCGTCAACGGGCGCGACCACGCGCTCGGCGACCAGCTCGCGCGAGCCATGCGCATCGAGCAGTAGCCTTCGCGCATCGCACCGCTCGCTCAGCATTTCCAATCCGTGGTCGACTCGCTGCCCCCCGACTGGAGCATGCTCGAGCTCGACCTGCGCATCTTCGACGAGGACCGCTACGTCGAGGCGGCCACGCTGCTCGTGCAGATCAACGCCATGCCCTACTCCGAGCACGACTGGCACTGGCGCCTGCGCGCGGCCCGCGATTTCGGCCACGCGGCGGCCGCCGAGACGGTCCAGGGCACGCTGGGCCTGCTCGACAACGAGGGCATCGAGGGGGAGATGGTCGTGCGCGAGGCGCGCTCGGGTCGGGTCGAGGTCACGCACATGTGGGGCCGGCCGGAGTCCGTGCGCCAGGAATTTCGCCAGCGCCGGGCCCAGTAGCGCCCGTGGCCCGCGTGGCCCTGCTGTGCCCCGATCTGCTGTTCGGCTCGCGCCTGCGCAGCGCGCTCGAAGGGGCCGGTCACGAGGTGCTGCCCCCGGACGCCGAGGCCGACGTCCTGGTGGTGGACCTGACCGACGACGCCGAGTCGCGCGTGGCCGCGGCGGGCGGTGCCTCCGTGCCGGTGCTCGGCTTCTACGCCCACGTGGAGCAGGATGTCCGCCAGGCGGCCGAGGCCGCGGGCTTCACGCGCGTGGTGCCGCGGTCGCGCATGGCCCGCGAGGGCCCGGCGCTCGTGGAAGCGCTGCTCGCTCCCTAGGGAGGCGGGAAGGCCCGCCGCACATCCGGGGGCCGCTCGAGGATCCCGAAGCGGGCGTCGAAGCGCGCCCAGCCTCTCAGCGCTTCGCGATCGAGCACGATCGGCGGCCGCAGCGCCGGCGCCACCGCGTCGAGCTGCGCCCGCACCAGCGCCTCATCGGCCCCCGACGCCTCGACCAGGCCGGCCACGGTGGCAGGGCGGTCGGCCAGGGCGGCGCGGGTTCCCTCGGCCAGGGTCTCGAGCAGCATTTCGTAACGCTCCCGATCGCCCTCCCAGGCTTCCCGCGAGGTCGCCAGCACCAGCTCCGGATAGCGCGGCGCGCCGTAGTCGTCGACCCGGAACTCCCGGGTCCGCACGCCACGCTCGCGCAGGGCCACCCCCTCCACGTTCCAGAACGACACCACCCCATCCACCCGTCCCGCGATCAGGCTGGGCACCGCCGAGAAGCCGATGGTCACGCGGTCGACACGGTCGAAGTCGCCGCCGTCGGCCTCGACCACCGCGCGCAGCACCGCGTTGTCGGAGGCCAGCCCGGTCACGCCCACGCGCCGGCCCTCGAGGTCCCGCGGGCGCCGGATGCCCGGGCGGGTGATGACCGCCGCCAGCGGTCTTTGGACCAGCGCGCCGATCCCCACCAGATCCCGGCCGGCCTGGCGGGCGAGGCCGAGATCGTGGATGTCGACCACCGCCACGTCGGCGCGGCCGGCGCCGAGCAGCTTGAGCGAATCGGTCGACGACGAGGGCACCCGCACCTCCAGGTCGCCGCCCTCCCGCAGAGCCCCGTAGATCCCCGCGTGCGCCGGGTTGGGCTGGAAGTCGAGGGCCAGCGTCAGGGGCTCATTCGGGGCGTCGTCAGAGCATCCGGCCAGCAGGCCCGCGGCGAGCAGCAGGAGGAGCATTCGGCGCACGGCGGCGAACCCTAGGCCCGCCGGGGACCGTCCGTACACTCCGGACCCGATGCGGCGGGTCACCTTCTCACGCAATTTCACGCTCTCGCTGTCGCGGACCTGTCAGTGCTACTGCAAGTACTGCGCGTTCGCGACGCACCGGGCGCACCTCTACTCGCCCCCGGAGGTCGAGGGGATCCTCGACGACGCCTCCCGCCGCGGTGCGAAGGAGCTGCTCGTGCTCACCGGCGAACGGCCCGAGGTCAACGCCGAGGTGGCGGCGCGGCTGGCGGAGTACGGCCACCCGGACTTCACCTCCTACGTCGCGTGGGCCTGTGAGCGTGCGCTGGAGCGGGGCATGCTGCCTCACACCAACCTCGGTGCTCTCTCGCGCGAGGACCTCGCCCGGCTGCGCGAGGTCACCGCCTCGCAGGGCCTGATGCTGGAGTCGATCAACCCCGGGCTGGTGGTCCACCAGGGCTCGCCCACCAAGCACCCGGCGGTGCGACTGGAGACGATCAGGGCTGCCGGCGAGCTGCGCATTCCCTTCACCAGCGGGATCCTGGTGGGCATCGGCGAGACCCCGGCCGAGCGCATCGAGGCGCTGGAGGCGCTGGCCGAGCTCCAGCGCGAGCACGGCCACATCCAGGAGATCATCCTGCAGAACTTCGTGGCCCATCCCCGCTACTACGGGGCCGAACCGGCGCAGATCGCCGACGAATCTCAGCGTGGCGAGCGCGGGCCGGGCGACGAGCTGCCCGCCCCGGCCTGGTCCACACCCATCAGTCTCGACGACATGCGCACGCTGGTGCGCGAGTGCCGGCGCCTGATGCCCGATGTGGGGGTGCAGATCCCGCCCAACCTCTCGGACTGGTGGCTGCCGCTGGTGGAGGAGGGCGCCACCGACCTGGGTGGGCTCTCGGCCAACGGCGACCACATCTCGCCCGAGCACCCCTTCCCCTCGGTGCACCGCATGCGCAAGGAGCTCGCGCCGCGCGGCTACGCGCTGACCGAGCGGCTGTGCGTCTACCCGCAGTACATGGACCCGGGCTGGCTCGAGCAGGGGGTGCTCGACCTCATCAAGCTGAAGTTCTGGAGCTTCATCCCTCGGCGCGGATCAGGACGCAGGGAGGAGCGGCCCATCCGCCGCGAGCTGGTGGCGGGCGCTGTGGCCCGGGCCCGCGACGACCACCCGCTCAGCGCCGACGAGCTGACGGCGCTGTTCGCCGAGACCCGGCCCGAGGCCATCGAGGACATGCGCCAGGCCGCCGACGAGCTGCGCCGCGAGCTGGCGGGGGAGACCGTGACCTTCGTGGTCAACCGCAACATCAACGTGTCCAACATCTGCATCGTCGGCTGCGCCTTCTGCGGCTTCGGCCAGGGCCGGCGCTCGCCCGACGCCTACGAGCACTCCGAAGCCGACTTCGTCGGCCGCGTCGAGGAGGCGGTCGCGTTCGGGGCCAGCGAGATCTGCATGCAGTCGGGCATCCACCCCGAGTGGACGATCGAGGATTACGAGGGTTGGCTGCGGCTGGCCAAGCGCACGGCGCCCGACATCCACCTTCACGCCTACTCGCCGATGGAGATCGACGCGATGGCCGCCGATCTGCCCCTGGCCGAGGTGTTCGCGCGGCTCAAGGACGCCGGCCTGGGCTCCACGCCGGGCACCGCGGCCGAGGTTCTGCACGACGGCGTTCGCCAGCGCATCTCGCCCAACAAGCTGCCGGTGGCGCGCTGGGTCGAGATCATCGAGGCCTCCCACGCGGCCGGGCTGCGCTCGACCGTGACCGTGATGTTCGGCCACATCGAGGAGCCATGGGAGCTCGCCGAGCACATGCGCGTGGTGCGCGAGCTGCAGGCCCGCACGGGCGGCTTCACCGAGTTCGTGCCGCTGTCCTTCATCCCCTTCCACACCCTGCTGGGTCGCACGCACGGGATCGAGGAGATCTCCCGCGATGACAACCTCAAGCACACCGCCGCGTTCCGGCTCGCGCTCGGCAGGTCGATACCGAGCCTCCAGGCCAGCTGGGTGAAGATGGGCCTCGAGCTCGCCACCGAGGCTCTGCGCTGGGGGGTCAACGACCTCGGCGGCACGCTCATGGAGGAGTCGATCTCGCGCATGGCCGGCTCCGAGCACGGCGTTCGCCTGGAGCCGGACGACCTGGTGGGCGCGGCGCACGCTGCGGGCCGCCCGGCCGCCGAGCGCGACACGCTCTACGCGATACGGCGCTCGCTACGAACTGCCGGTGGCGGCTTAGCTACTGCTCGACGAAGTAGGTGCCGCTGCCCTGGCCGCTGGAGAACCAGCGGCTGGTCACGGTCTTCTTGCGGGTGAAGAAGTCGACGGCGTCGGGGCCGTGGGCGTGGAGGTCGCCGAGGAAGGAGTCCTTCCAGCCCGAGAAGGGGAAGAAGGCCACCGGCGCGGCCACGCCGATGTTCACGCCGATCATGCCCGCCTCGACCTCGTGGCGGTAGCGGCGCACCGAGGCGCCGGACTCGGAGAAGATCGAGGTGCCGTTGCCGAACTTGCTGGCGTTCACCACCTCGATCGCCTCGTCGAGGGTCTCGACGTTCACGATGGAGAGCACGGGCCCGAAGATCTCCTCGCGGACCATCTCGGAGTCGGGGTCCACCTGGTCGAGGATGGTGGGGCCGACGTAAGCCCCGCCCGGGTCGAGGCCAGCGCCGGCGGGGGTGCGGCCGTCGACCGCCAGACGGGCACCGTCGGTCACGCCCCGGTCGATGGCCTGCAGGATGCGGTCGCGCGCCAGGGGGGACACCACGGGGCCCACCTCGGTGGTCTCGTCGTTGCCGTCGCCCACGCGCAGAGCCTCGGTCGCCTCGCAGAGCTGCGCCATCAGCCGGTCGTGGGCCTTGCCCACCGTCACCACCACCGATCCGGCCATGCAGCGCTGCCCCGCGGCGCCGAAGGCCGAGCCGATGATCCCCGGCACGGTCTTCTCGATCACCGCGTCGGGCATCACCACCATGTGGTTCTTCGCCCCGCCCAGCGCCTGGACGCGCTTCTTGGTCTTGGCCGCCGTCTCGTAGACGATCCGGGCCACGGGGGCCGAGCCGACGAACGACACGGCATCGATGCCCGGATGTTCGAGGATTCCCTCCACCACCTCGCGGTCGCCGTTCACGAGGTTGACCACCCCGGGCGGCAGCTCGAGGGAGTCGAGCACCTCGAAGGCGATCTGCTGGGTCAGCGGCACGAGCTCCGAGGGCTTGAGCACGAAGGTGTTGCCGCACGCGATCGCGAAGGGCAGGAACCAGAACGGGACCATGGCGGGAAAGTTGAAGGGGACGATCGCCGCACAGACCCCGACCGGCTGGCGCACGGTCTCGGCGTCGACGTTGCGCGACACGTCCTCGATGATTCGCCCCTGCATGGTCGTCGGGACCGCACAGGCCGCCTCGACCATCTCGATCATGCGCGCCACCTCGGCGCGGGCATCGGCGATCGTCTTGCCCATCTCGGTGGTCACCGACCGGGCCAGCTCCTCGCGGCGCGCGTCGAGGCCGGCGCGCAGCTCGAACATGCGCCGCCCGCGCTCGATCACGCTCACGGCCCGCCAGGCCGGCAGCGCCTCACGCGCGGCGTGCACCGCGGCATCGAGATCGGCGACCGAGGACAACGGAACGCGTGCCAGGACCTCTCCGCTGGCCGGGTTGGTCACGTCGAGCGCCTCGGTCGACGACGTGGGCGTCCACTGGCCCCCGATGTAGTTGTCCAGCAGGCTTACTTCCGTTATCCCTTGAATCGCCATGTTGCTCGCATGCTAAGGGGCCGCGCCGGCAAAGGGCACCGATTGGGCGGCCTCAGCGAAAGAGGTCGAGCTCGCGAGGGCGGCGCAGCGCGGCCGCTCCGGGCCCGTCCGCCTGCGTGACGAAGCGCTCCAGTCCACGCACCAGCACCACCGGCCGGCGCGAGTCCTTGGCCCGGGCCAGATCGGCGGCGCCGGCCACGGCGTCGGCGATGGCGATGGCCGTGGCGTGCAGGGTTCGCCCGTACGCGTCGGGACGGCCGGCCCAGGCATCGAGGGGCTCGAGGCCCGCCACGCCGAGCGCCACGTCGGTCTGGCCCAGGCGCCAAGCGCGGCCGAAGGAGTCGGCGATCACCACGGCGGGGCGAACGCCCAGGGCGTCGCCGAGAGCAGCGCGAAGCCGGCGCGCCGACCCGTCGGGATCGCTGGGGAGCAGGACCAGCTCGCCCTCCTGCGACGCGTTGGACTGATCGATGCCGGCGTTGGCGCACACGAAGCCGTGGTGGGTCTGGCAGATGAACATTCCGTCGTGAGCGCGCAGCACCTCGGCCGACTCGTCGAGCACCGCCTGCACCAGTCGCGGGTTCTTGCCGCCGTGCTCGCGGGCCAGTTCGCTCGCCCGCTCGCCGGGCTCGATCTCGGCCAGGCGGCGTAGGCGACCCTCGGCCTTGGAGACGACCTTCTGCGCCACCACAAGCACGTCGCCGCCGGCGAGGTCCGCCGGCGCGGCCGCGGCGATCAGTCCCGCCAGGTCGTCGCCCGGGCGCACCTCGGGAAGCGCGTCGAGGGCGCGCACGAGCAGCTCGTCCGCGGCGGCCATGCTAGGCCGGGAGGGCTTCGCGGCGCAGCGCGCTGCGGGTATGAGGGGCTTGGCCGGGGCTGCTCTCGAGCACCCGCACGAGCGCGTCCAGGTCATCCCCCGTGTCGATGTCGAGCGTCAGCGAGGGGAGGGGCTCCACGGCGTGGGCCCTGCCCGTCGCGCGGGCGGACTCGACGTGACGCTCGCGGCTGCCCGGCCCGAAGCTCGGCGCTATGGCGTCGGGGGGCTGGAGCAGCAGGGCGTTGGTGCCCTCGCCGTGGCGGTCGGGCACCACGACGATCCCGAGCTGCTCGGCGTCCGCTCGGGCCAGCAGGGCCTCCAGCTCGGCCGCAGCGAGCAGCGGGGTGTCCCCGGGCACGAGCAGCACTCGCTCGAACCCCTTGGCCTGGGCGTGGCGTATGCCGAGCGTGGCCGCGGCCGACTGTCCCGCTCGCTCGGTGTCGAGCACCACCTCGGCTCCCGATTGCCGTGCGGCCGCGGCGGCACGCTCGTCGGCGGTGACCACGGCCACGCCGTCGAGACCCGACGTGCGGCCGAGCGCGGCCAGTACGTCGGACACCATGGCCTGGGCCAGCGACTCACGCGATCCGCCCGGGAGCGCCGGCGCGAGCCGCTGCTTGGCCGCGCCGAAGGTCTTCACCGGGAGGATGGCGAGCGTGCTCATCCCGCGAGAGTAGTTCCGAGCACGACGATCTCCTCGGCCACCCTGCGCCTGCGCTCGGGGGTGTCGAGCAGGGTGTCGGTGACGACGCAGTGCATGCCGTCGACCGCCTCGTCGGCCACCATGGCGTCGATCACTCCCGCGTAGGCACGGGCGATGCCCTCCGCGTTCGGCGCGATCTCGGCCCAGGCGCAGAAGTGGTCGGTCGGGCCCTTGAGCGTGCGCCCGCCCACGAAGGGGCTCACGGCCACCACCGGCGCGCGCGCGCCGGCGAGCGCCTCGCGCATCCCCGCCAGCTCGAGGATCGGCCCGATCGAGATCACCGGATTCGACGGACCGATCACGATCAGATCGGCGTGCGCGACGGCGGAGAGCACGTCGGCGCTGGGCCGTGCCGCGTCGAGGCCGCGCAGCTCCACCCCCTCCACGGGCGCGGCGGCGCGCGCCACGATCAGGTACTCCTGCAGCGGCATCGCTCGCCCGCCGTGTGTCACCCAGGTGCGCACCGGCTCGTCGCTCATCGGCAGTACCCGCGCGGGCACGCCGAGCGCGTCGACCACGGAAGCGTGCGCCTCGGTCAGGCGCGCTCCGTCCCGCAGTCGCCGGGTGCGCAGGAGGCACATGGCGAGGTCTCGGTCGCCGAGCCGAAACCAGGTCGGCTCGCCCGCGTCCTCGAGCGCGTCCATCACCTGCCAGGTGTCGCCCCGCACCCCGTACCCGCGCTCGTCGATGCGGTCGGCGAGCCAGTAGGTGACGAGGTCGGGGTCGGGGGCCACGTGCACCCCGTAGACCTCCGTGTCGTCGGCCGAGTTGGCCACCACCACCAGTTCCTCGGTCACGTCGAGCAGCCCGCGGGCCAGCTTGGCACCGCCGGTTCCGCCCGCCAACACCACTACCGCCATCTTCGGCCGTGAGCTCAGGCCGAGGATGCGGCCGGCTCGGGCCAGCCGTCCACGAACAGGTCGAGCGCCAGCTCGGCGTCGTCGGAGGCCGAGTAGCGGTCGAGGTCGACGATCCCCGCCTCGGCCAGCACCTCGTCGTCGAGGAAGGCGTTGCCCGTGCAGGTCCGCGGGTCGCGCACCAGGACCTCGCGCGCGGCGTCGGCCATGATCTCCGGCGTGCGGGCGCGGATCATGGCCTCGTCGCCGCCCAGGAGGTTCTGGACGGCTGCGGTGGCGATGATGGTCCGCGGCCAGAGGCAGTTCGCGCCCACGCCCTGCTCGGCCTCGTCGGCGGCCAGGCCGAGCGTGAGCATCGTCATGCCCATCTTGGAGAGCGTGTAGGCGCTGTGCCCGCGCAGCCAGCGCGGGTCGGCCGACAGCGGGGGGGAGAGGGTGAGCACGTGGGCGTGGTCGGACTCGCGCAGGTGCGGCAGGCAGGCGCGCGTGACCACGAAGGTGCCGCGGGAGTTGATCTGCTGCATGAGGTCGAAGCGCTTGACCTCGAGCTCGCCCATGGGGGCCAGGTTGATCGCGCTGGCGTTGTTGACCACGATGTCGATGCCGCCGAAGCGCTCGGCCGCCTGGGCGACCGCGCTCTCGACACCCTCGGCGTCGCGAACGTCGCCGATGATGGGCAGCGCCTCGCCGCCCGCGGCCTCGATCTCCTCGGCGGCGCTGTAGATGGTCCCCGGCAGCTTGGGATGGGGCTCGGCCGTCTTGGCCATCAGCGCAACGCGGGCACCCTCCCGGGCGGCGCGCACGGCGATGGCCAGCCCGATGCCCCGGCTGCCGCCGGACATGAAGATGGTGCGGCCCTGCAGAGAGTTCGCCATGTGGCTCAGACCCTATCCCGCAGAAGCGGCAGCACGTCCTCGCGGAACTGCTCGAGAAAGCGCATCTGATCGGGCCCGGGAGCGTGAAGCACGAGGTCCTCGAAGCCGAGGTCGGCGTAGGCCGCGATGCGGTCCACCACCTCCTGCGGGTCGTCGGAGCAGATGAAGCGCGAGGGCGCCTGGTCGAGATTGGCGTCGGCCACCCGCTCCATCTCTAGCGGATCGTCGATGCCTTCCTTCTGCTCGGGCTCGAGCGCCAGCGCGGCCCATGGATGGGTGTTCTCGAAGGCCTTCTCGCGGTCGCGGTCGTAGGAGACCTTGATCTCGATCATGCGCCGGATCGCCGCGGGGTCCCGGCCGGCGCCCTCGGCGCCCTCGGCGACCTTGCCCAAGAGCTCGTCGTAGAGCGCTTCGTCCTTGCCGCTGGTGCAGATGAAGCCGTCGCCCACGCGCCCCGCGAGCTTGGCGGCCAGCGGGCCCGACGCGGCCACGAAGATGGGCACGGGCTCGCTGGGGCGGTCGTAGACCGTCGCCTTCTGCGTGCGGTAGTAGTCGCCGTCGAAGTCGACGCGCTCCTCGGACCACAGCAGCCGGATCAGCTCGATCGCCTCGGCCAGGCGCAGGCGGCGCTCCTTTCGGCCCGGGAACTCACCGCCGGTGACCGGGGTCTCGTTCATGGCCTCACCGGTACCGACGCCGAGGAACACGCGCCCGGGGGAGAAGCAGCCCAGGGTGGCGAAGGCCTGGGCGATCACCGACGGGTGATAGCGAAGGGTGGGGGTGAGCACGCTGGTGCCGATCAGGGCGGTCTCGGTGCGCTGGCCGGCGGCGGCCAGCCACGGCAGGGCGGCCGGCGAGTGGCCGCCGGTATGGCGCCAGGGCTGGAAGTGGTCTGAGATGGCGACGATCTCGAGGCCCGAGCGTTCGGCCTCGATGGCGAAGTCGAGCAGGGTCACGGGGTCGAACTGCTCGGCCGAGGCCTTGTATCCGATGCGCACCGCCACGCGGCGCATCCTACGGATAGGCTGACCCCGGTTTGCGCCTCGAAGGACGCACAGCGCTCGTGACCGGGGGAGCGTCGGGCATCGGCGCGGCCACCTGCCGCCGCCTGGCCGCGGAGGGCGCTCAGGTGGCCGTGACCGACATGAACGCCGACGGCGCCCGCGCCGTCGCGGACGAGGTCTCCGGTGGCGCCTACGAGCTCGACGTGCGCTCGGAGAGCTCGATCCGCGCGGCGGTAGACGCCACCGAGCGCGACCTGGGGCCCATCGACGCGCTGGTCAACAACGCCGGCTACGACGAGTGGAGCTGGTTCACCGACACCGACCCCGCGCTCTGGGACCGCGTGCTGGCCGTGAACCTGCGCGGGGTGATCGCGGTCACCCACGCGGTGCTGCCCGGTATGCAGGCGCGGCGGCGAGGGCGGATCGTGAACACCGCGTCGGAGGCGGGCCGGGTCGGCTCGAGCGGCTCGGCGATCTACTCCGCGGCCAAGGCCGGCGTGATCGGGTTCACCAAGGCGCTGGCCATCGAGAACGGGCGCTACGGGATCACGGCCAACGCGGTGGCCCCCGGGCCGATCGAGACGCCGCTGCTCATGGCCGCCCCGGAGGCGCTCGGCGACCGCGGCAAGCGCCTGGTCGAGAACATGGTCGGTGCCACCAACCTCCAGCGTCTGGGCCAACCCGACGAGGTGGCCGCGGCGATCGCCTTCCTCGCCTCCGACGACGCGTCCTACATCACCGGGCAGGCCCTGGGCGTGAGCGGGGGACTGGCCCGCATCTAGTGGCGCCCGAGCACGTTTCAGTCCGCGAGGTGGGCCCTCGCGACGGCTTCCAGAACGAGCCCGAGGTGATCGCCACCGACGACAAGATCCGCCTGGTCGAGTGCCTGGCCGCCACCGGCCTGCGGCGGCTGGAGGTCACGAGCTTCGTGCGCGCCGACGTGATTCCGCAGCTGGCCGACGGCGTCGAGGTGCTGCGCCGCGCGCGGATCCCCGAAGAGGTGTCGGTGACCGTGCTCGTGCCCAACGAGCGGGGGCTCGACAACGCCCTCGAGGTCCGCGACCGCTTTCAGGAGATCAACCTGTTCCTCTCCGCCTCGGAGACCCACAACCAGAAGAACGTGAACCGGTCGGTCGAGGAATCGCTGGTGGGGTTCGAGCGCGTGGTCGCCCGGGCCCGCGACGAGGGGCTGCGCTGCGAGGCCGTGATCTCCGTGGCCTTCGGCTGCCCCTACGAGGGCGAGGTCGGGCCCGAGCGCGTGTTCGCGATCGCCCGGCGCCTGCGCGACGCGGGCTGCGTGGAGATCGCGTTCGGCGACACCACCGGCATGGCCAACCCGGCGCAGGTGCGCGACTTCTTCGCCGCCGCACCGGAGGAGCTCGGTGAGGCCGAGCTCACCGCGCACTTCCACAACACGCGCGGCCAGGGGCTGGCCAACGTCCTCGCCGCCCTCGACGCGGGCGTGCGCTCCTTCGAGTCGTCCTTCGGCGAGCTCGGTGGGTGCCCGGTGCCCAAGGGCGCCACCGGGAACATCGCCACCGAGGACCTGCTCTCGATGCTGCACGAGATGGGGTACGAGACGGGCGTGGAGCTGGAGCGGCTGCTGGCCTGCGCGCGCGACGCGCAGTCCGTGCTAGGGCGCCCGCTGGGCAGCCACGTGCTCACCGCCGGACCGGTGGATTGGCGCCAGGGCTAGCTCTGGCCCAAAGCGGGTAACGCTTCGCACATGGGCACCGAGACGAGGGAGACGGGGCGCCCCGACGACAGCGAGCCGCTGCCCGAGGAAGAGCGCGAGGAGATCGAGGACGTCGGCGGTCGCAAGACCTACCGCACCCTGGACGAGCAGGAGGGAACCCTCTCCGAGGCCGAGCAGCGCTTCGAGCGCCAGCGCCGCACCATAGGGCTGTTCCTGGGCCCGATCGTGTTCGCCGTGATGCTGCTGATCCCGTTCGACCTGGACGGAAACCAGCATCGGCTGCTCGCGATCCTGGCCTTCGTCGTCGTGTGGTGGGTGAGCGAGGCGATCCCCATTCCCATGACCGCGCTCTTGGGCGTGGTGCTGTGCGCGCTGCTCGAGGCCACGGAGACTCCGCCCGAGGGCGACAGCTCGGTCGACGTGGTGTTCGCGCTGTTCACCGACGACACCGTGATGCTGTTCATCGGCAGCTTCATCATCGCCCAGTCGATGGTGGTGCACGGGCTGCACCGGCGATTGGCGTTCCGTGTGCTGTCGCTCTCCTGGGTGGGCGGCAACACCTACCGGATCATCCTGGCCTTCGGGCTGATCGGGGCCCTCACCTCACCGGTCATGTCCAATACCGCGGGGGCGGCGATGATGCTGCCGATCGCGCTCGGCGTGATGGGCGTGGTGGGCGGAATGGTGGCCAAGCAGGCCGAGGGCGAGCACCGCGTCGAGCGGTTGCGCTTCGGAGCCGCGCTGATGCTGGTGATCACCTACTCCATCACCGTCGGCGGCCTGCTGCTGCCGATCGGCAGCCCTCCCAACCTGATCGGCCGCGCCCTGCTCGAGGAGGAGACCGGCGAGCCGATCACGTTCTTCGAGTGGTTCGTGATGGCCCTCCCGATCGTGCTGATCATGTTCGTCGCCGTGATCCTGATCTGCGTGCTGTTCAACCGGCCCGAGGTCAAGCACGTTGACGGCGTCGAGGAGTACGTGGGCGAGGAACGACGCAAGCTCGGCAAACTCAAGCGCGGCGAGAAGAACACCCTGTTCGTGCTCGCCTTCGCCCTGGTCGGCTGGTTCCTCCCGGGCCTCGTGGGCATCGTGGCCGGTGACGATTCCGACGCCTACCTACAGGTCAGCGAGGCCTCCAACGAGGGCATCGTCGCGATCGTCGCCGCCGCCCTGCTGTTCGTGCTGCCGATCGACTGGGCGCGGCGCAAGTTCACCCTCAACTGGAATCAGGCCAGCCAGATCGATTGGGGCACGGTCATCCTGTTCGGCGGTGGCCTGGTGCTGGGCTCGCTGCTCAGCTCGACCGGGACGGCGGCCGTGGTGGGCGAGTCGATCTCCGACTCGCTCGGCGTGTCCAGCCTGGTGGGCGTGACGATCGTGGTCGTGATCGTGTCCGTGTTCGTCTCCGAGACCACCAGCAACACCGCGAGCGCGGCGATCATGGTGCCGATCGCCATCGCGATCGCGGCGTCGGCCGACCTCGATCCGACGATCCCCGCCCTGGCCGCGATCTTCGGGGCCAACTACGGATTCATGCTGCCGGTGTCCACTCCGCCGAACGCGATCGTCTACTCGTCCGGCATGCTGCCGATCACCCGAATGATCAAGGCAGGGGCGGTGTTCGACATCATCGGGATCGTCCTGTGCGTGATCGGGGTGATAACGATGGCGAACCTGGTCGGGCTCGCGTAGACCCACAACCCCGCCTGGCGGGGCCCTCCGCGCTCGCCATCGCGGCGGGCGCGGCGACGGTGCTGCCCGGCTTCCTGGTGGGCGCTCTCGCGCTGCAGATCCGCGCCGATCTCGACGTGAGCGTGGCCGCGGTGGCGGCGGGCGTGACGGTCTTCTTCGCCGCCGGTGCCGTGGGCGCCGGAGCGGGAGGCCGGCTGGCCGAGCGCGTGGGCGCGCTGCAGGCCATGCGCGGGTGCCTGCTCGTGACCGCCGCCTGTCTGGCCGCCGCCGCGGCCTTCGCCCAGTCGCTGCTCGCGCTGCTCGCGCTGCTCGCCCTGGCCGGAGTGTCCAACGCGATCAGCCAGCCCGCCATCAACCTGTTCATGGCCGACCAGGTGCCGATCGAGCGCCAGGGCCTGGCCTTCGGCATCAAGCAGTCGGCGATCCCGACGGCCGTGCTGGCCAGCGGCCTGGCCCTACCGCTGGTGGCCCTGCCCCTCGGGTGGCGGCCGACGTTCGTGGGTTTCGCGGTGATTTCGCTGGTCGTGGCCGCGGTCGTCGGGCGCAGCGCGCGCACCTTCGTGGCGCCCCGCGCTCGCGCCCGCGCGCCGCGCCCGACCCGGGCCCTGGTGATGACCGCGGTGGGCGCGGCCCTGGGAAGTGCCGGCCCCAACTCCCTGGGCGCGTACCTGGTGGCCTCGGCGGTCGACGTGGGGATCGCCGAGGGCGTCGCCGGGGTGCTGGCCGCGGTCGGCAGCGGGGTCAGCCTGGTGGTCCGCGTGGCCTTCGGCGTGCGCGCCGACCGCCGCCACGACTACGGCTTCGCGGCGGTCATCGGCCTGCTGGTGACCGGTTCGCTGGGCTTCCTTCTGTTGGCCAGCGACAGCACCGGCCTGTTCGTGACGGGCATCATCGTGGCCTTCGCGCTCGGCTGGGGCTGGCCGGGGCTGTTCAACCTGGCCGTGGTCGACCACAACCGCGACGCGCCCGGCGCCGCCACCGGCGTCACGCAGACCGGCATCTACCTCGGGGCGGCCGGCGGCCCGGCGCTCTTCGGGCTGTTCTCCACCGAGCTCGGCTACTCCGCGGCCTGGGCCGTCTCGGGCGGGCTGTGCCTGCTGGCCGCCGGCGCCTTCGCCTACGCCGAGCGCCTACGCCGGCAACCGGTGAGCGCGCCTTGACCGTAGAAAGGCGACGAGCCCGGATGCCGTGGTCCGGGCCCGTCGCGCGTGAGCCGAGGCGGGGTCGGGGGAACCCACTGCTTCCCAATCCGAGCCTCAGGCGTCTACCCGGTGATACCGGGGGTTTGACGCAGTAAACCTGTCCGAAACCTATTCGGCAAGGGTCAATATCCCGCAAACTGCGGGTCGCGCTTCTCGAAAAAGGCTCGCGCCCCCTCCGCGAAGTCCTCGCTGGCCGCCAGCGCCTCCTGCGCGGCCACCTCCTGCTCCAGGGTCAGCGACAGTGCGGGCTTGGCGGCGGCGTCTAGCACCCGCTTGGCCAGCCCGAGCGCTTTCGGGGCACAGGCGAGCAGCTCGGAGCTGAGCGCGCCGGTCGCCTCGTCGAGCCCATCGGCCGGCGCGATCCGGTTGGCGAAGCCGATGCGGTGAGCCTCGCGCCCGTCGATCACCTTGCCGGTCATGATCAGCTCCTTCGCGTTGCCGAGCCCCACGACGGCGGGCAGGCGCGAGCAGCCGCCGACGTCGGGCAGCAAGCCGACGCGCACCTCCATGATCCCCGCCACCGCGTCCTCGGCCATCGTGCGGAAATCACACGCAAGCGCGAGCTCGAACGCGCCCCCCAGCGCGGCGCCGTGAATCTGGCAGATGGTGGGCTTGGGCATCTCCTCGAGCAGGTTCCAGACGGCGAGGATCGGCCGCCGGAAGCGGCGCAGGTCGCCCGGGCTCTCCGACAGGGCGCGAAGGTCGTTGAGATCCATGCCCGACGAGAACATGGCTCCCTCGCCGCGAAGGACGACCACACGCACCTCGTGGTCGGCCGCGGCGCTCTCCACGGCGGCGCCCAGCTCCCCGATCAGCTCGCCGTTGAGGGCGTTGCGCTTGTCGGCGCGGTCGAGGATGAGGTGGCGAACCGCGCCGCGGTCTTCAGTGCGAAGGAGTGCCATAGGGCTCCGAGCCTACTGCGCACGATTTCGCCCAGCGCGGAGGAGCGCCGGGCGGGGGCGCGAAGCCGTTGCGGATGACAGGACCGGACCCACGCAAGCCGGTGCGGCGAGAGATCGTCGCGGCGCTGATCGGAGCCGAGGTCGGAGCCGGCTTCGGCCTACTGGCGCTGGGCGAGACGCTGCTGGCACCCCTCGGCATGGCCGTGTTCGGCGCCGCCGCGGGCGCCGGGGTGGCGAGCCTGCGGGTCCTGCTCATCCGGCGCTGGCTGCGCGAGCAGCTGCGCGCGGCTCGCTGATACGGTCGCCCGCGCCATGGCGAACTTCCAGGAGGCGCTCGAGCGTGCGCGGTCGGGCGGCCCCGAGCGCCACCACGAGAAGTCGAGGGAGCAGGGCAAACTGCCCGTGCGCGAGCGCGTGGCGCGGCTGACCGACCCGGGCAGCTTCGTCGAGGACGCTCTTCTCGCCAACTGGGATCAGGAGGGCCTGGGGGCCGACGGGGTGGTCACCGGGATGGCGGCGGTCGACGGGCGTCCGGTTGCGCTCATGGCCAACGACCCGACGGTGAAGGCGGGGTCCTGGGGCGCCAAGACCGTCGAGAAGATCATTCGCGTTCAGGAGGCGGCTCTCGCGCACCGGGTGCCGATGGTCTACCTCGTCGACTCCGCGGGGGCGCGCATCACCGACCAGGTGCGCATGTTCCCCGGGCGCCGCGGCGCGGGACGCATCTTCCACACCGAGGTCAAGCTCTCGGGGCTGGTGCCGCAGGTCTGCGTGCTCTTCGGCCCGAGCGCCGCGGGCGGCGCCTACATCCCGGCCTTCTGCGACGTGGTGATCATGCGCGACGGCAACGCCTCGATGTACCTCGGGTCCCCGCGCATGGCGGAGATGGTGATCGGCGAGAAGGTCAGCCTCGAGGAGATGGGCGGAGCCCGGATGCACACCGGCGTGTCGGGCTGCGGGCACTTCCTGGTGGGCAGCGACGAGGAGGGCCTCGACCTGGCCAAGCGCTACCTGTCGTACTTCCCCTCCAGCTGGCGCGGCGAGCCGCCGGCGGTGCCGCCCGCCGAGCCGGCCGCCGCTCTCCCGCAGATCCCGGCCGACGAGAACAAGCCCTTCGACATGCGCGAGCTGATCGATGCGCTGGTCGACGCGGACTCGTTCCTAGAGGTGCAGAAGCGCTGGGCCAAGGAGCTGATCGTGGGCTACGCGCGCCTCGACGGGCGGGTGGTCGGGATCGTCGCCAACCAGCCCAAGCAGCGCGGCGGGGTGTTGTTCGTCGACTCCGCCGACAAGGCGGCGCGCTTCATCTGGACCTGCAACGCCTTCGGCGTGCCGCTGCTCTTCCTGGCCGACGTGCCCGGCTTCATGATCGGCACCCAGGTCGAGCGCCAGGGCATCATCCGCGCGGGCGCGAAGATGGTCTCGGCGGTGTCCGAGGCCACCGTGCCGAAGATCTCGGTGATCGTGCGCAAGGCCTACGGCGCCGGGCTCTACGCGATGGCCGGTCCGGCGTTCGACCCGGATGCCTGTCTCGCGCTGCCCGGGGCGAAGATCGCCGTGATGGGCCCCCAGGCGGCCATCAACGCGGTGTTCTACAACCAGCTGCAGGCGATCGAGGACGCCGGCGAGCGCGAACGGCGGACCGAGGAACTGCGGGCCGAGTTCAAGGCGGAGATCGACGTCCTTCATCTCGCCTCTGAGCTCGTGGTGGACGCCGTCGTCGAGCCGGAAGACCTGCGCGGGGAGCTGGCTCGCCGCTATGCCCACTACGCCACCCGCGAGCGGTCCTGGCCCGCCAAGCGCAACGCCGTCACGCCGGTCTAACTGGACGAAGACCGTTTGCGGGCCGCCGCGAGCGCGCCTACTGTCATGCCAGGGATGCGATTGCGCCGCGCGATGGGAAGTGCCGCAGGGGGACTGCTGATCGCCGTCGTGGGTGTCGGCATGCCCGGGGTGGCCGCCGCGCAGGGCCCGACCACCTTCGGGGCGGACCTCAACCGGCCGGCCAACGCCCCTTTCGGCTGCGACTCGCACCCGGTAGGCACGTTTCGGGTCTTCAACCCCGATCCCAACAGCTGTACCTGGAGCAGCAGCGGCAGCCTGACCATCCCGGCCACCGAGTCACCGATCGTGCCCGGTGATGGCACGGTCACCACCGTGCGCGTGAAGACCGGGCCCAGCGGCGGCGGCCTGCAGGGGAGCGGCCCCATGCAGGTGGTGGTGCTCCGGAGCCTCGGCAGCGGCGGGGGCGGCCCCCAGTGCTGCCTCATCGCGGCCGCGAGCCCGGTGTTCACGCCGGCCGAGAACGCCGTCACCGCCGTGCCGGTGAACTTGCGTGTCCAGAACAACAACACCGGCGGCATCAACACCCTCGACTCGCTCGGGCTGTCGGTTCTTGCCCCCGGAGTGCGCATCCCGGCCTACTACGACGGCGGCAACGACCTCACCAGCACCGTGTTCTCCCCAGCCGTCCAGCTGGGCACCCAGAACGTCAACCGCAACGGCTCGTCCGGCGCCAAGCTGCTGATCAACGCGGACTGGATCCCCGTCGGGGCCGCCCGGCCCATCGGACTCGGTACCCGCACGGCGCCCGTTCGCGACGGCCGGGCCCTGGTCGACCTGGTCTGCGGAGCCGACGCGGCCTGCCGCGGGCTCGCCCGGCTGCTGGGCGGGGCGGGCGCGGCGACGGCGCGCGCCGGGGCCGCCAAGCCGGCCGTGTTCGGCTCGGCGCGCTTCAGGCTCGATGCCGGCGAGAGGGCTCGGGTCAAGGTCAAGCTGTCCAAGCGCGGCCGGACGCTGGTGCGAAACCGCAAGCGCCCCAAGGTGCGCCTGGAGGTCCGGCTCAAGACCGGAAAGAAGATCCTGCGCACGCTCACCCTGAAGCGCCCCGGCTAGCTCGAGCATCCCTAGATTCAATGGGGTGACCTCTCGAGAGGCATCCGGCTATCGCTGGGCCATCCTGGCCCTCGGCGCCGCCTCCACCGCCGCGCTGGCGGCGGTCCAGGGCGGCCTTCCGGCGCTGGGACCGGCGCTCCAGGCCGCCTTCGGGCTGAGCCTGGTCGAGGTCACCGCCGTGTTCACCGCCTTCGGCCTGGGCACGGTGGCCACCGTGTACGCCTGGGGCGTGCTGGCCGACCGAGTGGGGGAGCGGCTGGTGCTCGCCATCGGTCCCGCCGTGGGCGGCGCCGCACTGGCCCTCGTGGCGCTGGCCGACGGCCTCGCCTCGCTGCTGGCGGGCATGTTCGCTGCCGGGGTGTTCGCGGCCGCGGCCACCAGCGGCAGCGGCCGCGCGGTGTTCGGCTGGTTTCCGCGCGCGGAACGGGGCCTCGCGCTGGGGTTGCGCCAGACCGCCGTGCCGGTGGGAGCCGCGGCCGCGTCCTTCTCGCTGCCGGCGCTTGCCATCGCGACGTCGCTCGACGTCGCCCTGTTCGCGATGGCCGGCGGGCTGGTGGTCTCTTCGGTCGCCGCCGCCCTGTGGCTGCGCGATCCCCCGCCGCGCCGGTCGGCCGCTCCACCGGCCCCGCCCGCCGCGCGCGACCCGCGTATCTGGCGCCTCGGGCTGGCCAGCGCCCTGCTGATCGTCGGCCAGGTCGGGCGTCTCGTCCCTGCTGGTGCTCTACCTCTTCTCCGAGCGCGGCTGGTCGGCCACCGAGGCCGCCCTTGCGCTCGGCGTGGTGCAGCTCGGCGGGGCGGTGGCGCGCGTGGCCGCCGGGCGCTGGTCGGACCACCGCGACCAGCGCATCGAACCCTTCCGGCGTCTGGCCGTGACCGCCGGCGCGCTGTTGCTGGGGGCCACGCTGGTGGCCAACGCGTCGTCGGCGCTGCTCGTGCCCCTGCTGATGGCGGGCGGCATGTTCGCCATGAGCTGGAACGGGCTGTCCTTCACCGCGGCGGCCGAGATCTCCGGCGGCGCTCAGGCGGGGCGGGCAATGGGTCTGCAGAACACGCTCATGCGGACGGCGGGCGCCGCCGCGCCGCTCGCGCTCGGCGCGCTGGCTGCCGGCGTGTCGTGGCAGCTCGCCTTCCTCGTGATGGGCCTCGCGCCCCTGGCGGGCGGCGCGCTGCTCGGCCCGCTGGTGGCCGACGAGGATCGCCGCCGCGTGGAGCGCCGGGCGCGGCTGGCTGCCGCCACCGGCGCCTAGCGCGCGGTCCAGCCCAGGTCCATCGGCACCGCTGCCCCGGTGAAGGCCCGCCCACCGGGGCCGGCCAGGAACGCCACCACCTCGGCCACCTCGTCGGGCTCGATCAGGCGCTTGACCGCGTGCGGCGCGAGCACCACCTGCTCGAGCACCTCGTCCTCGGACATGTCGTGCGCCTTGGCCTGGTCGGCCAGCTGGGCCTCCACCAGCGGGGTGCGCACGAAGGCGGGGCAGACGGCGCTGGTCAGGATGCCCTGGTCGGCGCCCTCCAGGGCCAGCGTCTTGACCAGGCCCAGCAGGCCGTGCTTGGCCGAGACGTATCCGGCCTTGTAGGGCGAGGCGACCAGGCCGTGAGCGGAGGCCACCCCGATGAAGCGGCCCTCGTCGGCCTGCGCCAGCGCGTCCCAGGAGTACTTGGCCAGCAGGAACGGGCTCGTCAGCAGCAGCGCGATCAGCCGGTCCCAGTCGTCCTCGGCGAAATCAGCCACCGGCGCCACGACCTGTAGGCCGGCGTTGGCCACCACCACGTCGAGGCCGCCGAAGCGCTCGAGCGCCGCTTCCACGGAGTCGCGGTTTCCCTCCCGGGTGGTGAGGTCGGCCTCGAAGCTCTCGCCCGGACCGTCCGGGTCGGGCTTCAGGTCGACGCTCAGCACCTGCGCCCCGTCGCCGTCGAAACGGGACGCGATGGCCCGCCCGATGCCGCTGGCCGCTCCGGTCACGAGAACACGCATCGCCGGGAAACCTATAGTCCCGCTGATGGCCGAGGGAAAGCTGCTCTGGGAGCCCGGCGAGGAAGCACTGACCGACTCCAAGATGGCGCGCTTCATGCGCGACCACGGCTTCGACGACTATCACGAGCTCTGGCAGTGGTCGGTCGACGACCTCGAGGGATTCTGGCGCGCGATCTGGACCGAGTACGAGGTGGGCGCGGAGCCCGACGAGGTGTTCGCCGACGCCACGATGCCCGACGCGAAGTGGTTTCCGGGCGTCGAGCTCAACTACGCCGAATACCTGCTGAGCCGCGCGCGCCCGGGTGAGACGGCGATCGTTCACGCCACCGAGTCGAGCCCGCTCGCCGAGCTGAGCTGGGACGAGCTGAGCGAAGCGGTCGCGCGCTGTGCCGCCGGCCTGCGCCGCCTCGGCGTGGTCAAGGGCGACCGGGTGGCCGCCTATATGCCCAACGTGCCCGAGACGGTGATCGCCTTTCTGGCCACCGCGAGCATCGGCGCGGTGTGGTCGAGCTGCGCGCCCGAGTTCGGCGCCCCGACGGTGATCGACCGCTTCGCGCAGATCGAGCCCAAGGTCCTGATCGCCACCGAGGGCTACCGCTACGGAGGGAAGGACTTCGACCGCCGCCCGCGCGTGAAGGAGATCGAGGACGCGATTCCCTCGCTCGAGCACACCGTCCTCGTGCCCTCGGGCTGGGACGAGCTGCTCGCCGAGCCGGCCGAGCTCGAGTTCGAGCGCGTGCCCTTCGACCACCCGCTTTGGGTGCTCTACTCGTCGGGCACCACCGGCCTGCCGAAGGCGATCGTGCAGGGGCAGGGCGGGATCCTGCTGGAGCAGCTGAAGAAGGCCAACCTGCACTCCGACCTCTCCGAGGACGACCGCTTCTTCTGGTTCACCACCACGGGCTGGATGATGTGGAACTTCCTGGTGGCCGGGCTGCTGTCCGGCGCCACCATCGTGCTCTACGACGGCCAGCCCGACCCCGAGCGCATGTGGGAGTTCGCACGCGAGGCCAGGGTCACGAGCTTCGGCACCAGCGCCGGCTTCATCGGCGCGTGCATGAAGGCCGAGGTCGAGCCCGAGCAGTGGTCCGAGCTCAAGGCGATCGGCTCCACCGGCTCGCCGCTGCCGCCCGAGGGCTTCGACTGGATCTACGAGAAGTTCCCCGGCGTGTGGCTCTACTCCACCAGCGGAGGCACCGACCTGTGCACGGCCTTCGTGGGTGCCTGCCCGTTGCTGCCGGTGTACGCCGGCGAGCTCCAGGCCCGCTGCCTGGGCGCGGCGGTGGAGGCCTGGGACGAGGAGGGAAAGGCTCACATCGACGAGGTGGGCGAGCTCGTGATCACCAAGCCGATGCCCTCGATGCCGCTGTTCTTCTGGAACGACCCCGGCGGCGAGCGCTACCACGAGAGCTACTTCGACACCTATCCCGGCATCTGGCGCCACGGCGACTGGATCAAGATCACCACCCGCGGCAGCGCGGTGATCTACGGGCGCTCGGACTCCACCATCAACCGCGGCGGCGTGCGCATGGGCACCAGCGAGATCTACTCCGCGGTGGAAGGAGCGGGAGACGTGCTCGACTCACTGGTGGTCGACGTCGACGAGCACATGCTGCTCTTCGTGGTTCTGCGCGAGGGCGCCGAGCTCGACGACGAGCTGGTGGGAACGATCCGCAAGCGGGTGCGCGAGCACTGCTCGCCGCGCCACGTGCCCGACGAGATCATCGTGATCGACGAGGTCCCGCGCACGCTGTCCAACAAGAAGCTCGAGGTGCCGGTCAAGCGGATTCTCATGGGCACGGACCCCGAGAAGGCGGCGAGCCGCGACTCGCTGGCCAACCCCGCCGCGCTCGACCCGTTCGTGGAGCGAGCGGGCGATCTCAGCCGATCGAACTGAGGCTGGGGCCCAGTTCGGCGTCGAGGCGCTCGATCAAAGCGGCGCAGAGGGCCTCGTCGCCGCCGGAGATCGTGAGGACGGGGAATCCCCGCAGTCGGGCGGCGTAGCCGTCGCCGGGCGAGCGGTTGACGAACGGGGGAGAGTCGCTCAGCTCGGCGAGTTGCGGCGGGGTCTTCAAGGTGAACAGCGGCCCCTCCCTGCGGGCGTGGCGCACGCCGGCCGGGGCGGTGTCGTCGAGGTTGATGAACACCGTGCTCTGCCTCGGCAGTCCCGCGCGATGGCGCCGGAGGAAGCCGAGCGTGCCGGCGGCCAGGGCCTTCTGGGCGCCGGTGAACAGCACGTCGATGTCGAAGTGCTCGAGCGGCTGGGCGGCGAACCGCGTCGCCACCGCCAGAACGACTCCGCAGGCGTGATCGTTCTCGGCTCTGCGCGTGGTCGACATGGCGATGTCGAGCAGCAGCGCCACCGCAACGATCAGGATCACGGTGGGCACGAACTGGACCACGGTGAGCGCGGTGCCGTCGGGCCCAGCGATCCGCACCAGGCAACAGGCGAGCACCGCGAGCTGGGACCCGAGCAGCACCCGGGCACCGAGCCCGCGCCGCAGCCGGCGCCCCAGCGCGAGGCCACCTCGGCCCGCGTCGTAGTGGGCCACCAGCACGATCAGGCCGGGCCGCTCGCGCTCGCCCCAGGACACGACGTTCTGAGAGGCGCGCCGGCCCAGCGGGCGGCGCACGACGGGAATCAGGAGGCCCACGTCGAGGAAGAACAGGAGCGCGCCGGCCGCCGCCGCGGCGGCTCCGGGGACCGGCAGGGAAACCGAGAGCACGCTGCCGACCACCGACAGCGCGGCGCACAGCGCGCAGGCCAATGCCCATCGCGGCCAGGCGTCGACGGGCTCGATCTCCGCCCGGCGCCCGCGCGCCCTCAGCCGCGCCTCGAGCTGGCGCGCGGCCCGGCGCTCGGCATCACTGCCGGGCGCCCGCGGGCCGAGGCCGGCCAGCGCGTCGATCTCGTCCATCTCGTCCAGCGAGCTCAGGTACCCGGGGTGGGATTCGAACCCACACGCCCTCTCGGGCAATCGATTTTGAGCCGATCGCGTATACCGTTCCGCCACCCGGGCACGGGTGTCAATCGTAAGGGTCTAGGCGGGCTGCGTCTGGCCCAGGCTGCGATCGCCACCGCGATAGCGGTCGGCTTCGTCGGGCGAGACCTCCACCTCGACGTTCCACTGCTGCTGGAAGCCGCGCATGGCGAACACGATCAGGAGGATCTGCACGGGCACCAGGATGATCGTGAGCAGGCCGAGGATCGAGGGCTCGAGGGTCGCCTGGGCGAAGCCCTCCTTGTCGCGCTCGAACCAGGCAGGGCCGGCCACGGCCGCCACCACCGCGAGCAGCACGGCCAGCGCTGCCGCCACGGGCAGCACGCCGCGATTCCAGCGGCTCACGACATAGGCCATGACCAGGTAGACGATGATGTAGCCGAAGGAGACGATCTGCGCGCCCTGCAGCTGGGACCAGCCGCCGAGAGTCACGACGGCTATCAGCACCGCGCTCACCACCAGGAGCAGCACCACGACCGCCTTGGTGGCCTTGGACTCAGCCTTGTCCCGGTTTGGGTGCAGCAGGACGGTGTCGGCCATCTGGCGTGACAATACCCTGTGCCTTACCGGATTGCTCCGGATTTGCGGGCGTGGCGAAACTGGCAGACGCGCGAGGTTTAGGTCCTCGTGGCCGCAAGGTCTTGGGGGTTCGAGTCCCTCCGCCCGCACTTTCCCACCGACCGGGGAAGGCGTATCATTTCTCGCCGTGCCCGGTTGACGCTAGACAGCCTCTAGTTCCTCGTTTGTTCCCGCACCGCCCACGCCGGAGAGCCTGGGTGGCGGTGCGCGTGCGCCGCCTGGCCGGCGCGTCGTCTCGGCAGGTTCTACGCCTTTCGGCGTTACGCCAGCTGGCGTAACGCCACTCGGTATAATCACCGCTACAGGTGGCGGCCGATACCCCCAATCCCTTCCGCTACGGCGCGCTCGCGCTCGACGAAGCGTTCACCGATCGCCAGGCGGAGATCAAGGAACTCGAGGCGGATGTCCGCAACGGGCAGGACGTCGTGCTGTTCGCACCGCGTCGCTACGGCAAGTCCTCGCTGGTGTGGCGGGTGGCTCAGCGGCTGGTCAAGAAGCGTGTCCTGGTCGCTCAGGTCGATCTCATGACCACTCCCACGCGGGAGCGCTTGGCTGAGAAGCTGGCCGCCACGATCTACGAGGACGTGGCGTCGCCGTTGTTTCGGGCCAAGGAGCGCCTGCGCGTTTTCCAGAACCTGCGCGTCAGGCCGACGGTGGTGGTCAACCCGGACGACGCCTCGCTCAGCTTCACCTTCGAGGCCGGGCGGGCGACGCCCGATCTGGACGAGACCCTCGAGCGCCTCCTCGAGATGCCCGGCAAGCTGGCGGCCGAGCGCGAGCGACAGGCGGTTCTGATCCTGGACGAGTTCCAGGAGATCGTCGACATCGATCCCGACCTGCCCAAGCTCATGCGAGCGGTGTTCCAGCAGCAGCCCGAGGTCGCCCACATCTACCTGGGCAGCAAGCGCCACATGATGAGGCGCATCTTCAGCGACGAGAACGAGCCCTTCTGGCGCAGCGCCAAGCAGATGGAGCTGGGAGTGATCGAGCCCGAGCTGTTCGCCGGCTACATCACCGATCAGTTCGAGGCCACCGGGCGGCGCATCAGGCCCGAGGCGGTCGACCGCCTGCTGGAGATCACCCGCGGCCATCCCTACGCGACTCAGGAGCTCGCCTACTTCCTGTGGCAGGCGACCCGTCCCCGGCCCGCCGCCGACGTGGCGCGCGTCGAGGAGGCGCTGGCCGCGGTTCTGCGCTCCGAGCACGCGCACTTCTCCCTGGTCTGGGGGCGGGCATCATCGGCCCAGCGCTCACTCCTGCACGCGCTGGCCCGCCAGCCCGGCCACCCGCTGAGCGGCGCCTACCGCAGGCGCTTCGCGCTGCCCGGGCCGTCGACGGTGCAGAAGGCGCTGGAGGCGCTGGAGCGGGAGGAGCTGATAGCGCGCGACGGCGGCTTCGCGGAGATCAGCGAGCCGTTCCTGGGGGAGTGGATCGTGCGTGAGGTGGGGGGCTGACCTCGGGTTCCATCCGATCCGGATGCGAACATATGTTCGATGAAAAGGTGCGGACGGTGCGGAGAGGAAAAGCCATTTGAGGCGTTCGCCTCCCGTCGCAAGAAACGTGGTCAGTACGACAACATGTGTCGGCCCTGCCGATCCGCCTACGGGAAGGAGCATTACGCGGCAAACCGGCAGCGGTACGTCGACCAGGCTCGGACCCAGAAGCGGAGGCTCGCGCGCGAGCGCACCAGCTATCTGCTCGAGTTCTTCAAGACGAACCACCCGTCTCGACTGCGGCGAGCAGGACCCCGTGGTCCTTGAGTTCGACCATCTGCGCGACAAGTTGTTCGACATCTGCCCGGCGCTGTCGTGATCGAAACTGGCAGAGCATCCTGGACGAGATGGACAAGTGTGAGGTGGTCTGCGCGAACTGCCATCGACGGCGAACGGCCCGACGCGGGGTGCGCTACGGTAGTTGCTAACGGAGATGAAAGAGCGGGCGGGGGAATTGAACCCGCCCGAGAGCCTTGGAAGGGCTTTGTGCAACCGTTACACCACGCCCGCGTAGCTCAGGATCCTAGCCACCGCTTCGGATTCTCGACCATCATCTGATCGAGCTGCTCGCGCGTCATCCCCCGCGCTTCGAGCTCCGGGATGACCTTCTCGAACAGAAACGTCATCGACCAGTCCGGCACCTCGTTGGCTTTGAGGTACGCCTGCACCTCGGGCGGGAACCAGTCGATCGTCGAGCAGTAGTCCTGCGAGATGAACATGCGGTCTGCGTAGCCTCGCTCGAGCAGGGCGAGGGTGGTCGCCTGTCGCTTGTCGGTCGGTAGGTAGATGTCGACCCCGTAGCGATCCATCCCGATCCAGCAGCCGGTCTGAAGCAGCCTCTCGATGTAGTCGAGATCGTCGGTGTCGCCGGTGTGGGCCACCTGCACCTTCGCGGGGTCGACGCCCTCCTCGGTGAGGATGCGCATCTGCTCGAGGCCGGTCTCGCTCCGGGGGTGAGAGTGGGCCATGATCGGCTTGCCCGATGCATTCGAGGCACGGGCTACGGCCCGGTGAACCTTCTCGATGTTCGGAGTCACCCCCGGCTGGTCGGCGGCGCACTTGAGGAAGGCCGGCTTGATCCCGGTGCCCTGGATGCCGTGCTCGAGCTCGTGGAGGAAGATCGCGGCCAGGGCATCCTCGTCGCGGCTGAGCAGGCCTTGCGGTAGGTGGTCGTAGGTGTAGATACCGGTGGCCAGCACGACGTTGAGACCGGATTCGTCGGCCACCCGCCGCGAGAAGGCGGCGTCGCGGGTGAGGAACATCGCGCTCGGCTCGACCACCGTGCGGACGCCATGACCCTTGACCGCGTTGGCGTCGGCTATTGCGGCGTCCCATTCCGCCGCCTCGTCGTAGAGGTGGGGAAATTGGAATCGCATGGCCTCGTCGGTCGTGCGGAAGTGCTCGTGGATGAGGGTGAGGCCGAGATCGTCGACATCGATGGGCCCGCGGGTGGTCTCGACGCTGGGCATGCCGAGCTCCCGGTCAGGCGTACCGCGCGCTCGAACTGCTGTCCGACCGTCGTTCGAGCAGCACACCGAGCAGCACTCCCAGCACCGTCACCACCAGCGCCAGGACGAGCCTGAGCAGCATGGCGCCGTCCGCTCCCTCCTGGAACACCGCGATGAGGAACAGGGCGAGCGGGAAGAGAACCGGTAGCCACTTCCAGAGTCCGGACGCGGCATAGCCAAACGCGAGCCCGGCGATGAAGAAGATCACGTAGGGCGCGATAGCCACCGGCGCATAGTACGGCGCGGGGAGCGGGGCAGCCAGGGCTCGAACCTGGAATCGCCGGTTTTGGAGACCGGAGCCTTACCAATTAGGCCACTGCCCCAGTGGGGTCGCCGATGATAGAAGCCCTGGCGCGGCTTGGCACGATCTTCTCGCGCTATCGTGACCTCTCACCGGGGCGTGGCGCAGCTTGGTAGCGCATTCGACTGGGGGTCGAAAGGTCGCAGTAGGGGTGTGCCATGCAGGGGTGTCGGGCGTTATCGGATCAAGAAGTGGACGTCGTCCTAAAGAGCATCAGCGGGCGGTATGCCACGCGCGACAAGGCGATGGTGGTCCTCGGATTGAAGACCGGCTACCGCATCTCGGAGCTGTTAAGTTTGCGCGTGTGTGATGTGTGGCAGCACGATCAGGTGATCGATCGCATTACCGTCACGCGCCGCCGCACGGTGGTCCTACACCCACTGGCGCGTCGTGCCCTGGCGGCCTGGCTCGCAGAGCTCTCCCATCGCACCGGCACGCTCGATCCCGAATGGTACGTCTTTCAGAGCCACAAGGGCGCGAACCGTCCCATCTCCCGCGTGCAGGCCTGGCGCATTCTGAAAGCAGCCTACGAGGCCAACGAGCTCACCGGTAAGCTTGCTACCCACACCCTCCGGAAAACCTTCGCCCACCGCGTGTATGAGGCGTCCGGGCATGATGTGGTCTGCACCCAGCGGGCGTTAGGGCATGCCCACATCGGCACCACCATGCACTACCTCGGCATCAAGGACGAGGAGGTCGACGCGGTAATTCTGGCAGCCTGAAAGGGGGACTATGGCCGATTTACTCAGCATTGAGGACGTGGCAGCACGGCTGAAGATCAAGCCGCGCACCGTCTTGGAGTGGTTACGTACCGGCAAGCTCGCCGGCTATAAAATGGGGCGTATCTGGCGGGTCGATCCCGCGGACGTAGACGCCTTCCTCGCACAGCATAAGCAGCCGGCAAAAGAAGCGCCCGCGGCGGAGGTGGGAATGTATGTCAGGGCAAAGGGTACATAGGTGTCAAAGAAGAGAAAACCACTCACCACATTGAAACCTTCAACACCTATGCAGAATGCTCAGAAAAAAAGTGGGCAGCAAACGTTAAAACTGCCCTCACAATCTTCGGAGATGGATCGCCAGGGACGTAAGGAGTCTTCAGACCGCCCTGATGCATTCTGGAGAAAAGTGGGTCGAAGATTAAGGGAATCCCGAACGTTGCTTGAAGCCATTGTCGTCACCGTTGTTATTGGTGGGTTGGTAGGTGCACTCATCATTGTATGGGACCGTTGGACGGATGAGATTGGGGAACATCAGAAGACAACAGGTCGGGCAGAGCGTGCGGAAGAACGGGAAAGAAAACTGATTTCCGAACGCGATCAGTTGGCGGAAACGCTAAAGACCGTTCAACAGGAAAACACCGGTCTCAAACAAAAGTATCCCCTTCTTGCGTTCTACGGTCCACGATCCAAAATCGTTACCAGCTACGATCTCCGTAAAGAGACTGGCAGCCAGCTCCATGTTGGGAATTGCCCCCGATCCCCTTGCTTCCTTTTTACATTGGGAAACATGGTAGAAGAACCCGGTAGTGGCCCGAAGGCCAGCATACTTTTTAGGGGAGAGTGGGAAGGCTGGCCTCGAAGCTCGCCCAATGCATATGCCCACTCTTTGTCTATCAAGCGAGGATGCTATGTCAAATTTGAAGTCCCTTCCTATGACATAATCTTTGTCATCGAAGAGGATCGCGTATCAGACTTAAGGGCCGGTATTGGTATATCACTCGCTTCCTCGCCTCAAATTCGACGCGGTATATATATGATTGAATCCCGTTGCCCGAAGGATTGAATAGTCTCTTCTTCGTCCGGACAGGTGTAGTTGTACTTATAAATAGAGCGGAGAGACGCATGCATCACGCGAGAGAGGACACGCCCCACGACGTCCATAGGCCTTACCCGCGGCTGTCCGAGGAGCAGAAGGACCACATGCTGCGCCAGGTGGCGGAATATTTCGCAGTGCTGGAGACCTTCCGCCCCGTCGGCGGGACGGATGAGCCTGCACCGCACAGGAGGGGACAGTTGCAGAGCCCTAATTATGAGACCGACTTCTACGCCTGGACGCAAGAGCAGGCCCAGGCGATCCGCGCCAAGGATGTGGCGGCGATGGACATCGAGCACGTGGCCGAGGAGATCGACGACTTGGGCGCCAACATCCAACACGCCATCACGAGCCAATTGGAGCGCCTGCTCCTGCACCTGCTGAAGTGGCGCTATGATCCGGCCCAGGACCCTCGTCGCCTCTGGCGCGTCAGTATCCTGGATGCGCGCCACGAGATCGCCAAGCACCTCCGCAGAAACCCGAGCCTACGCGACTACCTGGCCGGAGAATTCCCCGACGCCTATCGCTATGCGCGGCGGGTGGCGGCCCTCGAGACAGAGCTCCCCCTCGCCACGTTCCCCGAGGCCTGCCCGTGGACGGTGGACCAGGTCCTCGATGAGGACTTCCTACCGGAGGCCTGATCCATGTCATAGAACAGAAGTCGCTGTGAGGCAGATTGAGAGAGGGGACCTATGAAACGTGTGTTGTCCGTGCTGGCTATCGTGTCGGCGCTGGTGGGGTGTGCCACCGCGTCGAAGACCTATACCCCAGACGGGCGTCAGGGCTACGTGATTGATTGTTCGGGGCAGGCGCTGAATTGGGGCAAGTGCTATGAGAAAGTGGGTGATCTGTGTGGCAACACCGGGTACGACATCCTGACGCAGACGGGCGACCAGGGGGCCACGGTGGGCGCAGGCTCTACGGCGCGTCCGTCATCACGGAGAAATCTCGTCATTGCCTGTAAAAAGTGAGCATGAAAGTCTCTGGTCAGGGAGCACGATGAAGCGCATTATGGCGACGATACTCGCACTGACGCTAATGGCTGGATGTACCACGATTCAGGAGATCAAACGTCCCAATGGCGCATGGAATATCTCATCGCCTGTGGCGCCAGCTTGGTTGGAATATCTGCTACGAAAGGGCTAACAAAGTGTGCCCAGATGGATACACGACGCTTGCCGAGCAGGCTGGTTTCAATCGGAAGGAATTGCGCATCGCGTGCCCCACACCGCCGCCCCGTTCTAACTAACGCCCGTATACGTCAGATGCGAAGGGATGGCCATGGCCCCTGAACGTCTCTCCCACTTGCAACGCCGTCTCCTCACCCCATGATGTAACGAGCGAGGTCGTGGCGCACATCGGTGTTGTACCAGTGGTTGAGCTCGCCCTCGTGCTCGGGGGGTATGCCCATACGGACGAGCAGCGCATAGGGAGATGCCTTCTCAGGAACGGTGCCAAGAGTCCGGATCAATTCGTACTCGTTGTGCACAAAATTCTGAAAGTGTGGGCGGATGCGCTGTGTCCAGGTGGTCGAATTGCCCAGAACCGCGAGGTAGGGATCGCTCTGGAGCACCTAATATGAATTTGGGTTGAGCGTTGTGCATAAATCTGTTCTCATAGGAGGGCTGTCAACCGACCGCGCGAGGAGAGCAGGCGATGCGCAAAGCCCTACCGGTCATTACTGAAGCCTTGGAGCTCCTCAAGCAGCGGCTCTGCAGCGTGAACATGATGGCCGCAAGAAACCACGGCTCCAGATGCTCTACCTGCTGGCCAGCGGGCAAGCCCAGACCCGCCAGGACGTGGCCCAGCTGCTGGGGGTCCATCGCAATACCATCGGCCACTGGCTCGCCATCTACGAAGCGGGGGGCCTGGCGGCCTTGCTGGACGTGTACATGTGCCAGCCGGCAAGCCTATCTCGCTCCCCCCAGAGGTGCTGGCGGCGCTTGAGCAGGCCCTCCGGCAGCCGGCTGGGTTTGCCTCCTATGAAGCGCTGCGCCAATGGGTCCAGCAGACCCATCACCTGGAGGTCAACTATCACACGCTCTACACGATCGTCCGTACGCGTTTCAAGGCCAAGCTCAAGGTGCCGCGGCCCAGTCACACAAAAAAACCCTGAGGCCATTCAAGCGTTTCAGGCGACCTGTCAGGAGCAGCTGCAGCGCGTCATTCCACCCGAGAATACCCGCCCGGTGCGCGTGTTCAGCCAGGACGAAAGCCGCGTTGGCTTGCTGACCGTGCGCCGCCGCCGCCTCACCGCCCGCGGGGTCCAACCCGTGGGATCAGTCCAGCACGTCTTCGAATGGTTCTATGTCTATGGCGCGGTGGCGCCCACCACGGGCGAGCGCTTCTTTCTGGAGCTGCCGTATCTGAATGCGGATACCTTCCAGCTCTTCGTGGACGCCTTCGCCCAGGCATTCCCCGACAGCTTGAACATCCTGCTCTTGGATAACAGTGGCGCTCACACCGCACAGCACATTCGCTGGCCGGCCCATGTCCGGTGCGTGTGGCTGCCGCCCTACTGTCCAGAGCTGAACCCGATTGAGCGGGTCTGGCGTGACCTGAAGGATGACCTGGCTTGGCTAGCAGTTCACCGATCTCGATGCCCAACAGGACTATGTGGGTGCCTTGTTACAGGCCTATGAGGCATCCACCCTCCAATCCCTCACCGGTTACCCTTACTTGGTGGAGGCTATTAATGCACTGAGTTCATAGCAAACTCATATAAGCATCGACGGTATCGTAGAGCGCCAGATACTTCGGGGTACCTTGCAGCGACACATACCGGCGCGCATGCAAAAATCCTGGAATACCAGCACGTTCCGGCAGGTGCTCCTCGTCGTACCAGCGGTTGAAATCCGCTTCGATGTGCGCTGGGATGTCTGTCCACACTGCCAGTAAACCTTTACCCTGCGTAGCCATCTTGCCCTGTGACATGGAAGATATTCTCTGACAGCGCTCATGAGGCATTCGCCGTTTCATCACGGGGTAGGCAATCGACCTTGGTCAATGCACCATTCGCTCCTGTCCCGCCCAAAACTTCTCGCGCAGCTCGCGCTTGAGAATCTTCCCAGAGCCGCTCTTGGGCAGGGACCCCTGCGTAAAAATCTACCGAGCGCGGCACTTTGAAATGGGCGATATGGCTGCGGCAGTGCTCTATAATATCCTCAGCGCTGGCCTGCATGCCTGGCTTGAGCACGACGATTGCCTTAATGGCCTCACCCCAGGTGGCGTCCGGCACGCCCACCACCGCCGCCTCCAGGATCGCCGGATGGGTATACAAGACATTTTCCACTTCGGTCGAGAAGACGTTTTCGCCGCCGGTGATGATCATGTCTTTCTTGCGGTCGACGATGTAGATGTAGCCCTCTTCGTCGACCGTCGCCAGATCACCGGTATAGAGCCAGCCATCGCGCAGGACATCGGCCGTCTCCTGCGGCTTGTTCCAGTACCCCACCATGATGTTCGGGCCTTTGGCGATGATCTCGCCCACCTCGCCGGGCTCGACTTCTCGCCCCTCGGTGTTGACCACCCGCACCCGCACGCCGATGATCTCGCGGCCACAGGAGAGCAACCGGCGCACTTTCTCCGGCGGGCCGTCGGCCACATGCTCCTCCGGCGGCAAGAATGTCAGCAGTGGCGCGGACTCGGTCAAGCCATAGAGATGAATAAAGCTACAGGTCAGCGTCTGCATCGCCTGTCGTGCCAATTCCGCCGGCATCGGGGCGCCACCATAGGCGATGTTGCGCAGGGTGCTCAAGTCGCGTGCCTTGACGTCCGGGTGATGAATGAGAAAATTGATCATGGTGGGGATCAGCAGGGTGGCGGTGACCCGCTCACGCTCCATGACCTCGAGGGCGAGGTCGGGCTTGAAGCCGGGGATGATCACATGCGTGCCGCCGAGCCAGGTAATGAAATGACTGGTGGGACCGTCGGCGATATGAAACATCGGGCAGGCATGCAGGTACACCTCCCCGACCCGCCAGTCCATGCTGGCCAGGACATGATGGGCATTGGCGAGGAGGTTGGCGTGCGACAACATCACGCCCTTGGGATGCCCCGTGGTGCCGCTGGTATAAAACAGGGCGGCGAGATCCTCCGGCGCCACGGGCGGTTGGCGGGAAATCGGCGCGGCGCGGCGTCGAGAAGGTGCTCATAGCTGTGAAAACCCTCGGGGGGAGGCCCGTCGCCGGTGAAGATGCAATGTTGGAGGGCGGGCAACTGATCGCGGATCTCGGCCAGCAGCGGCAGGAATTCAGGGCCCACGAAGAGGGTGTTGCTGCCGGAATCGTTGAGGATATAGGCGATCTCACTGGCCGACAGGCGGATATTGAGCGGAACGGCCAGCGTCCCCATCTCCGGAGTGGCGTAGTAGAGCTCGAAATAGCGGTGACAATTGAACATCAGGATGGCCAGCCGGTCCCCCTTGGCAATGCCCAGCCCATGCAACGCATGGCACAGTCGCTGGACACGCTCGGCCAAGCTCGCGGTAGGTGAAGTGCGTCGTGCCGCAAACGACCGCGGTGCGATTGGCATAAAATCGTACCGCGCGTTCGAGGATTTGTTGCAGGTCCATGGTTATCCCTCCTTGCGTGCCGGTAGATGGCGCAAGTCGTCGCGCAGGGCGCATAGATCGCGGAAATAGTCCAGGATGACGTGACGCGGATAGGCGGCGTTCCGCGCACTCGTTGAGGGCAGAACGAACACCAGCGCCCCATGCAGGCGACGGGTTTGCCGTCCCGGTTGCGTGTGTTCCTGAAAGAACTGCTGATAGCCGGTGAGGCCGTTAAAGCAGACGATCAACGGCTGCACGCGGATGATCTTCTCGGCCAGCACCTGTCGTCCGGCGGCGAATTCGTCACCGCGCACGTCCGCCGCGCTGTTGGTAGGGCGTTTGACCAGATCGGTCAACCCCAGGCCGAATTCGATCACGCGCCAATCCTCCTGCGGCGAAAGTGGGAGGGGGATCAGGCCGGAGGCGTGCAGGGCCCACCAGAAGCGGTTCGTGGCACGCGCGTAGTAGTGTCCCTGCCGTGCTGAGTAGCTCCCAGGATTGATGCCCACAAAGAGGATGTCAGGGTGGTCCGGCAGGTAGTCGGGTAAGGTCGCTTCAGCGTCTGGGGGCATCGCTTTGTGGGGGCACAAAAGAGACCATCTAGTCCGCGACGGTCGCCATAGTCAGGTTTCCTTCGAAGGATGCTCAGAGAGGCGGCGTAATGCTGCGGCGTGATCTCGCGTGTGCGATCATCCCCGTTCAGATGCAACGCTGGGGCACAACGCAGATTCATGGCCTCTTCAGAGCTATCTTACTCTCCCTCCGATCGAAGTCAAGCCTCGATTGGGCGTTCATCCGCCTACACCTCCGCGTGGTATTCGCGACAGAGGCAGGCCGGGATGTCCGCCCAAATCGTTGTTCCCCCATGTGCGCATCTGACACCCACCGGCTGTGGAGGGCTGGACATTCATGGTTCCATTCAGTATGATGCAGCCCAGGTTGATGCCGCGTCGGCGATCAGGTGCAGAAGGGATGGCGACGGAAAACATGAGGCTGCATAGCTTCGAGCTAGTCAGGAACTGACGAAGATTTCTGCCTCAGGGGTGAGAGTGTCTGTGGATTTCTTGATCGAAATCGAATCGATGGTGCAGTGATTTCCGCATGAGCGCTGAGCGATCAGCGACCTGCCGTCGATTGGATCAGCAGTCAGCAGGACTCGAAATGCACTGTCGAGGGCTTCCCCACCGGCCGTTGGTGTCCCATGCACCCTCGTAGACGGCAGCTTGTTCCCACCGGGTGGACAATTCCTCAATGACAAGACGCTATGCATGGTACGTTCTGTTCGTCCTCACTGCGATCAATTTCATCAACTACGTCGATCGCCAGATTATTATTTCCCTGGGTCCGTTTATCCGCCGTGATCTGCAGCTCACCTATACCGGATTTGGATGGCTGATCACGGCGTTCATGCTCGATTCACTCGCTGACCTCCCTCCCCTTCGGCATGCTCTCCGATCGCTGGGTGCGGCGTAAGATCATCGCCCTGGGAGTGTTTGGCTGGAGCGCCGCCACCTTCTTGTGCGGGCTCGCCACCGACTTCGGCCAGCTGCTGATGGCGCGCGCGGCGGTCGGCATCGGTGAGGCCGCCTATGGACCGCCGGCCAATTCGCTGCTGAGCGACGCATTTCCAGCCCTCGAGCGCTCTCGCATTCTGGGGTTCTTCAATCTGGGGATGTTTCTGGGGGGTGCCACAGGACTCATTCTGGGAGGAGTGCTCGGGGAAATCCTTGGTTGGCGAGCCTGTCTCTATCTCGTGAGTCTGCCGGGATTTCTGCTGGGGGGGCTGGCATGGTATCTGCGCGAACCCCCGCAAGTGGCGGTCCGGGAGCGCACGTCGATGAAGGCGCTTTTGCAGCAATCAATTGCTCGTCTATGTTCTGGTCGGCGGGGTCATTACGGCGTTCTCTGCCGGGGCGCTGATCGTCTGGATGCCGCAATTTGTGACCGATGTCCGGCTTTTTCGACCGCGCGATGCAGGGCTCTACGTCGGCGCGGTGGGGGTGACCGGGGGCTTGTTGGGGTGATCACCGGCAGCTATCTGGCCGACTGGCTGTACGCTCGCTGGCCGTGGGGGCGGATGGCGACGATTGGCGTGGGACTCATTCTGCTCCTGTCCGTTTGTCACGCTGTCGCTCTATACGACGAACCATGTGGCGATGCTGATCTATTTTTTCCTGGGCATTTTTTTAATGGTATGGTATACGGGGCCAATCATTGCCGTTATTCACGATATCGTCCCCTCGATGTGAAGGCAACTGCACAAGCGCTGTATATCCTCCTGATCCACCTGTTGGGGGACACCATGTCGCCAGCCATCGTCGGCAAGTTGGCCGACCTGTATGATCTGCAAGGGGCATTGCTCCTGCCGGCCGTGATTAATGTCGTCGGAGGTGTGATGTTTCTGATAGGCTGTCGTCGAGTTGGGTGATTCGCCGGCGTAGACAGGCAGAGCCCGGCCATGCACGATCTACCGCGCACGGGGACGAGGGGAGGTGATCGGACATCCGCTGCCGGTCCCGCGTCGTCGTGGGCCGAAAAGCCGGTAAGAGTTGCTATCATTGGCGATCGAATGATATAAGAGAGATGCAGTTGGTTGCGCAAACGGGTTCGATCAGAGACAGAAAGGGAGATGGCCATGGGGACAGTGGCAGACAACCTCAGTGCCGTAAAGGAGCGTATCGCCAAAGCCGCGGCCCGCGTCGGCCGTGATCCTGAGAGGATCACGTTCGTGGCGGTGACGAAAACCGTGCCGGTCGAGCGCATCCGTGAAGCCATCGATGCTGGTCAGCGGGTGTTCGGCGAGAACCGCGTCCAAGAGGCCCAGGCCAAGGTCGAAGTCCTGGGGCGTGAGGTACACTGGCATCTGATTGGCCATCTGCAGCGGAATAAGGTTAAGGTTGTGTGCGATCTCTTTGACCTGATCGAGTCGGTCGACAGTCTGCCGCTGGCACGGGATCTCAACACGCGTGCCGCGCAACACGGCATCGTCATGCCTATCCTGATGCAGGTGAATATCGGCGACGAGACGACGAAATCGGGTGTGCCGGCGGCCGAGACCCTGACACTGGTGCAGCAGGTCGCCGCCCTACGGCACGTGGCTGTTCGCGGGCTTATGTGCGTGCCGCCCGCGGTCGAGATCGCGGAGCATGCCCGACCCTACTTCGTCGAACTGCGTGCCCTGGCTGAACAGATCGCCGGTGAACGCATCCCAACGTGTCGATGAGCGAGTTATCGATGGGGATGTCCCATGACTTCGATGTGGCGATCGAAGAAGGGGCGACCATGGTCCGCGTCGGCTCAGCCATTTTCGGCCCACGGCCGGAGATTATAGAGAGGAAGGTGAGGGTGGGCTGCGGCACTGCCTGCATGGATGAGGGATACCGACGATGCTGAATGACATCATTGGCGGGGGGAACATGGGCGAGGCCATCATCAAGGGGCTCATCGCAGCCCATCTCGTCAAGCCCCAACAGATCACCGTGACTGATATCGTCGAGGCACGGCTGATCTATCTGCGGGACACCTACGGCGTGCGGGCCATGACCGATAACGCCAAGGCAGTGGCGCCAGCAGACCTGATCATCCTGGCCGTCAAACCCCAGGATATCGTGCCGACCATTCAGGGGATTGCCGCGGCAGTGGACGACCACCAGGTGGTTATTTCGATCGCCGCTGGAGTCCCCACTGCGAAGATTGAGGCGGCCTTCGGGCAGCCCGTACGGGTGGTGCGGGTGATGCCGAATACGCCGGCCCTGGTGCTGGCTGGGGCTGCCGGCTGTGTACTGGCCGCCATGCCACGGCGGCAGACCTGGAGATTGCCCGCGGCCTCTTCGACGCCCTGGGGAAGACGGTCGTGGTGTCTGAGTACCCTGATGGATGCGGTGACCGGTCTCAGCGGCAGCGGACCGGCCTATATCTTTCGTGCTGATCGAGGCACTGGCCGACGGTGGTGTGAAGATGGGACTGCCGCGCGAGGCAGCGCTGACCTTGGCCGCGCAGACCGTGTACGGTTCGGCCAAACTCCTGCTGGAGACCGGCCTGCATCCCGGCGAGTTGAAGGATCGCGTGACGTCACCGGCCGGCACGACCATTGCCGGACTGCATGCTTTGGAAGAGCGTGCGTTTCGCGGGGCGTCATGGACGCCGTTGAACGCGCCACACTGCGGTCCCGCGAACTCGGCCAGTAGTCTCGCTGACAGGTTCCGGGGACGGGATCTGTGCCGGTGATCCGTCGAGCCCGACATCGACAGAGTATGTCGTCGCGCCTGTGGGCAAGCGGCTTTTCGCGAGAAAACAGAAAGAGGAAGACAGGATGTTCGTATTCGGGAACTACTTTGGAGCCATCGCGCTTGTCCTTCACTATGCGCTCCAGCTATACATGTGGATCGTTATCGCACGCGCGGTGATTTCGTGGGTCTAGCAATCCCTACAACCCCATCGTGCAGT
>CAVVCU010000004.1:0-302528 GCA_963746825.1 uncultured Thermoleophilaceae bacterium
GAGAGCGGTCATGCGGTTTCACCCTTTCTGATCTGCCGGTACAAGATGCTGGAGATGATCACCAGCACGAACGTCATGATGAACGCGATGGCCACGCCCGGCCCGGTCCGGAAGTCCTGGAACACGGTGCGGTAGGCCAGCACCACCAGCGAGGTAGTGGCATCGACGGGGCCGCCGCCGGTGAGCAGGTAGATGGTGGGGAAGTCGTTGACGCAGAAGATCGTCATCAGGATCCAACTGATGTAGGTCGACCGGCTGATGATCGGCAAGGTGATCTGGGTCAGTTGCTGCCACTTCGTCGCCCCGTCCATGTTCGCGGCCTCGTAGACGGTGCCGTCGACCGAGGCCAACGCGGCCGAGATCATCAACATCATGAACGGGAAGCTGACCCACACCTTGAAGATGCACACGGTGATCGCGGCCAGCGTCGGATCGGCCAGGAACAGCAACTCGCCCATACCTAGCGCACGGGCCAGGCTGGGGACCGGGCTGTCGGGGGTGGCGACAAGCCAGTTCCAGGCCGTGGAGGACACCACGATCGGCACCACCCACGGCAACATCAACAGGACCTTGAACACGGTGTTGCCGGGGATCTTGGTCCGCAGCAGCAACGCCAGTCCGAGGCCGATCAGCCAGGAGCCGAACACTCCGACGATGGTGAACACCAGAGTGAACCGGGCCGCTTCTCCAGAACGAGTCGCTGGTCAGGACATCGACATAGTTCTGGAAACCGATGAACTCGCCGGTGATGATCAAGGTGCCCTTGTGCAGGGACTGGTTGAAGGCGTAGATCAGCGGGTAGGCGTTGATCAACACCAGCAAGATCACCGACGGGGCGACCAGCACCACCATGGTCAACACGCCGCGCGACAACTGCTTGTTCGTGTTGTGCCGCAACGGCTGACCCGAACCGGCTACTCCGACCCCGGCCTTCGCCTTCTGCAAACCCGTGGCGGACGTGGTGGACATCTCAATCACCCCAACCGGTCGACAATGACGCCGCGGTGATCATTTGATGGCCTCTTCGATGCCGGTCTGCAGCTTGGTCAGCGCTTCTCTTCGAATCCGTCTTGCCCTGCAGCATGGTCTGGGCGAACTGGGTGAGTGCCTGGCCACCGTCGACCGAGGCGAGGCCGGCGAACAGCTTGGTGCCCGTGGCCGCGTAGGTGGTGGCGATCGGTGTGTACTCCTTGACGATCTTGACCTGTGACGGGCTCTTCTTGAACGCCTCGGAGTCGGTGATCGACTTCAGCACCGGCACGCCGCCGACCAGACCGGCGTCCCAGTACTGGTGGATGTTCTTGAAGTAGTAGGTCATGAACGCCTCCGACGCGTCCTGCGACGGGGTCTGGGTGTACATCATGATGCTGTTGACGAAGTGCAGCGTCGCCTTGTCGCCGTGCGCGCCGGCGATCGGGCTGACCACCTCCAGATCGTCCGCAACCGCCGCCGCTTGGCTCTGCAGGGCGGCACTGTTGAAGCCCAGGGCCACCTTGCTCTTGGCCCACTGGGTGTTCAGGTTGTCGGTGGTGTAGCTGACTGAGCCCGGGTCGATGATGCCCTCGCTGACCATCTGCCGCACGAGGTCCATCGACTCGATGTTCCGGTCGGTGACGCAGTCGGCCTTGCCGTCCGGGGTGAACAGGCCGCCACCGTTCATGATCATCAGTGCGACCATGGAGTGCGAGCCGAGGTTGTTCCCTGCGCCGGTGCCGATGCCGTAGCCGAACACACCGATCTTCTTCAACGCCTTGCCGACGCTGATCCAGCTGTCGAAGTCGGTGGGTGCTTCGACGCCGGCCTTCTCCAGCAGTGCCTTGTTGGACCACACGATGCGCGCATCCAACTGCCACGGCACCGCCGCGTACCCACCGTCGACCTTGTTCGCCTCCAGGATTCCCGGCAGGAAATCGTCGTACATCCCATCGGACTTCCAGGACTCGAGCAGCTTGTCGGCGTAGGCGATCGCCCCCTGCTCGGCGAACTGGAACGGCTGGAAACCACCGCCACTGGACACGGCCGGGCCGGTCCCAGACGCGATCGCGGAGGAGTAGGTCTGGTAGAAGTTGTTCCACGGAATGATCTGGTAGGTCGCCTTGCCCATCCCAGCTGGCGGGGCGTAGGCCTCGGTGATCTTCTTGCCCAGGTCGTTGTAGGCCGGTGGCGCCCCACGGCTGATCCCAGAACTTGATCGGATCCGCCGATCCGCCGCCACCGCCGGTATTGCTCGAACCTGACACGTTGCACGCCGCCAACGTCGGAACGGCAGCCGCAGCGGCGGCGAGGCCCAAAAAGCCGCGACGGCTCATCGGGCTAGGGGTGAAACCACTCATGGTGCTGCTCCTTCTGCGGCCATTGAGGCCGACTCTTGGTTGGGGTGAAATGAATGCCTCACGAGATCGGAGCTCAGTTCCGGTCGTGCTGCTGATGTGGTGCCGCGGTGGCGATGTCGGTCTCTAGTCCGTCAAGATCGTTGGCGGGCTCGCCGCCGGTGATGAGCCGATGGAGGCGCCGCCAGGTGGCTCGGTGGCCCGACTCGTAGAGGGTGGGAGCGATCTGCGCCCCACTCGGGCTGATGATGGTGAGGTGGGCGGGTCGCGCCGTCTCCCCACTCGGAATCTCGACCTCGATGCTGCCGTCGGAAGTGAGCAGGCGAACCGTGGCGTGTTCGGGTGTGGCATTGGTGCAGACCACACTGAGGTCCACCGCGACACCGTTTGCGCGTCCTTCGCCGACATATCCGTGCTCAGAGCGCTGCAGGATCTCGAGATCCGTCACCGGTCCAAGCGAGAGCTCTCAGCAGACTGAGCTGATCAAGCAATGCACGGTCGAGGTCAGTGCCGACGCGAACCACGATCCGGCACTCCAGACGGCTTTGCGGACCGATTGCGGTGTGAAGGGCTTCGCTTGCTGCAGCCAGGACCGGGTTCGACGCCCAGGTCGAGTCGACCACGACCACGCCATGGTCGGCGGCGAGGGCGCGAAGTCCGCCAAGGTCCTCAGGTCCGGGTTGTACCACGATGACACCGGCCGCTCCGTTGTGGAGGGCCTGAACGACGGCGGCGGGCCAGCGTCCGGAACCGTCGACCACGATGACACCTCCGGCGCGTGAATCGGCCGCGGGTGTGTAGGAGAGCGGCAGCGAGGCGAGCACAGCGTCGCTGGCGCGCGTTGTCCGGACCGACTCTGAGGCGAAGATGTTGAGCGTGGCGGTCATGCCACGGCCTGCTTCGCGTCGGTGCACCGGATTGATTCGGCGGCGGTATCAGCCAGCATGATCGCGAAACGGAGGTCGTCGATCAGTGCCTGGGTGGGTGGCGCTTTCTGTTCACCACGGACGATGGCCGCGAGATCGCGCCACTCACCTTCATAGCCGTTGTGGCTTTCCGGTCCGAACACCGACGCCCGGCGGGCGGTGCGGATCGTGGTCACCCCGGAGCCGGCGTGGACGTAGGACGGCGGGAACTCGATATGCAGCGCCAGTTCGTTGCTGAACGCCTCGAGAGCCCAGTCCGGACGCCAGGTCGCCGTCATCGCCGCGTGCAACTGGATCCGCTTCCCCCCTGCGGTCAACACGACCTGGTACCCGAGCGGCGCGATGACGTGGGCCCGGAGAACCTTGACGTCGTCGAACCGCGGGAGGAGAGCGCGGACCAGCGGCAGGTCGTGAATCGCGAGACCCATGACGCCGCCGTGCACCATTGCGGCTCGAACCTCGACGTCGTCGAGATCTCGCGAGGGGAAGGTGGGCCGGGTGATCACCTCGGTGGCGAAGTCCTCGAACCGTGGGTTCGGTGGCAACACGATCGACGAGCGGATGGTGTGGCTGGTCGCCGGAAGGTCACCCCAGTTGGCGACCGCCGCCTTCCAGGCCGGATCGAACGTGTGCATGGCACCGACGATGATCGGCACACCTGTCTCTGCTGAGACGGCCGCGATCTCGGTCGCTTCCTCACCGGACATGGCGAACGGCTTCTCGCACAGAACCGCCTTCTTGCCGGCGCGGCAGGCCGCGATCACCTGAGCGGCATGGAACCTGTGCGGACTGCAGATCGCGACGACCTCGACCCGCGGATCATCCAGCAGTGCATCGATCCTGGTCGAGTGTGCGGCCCCGACCCGCCCCGCTACCGAGGCAGCGACTGTCGCGTCGATGTCGTTGACATGGGCGACCGCAAAGGTCTCCGTGAGCCGGGCCAGCGTGGGTAGATGGATCGCTTGCGTCACAGGTCCGGCGCCGAGGAACCCTACGCCGATCTTCCCTCTTGGCACCGTTGCCTCCTGAAAAGTTATCAGTTGATAACCGATCGTTCGTTCATCTTCCGGTAAACATAAACGGCTGCTAGAGTTTCGTCAACCGGTTCGAAGGTCTCTTTTTGGTGGGAGGGCCGTTTTGGCAGAGCTGTCCAGGCCCACGGCGCGCGGGCCCTATCGCAACGGCATCAAACGCCGCGAGCAGATCGTCGAGTCTGCATCGAACGTGTTCGCCGAGTTCGGTTACAGCGGCGGCTCTATTCGCACCATTGCCGCGCGCGTTGGCATCTCGCCCGCGACCCTCATCCAACACTTCGGAAGCAAGGAAGGCATCCTCGAAGCCGTGCTCGAGGATTGGGCCGAGCAGAGTGCGGTCCACTTCCCGGACGACATGCACGGTCTCGCGTACTTCGATGCCACGCGAGGGGTGATGGATTTTCACCTCAAGCATCGCGGGCTGATTGAGCTCTTCCTCACCATGACCGCCGAAGCCTCGAGCCCGGTTCATCCGGCTCGCAAGTTCATCCAGCGCCGGTACACCGATACGTACGCGGGGTTCGTGAGACACCTGCGCGAGGCTCGAAAATCGGGCGAGGTCCACCTCGCCGAGGATGAGATCGCCTACGAGGCCCGCCTCCTGATGGCCGTGATGGACGGCCTGGAACTGCAGTGGCTCATCGACCCCAGCGTTGATCTCACCCGTCTCTTCAACCGCTGCTTGGACGAGTGCATCCGCCGCTGGACGATGCCGAGCGATCGCTGAGCGCATCTTTCATCCACGCCCCGCCCACCCCGTTGTCGGCTCTAAGCCACTCCTGACCCGACGACCGAGGCTCTCTGCCGAAACGGCGTGCTAAGCAAGCGACGGACCCTTGCAGCGAGGAACCTCGGGCGCGCCAACCGTTGTCTTCGTCGTCCCGCCTCGCGAGGGGTCGACCTCCATCGAGACTGCCGAACCAGTGCCGGCTCGCGATGGGTTTCCCTGACCTCCTGACGCATGTCGGTGGGCCCATGACCCAAGCATTGTGACCTGAATCACACCACGTCAACTACGATCGGTCGATCGTCTTTGGTATTGTAAAACGATCGTTCGTTCATACTTTGAAGGGTCGGTTCTAAGGTGGATTTGCACTTGGTTCATCGGCGCGGGCCGTACCAGACCGGAGAAGCCCGCCGCTTGCAGATCGTCAACGCAACCACCACGGTCTTCGGAAGGGACGGCTATGTCGGTGGATCACTACGACGGATCGCCGCAGAGGTCGGCGTAACTGAGCCCGCCCTGTTGCGGCACTTCGGCTCCAAGAGCGCCTTGCTGCTGGCCACCCTGGCCTACTGGGAAGCCGACATGGAGCTGACCCACATCCATCCTCATCGCATCGGGCAAACGCCCCTCGGGCTCCTCCGGGCTCAAGTCGCCCGGCGCCAGCAACTGGAGGAACCTCGACAGTTCTATGCCGTCATCACCGCTGAAGCGTCGACTTACACCAGCCACCCCGCCCGCGACTTCGTCGCGAAACGGCACGCTCGTCAGACAGCAGCGCTCTCCGATCTTTTGGTCGACGCATCCAACCTCGGCGAGATCGACCAGCTCAGCCCCGCCCGTGCTCAGTCCGAGGCGTGCGTGATCGTCGCGCTCCTCCACGGATTGGAGCTCCAAGGTCTCCTCGACCCCGCCGCAGACGTGCCGGCTCTTCTCGACGTCTATCTCAGCACCGCGCTACAGCGCAGGGCGGCGCCTCATGACGTGCAACAGACATCGAACAGCGTTTCCTAGACCCGCCGGGTCGACAACTCCTCGATCAGCTCGTCCCCTGCGGACATGCCGACCATGCATCGTTGGCCGCAGGCTACTACCAGCGATGGCACATCAAGTTGACGGCTGGCGAGGGCTCCCGAGGATGGGCCTCTATGTTGCAAGTCGGCGAGGGGGTACGTACCCCCGAGTAGGTACCTCCTGGCTGAGGTGGGGGGTACGTTGCTGGGTGGTGGGTGTGGTCGAACGCCGCAGCGAAGAGCAGAGTCCGAGGCTGGAAGCTTTGCCACGCAGCTTGCCTTAGGCAGTCAGTCGTGCCTCGTTTGCGTCGACCGCACCCACTCTTGTCATAGTCGGCCAAGCCGGCTGGGGAACCTCGTCGGCCAGAGCAGCGGGACTGCTGGCGTGGCGGTCGGCGTCGTGACGCATGGTGGTGAACACGATGTCGGAGATTCGCCGTTTCACGCAGCGGAGGGCCTCGCGTTTGGTCTTGCCGGCGGCGCGTTTGCGTTCGTAGTAGGCGCGGCCTTCGGTGTCGCCACGAATTTGGGTGAGCGCGATCGTGTAGAGGGACCGGTTGAGCTGCCGGTTCCCGCCGGGATTGAACCGGTGCCGGACGGTGCGGCCGGAGGAGGCCGGCAGCGGCGCGCTGCCGTTGGCGGCGGCGAACGCGTTCCGGTTGGGGTAGCGGCGGATGTCGACGACCTCGGCGATGAACCGGGCCGCGACCAGCGGCCCGACGCCGTACAGGTCGGTCAACGTGGTGTCGGCGGCGGCGACCAGCCCGGCGATCTGTCGTTTCAGGTCCGCTGTCTCGGTGTCGATGGCGATGACGCGTTCGAGGCGGCGCCGGCACAAGACGGCGCGGACGCTGGTGTCGTCTCCGAGCAGTTCGAGCGCGGCCCGGACCCGGGCGCGGGTGGTCAGGGTCGGAATGAGCTGCTGGTAGCCGGCGCGGAGACCGCCCAGCTCGGCGTGGGCCCGGTTCACCAATGCGCCGCGTTCCTGGACCAGGTCCTCGCGGTAGTCCAGCAGCGCGCGCAGATCCGCGGCGGGGCCGACGGTCAGCCGGACCGGCGGCAGTTGCTGCTCCCGGGCGGTGATCCGGGCGATCGCTAACGCGTCGACCGGATCGGTTTTGCCCTTGCCGAGCTGGCCGCGGCGCTCTCGGGAGGTCATCAAGGTGGGCACCTCCACCACCGCCACGCTGCGGTCGGGCTGCCAGCACACGACCAGGTGCACCGCGACCGCGCGGCCGAAGTTCCCGGACCCTTCGATGCCCACCCGCACCACCTGGTGGGTGTCCAACCAGTCGACGAGCCGGGCGAAACCGCGCTCGGTGTTAGGAACCTCGCCGCCGGCGATAAGCCGGCCGGTGTCGTCGACGACCGCCACCGCGAGCGTGTCCTTGTGGGTGTCTATTCCAGCGATCACAACTGTCACCTTCTGCTCGATGAGACCGCTGGGCCGGCGACGCGCAAGCACTCTGGGGCGGCTGCTGGCTGTCACGCCGCGTTGCCCCAAGCCTCTATCGGGCGTCCTCGCCGACCATCACCGCCACCGGGAGGCAGCCATCAATCAGAGCCTCACCATCACTGGCGGGCAGCATAAGGTTGAGCCTTCCCGGTGACGTCGCGGGCCCCAGCACTCGCCGGAGCAAGCCGAGCATCCCAGAGTGCATGAGGTGTAATCGGTTGCGCTCTTCGAGTCGCTGCACTGGCTGATGAGAATGGGGGGTCGGCCGGCGACGTCGACACACACTGGTGCGGGCGAGCCCGTTGAGGTGTATGGCGCGGGGGTCTCGGTTGCCGCTGGATTGTTGCAAGAGAGCACGCGGGTCTGTGTCCTGGCAGAGGTCCCTCCGGACCGGCGCGGTGAGGCGATGGTCGCCTCACGAGTGAAGGAGGGACGCCATGGAGGTCATGTTCGATCGGGTCGCCGGGCTCGATGTCGGCAAGGATTCGGTGACAGTGTGTCTGCGCACGCCGGGTTCACGGGGGCGGCGGAGCGAGACGCGGACGTTCAAGACGACGACAGGGTCGTTGCAGCTGATGCGGGACTGGCTGGTCGAGGCCGGGGTGAGCATTGCGGCGATGGAGTCGACCTCCACCTACTGGAAGCCAGCCTTCTACTGCCTGGAAGAGGTCATGGAAGTGTGGCTGCTCAACGCGGCGCACATGAAGGCGGTGCCCGGGGCGGAAGAGTGACGTCCGGGATGCGGAGTGGATCGCGCAGCTGCTCGAGCACGGGTTGCTGGCGCCGTCGTTCGTGCCGCCGCCGGAGATCCGCCGATTGCGGATGCTCACCCGGTATCGGACGCAGCTGATGGGAGATCGGGCCCGCGAGATCGTCAGGTTGGAGCTGATGTTGGAGGACGCGTCGATCAAGTTGTCCTCGGTGGTGTCGAGCCTGAAGACGGTGTCGGCGCGGGCCATGTTGGCCGCGATGATCGACGGCGAAACCGATCCGCTGCGGCTCGCCGACATGGCCAAGGGCAAGCTGCGGCGCAAGATCCCCGACCTGGCTCAGGCGTTGACCGGTCACTTCGATGCCAACCATGCCCGGCTGGCCCGCTCGATGCTGCGGCGGCTGGAGTTGGTCGAGCAGGCGCTGGCCGAGCTGGATGCGGTGCATCGATGAAGCCTGCCGGCCGTGGCAGCACCAGATCGACCTGCTGCAAACCATTCCCGGAGTCGGGCCGAAGGTCGCGCAGGTCATCGTGGCCGAGACCGGCGCCGACATGACCCGGTTCCCGACCGCCGCCCATCTGGCCGCCTGGGCCGGTTTGGCGCCGGCGATGCACGAGTCCGCCGGCAAACAGACACCGGCCGGGAAGCGGCACGGCAACAAATGGCTGACCGCGATGCTGGTCGAGGCCGCCGGATCGGTCGGGCGGATGCACGGCAAGAACTACCTGGCCGCCCAGCATGCCCGGTTGCTGAAACGGCGCGGGATGGGCCGGGCCCAAGTCGCGGTCGCGCACTCGATCTTGGTTGCGGCCTACTGGATGCTGAAACGCGACGAGCCCTACCACGACCTGGGCGCTGACTGGCACCGCCGCCGCAGCAACGAAGCCCACACTCGACGGCTGGTCGCCCAGCTCGAACATCTCGGACACCAGGTGACCCTCAACCCAGCCGCCTAAGCACTAGCTCCTCGGGCAGCGTCGAGTGATCCGCCCGACGCTGCCGCAGCCTGCCCGGTGGTCGGGTATTCACGGGTCTGTGTGGCACATCGAATCGTGAGATCTGAGTGGGGGTACGACAGGCAGTCGAAGTCGACCGGCGATGAGCAGCGGCCAGCTCGGCGATGCGATGAGAGCTGGTGCGGTCCGTGTCGACGGCGCATCTGAGCTGATCGGAGACTCGTTCGGTGGTCGCCGCTCCAGGAGCAACTGCCAACCGCTCGGGCCTGAACGCCAGATCGGTCTCGCGCTGAGCACGGCCGCCTCGTTGCCCGGCGGACCGACCGTGTTGAAGCGGATGAGCCGCTGGAGCAGCTCGGTGGTGCGCCGCTCGAGGTCCGCGCGCTCGGGCACGGCGGCAACGGTACTGGCAGCCGTGGCGGGTGGCAACCGACGTGGCCTCCCTCCTGCGCAGCCAGCTGGACCACCTGGCCTCGGCTTCGCCGTTCTACGCCGAGCGGCTCGGCGGGCGCGGGCGAACCCTCGCCGACCTTCCCCACCTGCCCCTCCTCACAAAGACCGAGCTGCGCGAGAGCCAGCGCCGGCGCCCGCCCCTGGGCGAGCACCTCTGCGTGCCGGCGGAGCGCCTCGTTCGCATCCACGTGACCTCGGGCACCACGGGTGAGCCGGTGGCGATCGGGCTCACCGAGGCCGACCACTTGGCCAACTCGGCGATCGGCGGGGAGGCCTTCTCGATCGCGGGCGTGCGGCGCTCGCACACCATCGCCCACTGCCTCAACTACTCGCTCTACGCGGGCGGGATCGCCGACCACATGGCGCTCGAGGCCTCCGGCGCCACCGTGGTGCCGGTGGGAGTGGGCCAGACGCAGCGGCTGCTCGAGCTGATCCCCAAGCTCGGCATCACGGCGATCTTCGGGACGCTCTCCTTCCCGGCCTACCTGGCCCAGCGCGCCCGGGAACTCGGCACCGAGCCGCGCTCGCTCGGGCTCGACCGGATCGTGACTGCGGGCGAGCCCGGCGCCGGCCTTGCCGCCCTGCGCGGCGAGATCGAGTCCGACTGGGGTGCCCAGGTGGCCGACACGTTCGGGATGAGCGACATCTGGTCGACCATGGCAGGAGGATGCGGGGAAGGGGAGGGCCTGCACCTGACCACCGGCGGGCACGCGCTGCTCGAGGTGATCGAACCCGGCACCGGCGAGGTGCTCGCGTTCGAGGACGGCGTGCACGGCGAGCTCGTGTGGACACACCTGCGCCGCGAGGCGTCGCCCCTGCTGCGCTACCGCTCGTCGGACCTCGCCCAGGTGTGGACCGCACCGTGCGCGTGCGGGCGAAAGAGCCCGCGGATTCGCATCGACGGACGCGCGGACGACATGCTGCGCGTGCAGGCCGTGAACATCTACCCCTCGGCCATCGGCGAGGTCCTGGCCCGCCATCCGGGCCTCGGCCGATGGGCGGTGGTGGCGCTCGGCGACCCGGTCGAGCCGCCGCTGCGCGTGTACGTGGAGACCGAACAGCCGGGCGAGCGGCCCGATCTCGCCGCCGAGCTGCGCCAGCGCCTGCGGTCGGCGTTCGCCGTAAACGCCGTGGCGCGTGGCAGTCTGCCCATTGCCGAGCAGAAGACCCAGATCGTCCACCGAGGAGGAAAGGACCCATTCGCGTGAATGTCTCGACCGAGGACCTGGGCTCCGCCCGCCTGATCACCTGGGACCACCAGGCCCGCATCAACGCCTGGGACCTGCCGACCATGACGGCGATCGCCGATGCGCTCGAATCGGCGGGTGAGGACGAGACGGTCCGGTTGGCGATCGTGCGCGGCGCGGGCGACAACTTCTCCGCGGGCGACGACCTGTTCGCGGCCATCGAGGCCGACTCCGCCGCGTGGGCGCAGACCATCGACGCCTTCCAGCGCCTGACCCGGGTGGCGCTCGCGCTGCCCGTGCCGGTGGTCGCGGCCATCGACGGTGTGTGCATCGGCGGCGCACTCGAGTTCGCCGCCTGCTGCGACGTGCGGCTCGGCACCCCCAGGGTGCGGCTGGGCACGCCGGAGGTGACCATCGGGCTCGTTCTCTCCAACGCCGGCACGATCTTCCTACCGACGGTGCTGGGCGAGACCGCCGCGCGCCAGCTCCTGCTCACGGGCGCCATCCAGGACGCCGAGTGGGGCGCGGAGCACGGCTTCTTCACACAGGTGTCGGACGACCTCGACCAGTGCGTCACGCGCTGGTCGTTCGCCTTCGACGCCACCTCCCGCACCGCGGTCGACCGCACGAAGGCGATGCTCAACAACCGCTTCGGCGAGCAACTCGGCCAGGCCATGGAACGCGAGACGCGCAACTGCGTCGAGCTGTTCGAGGGCCCGGACGCGCCGAGCGCGCTGCGCGGCTTCGCGGACTCCCGGCGCGGCTAAGCCGGGAACATCCGCCGCGCGCTCCACAGCCAGCGCAGGTCGCCGCGCGGGCGCAGGCGCCGGGTGGCGGCCAGGCGCAGGCCGGTCTCGCGGCCGCCGAGCATGTCGGTCCAGTCCTCGTAGCGGCACTCGATCGTCACCCGCGGCGAGTCGGCGCGGCCCGGGGCGGCGTGCGTGGAGCCGTTGGCCACCACGAGGTGCCACGGATCGGCGTCGCTGAACTCCCACTGGATGGTGCCCGGCTCGCCCGGCGCCTCACGCTCGTCGAGGCCGCCGCGGATCATCTGGAACACCGCGGCCATCGTCTCGGGATCGCGCCGCGGCGGGCCCGTCTTCTCGCCCAGGATGCCGCCGTACACGAGCTTCTGGCCGAGCTCGGCCCGGCCGCGCGGCTCGAGGTCGGGCGAGAACACGGGCGGGCCGGGAAGCTCATCCATCGGGATGCCCGCGCTGCGCAGCTTGGTCTCCAGCGACGCCGCGCCCTCCTCGCCGATGTCCTCGAGGGTGAAGCCGAAGATCTCGGTGTAGCGGCGGTCCCAGCCCGGCGGCACCAGCACCGCAGCCGTGAAGGGGATCACCTCGCGCAGCATGTCGGCCACCGCGTACCGGCACTCCGGGTCCTCGCGGCACAGGTCGGCCAGCAGCTTCACGCCGAAGCCGATGTGGCGCTGCTCGTCCTGAGCCACGTTCTCCATCCCGGCGCGGAAGCCGGGCATGAGGTCGCGTTCCTCGAGGTAGCTCATGATGAAGTGCTGCCCGGGCTGGGCCAGGGTGGCCTCGATCACCATGTGGTAGAGCGTGATCGCAGCGGCCAGGTTGGGCAGGGTCGGCTTGCGGCGCAGCTCGGCGCACATCGTCTCGAGGCGGTCGAAGACACGGCGAAAGCCCCAGGTGAGCAACGGCTCGATGGCGGCCAGCCGCGACCCGGTGTCGTCGCCGCCCACGCCGGCCACCTCGTGCATGAAGCGGCTGAAGAAGACGGCATGGCGGGCCTCATCGACCTGCTGGGTGGCGAGGAAGTACTTCTGCTCCTCGCGCGGCGCGGCGTCGATGTAGGGCGACAGGCCGTCGGCCACGGCGTCCTCGCCCCAGAAGAACAGCGCGTAGTTCCACAGGGCGGCCTCACGCTCGAGGTCGGAGAACACCTCGCGCCAGTGGCGGGCGTCCTCGGCGAAGTCGATCTCCGTGGCGCTCCAGTTGCCGGCCTCCCAGCGCGCGTAGAGATCCTCGTAGCTGATTTTGTCGGCTGCCGTGCGCATCGGTACATTTGTTCTCATGGCCGGAACAAATGTACCGAAGGGAGCGGCTCGGCGCGAGCCCATCCTGCGGGCGACGCTTGCCCTGATCGGTGAGCGCGGCCCGGACGCGGTCACCCACCGCGCTGTGGCCGAGCGCGCGCAGCTGCCCGTGGCGGCCACCACGTACTGGTTCGAGTCCAAGGAGCAGCTGCTGCAGGAGGCCCTGCGCCTGGTGGCCCGGGAGGAGACCGAACGCCTGGAGCGGCTCGTGATCGACCTGGCCCCGCGGCGCCTCGACGCGGCCGAATGGGCCCGCGCCGTGGCCGCGACGCTGGCTGCCGACCTGCAGGACGACCCCGTCCGGCACGTCGCCCTGATCGAGCTCGTCCTGGAGGGGACCCGGCGCCCCGAGCTGCGCGACGAGGTCGTCCGCTGGCGGACCGCCCACCTGCGCCTGGCCGAGCTCGGGCTGCGGGCCGCGGGCTCGCCCGACCCCGCCGCCGATGCCCCGCTCGTGGTGGCCACCCTCACGGGCCTGGTGCTCGGTCAACTGGCCAGCCCGCACCCGGACTTCGAGTACGCGGTGCTGCGGCCGGCGCTCGAGCGCCTGTTCGCGCCGCTGGTCGAAGGCGCGCCGACACCGGCCAACTGAATCGGTAATGCTGACCCGGTGAAGAGCGCCGGCGGACTCGCCTACCGCGAGAGCGGACCTCCCGACGCTCCGCCTGTGCTGCTCGTGCACGGCTACCCGGAGTCCTCCTACATGTGGCGCACCGCCCTCGAGGCGGTGGGCGAAGCGGGCCGACATGCCATAGCGCCCGACCTCGCCGGCTTCGGCGACTCCGAGCCCGACCGCCCCGGGACGTGGGAGCGCCACGTGGAGTCGATCGAGCGCCTGCGCCAGGAGCTCGGCATCGAGCGCTGCGTGCTGGTGGTGCACGACTGGGGCGGCCTGATCGGGCTGCGCTGGGCCTGCGAGCACCCGGAGGCCATCGAGGCCATGGTGATCAGCTCCACCGGCTTCTTCCCCGACGGGAAGTGGCACGGCATGGCCGAGGCGCTGCGCACGCCGGACACGGGCGAGCAGGTGGTGGACGCGATCGACCGCGACGGCTTCGCGGGCCTGCTGCGTTCGCTGAGCCCATCCTTGGGCGACGACGCGATCGACGAGTACTGGAAGGCCTACGCCGACGAGGACCGCCGCCACGGTCAGCTCGATCTCTACCGCTCCGGCGACTTCGAGGCGCTCGAGCAGTACGACCTCGCGAGCGTGGACCGGCCGGTGCTGCTGGTGTGGGGGGCGAAGGACGAGTTCGCGCCGCCGGCCGGCGCCCATCGCTTCGAGAGCGAGCTGGCCGACACCGAGCTGGTGCTGATCGAGGAGGCCGGGCATTTCGTCTGGGAGGACGCCCCCGAGGAGTGCGCCACCGCGCTGACGGGCTTCCTGGGCCGCCTTTAAAGAAGCTCCCGCGGCAGCCGATCAAGGGGGTCATGAAGCGCGAGATCTCCCGCCTGCGGCCATCCCCTTCGATGGCAGTCGCTCTGATCGCCCTGTTCATCTCGCTCGGAGGCGTTTCCTACGGCGTCGCCACGGGCTCGGTCGACAGCCGCGAGCTCAAGAACAACGCGGTGGCCTCGAAGGACCTGAGGAACAACAACGTGCGCAGTGGCGACATTCGCAACGGCACGCTGCTCGGCAGCGACGTCAAGGACGGCAGCCTCGGTGGCGCCGACGTAGCGGAGGAAAGGCTCGAGGCCGGCAAGGTCCCCAAGGTGCCGGCTGCTGGCCGGGCGGACACCGCCGGGCGGGCCGACACGGCCGCCAGCGCCGATGCGGCGAGCTCGGTCAGCGGAGCGAGCATCCGGCGGATCGACTTTCGCCCCGCTCTCGACGCTCCGAGCACCGAGATCCTCAACTTCAACGGCCTGACGCTGCGGGCCACGTGCAATGCCGGCGGCCCCCCCGTCTTCGCCTCCACCCTAGGAGTATTCGCACGGACCGATGGCGGCGATGCGGACCTGATCAGCGAGACCCGCCGCCCGTTCAACAACGACCAGGCCGACGAAGAGGTCGCCAACGGGGTTCTATTGAGCAGGGGCTTCGGCACCGGCGCGGGCGACTTCAACGACGTGCAGCTGATCACGAGCGGAGTCCCTGAGGGCGAGAACGGTACGACCCATTTCCGCGCCTCAGACGGTCGGACGGTCGTGGTTCACTGGTCGGCCAGCGACTTCAACCGCCCGTGCTCATTCGTGGGATACGCCGTCGGGTTCTAGAAGCACCGCGGCGCTGACGACCGGTCTTGTCAGAATCCCCGCATCGAGCGACTCTTCGACCTAGAGGACTCGGCCGGCGGGCAGACTCCCGTCCCCGCCGGGGACCTCCCGCTGGCGGCCCGCATGCGGCCGGGCTCGCTCGGGGAGTTCGTGGGCCAGGAGCACCTGCTGGGCCGGGGCTCGGCGCTGCGCACCGCGATCGAGGAGGGCCGGCCGCACTCGATGATCCTCTACGGGCCGCCCGGCACCGGCAAGACCACCCTGGCCCGCCTGCTGGCGGTGAACGCCCGGGCCGCCTTCGAGGAGGCCTCGGCGGTGAACGCGGGCCGCGCCGAGGTGCGCGAGGTGCTCGCGCGGGCGGAGCATCGCCGCCAGACGGCCAACGAGCCCACGATCTTCTTCCTCGACGAGATCCACCGCTTCAACAAGGCCCAGCAGGACACGCTCCTGCCCGCCGTCGAGGAGGGCCTCGTGACCCTGGTGGGCGCCACCACCGAGAACCCCTACTTCGAGGTCAACTCGGCGCTCCTGTCGCGCTGTCGGGTCTACGAGCTGCAGGCCCTGGGCGACGAGCACGTGCTGGCCCTGCTGCGCCGCGCGCTGGGCGACGAGCGGGGCATCACCGATGCTCCGGAAGTCAATGACGACGCGCTCGAGTTCCTCGCCGCGCGGGCGGCGGGCGACGCGCGCACCGCGCTATCCGCGCTGGAGCTCGCCACCGAAACGGTGGCCGACGGAAAGGCGGTGACGCTTCAGGTGGCCGAGGACGCGCTGCAGCGCAGCGCGATCCTCTACGACAAGCAGGGCGACAAGCACTACGACCTGATCTCGGCGTGGATCAAGTCCACGCGCGGCTCGGATCCCGATGCCTCACTGCTCTACCTGGCCGCCATGATCGAGGGCGGCGAGGACCCGCGCTTCATCGCGCGCCGAATGGTGGTGCTGGCCAGCGAGGACGTCGGGAACGCCGACCCGCGCGCGCTCGAGGTGGCGGTGAACGTCGCCCACGCGGTGGAGCACGTGGGGATGCCCGAGTGCGCGCTCAACCTCGCCCAGGCGGCGGTCTACCTCGCGCTGGCGCCGAAGTCGAACGCCTCGTACAAGGCATTGGGCCGGGCGCGCGAGTGGGTGCGCGAGAACGGCACGCCGATACCCCCGCCCGCGCTGCAGAGCGCGGCCTACCCGGGGGCGAAGAAGCTGGGGCGCGGCCGGGGCTACGACTATCCCCACGACCGCCCCGAGGGGGTCTCCGACCAGGAGCTGATGCCCGACGAGGCGATCGGCGAGCGCTTCCTCGAGCTCAGCGAGCACGGGGACGAGCGCCAGCTGCGCGAGCGCTACGAGCGCATCCTCAGGTCACGCGGCCGAGAGCCCTAGGCCGGCTCAGCCATCGACGGCCGTCTTGAGCGCGTTCTCGGCCGCGGTGATCTCCTGGCCGCTCTGGACCAGCTCCTGCGCGGCCGACTGAGCTTTCTCCGGATCGTTCGACTTGGCCGCCTGAGCCATCGTGCGCAGGTCCCCGACGCCCGTCTCGAGCGCGGCGAGCAGGGTGTCGAACTCCTTCTTGGCGTCCTCCGGAGGCTCGAGGCCGGCGATGTCGGCCCGGGCCTTGTCGGCCGCATCGGCGATTCCGTCGAGCTCCTTGGCGATCGCGGCGTTGGACTGGCCCGCGCCGCCGGACGTGGCGGTGCCGATCTCGCTGTTGATCTTGGTGAGCTTGTTGACCGCCGCGTTGTAGTCCTCGCGGAACTGGTTGCTGTCGTCGCCGCCGCAGCCGGCGATGGGAAGGGCGAGCGCCAGGGCGCAGGTGACGGCGGCAATCGAAGTGAGGGGGCGGGGCCTACGGATCATGGGGGTTCCTTGGTCTGGTGACTCCCTAATCGGACGGGCCAGGCGCTGCTTTAGGGTGCAGCCGTGAGCGAGCTCGACTCCTTCAATCCCCTCGACGGTGAGCGGCTGGGCGCGGTGCCCACGATCGAGCCCGACCGCCGTGCAGGCGGTGGTCGACGAGGTGGCCGGAGTTCAGCCGTTCTGGGCCCAGCTTCCGCTGGCTGACCGGGCTCGCTATATGCGGCGCGCGGGACAGGCGCTGATCGACGAGCTCGAGAGCCTGGCCTCGCTGCTCGCCCGCGAGCAGGGCAAGCCGATCGGCGAGTGCTACGTGATGGAGCTGCTGCCCACGATCGACTCGCTCCGCTGGCTCGCCGAAGCCGGGCCCGGGATCCTCGCCGACGAGCGCATCCCCCTGCCGGTGTTCATCAAGCAGAAGAGCGCGCGCTTCACCTTCGAGCCGCTCGGCGTGGTGGGGGTGATCGCGCCCTGGAACTACCCCTGGTCGATTCCCTTCGGCGAGGTGGCCGATCGCCCTGATGGCCGGCAACGGCGTGGTGCTGAAGCCGGCCTCCCTGACTCCGCTCATCGGTCAGCGCATCCAGGGCGGTGTTCGAGCGGGCCGGCGTGCCGGAGGGCCTCGTGCGCACCGTCCACGGCGGCGGTGCGGTGGGCCAGGCGCTGGTCGAGTCGAGCGCGGCCAAGATCTTCTTCACCGGCTCGGTCGAGGTGGGGCGCAGGGTGGGCGAGGAGTGCGCGCGGCGCATGAAGGGCTCGGTGCTCGAGCTCGGCGGCAAGGACCCGATGATCGTCTGCGCCGACGCGAACCTCCCCAATGCCGTTTCCGGCTGCCTGTGGGGCGGCTTCGCCAACGCCGGGCAGACCTGCTCGGGGATCGAGCGTGTGTACGTGATGGAGGAGGTGGCCGAGCGGTTCATCGCCGGCGTGGTGGAGGGGGCACGGGGGCTGCGTGTGGGCGATCCGCATGGACCCGCGCACCGAGGTGGGGCCGATGGTCTCGCCCGACCAGCTCGCCCTGGTGAAGGAGCTCGTGGACGACGCCGTGTCGCGCCGGCGCCACCCTGCACTGCGGCGGAGCGGACGGGCCCTACTTCCGCCCGGCCGTGCTCACCGGCGTGACCCACGAGATGCGGATCATGCGCGAGGAGATCTTCGGTCCCGTGGTGCCGATCGTGACCGCGGCCTCCGAGGACGAGGCGATCACCCTGGCCAACGACTCCGAGTTCGGGCTGGGCGCGTCGGTGTGGACACTCGACCGGGCCAAGGGCGAGCGCATCGCGCACCGGCTGCAGGCCGGGATGGTGTGGCTGAACGACCACATGTTCAGCCACGGCGCCTGCTCCTGCTCGTGGGGCGGGGTGAAGAATTCCGGGCTCGGCCGCTCCCACTCCAAGTTCGGCCTCTGGGAGTGCGTGAACATCAAGCTGCTGGCCTGGGAGCCGTCGCGCACCCGCAACTTCTGGTGGCATCCCTACGACCAGTCGCTGACCCGGGCCATGAGCGCCTCCGCCCGGCTGCTGTACGGGCGCGACGCGGACAAGCCCGAGGCCCTGCGCCGCGGGCTCGGGCCGCTGCTGCGGGTGGGCGCCAGAACGCTGAGCAACGTGGTCAAGCGCCCTAGAATCTGAAGCGTGCCCGCCCAAGCCTACGCCGGCAAGGAATGCGTCTGTCAGTTCCGCAAGGGGATCTGTGACCAGTCGTGCGTGCAGGGGATGCTCGACACCCCCTTCTACATCGCCTGCCTCAAGCTCTCCGGCCGGCGCTGCCTGGTGATCGGCGGAGGCGAGGTGGGGCTCGAGAAGGTGGAGGGGCTGCTGGCCTGCGACGGCGACGTGACGCTGATCGCCCCTCACGCCGTCGAGCAGCTCGAGGAGCTTCACCGCGAGGGCTCGATCCGTTGGGAGCGCCGGGAGTATGCGGGCCCCGAGGACCTCGAGGGGGTGTTCATGGTGATCGCCTCCACCGACGACACCGACGTGAACATCGCCGTCTACGAGGACGCTGAGCGCCGGGCGATGCTGGTGAACATCGTCGACGTGCCGCCCCTGTGCAACTTCATCCTGCCGGCGATCATCCGCACGGGCCCGCTGGCCATCGCCATCTCGACCGCCGGCGCGTCGCCCGCGCTGGCCAAGCGCATCCGCAACGAGATCGCCGACGAGTACGGCGAGCCCTACGCCAAGCTCGCGGTGATGCTCAACGAGGTGCGCGGCTGGGCGAAGGGCACGCTGCCCACCTACCAGGACCGCAAGGCCTTCTTCGAGTCGATCGTCAACGGCGAACCCGACCCGGTCGAGCTGCTGCGCCGCGGCGACGACGCCGCGGTTCGCGACCTGATCGCGGCGGCTCAGGTAACCCATCAGCCCGCCTGAGCGCCTCACCCACGTCGACGACGCAGGTAACGCGCGGATGGTCGACGTGGGGGCCAAGGAGCCCAGCGAGCGTCGCGCGGTGGCGCGGGCCGTCGTCCGCATGTCGAAGGACACGGTCGAGGCCCTGCGGCGCGGTGACGCTCCCAAGGGCGACGTGATCGGCACCGCGCGCATCGCCGGGATACAGGCGGCCAAGCGCACGGCGGACCTGATCCCGCTGTGCCATCCGCTCCCACTGACCTACGTGGACGTGTCGGCGGACATCGCGGCCAGCGAGGTGGTGCTCACCGCGGAGGCGCGCACGCGAGCGCAGACCGGAGTGGAGATGGAGGCGATGACCGCGGCCGCCGTGGCCGCCCTGACGGTCTACGACATGGTCAAGGGCCTGGAGCGCGGGGTCGAGATCGGCGAGGTGGTGCTGCTGGAGAAGTCGGGCGGGCGCAGCGGGACGTGGCGTCGGGGCTCGTGAGGGCGGCGGTCGTGACCGTGTCCACGACCCTCGCCCGCGGCGAGGGCGAGGACGTGTCGGGGCCGCGCTTGGCCGAGCTCTGCGAGCAGGCCGGGCTCGACGTCAGCCGCGAGACGGTCTCCGACGACCGTGAGGCGCTGGCCGCGCTGCTGCGGCGCCTGGCCGATGACGAGGGCTTGCGCTTCGTCTTCACCACCGGGGGCACGGGGCTGTCGCCGGACGACGTGACCCCCGAGGCCACGCTGGACGTGATCGAGCGCGACGCGCCCGGCTACGCCGAGACCATCCGCGCCGACTCGCGCCGGCACACGCCGCTGGGCATCCTGACCCGCGGGATATCCGGCGTCCGGGGGCGCACGCTGATCATCAACTTCCCCGGGAACCCCAAGGCGATCGACCAGTCCTGGCCCATCGTCGAGCCCACGCTCGAGCACGCCGCGGGCTTGCTGGAGCGCTCCTAGCCGAGGCCCTTGTCGCGCAGCTCCCGCCGCGCTGTCTCTGACTTCTCGAGGCCGCCGAGCTCCATCCCCTTCAGCACGGCGGGGGTCTTCGAGAACTGCACGTCGGAATACTCGACCACCTGCACGTGGTTGCCCCAGGGGTCGCGGAAATCGAGGCCGCGGGTCGGCAGGATCTCCGCCTCCTCGGCCTCCAGACGGCGCCGCACCTCGTCCCGATCGTCCACGACCAGCCCGAAGTGGCGCTTCCCGTCGGGCGCCTGCTCGCGGCCCTCGGCCAGCACCAGGAACTGGTCGCCCATGTCGACGAAGGCCATCCCGGGCACCCGCCCGCGCAGCTGGAGCTCGAAGATACGGCTGTAGAAGGCGAGCGCTTCGTCGAGGTCGTCGACCTCGAGCACCAGGTGGTTGATTCCGACCAGCCGCGGGATCGCCGCATCATAGGCTTCGCTCCGTGGCGGCGATCGAGCTCGACGGGCTGGAGCGGAACTACGGCGAGCGCGTGGCGCTCAGCGGCGTCTCGGTGCGCGTGGAGCCCGGCCAGACGCTCGCCGTGCTGGGGGGTAACGGCGCCGGCAAGACCACCCTTCTCCGGGTGCTGGCCGGCCTGCTGCGCCCCCACGGTGGGCGGGCGGTGGTGCTCGGCGCCGAGCTGCCGGGCGAGCGCTGGAAGCTGCCGGCCCGGGTGGGTTACCTCGGCCACGAGCCGCTGCTCTACCGCGAGCTGAGCGCGCGGGAGAACCTGCGATACCACGCCCGCCTGCACGGCGTCGACACCGCCCGGGTGGAGGTCGCCCTGGCGGCGGTGGGCATGGAGCGGCGTGCGGACGATCCGGTACGCGAGCTCTCGCGGGGCATGGTCCAGCGGGTGGCCGCGGCCCGGGCCGTGCTGCACGAGCCCGAGCTGCTGCTGCTCGACGAGCCGCGCGCCAACCTCGACCCCGCGGGGGCGGAGCAGCTCGAGCCACTCATCGGCAGGAGTTCGAGACGGACGCGGGTGCTGGTGAGCCACGACGTGCGGGGCGCGCTGGCGGAGGCCGACGTCGTCCTGCGCCTCAGGCAGGGACGGCCGGCGCCCGAGGGCGAAGAGATCTACGCGTGATCGCGACGGCCCGCGCGATCCTGCGCAAGGACCTGCTGCTCGAGTGGCGCACCAAGGAGTCGGTGCCGGCGATGACCCTGTTCACGCTGACCGTCTACGTGCTCTTCCATTTCGGCCTCGACCGGGACTCGCTCGACGGCGAGCTGGCCTCCGGGGTGCTCTGGGTCACGCTGCTGCTGGCCTCGGTGATCGGGGTGTCGCGACTGTTCGGGGCCGAACGCGAGCAGGGCGGGATCGTGGGGCTGCTCCTGGCCCCGGTGGACCGGACGGCGCTGTGGGTGGCCAAGGCCACCGGGCTGTTCCTGATGCTCGTGGTGGTGGAGCTGGTGGCAGTGCCGGCGTTCGGGCTGCTGCTCCTCGGGCCGGGCCTCGGCGGAGCGCTGCCCGAGCTCCTGGCCGTGCTGCTGCTCGGCAACGTCGGCATCGCCGCCGTGGGGGCGCTGGTGGCCGCCCTGGCCGCCGAGACGCGGGCGCACGAGCTGATCGTGCCCCTGCTCCTGCTTCCCCTGCTGGTGCCGGTACTGATCTCCTGCGCCCAGGCCACGGAGCCCCTGCTGCGCCAGGATGCGGTGGCCGAGGACCTTGGTCGCTGGTTGGGGCTACTCAGCCTTTACGATGTGGTGTTCGTGCTTCTTTCTGTCGCAGTGTTCGACTTCTTGCTCGAGGACTGATGTATTCGAAGGGCTTGATCCCCCTGGCGGTGGCCAGCGTCGTGGCCGTCACGACGGCGATGGCGCTCATCTTCTTCTACGCGCCGCTCGACGCCGACCAGGGCTTCGTCCAGAAGATCTTCTACGTGCACGTGCCCATGGCGATCGTGGCGCTGTGCGGCTTCGTCGCCGGCGGGATCATGGCCATCAAGCACCTGCGCTCGGGTGACCGTTCGTGGGATCTGCGCTCATACGTGGCCATCCACATGTCGATCATCCTGGGCCTCGGCGTGCTGATCACCGGCGCGATCTGGGCCAAGGCCTCCTGGGGCCACTGGTGGGTGTGGGACGAGCCGGTGCTGGTGTCGTTCCTGGTGGTGTTCCTGCTCTATTGCGTGTACTACCCGCTGCGCTTCTCGATCGAGGATCCCGAGCGCCAGGCGCGCTACTCGTCGGTGTTCGCGATCGCCGCCGGAGCGTTCGTGCCGCTGAACTTCGTGGCCGTGCGCATGGCCGAGGCCTACACCCACCCGCGGGTGCTCTCCCAGACCGGGGGCAGCCTGCCCGGCGACATGCGCCTGACCTTCCTCGTGTCGCTGGTGGCGATGGCGTTGCTGTTCGTGACCCTCTGGAAGCTCGAGCTGACGGCCAAGCACGCCTCGCTGCAGCTCAAGCGGCTGAAGAGGAGGCTCGATGCCCGCGTTGCCGCTTGACGAGGCGGGCAAGTACGTGGCCGGCGCGTACGGGGTCTTCCTCGCCCTGATCCTGATCTACGTGGCCATCATCGGCGCCAAGATCACGCGCATCGACCGCGAGATCACCCGCTTGGCGGAAGAAGACGACGACCTGTGACCGGCGAGCTGTTGGCGCTCGGCGCCAACCACAAGACCGCGCCGCTGCCGCTGCGTGAGAAGCTCGCCCTGCCCACCGCGCGCGCCGCTCGCGTGCTGGCCGAGCTGACCGAGCACGACTCGATACACGAGGCAGTCGCCCTCTTCACCTGCAACCGCACCGAGCTCTACCTGGTGACCGAGGATGCCGTGGAGGCCGAGAACGCCGCGCTGGCGATTCTCTCCCGACAGGCCGGGCTGCGTACCAGCGAGCTGCTGGGCTCGCTCTACTCGCTGCGCGGTCGCGAGACGGTGGAGCACCTGTTCGCCGTGACCGGCGGCCTCGACTCGATGATCGTGGGCGAGGCCGAGATCCAGGGACAGGTCAAGCGCGCGTACGAGATGGCCCTCGTCGAGGGCGTGAGCGGCCCCGTGTCCAACCGCCTCTTCCGCGACGCGCTGGCGGCGGGCAAGCGCGTGCGCAGCGAGACCGGGATCGCGCGCTCGAACGTATCGGTGTCGACCGTGGCCGTGGCGCTCGCCGGCGATTTCCTGGGCAGCCTGGCCGAGCGGCGGGTGCTCGTGATCGGGGCCGGGGAGAACGCCGAGCTGACCGCCCGCGCGCTGCGCGATCGCGGCGTGGAGGCGTTCTTCGTCGCCAATCGCCGTCACGACCGCGCGCTCGAGCTGGCGCAGCGCTTCGGCGGGCGGGCCATCGCGTTCGACGACCTCCCCAGCGAGCTCGAGCACGCCGACATCGTGGTCAGCTCCACCGGCGCTCCGCACCAGATCCTCGGCCGCCAGGAGCTCGAGTTCGTGGCCGCCTCGCGCATGGGGCGGCCGCTCGTGCTGATCGACCTCGCGGTTCCGCGGGACATCGAGCCGAGCGTGCGCGACTGCCCGGGCATCGCCCTCTACGACATGGACGACCTGCAGCAGGCGGTCGCTCGCAACCTCGACCAGCGCGCCGCCGAGGCGCACGAGGCGTTCGCTCTGCTGCAGGAGGAGGTCGCTCGCTTCGAGAGTTGGCTCGGCTCGCTCGACGTGCTGCCCACCATCGCCGCCCTGCGCCGCCGGGGCGATGACGTTGTCGACCAGGTGCTGCGCGAGAACGAGGCGCGCTGGGAGTCGCTGTCCGCGGCCGACCGCAAGCGTCTCGAGGTGATGGCCCGCGCCGTGGTCTCGCGACTGCTGCACGAGCCCACGCTGCGGCTCAAGGACGTGACCGGCGACGGCTCCTCCTACCGCCACGTGCACACGCTGCGCGAGCTGTTCGGCCTGGAGGCTGCGCTCGCGCCCGGCGACGAAGCACCCTCCGCCGAGGTCACCCGCCTCGACGCGCGCCGCCAGAACCTGGCGTGATCCGGCTGGGCAGCCGCGGCAGCGCGCTGGCGCTGGCGCAGGCCCGCTCGGTCGCCGAGCGGCTCGGCGAGGATGTCGAGCTCGTGACGATCACGACCTCCGGCGACCGCGCCTCGGCCCGTGGTGCCCATCCCCCACCGGCCGACGGCGGTGACAAGGCGCGCTTCGTCAAGGAGATCGACGAGGCCCTGATCGCGGCCCGGATCGACCTCGCGGTGCACTCGGCCAAGGACGTGCCCGGGGAGCTGCCCGACGGCGTGATCATCGCGGGCGTGCCCCCGCGCGCCGATCCGCGCGACGCTCTCTGCGGGGCCCCCTCGCTCGCCGCGCTGGCCGAGGGCGCGGTGGTGGGCACGGCCAGCGTGCGGCGGCGCGCGCAGCTCATGGCGCTGCGGCCCGACCTCGACATCCGGGAGCTGCGCGGCAACGTCGACACCCGGCTGCGGCGTCTCGCCGAGGGCGCCTATGACGCCATCGTGGTGGCCCAGGCCGGACTCGACCGCCTGGGCCGCGGGGCCGAGGGAAGCGCGATGAGCGAGCTGGTGCCCGCGCCCGGCCAGGGCTGCCTCGCGCTCGAGGCGCGCAGCCACGACGGCGCCGCCGCCCGCGCCGCAGCGGACATCACCGATGGGGCGGCATTCGCGGAGCTGAGCGCCGAGCGGGCGCTGGTGACCTCGCTCGAGGCCTCCTGCAACACGCCGATCGGCGCCAACGCCGTCGTCGCCGGCGGCGCACTCACGCTCTCCGCCTTCGTGGGCCTGCCCGACGGCTCGCACTGGATGCGCGACGAGCTGAGCGGCCCGGCGGCGGACCCGTCCGCGCTCGGACAGGCGGTGGGCGAGCGCCTGCTGAGCGCCGGGGCCGCCGACCTGCTCGCCGAGGCCGAGCGCATGGCTCAGAGCTCGGTGTAGACGTCGAGCTCACCGGCTTCGGCGAACCCGAGCCGGCCGTATACGCGACCGGCGGTCGCGGTGTCGCACTGCAGGTGAGCGAACTCGGCGCCCCGCGCCAGGCCGCGCGCGAGCAACCACGACGACATCGCTCCCGCCACCCCGCGCCCGCGCGCCGCGGGCGTCACGGTGACGCCGCCGAGCAGCAGCGCGGACCCGGCGCGGCCGTCGCTGCGAAGGGTGAAGGCCGTGCCGATCGTCTCGCCGCCCAGCGCGGCGAGCACGAAGTCGAATCCGGGCGCCGTGACGTGCGGCTCGGTCCACGGTCGTGTTACGCGCGGGTCCTCCTCGAATCCGGCCGCGTCGAGCGCGACCACCAGATCGGCGTCCGCCCGACCCGCCGAACGCAACTCGAGGCCGTCCACGCGTGCCGCGGGCAGGAGATCTTCGCTCTTCGATCCCATCATCCGCTGGGTGAGCTTCAGGCGACCGCGCGTCAGCGGGGCTCCCGCCGGCACCCGAACGCCCCAGGGCACGGCCCGAGCGGCGTAGAACGCGCGTGCGGCGTCCAGGTCGGGAGCGGGCCCGGTCAGATCGGCGTTGTTCCAGGAGGGCAGCGGAAGGCCCGAGGCCATCAGGCGCAGCCCACGGACCTCGCCGGTCCCGCCGCCCGTGCTCTCGTGCAGGCGTCCCATCTGCTCCCAGGCGTCGGCGGTCGCCACGTGCACGCGCGCCGCCAGCAGGGTCTCGCGAACGAAGGCGCCCTTGCCGGCGCGGTAGGCGTCCCGTTCGTCGGAATGGCGGCGAGCCAGCTCGCGCTTGAGCTCGCCGTAGGCGGCGGCGCGACGGGGGTCGATGCGCAGCCGGTCGCGAAGGGCGATCCAGTCTCGCCACGGCCCGGGCGATTCGCCTACGACGTGCAGATGGTGTGTGCGCCAGCCGGGGTCGGGCCGGCAGAAGGACAGGCGGCGCATCTCGCGGTCGTCGGGTTGCGGGTCGTGCTCCCAGCCGATGGCCTCGAGCGCCGACCTGATCGCGCCCGCCTCGGCGTCCGCTCGCACGGGCACAACCATGTCGATGATGGGCTTGGCGGCCAACCCGGGCACCGCGGTGCTGCCGATGTGCTCCACCCTCCCGGCGGCCATGCGCCCGAGCGCGCTCTGCACCGCCGGCGCCTCGGCGCGGAACCTCCCAGCCCAGCCGTGATCGTGATCGTGGACCTCGATCGGGTCGCGACGCTCCATACGGATAGGTTGCCGCCATGCGCAAGCTTCAGAGCCAGGGCGTCCACCACATAACGCTCACGGGGGCGGACCGCCAGACCTCGATCGACTTCTGGGAGGGGGTGCTGGGGATGCCGTTCGTGTTCGAGCAGCCGAACCTCGACAACGCGTCCGAGAGCCACCTCTACTTCGACCCGGGCGACGGGCGCCTCATCACGATCTTCACCAACGAGGAGCGCGCGGGCGACCCCGCGCGCACTCCCACCGACCCGGGCTGCGTTCACCACGTCGCCTTCGCGATCTCGCAGGCCACGTTCCGCCAGGCCGTGGAGCGCCTCGACGAGCGCGGAATCGAGCACAGCGGCGTGAAGGACCGCGGCTTCATGGACTCGATCTACTTCGAGGACCCGCTCGGGCTGCTGATCGAGCTGGCCTCCTACCGTTTCGAGCCGCCCGCCGGGACCACCCACACGGCCGTGCTCCTCGAGGCGCACAGGCTCCGCGTGGAGCGCGGCGACCGCAACATCGAGCCGATTCACCTGGCCGACGCGATCGAGGCGATCGTGACGCGGACGCAGGAAACCCTCTCGGACGACCGGGGGCCGAAGGACCCGTACGGTTAGCCGATGCGCAACGTTGTCCTCTACCACCTGCAGTCCCTCGACGGGGTAGGCGAAGAGCCGAGCGACTGGATGTCGGACGGCGGGCCTGAGATCTTCGAGAACCTGGGCGCGGTCATCGAGACCCAGGACGACATCCTGCTCGGTCGCGGCACCTACGACTACTGGGTCGGCTACTGGCCGAGCTCCAACGTCGAGCCCTTCGCAAGCTTCATCAACAGCACGCCGAAGCACGTCTTCACCAGCAGCGACTCTGGGCGAGGAGTGGGCCAACTCGACGGTCGTCGACACGCCGGCCGGCGAGTACGTCGCGCAGCTCAAGCAGGGCGACGGCGGGGACATCGGCATCCACGGCAGCATTGAGCTTTCCCGGGCTCTGCTCGGTGCCGACCTGGTCGACGAACTGAGGCTGGTGTCGCGCCCACGCTCGCCAACAAGGGTCGGAAGATCTTCACCGGCGATGGAACGGGCGGTCTTCGCAAGCTCGAGTTGCGCGACAGCGCCGTCACCGGCGGCGGTTCGCTCTTGCTGTCGTATCGACTCGTCTCGCCCTAGCCGTGCCGGGAATTGTCTTCTTGGTGGGCGCAGGTCCCGGCGATCCGGGCTTGATGACGCGGCGCTCGCTCGACCTGATCGCCGCTGCCGACTCGATCCTCTACGACCGGCTCATCCCACCGGGTGCGCTGGACGGCGCGCGCGAGGACGCCGACCTGCGCTACGTGGGGAAGGAGCCGGGGGCGGCGGCCTTGGAGCAGGACGAGATCAACGCGCTGCTGGTGGAGCTGGGGCGGGCCGGGCGCCGGGTGGTCCGGCTCAAGGGAGGCGATCCCTTCGTCTTCGGGCGCGGCGGCGAGGAGGCCGAGGCGCTGGCCGCGGCCGGCGTGGCCTTCGAGATCGTGCCCGGCGTGACCTCGGGCGTGGCCGCGCCCGCCTACGCCGGGATCCCCGTGACCCACCGTGACGGCGCGTCGGCGGTGGCCTTCGTCACCGGCCACGAGGACCCCGCCAAGGAGGAGTCGGCGCTCGACTGGGAGGCGCTGGGCCGCTTCCCGGGCACGCTCGTGTTCTACATGGGGGTCAAGAACCTGGCCCGGATCGCCGAGCGCCTGCGGGCCGCGGGACGCCCCGGCGACGAGCCGGCCGCCGTGGTGGCCCGGGGCACGCTGCCCGGCCAGCGCGCGGTGGCCGGCACCCTGGCGGACATCGCCGAGCGGGTGGCCGAGGCGAAGATCCGCCCGCCGGCCATCACGGTGGTGGGGCCGGTGGCCGGCCTGCGCGACACGCTCGCCTGGCTCGAGCGCCGGCCCCTGCACGAACAGACCGTGGCCGTCACGCGCGCCCGGGCGCAGGCCAGCGACCTGGCGTCGCGGCTGCGCGCCCTGGGAGCCCAGGTGCTGGAGACGCCGGCCATCCGCATCGAGCCGCGCGAGGTGGCGCTGCCCGATCTGCGCGGCTACTCGCTCGTCTGCTTCACGAGCCCCAACGGGGTCCACATCTTCTTCGACCTGCTCGACGCGGACGCTCGCTCGCTCGCCGGGGTGCGGGTGGCGGCCATCGGTCCCGGCACCGCCAGGGCCCTGAGCGAGCACGGGATCGCGGCCGATGTCGTACCCGAGCGCTTCGTGGCCGAGGGTCTGCTCGAGGCGCTCGAGGGGGAGCGGCTGGAGGGTGCGCGCGTGCTGGTGGCCCGAGCCGCGGAGGCGCGCGACGTGCTGCCGGACGGGCTGCGTGAGCGCGGAGCCGAGGTCGACGTGCTCGCGCTCTACGACACGGTGGCCGAGCCGCTCGACGCCCCCGCGCTCGAGGCGCTGGCCGGCGCCACCCACGTGACCTTCACCTCCAGCTCGACCGTGCGCTTCTTCCTCGAGGGGGGTGGCCGGGTGGGCGACGCGCGGGTGGTGTCGATCGGGCCGGTCACGAGCGACACCCTGCGCGAACACGGCATCGAGCCGCACGTGGAGGCCGCCCGCCACGACATCGCCGGCCTGATCGACGCGATCGTGGAGGATGTGGCGGCGATGATCGTGACGCTGCTCAGCGACTACGGGCGCGACGACGACTTCGTCGGGGTCTGCCACGGGGTGATCCGGCGCATCGCCCCCGACGCGCAGATCATCGACATCACCCACGGGGTGCCCCGCTACGCGGTTCGCCAGGGCGCGCTCGTGCTGCGCAACACGCTGCCCTACATGCCCGTCGGGGTGCACGTGGCCGTGGTGGACCCCCAGGTGGGCACCGAGCGGCGCGCCGTGGCCCTGGGCAGCGCGGACGGGCGGATCCTCGTCGGCCCCGACAACGGGCTGCTGAGCCTGGCTGCCGAGCGCTGTGGCGGGATCGAGGTGGCCGTGGACATCACACGCTCCCCCCACCGCCTCGAGCCGCTGTCGGCCACCTTCCACGGCCGGGACATCTTCGCGCCCGTGGCGGCCCACCTCGCCCGCGGCGCCGAGCTGGCCGACGCCGGCGACCCGCTCGACCCCGACGTGCTGACCCGGGTCGAGCTGCCGGAGCCGCGCAGCGAGGAAGGAACGCTGGTGGCGCACGCCCTGGTGGTCGACCGCTTCGGCAACGTCGGGCTCGACGCCGACCACGACGTGACCGCGGGCACCGGCATCCGGCTGGGCGGGCGTGTCGAGGTCGAGGCCGCGGGCGAGCGCTACCTGGCCACCTACGCACAGACCTTCGCCGATGTGCGGCCCGGTGAGCTGATCCTCTACGAGGACGCCTACCGCACGCTGGCCCTGGCGATCAATCGCGGCGACGCCGCGGGAACGCTCGACGTGCGACCGGACGCCGAGGTGCGCCTGCGGCCGCGATGATCGGCCGGCCGCGAGTGCACCACCGCCGCACCGACTCGACCAACGAGCGAGCCCGCGAGCTCGCGGCGGCCGGTTCCCCTCACGGCACGGTGGTGACCGCGGGCGAGCAGACCGCGGGCCGTGGACGGCAGGGGAGAACGTGGGTGGCGCCCCCTGGCAGCGCCGTGCTCATGTCCGTGGTGCTACGGCGATTCGACCCGATGCTGCCGCTGGCCGCCGCAGTCGCGCTGTGCGAGGCGCTGCCGGTACCGGCGGGCGTGAAGTGGCCGAACGACATCTGGATCGACGGGCGCAAGGTGGCGGGCATCCTGGTGGAGGGCCGGCCCGCGGCCGGATGGGCGGTGCTGGGCATCGGGATCAACGTCTCGGTCTCCGAGTTCCCGGGCGAGCTGCGCGACACCGCCACCTCGCTGCGCCTGGCCGGGTCGAGCATCGGCAGCGAGGAGGTGCTCGATTTGGTGCTGGCCGCCCTCGACCGCTGGCTCGAACGTCCCGCGGCCGAGGTGCTGGCCGCCTGGCGACCCCGCGACGCCCTGCGCGGCTCGGAGGTCCGGTGGGCTGAGGGGAGCGGTCGGGCGGCCGGAATCGACGAGGCTGGGGCGCTGCTCGTCGACACATCCTCGGGCCGGGTCACTCTCGGCGCCGGCGAGGTCCACCTGCTGCGCTGATCGCGCAGCGGCGCGGGTCAGGCCGCGTCGCGCTCCTCGGGATCACCCGAGTCGCCACCGGAACCGGGTTTGTCCTCGTTGGCCGCCGCCCTGCGCGCCCGCGCGGCCGCCGACGAGCTGCGCCGCCGGCGCGAGCGCTTGGGCTTGGGCTTCGCGTCTCCCGGCTCGCCGGGCCCGTCCGGCGTCTCGACGGCCTGCGTGGCCTGCAGATCAACCTCCGCGTCCCCGGCCTCGCCGCCACCCTTCTTGCGCCGGCGCCGGCCGCCGCGGCGGCGCTTGCCCTTGGGGAAGTTCTTGAGCAGCTCGCGCGCCAGCGCGCTCGGCTTGCGAGCCATGCGCATCCGCGCGCCGTCGAGCACCTGCTGCGCCTCGGGGGTGTGCGCGAGCGCGGCGGCCAGCAGCGCGGCCGACAGCCGGCGGTCGTGCTTGCGCGAGGCCTGCACGAGGCGTCGCGCGTTGCGCGCGTGTGCCGCTCCGGCCGAGTTCACCAGCAGCCCCAGCAGCCGCTTGGTCTCCGGCCAGCGCTGCACCGCGTACTCCTCGTGGACCTCACGCGAGTACTCGGCCAGGTGCCAGAGCCAGCGCGCCGCCTGGTCGCGGCGGCCGATCTGCTTCTCGGTCAGCGCCTGAAGCAGCACCTTCACGCCCTCCCGGCGCTCGTCGCGCGACCAACTGCCGAGGATCTCCACGGCGTCGTCGAAGGCCTCGGGGTCGCGCAGAGCGCCCACCTCGCCCAGCGCCCGCACACGCAGCTGGGTGTTGCGGTTGCGGCGCAGGCAGGTGACCAGGAACACCCGGCGCAGCTCGCCTGTGGAGTCGAAGTGGAGCATCGCCTTGGCGCGGCGCCAGTTGTTCGACGCCACGCGGGCGCCGGCGAGCATCGCCCACGCCTGCTGCTCGCCCCAGCTCAGGTGCTCGACGGCGATCCGCCACAGCTCGCGCTCGAACACCTGCGCCCGCCGCGTCTCGTCCGAGGTCACCGGCACCACCCGGCGCTCGACGCGCAGCCGCCTGCCGCGGCCTCGCCGTACCGGGCCGACCACGATCGCGCCACCGCGGTAAACGTCGCGGTCGAGCAGGGAGTGCAGCGTGACCACGGGGTCGTCGTTGGGCGTGGCGGGATGGACGAAGTCCACGACGATGCCCGCCTCCTTGCCCGGCGTGCGCCGCGTCACGCGGCCCACGCGCTGCTGGTAGATGCGCTTGGAGGCGGTGGGCGCCAGGTGCATGCAGACCGTCGCGCGCGGCGAGTTCCAGCCCTCGGCCAGAAGCTGCGCGTTCACCAGCACGTCGATCTCGCCGCGCTCGTAGCCGGCCAGCGTGCGGGCCAGCTCGCGCTTGGGCGTCTCGCCCGAGACCGCCTTGGCCTTCATGCCCGCGTCGCGGAAGGCCTTGGCCACGTTGTGGGCGTGGGCCACGCCGGCGGAGTAGACGACCCCGGGAACGTCCTTGAAGCGGGTCTTGTAGAGGTCGGCCACGGCCAGGTTGAAGGGCGCCTGGTCGAGCAGCGCGGCCAGCTCCTCCTGGTCGAAGTCCTGGTCGACCTCGCCGCGGCGCAGCGGGACGTTGGCGATCGAGCGCACGCCCACCCCCGGCGGTATGCGCACGCAGCGGAGGGGGGCGATCACGCCGCGCCGGGCGGCCTGAGCCAGGTCGAAGCGCGACGTCTGAGTTGGGAAGAGGTCGGTTACGTGGCGGGCGATCAGCGCGCCGGTGGCGGTCATCCCGATGAACACCGGGCCGGTCCATTGGCGGATGGCGCCGCTCGTCTTCTCGCCCAGGGCGGTGTGGGCCTCGTCGCAGATCACGATCGTGTAGGCGTCCGAGATCTTGCCCGCGTTGCGCACGAACCACTGGTAGGTCTCCACCGTCACGGGGCCGCCCGCCGGCGGCTCGCCGCCGCCACCGTTCTGGAGCAGCGCCGGGGCGATGCGCTTCTTGTAGCCGCGCGTGCGCAGCTCGCCGAGGAACTGGTCGACCAGGTTGCGCCGGTGGGTGAGGATCAGGATGCCGCCGGTGCGTGAGGCCTCCACGAAGCCGAGAGCGGCCACGGTCTTGCCCGCTCCGGTCGCGTGCTCGAACCAGAAGCGGCGGTCGGCGCCCGGGTCCTCGCCCTGGGCCTCGACGGCAGCCTCATCCTCGGCCTCCTCTGCCGGGTCCCAATCGAGCGGCTCCTCGTCCGGTGCCTCCTGCTCGGGCTCCTCCGGCTCGCCGGCCTCGTCCTCGTCGTCGTCGTCGAGGGGCTCCTCGTCCTCCTCGTCGTCGAGGGGCTCCTCGTCGGCCTGGCGCAGGGAGGCCTGGACGAAATCGTCCTCGTAGAGGTCGTCGCTCTCCAGGGCGGCCTCGGTGCCGGGCCGGCCGTTGGCCGTCGCGACCCTGCCGTTGCCGCTGCGCAGGCTCTCCTCGAGCTCGGAGGTGAGCGCGATCAGCGTGCCCGACAGGGCGTCTACCTGATGCGGGTTGAGCAGCGTGCCGTCCGCGAGGTGGGGCTCCTCCTCGGCGAGCAGGCGCTCCAGGCCCAGCAGCAGCGAGTAGTTGCGCCGCCACTCCACCGAGGGCTCCTCGCGGCCGGCGTCGATCTCGGCCAGGGCGTCGTCGAGCGCCGAGCGCCGAGCGGTGCCCTCCGCCAGCGCGGCGGCCGCGTCCTCTCCGGGGACCACGAAGCCCTCCCGCGCGAATTCCTCCGCGCGAGCGAGGTCGGCGCCGGAAACCGGCGTATTCACGAGAGCAGAGGTTGTCTCAGCCAAGTTGAGGCGTTCAGAATGGAAAGGGAGACGGGCCGAGCTTCACCGAGGTGAACGGGCCGTCTCGGTTTCGCGGGCCCGCCCGTCATGCCGCCTCTCTCACGAACCCCGTGAGTGGGCGGCGCGCCAGCCTCGTAGGGACTGCCGACGTAGGTCCATTACAGCACACCGAGAGAAAAACGGGTCTGCCAAGCTGTCGGATATGCGCCTTTTGGTCGTGTTTCTCGCCGCGGTCGCTCTCATCGGCTGCAGCTCGGACGAGAAGGCGGCCCCGCCCCCGCCCGACGAGAGCGAGAACGTGGCGCTCCTGGACGGCGGCCGCGACGCCTTCGAGAAGTACGTCGCGCAGCAGAAGGGCAGGCCGGTGGTGGTCAACAAGTGGGCCTCGTGGTGCGGTCCCTGCCGGGCCGAGTTCCCGTTCTTCGGCAATCAGGCAAAGAAGCTCGGCAAGGACGTCGTGTTCGTGGGCGTCAACTCGAGCGACAACGACGGCGACGCCCGCAAGTTCCTGGCCGAGTACCCGGTGCCCTTTCCGAGCTTCAAGGACCCGGACCTGGAGGTCGCCGCCTCCTTCAACGGCGTCCAGGCCTTCCCCACGACCGCGTTCTACGACCGCAAGGGCGAGCTGGCCTATCTGCACCAGGGCGGGTACCTCAAGGAGAGCGACCTCGTCGATGACATCGACAAGTACGCTCGCTGACGTTCTGGAGGTAAGGCCGGCACACAGCGACGACGAGCTCGTGGCGGCGCTCGACCTGCGCGAGCGCGTGTTCTGCGGCGAGCAGGGCGTGTCCCTGGAGGCGGACCGCGACGGGCGCGATCAAGAGAGCGTCCACGTGGTCGCGATCTCCGGCGAGCGGGTGGTCGGCACGTGCCGGCTGCTGTTTCAGGGCCCGCTGGCACGACTGGGCCGGCTGGTGGTCGAGCCGGAGCTGCGCGGCCGCGGCGTGGCCCGGGCGATCCTGCGTGAGGCCGACCGCGTGGCCCTCGACGCCGGCGCGGGCCGCATCGCCCTTCACGCGCAGACCTACACGCTCTCCCTCTACCGCGAGGAGGGCTACGCCGAGCGTGGGGTGCGCTTCACCGAGGAGGGCATCGAGCACGTGGCCATGGAGAAGGAGCTGTGACCGATCGCTCCGGCGCGGGCCAGCGCGCGCCCTCGCGCACTACCGATCGCTCCGGCGCGACCGAGCTGCGCATCGATCCGCTCTCGGGCCTGCGCGTGATCGTGGCCGGCGAGCGCGGGCGGCGGCCGGGCGCGTGGCTCGACGTGGAACCGCGCGCGCCCATCGACCGCGAGCGCGACCCGTTCGCCGAGGGCCACGAGGACCAGACGCCGCCCGAGGTTTACGCCCTGCGCCGCAACGGCGGCGCGCCGAATACCGCCGGCTGGACCGTGCGCGTGGTGCCGAACCTGTTCCCCGCCCTGTCGCCGGGCGAGCCCGAGCCGCGGGAGGACCCGCTCGCGGGGGGCCGCGGAGAGCCGGACCTGTTCGCCTCCCAGCCCGCTCTCGGCGCCCACGAGGTGGTGATCAACGCGCCCGACCCGGTGCACTCCCTGGCCGAGGTGCCCGCTGAGCAGGTGGAGGCCGCGATGGGGGTCTGGCGCGAGCGCATGCGCGAGCACTCCGACGCCGCGTACCTGCACCTGATAGTCAACGAAGGCCGCGAGGCGGGCGCCTCGCTGCCGCACACGCACTCACAGCTGTACGCCCTCCCCTTCGTGCCCGCCGCCGTGGCTCGCGAGCGCGAGCGCTTCACCGCCTACTCCGACCGCACCCAGGGCCGCAACCTGCTCGGAGACGTGGTGCAGGAGGAGGTGCGGCGGCGCGAGCGGATCGTGGCCATCGACGACGAGGCGGTGGCGCTCTGCCCGTTCGGCGCGCGCGTGCCCTTCCACATGCAGGTCGTTCCGCGCGCGCCGGTCGCGCGCTTCTCCGACGAGGGACCGCTCGGCGCCCGGATGCTGCACGAGGCGCTCTCCCGGCTCGGCGCCGTGCTCGACGGCCTGCCCCCGCTCAACATGTGGGTGCGCACCGCGCCGCGCGACGCGCAGAGCTTCTGCTGGCGCATCGACGTGATGCCGCGCCTGGCCCAGCTCGCCGGCCTCGAGATCGGCACCGGCGTGCACCTGAACGTGCTGGCTCCCGAGGACGCGGCCGAGCGCCTGCGCGGCGCCACCCTGTAGCTTCTCCCGCCGTCCATGCCGCCCGTTCCCCGCCAGGTCCCGATGTTCGCCGCCGAGCCTCCCCAGGAGCCGCTTCCGTACGGCCGCTGGGGCGAGGCGCTCGGCGAGCACTTCACGGGCGCGGCGCCGGCGGGGGTCGAGCCGGAGCTGATCGCCTGGTTTCCCGACCGCACCTGGAACGGGCGCACCTACGTGCCCGCCACGGCGCCGGCCGAGGGCGGCGAGGTGTTCGGATACGTCTCCTACACCCGCGAGCACGAGGGCGCGCAGGCCGCCGACTTCACCGCCGCGGCCGACTTCACCGAGGAGACCGCCGCGCAGAACCCCGACTGGGCGCTCGACCTCTCCGACGAGGAGATCGGCCACTGGCGCGGCCCCGAGGGACGCCAGGGGATCGTGACGCTGGTGTGGGGAGTCGCGCTCGTGCCCAACGGGGTGGCCGCCACCACAGAGCTCGGACCCACCACCACCGACCAGTGCACGCTGGTCGACGAGCGCTTCACCCTCGTGTCACTCGACGCCTACACCGGTGACTACATCGAGGTTCGGCTCTACGGCGCGCGCGGGGCCGAGCTGGCCCGCGAATCGCTCTACGAGGACGAGTAGTGCGCGAGGGTCCGGGCTGGCCCGGACCGGAGCGAGAGGCTAGCTTTCCCTTGGCCCCGCCCCGGTAGCTCAGGGGATAGAGCGACCGCCTCCTAAGCGGTAGGTCGCTGGTTCGAATCCAGCCCGGGGCGCTCTCATGCCATCACCCATCATCTTCTCCGGCGCCGAGCTCGACCGGGCCGCCGCCCGGCGCGGCGATCCGGAGTGGATCGCCGCCCTCAAGGCCCAGCCCGACGCTCGCTCGCTCGTGCTGTCCGAGGAGGGGCTCTGGATCGACGACGGGCGCCTGGTTCTCACCCCTCCCAACGGAGACTCGGTCTTCCTGGGGCTCGACGGCCCGACTCCGCTGTTCGCGGCCGACGCCACCGGCGCCGAGCCCGGCCAGGGGAGGCCGGCGGGGCTGCGCGAGGCCGCCACCGACCTCCCCGCCGCGGAGGCGGCGCTGGGGGCGTACGCGGCCTCGCTGCTGTCGTGGCACCGGCGTCACCGTTTCTGCGCCAACTGCGGCCAGCCCACCACCGTGGCAAACGCCGGCCACCAGCGCAATTGTCCCTCGTGCGAGGCGTCGCACTTCCCGCGCACCGACCCGGTGGTGATCGTGCAGGTGACCGACGCGGCCGGCCGGCTGCTGCTCGGGCGCCAGGCGCGCTGGCCCGCGGGCCGCTTCTCGGTGCTCGCCGGGTTCGTTGAGCCGGGCGAGACGCTCGAGGAGGCGGTGGCGCGCGAGGTGCTCGAGGAATCCGGCGTCGGGGTGGGCGAGGTCACCTATTTCGCCTCCCAGCCCTGGCCGTTCCCCAGCTCGCTGATGGTCGGCTTCCTCGCGCGGGCCACCTCGGGCGACCCGGCCCCGGGCGACGAGGAGCTGTCTGAGGTTCGCTGGTTCGAGCGCTCGGAGGTGGAGACGGCGGCTCGCGGCGACGGCGTGGTGAGGCTGCCGCCGCCCTACTCGATCTCGCGGCGCCTGATCGACGCTTGGCTGGCTCAGCCGCGGTCGGGCCGCTCGGGGTAGACCTCGTCGATCGTCGTCAGCGGCCGGTAGGAGGCCCCTTCCGCCGCGGCCTCGATCGTCGCCGCGCCTCCGGCCAGGCGGTCGAGCACGCTGATGACTCCGGCGATCGCGAGGCCCTCCTCACGCACGCGTTCGAGAGCGTGAACCGTCGAGCCTCCGGTGGTGACCACGTCCTCCACCACCAGGCAGCGCTCGCCGGGCTCGAGCGGCGGGCCCTCGACCCAGCGCTGCAGCCCGTGCGCCTTGCGGTCCTTGCGCACGAAGAAGGCCTTGACGGGAGCCCCGGCGGCCAGAGCCGCGCAGGCCACGGGGTCGGCGCCCATGGTCGTGCCTCCCACGGCCGTCGCGCCCACTCGCTCCGCCTCCTCCGCCACGAGCTCGCCCAGGGCGCGAAAGCCGGCCGGAAGGAGGATCGCGCGCTTGGCGTCGACGTAGTACTGCGCGGTGCGTCCGCTGGTGAGCGTCACCTCGCCGATCACGAGGGCGTGCTCGCGCAGCTCGGCGACGAGAGTCTCGTGGGCATCGCTCATCCGTCGGAACACTACGTGCGAGGCTCACCGTCGGCGGCCCTGCGGCCGATAGACGTGGCGATGGGTTCCGTCATCCGCCTCGCTGCCGTGCTCACGTCGATCGTCGTGCTGCTCGGCTTCGCCTACTTCGCCGTCGACGAGATGGACCGCGGCTCGAAGGCCCAGCAGACCGCGCTGGGCGAGAGCACGGGCACCCCGGCGTCGCCCGAGGTGGCGGCGGTCGCCCCGACGCCGGACGAGGAGGCCGGCCGTGAGCGCCGCAACGGCTCGGTACGCGAGCTGGTCGACGACGCCAACGATGTGCTGCTGGCGCCCTTTGCCGGGCTGCTCGATTCCGACAACGCGTGGGTCAACCGCGGCGTGCCCGCGTTGCTGGCGCTGTTGCTCTACGGCGCGGGTCTCGGCCTCCTGGCCAACATGCTGCCCAAGGAGCGCACGCACCGCGACGATTGGCGCACGGCGGAGTTTTGAACCATTCGTTGGACCAATTTGTAGGCGTGCGCTAGCCTGCCGCGCAGCGCAACTTCCTCGGGTCGAGGTTGTTGGTCTTTGTTGTCGAATCAGTAGTCAAGCGCCGAGTCCCTGCGCCGCCTGGTGCAGGGAACGGGGGAACCAAGTGGCGGCCGATCAGGTCGCCGGGGGCGAATCGCGGACCCTAACCGCGTAGCGCACTTTCCAGCGCGAGCCCGTCAGCTAACCCCGTAGGCCTGAACGGAAGGGGACCAGCCGGATGACGAGCGCCCATCGGGACCTGTCTCAGCACGAGCTTTGGGAGCGTTCGCTCGAACGCTCTCGCTACCGCCGTTCCCTGCTCCCCGGAGCGCGGCGCTGGCACAACCGCCGCAAGGGCATCGCGGCCGCGATGTCGGCCGCGACCATGGCGGGACCCGCGTCACCGATGGCCTTCGCCCAGTTCACCGGCAAGCCTCAGGCCGACCTGGGAGCCGAAACCGCACCCAAGCGCGCCATCGAGGTGCGCGAGGGCGGGCTCCCACTCGAGCTCGGCAGCCAGGGCGCCCTCGTGGCCCAGGTGCAGAAGGCGCTGGACATTCCGGCCGACGGGATCTTCGGAGTCCAGACCGATCTCGCGGTGCGCCGCTACCAGATCCGCGCCGGACTCGAGGTCGACGGGGTCGTCGGACCGGCGACCTGGGCCACCCTGTTCCCGGTCGCGAGCACGGCCAGCGGCGGCGACGCCCCGCCCGCCGTGAAGGAGCGCCTGGAGCGCGAGTTGCGTGCCGCCGGCGCCCGTCTAGACGAGCGCGCCGACCGGTCGGTCGACCAGCTCTTCGGTCCGGACGACAGCAGCGCCGGCACCGGTCGGAGCGAGGACGCCGCGCCGCCCCGCGAGCAGGCACAGCCGGCCCCGGAGAGCGACTCGAGCCCGGCTCCCGCGCCCGACGCCGAGGCCGAGACTCCTCCGGCCGAGGAGCAGCCCGCGGAGCGCTCGGCGCCGGTGGACACCAGCTGCGGATCCTCCTCGCTCACCTCGCCGGTCAAGGGCACCCAGACGTCGCCCTTCGGCCCGCGCTGGGGGCGCAACCACGACGGAGTCGACATCGCCGCTCCCACGGGCACCGCGATCAGGGCCGCGGCCTGCGGGTCGGTCACGGTCGCCGGAGTCCAGGACGGCTACGGAAACATGGTCTGCATCACCCACAGCAGCCGTTTCTCCACGTGCTACGCGCACATGTCGCGATTCGCCGTGAGCCAGGGCGCACGCGTGCGGGCCGGACAGGTGATCGGCTACGTGGGCTGCACCGGCAGCTGCACGGGGCCCCATCTGCACTTCGAGACCCGCATCAACGGACAGGCCCAGGACCCGGCTCCCTACCTCAACGGCAGCCGGGCGGCATCGGTCGCCAGCCGCGCGACCGCCCGCTCGGGCGCCGCGGGCGGGCGTACCGCCGCGGTGATGACCGCCGGCGGCGGCGCCACCGCGGCCGGTGGCGGGTCAGGCACCCAGGCCGCCTGGAGCGGCTCGGACAGCGCGTCGGTGGCGGGCGAGTCCGTGGTGAGCAGCGGCGACGCCGGTGAGGTGGCCGCCGTGCCGACGGCGCCCGCCGAGGTGGCGGCGCCCGTGGAGCCCGCGCCCGTGCCCGTGGAGCCGGTCGCCGCCGCGCCGGTGGAACCCGCGCCGGTGCCGGTCGAGCCGGCCCCCGTGCCCGTGGAGCCCGTCGCGGCGCCGGTAGAGCCCGCACCCGTGCCCGTGGAGCCCGTCGCGGCGCCCGTGGAGCCCGTCGCGGCGCCCGTGGAGCCCGCACCCGTGCCCGTCGAGCCCGTCGCCGTACCGGTCGAGCCCGCACCCGCGCCCGTCGAGCCTGTGGCGGAGCCCGTCGCCGCCGCACCGGTGGAGCCCGCGCTCGCACCGGCCGAGCCGGTCGCCGCGCCTGCGGAGCCCGCGCCCGCGCCGGCCGAAGCAGCCGCACCCGCCGTCCCGACCCCGTAGCCAACGTGGGCCCGCGCTGAGCGCGGGCTTCCGGGGGAACCCCGCATGGGCCCCGTCCGAAAGGGCGGGGCCTTTGCGTTTCCGACGGGCTGCCCCGGGCGGGGCGCTACTGGTAGCTGAAGATCGTGTCGCCGACGTCGATCCAGTTGAAGATCTGGATCGCGTTGGGGATCGGCACGCGCAGGCAGCCGTGGCTCGCCGGGTAGGTCGGCACCGAGGCGTAGCCGTGAATGGCGTAGCCCCGGATGAAGTAGGACGAGTAGACCATCCCCTTGGCGTTGGTGCCCGGCGTCTGAAGGTAGAACTTGTAGGTGCCGAACACGGTCGGCGTGGCCGGGGTGCCCGAGGAGGTGTGGTAGGTCCGGTAGGGCTTGCCCTTGTCGGCCAGCACCAGCACCTGGCGCGACCAGTCGAACTCCACGTGCTTGCCCGCCTTCGGGTAGCGCAGCTTGTAGGCGCCTTCGCCCCTCGCCACCATCGCGAAGACCTGCTTGGAGGCGTAGCCGTCGCGGCCGAGGTCGTTGGCCTTGCGGAAGGCGAGCACGCCGCGCGCGGTGGCGTCGTCGTAGTAGCCGGTCACCGGCGTGGCGTACCCCTCGCGCAGCAGGCCGCGCTGCAGGAGCAGGACCTTCACGCCCTTCTCGCCGGCTCCGGCCTGCCAGTCGACGACCGAGACCTGCTGGGACTTGGCCCGGAAGGCGCCCTGCGTGGGGCTGGCGTCGTGCTTGATGGCCAGGCGGATTCGACCCGCGTTGCCGACCTTGAACTTGAACTCGAAGCGCCCACCCGCGCCGACCTTGCGCCGGATCTTCTTGGTGGCCTTCTTGCCCCGGATCGCGTAGAGGGTGAGCACCTCGCCCGGCACCGCGGGCTTGACCCTGCCCCGGACGACCACCTGTTGCGAGGGCGCGAAGTAGCGGGCCTTGCTGGTGGCCATGCCACCCGAGACCTTGAACTTGGCGGTCCCGGCGGGCACCTGCGCGGCGGCGGGAGCGGCGCCCAGCAGGAGCATTGCGGCGACGGTGAGGGAGAGCAGGCGTGTGTTCATTCTCAGGCTGATAATGCCACGCAATTCGCTAAGTGGGAGAGGGTGCCGCACGACTTAGGCGCGGCACGAGCGCGCAGGCCGCGATCATCAGCGGTCCGAACACGAGCGCCACGGCAGCGCCATCGGCCTGGGCGGCGTAGGCGATCGAGTTGTTGAGGGCGTGAAGGGCGATGCACGGATAGAGCGAGCGGGTGCGCTCGTAGACCAGGCAGAACACCACCCCCAGCACGGCCAGGGGCGGCACGATCAACAGCCCGTCCTCGCCGCCCTGGAAGTGGATCAGGCCGAACACCAGCCCGTCGATGATCGCGGCCACGGCGATCGAGAAGCGGGTGCGCAGCGCCCCGTAGAAGAAGCCGCGGAAGAAGAACTCCTCGGCGAAGGGCGCGATGCAGATGATCATGAAGCCGGCCGCCACGAGGCCGAGGCTGCTGTCCTCGGCGCCGAGGTCCTGGGCCACGGTCTGCTCGACGTCGGGCTGCAGGATCGCCGTGTACACGGCCGCGAAGACGTAAAAGGAGAAGATCCCCAGCGCCGCCCAGCCCACGGCCGGCCAGAAGGCCGTGCGGCGCAGGCCGAAGTGCCACGGCCGCGGCCGGCGCACGAAGGACGCGAACAGCAGCGCCACCGCCACCAGCGCGCCGTCGAGCAGCACGGTCCCGGTGATCGTGGCCTCGGGCGAGTCGGCGTCGATGCCGAACACCGCCCACACGATGCCCGCGCTGATCAGGCCCACCACCGCCCCGGCGAGGAACGCCACCGGCCCGTACCACCACGGCCAGCGCGGGCGGGCGTCCTCGGGCAGCTCCGGCGGCTGAGGCGGAGGTATCAGGGCGCTCTCCACGAGAGTCAGACTAGGGAGGGCAATTCGGCGAGCGAGCGGATCGCCACCACGCCGTCCGGCGGCGACTCGGAGCCGCGCGCCACGAGCACCGCGCGGATCCCCGCGGCGCGGGCGCCCTCCACGTCCTTGTCCACCGAGTCGCCCACGTGCACCGCGTCGGCCGCGCCGGCGTCCAGCAGCTCGAGCGCGCGGCGAAAGATGGCGCCGTCGGGCTTGGCCGCCCCGGTCTGCGCCGAGGTGACCACCCCGTCGACCAATTCGAGCAGCCCCGTGGGCTCGAGCCAGTCGGCCAGGGAGCAGTCCCAGTTGCTCACGATCGCCAGTCGCCGCCCGCCGGCGCGCACGGCACGGAGCGCCGCGGCGGCCTCCGGGTAGGCCGTGAACTCGAGCGCGGCGAGCATGGCCCGGCGTGCCGCGGCGTGATCGAGCCCCGGGAGCGCGAGCGCGTCCATCATCGTCGCCGCGCAGCGATCGCGCAGATCCGAGAGCGCCTCGCGGGTTGACCCCTCGAGGTGATGCTCGAGGTAGTAGGCGATCTCGGCGCGAAAGCCCATGAGCGGCGCGCTCTTCGGTGACCGCGAGGCCCTCCGCGGCGAGCAGCGCCCGCAGGCGCGGCGCGGGCGGCTGCAGCTCGACCAGCGTGCCCAGGGCGTCGAGGAGCACCGCCTGGGTCATGGCGCCGCGCGCCGCCTCGCCGCAGGAGCACGCCGGGGCGCGGCGAACACGGCCACGAGGAGACTTGCCTTGATTGCGCCCATCTCGCCGGGGATAGCCTCCCACGCCATGCCGGGGGGCAACCTCTACACAGGCGCGATCACCACGGGCCAATGGGTCAGCGCGGCCGTGATCCTCGTGATCGCGATCGTGATCGCCGAGACCATCGACCGGCTGCTCGCGCGGCGCGGCCGACAGCTCAGCTCGGCCGTGGCCGGGGGCGAGCTGTCGGCCTCGGCCGCCACGCGGCTGCGGCTGATCCGGCGCCTGATCTTCGCGCTCATCGTGGTGATCGGCATCGGGTTCGCCCTGGGCCGGATCCCCGCCGTGAGCAGCATCGCCACCGGCGTGCTCGCCTCCTCCGCGGTGCTCGGCCTGGTGGTGGGCTTCGCGGCGCGCCAGACGCTGGCCAACGGGATCGCCGGCGTGCTGCTGGCCATAACCCAGCCCATCCGCATCGGCGACCTCGTGACCTTCGAGGAGAAGACGGGCGAGGTCGAGGACGTCCAGCTCACCTACACGTACATCCGCCTCGACGACGGCCGGCGCCTGATCGTGCCCAACGAGCGCCTCGCCCAGAGCTCGATCGAGAACCACACGATCATCAGCCCGAGGGTGCAGGTGGACGTGTCGGTGTGGCTCCCTCCCGACGCCGATCTCGACCGCGCCATCGAGCTGATCGGCGACGAGGAGCAGGACATCAAGGCGATCGTGGCCGAGACCGACAAGGAGGGTGTGAGGCTGAGCGCGACCACCTGGTGCGACACGCCGGCCGAGCGCGGGAAGGCCGCGGCGGAGCTGCGGCGGCGCTGGCTGAGACTGCTCCGAGAGCACGGTCTATCCTCGGTGGGGGCTTCCTGAGCCGCTTTCCATGAGCCACCGTCATCGAAAGTCCAGGAGGCGATACACGCGCGGCGCCAAGAGCAGGATGCTGCTCGGCGTGGGCGTGGTCGCCACCGTCATCGTGATCGCCGCTCTGTCGGTGGCCGGCTACGTGTTCGCCATCGCCGCCAGCGCGCCGGACCTGAGCGAGCTCAAGGCCGACGACAAGGGCCAGCTCTCGGTGGTCTACGCGGCCGACGGCACCAAGCTCGGCTTCATCCAGTCCGACACCCTGCGGCGCGTGCGGCCGTGGGGGGAGATCCCGGTCGATCTGCGGCGCGCCACCGTGGCCATCGAGGACGAGCGCTTCTACAAGCACGACGGGGTCGACATCAACGCCATCGTGCGCGCCGGGATCAAGAACCTCGAGTCCGGCGAGACCGTGCAGGGCGGCTCGACGATCACCCAGCAGCTCGTGCGCGCCCTCTACATCAAGGACCCGGAGCGCAACTTCAAGCGCAAGATCCGTGAGGCCAAGCTGGCGTCGGAGCTCGAGGAGGAGCGCTCGAAGACCTGGATCCTCAAGGAGTACCTGAACTCGGTGCCCTACGGCACGGTCAACGGCCGCACCGCGATCGGAGTGGAGGCCGCATCGGTCACCTTCTTCGACAAGCACGTGAGCGAGATCAAGCTCCACCAGGCCGCTCTGCTGGCCGGCCTGCCGCAGGCGCCGTCGCAGTACAACCCCTTCCGCAACCCCCAGGTGGCGATCGAGCGGCGCAACGACGTGCTCCTCAAGATGGTCGAGAACGGCTACATCACGCGGGCCGAGTACGAGGAGGCGGCGAGCAAGGGCCTCGGGCTCAACGAGGGCAAGCGCTACGTGCAGCGCCGCGAGCCCTACTTCTTCGACTACGTACAGGAGCAGCTGATCGAGCGCTACGGCGTGGGCGTGGTGCGCGCCGGCGGGCTGCGCATCCACACCACGATCAACCCCAAGATGCAGGACCAGGCGCGCGAGGCGATCAACGCCTACTGGGGCGACCCGGCCGGCCCGAGCTCGGCCATCGTGGCCATCGATCCCAACAACGGGAAGATCAAGGCCATGGCGTCGAGCGGCACCTACGGCGAGCGCCGCTTCAACCTCGCCGCGCAGGGCCACCGGCAACCGGGGTCGGCGTTCAAGACCATGGTGCTCACCGCGGCGGTGATCGAGGGAGTCGATCCCGACTCGACCTCCTACACGTCCAAGCCGCTGGCCATCAACGACCCCGAGTTCGGCGAGTGGAACGTGAAGACGTTCGGCGACAGCTACTCGGGCTCCATGAGCCTGACCAGCGCGACGCTCGCCTCGGACAACACCGTGTACGCCCAGCTGATCCTCGACATCGGCCCCGAGAAGGTGTGCCAGACCGCGAAGAAGCTCGGCATAACCACGAAGCTCGACTGCTATCCCGCCGAGGGCCTCGGCGGCCTCACTCGCGGCGTGACCACGCTCGAGATGGCCAACGCCTACGCCACGCTCGCGGCCGGGGGCGTGCGCCGGCGCGCCACCGGGATCCAGCGGATCCAGTTCCCCAACGGCACCACCGAGAAGCTCGGCAACCCCAAGGGCACGCGAGTGATGACCGACGGCCAGGCCTACGAGGTCACCAAGATCCTCAAGAGCAACGTGACCGGGGGCACGGGCACGCGCGCGAACTACGGGTGCCCCGCCGCCGGCAAGACCGGCACGACCGACGAGGCCAAGGACGCCTGGTTCGTTGGCTACACCCCGCAGCTCTCGGCGGCGGTGTGGGTCGGATATCCCGACGCCGGCGTGGCCATGCCCGGCGCCCAGGGCGGCGAGTACGCCGCGCCGGTCTGGAACGCCTTCATGACCCCCGCGCACGGCGACTTCTGTGAGGACTTCGCCTACCCCGAGGAGCCGTTCGTGTCCTCGCCCTTCTTCGGCAAGTACTCGAGCACCGGCGGAGCGGGCACGGGCGACGACTACTACTACGACGACGGGACCACCGACGACGGGACCGATCCCGACTACGACCCCGACCTCTACGAGTCCGCGCCCCAGGAGGCGCCGGACGTGGCACCACCGGCGGAGGACGTGACGCCGGCCCCGCCCACCGGAGCCCCGCCCGAGGGCGGCACCGGCGGCGGCGTGACGCCGGGTGACGGCTAGGGCCACTGGCGAGCTCGACCTGATCGAGCTGATCCGCTCGGCCCTGGCGGACCGCTCGCAGGGCCGGGTGCTGCGCTGGACCGGCGACGACGCGGCCGTGGTGAGGGCCCGCCCGCTCGCCGTCACCTCCATCGACACCGTGGTGGAGGACGTTCACTTCTCCCTGGCCACCCACTCACCGGCGGACGTGGGCTGGAAGGCCATGGCCACGGCCCTGTCCGATCTCGCGGCGATGGGGGCCGACGCCGGCGAGGCCTACGTGTCGCTCGTCCTGCCCGCCGGCTTCGACGGGGGTGAGGACCTCGTGCGCGAGATGGAGGCGCTCGCCGCGGCCACCGGCACCACGATCGCGGGCGGCGACGTGGTAGCCGGACCGGCCCTCGGGGTGACCGTGGCGGTAACGGGCTGGGCCGACGGCGAGGCCGACCTGGTCGGCCGCGACGGGGCCCGCGCCGGCGATCTGGTCGGTGTGACCGGCTCGCTTGGCGGCTCGGAGGCCGGCCGGGCCCTCCTCGAACGGGGCGAGCGCGGGCCCGAGGAGCTCGTCCGGCGCCACCTGCGCCCGTGGCCGCGGCTCACCGAAGGCCGCGCCCTGGCCCGCGCGGGAGCCACGGCGATGATCGACCTCAGCGACGGCCTGGCCACCGACGGCCTCCACGTGGCGAGCGCGAGCGGAGTCGAGATCGACCTCCGCCTGGACGACATCCCGCGCGCAACGGGCGTGGAGGCCGCGGCGGCGGCGTCAGGGGGAGACGACTACGAGCTGCTGTTCACCATCGCGCCGGAGCGGCGCAGCGCCGCCGAGGCCGCCGCCGAGGTGACCTGGGTGGGCGAGGTCACCGGCACGGGCGGCCGGCTCGTGCTGCTCGACCGCGAGGGCCGGGCGGTCGAGGGGCTCAGCGGGTACGAACACGGGTGAGCAGCCCGGAGGCGGTGTTGCCTCCGGGGCCGAACAGTGAGGGCAGCCCCGGGTCCGGCTCGTCGGTGGACTCGACGGGCGAGCGCGCCACCAGCTCGATCGCCGCGGCCAGGATCCCCAGCATGAGGCAGCCGATCAGCGACGTGGCCACGCTCACGCTGTGCCCTGTGACGAGCATGAACAGGTACCAGGCTCCCGAGAGCGGGTCCATGGACAGCGCGATCAGGTAATAGACCGCCACCAGCACCACGGGCAGCGCGCCCAACGCCAGGAGCACGGCGCGGTAGCGCCGCCGCCGCTCGGCGCCCGTGAGCACGGCCAGCATCCACAGGTGCGCGGCCGGCACCGCCAGCAACCCGGCGTAGGGGTTGACCAGCCATAGCGCCATCGAGGCCAGGGCCAGGCAGAGCGCGATCGCCACGCCCGCGCCAGGCCCCTCGGGCGGGGCGAGCGAGCGCTCGGGCCGCGCGGCAAGGAAGCGCCCGAGCACCAGGGCCAGCAGCATCGCGGCGGCCACGCCGCCGAGCACGCCCAGCGCGGGGCCGTCCACGGGCAGAAGCGCGGGCGCCACCGGCGCGGGCGGGGGCACCGGCGTGGCCCCGGTCAGGGCCAGCACCTCGGCCACCGCGAGCCCGGCCAGGAACGGCGCCACCCACGCGCCCAGCCAGCGCAACCAGCCCAGCACCTCCATGCCGCGCCGCCGCGCCCGCGCGAACGCGTCGACCGAGGCCACCAGCACGGGCAGCAGCAGGGTCCCGCCGAGCAGGGCCAGCACCCAGCCGGCCATCACCTGGCTCACCGCGGTCACGTAGCTCTCGGGCCCGTGCTCCGGGCGGCGGCCCTGATCGAGGGCGGTGACCGTGCGCAGCGTGGCCCGCCCGAGGGCGCCGATGGTGTCCTCGTCGATGGCCTCGACGGGGCCGTCGCCGCCGGGCGGGAGCTCGCCGCTGCCCGAGATGCGGACAGTGTCGTAGCCGTTCTCGACCAGCGGGCCCTGAGCGCCGATGCCGATCGGGAAGGAGAGCCGGGCCAGCTGGCCCAGCGCCCCCGAGCCCTCCGCGCGGACCTCGAGCTCCTGGCGGATCGATTCGGCGACCGTTCGCGCGAGCCCGATCCCGCCGCGCCGCGAGTCGTTGGCCCATACCTGCACGATCGGCCCGCGACGGCTCGAGGACGCCAGGTCGGACATCACGAGCACCCCGTCCACCAGGCCGGGTGACGGCAGCTCGCCCAGCAGCTCGGTCGTGCCCACCTCGCCCAGGTTCGACCCGTCCACCGAGGCCAGCACGAGCGTCTTGCGCGTGGGCCGGCCCTCGAACACCCGGGCCAGCTCGAGCAGGGCGGCGGTGTCCGCCGCGCTGCCGGGGGCCTCGGGCACCACGGCGGCATCGCGCCCCGCCACGATCACTATCTGTCGCCGCGAGCGCCCCGCGCGGCGGCCGACCACGTTGTGCAGCGTCTTTCCGGCGTGGGTGAAGGTCTGGGTGTCGGCGGGGAAGCCGAGGGCCTCGAGGCGGCTCTCGACGAGCTCCGCCGTGCGCCGGTCGCCGGCCCGTCCGGCCCGCCGGTCGGGCTCGTCCTCGGCGATCGTCGCGGCGCTGGTCGCGGCGAGGCGGCCGTCGAAGAGCACGTCCGCGGCGAGGCCCTGGGCGAGCGGCCCGGGGCGGCTCTGCAGGGAGAACATCGCCAGCACGAGGGCCAGCAGCGCGGGCACGAACGCCGCTCGGTACACACGCGGTTCGATCATGTCGGGTGAAAGGGCACCCCTCTCAACCTACAATTCCGAAGGTGACGGCTTCAGCACCCCGAATCCTGCTCGTCGACGACGAGCTCTCGGTTCAGAAGCTGCTGACCTATCCGCTGCGCAAGGAGGGCTACGACGTCGTGCCCGCGCTCGACGGCCACGAGGCGCTCGACCGCCTCCGCGAGGGCAACTTCGACCTCGTAGTGCTCGACGTGATGCTGCCCAAGCTCGACGGCTTCGACGTCTGCCGCCAGATCCGCTCCCGCAGCACGGTGCCGATCATCATGCTGACCGCCAAGACCGAGGAGATCGACAAGGTGCTCGGTCTCGAGCTCGGGGCCGACGACTACATCACCAAGCCCTTCTCGGTGCGGGAGTTCCGCAGCCGGGTCAAGGCGGTGCTGCGCCGGGCGGCTCTGGCCGCGCCCGACGAGAGCTTCGAGGAGCCGATCGCCCACGGCGACGTGAACATCGACTTCGAGCGCCGCCAGGTCGACGTTCGCGAGGAGACGGTGCGCCTGACCTACGTCGAGTTCGAGGTGCTGGCCGCGCTGGCGCGCAACCCGGGGCGCGTGTTCAGCCGCACCATGCTGCTCGAGCGCGTCTGGGGAGACTCCTCCTATCGCGACCCGAGGACGATCGACGTGCACATCCGCCACCTGCGCGAGAAGCTCGAGCAGGAGCCCAAGCATCCCGAGCTGATCCTCACCGTGCGCGGCGTCGGCTACCGCTTTCGCGACGCATGAGGCGCTTTCGCCTCCGTTCGCTTCGCAACAAGCTGGCCCTCGTCTTCTTCGCCATCATCGGATCGGCGCTGGCGGTCATCTACTTCTCCGTGGTCACCTATCCGGAGTCCGACCTCGAGGAGCGCCGGCTGCGCGACCTCGAGCTGGTGGCCGGCATCTACCAGTCTCAGCTGGAGGGCATCCCGCGCGACCCGGCCAAGGGGGAGATCCCGCGCTCGTTGCGCCAGGTGGCCGAGGCCACCGAGTCCAACGTCACCCTGTTCGCCTGGGAGGAGAACCCGGTCGGCCGCCAGAACGACTTCCGCGGCCTGCGCTTCTTCTCTCTCTTCGATTCGAGGGAGCAGCCCTTCTTCCCCCTGAACAACCGGCTGCTCAGCGCCGCGATACGCACGCGGCACGCCCAGACGACCTTCGACTCCTTCCAGGGCGAGGACGTCGGCCTCGTCGCGCAGCCGCTGTTCGGGACCAAGCCGGGCCCGGGGCAGCCGCGGCCGGTGGAGCGCGTGGCGCTCTACTCGCGCGACTTCGAGGAGGTCGAGGCCACGCTCTCCTTCTTCCGCGAACGCGTCTTCTTCGCCACCCTGCTCGCGCTCGCGCTCGCCCTGGCCGGCGGCTGGCTCGTGGCCCGCCGCCTGGGGGCGCGCGTACGGCGTCTGGAGGTCGCGGCCGAGGAGGTCTCGCGCGGGAACTTCGTCGACCCACTGCCCGTCGACTCCACGGACGAGCTGGGCCAGCTCACCCGCACCTTCAACCAGATGCAGGACCAGCTTCGGCAGGTCGAGGTCGCCCGCAAGGACTTCATCGCCACCGCCTCGCACGAGCTGCGCACGCCGATCTTCTCGCTCGCCGGCTTCGTCGAGCTGCTCCAGGACGAGGATCTCGACGACGAGACCCGGCGCGAGTTCCTCGAAACGATGAGCGAGCAGGTGGCGCGGCTGCAGAAGCTGTCGGTCGACCTGCTCGACCTCTCGCGCCTGGACGCCGGCTCTGTCGAGCTCGAGCCGGAGCCCGTCGACCTGGCCGAGCTGGCTCGCAGCGTCGCGCAGGAGTTCATGCCGGCCCTCGCCGACCACCACACGGACCTCGAGTTCGCCCTGCCGCCCGAGGGGACGGAGGCGCTCTGTGACCCCGAGCGCGTGGCCCAGATCGTGCGTATTCTGCTCGACAACGCGCTCCGTCACACGCCGCCGGGTACCGGCATCACCGTGAGGGCAGACCGCAGCAACGGCACGGCCGGCCTGACGGTGGCCGACACAGGCCCCGGGCTCCCCGACGGCAGCCGGGCCAAGGTCTTCGAGCGCTTCTACACCGGCGACGCCGCGCGCGGCGCGGGCCTCGGTCTGGCCATCGCACGCGAGCTCGCCGAGCGCATGGAGGGCAGGCTGGCGGTCACGTCCTCCAACGGGTCCACCTCCTTCACCCTTCAGCTGCCGGCCGGCGGGAACGGCGCGTGAGACGCGCCGCCGCGGCCGCCCTCGCGGTGCTCGGCCTGGGCGCGGCGGGGTGCAACTCGAGCGACGACGACGGCAGCGCGGGAGCGCCCGACAAGGTGACGACGACCCAGGTGCAGGTGGTGGACGGAATCGGCAAGCGGGGCGGATTCGACCCCCAGCAGATCTACGAGCGCCTCTCCCCCGGGGTGGTCACTGTGATCTCGCTCTTCGAGGGCGGCGTGCTCGAGGCCGAGAACAGCGAAGGGGGCCAGGGCTCGGGCTTCGTGCTCGACGGCGAGGGCTACGTGGCCACCAACGCCCACGTGGTCACCACGGGCACCGGTCCCGGCGAGCGGGCCGAGCGGGCCGAGCAGGTCTTCGTCGAGTTCTCCGACGGCAACCGCGTGCCGGCGGAGATCGTGGGCGACGATCCCAACGCCGACGTGGCGCTGCTCAAGCTCGAGACCGGCGGGCTCTCACTCACGCCATTGCGGCTCGGCGCGTCCAGCAGCATCCAGGTGGGTGAGCCGGTCGCGGCGATCGGCAGTCCGTTCGGCGAGAACCAGTCGCTCTCCATAGGCGTGGTCTCCGCGGTCGACCGCACGATCGAGTCGCTGACGCGCTTTCAGATCGGCAACGCCATTCAGACCGACGCCGCGATCAACCCGGGGAACTCGGGCGGACCGCTCCTCGACGCCCGCGGCCGGGTGATCGGGATCAACGCCCAGATCAAGTCGGAGACCGGCAGCGGCGAGGGGGTGGGCTTCGCCATCCCCGTGGATGCGGTCAGTCGCTCGCTGAGCGAGCTGCGCGAGCGCGGGGAGGTGTCGTACGGGTATCTCGGTGTGACCAGCCTCGTTCTGTGGCCCCAGGCCGCGCGGCGGCTCGATCTGGACGTCCTTGACGGCGCGGTCGTCCAGCGGGTGGAGCCCGACAGCCCGGCCGCCGAGGCGGGCCTGCGCGGCGGCGAGAGGCAGATCGAGTTCCAGGGCGCCTCGATCCCGGCGGGCGGGGATGTGATCGTCGCGGTCGACGGACGGCGCCTCACCCGCACCGACGACCTGGCCGACGTGATCAGCTCGAGGGGCGCCGGCGAGCGGGTGAAGCTCGAGCTCCTGCGCGACGGCGATCGCCGGACCGTGGAGGTCCGGCTGGGCCAAAGACCGGAGGATTCTGGGTAGGGTGCTAGCGAGGTGAGCCAGGAAGCCAGTACCGAGAGCCGCGACGTTTCGCTGACCATTCCCGCACGCCCGGACTACCTCGTTCTGGCTCGCCTGGCGCTGTCCGCCGTATGCCGCCTCACGCCGCTCTCCCCCGAGGAGGTGGCCGATCTGAAGCTCGCCATCACCGAGGCGGCCAACGACTTCGTGGACGAGCGGCGGCCCATCGAGGACGAGAGCCGGGTCAACTTCGCCTTCCGGCTGGAGGAGGACCGGCTCCACATGCGGCTCGAAGGCCCGGGCTCGCCCGTGTCGGCCGTCGAGCAGGAGCTCAGTCGCGCGATCATCGAGGCCACGGTCGACGAGTCGCGCTTCGAAGAGCGCCGGACTTCGCTCGTCAAGTACCTCTCTCCAGGCTCGTAGGTAGTCTGCTGCGCCGTGCTTCAGCCGGTTTCGGTCGGTAGCAAGAGCCTTGCCGACTACACACACTTGGCCGGAAGGCCCCTGATCGCAGAGATCCGCGAGCTGTCGGAGGATCTGCAGGGCCTTCGCGTGCTCCATCTCTCGGCGACCGCCTTCGGCGGCGGCGTCTCGGAGATCCTGTACACGCTGATCCCGCTCATGAACGACGTCGGGATCGAGGCCGAGTGGCAGGTGATGCTGGGCCGCGAGGAGTTCTACAACGCGACAAAGCGCCTGCACAACGCGCTGCAGGGCAACCCGGACTCGCTCTCCGACGAGGAGTGGGAGATCTTCGAGCGCTACAACGAGATGAATGCGGCGGAGATCTCCGGGGACTGGGACGTGATCATCATCCACGACCCCCAGCCGGCGGCCATCCGCGGCCACGTGCCCGGCAAGTCCAAGAGGTGGATCTGGCGCTGCCACATCGACCTCTCCACGCCCAACCAGGACGCGATCGACCACATCGTGCCCTTCGTGCGCGACTACGACGCCACCGTGTGGCACCTGCAGCAGTACGTCCCGCCGGGCATGGACGGCGCCGCCGACCGGGTGAAGATCTGCCCGCCCGCCATAGATCCGCTTTCGCCCAAGAACATGGCGCTCTCCCCGGAGGACGCCGCGTACGTGTGCGATCAGTTCGGCATCGACGTCGACCGTCCGCTGATCTGCCAGGTCTCGCGCTTCGATCCCTGGAAGGACCCGATGGGCGTGATCGACGCCTACCGCCTGATCACGGCGGAGATGCCCGAGGTCCAGCTCGCTCTCGTGGGCTCCATGGCCACCGACGACCCGGAGGGCTGGGAGTTCTTCAACTCCACGATGGCCTACGCGGACGGCGATCCCGACATCCACATCCTCAACAACCTCAACAGCGTCGGGGCCATCGAGGTCAACGCCTTTCAGTCCCAGGCCGACGTGGTGATCCAGAAGTCGACGCGCGAGGGCTTCGGGCTGACGGTGTCCGAGGCGCTCTGGAAGGGGCGCCCGTTCATCGGCGGCGACGTGGGCGGCATCCCGCTGCAGGTGACCGACGGGGAGACCGGCTTTCTCGTCTCCTCGCCCGAGGAATGCGCCGACCGCGCGCTGCGGGTGCTGCGCGAGCCCGACCTCGGCAAGCGGCTGGGCCGGGCCGGCAAGGAGCACGTGCGCCAGCACTTCCTCACGCCGCGCCTGCTGCGCGACTGGCTGAAGATCTTCCGAGACGGCCGATGATCGCGGACGCCGCGCTCGTCCTCGTGTCGAACCGCGGCCCCGCCACCTTCGCCGACGGCGAGCCGAGCCGCGGCGGAGGCGGCCTCGTGACCGCGCTCACCGGCCTGGTCAACCACCGGGACGCGGTGTGGGTGGCCTCGGCCATGAGCGAGGGCGACGTCGAGATGAGCCGCCGCCACGACGGGGGCAGCTTCGACGTGGAGCTCGAGGACGCCAAGTACCGCGTGAAGCTCGTGGAGAGCGACCCCGAGGCCTACGACCGTTTCTACAACGTCGTTGCCAACCCCATGCTCTGGTTCATCCAGCACTACCTGTGGGACCTCTCGAACGCCCCCGACATCCGCCGCGACGAGGTCGAGGCCTACGAGAACGGGTACTGCACGGTCAACCAGGACCTGGCGACGGCGGTGCTCGACGAGCTGAAGGACACCGAAGAGGCCGTGGTGATGCTGCACGACTACCACCTCTACGTGGCGCCCAAGCTCATCCGCGCCGAGCGGCCCGACCTGTTCCTGCACCACTTCGTCCACATCCCGTGGACTCAGCCCGACGCCTGGCGGGTCCTTCCCGCGGACATGCGCGAGGACATCTACGAGGGCATCCTGTCCAACGACATCATCGCCTTCCACACGCGCTCCTACCAGCGCAACTTCATGCTCTGCTGCCGCGAGCTGTTCGGCCTCGAGGTCGACGAGGAGAAGGGCGTTGTGCAGTTCGAGGACCGCGAGGTGTGGGTACGCCCGTACCCGCTTCCCATCTCCGCGGAGACCTTCCGCAAGACCGCCCAGCGGCCGGCGGTCCACCAGTACGAGCGCGACATCCAGCGCCGGCGGCGCGAGCACCTGATCCTGCGCGTCGACCGCGCAGACCTGTCGAAGAACGTGCTGCGCGGGTTCACGGCCTTCGACCTCTTCCTGGAACAGCACCCGGAGTTCCTCGAACAGGTCACGTTCATCGCGCACCTGATCCCCTCGCGCCAGGACGTGCCCGAGTACGCGGAGTACCTGGAGCGCATCGAGGCGCTGGTGGCGGTGGTCAACCACCGCCACGGCACCACCGACTGGATGCCGATCGACCTGCGCCTGCGCGAGAACCTCGAGGAGGCGATCGCGGCCTACAAGCACTACGACCTGCTGATGGTCAACGCGATGTTCGACGGCATGAACCTGATCGCCAAGGAGGGCCCGCTGGTGAACGAGCGCAACGGGGTCTCGCTGCTGAGCGAGAACACCGGCGCTCACGAGGAGCTGGCCGAGTTCGCGCTCTCGGTGAACCCCTTCGACGTGCAGGACCAGGCCGATGCCATCCACAAGGCCCTCGCGATGTCGGCCGAGGAGCGCTCGTGGCGGGCCCAGGGCCTGAAGCGGATCGTCACGGCCCGCAACCCGGGCGACTGGGTCGACGACCAGCTGGCCGACATCGAGTCCAAGCGCGCGGGCGAGGCCGCGGTCAGGCCGGATCGGGCGTGAACTCGCCCGGTGTGGGCTTGACCGGCGCCGGGCTGAGGGGCGCGGGCGCGGGCGGAGCGGGCGGCTTCGGCGCCTGAGGCTGCGCCGGGCCGGCGGGCGCCGGCGGCTCGGTTCGTTGCTGGGCGGGTTTGCGGCGCCGCTCGGGACTCTGCTTGGGGCGCGGTGGTCGTTTCGGCGGACTCTGGGTGCGCGGGCGCGGGCGGGGGCTGGGCTCGCGGGGCGGGTGCGGAGGACGTTCGCGCGGGAGGGGCTCGACCGGGGCCGGCATGAAAGCGGGCTCGCCGGGCCCCGAAGGCTTCACGCTCAGCAGGATCAGGGCGCCGGCGGCCAGCAGCGCGGCCAGGCGCCCCACGTTTGCCCAGCGCACCCGGCGCCACAGCGCCGGGGCGCCGCCTGCCCGCCGCCCGTACATGCCACCGCTAAGCCCGCCGTGGGCCGGATTCGCCCCGGGTGCAGGGCAAGGACGGCCCGGAACCCGCTGCTAACCTGCCCCGCTCGATGACTCGCCTGTACGACCTCATGCTGATGATCGACCCGACCGCTCCCGAGGAGCGGCGCACTGCGGCCGTGGACGAGGCCGAGTCGATGATCGCCTCGGGAGGCGAGCTGGTCGAGAAGCACGACTGGGGTCACCGGCGGATGGCCTACGAGATCGACCACCGGCCCGAGGCCGACTACCTGCTCTACCAGTTCAACGGCGACAACGCCCTGCTCGACCGGCTCAACCAGCGCCTGCGCATCCTCGACGGGGTCCTGCGCTTCCGCATCATCAAGGTGAAGCCCGGCCAGCCGACCCCGCCGCCGCCCGAGCAGCAGGGCCCGCGCCGCCGCGACGAGCGCGAGCCTCAGGACACCCGCGTGGCCGCCCGCGCCGCAGCGGACGCCCCGCCGCCGGCGGAGGCCGACGAGGACGCTCTCGTCGAGGCCCAGGCGCCCGCCGAGTAGCTCGAACGTAACGGCTTCGCCAAAGAAGCCGCACTTCGCAGCAACTTCCTGTCAGTTCCCTCCCATCGCCGCCGACCCCCTTCGTACACTCGATCGACAGCCATCAAAGCCGTCTCAGGTAGACGTAGAAGGGAGTTGCCGTCATGGCAGCATCGAACATCAACAGGGTGATTCTGACTGGGAACCTCACCCGCGATCCCGAGCTTCGCTCGCTTCCGAGCGGCACCTCGGTGTGCAACCTGCGCGTCGCCACCAACACGCGCCGCAAGGACGGATCCACCGGCGAGTGGGTCGACAAGCCCAACTATTTCGACGTCACGGTGTGGGGCGCTCAGGGCGAGAACTGCTCTCAGTACCTCTCGAAGGGACGCCCGATTGCGGTCGACGGACGCCTCGAGTGGCGCGAGTGGCAGGACAAGGACGGCAACAAGCGCCAGTCGGTGGATATCATTGCCGACTCCGTCCAGTTCCTCGGTTCCCGAGAGGGCAACGAGAACGGTGGCCGCTTCACGCCGCAGAGCGACGTGCCGGCGGACACCGGCGACTTCCAGACCGCGCCGGCAGGCGCAGGGGGCTCGGACGACGACATCCCGTTTTAAACCCGAAGTAGAGAAGGCGTAGGAGCAACCAGGTGGCAAAGCAGCGTGGAGGTGGAAGGGCGACCAGCGACCGCAAGCGCGGTCGCATCAAGGGCGCTCCCGGCGGAGGGCGGCGCAAGTCGTGCCCGTTCTGCCGCGACAAGGTCGACATCGTCGACTACCGGGACCTCGCATCGCTGCGACGGGCGATCAGCGACAAGGGCAAGATCCGCTCTTCGCGCGTGACCGGTGCATGCCGGCGCCACCAGTCCCAGCTCGCCAACGCGGTCAAGCGCGCGCGTGAGCTGGGCCTGCTGCCCTACGTAGCTTCGTAAGGACGGGAACCACAGGCATGGCCCAGGCAATCCTCTTGAAGGACGCGGATGCGCTCGGCGAGCGCGGCGACGTGATCGACGTCTCGCCCGGCTACCTCCGCAACTACCTCGTACCGCGCAAGATCGCTCAGCCGGCGACGCCGGCCTCGATCGCCGAGTCACAGCGCCGCGCCGAGGCGGCGGAGCGAGCCGCGGTCGAGGCGGCCAGCAAGGCCGAGGAGACGGCCGCGCTGCTGCGCAAGACGGTGCTCACGATCTCTCACCAGGCGGGTGACGACGGCCGGCTGTTCGGCTCGGTCACCTCGCAGGAGATCGCGGACGCGGTGCGCCAGGCGCGCGGCGTCCGGCTCGACAAGCGGCGCATCCAGCTCGAGGACTCCATCAAGACAACGGGCACGCACATGGTCACCGTCGAGGTCGCGGACGGCGTGACGGCTGACATCAAGACAATCGTCACACCGCAGGCCTAGCCCGCCTCGTGGCGGTCGCGGTCCCGCCTGAGTCCGCGGGCAGCGTCCCTCCCCACAACGAGGAGGCCGAGGCCTCCGTTCTGGGCGCCATCCTGCTCACAGAGCAGGCGCTCGACGGGGTGCTGCTCGAGATCGGGCTGAAGCCCGGCCACTTCTACCGCCCGCGCCACTCGCGGATCTTCGCCGCGATGATCCGCCTCAAGGAGAAGGCGGAGCCCGAGGCGGTCGACGCGCTCACCGTATGCGACAACCTGCGCAGCCACGGCGAGCTCGAGGAGGCGGGCGGCGAGGCCTACGTCCACTCGCTGCCCACCGTGGTGCCCGCCGTGGGCGCCGTCCTCGACTACGCGCGCATCGTCCGCGACGACGCGCTCATGCGCGGGATCCTCAACACCACCCGCGAGATCCAGGCCGAGGTGCTGGCCCACCGCGGCGAGCCGCGCGAGCTGATCGAGCGAGCCGAGAAGGCGCTCTTCGAGATCGGCCACGACACCGGCTCGTCCGAGATGCGCGCGATCGAGGCCGTGCTCCACGAGGAGATCGACAAGCTCGAGGAGCTCTCGCGCAACGACATCGGCCTGACCGGCACCCCGTCGGGCTTCTCCGATCTCGACGACCTCACCGGCGGGTTCCAGCCCGGCAACCTGATCGTGCTGGCGGCCAGGCCATCCATGGGAAAATCGACCTTGGCCACCAACATCGCCGAGAACGCCGCCATCGACGCCGAGAAGCCGGTGGCGCTGTTCTCGCTGGAGATGTCGGAGACCGAGCTCGCCCACCGCTTCATCGCCTCTCAGGCGAAGGTCTCGAGCGACGAGCTGCGCAAGGGCCGGGTCAAGGCCGACCGCTGGCCCAAGGTGCTGCGCGCGGTCGAGAAGCTGGCGCGTGCGCCGATCTACATCGACGACTCGAGCGACATCAGCGTGCTCGAGATGCGGGCCAAGGCCCGCCGGCTACACGCCAAGACGGGCGGGCTGGGCCTGCTCATCGTCGACTACCTGCAACTGCTGCGGCCGGACGGCCGCACGGACAGCCGCGTCGAGGCCGTGGGCCAGATCAGCCGTGGGCTCAAGATCCTCGCCCGCGAGCTCAACATCCCGGTGATCGCCGTCTCGCAGCTGTCCCGCGCCGTTGAGTCGCGCAACCCGCCCATTCCCATGCTGTCCGACCTTCGCGAGAGCGGTCAGGTCGAGCAGGACTCCGACCTCGTGATGTTCGTCTACCGCGAGGAGTACTACGACAAGGAGTCCGAGCGGCTCGGCGAGGCGGACGTGATCATCGCCAAGCACCGCAACGGGCCCATCGGCGAGGTGCCCCTCACCTTCCTGTCCAAGTACCCCCGTTTCGCCAGCCGCGCCTGGGACCGTGGCGCCTCCGCGGCGCTGCCCAGCGGAAACGGCTCCGACCAGGGCGGCGGCTGAGGTGCTGAGGCAGATCGACGCCGAGGAGCCTGCCGCCTGCGCCTTCGGCGAGTGCGACGGATCCACGTGGGTGCTCGACGAGGAGACCAACGAGAGCCGCCCCTGTCGCTGCCGGGAGGCCCGCGTTCGGCGTGCGATCAGCGGCGGCATCGGCACGGGCATCGGACGCCGCTTCCTCGAGGTCTCCTTCGATCGCGAGCCTGTTCGCTCCATCGAGCCGACCGTCCTGCGCAGGGTGAGGACCTTCGCCCGCGACATGGACAAGAACCTCGGCACCGGCAAGGGGCTGTGGTTCGACGGCCCGGTGGGCACGGGCAAGACCTCGCTCGCCATCCTTGTGGCCAAGGCGGCACGGGACGCCGGGCGCTCCTACGCCGTCTACCCCGTGCCCCGGCTCCTCGCCGAGATCAAGCGCACCTTCGACCGCGATTCGAGCGACAACTACATGGGCTTCTTCCGGCGCCTGTGCTCGGTCGACATGCTGGTGCTCGACGACCTGGGCGCCGAGAAGCAGACCGAGTGGGTGCTCGAGCAGCTCTTCTCCATCGTCAACGAGCGCTGGCAGGACCGGCGCTCGATCGTGGTCACCACCAACCTTCCCGACCCCGATCCCGACGCCCCCAGCCGGATGCTGCGGGCCAGCGTGCGCGACCTTCGCGAGGCCACCGCGTCGGGTCGCGTGTCCGGCCGGGACCTCGACGAGCTGCGGCGCGTCGTCGAACGGGTCGAGCGGGTGGCGGCCCAGGTGGGCGAGCTCGACGTGGCCGCCGACTACGACCCGATCCTGCGGCTGCGCCGGCAGATCGGCTCGCGCACGGTCTCGCGGCTGATCGAGATCTGCGACGACCCGCTGCCCATCATGGGCGACGACCTGCGCATGGCCGCGCAGGGAGCGTAGTGCGCGAGCGCCCGGCTCGGCCGGGCGCGAAGCGACCCTTTTCCCGCGCAGGCGCCCTAGCCTCCCCCTAGACTCGGCGATCGTGCCTGGACTCGTGATCGTGGGCGCCCAGTGGGGCGATGAAGGAAAGGGGAAGGTCGTCGACCTGATCGCCGAGCAGGCCGATCTCGTGGTGCGCTTTCAGGGCGGCAACAACGCGGGCCACACCATCATCCGCGACGGCGAGACCTTCAAGTTCCACCTCATTCCCTCGGGGATCCTCTACCCCGGCAAGCTGTGCGCCATCGGCAACGGCGTGGTCGTCGACCCCAAGGTGCTGACCGAGGAGATCGCCGAGCTCACGCGCCGGCGCATCGACCTGAGCGGGCTGCGGGTCTCGGCCAACGCGCACCTGATCATGCCCTACCACAAGCTCCTCGACCACGCGGGCGAGGCCAAGCTGGGCAAGCTCCAGATCGGCACCACGCGGCGCGGCATCGGCCCCTGCTACGCCGACAAGGCGGCCCGGCTCGGCATCAGGATGCAGGACCTCCTCGACGAGAAGATCCTGCGCAAGAAGATCTACGCGGCGATGGAGCCCAAGCGCCTGATGCTGCGGCCCTTCGAGAAGGAGCCCGAGCTCGATCTCCACACCATGTCCGAGGAGTTCCGGATCCTCGGCCACCGCCTCGAGCCCTACATCGCGGACACCCCGCCGATCGCCTGGCGCACCCTCGACGAGGGCGGCCTGGTGGTGTTCGAGGGGGCGCAGGGCGCGCTGCTGGACATCGATCACGGCACCTATCCCTTCGTCACCTCCTCCAACACCGTGGCCGGCGCCGCCTGCGCCGGGGCCGGGGTGGGACCGCGCTCCATCGACGAGGTCTGGGGCATCGCCAAGGCCTACGCCACGCGCGTCGGGGCCGGTCCTTTCCCAACCGAGCTGCAGGACGATCTCGGCGACCGCATACGCGCGGCCGGCGCCGAGTTCGGCACCACCACCGGCCGGCCTCGGCGTACCGGTTGGATCGACCTGCTCGCACTGCGCTACGCCACGCGCATCAACGGCCTGACCGGTCTGGTGCTGACCAAGCTCGACGTGCTCACCGGGGTGGACCCCCTGCAGGTCGGCGTGCGCTACCACGGGCCCGGCGGCGCGACCTTCGAGGAGTTTCCCTACCACCAGTCGATCGTGCACAAGGTCGACGGCGGCCTGGTCGAGCTGCCAGGCTGGCACGAGGACATCACCGCCTGCCGCTCACTCGACGAGCTGCCGCCCAACGCGCAGTCCTACCTGGAGTTCATCTCCGATTTCCTCGACATCCCGATCGTGATGGTGGGCGTCGGCCCGGCGCGCGACGAGATGATCTGGACCGGGGCCGCCGAGCGCCTCCGTCCGGCTCCCGCCTGATCGCTCTCTATCTCCTAGACGCGGACCACGTGGGTGGAGACGACCATGTCGTGCAGGCAGCGGTTCTCGCCGTCCCACAGTGGCCACAGCCAGTCGACCAGCGTCGGGATGCCGGCAAAGAAGCTGCCCACGAACCCGAACAGCAGGTTGATGACCACGACCTGGCGCAGAAAGGCGAAGCCGAACTCGACCGGCTTACCGTTGTCCCGGACCACGGTGATTCCCACGATCTGCTTCCCCCAGGTCATGCCGTTGTTCTTCCCCTGGCGGGCCATCAGCACCGGCGCGTAGAAGAGGGCCACCACGATGTACAGGAGGAAGGCGATGATCCCCGTGACCACCCCACCCACGTTGCTGCCGGACAGGAACACGCCCACGACGAGCCCGATGAGGATCGCCGACGGAACCAGCAGGATCAGCCAGTCCAGCAGCTGAGCGCCCACACGGCTGCCCCAGCTCGCGAGCGGCCGGCCCACCCAGGCATCGCTGCCGGGCGCGCGAGCAAGTGGCTGCTGCCATCCTCCCGGCGGCACCGGCCCGCCGTAGCCCGGCGCGGCCTCGGGCCCGGGCGGCGGCTGCTGCGCGGGCGCCCCGGGAGGTGCCGGCGCCGAAGGTGGTGAGCCGGCCGGCGCCTGTGGCCCGGCGGGTCGTTCAGGGGGAGGCGATCCGCTTTCCATACGCAAATCAAACCACCAAGGGTGGGCGGAAGGCGTCAATTGGCGGCGGCCACCACTATCACGACGATCCCAACCACCATGGCCACCACCCACAGGCCGAGCAGGCAGCCGCCGATCACCAGGGCGGCCTTCTCGAAGCTGTTCACCTTCGCGTCGGTGGCGAGGCCGTGCGTGCGCACGTCCCAGTACTCGTTGAGCTGCACCGCCACGAGGCTGAAGAACAGCGGGGCCACGAAGATCGACCCGATCAGATAGGGGATCTCGGGAAACTCGGAGAGCCCGAATCGCTGTCGCAGCAGATTCAGGTCGCGCCACAGCCAGTGGATGATGAAGAAGTTGAGGATGGGCACGAGCAGGCCGAGCGTGTGCAGCGTCGCGTCGTCGCGGCCCTGCCCCAGCTCGCCGTCGAGAAGCCGGCGATGGGTGTGGAACCACGCGTAGGCGTAGAGACCGAAGCTGAGCACCGAATAGCCCCAGACCCGGCCCAGGGGACGCTTGACCGCGTAGGACTCGACCGGAAGGCCGGCCGCGCGGGCCAGGCTCACGGCGCGCCGGGCTCCAGCACGGCCCGCTCGCCCCGGCGCAGGAACCTCAGGGCGAGGGCGACCGAAGCCAGGAGCGCCGCCACGGCCATCGAGATCTGCACGCTCAGCAGTCCCTCCCGGCTCCAGTACACGTCGTCCAGCTCGAGCAGGAGCGCGGACTCGTCGAGCGTCAGGCCCATTCCCGCCCCGAAGGGCACCGCCAGCCAGGGCTCGAGCCGCTCGTCGCGGGTGAGGATCGCTCCGGCCCCCGCGCTGAAGGCCAACACGATCCCGGGCACGAAGTGGTGAATGTGACGCCGGCCCACGCGTAGGTTGCGAAACGGCCCCACGGTCCGGCGCTCGCGCAGCAGGTAGGTGATGCCGCGGACGACCACGAACGTGCCCACGAACGAGGAGAGCAGGTTGAACATCGCGTTCTCCCTGGTCGAGCCCTGCTCGTAGCCCACGCGAGCCACATGCGCGGTCTCGGCCACCGCCTCCTCGGCCGCCAGCAGCAGGTTGTCGGCCTCGTGCGGCAGCGGCGCCGAGCCGCGGCTCCAGACCCGCCCCAGCTCCCCGACCAGGACGGCGCCCACGGCCACGGCCGCCGTCGCGCCCAGCGCAAGCGTGCCGCGGCCGGGCGCGAGCGCGCGCCGCCGGCGGCGTACGCGGCTAAGCGCCAAGGAGCTCGTCCTCGGCCAGCTCGCGCACCACCCGCGCGGGCACTCCCATGACCAGCGTGCGTGCGGGCACGTCCTTGGTCACCACCGCACCCGCTCCCACGAAGGCCTCCTCGCCCACCTCCACGCCCGGCAGCAGCACCGCGCCGCCGCCCAGGCGGCAGGCGCGTCGCAACACGGCGCCGCGCAGCTCCTGCCCCTCGCCACGCCGGCCGGCCGTGGGGTCGTTCGTGAGCAGCACGCCGGGCGCCACGAACACGTCGTCCTCGACGAGCGACCAGGCGGTGATGTAGGCCCCGGTCTGCAGCTTGACCCGCGCGCCGAGCCGCACGTCGTTCTCGATCGAAGCGGCTCGTCCCACCACCGTGTCGGGACCGATCTCCACCCGCTCGCGCACATGTGCCTGATCGGCCACAACACAGTTCTCGGCAATCCGGGCCCCGGCCAGCACCACGGCCCCCGCGCCGACCCGCACTCCGTTGCCCAGCACGGCGCTGCCCGGATCTCCTCCCGGAGCGCTCGAGCGGACGCTCAGGGTGGCCGGCTTGCCCACGACGCAGTTGTCCCCCAGCCGCACACCGGCTCCGACCAGCGTGCCGGCGTGAACCACCACGTTGCCCCCGACCTCCACGTCCTCGGGCAGCTCGACCCCGTCCCCGAGCAGCAGGCCCGGGGCGCGCTCAGACTCGTGCAGCACGCGTGCTCTCCCGCAGCGACTGCTGCAGCGCCTCCAGCACCCGCACCACCCTCAGGCCCGACTCGCCGTCCGAGCGCGGCTGCGCTCCGTCGCGCACACGGTCGACGAAGTGGCGGCACTCGATGCGCAGCGGCTCCTCGCTGGGCACCCGGGGCGAGAAGATCGCGCCCGAGCGCGGCTTGTACTCCGGATAATCGCCGCTCTGGTCGAAGCCCTTGTCGAACAGGGTGAGCTTGCGCTCGGAGTCCATGTCGTCGAAGGTGGCCATCTTCTTCGAGCCGACCACGGTGAAGCGCCGTTCCTTGTGCGGGTCGAGCCAGGACAGGTGCAGGTGGGCGGCCAGCCCCGAGGGGAAGCGCAGGAAGCAGAACACCACGTCCTCGACGCCCTCCTGCATGTAGCTCTCGCCCACCGCCCGGCACTCGTACGGCTCCTCGCCCGCGAGGCTGAGGATCACCGAAACGTCGTGGGCGCCGAGCGACCAGAGCGCGTTCTCCTCCGCGCGCAGCACGCCCAGGTTGAGGCGGTTGGAGTAGACGTACCGGACGTCACCCAGCTCGCCGGAGTCGACCAGCTCCTTGAGCATCTCCACCCCGGGGTGGTACTCGAGCAGGTGGCCCACCATGAGCACGCGCCCGGCCTCCTGCGCGGCCGCGACCACCCGCTCCGCCTCATCGCCGGTCTGCGCGAGCGGCTTCTCTACGAAGCAGTGCTTGCCCGCGCTCAGAACCCGCTCGGCCAGGTCGGCGTGGCTGGGCACCGGGGTGGCCAGGGCCACCGCGTCGAGGCGCTCGTCGGCCAGCATCTCGTCGAGCGACGTGGTGGTGCTCGCCGAGGGGAAGGCGGCGCCGTGGAGGGCCAGCGCCTGCTCGGACTGGTCGACGAGCCATGCCAGCTCGACCCCCTCGAGGCGGTCGAAGTTGCGGGCCAGGTTGGGGCCCCAGTATCCGAGCCCCGCAACGCCGATCCGGACGGTCACAGACGGATGAGGTTCGAGGCTTCGATGCCCCGCGTAACGCCGCGGAAGTCGACCACCAGCGGCGACTCGCGCACGAGCCGCTCGACGTCGAGATCGGGGTGGGCGGTCACGATGACCACGCAGTCGGCGTCCTCGGGCCACTCGCTGTGCAGGCCGAAGTCGGTGAGCTCGGGCACGTGCTCGTCGTGGTAGAGGAGCTCCGCTCCCTGCTCGCGCAGGAGCCGCATGATCTTCGTCGCCGGCGATTCGCGCATGTCCCCCGAGCCGGCCTTGTAGGCCACCCCCACGATCGCCACCCGCGAGCCGCGCACCGGCTTGGCGTGATCGTTGAGCGCGCGCGAGATGCGCTCGACGCAGAAGTAGGGCATGCGCTGGTTGACCTCACCGGCCAGCTCGATGAACTCGGTCTGCATGTCGAACTCGCGTGCGCGCCAGGACAGGTAGAACGGGTCCACGGGAAGGCAGTGACCGCCCATCCCCGGGCCCGGCTTGAACGACATGAACCCGTAGGGCTTGGTGGCGGCGGCGTCGACGACCTCCCACACGTCGATGTCCATGCGGTCGCACAGGATCGCCAGCTCGTTGACGAGGGCGATGTTGACCGAGCGGAACACGTTCTCGAGCAGCTTCGTCAGCTCGGCCGCCTCCGGGGTGCTCACGGGGACGATCTCGTCGCACACGTGCTCGTAGAGCGCCACCGCCCGGGCCTTGCACTCGTCGGTCAGCCCACCCACGATCTTCGGCGTGTTGCGCAACGTGAAGTCGGTGCGGCCGGGATCGATCCGCTCCGGAGAGAAGGCCAGGAAGAAGTCGCGCCCCGCCGCCAGGCCGGACTCCTCCAGCAGGGGCGCGAGCAGGCGGCGCGTGGTTCCCGGGTAGGTGGTCGACTCGAGCACCACGAGCTGCCCGGCCTGCAGCACCCCCGCGAGCGCGGTGCCCGCGGCGATGAGCGGCTGAAGATCCGGCTCGCGGTTGGGGCTGAGCGGCGTGGGCACCGCCACCACGATCGCGTCGGCCTTGGCCAGCTCGGCGTAGCGGGTGGTCGCCTGCAGGCGCTCGCCGACCGCGCCCAGGACCTCGTCCGGCACGTCCTCGACGTGCGAGCGGCCCTCGCTCACGCCCTGCGTGACACGGCTGTTCACGTCGACGCCGACCACGGTGTGGCCCTCCTGCGCGAAGGCAACGGCCAGCGGCAGGCCGACGTAGCCGAGCCCGACAACCCCGATCGTCATACGCTCGCAGTGTAAGCCGAGACCACGTCGCACACCCGGCGTGCAGCCTGGCCCCCGCCGTAGAGCTCGGGACGCTCGGCCGGCACCGGCAGCTCCAGCGCGGCGAGCGCCGCGCCGGCATCGAGGTCGACCAGCACGTTCCACCCCGTCTCGACGGTCTCGGTCCACTCGGTCGTGTCGCGCAGGGTCAGGCAGCGCACGCCCAGCAGGTAGGCCTCCTTCTGCACGCCACCGGAGTCGGTGAGCACCGCCCGCGCGTTGCGCGCGAGGGAGAGGAAGTCCAGGTAGCCGAGCGGCCCGGTGAGCACCACTCCGTCCAACCGGCCCATCAGGCCGGCCTGCTCGAGCCGCGCGCGGGTGCGCGGATGCAGCGGAAACACGACCGTGCCGGGCAGCGCGGCCACCAGCGCGACCAGCCGTTCGAGGCGCTCGGGGCGGTCGACGTTGCCCGCGCGATGAGCGGTCACCACCAGATAGGAGCCCGCCTCCAGGCCGAGGTCGGCCAGCACGGTGGAGCGGGCCTCGGCGATGTCGCGGAAGGCGAGCGAGACGTCGGCCATCACGTCGCCCACGAGATGCGCCTCGCCCCGCACTGCCTCGCGTGCGAGGTTCTCCATCGCGGTCGGAGTCGAGCACAGCAGCAGGTCGCTCGCGTGATCGGTCAGCACCCGGTTGAGCTCCTCGGGCATCGTCCGGTCGAAGGAGCGCATGCCGGCCTCGACGTGGCCCACCGGCCGCCCGGCCTGAGCCGCGGCCAGGGCCCCGGCGAGTGTGGAGTTGGTGTCGCCGTAGACGAGCACGAGGTCGGGCTCGAGCTCGCTCAGCACCGGCTCCAGCGCGGCCAGGATCCGCGCGGTCTGCTCGGTGTTCGAGCCGGAGCCCGCGCCGAGCTCGCGGTCGGGGGCCGGCACGCCTAGCTCGTCGAAGAAGATCTGCGACAGCTCGTCGTCGTAGTGCTGGCCCGTGTGCACGATCAGCTCCTCGTGGCCCTCACGCAGGAGCCGGGAGACCGCCGCGGCCTTCACGAACTGCGGGCGGTTGCCGATGACGGTGACGACGCGCGGCAACTAGACGCCGCGCGCGAGCTCTTGCTCGACGTGGGCGCGGAAGGCCGCGGCCGCCTCGCGGGTGCGCGGGCCCTCTTCGAACTCGGTCTCCTCGACGGCGCCGATCGACTGCACCTCCCGGATCGTCGACGCGAGGAAGGCCTCGCTCGCGCCCAGCAGGTCGTCGAGCGGGCACGAACGCTCCTCCACGTCCAGCAGCCGGACGAGCCGGTCGCGGGTGATCGAAGCGAGAATGTGCTCTTCGAGCGGCGGGGTGCACAGCGCGCCGTCGCCGGCCACCCAGAACATGGTCGACGTCGGGGCCTCGAGTGCGCGGCCGTGTGGCGTGACCAGCAGCGCCTCGTCGAAGCCGCGCTCCCGGGCCAGGCGCGAGCAGAGCATGTTCGCGCCGTAGGAGAGCGACTTGATGCCGTCGAGCACCCGCGTGGGCGCGTAGGTGACGATGCCCAGGCGCACGCCGGGGCGCATGACCGCGGCCTGCTCGGTGAAAAGCAGCCGCCGGCCCCCGCGCGTGATCACGATCCGCAGGACGCCGTCGAACTGCGTACCGCCGCGCGCCTCGAGCAGCTCGGGTATCTCGGTTTCGAGCTCGGTCCGGAAGACCTCCGGCAGACGCAGGTTCGCCGCCGAGCGCTCCAGCCGGTCGAGGTGTTCGACGAGGGCGAACGGGGTGCCGTCATAGACGCGAATCACCTCGAAGACGCCGTCGCCCCGCAACAGGCCCTCGTCGGTGGCGGGAATCGTCATCTCGCCGGAGGGAGTGATGCGACCGTCGAGTGAGCCCAGCTCGGTTGTGAGGACCTCGTTCACATGGGCCGTGTAGGAATCGAACCTACAACCTTGAGATTAAGAGTCTCCTGCTCTGCCAATTGAGCTAACGGCCCGCAGGGAGCGATTCTAGTCTGCGCTGTTTACCGCGGCGAGCGCCTCTTCCCGCGAGCCGTGAATCGGAAAGACGCGATCGAGACCGGTGATCTCGAAGATCTTCGTGATGTTGTCGTCGGTGCACACGAGCGCAAGTGAGCCGCCCGCCGGGCGCAGGCGCTTCACCCCGCCCACGAGCACGCCGAGCGTGGTCGAGTCGATGAACGTGGCTTTGGAGAGATCGACCACGATCTGCTTCTTGCCCGATTCGATCAACTCCACCATGCGTTCCTTGAACTCGGGCGCGGTATAGAGGTCGACCTCTCCGCCCAGCTCGATCACGTGAGTGGAGTCGTCGATGGCCTCGTCTTCTATCTGGAAGTTCACTCTTCTCCCTGGGGTAGTGCTTGTGGGTCCCTCGCGCCCCACGGCAGGCCGCGAGCCGAAAGCGTACGTCAGCTGTCCGGTGTCTGCTGCGCGGCAGCGGCTTTCTTGAGCTGACGCACCTGCTTCTCAACCTGTTTGCGGGCGTTCTCGGGGGCCAGATCGACGGCCTTCTGCCCGGCCAGCCCGGCCAGACGCTCATCGCCGGCCAGGGTCGCGTACTGCACCAGCAGTAGGTAGGTCTGGGTGTCGTTGGAGTCCGCGGCGATGATGCGCACGGCCTCTGTTGCCTTGCCCGGCTGGTCGAGCGCCCCCGGAGCGTAGGCCTGCAGCGCCAGCCGGGCCAGGCTCGGGTTCGGGTCGCCGTCGGTGGCCTCCACGTAGCGCTCCCAGTAGGCGCCGGACTGGCGCAGTTCGTCCTTGGCCGCGTCGGGGAACGTGGACGATCCCTGCTCGATCTGACTCGTGGCGGCCTGGTAGTTGAGCCGGACCAGCCCGGCCAGCAGGGCCTGGTTCTCCGGTGAGGCGCGCAGGCGCTCCTCCTGTCGCTCGATTCTCGACTCGAGCTGGGAGGTTGCGTCGTCGCCGCTGCTGTCGCGACCGCCGAACGCGTCGATGAGCCCACCCGACACGTCGCCGCCGATTCCGAACAGCACGAGGCCGCCGCCCATCAGCACGGCTAGCGTCAGATAGGTGGCCTGAACCGCGCGGCGGCGGCGTCCTCTCAGGTCGAAGAGCATCCGTCGCGGAAGGCTAGTGGACTAGCTCGAGCCCTCGGTGGCGGGCTCCGACACTTCTCCCGGATCGCTGACGGGCCGGCCCCACGCCGCCGCCATCAGGATCGAGAGCTCGAAGAGGAGGTAGAGCGGAATCGCCTCCAGGATGAGCGTGAGCGGATCGAGCGTCGGCAGCAGCGACGCCAGGACGACGATGGCGACGATCGCGTAGCGGCGCGAGCGGCGCAGCTTCTCGGCGTTGGTGATGCCGAGCTTGCAGGCCGCCAGCACCCCCACGGGGATCTGGAAGCCGATGCCCATCGCGAGCATCAGCAGCGTCACGAACGAGTAGTAGTCGCGCGCCCGCACCTGCGTGTTGAACTCGTCGGCGTTGAAGTTGAGCAGGAAGTCGAGCGCCGGCGTGAGCACGATGAAGTAGCAGAACACGACGCCGGTCACGAATAGCAGCGGCACCATCAGCAGCAACGGCGTGGCCACCCGCCGTTCGCCCGGGCTGAAGGCGGGCAGCAGGAACGCGTAGAGCTGGTAGAGGATCACCGGAAGCGAGATCAGCAGCGCGGCGTAGGCCGCGTTGGTGAGCGTGGTGTAAAAGGCCTCCGCCGGGCCGAGCGTGATCGGCTCGATGCCGTCGGGCAGCGGCTTGTTGACGATCTCGAGGACGAGGTGGTTCTGCCAGCCGGTGAGCGCCCAGGCCGCGATGAACGCGATGGCGCAGACGATGAGGCGGCTGCGCAGCTCGTCGAGATGGTCGATGACCGACAGCCGGTCCTCGTGGGCTATAGGCCTCATGCGCCGCATGAGCTTCGCGGCCGGGCGCTAGGACTTCTGCTCGGAAGCCGCGCTGGTCGTGGTGGTGGTGGTCGTGGCCGGATCGGGCTGGTCGACGGCGCCCTCGGGCAGCTCGTCCTTGTCCTTACCGGTGACCGAGTCCTTGAACTCGCGCATGCCCCGGCCCATCGAGCGCCCCAGATCGGGCAGGCGCTTGGGGCCGAAGATGATCAGCACGATGACCAGGATGATGATGATCTCGAGTGGGCCGGGAGTCGGCATGACTCAGTTCATGGTAGCGGGGAAACGTGTTGCGCCCGCGATTGTCAGGATTGCGGGAGATGACGAGCTCTGTGCTGTCCGACGGAACGATCCGCCGCCTGGTGGACGAGGGCCGTATCGCGATCGAGCCGTGGGACCCGGCCATGGTCCAGCCGGCCAGCGTCGACCTGCGCCTGGGTCGTTCCTTCCGGGTCTTCCACAACCACAAGCTGTCGGCCATCGATCTGGCCGAGCCTCCTCAGGGAGTGACCGAGCACGTGGAGATCGAGGAGGATCAGTCCTTCGTCATCCACCCGGGTGAGTTCGTGCTGGGCGCCACGGGCGAGTGGGTCGAGCTGCCCGACGACATCGTGGCCCGGATCGAGGGCAAGTCGAGCCTCGGCCGGCTCGGCCTGATCGTGCACGCCACCGCGGGCTTCGTCGACCCGGGCTTCAAGGGAACGCTGACGCTCGAGATCACCAACCTCACGCGCGTCCCGATCATCCTGTGGCCGGGCAAGCCGATCGCTCAACTCTCCTTCATGACGCTCGACCGACCGGCCGAGCGGCCGTACGGCCATCCCGACCTGGGCAGCCACTACCACCGCCAGGCCCAGGCCACCGAGTCGCGCTACGAGGGCGGCCCGGGTCGCACCGGCTGAACCGTTTCACGGACAACCGCAAAGTTTTTGTCAAGTTCGTGCGCGCGGTGCCGATACCGGGATCAGAGCGTGATATGGAAAGCCACGACGAACAGATCCACTACGTCAAGCGCGTAGTTCTACCCAGCGGGAAGACCATCGAGGTGGTCTACTTCCGGGAGACCGACGAGCTCGTCAGCGCCGAGGCTTCCGTCGAGGGGTGCTCCAAGGCTCCCGCGCATCCTCCCGCCGAAGGTCACCAGGAGCTGCACGTCTGCATCGAGTGCACTTCGGAGCTCGTCTACCCCGTTCAGTGGGACGAGTCGGGCCCCGAGAATTGGAGCGTCCTGCTCCACTGCCCCAACTGCGACGTGTACCGCGAGGGCATCTTCGCCCAGGACACCGTGGAGTGCTTCGACGAGGAGCTCGACCGCGGCGCCGACGCGCTCGCCCGCGACTACAAGCGCCTGATGCGCGCCAACATGGCCGAGGAGATCGACCGCTTCGTAGGCGCGCTCCAGGCCGACGCGATTCTCGTAGAAGACTTCTAGGTCGGCTGCGCCGCCCGGCGCGCCCGCGCCCTACGCGTAGCGCTCCACAACGCCGTCGGCCACCAGCTCCAGGGCCCGCTTGCGATCGGGCTCCAGGTCGAGGCCCCGCACGCCCGCCTTGGCCTCGGCCACGTGGCCGAGCGCCTGCTCGCGCGCCTGCTCGAGCGCGCCGGTGTCGACGATGCGGTCGCACATCTCCTCGGCGCGCGCCGGGCTCAGCCCGGGCTCGAGGTCGCGCAGGTCCGGGTCGCGCCGCAGGGCCAGTATCAGCGGCAGGGTGACCGTCCCGTCGAGCAGGTCGGTGCCGCGCGGCTTGCCCGTGCGCTCGGGCGGCCCCGATACGTCGAGCACGTCGTCGAGCATCTGGAAGGCCAGCCCGATCTGCTCGCCGAAGCGCCCGAGCGGCCCGGGCGCCGCGGCGGGATCCGCGAACAGCGCGCCCAGCCGGCACGACGCCTCGAACAGGCTCGCCGTCTTGAGCCGGCAGCGCTCGAGGTAGCGCTCGGGCGTCACGTCGACCCGCCAGGCGTCCGCGCGCTGGATCAGCTCACCGCGGGCCAGGGCGGACGAGGCGGTGGACAGCGCGCGCACCGCGTCCGGGCTGCCGGTGGCGGCCAGCTCGGCGAAGGCGCGGGAGAAGAGAAGGTCGCCCGTGGCGGTGGCGGCCGGCCGGCCGCCCTCGGCGAACACGGTCGGGTGCCCGCGGCGCAGCGCCGCGCGATCGAGCACGTCGTCGTGGACGAGCGTCGCCATGTGAAGCAGCTCCACCGAGGCCGCGGCCCGCACCAGCCGGGCGTCGCCGCTGCCGGCGCACAGGAACACGAGCATGGGCCGAAGGCGCTTGCCCCCCGCCAGCAGGGTCCCCGTGGCGTGCCGGGCGAGCGCCGCGCCGTGGCCCTCGGCGACCTCGGCCAGGCGCTCCTCGGTGCGCTCGAGCAGACGCGTGAGCTCGGGTCCCCCCGCCGCCAGCACAGCTCCCAGCTGGGCTTGGGTCGTGTTCATGCCCGCCGGGTGCCCGAGTGGATGGCGATGATCCCGCCCGCGGTCAGCATCCAGCGGACGTCCTCCAACCCCGCGGCGGCCATTCGCGCGCCGAGCTCGTCCGCACCGGGAAAGCGGCGCACGCTGGAGGGCAGGTAGGTGTAGGCCTCGGAGTCGGCCAGGCGCCCGAGCGCGGGAATGGCACGGTCGAACCAGAGCCGGAAGAACCACGACAGCGGCGGGCGCTCGGGCGTGGTGATCTCGAGGATCACGACCCGTCCCCCCGGCTTGGCCACGCGCGCCATCTCGTGCAGCCCGCGGTCGAGGTCGGCGAAGTTGCGCGCGCCGAAGCCGACGGTGACCGCGTCGAACTCGCCGTCGCCGTAGGCCAGGTCGAGGGCGTTGCCCTGCACCCAGTCGATCTGCGGGGCCTTGCCTCGCGCCAGGTCGAGCATGCCCTCGGAGAAGTCGAGGCCCACCACCGACGCTCCGCGCCCGGCCAGCTCGACGGCCAGGTCGCCGGTGCCGGTGGCCACGTCGAGGGCCCGCGAGCCGGGGCCGACCTGCGCGCGATCCACGGCCCGCTCGCGCCAGCGGTGATGCATGCCCGCGGTCATCACCGAGTTCATGCGGTCGTAGACCCGCGCGATCCGGTCGAACATCGCGCGCACCTGCGGTTCCGGCAGCGTGCCGGACGCGGGAGTGCCCGTGCTCATGGAGGGCCTACTCCGCCCTGAGCGAGGCGACGTATTCCACGAGCTTGTCGAACTGCTCGGGGTTCTCGTCGAGGAACGACTGATAGGACGGCATCGGCGCGGTGGGGTTCACGAGCGTCCGCGCGATCGCCTGGGGACCGAGGCGTTGCCCCACGTCCGTGAGGTCGGGCCCGAGGGCGCCTCCGTTCTCGCCGATCTTGTGGCACGCCAGGCAACCCGAGCTGGCCGTGATCTCCTTGCCCTCCTCGTACTGGGGCGCGGTGGCCAGGTCGATCTCGGTAGGCGCCCCCGCGAGCGCGCCCTCGACGGTCAGGTAGGCCATGGCGCAGATCACGGCGATGCCGGCCGTGGTGGCGATCGGCCGGCGCAGCGGGTTGCGCTCGGGGTTGCGATCGAAGAACGGCAGCATGATCAGCAGCATCAGGCAGATGGTCGGAATGCCGATGGTCGCGAGGAACACCAGCTCCGGCGGCTTGACCACCCGCAGCAGCTCGAACAGGAAGAAGAAGTACCACTCGGGGCGCGGCGTGTACGTGGTGGTGGTGGGGTCGGCCTTGGGGCCGAGCTCGGCGCCGAAGAGGATGGCCATGAGGATGATCACGCCCACCGTGATCGCGGCCATCGCGCCGTCCTTGGCCACCGCGTAGGGGAAGAACGGGTGGCCCTGGCTCTTCAGGATGGAGTATTCGCGCAGGTACTCCTCGCGCTCGCGTGCATTCACCGCGCGATCACACCTCCTCCGTCTGGAGGCTCTTCTTCTCGGCCTTCAGCCACGGCGGCGCGGTGGTGCCCTGCTTGGCCACCAGGTACAGGTGCGCGCCGATCAGCGCGGCGATCAGGCCGGGTATGGCCAGCATGTGCAGCGCGTAGAAGCGGCTGATCGTGGTGGGGCCGAACTCGGCGCCCGCGCGCAGGAAGTCGGCCAGGTAGGGGCCGACCACCGGCCCGGACGCGTTGATGTTGACCGCCACGACCGTGGCCCAGAAGGACCGCTGGTCGAAGGGGAGGAGGTAACCGGTGAGGCCCATGGCCAGTGTGAGCACCAGGAGAACGACGCCGATCACCCAGTTGAGCTCCCGCGGGTACTTGTAGGCGCCGAAGAAGAAGGTCCGGCCCATGTGCATGAAGATCAGGATGATCATCACCGTCGAGCCCCACTTGTGCATGCCTCGCACGAGCTCGCCGAGGAAGACCTCGTTGGTGATCCGCGACGCCGACTCGTAGGCCCGCGTGGGATCGGGCTCGTAGTACATGGCCAGGAACACGCCCGTGATGGCCTGCGAGAGGAAGGCGAACATCGTGGCCGACCCCAGCGTGTAGAACCAGTTGGTGCCCTTCGGGACCTTGCGGTAGAGGAAGCCGCGCAGGAACGGGCTGGCGCCGGTGCGCTCGTCGACCCAGCCGATCGCGGCGGCCGCGCCCTCGACGGCGTGCTCCTTGGGGGTGGGCTTGGTCGCGGGCCCGCCGTTGCGTCCGTTGCCGTTGCCGTTGCCGCCGTTGCGCTCGCGGTCCTGGCCCGGGCGCTTGGGGGCGGGTCGCAGAGCCTTGGGAAGCGGAGGAGTGGGGAGCTTCATGTGGTCGGCCTCGATGGGTAGAGGTATTGCCAGAGCCCGTCGAGATGGTTCGACGGGTCACGCGGTGAGAAGCGCTCGAATTCGGAATTGACGGAGAAGCGGTCACCCATCTCCACGCGGCCGTTCACGACCCGGGTGTAGAAGCGGTCCAGCGGGCGCACCGGCGGGCCACCCTCGACCTGACCCTGGAAGCCGTAGACGCCGCCGTGGCAGGGGCAGACGAACTTCTGCGAGGCCTGGATGTAGCGCACCGGACAGCCCACGTGCGTGCAGCGGGTGGAGATGGCCACGTACGGCTGGGCGTCCTGGCCCTCGACCACGGTGTCGCGCTCGCCGTCGAAGCGGCGCACGTAGACCGTGCTCTTGCCCGGGTCGCCGACCTCGGGCGCGATGTTGAAGGTGCGCGGGACGTAGGCCTCGATGTTGAAGTCGTCCTCGGGGCCGACGTCCTGCCAGCGCGACGGCTGGCTCTTCTCGAACAGCGGCCCGAGCGCGAAGCCCAGGCCGGGCAGCGCGATGGCCGCCACCGCGATGCCGCCGTACACCTGAGCCGCGCCCTCCATGAGACGCCTGCGGGTGACGGTCTCACCCTCGTACGCGCCAGCGATACCGCGACCTTCGGTATAGCGGGACTTCTTGTCGAACTTGGGGGGATCGGCCACGGTCTTAGTAGAGATTCTGAGGCCTAGACAAGGCTAGTGCCAACATGGTGGCGGGCGGCACGATTGGCGCCGCCCCACCAGACGCAGCGCAGCCTATCTTCAGATCACCTCGCTGCGCAGCGGGCCGCGCCCGCTGCTTGCGCCCGACGCGGGCGTGAGAACGCTCGCGGAGGCGTCCCAGAGCGCCTCCGCATCCGCCCCGCGGCCCTCCGCGTGAGCCTGGGCCGAGCCCGAGATCAGGTCCGCCAGCTCCGCCACGGCGGGCAGGTCGCCGTTCTCCGCCAGCCGGGACAGCCCGAGCGCGTAGAGCGCGTCGCCGGCCAGCAGGCGCAGGTCGTCGTCCATCCCCTCGAACCGGCTCGGCGCGCCGTAGTGCAGCAGGTAGCCCTCGTACACCGCCTCGAGCACGAAGAGGCGCTCGCCGAGCTCGGGACCGAAGCGCGGCTCGGGCGCCTCGGGCCGCGCATAGGGCGCCAGCGCGGGATCGGCGGCGGCCACGATCTCGTCGTGAACGTTCCCGCTCACAGGGTCTCCAGAGCCGACCGCGCCGCGTCGAGCGTGCGCTCCACGTGCGAGTCGCCGTGAGCCAGCGAGGGAAACCAGGCCTCGAACTGCGAGGGCGGCAGGTACACGCCCCGCTCGAGCATCGCGCGGCAGAAGGCGCCGTAGCGCTCGGTGTCACAGCGCTGGGCGCCCGCGTAGTCGGTGACCGGCTCCGCGGAGAAGAACAGCGTCAGCAGGCCGGTGGTCCACACCACCTGGGCCGGCACTCCGGCCTCCGCGACGGCGCCCTCGAGGCCGGCGGCCAGCGAGCGGGTGATCTCGTCCAGCCGGGAGTACGCGGCGGGGTCGAGCAGGCGCAGGGTGGCGAGGCCGGCGGCGGTGGCCAGCGGGTTCCCGGACAGCGTTCCGGCCTGGTAGACGTCGCCGGCGGGCGCGATGCGCTCCATCAGGTCGCGCCGCCCCGCGTAGGCGGCGGCCGGCACGCCCCCGCCGATGACCTTGCCCAGCACGGTCAGGTCGGGAATCACGCCCTCGCGCTCCTGAGCGCCGCCGCGCGCCACCCGAAAGCCGGAGATCACCTCGTCGAACACCAGCAGCGAGCCGGTCGTGTCGGCCAGCTCGCGCAGCTTGCCCAGGAAGCCCTCGGCGGGCGGCACCAGCCCCATGTTGGCCGGATAGGGCTCGCACACGATGGCCGCGAACTCGCCGACCGGCAGCGCCTCGGGATCGTTCCAGGGAACGATGATCGTGTCGGCCGCCTGCGCCGCCGTCACCCCCGGCGAGGCGGGGATGCCCGCCGTCGCGAGCCCGGACCCGGCCTCGGCCAGCAGGCCGTCGACGTGGCCGTGGTAGCCCCCGGCGAACTTCAGGATCCTGTCGCGCCCGGTGGCCGCGCGGGCCAGGCGCAGCGCGCTCATCACGGCCTCCGTGCCCGACGAGGTCATGCGCACCATCTCGGCGCTCGGCACGCGCTCGACCACCTCAGCGGCCAAATCCACCTCGGCCTCCGTGGGGGCGCCGAAGCTGGTGCCCGCGGCGGCCGCGGCGGCCACCGCCTCCACGATCTCGGGGTGAGCGTGCCCGGCGATGAGCGGGCCCCACGAAAGCATCCAGTCGACGTAGCGGTTGCCGTCGACGTCGATCAGCTCGGCGCCCTCGCCGCGGGCCACGAACACCGGGTCGCGCCCGATCGAGCGCATCGCGCGGACGGGCGAGTTGACGCCGCCCGGGAGCAGGTCGACCGCCCGGGCGTACGCCTCGGCCGATCGCGCCCCTACGTGTGTTGCGCTTCCCACTTCGCGTGCTCGTCGGTGAAGTAGCGAAGCCGGATCTTCTTGAACTCGGTCGACGAGTAGAGGGTGCGGCGGTCCTGGATGCCGGTGTCAGCGGCGATCGAGTCGAGGATCGCGTCGCACTCCTCCTTGGAGCGCCCGTGGGCCATGGTGAAGACCGAGTAGGGCCAGTCGGGATAGGTGGGGCGCTGGTAGCAGTGCGATATGCCCCGGAAGGACGACATCCGCGGACCCATCTCGAGGATGCGCTCCTCCGGCACGTTCCACACGCCCATGCCGTTGGCCGAGAAGCCGGCGCGGCGGTGGAAGAGGATGGCGGCCACGCGGCGCAGCGCCCGGCGCTCGCGCATGTCCTCGAGGTGCTCCAGCACCTTCGCCACCGGCACGCCGAGCTCGGCCGCCGCGCGAGCGAAGGGCTCGGCCACGGCCTCCATCGGGCCCTGAGTGGCGCGGATCACGGCCAGGTCGAGCTCGGACAGCTCGATCGCCTCCGGCTCCTGGTGGTCGATCGCCTCGGCCGCGGCGGCCAGCGTCTCGGTGCCCTTCTCCATCTCGAGGTCCATGCGGATCTTGAACAGCCGCAGCGTCGGCAGCTGGCGAATCGACTCGGCGCCGGTCAGGGCGGTGAGCACGTCGAGGGTGCCCTGAACTCCGAGCTTGGAGCCGGGCTCGGTGGCGATGGTGAACCACAGGTTGAAGTCGTGGTCGCGCAGATAGTTGTGCGACACGCCGGGATGGGAGTTGATGATCTTGGCCGCCCGCCAGGGGTGCTCGGGATCGACCTTCGCGGCCACCAGCATCGAGCTGTAGCCGAGCACCCGCGTGTCGAAGATCGGCGTGATCTCGCGGATGATCCGCTCGTCGAGCAGCCGCTTGGTGCGGGTCAGTACCTCGGCCTCCGAAAGGCCGGCGAGCTCCGCGACACGGGCGAAGGGGCGCTCGGCCATGGGGAAGCTCCCCTGCAGGAGGTTGAGCAGCCTCTTGTCGGTCTCGTCGAGCGGGACGGCCGAGCCGTCCTTGCGCGAGCGGGTCTTGGCTATCGCAGCCACTGGGCCACGTCCTTTGCGTGGTAGGAGATCACGATGTCGGCGCCCGCACGCCGAATGGCGGTGAGCGTCTCCAGTACTACGGCCCGCTCGTCGATGTAGCCCGCGGCCGCCGCGGCCTTGACCATCGCGTACTCGCCGCTCACGTTGTACGCGGCCACGGGTACGCGCGTGGCCTCCTTCACGCGCCGCACGACGTCGAGGTAGGGCAGCGCCGGCTTGACCATCACCACGTCGGCGCCCTCGCTCACGTCGAGCAGGGCCTCGCGAACGGCCTCCTCGGCGTTGGCGGGATCCATCTGGTAGCTGCGCCGGTCGCCGAAGGCGGGCGCCGAGCCGGCGGCCTCGCGAAACGGCCCGTAGTAGGCGGAGGCGAACTTGGCCGAGTAGGCCACGATCGGCAGGTCCTTGAAGTCCTCGGAGTCGAGCCGCGCGCGCAGGGCGCCGACCCGCCCGTCCATCATGTCGCTCGGCGCCACGGCGTCCGCCCCGGCGCGCGCGTGAGAGATCGCCGTCTTGGCCAGCAGCTCGAGCGAGACGTCGTTGTCGACGGTTCCGTCCTCGAGCACTACGCCGCAATGACCATGCGAGGTGTACGCGCACAGGCAGACGTCGGTGATCACCACGAGCTCGGGATGGGCCTCCTTGATCGCCCGCACGGCCAGCTGCACCACGCCCTCGTCGTCGTAGGCGCCCGAGCCCTCCTCGTCCTTTTCCACCGGCACGCCGAAGAGCAGCACCGCGGACACGCCGAGGGCGTGTATCTCGCCCGCCTCCGCGACCGCCTGGGAGATGGACAACCGCTCGACACCGGGCATGGCCTCGACCGGGGTACGGTCGCCGCTGCCGAGCTGCACGAACAGCGGCTGGACCAGGTGCGCGGCCGTGAGCTCGGTCTCGCGCACCATGTCGCGCAGCACGCCGGTCTTCCGCAGTCGGCGAAGGCGGGTCGCGGGAAAGCTCACCCTGGTCAGGTTAGTCCGTGAGACATCGCGGCGTGTGCGATTGGTCGTACGATTCCGCACATGAAGCCTCTCGCCACCGTCACCCTCGCTCTCGTCCTTCTCGCCCTGAGTGCAGGCCCCGCAGCCGCGGCTGATTGCGGGAACTACGGCTTCCCCAGGGGCCACCAGGGAAGCGAGCCGATCTTCACCCAGGAGCAGGTCTTCGGGGCCGGCGTGTTCGACATCCGCACCCAGCGGACCCGCTGCCGCCCCACCGCGCGGCGAATGGTCAGGCGCTTCTGGAACGGCGACTGGGGCCGCTGCGCGCCGATCTGCACGCGCGGTGGCTACACCTGCCGGGTGCGGCAACTGGGCGACGAGTTCGCCCGCATGACCTGCAACGCGTCGCGCGACCGCCGCGTTCGCTTCGAGTTCGGCGCCTAGGCGAATCGCCTCAACCCGACCCGCGCCAGCGCGCCGAAGGCCAGCACCAACACCCCCAGGTGCACCAGCGGCCCCGCGAGGCCGCCCGCGTCGTTGAGCGCGGCGTCGAGCGCGTCGAGCGTGGGCTTGAACGGGAAGAGGGCGGAGATCGCCCGGATCACGTCGAAGAGCCCGGGCGCCACCGCTCCCGAGGGCACCAGGGCGAGAAAGGCCAGCGGGAGCGCGAGCATGAAGGCGAGCAGCGACGCCGCGCGCACCTCGCGCGTGAGCACTCCGATGGCCAGGCCGAGGGCGGCGAAGGCCAGCGCTCCCGCGGCCACCGCGGCCAGCCACAGCGGCAGCCGCCCCCAGTCGAGGTCGACGAACAGCCCCAGCCCGGCCAGCATCAGCATGCACACGGCGGTCGAGCACACGGCCGCCAGGCCGGCCTTCTCGGCCAGCAGGGCGGTCTGGGACACGAGCCCCCTCACCAGCCGCGCGAAGGCGTTCTCCTCGCGCTCGACCGCGAGCAGGCCGGCGGCGAGCAGCAGCGTGATGAACATGAGCGACACCGCGCCGGCCAGCGCCACGGCGAAGGCGTTGAGAGACGTGCTTCCGCCCTCCAGCGCCTTGGCCTTCACCTGGATCGGCTCGCCCACCACCCCGAGCACCTCGTCGGAGAAGGCGAGGTTCTCGCGCGCCAGCTCGCTGAAGGCGAGCACGCGGTCGAGCTCGTCGCGCTGCGGGGAGCCCGCGGGCAGCTCCTCCCGGGCCTCGGTCAGGATGCGCTCGGCGCGCACCAGGCCGAGCACGTCGAAGTCCTGGCCCAGGAAGCTGTAGGAGCCGCCGTCGGAGATCAGCTGAAGCAGATCGAGCGCCTCGACGGCGATGCGCTTGGTCAAGGCGGCGTTGGCCTGCTGGACCTGAGCCTCGATGGTGTTCTCCACGAACTCCTTCTTGGCCGGGTCCTCGGCGTTGTAGAACACCTCCACCGTTCCGGGCTCGAGCGTCGACTGCAGGTTCGAGGCGAGATCGTCGGGGATGATCAGCGCCCCGAGCACCTCGCCGTCGCGCACCTTCTGAATCGCCTCCTCGCGGGTCTCGGCCGGCACGGGATCGATCTCGTCGAAGAGGCGGCTGCCCTGCTCGGTCAGGTCGATCTCCTGGCCGCCGAGCTCAACCGTCGCTCCCTCCGAGAGCCCGTTGTAGAAGGCCACCTCGGGCTTGTCCGGGCCGCGCGAGAGCGCGAAGCCGATCAGCACCGCGATCACCACCGGGTAGATCACCAGCAGGCCCACCAGCATGGGCGAGCGCTGGAGGATGCGCAGGTCCTTGACCAGCAGCCAGCGCACCGCCGCTCAGTGCCCCTGTTGGCGCAGGAACTCGACGAAGGCGTGCTCGAAGTCGAGACCGGTGGTGCCGGTGGCCCGCTCGAGCTCGCCCGGCGAGCCCGCGAACACGCGCTCGCCGTCCGCGAGCACGATCAGCTGGCTCGCGTAGCGATCGGCCTCCTGTATGTGATGGGTGGCGTAGAGAACGGTGGTTCCCTCGCCGGCCAGGCGCAGGATGAACTCCCAGAGGCGCTCGCGCTGGCGCGGGTCGAGCGCCGAGCTCGGCTCGTCGAGCAGCAGCACCTCGGGCTCGGCGAGCAGTCCGATCGCGATGTTCACCCGCTGGCGGTTGCCGCCGGAGAGCACCCCCACCTGATCGTCCGCCCGGTCGTCGAGGCCGGTCAGCTCGAGCATGCGCTCGACCGTCGCGCGCGGATCGGGGCAATGCTCGAGGCGGGCGAAGAGGGTCAGGTTCTCGCGCGCGGTCAGCTTGCCGTAGAGCGCCGGCTGCTGGGGCACCCAGCCGACCCGGCCCTCCCCGACCTCGACCGTCCCCTCGTCCGGGCGCTGGATGCCGGCCAGGATCGAGAGCAATGTCGTCTTGCCCGCGCCGTTGGGGCCGATCACCGCAACCAGCTCGCCGGCGCCCGCCGAGAGCGTCACGCCGCGCAGCGCGACGCGGTCTCCGAAGCGCTTGACCAGCCCATGAGCGGCAAGTGTGGTTTCGGTCGCTGTCGCCACCCGCGCCCAGATTGGCAGAATCGGGCGCGATGAAGCTCATTTTCGTGGGGGACGTGGTGGCCGGTCTCGGACGGCGGACGCTGGCCGCGCTGCTGCCCGGCCTGCGCGAGCGCCACCGCCCCGACTTCGTGGTGGTGAACGGCGAGAACGCGGCCGGGGGCGTGGGCATCACCCGAAAGACGGCGATCGAGCTGTTCGAGATGGGCGCCGACGCCATCACGCTCGGCAACCACGCCTACCGCCACCGCGAGGTGTACGAGTACCTGGATCAGGAGTCGCGCATCGTGAGGCCCGCCAACTACCCGAAGGGAAGCCCGGGCCGCGGGCACACGGTCGTGGAGTCCGGCGGGATGCGCCTGGGCGTGATCAACCTCTCCGGGCAGGTCTTCCTGAGCGCGGTGCGCTCCCCCTTCGCGGAGGCCGACGCGCTCCTCGCCGACCTGCGCGGCCGCGCCGACGCCGTGCTGGTGGACATGCACGCCGAGGCCACGAGCGAGAAGGTGGCGATGGGCTGGCACGTGGACGGGCGCGCGCTGGCCTGCGTGGGCACTCACACCCATGTGCCGACGTCGGACGCCCGCGTGCTGCCGGGCGGCACCGCCTACGTGACCGACGTGGGCATGACCGGGCCGCGCGGCGGCGTGATCGGAGTCAAGCGCGAGCAGGCGCTCGAGCGCTTCCTGACGCTCACCCACGTGCGCTTCGAGACCTCCGACGAGGACCCTTGGCTCAACGCCGTGCTCGTGGAGGGCGACTCCGAGGGGCGCGCCACCTCCATCGAGCAACTGCTGGTGCCGGCCTCGCGATAGGCGCCGAACACCGCCACCAGCAGCGGCGGCAGGAACCACACGATGTACAGGTAGAACCAGTGCACGGCCGTGAGCTGTAGAGCGATCAGCACCGCCGCCGCGAGCGCGGCCACCTGGCGCTCGCCGGCGCGGCGCGGAACGAAGGCCACCAGGAGGGCGAGCGCCGCGGCCGCCGCCTTGACCGCCGTATGGAGCCAGTCGAGTGCTTCCGCCTGGCCCCAGACGCTGAACGGCGAGTCCCGCCCGGCCTGGTAGCCGATCGTTCGGTCGTAGATCTCGCGCAGGCCGCCGTCGGGCACGAAGGGCGCCACCGCCAGCACCACGGTCACGACCAGCGCCAGGACGAATACCGGCGCCGAGCGGCGGGCGAAGAGGGGAGCGAGCGCCAGCGGCCCGAACTTCGCCGCCGCGCCCAATCCCACGCTCACGCCCGCAAAGCCCCCGGAGCGCAGCGTGAACCCGAGCATCGCTCCGATGCAGGCGAGCGCCACCAGCGTGTCGTTGGCGTTGGTCTCGAGCACGAAGGCCGTGTAGGGAAAGGCGGCCCACGCGTAGGCCAGCGCCATCCCCAGCGTCCTCCCCTCGCGGCCGGCGCGCATGGCGCGGCCCAACAGCAGCAGGCCGCCGATCGCGAGCAGGTCGAAGGCGATCGCCGCGCCGTGGGCGGCGGCCAGATCGTCCCACGCCCCGCTCCACCGCAGCGTCTGCTCGAGGGGCACGTAGAGCAGGTAGTTGACCGGGCCGTAGGTGTCGCCCTTCTCGACGTCGTCGGAGAAGCCGTCGCCGTAGAGCTCGTCGCCGTCGACGATGCGGTCGGCGCCGATCACGCCGGCGTAGCCCACATCGATCACGTTCGAGTCGACCACGTTGAGGCCGACGCGGAAGGTGACGAGAAACACCAGCAGCACCGCGAGCCACGCCAGCGGCAGATGCGGGACCAGCCGGCCCACGCGCTCCCGCGGCCGAAAGCCGGCCCACAGCGTGCGCGCCAGCAGATAGAGGAGCACGGGGTAGACGAGCGGCACGGACACCCCGATCTCCCCGCGGTTGAAGAACACGTGGGACACGCCGAAGCCCAGCAGCACGAGCAGGTCGAGGTGCAGCAGGCGCAGGGGCCGGCGAAAGTCGAGGAAGGGCACCAGGAAGAACAGGCACAGCGGGATCCACACGTAGGGCGCGTTGAGCTTGCGCCCGAAGGCGCCGGGGTACCCGCGCGCCATCCGCCACGCCACCTGGTCGCCGCTCCACTGCTCGACGATCCGCCCGCTCCGGTCGTCCACGTGCACCTGCACGATCTCCCGCTTGGCGCGGAAGAAGCTGACCTGCCAGCGCCCCAGGCCGCGGGTGTAGGCGCTGGGATCGAGGCCGCGTTCGGCCCGCACCTTCGCGGCGCGTCCGGCGATCCGCTTGACCTCCGCCGCGCTGCGCTCGAAACCGCGCGGCGGCTCGGTCTGCGACGGCGGCAGCTTCAGCTCCTGCGCGCCCGCGGCGGCCGGCGCGGCCAGCGCCGCCAGGGCCATGAGCGCGACTAGTGCCGCGCGAGCTCGAGCGCGAAGCTCCACATCTTGTTCCCGATGAAGTTGAGCGGGGTGGCCGCGACCACGGCAATCGCCTGGGCCGCCACCTCGGGCAGCCCTCCGACGCTGACCAGCAGCTCGAGCACCAGGGCGGCGAACAGGAAGGCGACGATGCTCACGGCGAAGAAGCGAGGGGCCTGGAAGCGGGCACGGCCGCTGCCCGCCCGGAAGGTCCAGTGGCGGTTCCACCAGAAGTTGTTGGTCACGGCGACGATGAAGGCCAGTGTGGCGGCCACCAGGTAGTGCAGGCCGAGCAGCTCGACGCAGACGTAGAACACGGCCAGGTTCACCGCGTAGCCCGACATCCCGACCGCGCAGAACTTCAGCAGCTGGATCCAGTTGTGCGGACGGCGCATGCCGTTGCGCACACGCACGTGCATGTCCCTGCTCACGCGGCGGAAGGTAGACGGAAATGCTCGAGCACCAGCGGAACCACGTCGGTCAGGGCCCACTGCTCGCGCTCGCCGGCCTCCACGCCGCACAGCATGAGCACTCCCTCGGAGTCCTCGCGGTGCAACGAGCCGTGGCTGCCGCCGCCCACGTGATCGGAGCCGCCCCAGTCCACGAACTCGAACCCGAGCTCCGCCGACGCCAGCACATCGCCCGAGTGGGGACAGCTGAGCGCCGACCACAGGCGATTCAGGGCGTCCGGATAGGTGGCGCTGCTTACCTGTGCCCCCTCGACGGCGAGGTCCAGGGCCGCCCGGTCGCCGTTCACCCGCCAGCTCCCTCCGCGCACGTCGCGCAGAGGCCCGTCGGGGGCGAAGCGCAGCTCGCCGCGGCCGCTGCGCACCACCGCCTCGCGGCCCTCTCGGTGGGCCACCAGATCCACGCCGTCGGTGGCGGCGAGCGTGGGCGCCACCTCGGCGATCAGGTCGTCCCTGCGGGATTCGTCGAGCACATAGACCATCGCCGACCGGGCCGACGGGCACACCGCCAGCTCCGCCTCGACCGGAGCGGGATCCGAGGGGAGGAGCACCCGCGCTTCGGCAAACACGTCGGAGAGGTTCACGCGGTCCTCGACCGCCGTCTGCGAGTGATCGGACATCACGATCACGGCGTGCGAGTCGAGGAAGGCGTCGACGCCGCCGGCCACCTGCATGATCCGCTCGAGCGCGCGGTCGGCCTCGGCGATCGAGATCACCTGGCCCTCCGGGCCGGCCTTGTGCGAATGGGTGTCGTTGTCGGGCAGCGAGAAGAGCAGGAAGTCGAAGAGGTCGTGCTCGACGAGGTAGGCCCCCACGCAACCTGTGTGGCGGTCGCGCTGGCCGGGCAGGCCGAGCGCGCTGGTGCAGCCGGTGTCGCGCGAGTCGAAGAGGTCGGCGTAGAACAGCTCGCGCGCGCCGTAGACCGGATGGCGGAACTGGGCAGCCTCGGCGATGCGCCGGTAGACGCTGGTGCCGGAGGGATCGTGGCGGGTGCGGCCGCGGTAGATCAGCCACGTGGTGCACGCCGTGCGCAGCCCCGCGTCGTCGAGGTGCTCGAACACCGTCCTGCGCGCCCGCGTGAGGTGCGCCATGTTCATGTTGTAGACGGTGTCGTAGAGCGAGCGCACCACGCCGAACGCGCGCGTGGCCGGAAACGAGGAGCCGTACTCGATGTAGCGCTCCTCCCCGCGGTGATACCAGTTCATCGACGGGATGTTGTGCTCGCCCGGGCCGCAGCCCGTGGCAATCGCGGCGCTGGCCACCGGCGTGACCGAGGGGAAGGTCGACAGGCAGTCCCGGATGTAGGTTCCGCGATCGCGCAGCGCGGCCAGCGCCGGCGCGCGCCCCTCGTCGATCGCGGCGTCCAGCGCCTCGGGCTTGAGCGAGTCGATCACCGCGAGCACGAGCTTCTTGGGCCTGTCGGACACGGGGCCCAGGGCTAGCGCAGGATGCGCAGGCCGGCGTACTTCTCGCCCTCGCGCCGCCGGGCGCCCACGAGCAGGAAGATGAAGGCCGCGATAGCCAGGAACGAGACCGGCGGCAGGAAGATCGCGATGCCGGCGAGCAGCAGCGCCGCCGCGTCGGCGTAGGCGGTGAGAAGCGCCGCCGCGCCCCCCTCGAGCCGGGTCCTCGCCCGCTCAACGAGACCGCCCACCGCGCGCCAGCCGAGCAGCGCGCATATGGGCCCGGCCACGAGGCCCGGCCAGCTCTCGCTGCCGCCGCTCGCCAGCGAGCCGGCGAACAGCAGGGCCCCGAGCACGAGCCCGGCCACCCCGGACACGATCTCCATGGCGCTGCGGCGACCGCTGCCGTCGTCGGGTTGCGGGTTGCTCACCTCCGCGCGCTCGACGAGGTAGGCGACCACGCCCACCGCGAGCACGGCCAGGAGGAAGCCGGTGGACTCGAGGAAGCGCCAGTCGGTGCCGTCGAAGTCGATGCCCATGTCGCCGCGGGCGAGACCCCCGGCCAAGAGCGGCGGCAGGTAGGGCCGCACCCCCGTGGCGCCCGCCAGACCGATGCCTGTTCCCGTGTCGAGAAAGACGCTCACGTCGAGACGGTAGCCTAGACGCCTCCTCGTGAGCATTTCCCGCGACCTCGAGCGCTACGCGGGCCTGTTCGCCTCGCGCACCACGGTGATGAAGTCGTCCGCGATGCGCGACCTCATGGCGATCACGGCCCGCCCGGAGGTGATCTCGCTGGCCGGCGGGCTGCCTGACACCAGCACCTTCCCGCCCGAGACGTTCGCGGCCATCGCGCAGCGCATCGCCGGCGAGTCCTGCGCAAAGGCCCTGCAGTACGGGCCCACCGAGGGACTGCCCGAGACCAAGGACTGCATCGCGGCGGTGATGGCTGCCGAGGGGATGCACGCCGACCACGAGGACACCCTGGTCACCACCGGCGGGCAGCAGGTGATCGACCTCGTGACCAAGACGCTGATCGACCCGGGCGACGTGGTGATCGCCGAGGGCCCGACCTACCCCGGCGCGGTGCCGGTGTTCTGCGCCTACCAGGCCGACGTCGTGCAGATCGAGATGGACTCCGACGGCATGCGCATCGACCTGCTGGAGGAAACCCTCGAACGGCTCGAGCGCGAGGGCCGCAAGCCCAAGTTCATCTACACGGTCCCGAGCTTCCAGAACCCGGCCGGCGTGACCCTCTCCCCGCCGCGCCGCCGGCGCCTGGTCGAGATCGCTCACGAGCGGGAGCTACTCGTGCTCGAGGACAACCCGTACGGGCTGCTGCGCTACGAAGGCAGCGCCCCGGTGCCGCTGCACGCCCTCGACGGTGGTGGCTTGGCGCAAGCGCCCGGCGTGGCCGGGCGCGCAGCGAGGGGTTACGTGATGTACCTGGGCACGTTCTCGAAGATCCTCTCGCCCGGCATACGGCTGGGCTGGGTGGTGGCGCCGCCGCCGGTGCTCGAGAAGATCAACCTGGGCAAGCAGGCCGCGGACCTGTGCACGTCCACTCTCTCTCAGCTGATGGTGCAGGCATGGTTCGAGCAGGGGGGGTGGGAGGGCTACGTCGAGTCGCTCACCGAGCTCTACCGTGACCGCCGGGACACGATGCTCGACGCGCTCGCTGACCACTTCCCGGCCCAGGCCGAGTGGACGCGGCCGTCCGGCGGGCTGTTCATCTGGGTGACGCTGCCGGACTTCATCGACACCACCGACCTGCTGGCGCGCGCCCTGCGCGACAACGTGGCCTTCGTTCCCGGCGAGGCCGCCTTCCTCGACGGGCGAGGGCGCAACGCGATGCGCCTGAACTTCTCCGGGAGCGACGAGCAGTCCATCCGCGAGGGCGTCCGGCGTATCGGCGAGGCGGTGTCCGAGCAGGTCGAGCTCTACGGAACCCTCACCGGCGAGCACGAGGCGGTGCGGCTTCCCGAGCAGGACGAGGGCGAGAGCGCCGAGATCCTGCCGATGCCCACCCGCGGCGCCGCGCGGCGGCGAGCCCGGTGACCCGGGTCGCGGTGCTCAAGGGCGGCCGCTCGCTCGAGCGCCAGGTGTCGCTTCGCTCCGGCGCGCGCGTGGAGGACGCGCTCGGCCGCCTGGGGCACGAGGCGATCGCCATCGACGTGGGCCTCGACCTGATCCGGCGCCTCCGGGACACGCGGCCCGACGTGGCCTTCATCGCCATGCACGGGCGCGACGGCGAGGACGGCACGGTCCAGGAGCTGCTCGAGATCCTGGGCGTCCCGTTCACGGGCTCGGGCGTGCTCGCGTGCGTGCGCGCCACCGACAAGGTGCTGGCCAAGCACCTCATGATCGAGGCCGAGATCCCCACACCCGACTTCTTCGCGTTCAACGAGACCGCCTTCCGCGAGCTCGGAGCGGCCGAGGCGCTCGGCGCGATCGAGGAGCGGCTCGAGTTCCCGATCGTGGTCAAGCCCTCGAGCCAGGGCTCGGCGCTCGGGATCAAGTTCGCGCGGTCGGCGGCCGATCTCCCGGCCGCGCTCGTGTCCGCCTTCTCCTACGACTCGAAGGTCCTCTTGGAGCGGCACGTCGATGGCCGCGACCTCGCGGTGTCGATCCTCGACGGCGAGCCGCTGCCCGTGGTCGAGGCCGTGCCCCAGGGCGACGCCTTCTACGACTTCCAGGCCCGATACGAGATCGGCCGCACCAGGTTCACGTGCCCCGCCGAGCTTCCGGACGGCCTCACCGAAGAGGCCCATGACCTGGCGCTCGCCACCTACAGGCTGCTGGGCTGCAACGCCTTCGCGCGGGTCGACCTGATGCTCGGCGCCGGCGGGCTCACGGTGCTCGAGGCCAACCCCATCCCGGGTCTCACGGATACCAGCCTGCTCCCCCAGGCTGCCGAGGCGGCGGGCATTTCCTTCGACGCCCTTGTCGAGAGGATCGTGGAGCTCGCGCTCGAGCCGACCGCGGCCTGAGACCTACTTCGGGTCCTCGTCCTCTTCCTCGTCCTCTTCGTCTTCTTCGCTCGCGAAGTCCTCGGGCGTGACGTTGTCGAGGAAGTCCTTGAACTTCTCGACGACCTCCTCGGTGTCCTCGACCTCGTGTTCGAACTCGATCGCGGACTCGGAGATCACGTCCTCGGCGGCGAAGATGGGCGCGCCGGTGCGCACCGCGAGCGCCAGGGCGTCGGAGGGGCGCGAGTCGATCGGGATCTCGCGGCCGTTGAGCTGGAGCGTCACCTCGGCGTAGAAGGTGTTCTCGCGCAGCTCGGTCACCGAGACGCGGCTGCAGGACACGTCGAGCTCGGTCAGCATCTCGCTGATGAGGTCGTGGGTCATGGGGCGCGGCGTGTTGGCACCCTGGAGCTTCATCAGGATGGCGGCCGCTTCCGGATGCCCGATCCAGATGGGGAGGAACTTGTTGCCGTCGCGGGTCTTCAGGAGCACGATCGGCTGTTTGCCGACCATGTCGAAGCTGACCCCGTAAATGACCATCTCCTGCATGTCATGGGCGATCCTGGACTCGAACCAGGGACCTCGTCCTTATCAGAGACGCGCTCTAACCGGCTGAGCTAATCGCCCTCGCGCCCGAGCTTATCGATCGCAGAGAGGGCGATTGTAGCGCTGGTCAGGCCGCTCGCCGGGCGTCTCGGGCGAGTATGAAGCGGGCCGTCTCGATGGCCTCGGCCGGGGTGGCGAACTCGATCTCGACCACGCAGCGCTCGCCCTTCGCGCGGGCCTTCACCTCGCGCCCGAACACGGTCGCGAGGGCGTCCTCGGCCGCGGCCAGCGCCTCGGCGAGGTCCGGGTGGATCACGCGCGGCGCCGCGGGCGCCGGCTCGTCCTGCTCGGCCTCCCGCGCGCGCTGCTCGGTCTCGCGCACCGACCACGCCCCGTCGCGCGCCGCGAAGCCCAGGGAACGCCGCTCGCCGTGGTCCTTGCACAGCAGGATCGCCCGCCCGTGCCCCTCGCTCAGATGACCGTCCTCGATCAGCTCGAGGGTCTCCTCGGGCAGGTCGAGCAGCCGTACGAGGTTGGAGATGGCCACGCGGCTGCGTCCGACCCGCCGGCCCACCTCCTGCTTGGTGAGCCCGAGGTCGTCCACGAGCATCGCGCAGGCGCGCGCCTCCTCGACGGCGTTGAGGTCCTGGCGAGCCATGTTCTCGGCCAGGGCGAGATCGAGACGCTCCCAGTCCTCGGTGTCCCGGATGATCGCGGGAATGGCGTCGAGCTCCGCCATGCGCGCGGCACGCAGCCTGCGCTCGCCGGCGATGAGCTCGAAGCGCCCCCCGGCCAGAGGCGTTACGACGATCGGCTGCAGCACCCCGCGAGCGCGGATCGACTCGGCCAGCTCGCCGAGCTTGTCCTCGTCGAAGGAGCGGCGCGGCTGGCGCGGGTTGGGCGCGATCAAATCGACGGGGACCTCGCGCATGCCCTCGCCGACCTTGCTGCCCTGCGGCAGGATGGCGGCGAGCCCGCGGCCCATGCCGCGGCGGTCGTCAGCCACGGGCGGCCACCTCGCGGGCCAGCTTCAGGTAGGCCGCGCTGCCGGCGCTGTGGGGGGCGTGCTGGAGGATGGGCACCCCGAAGCTCGGCGCCTCGCCCAGCCGGACGTTGCGGGGCACCACCGTCTCGAACACGAGCTCGGGGAAGTGCTCGCGCACCTCACGCTCGACGTCGCGCGCGAGCCGCGTGCGCCCGTCGTGCATCGTGAGGATCATGCCCGCCACGGTCAGGCGCGGGTTGAGCTCGCGCTGGATGAGCGAGAGCGTGTCCAGCAGCTGGGCCAGCCCCTCGAGCGCGAAGTACTCGGTCTGAACCGGCACGATCACCTTGTCGGCGGCCACGAGGGCGTTGACCGTGAGCGGGCCCAGGGAGGGCGGGCAGTCGAAGAGCGTGAACAGGTAGCGGTCGCGCACCGAGCCGAGCCGGCTGCGCAGGATGCCCTCCGAGCCCGCGATGCGCGGCAGCTCGACGTTGGCGCCGGCGAGCTCGGGCGTGGAGGGAACGATGTCGAGGTGCTCCACGCCGGTCGGCAGGGCGGCATCGGTCAGCGTCGTGTCCCCCGACAGGCACTCGTACACGTTGGGGCTCTCGCCCTTGGGAAGCCCGAGCGCGACCGTGGCGTTGCACTGGGGATCGAGGTCGACCAAGAGCGTGGGATAACCCGCGTCGGCAATGGACGCGCCGAGGTTGACGGTGGTGGTGGTCTTGCCCACCCCGCCCTTCTGATTGGTGACTGCGATTACGGTCCCCATCGAGGTCCAAGCTACGGTTCGGGCCGGTCGGAAGGCGGCCGTGCTGCCCTACTCGGTTGGTTCGCCTCCGAACCTGGGATTCCTCCTCACAGGCCCAATGGGCGCTTGGCGGCCATGCCCGGCCGCCGCGGGAAGCGGCCCGGTGTGGGCGACACCTTGCGGAGCACGACGAGCCGGCGATCGCGCGCGCCCTCGAACGGCTCGACCCGCAGCTCGTCCTCAAGCGTCATCCCCAGCTCGGCCGCCGCCCCCCTCCCCCGCTGCAGTTCGTCGGCGCCGAGCTTCCCCTTCCACGCCACCAGCACTCCGCCATCGCGCAGCAGTGGCGCGGCGTACTCAGCCAACACCGCCAGCGACGCCACAGCCCGGGCGGTGACCGCGTCGTAGGCCTCGCGCCCCCCGCCGAGCTCGGGCACGACCGCCGCCCAGTCCTCGGCACGTGCCGTAACGCTGCGCGCGTTATCGACCTTGGCCGCCTGGATGAGTCGGTCGATCACGGCCGTCTTGCGCCCCGCGGACTCGATCAGGTCGACCTTCGCGCCCGGGAGCGCGATGGCCAGCGGCAGGCCGGGAAAGCCCGCCCCGGCGCCCAGGTCGGCGATCCGCCTCGCGCGCGCGAGATCGGGCACCTCCAGGCCGCTGAGACTGTCCGCCAGGTGAACGTCCCGCGCCCGGGCAGGGTCGCTGACGGTGGTGTGGGGGTCGGGCTCCGCCGAAAGGGCCTCGAGCAGGAGCTCGTAGCGGCGATCCGACCTCGTTTCCCGTGAAACGCTCAGCTCTCGCCGAATGCGGCCGGGCTCACGACCAGCCGGCGATCGGGCTCGTCGCCCTCCGAGTGGGTGGCCACGTCGCTGCGCTCGCTGAGGTACGTGTGGACGATCTTGCGCTCGGGCGCGCGCATCGGCTCGAGCTCGACGGCGCGCTCGTAGCGCAGCGCCTCCGCGGCGGCACGGTCGGCCATGCGGTGCAGCGCGGCCTCGCGGCGGTCCCGGTAGCCGGCGGCGTCGACCGTCACCTGCTTGCGCGACTCGCGCCCCCGGAACGCCGCCCGGAAGGCGAGGTGCTGCACCGCGTCGATCGTGGCGCCATGCTTGCCGATGAGCAGGCCGAGGTCCTCGCCGTTCACGGTGGCGCGGATCTCGTCCGGGCCCTCCTCGATGTCGACCGTCGCTCGCAGGCCCACCGCATGCACGATCCGGCCCACCAGCGCACGGACGCGCTCGGCCGGCTCTTCCGGTATCAGCTCCGCGGCCGCGCGCCAGGCGTCCTCGTCCACCTCGGCGCGCACCCGCGCCTCCGCTCCGGCGGCCTCGGACAGGACCTCGAACTGCACGCACTCGGCCGTGATCCCGGGGAAGCGGGGCTCGAGCTCCTTCATGGCGGCCCACTTCGCCTCCCCCAGGCTGTCGCCCGCGCCCTCGGCGCTGAGGCCGGCGTCGCGAACGTCGTCGCTCATCGCCGTCGCCCGGACCGCTTCTTCTTCTTGCGCGGCGAGGGCGGGGGCTTGGCCCGGGCGCCGTTCCCGGCGCTCGTCGCAGCCGCTCCGTCGCCGTCGGCCGCCTTGGCCGTTCCCTTGCCCTTGCGCGACTTGACCTTGTAGCGCCGTCGGCATCGTCGCCCTTCGGCGCGCCGTCGGTGAGAGCCGCGGCGCCGGCGGGTTTGGCCGCCGGCTTGCCGCGCGCCGGGGCCGCCGGCTCGTCCTCGCCCGCGGTGACGGGCACGGGCTTGGGATAGAGCTTCTTCACGAGCAGCTGCTGGCCGATGGTCCAGACGTTGGTCGTGATCCAGTAGACGATCAGGCCGGCTTCGAAGTTGACGATGAAGATCACGAACACGAAGGGCAGCGCGAGCATGATCCGCCGCTGAGTGGGATCCGCGCTGATCGCGGTGACCAGGCTGGCCGCCAGCTGGGTGCCGACGTAGAGGACGATCAACACGCCGAGCAGGAAGGGTTCGGTCACCTTCTCGGCCAGGTTGTCGATGAAGTAGAAGCCCGGGTTGTCGGCGATGTCCGCCTTGAACGGGTCCGACCGCAGGAGCTGGAACAGCGCGATGAAGAACGGGATCTGCAGGATCAGCGGCAGGCACGACCCCAGCGGATTGACCTTCTCGCGCTGGTAGAAGGCCATGACCTCCTGGTTCATGCGCTGCTTGTCGCCCTTGTAACGCTCCTGGATCTTCTTGATCTCGGGCTGGAACGTCTGCAGCCGCTGCATCGACTTCACGCCCTTGAACGTGAGCGGCAGGATGAAGATCCGGACGGTGAAGGTAAGCAGGATGATCGACCAGCCCCACGAGCCCTCGAAGTTGCCGATCAGGTCGTGCCAGAACTCCAGCGTCCACTGACAGGCGTCCGTGATCGGCTGAATCGGGTTGAAGGCGCTGAACATGAGTTAGGTCCGAGGCTCGGGTCGGCGGCGAAACAGCTTCTGGTCCTCCACGAAGTCCACGCCGCCGTGACTCCAGGGATTGCACCGCAGCAGGCGCCACGCGGCGAGCACGACCCCGCGCATCACACCGTAGCGACGCACCGCCGTCACGGCGTACTGCGAGCACGAGGGATGGTACTTGCAGCGGGCGGGCAGAGCGGGCGAGATCGCCCGCTGGTAGAAGCGGATCGGAGCGGTCGCGGCCACGCGCAGCCGGCTCACGTGCCTTCCTCCCGCACGCGCGCGAGCCCGGCCTCGGTGAGGACGGCGCGCAGAGCGTCCCCGACGGCGCGCTCTCCGCCCTTCCCCGCCAGCTCGCCGGCGGCGGGACGGGCCACGATCACGAAGTCGTGGCCGGGCTGCAGGTCATCCGCGCCGGCCCAGAACGCCTCGCGCAGCAACCGCTTCATCCGGTTGCGCTCCACCGCGCCGCCGAGCTTGCGCCCCACCGAGACCCCGAGCCGCGGCTCACGGTCCTCGTCGGTGCGGGGAAAGGCGTAGACCACGAGGTGCCGGTTGGCGTGCGAGCGGCCCTCCCGGTACACGCGCTCGAACTCGCCGCTGCGCGACAGCCGGCGGCGCTTGCGGCGCGGGCGCTCGGCCATCGAACCTACGGGGTGAGCCGCTTGCGACCTTTGTGCCGGCGGCGCCTGAGCACGTCGCGGCCTGCGCGCGTCTGCATACGCGCGCGAAACCCGTGCGTGCGGGCGCGCTTGCGCTTCTTGGGCTGGTAGGTGCGCTTCATCTGGGTGCCATTCGCGGCTTGCGGCCGGGATGGAGGAGGGTACACGACCACCGCGGAAGCTTTTCCCGCTCGATGCGGGGAAGGCCGTCCCGGTGCGGCGCGGCGTCACGGACCCCTCTGTATTCTCGGCGGTCCGAGGGTGATCCGTTCAGTCCCTCTCCCCCTAGCGCCCGCGCTTCTCAGGCCCCCCCGGGAGGGCCTCGACCGCCCTTGCCCGCACCCCCCGACGAGATCTGGAACGACATCCGTGACGAGCTCCGGCGAGTCACCCCGGAGTTCAAGTTCCACATCTGGATCGAGCCGCTCGATCTGGCCGCCATACACGGCAACGCGCTCTACGTCCGGGCGCCGGAGCACATTCGGACCTCGGTCAGCGAGCGCTATCTGCCCCTGCTGCGCCAGGCCGCCGTGGCGCGCTTCGACCCGCGCGCCGTGGTCGAGATCGTCGGCCCGGCTTGGGCCGCCGGCGACGCCGCCCCGGACACTCCGCAGGAGCAACCCTCGCCGGAGCCCTCCCAGACCCGGCTGAACCCGAAGTACACCTTCGACCAGTTCGTCATCGGCGAGGGCAACCACTTCGCTCACGCGGCGGCGCTGGCCGTGGCCGAGCTCCCCGCCCAGGCCTACAACCCGCTCTTCCTGCACGGTCCGCCCGGGCTCGGCAAGACCCACCTCCTGCACGCCGTCGGCAACTACGTGGGGCGCTTCGGGTCGGGGCTACGGGTGCGCTACGCGACCGTCGAGGAGTTCACGACCGAGTTCGTCGACGCCGTACGAGAGCGCCGCACCGGCGATTTCAAGGACAGCTTCCGGGGAGCGGACGTGGTCTTGATCGACGACGTCCAGTTCCTGGCCGGGCGCACCAAGACCCGCGAGGAGTTCTTTCACACCTTCAACGCGCTGCTCGACTCGGGCCGCCAGCTGGTGATCACCTCCGACCGCCCTCCCGACGAGCTGCCGGATCTCGAAGCCCGCCTGGCCGAGCGCTTTCGCTCCGGCCTCGTGGTCGAGCTCGAGCATCCGCCCGCCGATGCGCGCCGGGCGATCCTGGCCAAGCGCGCCCACGTCGACGGAGTGCTGGTGTCCGACGAGGTGCTCGACGAGATCGCCGGCCGGGTTACCAGCAGCGTACGCGCCCTGGAGGGTGCCCTGATCCGGGTGGTGGCCTACGCCTCCCTGAAGGACGAGCCCGCCACCCCGAGTCTCGTACGGCACGTACTGCGAAAGCTCGGCGAGGACGGCGCCGCGGCCTCGTGTGGACTCTCGGAGATCCTCGACGCCGCGGCCCTCGAGTTCGGGGTAGAGCGAGCATCGCTGCTGGCCCGCGACCGCCGCCCGGCAGTCGCCACGGCCCGCCAGGTCGCGATGTATCTCGCACGTGAGCTCACCGATCACAGCCTCCCCGAGATCGGTCGCGGCATCGGTGGCCGAAACCACACCACCGTTCTCCACGCCGTCAACCGCGTCAGCGCCACCATGCGCACCGACGAGGCTGTGCGCAAGGCGGTCGACAACCTGCGCCGTCAACTCGGCGTCCGGGCTTGACGCGAGGCGATCCGCCACATGCCCTCCGATATCGCTGCGACAATCCACAGCCCGTTTCCCTTCGGCAAGCCAAATCCACCGCGCTGTCGACTTATCCACAGCACCTACTACTCCAAGGTCAGGTAGAGGACGTTGAAGCTCACCGTTTCCCGTGAAACATTCCTCGCGAAGCTCGGCATCGCCGTACGAGGCGCCTCTACTCGCAGCGCGATCCAGACCCTGGCGGGGGTGCTGATCCGAGTCGACGAGAGCCGGGCCGAGCTCGAGGCCACCGATATGGAGCTCGGCGTGCGGGTGACGGTCGACGCGGCCGGCTCCACGCCCGGCCAGGCCGTGGTGCCCGGGCGCCTGCTTCTGGACGTGGTCCGGTCGCTGCCGGCCGAGGAGCTGTCGATCGAGTACCGAAGCGCCCAGCAGGACGTCGAGGTGGTGTCCGGCTCGGCGCGCTTCCACCTGCGCACGTTGCCGCCCGAGGACTTCCCGAAGCTGCCCCAGGTACCGGAGGAAGGGGTCATGCGTGTTCCCTCGGCCGCTTTCGTCGACACGATCGCCCGGGTGGCGCGCGCCGCTTCGCGCGACGAGACCCGCCCGCATCTCACCGGGGTGTTGGTCACGGCCAGCGGGCAGGAGCTGCGGATGGTGGCCACCGATTCCTACCGCCTGTCGGTCAAGGAGACCCAGCTGGGCGAAGCGCTGGAGGGCTCGCTCGAGGCCAACGTTCCCGCGCGTACGCTGCAGGAGCTGGGCCGCGTGGCCGGCGCCGGCGAGTCCGACACGATCGGCGTGGCCGCTCTCGAGAATCAGGTGGTGTTCACGGTCGATGACGTGATGCTCTCCTCGCGCTTGGTCGAGGGGCGCTTTCCGAACTACCAGCAGCTGCTGCCCGAGTCCTACGAGCACGAGCTGCGGGTGAGCCGCGACGAGCTGCTCGAGGTGGTCCGCCGGGTGGGCCTGCTCGCGCAGAAGAACGCGCCGCTGCGGCTGCGCTTCTCGGAGGGTGCGCTCGACGTGTCGGCGCAGACCCCGGACGTGGGCGAGGCCAGCGAGTCCCTTCCCATCCCGTTCGCGGGCGAACCGCTCGAGATCGGCTTCAATCCGGAGTTCTTTCGCGAAGGGCTGGAGAGCGCTGAGACGGAGGAGCTCACGCTCAAGCTGATCAGCCCGCTGCGCCCGGGCCTCATCCAGTCGGGCGCCGAGGGCTCGGACTTCGTCTACCTCGTGATGCCGATTCGCCTCAACGTCTAGGTGCCCTGAGCACCGATGCTGGTCAGCCGGCTTGGCGCACGGGACTTTCGCAACTACGAGGCGCTCGAGCTCCGGCTGCCGCCGGGCCTGGCGGTGGTCCACGGGCCCAACGGCGCGGGCAAGAGCAACCTGCTGGAGGCGCTCTACTTCGGTTGCGCCGCCCGCTCGCCGCGCACCTCCAACGAGCGCGAGCTGGTCCGCCGCGGGGCTTCGGTCACACGGGTGGAGGTCGACACGCGCGACGAGGGCGTGAGCCACCGGATCGAGGTGGGCTTCGAGCCCGGTGAGCCCAAGCGCCTGCGCGTGGACGGGAGCCTTGTCGACAGCCTGTCGACAACCGCCGCGCGGCCGCTGGTGAGCGTCTTCCTGCCCGAACGGCTCGAGCTCGTGAAGGGCCCGCCCTCCGGCCGGCGGGCCCACCTGGATCAGCTGGCGGCCGCCCTGTGGCCCGCTCGTGCGGGCACGCGCAGCGAGTATTCGCGAGCGCTCGCGCAGCGCAACGCGCTTCTCGGCCGCATCCGCGCTCGTTACGCCGGCCCGGCTGCGCTCGACGCCTGGGACGCGGAGCTGGCGCGTGCGGGGATCCTGCTCATGGAGGACCGCACCGAGGCGGTGGCCGGGCTGGATCAGCCGTTTGCCGAGCTCGCCGGCCGGCTCGGCTTGCCCGGCCGGGCGGAGCTGCGCTACCGGCCGCGCTCGGCGGCCTCGGACGCGGACGGCCTCGCAAGCGAGCTGGCCGAACGCCGCGACGCCGACATCGAGCGCGGCTTCACCGCGCACGGCCCGCACCGCGACGAGCTGCAGCTCCTCCTCGACGGAGCCGCATTGCGGGCCTACGGCTCGCAGGGCCAGCAGCGGTCGGCCCTGCTCGCGCTGCTGTTCGCCGAGCGCTCGCTCCTGGCCGACCGCCGTGGGCGGGCCCCGCTGATGCTGCTCGACGACGTGATGTCCGAGCTCGACGCCCAGCGGCGCGAGCTGCTCGCCGGCCTGCTGCGCGACGGCGGCCAGGCGGTGGTCACCGCCACGGAGGCCGAGCACGTCCCCGGCGCGGGCGACGCGGAGCTGATCGGCGTGAGTGGGGGGACGGTCGAGCAGCCGGGGCTGGCGGCCAAGCCGTGAGACGACTCGCGCCCCGGCCGCTCGAGATGGCCTTGGCCAAGGCGCTGCCGGCGGCACGCCCGCCCGGCCTGCTGGCCGAGCTCCAGGGCGTCTGGCCGGAGGTGGTGGGGCCGGTGCTGGCGGACTCTGCCCGACCCGTCTCCGAGCGCGAGGGGATCGTGACGGTGGCCTGCGAGTCGGCCGTCTGGGCGCAGGAGCTCGAGCTGCTGGCGGGCGACCTGTGCACCCGCCTGAACGCCCGGCTGACGCAGGGCGCCGTGGCCCGCCTGCGGTTTATCGTCGGTTCGGGTCCGAAGCGCGGCTGACGGCTGCCCAAAACGTTGCGATTTGCGGGCCTTTTGTAACGCTCGGAGCTGTCCGGCACGGGGGGTAGCCTGCTAAAGTAGACAGCGGTCTTATGTAACGCCCCGGTCCGTGAGCAACCACGCCGCGGGGCCGGGGTTTTTCACGGTTGCGGGCCGCCTCGGGGCGGCCCTCATGACGGAAGGAACGCTTGGCAGACACACCGGACAGGGGTAGGCCCAACTCGCAGGGCAGGCAAGGCAACGGCAGTTACGGCGCGCAGGACATCACGGTTCTCGAGGGCCTCGAGGCCGTACGCAAGCGCCCGGGGATGTACATCGGATCCACCGGCACGCGCGGCCTGCACCACCTGATCTATGAGGTGATGGACAACTCGGTCGACGAGGCGCTGGCCGGCGAGGCCGACTTCGTCGAGATCGCGATTCACCCCGACAACTCGGTCACCGTCACCGACAACGGGCGCGGCATCCCCGTCGACATGCACGAGAAGGAGGGCCGCCCCGCCGCGGAGGTCGTGCTGACCGTTCTCCACGCGGGCGGGAAGTTCGGCGACGGCGGCGGCTACAAGGTCTCCGGCGGGCTGCACGGCGTCGGGGTCTCGGTGGTCAACGCCCTCTCCGAGTGGCTGCACCTCACCGTGTGGCGCGACGGCTTCGAGCACAAGCAGTCCTACGAGCGCGGCAAGCCCACGACCGAGCTGACCAAGGGCGAGAAGACCGACCGGCGCGGCACCAGCGTCACGTTCCTTCCCGATCTCGAGATCTTCGAGACGATCGAGTACGACCGCACGGTGCTCGAGCAGCGCTTCCGCGAGATGGCCTTCCTCACCAAGGGCCTGCGCATCGACTTCAGGGACGAGCGTGGCGAGCGTTTCGAGACGAGCTTCCAGTACGACGGCGGCATCGTCGACTTCGTCAACTACCTCCACAGCCAGGGCACGCGCGCGCCGCTGCATCAGAAGGTCGTCTACATGGAGGAGTCGAGCGACGTGGGCGAGGTCGAGGTCGCCCTGCAGTGGAACGACTCCTACCAGGAGGCGCTGCTCTCCTTCGCCAACAACATCAACACCCACGAGGGCGGCACGCACCTGTCGGGCTTTCGCTCTGCACTGACCCGCACGCTCAACGCGCACGCGCGCCAGAAGGGCGATCTCAAGGAGAAGGACCCGAACCTCACCGGCGAGGACGTGCGCGAGGGGCTCACCGCGATCATCTCGGTGAAGATCGCCGATCCCCAGTTCGAGGGTCAGACCAAGACCAAGCTCGGCAATCCCCCGATCGAGGGCTTCGTCCAGGCGGCCGTGAACAGGGGCCTGGCCGAGTTCCTCGAGGAGAACCCCGCCGAGGCCCGGCGCATCGTCACCAAGTCGGTGTCGGCGGCCCGTGCTCGCGAAGCGGCGCGCAAGGCGCGCGACCTCACGCGGCGCAAGTCGGCGCTCGAGAACTCGACCCTGCCCGGCAAGCTCGCCGACTGCTCGGTGCGCGACCCCGCGCTGGCCGAGATCTTCATCGTCGAGGGCGATTCCGCCGGCGGCTCGGCCAAGCAGGGCCGCGACCGCAACACACAGGCCATCCTGCCGCTGCGCGGCAAGATCATCAACGCGGAGAAGAACCGGATCGACAAGGTGCTCTCCAACAAGGAGGTTCGCGCGCTGATCACGGCCATCGGCACGGGCATCCGCGAGGAGTTCGACATCGAGAAGGCGCGCTACCACAAGTGCGTGATCATGTGCGACGCCGACGTGGACGGAGCGCACATCCGAACGCTGGTGCTCACGCTCATCTTCCGCGAGATGCCCGAGTTGATCGACGCGGGCTACGTCTATCTGGCCAAGCCGCCGCTCTACAAGATCAAGTCCGGCAAGCAGGACGTCTACATCGAGAAGGAGTCCGAGCTGGAGGAGGTGCTGCTGCGCGACAAGCTCGAGACCATGCAGCTGCGCGACCGCGGCGGCGTGGCCTTCAGCTTCACCCACGCGCGCTGGCAGAAGTACGGGCGGCTGCTCAAGCAGTACGAGGGCTGGGCCGCCGCACTGCGGGCCGAGTACGGCAACGACACGATCACCTTCCTCGAGGAGTCCAACATCCTCGACGAGGGGGCGATCGACCCCCAGGCCGTCATCGCGCTGCTCGAGGGCGCTGATCACGCCGGTGAGCCCTACGACACGGAGCTCATCTCCGAGGACGCCATGGAACTGGTCGCCCGCGTGGTCGAGAAGCAGACGGGCAGCGCCCAGACCTACCGGCTCTCCCGGGCGATGTTCGCCAGACCGGAATACGCGGGCTTCGTGAAGATCCACAAGGAGCTCGAGGGCCTGGCCGGCACGCCGCCCTTCGACATCGTTCACGGCAAGCGCGAGGCGCGGGCACTGTCCTTCGAGGAGCTGCGCACCAAGGTGCTCGAGGTGGCCCGCGACGGCGTGCCCCTGCAGCGCTTCAAGGGCCTTGGGGAGATGAACGCCGACCAGCTTTTCGAGACCACGATGGATCCGGAGCGGCGCACCCTGCAGCTCGTGACCATCGACGATGCGGCCGGCGCGGATCAGGTGTTCTCGATGCTGATGGGCGACGCGGTGGAGCCGCGGCGCGAGTTCATCGAGGCCCACGCGCGCGAAGTCACCAACCTGGACGTCTAGGGGAGCGCCAATGTCTATCGACCAGCTGACCGGCGGGAACATCGAGCCACGCGGGCTCGAGGAGGAGATGCGCTCCTCCTACCTCGACTACGCGATGAGCGTGATCGTGGGCCGAGCGCTGCCCGACGTGCGCGACGGGCTCAAGCCGGTGCACCGGCGCGTGCTGTTCTCGATGCACGAGGCCGGGTTGCAGCCCAACCGCCCCTTCCGCAAGGCCTCGCGCGTGGTCGGCGACGTGATGGGCCAGTTCCATCCCCACGGCGACTCCGCGATCTACGACACCCTGGTCCGCCTCGGCCAGGACTTCGCGATGCGCTACCCGCTGGTGGAGCCGCAGGGCAACTTCGGCTCGATCGACAACGATCCACCGGCGGCCATGCGCTACACCGAGGCGCGTCTCTCTCGCCTCGCCACCGAGATGCTGCGCGACATCGACGCGGACACCGTCGACTTCGGGCCCAACTACGACGAGTCGCGCCAGGAGCCGCTCGTTCTGCCGGCGCGCTTCCCGAACCTGCTGGTCAACGGCGCCTCCGGCATCGCGGTCGGCATGGCCACCAACATCCCTCCGCACAACCTGCGCGAGGCCATCGACGCGACCGTGGCGTACATCGACGACCCCAACATCGAGCTCGACGGGCTCATGAGGCACATCAGGGGACCGGACTTCCCGACCGGCGGCATCATCGTCGGCCACTCCGGCATTCGCGAGGCCTACGAGACAGGCCGCGGGCGCGTGGTCGTGCGCGGGAAGGCCCACATCGAGCCGATGGAGCGGGGCAAGGAGCGCATCATCATCACCGAGATGCCCTACCAGGTGTCCAAGGGCGACGGCCGGGGTGACGAGTCGGGACTGATCAAGAAGATCGCCGAGCAGGTCCAGAACGGGCGCATCAAGGAGATCTCCGACCTGCGCGACGAGTCCGACCGGCAGGGCATCCGCCTCGTCGTCGAGCTCAAGCGCGACGTCATTCCCAAGGTCGCTCTCAACAAGCTCTACAAGCACACTCAGTTGCAGACCACCTTCGGCGTGAACATGGTCGCCCTCGTCGACAACGTGCCGCGCACGCTCGGCCTGCTGCCGATGGTCAAGAACTACGTCGACCACCAGCGCGACGTGATCGTCCGCCGCACCAAGCACGAGCTGCGCGAGCGCGAGGCGCGCCTGCACATCCTCGAGGGCCTGCTCATCGCCATCTCGGACATCGACGCGGTGATCGAGCTGATCCGCGGCTCGAGCGATCCCGAGACCGCACGTGACGGGCTGATCGAGCGCTTCGAGCTGTCGCGGATTCAGGCCCAGGCGATCCTCGACATGCGCCTCGCCCGCCTCACGGCGCTCGAGGCCGACAAGGTCCGCCAGGAGCACGCCGACATCCTCGAGCGCATCAAGGAGCTCCGCGAGATCCTCGGCGACGAGGCGAGGGTGATGGGCCTGATCAAGGAGGAGCTGCTGGAGATCAAGGGGCGCTACGGCGACGACCGGCGCACCCAGATCACGCACTCCGAGGACGAGATCGACATCGAGGACCTGATCGCCGACGAGCAGATGGTCATCTCGATCACCCACTCGGGCTACATCAAGCGCCTGCCCCTCACCACCTACCGCCAGCAGAAGCGCGGCGGCATGGGCGTGATCGGGATGGACACCAAGGAGGACGACTACATCGAGCACCTCTTCGTGTGCTCGTCCCACGACTTCCTGCTCTTCTTCACCAACCGCGGCAAGGTCTACCGCCAGAAGGTGTATGAGCTGCCCGAGGCGCAACGCACCTCGAAGGGCCGCGCCCTGGTCAACGTGCTGCCGCTGCGCGACGGCGAGCGGGTGCAGGCCGTCCTCTCGACGCGCGACTTCCGGGAGGGCAAGTACCTGGTGTTCGCCACCCGCAAGGGCATGATCAAGAAGACCGAGTTCCTGGCCTACAACACGCCGATCAAGGCCGACGGCATCATCGCCATCAAGATCCGCGACGACGACGAGCTCGTGGCCGTGCGCCGGACCAGCGGCGACGACGACATCATCATCGTCTCGCGCTCGGGCCAGGCGGCGCGCTTCAGCGAGAACGCGGCCCGGTCGATGGGCCGCGACACCGCGGGCGTGCGCGGCATGAACGTCTCCCGGGGCGACAACCGCGTCCTGGCCATGGACGTGGTGCGCCCCGACACCGAGCTGCTCGTGGTCACCGACGCGGGCTACGGCAAGCGGACGCCGATCGAGGAGTACCCGATCAAGGGCCGGGGCACGATGGGGGTCAAGACCATCGGCCTGACCGAAACCAAGGGGGGCCTGGCCGGCGCCCTCGTGGTGCGCGAGCACCAGGAGCTCGTCTTCATCTCCCAGAACGGGATGGTCCAGCGCACGGGCGTGAAGGGAATCTCGAAGCAGGGACGCCCCGCCCAGGGCGTGCGGGTGATGAACCTGCGCGAGGACGACGTCGTCAGCGCCGTGGCGCTCGTGGTCGAGGCCTCCGCCGACACGGCGGCCCCCGTCGCCGAGGCGCTCCCGGAGCCCCCGGACGAGGCCGCCCCCGAGGGCTAGGACCCCCGCGCCACCCCCTCGATCAGGTCGGCCGCGCGGACCGTGCCCGGTGCGCTCTGGAGCCGCTCCGACAGCGCGTCCAGTCGACCTCGCAGTACGGGGTCGCCGAGGAGGCTGTCGATGGCCTGGGCCAGCTCGGCCGGTTCGTGGCCGTAGGTGTCGAGGCGAATGCCGAATCCCGTCTCGTGGATGCGCTGCGCGTTGTCGTACTGGTCCCAGAACACGGGCAGCACCACCATCGGCTTGCCGTAGAACAGCGACTCGGTCACGGTGTTGTTGCCGCCGTGGGTGATCACCAGGTCGACCTGGGGCAGGATCGACGCCTGAGGCAGGAACTCGGCCCCGGTCATGTTGGGCGCGAGCTCCAGCTCCTCGTGCTGCGGACCCATCGAGACGATCACGCGCAGGGAGGGCTCCGCGAGCGAGCGGATCAGGCCCTGCATCAGCTCGACGTCGCCGGAGGCCAGCGATCCCAGGCTGAGATAGACGAGCGGGCCGGCGGACGAGGCCAGCCGCTCGGGCAGGGCCCAGTCCGCGTCGGTGGCGCGCACGCTCGCCTCGAGGTTGTGCCACGTCGGGCCGAGCGGATGTTCGCGCCGGTAGTCGACCTCGTGCGGGTAGATCCAGAGGTTCAGCCAGGGCGACTCGTGGATGAACTCGAGCTCGGGCAGGCCCGGAGCGCCGCGCTCGCGGCAGAAGGCGTCGAAGCCGGCGTGTAGATCCGCGTGCGATCGCGCGAACTCCGCGCGGTAGGCCTCCCAGCTCGAGCGATCCGAGGCCGGATAGCCCGAGAAGGTTGGCGGGACCGCCGGGTCCTTGAGCTCCGCCGGGTTGCAGGACACGATCCGCACCCACGGGAGCCCGCAGGCGGAAAGGGCGGGAAAGCTCACCACGTTGTCCTGCACCAGAACGTCCGGGGCGAGCTCGTCGATGATCTCCACGAGGCGCTCGTCCACGTACCTCGCGCCGTCGACCAGGGCTTCGAAGGTGGGGCGGATGAAGCCCTCGAGCTGATCGATGGTCGGGGTGCGGAACACCGGCGCCGTTTCGCGGATGAAGTCCTTCCAGAACTGCCCCGGGTCCTCGTCGGCCTCGGCCGGCGGCGTGAGGCGCATGAGACGCTCCTCGAAGCCCTTCTCCTCGAGCGCCCCCTTGAAGGACTCCTCGATGATGAAGACGACCCGGTGGCCGCGGCGGCGCAGCACGTCGCCGATGCCGATGCAGTTGTTGGTGGGTCCGTAGGCGCTCTCGGGAAAGAACACCACGGTGCTGCGTTCGGTCACCGCGACCTCCTCCGCCGAGTCTGCTTCAATTGTCTTACCAGGGAAAGGAGGTGGTCCGAAGTTGAGTGACAGTTCTTGCGGGACCCTGGAGGTGTCCGGCTACTAGATCGGTGCTGGGCCCCGTCGCGAAGGCGATCTAGCGGAGTCCAACCCGTACACCGTCGGCGGCTGAGGACCGGTAGTGGTCCCTCCGGTCGTAGTTCTCGAAGCCGGCCCAAGTCCAGCAATGTAAACAACGAGGGGCGTCCTGTACGGGGCGCCCCTCGTCTATTGTCGGCCCGGGATGCGCCGCGCTCTTCTCCTATCCGTCGGGCTGCTGGCCCTTGCCGCGCCATCGGCCGCACAGGCCGCTGTGAGCGAGAAGCTCGGGGTGAAGTACGGCAGCGCCGTGGGCTTCGCCGGCCAGCGACAGGCCCTCGAGCTCGACCTCTATCGCCCGCCCAAGCGCGACAAGCCGCGCGCGGTCGTTATCTGGGTGCACGGCGGCGGCTTCACGTTCGGTGAGCGCGGCTACATGTCCAACTACGCGAGCGCCTTTGCCGAGCGCGGCTACGTCTCGGCGACGATCACCTACCGCCTGGCCGGCGACCGGCTGGGCGAGGTGGGGTACGCGGCCGCGGCTCGCGCGGCTCAGCACGACGCCCAGGCCGCGGTCCGCTGGTTTCGCCGCCGCGCCAAGCTCCTGAACATCGATCCACGGCGGATCTTCATCGGCGGCCACTCGGCGGGCGCCTACACGGCGCTCGAGGTGGCGGTCAGCCGTGAGGATCCCGGCCGCAGCGGCAACCCCGGCTACTCGTCGCGCGTGCGCGGGGCGATCGGCTTCTCCGGGGGCCTGGTCGATCCTGAGGGCATCGAGCGCGGCGATGCTCCTCTGCTGCTCGTGCACGGCGACGCCGACACCACGGTGCCCGTCGCCAGCTCCGAGGCGGTCTGCGCGGCAGCCAGGGAAGCCGACGTGAGCTGCAAGCTGCGGATTCTCCTGGGCGGAGACCACTACATCCCCTACAACCGCTTCGACGAGGTGGTCGAGCTCACCGCGAACTGGGTTCGCGACCGCCTCTAGGGCGCGGCCTCGTCGCCCGCCGCGGAGTCCGCGGCGCTCTCCTCCAACTCCTCCACTCGCGTCTCCAGGTCGTCGACCGACGTGGTCAGTTCGTCGAGTTGGTCCGTGGCCTCGCCGTCGGCGCCCTCAAGGCGCTCCAGGCGGTCGGACAGGCCGGACACGTCGTCCGCGCTCGCCACGTCGTCGAGACGGCTCTCGATCGTGTCGAGGCGCCGGTCCAGCGCGCGCTGGGCGGCGCTGATCTGGCCCGCCGTCCGCGCGCTCTGGCGCCCCGCCTCGGAGTTGTCCTCGCGAGCGTCCCTGGCGGCGATGAGAGCGATCACCGCGATGGCGGTGGCGGCGGTGGCCCACACCGCCGCCACGAGCAGCCAGCGCCGCAGGCCGCGCAGGTCGCTGACCCGCGCCGGCCGGTCCTCCACTACCTGACCACCAGGTATTGCTCCCACACGGCCGGGATCGTGGGCGCCGCCACGTGCACGAAGATCGTGGCCGACGGGGCCTTCGGCGACGACTTCGGAACCATGTTCGCCTGGCGGGGGAGCCTGTCCCCCTTGCGTCGGTTGCACGGGCCGCAGCAGGTGACGATGTTCTCCCAGGTCGAGCCGCCGCCCTTGGAGCGCGGGATCACGTGGTCGACGGTCAGGTTCACGCGCTCGTGCCCGCAGTACTGGCAGGTCCAGCGGTCACGGGCGAACACGGCCCGGCGGGTGATCTTGCGCCGGTGGGCGTCGCGCGGGATGCGCACGTAGGTGAGCAGCCGGATCACGACCGGGCGGGCGAGCGTGAAGCTCTCGGCGTGGAGGGCCCAATCGCCCTCCTCCAGGATCTCGGCGCGGTTCTTGAGGATCAGCACGGCCGCGCGGCGGACGGTGCAGACGTTGATGGGCTCGTAGCTCGCGTTGAGCACGAGCACCCGGCCGGAGGAGCCAGAGCGCTGCGCGGGCCGGCCGGCCCCGTGCAGCGCGAGGGCAGGGCCTGGTTCCGAGTCACCCGCCTCGGCCCCGAGGATACGATCCGTGCCCACTCTCACGGTGCGGTCAGTGTAGCCGGAGGCTCAGCTGAGGATCGTGTACGAGCCGAGAACACGGAGCTCCTCGACCCGGTTCCCGAGCGCCTTCAGGGCCTCGCTCACCGAGCTCTCGGCGATCCCGCCCTCGAGGTCGGCGAAGAACATGTAGTGCCCCAGCGCGACCCGCCGCGGGCGTGACTCGATGCGGGTGAGGTTGACCCCTCGCTCGGCCAGCTCGTTGAGCGCGTTCACGAGCCAGCCGGGCGACTCGTCGTCGCCACCCCAGAACACCACCGAGGTCTTGTCGGCCGCCTCGGGCGGGGCGCTCTCACGGGCCAGCCAGACGAAGCGGGTGGCGTTGTCGGGCGAGTCCTCGACGTCGGATTCGAGCACGCGGCAGCCGTAGAGCTCGGCGGCGAGCCGCGATCCCAGCGCCACGGCCGAGTCGCCGGACTCGCGAACCGACAGCACCGCGTCGGCCGTGGAGGGAGCGGTCACCCGCTCGGCCGCGGGCAGCCGCTCGCGCAGGAAGCGCGCGCACTGCGCCGTGGCCTGGGGATGGGAGACCACCCGGGTTGCCTCGGCCAGGTCGAGCTCGCGGGCGGCGACCAGGCAGTGGTGGATCGGATGCACCACCTCGGCCACGATGTGGACGTCGTCGGCCTCCAGGGCCAGAGTGTCGAGCGTCACCGACACGGCCCCCTCCAGGGCGTTCTCGATCGGCACCACCGCCTGGTCGACCGAGCCGTCGTGCACGGCCATGACCGCGTCGTAGATGGTGGGGTAGGGGAGCTCCTCGACGCCGGGCGGAGCCGACGCGCGCAGGGCCTCCTCGCTGTAGGTGCCCGGCGGGCCCAGGTAGGCGACCTTCATGCGCGTTCGCTAGGCCGCCGGGCGAGCGGCCTGCTGCGCGCGCGCCATGGCCGTGTCGATGGCCTCCCGCTCCTCCGGGGAGAGGGCGAGGTCGGACTCGCCCTCGCGCACCGCCTTGACGTAGACACGCGCCTGGTCGCGGTGCAGGATCGACGACATGACCACCCCGGTGCGGTGGAGGTCGAGCAGGGCGACGGAGCTCGACTGGTGACCCGAGGCCTCGCCCCAGGCGTCGTAGCGGACCAGGGAGGTGTAGGCCACGCAGCCGTCGATGCGCGTTTCCGCCGTGACCGTTCGCTCCTCGAGACGCGCGGCGGTCTCCTCGATCCAGTCGCGCAATTGCACGAAGGCCTCCTGCAGCGCGGCGGCGTGGGCCACGAGGTCCTGCTCGGAGTCGCCGAGCACGGTTCGCTGCGCGGCGCGCAGACGCCGCAGCTTGACCGCAAGGACGATGGCCCATACGAGCGCGACGAGCGCGAGCCCGGCCGCGCCGAGGGCGACGAGGCCCGGCGTGGTGGTCAGGTCCTCCACGGAGCGAGGGTACCCGGCCCGGCTACCTCGTGAAGATGACCGAGAACTCCTGGACGTTGTTGTCGGTCTTCTCCTCGCCGGGCACCGGTGCCACCTCGACCGTGATGGGAACGTTCTGGCCCGTCGGCGGCTGTTCGGCGAGCGGGATCGTGACCGGCACTATCTCGCCGGCGGCGATTGTGTCGATCGGGTCGTCGAGCTCGATTGCGTCGTCGCCCTGACCCACGGTCACGGTGACCGTCACGTCGTTCTCGGTGTTCTCGCCCTGGTTCTGCACGCCCACGTCGAAAGCGAGGTCCTCGGTCAGCTGCACCGACGCCGAGGCGCCCGGGGTGAGCGTGGTGCCGCCCAGGGCGACCGATGCGATGCCGTTGCCGTGCAGGCCGGGCGCCGCCTCTTCGTCGGTAGCGGTGCCCGACTTGAGCCCGTTCACGCGGTCGGCGATGAAGGCGGCGTCGAGCCACTCCACGTCGGGCAGGAATGTCTCACGCGGGAGGTCTGGCATGGAGAGGTCCTCGGACTGGAGCGCCGAGCGCAGGGCGGGCCGGAACCGGACGAAGTCGATCGTGTCGCTGGCGAGGAAGATCTGCATGGCGCCGTCGAGCTGAGAGGTCCCCTCGCGGCGCTCCTGGTCGCCGAGCGCGGCGGGCAGGGAGTCGGCCACGATGCGCAGCCCGTCGCGGCGCAGCTCGAGCACCTCGAGGAGGTCGTCCTGGGCGTCGGCGGCGTCGTCGGGCGTGTCGAGGCCGTTGGCCCGGTCCACCAGGTTGCTGGCGTCGACCTGAAAGGCGTTCACCGAGTTGATGATGTTCGTGGTCTGATCCGTGCCGCCCTCGCTCTGCAGAAGCTCGAAGAGCTGATCCCCGCCCACCTTCGACGCGCGCATCAGCTCCGCCGACTCGTTGCCGTAGTCCTCGAGCGCGCTTTCGGCGCGCGCGTTAAGGCACCCGCGGACCCCGAAGATCAGCAGCAGCGCAACCACCGCGAGGGCCACGCCGGCGATCACCCGGCGCAACAGCAGGGTCTGGCTATCGGTCGACGGTCCGCGGGGCGGGCGACGTCGTGAGCGTACGGGCTCGTCCGGTTCGTCGAGGAAGGACAGCAGCAAATCCTCTCCTGGCGCTTTGGGCGCCTGCCAAGGTTGATGAGAGTATGAACAGGGGGCAGGACGCGCCCGCTGCAACCCGAAAACGGAACTCGACATGAAACGTCCCGAGACCAGCCTCACGGAGGAGCCGGGCACCCTACCCCTGGGTGGGACGGACCCTACCGAAGCGCTGCCCGGATCCACCGGCCCGCGCATGGTGCTGGACCGGTACCGGCTCGGCCGGCGGCTCGGCGCGGGCGGCTTCGGGGTCGTCTGGCTGGCCTGGGACGAGAAGCTCGAGCGCGAGGTGGCGGTGAAGGTGATCGCCCTCGAGGGCGCCAGCGGCCAGCGAGTTCAGCGCGAGGCGCGGGCCGCCGCGCGGCTCAACCACCCCGGGATAGTGGCCATCTACGAGCTCGCCTCCGACGAGCACGACGTCTACCTCGTCTCGCGAGCTGGTTCGGGGGCGAACGCTCGCCGAGTTGCTGCGCGCGGGCGCCCTGGCCGACCGCGACGTGGCCCGAATCGGGATGGCGCTGTGCGAGGCGCTCGACCACGCCCACGAGCGCGGGGTGATCCACCGCGACGTGAAGCCGAGCAACGTGATGGTGCTGGCCGAGCCCGCGGCGGGCGCCGGCTTCGCGAAGCTGGCCGACTTCGGGGTGGCCCACGTGGTCAGCCACGACCCGCTCACCCGCACCGGCGACGTGGTGGGCACGCTCGCCTACATGGCGCCCGAGCAGGCGGAGGGCGCGACGGTCACCCCCGCGGGCGACGTGTACTCGCTCGCCCTGACCCTCTACGAGGCCTGGACGGGCACCAACCCCGTCCGCGCCGCCGGCCCCGCGGCCACCGCCCGGCGCCTCGGCAAGCCGCTGCCCTCGCTGGCCGACCAGCGCCGCGACCTGCCGCTCGAGCTCTGCCACACGATCGACGACGCCCTCGAGGCCGATCCCGCCCTGCGCCCCAGCGCCAAGGAACTCCACGGCGATCTGGCCGGCGCCGTGCCCGAGCTCGACGATCAGGGCGGCCTCGTGGAGCCGGAGACCCTGCGCCGGGTCGGCCTGCCCACCACCGACCGCCCCCGCAGCGCACTGACCCGGTTGCTGGCGAGCCGCTCCAGCGAGCGCCGCGAGCCGGGCGAGGCCGAGCACGAGGCCTCAGGGCGCCGGCTCGCCGGACGCGTGGGAGCGGGGCTCCTGGCGGGTGCTCTCCTCTACGGGCTGGTGGCGACGCTGGGGCCGGACCCGTCCGTGTCGCCGGTGGCCGCCGCGGGAGCCACGGCGCTGGGCGTGGCCCTGTTGCCGCGCGTCGCCTGGGCGATCGCGGCGATCGCGCTCTGTGTCTGGTTCGTGGCCCCCGGCGCCGACCGCCAGGGCACGGCCGTCGTGCTGGCCGCCGCCGCGCTGCCCATTCCGTTCCTGCTCCTGCGGGGCAAGCTGCTCTGGTCGGTGGCCGTGTTCGCCCCCCTGCTGGGGACCATCGCCCTCGCCCCTTTGTTCATCGGCATGGCCGCGCTCGCCCCGACCGCCTGGCGGCGCGCCGGCCTCGCCGCGGCCGGGTTTCTCTGGCTGGCGCTGGGCGAGCTGATCACCGGCAGGAGCCTGCTCTTCGGCGTGCCCGAAGGCGCGCGGCCGCGGGCCGACTGGGAGGGCTCGATCAGCGCGGCGGTGTCCGACGCGCTTGCGCCGCTGCTCTCCGGTCCCGCGCTGGCGCCGGCGCTCGTGTGGGCCGGCTTTGCGCTCTTGCTGCCGTTCGTGGTCCGGGGCCGCTGGATGGCCGTCGACCTCTTCGGGGCCGCGCTGTGGGTCTGCGCGCTGATCGCGGCGCACGTGGCTCTCGGCGACCTGCTGGCCACCACCACCGAGCTGAGCGCCGCGCGCGGGGCGGTGGCGGGCTCGCTCGGAGCCGCCGTGCTCGTGCTCGCCGCCGCCCAGATGCACTCCGCCGACGCCGCCTGGCGACCCCGTCCCGTGACCACGGCCTAGGTCTACCCTCCTCCGGACCACATGAGCGTTCTGCGCAACCTGGAAGCCAAGCTCGGCGGGCTCGTGGAGGGCGCGTTCGGCCGCGCCTTCAAGACGAGCGTGCAGCCGGTCGAGCTGGCGCACAAGCTGGCCAAGGAGATGGAGGACAACCAGATGGTCTCCGTCTCGCGGGTCTACGTGCCCAACCACTACCGCGTGTTCCTATCGCCCCAGGACCGCGACCAGTTCTCGAGCTACGAGCCGGCGCTGCGCAAGGAGCTCTCGGACTACCTGCTCGAGCACTCGCGCCAGGAGCGCCTCGCCCTCACGAGCCGTCCCCAGATCGAGTTCCACACCGACGAGCGGCTCGAGCTCGGGGAGTTCGGCATCCAGGCCCAGCTCCTGGGCGAGCCGGAGGAGGAGGTGGCCGCGGCGGCGGAGGAGCAGCCCGCGCCCTCCGCGGGCGACTTCGGGCACACGATGGTCTATTCGGCCGATCGCGCCGCCCGCCCACTGGAGCCCGAGCTCGCCCGGCGTCAGGCGCTGCTCGTGACCGAGGGGCGGCGCAACGTGCTGCGCGGCGACCACGTGACGGTGGGCCGCAGCCGTGACTGCGACGTGACGGTGTCCGACCCCAACGTGTCGCGGCGCCACATCGAGCTGCGCCGGGGCGAGCGCGGCTGGACCGCGATCGATCTCGGGTCCACCAACGGGATGAAGGTCAACGGCCGGCGCATCGGCCAGGCTGAGCTCAGCCCCGGCGACCGCATCACGATCGGCGTAACCGACCTCACCTTCGAACTCGACTGACCAGTGCGCTGATGGACGAGCCGCTCGCAGTCGCACTCAAGTTCGGCTTCCTCGCCGTCCTCTACCTCTTCCTGCTCGTGGGTGGCGCGCAGCGCGATCAAGGATCTCGCCCGCTCAGGCTCCGGCGAAGCGGCCGCGGAGCCGCCCGATCCGGGAGGCGTGCGGCGGCGCGAGCCGGTGATGTCGAACCTGCGCGCCGGCGTCGACCCGCAGCTGCAGGTGGTGGCGGCCATGGGCCACGAGCCGGGCGACAACTTCGACGTGGGCGCGGGCGCGACCATGGGCCGCTCCGACAGCGCCGAGATCAGGGTCGACGACCCCTTCGCCTCGTCAGCGCACGCGCGCATCTTCTCGCGCGGCGAGTACATGTTCCTGGAGGACATGGGCTCGACCAACGGCACCTACCTGAACGGCCGTCAGGTCAAGTCGGCCGAGCGGCTCAAGGTGGCGGACGTGATCCGCATCGGCGACAGCGAATACCGCTACCGGGAGTAGCGCGTGGCTCTGCGGATAGCCGAGCAGGCCGGGCGCAGCGACGTCGGGCGCCAGCGCAGCGCCAACGAGGATTCGCTGGTGATGGCTCCCCCGTTCTTCGCCGTCGCCGACGGGATGGGCGGCGCGAAGGCGGGCGAGGTGGCGTCGGCCACGGCGGTCGAGGTCTTCGGCGGCGAGCGCGACGCCGGCGAGGGAGGCGAGTCCCAGCTCGCTCGGATCGTCCGCGAGGCCAACCGCCGCATCCACGACCTCGCCGGGTCCGAGGAGTCCTACCGCGGCATGGGCACCACCCTCACCGCGGCGAAGATCAGCGGCGACGAAGTGAGCCTCGCCCACGTCGGCGACAGCCGGGCCTACCTCCTGCGCGACGGCGAGCTCGAGCAGCTGACGCGCGACCACTCGCTCGTGGCCGAGCTCGAGCGCAGCGGCCAGATCACCGCCGAGGCCGCCGAGCATCATCCCCAGCGATCCATCATCACGCGCGCCCTCGGGCCCGAGCCCGACGTGGAGGTGGACACCTACACGATCCCCGGTCGCGACGGCGATCTCTTCCTGATCTGCTCGGACGGCCTCACGAGCATGATCTCCGACGACGAGGTCGGCTCGATCCTGCGCTCCTCCGACGGGCTCGACGCTGCCGCCGAGGCGCTCGTCCGCGCGGCCAACCAGAGCGGCGGGCGCGACAACATCACCGTCGTCCTGTTCCGGCTGGGCCAGTCGGACGGGTCCGCCGCGCGCGCCCCCGCGGACGACGAGACTATCGCGGGCCAGATCACCGCCGACGATGTGCGCGCAGCGGGCGAGGAGCCCGCGGCCCGCGCGTCCCGGCGGCCCGGCCCTCGCCGAGCGGCTGGCCGACGCCCCCGCGGACGCCACGATCGTGACCTCCCGCCCCGCACCGCCGCAGCGCCGCCGAAAGCGCCGCCGCCGCCTCGGGGGCCTGGTCCGGGGGCTCGCCGTGCTGCTCGTGCTGGCGGCCGTCGCAGCCGGGCTCTACGCCCTCTCGCGTCAGGTCTACTTCCTCGGCACCGACGATGCAGGGCTGGTGACGCTCTACCGCGGCGTTCCCTACGAGCTTCCCTTCGGCGTCCTCCTCTACGACCAGGAGTACGCCAGCGGCGTGCCGGCGCGCGCGATTCCCGCCCGCCGGCGCGAGCGCGTGCTCGACCACGAGTGGCGGGGCCGCGAGGACGCGGTCGACCTCCTGAGGGCCCTGGAGCGCGGGCAGCTGTCCGGCTGATGTCGGCTCGCACCCGAGAGCTGTTCGGGCTGCTGCCGGTGTCGCTCCTCGTGGCCGCCGGCTTTGCCGCCGTGCTCACCACGCGTACCGCCGACGTGAGCGACGCCACGCTCACCTACGGGGCGGTGTTCCTCGGGCTGTGCGTGATGGCCCACCTGTTCATCCGGGCGCGCCTGCCCGACGCCGATCCCTACATGTTCCCGCTGTCGGCGCTGCTGGCCGCGATCGGCCTCGTGGTGATCTACCGCATCGACGCCGAGCTGGCCCGCGAGCAGGCCCAGTGGTTCGTGGTGGGGCTCGTTTTCTTCTGCGCCACGATCATGCTCGTCCGCGACCACCACGTGCTCGAGCGCTACCGCTACCTGATCGCGGCGGCGTCGATCGCCCTGTTGCTGATGCCCCGCCTACCCGGGATCGGCGCGCAGGCCAACGGAGCGTTCCTGGCCATCAAGCTGGGCGCGATCCAGTTCCAGCCGGCCGAGTTCGCCAAGCTCGGGATCATCATCTTTCTCGCGAGCTACCTGCGCGAGACGGCGGACATCCTTCTGCGCCCGCGGCTGCGCCCGCTTCCGATGGGGCGCCAGCTGCTGCTCTTCGGCGTTCCCGCGCTGGCCACGCTGCTGCTCGTGCTCGCGCTCGACCTGGGCCCGGCCGGCTCGGTGCTGTTGATCGTGTTCGTGGCCTCGTTCGTCGCCGTGCTCCGGGAGCGGCCCTCGCTCAAGCACTTCGGCCCGCTGCTGCTGGTCTGGGGCCTGGCGATGCTGATGCTGATCTTCATCCGCGACCTCGGCAGCTCGCTGATGTTCTTCGGAGGCTTCCTGGCCCTGCTCTACGTGGCCACGGGGCGCCTCTCGCTGGTCGGGGTGGGGGCGACCATGTTCCTGGGCGGAGCCACGTTCTTCGCCGGCAACGTGTCGCACGTGCGGGGGCGCATCGATACCTGGCTGGACACGTTCTCCACGCGCCGCGGGGTCTGCCCGTCGACCGGCGAGGTCACGGAGTTCGTGAACTGCCAGGGCTACCAGATCGCGCAGTCGCTCTTCGCGCAGGCCGACGGCGGGCTGTTCGGGCAGGGCTTCGGGCGCGCGCTGTTGGACATCCCCGGCGGCGGCCGGCTGATTCCCGCCGCACACACCGATCTCATCTACTCGGTGTTCGTGAACGAGGTCGGCCTGTTCGGGGCGGCGGGGCTGATCGGGGCCTACCTGCTGCTGGTCTTCCGCGGCTTCAAGACGGCTCTGCTGGCGGCCGACGGCTTCTCGAAGCTGCTGGCCACCGGGCTCACCGCCGTGCTGGCGCTGCAGGTGTTCGTGATCGTCGGCGGCGTCACGCGGGTGATCCCGCTCACCGGCGTCACGTTGCCCTTCGTGTCCTACGGCGGCAGCTCGATCGTGGCCAACATGGTGCTCCTGGCGCTGCTGTTGATCGTCTCCGAGAAGGCGCGGTCGGAGACGCTGCGAAGAGGGGGCCTGGTCTGATGGGTCGTCGCCCGTGAACCGCCAGATCGTCCAGCTGTTCGTGCTCTTCGCGGTGCTCTTCGCCCTGCTCGTGGCCTTCACCTCGCGCTGGACGGTGTTCGAGGCGCAGTCGCTGGCCGACAACCAGAGCAACCGCCGGCCCCTCATCGAGGAGCAGCGGATCCCGCGCGGGCTCATCTACGCCCGCGACGGCGAGACCGTGCTCGCGCGCAGCGTCGGGCAGGGCCGAGGGTCGAACCGGGTGTTCACGAGGACATATCCCCAGCAGGGCCTGTTCGCCCATCCGATCGGCTACTCGTTCATCACCAACGGCCGCCGCAGCCTCGAGCTGTCGCGAAACGAGGACCTGGCGGGCGAGGAGGACGAGTTCGAGTCGCTGTTCGCCGGTCTGGAGGGGCGAGAGCGGGAGGGTCTCGACGTGGTGACCAACCTCGACGTCGCGGGCACGCAGGCCGCGGTGGCCGGCCTGGCCGGCCGCAAGGGCTCGGTGGTGGCCATCGAGCCGCAGACCGGCAAGGTGCGCGTGATGGTGTCGATACCGGAGTACGACCCCAACCTGATCCCCTCGAACATCGGCCGGCTCGAGCGCGACGCCGCCAACCAGCCGCTGCTCAACCGCTCCACTCAGGAGCTCTATCCGCCGGGGTCCACGTTCAAGGTGGTGACCGCGGCGGCGGCCCTGGACAGCGGCACGGTGAACCCCGACTCGGTGATCGACGGGTCCTCTCCGCGCGAGATCTCCGGCGTGCCGCTGGCCAACTCGGGCAACCAGAGCTTCGGCCCGATCTCCTTCACCGACGCTCTCACCAACTCGGTCAACACGGTGTTCGCCCAGGTCGGCGAGCAGGTCGGCCGCGACACCCTGGTCGAGTACATGAGGCGCTTCGGCTTCTACGAGGACCCCGAGCTCGATTACCCCAACTTCCAGATGATCCCGAGCGGGATCATCAACGGCGACGGCGACTACGTGAGCGACGGCTTCGACGCCGGGCGCGTGGCCATCGGCCAGGGCGGGCTCGAGGGCGAGATCCGCGCCAGCCCGATGCAGATGGCGTTGGTGGCCGCGGCGATCGGCAACCGCGGCCGCCTGATGCAGCCCCGCCTGACCGACAGCGTGGTGCGCAAGGACGGGCGCGTGAAGGAGCGGGTCCAGCCCGACCTGCAGTCGCAGGTGGTCAAGCCCGAGGTGGCCGATCAGCTGGCGCAGATGATGGGCCGGGTGGTCGAGGAGGGCACCGGCACGGCTGCCGCTCTCGCCGGCGTGCCGGTGGCGGGCAAGACGGGTACGGCCGAGGTGGGCGCCAACCGCGAGTTCACCCAGCCCTGGTTCATCGCGTTCGCGCCGATCGAGGACCCGCAGATGGCGATCGCGGTGACCGTCGAGCGCCAGCCCGCCGGGTCGCAGGGCGGCACCGTGGCCGCGCCGATCGCCCGGAGCGTGCTCGAGGCGCTCCTGGGAGGCGGCGGATGACCGAGGTGGCCGACAACACGCTGGTCGACTCGCGCTACCGCATCCTGCGCCGGCTCGGCTCGGGGGGCATGGCCGACGTGTACTGCGCCGAGGACACCCACCTCGGACGCGAGGTGGCGCTCAAGGTCCTCCACCGGCGATTCGCCCAGGACGAGGAGTTCGTGGAGCGCTTCCGGCGCGAGGCGAGCGCGGCGGCGGGCCTGCAGCACCCCAACGTGGTCGGCGTGTTCGACCGCGGCCGGCACGACGGCACCTACTACATCGCCATGGAGTACCTGACCGGGCGAACGCTGAAGGACATCATCGCCGCGGAGGCGCCGCTCGACCAGACCAGGGTGGTCGACCTGGGCACGCAGATCCTCGAGGCCGCCGGCTTCGCCCACCGCCACGGCGTGATCCACCGCGACTTCAAGCCCCACAACGTGATCGTCGACGCTGCCGGCCACGCCAAGGTCACCGATTTCGGGATCGCCCGCGCCGGGGCGTCGGAGATGACCGAGACCGGCTCGATCATGGGCACGGCGCAGTACCTCTCGCCCGAGCAGGCCCAGGGGCACGCGGTCACCGCCACGTCGGATCTCTACTCGATCGGCGTGATGCTCTACGAGATGCTGGCCGGGCGACTGCCCTTCGAGGGCGACAGCGCGGTGGCCGTGGCCCTCAAGCATCTGTCCGAGCCGCCGGTCCCGATCTCCCAGCTCCGGCCCGACATCCACCCGGCGCTCGAATCCGTGGTCATGTCGGCGCTGGCCAAGGACCCCGCCCACCGCTGGCAGAGCGCCGAAGACTTCGCCGCCGGCCTGGCCGCCGCCGGAGAGCAGATCGCCGCGGGCCCGGTGGTGGGTCAGGACACCGCCGCGTTCGCCCCGATCCCCATGCCGGCGCCCGCGCCGGCCGACACCGCGGCCGCGGGCGAGCCGCGGCCCGAGGAGGAGCGACGGCGGCGCTGGCCCCTGTTCACCATCGGGCTGCTCACCCTCGCGCTCGCGGCCTTTCTCATCTTTCTCGCCGTGACCGGCCTCACGGCCAAGGAAACTCGCGAGGTCCCGCGCGTGACGGGCACGCAGCTGATCGAGGCGCGCGAGATCCTGGAGCGCGCGGGCTTCGAGGTGGACGAGACCCGAGTGCAGAGCGAGGCGCCGCTCGACCGCGTGCTCGACCAGGATCCCGATCCCGCCGAGGAGGCCGAGGAGGGGTCGACGGTCGTGGTGGAGGTATCGGGAGGGCCGGGGACGGTGCGCGTGCCCTCGCTGGCCGGCCTGCGGCCCCGTCAGGTGGTCGCCCGGCTCGAGAACCGCGACCTCACGGCGGAGCTCGAGCAACGGTCCTCGGACACCGTGGAATCGGGACTCGCCATCCGTTCGGTGCCCGGGGCCGGCGAGGTGGTGGAGCGCGGCGAGCAGATCAAGGTGTTCGTCTCCTCCGGTCCCGAACTGGTGGCCGTGCCCAACGTGACGGGGCTCTCGCGCGAGACCGCCGAGGATCGCCTGAGCGACGCCGGTCTGGTCCCCGGGCAGATAACCGAGCAGGAGTCCACCGAGCCCGAGGACGAGGTGCTGGCCCAGGACCCGGCCGCGGGCACCGACGTGGAGCGCAACACCACGATCAACCTGACGGTGTCGACCGGGATCGAGCTGGTCGACGTGCCCAACGTGATCGGGCTGAGCGGCCGGGACGCCGCCGCGCAGCTGAGCGCCGACGGGCTCGTGGCCGTCGAGCGCGAGACCGAGGTGGCGGATCAGGCACAGGACGGCAAGGTGATCGATCAGCGGCCGGCGGCGGGCACCGAGGTGCAGGAGGGCCGTCAGGTGGTGATCATCATCGGCGTGTTCGTGGAAGCCGACGTGATCGAGCCCGGCGAGCAGGCGCCGGTCGAGCCATGAGGGTCGTGGTGCTTGCCGGCGGGCGCTCGAGCGAGCACGACGTGTCGCTGGCCTCGGCCGAGGCCGTGAGGGCCGGGCTCACCGAGGCCGGGCACGACCCGGTCGACGTCCGCATCGACCGCGGTGGCCGCTGGACGCTCGACGGCGAGGAGCTGTCGCTCGCACCCTCCGGAGGCTTGCTCGGCGCCGACGCGGTGTTTCCCGTGCTGCACGGCCCCTTCGGTGAGGACGGGACGGTACAGGGCGCGCTGGAGCTGCTCGACGTGCCCTACGTCGGCGCGGGCGTGCTCGCCTCGTCGCTGTCGATGGACAAGGTGGTGTGGAAGGACCTCATGGCCGCGCACGCGATTCCGCAGGTCGAGTACGCCGTGGTTCGCAACGGCGAGCGGCCGCGGCTCGACTTCCCTCTCCCGGCCTTCGTGAAGCCGGCGCGGCTGGGGTCCTCGGTGGGGATCTCCAAGGCGACGGGGTCCGAGGAGCTGATGGCCGCGGTGAACCTGGCCTTCGAGCACGACCCGGTGGTGGTGATCGAGCGCATGGCGGAGGGCATCGAGGTCGAGTGCTCGGTGCTCGGCAACGGCGAGCCCGAGGCCTCCACGCCCGGCGAGATCGTGATCAAGACGGCCGACTGGTACGACTACGAGGCCAAGTACACCGCCGGCGGCATGGAGCTGGTCGTGCCCGCCCGCACCTCACAGCTCGAGGAGGTCAGGCGCCTGGCCGTGGAGGTGTTCCGCATCGTGGGCTGCGCCGGGATGGCCCGCGTCGACTTCTTCGTGACCGAGGAGGGGGTGCTGGTGAACGAGCTCAACACGATCCCCGGCTTCACCGCCACGAGCGTCTACGCCAAGCTCTGGGACGCGAGCGGGCTGCCCTATCCGGAGCTGCTCCAACGGCTACTGGCGCTGGCGCTGGAGCGTCACGCGGCCGAGAGCAGCTACCGCCACTAGCTACTTCTTAAGGCTGAGCTCCCGGATGACTGCTCGGCCGTCCTCGGGCAGCTCGGAGATCCACACCAGGTAGTTGCGGTACTTCTGGCCCACGGTGTCGAGCTCGAACTTCTGATCCTGCTTGACCTGCAATGTGCGGCTCAGCTTGGTCCAGCCCCCGATCTCGGCGGGCACGCTGTTGGAGGCGTAGACCGCGGCGCGAAAGCCCGGGGTCGAGGTGACCAGGTCGAGCTCGCGCGCGGCCACCGCCGAGCCGGTGTCGATGTATAGGCCCACACCGGTCTTGTTGGACCCCTCGAAGCCGCCCTGATAGCGCTCGGTGGTCCACTCTGTGGGCCGGTTGCCGTCGATGGCGAAGCTCACCTGCTCCTCGGTCTCCTCGCCGTCGCCCTCGGGGTCGTAGTCGTTCGCCGCGTCGTTGGACAGCTGCACCGCCGAGAGGCCGGGGGTCTTGGGCGTGGCGGCGCGGCCGGGGCCCTCCTCGGTGCGAAGGGCCAGCCAGGCGATCACTCCCGCCGCGATGGCCAGCACGGCGATGCTGAGGAACAGCGTGCGACGCGGATGACGCATCCGCGCGGGCGCGAAGTCGGCCGTGTCGTCGGACAGGCTCTGCAGGACGGTGGTGGCCTCGCCGGTGGCGTGGCCGCTGCGCGCGGCCTCGATGGCCAGCACCTCCTCGAGCTCGTGCACCAGCTCGTCGACGGTGGCGTAGCGGTTGGCGGTCTCCTTCGCGGTGGCCCGCTCCACCACGGCGGCGAGGGCCGAGGAGATCTCCGGGCGTCGGCGCTGAACGTCCGGCAGCGGCTCGCGCACGTGCTTCATGGCCACCGCCACCTGCGTGTCGGCCTTGTACGGCACCTCCCCGGTGAGCATCTCGTAGAGCACGATGCCCAGCGAGTAGATGTCCGACTGCTCGCCCACCTCGTGCCCAAGGGCCTGCTCGGGGGAGACGTAGTCGGTGGTGCCCAGCACGCGGCCGGTAGCGGTCAGCCCGTGCGCCTCCATCGAGCGGGCGATCCCGAAGTCGGTGACCTTCGCCCGCCCGTCGCTGTCGATGAGCACGTTCTGGGGCTTGACGTCGCGATGGACGAGCTTGTTCGCGTGGGCGCTCTCGAGCGCCCGCCCGATCTCGATGGCGTAGGCCACGGCCTCCGACACCGGCAGCCGGCCGAGACGGCGGATGCGCTCCTTGAGCGTCTCGCCCTGCACGTACTCGAAGACGATGTAGGGCGCGCCGTCGTCCTCCCCGGCGTCGATCACCGTGACCACGTGGGGATTGTTCAGCCGGGCCACCGCCCGGGCCTCGCGGCGGAAGCGCTCGAGCTGATCCGGGTCGTTCGAGATGTCGCGGTGCATCAGCTTGATCGCCACGCTGCGCTCGAGCGTGGGGTCGAACGCGCGGTAGACGCTCGACATCCCGCCCGATCCCACCTTCTCCTCGAGGCGGAAGCGGTCGCCTATGTGTGTCCCGATCACCGTCATCTATTTTGCGCTCTCTCGTGCCTGTACGCCTTCGCTGCTTCACTGATCCTGCCTGCTCGGCCTCGTGGGCCGCCGAGCCTGCCCTTCGGAGGCTCATGATGGAGTTCGGCGACGAGGTGCTGATCACCTACGTTATGGGCGGACTCGCCCGCGAGATCGCACCGCCGCACGAGGCGCGGATTCTCGACTGGCTCGAGGCCTCCGGGCGCTCCGGGATGCCCGTAGACCCGCGGCTGTGGGCCGAGGGGCCGATCCGCTCGACCTATCCCGCGTGCATGGCGGTCAAGGCCGCGGCCGAGCAGGGAGCGCAGGAGGCCGGGCGCTACCTACGTGCCGTGCGCGAGGGGATCATGTGCTTTCGGCGCAAGCTCGACGCTCCCGAGGCCCTGATCGAGGAGGCGCGCGGAGCAGGGCTCGACTGCGGCGCGCTTTCGTGTCGACCTCGCGTCGAACGCGATCGTGGAGGCCTTCGGCGAGGATCTCGAGCGAACCCGCGCGCGCGGCCCATTCGAATTGCCCGGCTTCGAGGTCGGCGATCAGCTGCTCACCGGGCCCGTGGCACACGAGGGGCTCAGAGCGGCGGTGCTCGCCGCGGGCGGGCAGCCCTCGGGCGAGCCTGCCCCGGACGTGGTGGCCGCGCTGGAGCGCTTCGGCCGCATGGCCGGCGTGGAGGTGGAGGAGGTGTGCGGCCTACCCGGGCCGCGGGCCCAGGCCGAGCTGTGGCGCCTGGCCGCCGAGTGGCGGGTCAAGCCGGTCAAGGTCTTGACCGGGACGCTCTGGGAGCTGCCCTAGAAGCCCTCGCGGGTGCCGCGTAGCCCGGCGTCGGGCAGTTCGACCAGTCCCACCGCGGTGGTCGTCCGGCCGATGACCGCGGCGCCGGGATGGCGGGCGGACAGGATGGAGATCGCCTCGCCCGCCTGCTCGGCCGGCACGACGCAGCAGAACCCGCAGCCCATGTTGAAGACCTCGTGCATCTCCTCCGGCCCGACCGAGCCGCGCTCGGCTATCTCGGTGAAGATGGGCGGCACGGGGAGCGGGGCGTCGATCAGGTAGCCCACCTCGGCCTCCAGGCGCAGCAGGTTGAGAAAGCCCTCACCGGTGATGTGGGCGAGGCCCCGCACCTCCACGTCGGACTCGAGCAGCTCCCGTACGGCTCGGACGTAGATCAAGGTCGGCTCGAGCAGGCGCTCGTCGCGGTCGCCCAGCACGCGGCGCGCCAGTGTGAAGCCGTTGGAGTGCAGGCCGCTCGAGGGCAGCCCGATGATCGCGTCACCCGCGCGCACCTCGGCCCCGGTCACGATCCGGTCGAGGTCCACCAGGCCGACGCAGAATCCCGAGCAGGTCGAACCCGTGCGGCGAGGGATGGCCGCGGATCAGCTCGGGCAGCACGGCCAGCTCGCCGCCGGGTATCTCCACGCCGGCGTCCTCCGCGCCCGCCCGCAGGCCGAGCGCGATCTGCTCGAGGGCCGCCGGGTCGGCCTGCTCGACGGCGATGTAGTCGAGCACGGCGATCGGGTCGGCCCCAACGCAGATCACGTCGTTCACGTTCATGGCGATGCAGTCGATGCCGACCGTGTCGAGCTGTCCCAGGGCCTCGGCCACGATCAGCTTCGTGCCGACGCCGTCGCACGAAACCGCCAGCCCGCGCTCGTCGTCCAAGCGCAGCACGTTGGCGTAGTGGCCCGAGGCCAGCGCCGAGCGCGAGGGGCGCCCGGTCCGTATGCCCGCCAGCACGTCGACGAGGGCGCGAACGGCGGAACCGGCGCCGGCCTGGTCGACTCCCGCTCTGGCGTAGGCCGAATCGCTCACGCCGACCATTCAAGCGGAGCGGTCGGCGCCCTGCTCGTGGGCCAGGGCCGTTACGCCGAGCGCGACTCGGTAACAGGCGAGCGCGCGGAGTGCGACCGGGCGCTCGAGGAGGGAAACCAGGGGCAGGGCGGCCAGGGAGGAGAGGAGCGCCGCCGCGGCCCCGGCCGCGAGAGCGGGCCGCAGCTCGGCCGGAACATCGCCCTGAGCCATGCGCGCACCCTTCAGAGCTCCGGCGGCCAGGGTCACCGGCACGGCAGCGCGCAGAGAGAGACGCAGCGAAGAAGCGCGAGACAACCCGCGCAGCCGCGCTGCGCTCAGGGCGGCCCCGAAGCGCGACACACCCGGCGCAAGCGCGGCGGCCTGGGCGAAGCCGACGGCGAGGTGGTCGAGGGCGCTGGCTGAGCGCCGGCGCTCCGGGGTCAGATCGGCCAGGAAGAGCACCGCGCCGGCCACCGCCTGCCCTGCGCAAACCCACGCCACACTCCCCAGCCGCCGTTCGATCGAGCTCTCAAAGGCGGCTCCGAGGACCGCGGGCGGCAACAGCGTGAGGCCGAGATGGCGAAGCTCCCCCGGCCCGCCGCGCCGCGCTGTCACCAGCAGCGCCGGTACCGACCCCGCGTGCAACGCCACCTCGAACGCCTTGCGGGCCGCGGGCTCCAGCTCGGCGTAGTGCCAGCCCAGCAGCCGCGGGACGAGCGCCAGATGTCCCGAGCTCGATACCGGAAGCAGCTCGGTCGGCCCCTGCACGAGGCCCAGCGCCACGGCCTGGCGCAGCGGAAGGGAGTTCAGGCGGACTCGGTGGCCGGATCGGAGCCGCCCGAGGCCTCCTCGGCCTTGCGCCGCCGGGCCCGGAGAAGCAGGTAGATCACGCCCACCACGATGGTCGCCGCCACCACGTAGTCGACGTAGTGGAGGTTGTCCTTCCAGCTCTCCCAGTTGTCGCCGGCCTGCTTGCCGATGTAGGTGAGTGCGAACACCCAGGGCAGGCAGCCGAGGAACGAGAGGACGCTGAAGCGCAGGAAGGGCATCCGCGCCACTCCCGCCGGCAGCGAGATGAAGGTGCGGATGATGGGCAGCATGCGCGTGAAGAACACCGTGGCGTCGCCGTGGCGCTCGAACCAGCGGTCGGCCCAGCGCAGGTGTGACGGCTTGATGTGCAGCTTCTTGCCGTGCTTCTCGAGGATGTCCACCCGCCCGGCATAGCCGACCCAGTAGGCGACCCAGGACCCGACCAGGTTGGCGAACGACCCCACCAGGGTGGCGGCCACGAGGCTGTATTCGCCGCGCGACACGTTGAAGCCGGCGAACAGCATGGTGGCCTCGCTGGGCACGGGGATGCACGCGCTCTCCAGGAGCATCAGCACGAACACTCCCGGGAGCCCCAAGGCATCCACCACGTCCACGGCCACCTCGACAATCGGATCCGTGATCGAGGCGAACAAGGGCGAAGTAGGGTAGCGATCGGTCATGAGCCCGGTGCCACTTTTCGCCAGCAGCCTCGAGCCCTACCACGACCGCCTGGCGAGCGCGATGGAGCGGGTGACCCGCTCCGGGAGCTACATCCTGGGCCCCGAGGTCGAGGCCTTCGAGAGCGAGTTCGCGGCCTATCTGGGGGTGCGGCACTGCGTGGGCGTGGCCAACGGCACCGACGCCCTGACCATCGCTCTGCGCGCCCTCGGAGTGGGCCCGGGCGACGAGGTCGTGATGCCCTCCTTCACGTTCTACGCGACGGCCGAGGCGGCGATCGTCGCCGGTGCCACGCCGGTGTTCTGCGACATCGACCTCGACACGTTCTGCGTGACCCCCGAGACGGTGAGGGCCGTGCTGACCCCGCGCACCAAGGCGATCGTGCCCGTGCACCTGTTCGGCAACGTCGCCCCGGTGCCCGCGCTTCGCGAGCTCGGCCCGCCCGTGCTCGAGGACGCCGCCCAGGCGGCGGGCGCCGACCTCGACGGCGTGAAGGCGGGTGCGCTCGGCGACGCCGCGACCTTCTCCTTCTTTCCCTCCAAGAACCTGCCCTGCCTGGGCGACGGCGGGGCGATCACCACGAACAGCGACGAGGTGGCCGAGCTGGCCCGGGTGCTGCGCTTCCACGGCTCGCGCGACAAGAGCACGTTCACCGAGGTGGGCTACAACTCGCGCCTCGACGCTCTGCAGGCGGCGGCGCTGCGCGTGCTGCTACCCGAGCTCGACGGCTGGACCGAGCGGCGCCGGGAGGCGGCCGCGGCCTACGAGCGGCTGGGCCTGGGCGAGCACGCGGCTCTTCCCGTCGCCGTCCCGGGAGCGAGCCATTGCTACCACCTCTACGTCGTCCGCAGCGACCGTGAGCTGCCGATTGGGCGCGGTTACTACCGCGTGCCGGTTCACCGCCAGCCCGCGATCGGCTCCAGCGCGCAGCTGCCGGCGACCGAGGAGGCGGCCCGCACCAACCACGCGCTGCCGATGGGCAAGGACCTGACCGAGGAGCAGGTGGCGGAGGTGGTGGCGGCGTGCGCATCTGGATCGACCTGACCAACAGCCCCCACGTGCTCGTCATGCGCCCGCTGATCGATGCCATGCGCGAGGACGGTCACGAGGTCGAGGTCACGGCGCGCGACTTCGCGCAGACCCTCGAGCTCTGCGCGCGCTTCGAGATCTCGCACACGGCGATCGGGCGCCATCGCGGCGGGCGGCTCGCCGCCAAGGGGCTGGGTCTCGCGTCGCGCAGCCTCGCCCTGGTGCGCTGGGCGCGCGGGCGGCGCTTCGACGTGGCGATGGGCCACGGCTCCAACGACATCAGCGTGGCAGCGGCCCTGCTCGGCATCCCGAGCGCCACCGCCTTCGACTACGAGTGGGCCAAGGTCCAGCACCAGGTCAACTGCCGCCTGGCGCGCGCGGTGGTGGTGCCGGACGCCATCCCCCCGGAGCGCCTGTTCCCCTACGGAGCTAAGGGCAAGATCCGCGCCTACCAGGGCCTCAAGGAGGAGTACTACCTGGCCGGGTTCGAGCCTGACGACGCCGTGTTCGCCGAGCTCGGCCTCGACGCCGCCCGCCCGCTGGTGGTGGTGCGCACGCCGCCCGAGGTCTCGCTCTACCACCGTTTCGAGAACCCCCTGTTCCCGCGCATCCTGGAGCACCTGGCGCGACAGGACGCTCAGGCGGTGGTGTTGCCCCGCACGGCGGCGCAGCGCGAGGAGATCGCCCGCCTCGGCGACTTCGTGGTGCCCGAGCGGGCGGTGGACGCCCAGAGCCTGGTCGCCCTGGCCGATCTGGTGGTGTCGGCGGGCGGTACGATGAACCGCGAGGCCGTCGCCCTCGGAACGCCCGTGTACACGACTTTCGAGGGGCGCCTCGGGGCTGTCGACGAGGCGCTGCTCCGCGAGGGGCGGTTGCGCAGGCTCGGCGATCCCGAGCAGATCGAGGTGCAGCGGCGTCCCGAGAAAAGCGGGTTGCGGATACGCCGCGACCCGCGCGAACTCGTCACACTGCTTCTGTCCGCCCGCCGACCATGAGAGAGCTCACGTCATCGGTGAACGCCCGCCGCCTCGGCCAGGTCGGCGTCGACGCCTGCCTGCTGGCGGCCGCCTATTACCTGGCCTACGTACTGCGCTTCGACGCGGAGATCACCAACCGCTACGAGCGCCTGCTCTGGGACACGATCGCCCTGACCGTGGCCATGAAGCTCGTGATCTTCGCCATGTTCGGCCTCTACTCGAAGCTCTGGCGCTTCGTCGACCAGAAGGACTTCGAGGCGATCCTCAAGGCCGTGGTCGTGTCCACGGTCGGCCTCATCGCCGTGCTCTTCCTCTTCTCCATCGGGCGGGTGAGCCCCCCGCGGAGCGTCATCGCGCTCGACTTCCTGCTCTCCCTGGTGTTCGTGAGCGGCGCCCGCTTCGCGGTACGCGCCTTGGTCGAGCGCCCGGCGCGCGGCCCCTTCCTCGAGCGGGCGTCGAACGAGGTGCTGATCGTCGGCGCCGGAAACGGCGGCCAGCAGGTGGCCTTCGAGCTGCGCCGCAACCCGGCCCTGCACAGCGCGGCGGTGGGCTTCGTCGACGACGATCCGCGCAAGCAGGGCATGCGCGTGGCCGGCCACAAGGTGCTCGGCACCACCAACGAGCTGGCGCGGGTGCTCGACGGGGTCAAGCCCGACGAGGTGATCATCGCCATTCCCTCGGCGCCCGGGATCGTGCGCCAGAAGGTGGTGACCGCGTGTCGCGAGCGGGCCATACCGGTGCGCACGCTGCCCACCACGTTCGAGCTGCTGTCGGGCGGGCTCAACCTGATGCGCCAGGTGCGCGAGGTGCGCGTGGAGGACGTGCTCGGCCGCGAGCCGGTGCGGGTGGAGATCGACCGCGTGGGCGCCTACCTCTCGGGCCGGGTGGTACTGGTGACCGGCGCCGGCGGCTCGATCGGCGCCGAGCTGTCACGCCAGATCGCCCGCGTCTCGCCCAAGCGGCTCGTGCTGATCGAGCACTCCGAGAACGCGCTCTTCGAGATACGGCGCGAGCTGGAGGAGGAACGTCACTTCGGGCGGGCCGCGGCGGTGCTGGCCGACTGCAAGGACGCCACGCGGATGCGGGAGATCTTCGCCGAGCACCGGCCCTCGGTCGTGTTCCACGCGGCGGCCTACAAGCACGTGCCGCTGATGGAGGAGAACCCGGTCGAAGCGGTGCGCAACAACGCGGTGGCCACGCGCATCGCCGCGGCGGCGGCCGGTGAGGCGGGCGTGGAGCGCTTCGTGCTCGTGTCCACCGACAAGGCGGTCAGCCCGGCCACCGTGATGGGGGCCTCCAAGGCCCTGGCCGAGTGGGCGGTCGAGGCGGCTCAGAATCGCTGGCGGGACACCCACTACGCCTCGGTGCGCTTCGGCAACGTGCTCGGATCCTCGGGCTCGGTGGTGCCGATCTTCCGCCGGCAGATCGCGCAGGGCGGACCGGTCACGCTCACCGATCCCAAGATGACCCGCTACTTCATGACGATCCCCGAGGCCGTGCAGCTGATCATCCGCTCCGGCGAGCTGGCCACGCGCGGTGAGGTCTTCGTGCTCGAGATGGGCGACCCGGTGAAGATCGCCGAGCTGGCCGCGAACATGATCCGGCTGGCCGGCCTCGAGCCCGACGTGGACATCGCCATCGAGACCATCGGCCGCCGGCCGGGCGAGAAGATCCACGAGGAGCTCTTCAACCCCGGCGAGCGCCCACAGCCGACGCCCGCCGAGAAGATCGTCTGCGCCGTGCAGCCGCCGCTCGAGCCGCAGTGGGTCGAGAGCGCCTTCGCGCGCATCGAGGAGCTCGTGTACTCGGGCGACGCCGCCGCCCTGGCCGGAGCGGTGGCCGAGTTGTCGGCCGAGCGGGCGCTCGTGGCGGTAGGGGATCGCTCCGGTCCGGGACAACCCGGCCCCTCGCGCACGGCGGATCGCTCCGGTCCGGGCCTGCCCGGGCCCTCGCGCATGGCTTAGCTCCGCCGGGCGTTCTACAGTTCGGACCTTGCCTGAGATCGTCCAGGAAATCGGCGCCTACGCCGGGTTGGCCTCAGTCGTTGGATTGGCGGTGCTTTCGGCTCTCTACTTCTCCCAGGCGCGGGACGTCAAGCGCCTGCGCGAGTGGGCCGGACGCGCCCCCGAGCGCTCGGAGGGCCCGGCACCGGCGGTACCCGGCCGCGTGACGCCGCCGGTCGCGCCCGCCCCGGCCCAGGCGCGCCCGGGTGCTCCGGTGGTGCCCGGAGCTCCGGCCCCCGCCGTCCCGGCCGGCACGGGAGCCCGCCCGGCGACCGCCGCCGCCGCTTCACCGCCCCGCCCCACTTCTCCCACGCCGGCCACGGCGGTCGCCCAGCCGGCACCGGCCACTGCCGGCCCCAAGCCGCCCGGAGCGGTTCCCGTGCCCGCTGCCGCGACCGCCGCCACCACGGCGGCGCCCGCCAAGCCTGACGCGAAGCCCGACGCCGCGCCCAAGCCTGCCCCGGCCACCGACTCCGACGAGGACGCCCCGGCCCCGGCCACCCCGGCGACGGAGCCACCCGCACCGGCGCAGAAAGCGGCGACCGAGAAGGCTCCGGCGGCCGGGACCCCGGCTCCTACGCCTGCAGCGACCGCCGTCAGCGCTCCCGCCGCCCCCAACGCGAACGCGAACGCGAAACGGCCGGCCGCCGCGGCGCCCCCGGTGCCGCCCCCCGCGCGCACCGCTGCGCCCACGAGAAAGGCCCCTCCCCCCGCGCGGACCGCTCCGCCCGTGCGCACCGGAGGACCTACGCGGCCGGCGCAGCCCACGACGGTCATTCCCCCGCCCCCGGGCGAGCCCTGGTACCGCCGCCTGGTGGCCAATCCGCTCTATGCGGTGCTCGCTGTGGCCGGCGTGCTGATCCTGGGTGGCGCCGCGGTGTTCGGCGTGAGCCAGCTCGCGGGAGGCGGCGACGAGACGCCGGCCGGCCAGAGCGCCGCGGGCGGAGACGAGGGGAGCTCGGCGGGCGAGCCGGAGGGCGAGTCCGGACAGAGCAACGACAACGGGCAGGCCACTCAGGGCGCCGTCAGGCCCGGCAACGTGACGGTCGCCGTGCTCAACGGCACGACGGTGGCCGGACTGGCGGCGACGCTCGCCGACCAGGTGACCGCCGCGGGCTTCCGGGCGGGCACGGTGGCCAACTTCCCGCCCAACCAGGAGCTGGCCGAGTCGGTGGTCCAATACACCCCCGGCCACGAGCGCGAGGCCGCCGCGGTCAGCCGCCGGCTCGGCATCAGCCAGCGCGAGGCCGCGAGCGCCGACAGCCGCGAGCTGGCGGGCGACGCGACGGTGATCGTGATCGCCGGCGGCGACAAGGCTCCCTAAGCCGGCGCACCGCGCCGGGCGCGCTATCCGGCGCCGGCAGCCGCCAGCGACCGGGCCCGCCGCGACAGGTGCGCCACGCCCAGGCCCTCGATCTCCTGCGCCGCCTCCTCGAGGCGCTCGCGTCCCGGCTCGGGGTCCACCTTCACCAGGAGCTGTCCGGCCAGCAGCCGGGAGCGTGCGGCCTCCAGCGGCCGCAGGAGCGCCGTCCAGGCATCGGCGGCCTGGTCCAGCAGCTCGACCCCCTGGCGCACGTCCGGAGCGGACATGCCCTGAGCCTCCAGCGCGGCCGCGCGGCCGAGCGGATACTCATGGCGCTCGGCCAGCTCGGCCGCCTCGGTCGCCGCCTCGGCGGCGGCTACGCGGCGCTGGGAAAGGGAGAGCAGCACGGAGCGTGAGGCGGTGGCCTGGATCGACTGGGCCAGCAGCCCCGCGCGCTCGCACACGTCCAGGGCGCGATCGAGCGCGACGGTGGCGCCCACGAGATCGCCCGAGTCGCGCAACGCGGTGGCCAGCCCGAACAGGGCCTGGAAGGCGATCTCCGACCAGCCCACCTGCTCGGCCAGCTCGTGGGCGCGGTGGAAGAGCACGCTGGCCTCGCCGAGCTCCCCGTCGCGCCAGCGCAGCAGGCCGCGCAGGGCGAACGGCACGCTCAGCTTCCCCACCAGCCCCTCGCGCTCGGCCAGCTCGGCACTGGCCTCGGTCGAGCGCTCCACGGCCTCCCAGTCCGCGCAGTACACGGCCAGCTGAGCCACCGACGCATGCAGCTCGACCTGGGCGGGCAGGAGCCCCATCCGCTGCGCGAGCCCCAGCGCCTCCTCGTACGCCGCCCGTGCGCCGCGCACGTCGGCCTCGGCCACCTCGAGCTGCCGCCCGAGGGCCGACAGCGCCACGATCGTCTCCCCAGGGTCGGAGCATCCGCGCGCCAGCTCGACCGCTCGCTCGAGGTTCTCGCGCGCCTTCGCCGTGTCGCCCATGCGCCCGAACACCCGTCCGAAGATCCCGTGGGCGCGGCTCGCCGCCCGCGTCTCCCCCAGGCGCTCGGCCAGCCGCAGCGACTTCTCGGAGGCGTAGATGGCCAGCATGTTGTCGCCGGTCTGCAGGTAGAGCACCGCGGCCTCCTCGTAGAGGCGCACCAGCTCGGTGCGCGGCGGGCCGTCCTTGAGCAGGTTGATGCCCTTCTGGTAGTGCTCGGTGGCCGCCTTGCGATCCCCCGCGAGGGTGAGGGCTGAGCCGATCCGGCGGTGGAGGTCGGCCACCGCCTCGAGCTGCTCCTCGCCGCGGTACCAGTCGAGGCACTCGAGCCATACGGCGATCGCCTCGTCCACCCGCCCCAGCCGCAGCGACACGTCGCCCAGCTTCTCGCCTATGCGCGCGTTCAGTGCCGGGTCGCCGCCCACGCAGACCTCGCGGGCGTGCCGGTAGTGCGAGGCGGCCTCGCGATTGGAGTAGAGGTGCGCCGCGGCGTCGCCCGCCTCCTCCAGAGACCGCACGGCGCGATCCCGGATCGGGGACAGCTCGGCCATGGGCAGCCCTCCCTCGCGGCCCAGCGCCGCCGCGCGGCCGTAGTGCTCGGCGAGCAGGGCCACCACCTCGTCGCCGCGGTCGCCGGCCCGCTCCTCGAGAAAGGCGCCGACCTCGTAGTGCTTGCGCGAGCGCACCGCCTTGGGCAGCATCCCGTAGGCCACGTCGCGCACCAGAACGTGCTTGAAAGCGAGCTCACGCTCCCCCGCGCGACCGGCCTCGCCCTCGGGCGCGAGGATGTGCTTGGCCTGCAGTGACAGAAGCGTGCGGTCGAGATCCTGGCCCTCGGCCTGCGCCAGCGGCGCCAGCGAGCCCTTCCAGAACGTCCTCCCCACGACGGCGGCCTGCTGCACCAGCCGCCGCTCGAAGGGCTCCAGGGCGTCGAGGCGCGCGGCGAGGACCCCCTGCACGGTGTCGGGCAGCTCGGCGGCGTGGGCGGGGCCCTCCTCGGCTATCCGGCACGCCATCTCCTCGGCGAAGAGGGGGTTGCCGCCCGAGCGCTCCACCACGGCGGGCGGCACGGCCTCGCCCTCGGGCAGCAACGTCGCCACGAGCTGCTGCGTCTCGGCCGCGTTGAGCGGCTCGAGCACGAGCTGCTTTGCCGCACTGTGCCCGCGGCCCCAGTCGGGGCGCCGGTCGAGCAGCTCGTCGCGGGCAAGGCAGACCAGCAGCAGCGGGGCGCGCACCCAGTGGGCGAGGTGCTCGATCGCCTCGAGCATGCCGTCGTCGGCCCAGTGGATGTCCTCGAAGGCGAACACCAGCGGCTCGCGGCATGCCCAGGCCTCGATGCCGAAGCGCAGGGCGGCGAAGAAGCGCTCGCGCAGGCGAGCCGGATCCTCCCCCGCGGGCACCAGCTCCGCGGGGACCTCGAGGCCGATCAGCCGGCCCAGGAGGGCGGTGGCGCGCACGCCCTCCTCGCTGAGGCCGCCGTGATCGTGAGCGCCGTGGTCGCCCATGACCTCGCGGGTGTGGGCCAGCAGCTTGCCCCACGCCTGCTCGGCGGTGTCGGTGTCGACGATCTCGCAGCCCGCGCGGATCACCTCGCCCAGAGCCCAGAAGACGATTCCGCTGCCGTAGGGCAGGCATCGCCCGGTGTAGAAGGCGGGAGCGTCGGAGCGGGCGGCGAGACGGCTCTGCAGCTCGCGCAGGACACGGGACTTGCCCACCCCGGCCTCGCCGACCAGGGTCACCAGGTGCGGCGCGCCCTGCGCCTTCACGCGGTCGAAGGCCGCCTGGAGCTCCTCCAGCTCCTCCTCGCGGCCCACGAGCAAGGTCTCCCGCGAGGTGGGGGCCCGGCGCACTGGGACGTCGGCGGTCACGCAGCGGGCCTCCCAGGCGGGCACCGGCTCGGCCTTGCCCTTGAGCGTGAGCGGGAGCAGCCGCTCGTACTCCACCGCGCCGCTGGTGGCCCGCATGGTGCGCTCGCCGACCGTCACGCTGTCGGGACGCGCCGCGCTCTGCAGGCGGGCCGCCACGTTGACGGTGTCCCCGACCACGGTGTAGGTCTCGCCCACGGCCCCGGCGAGCACCTCACCAGTGTTCACGCCCACGCGCAGGTTGAAGTGCACACCGTCGGGCAGCTCCTCGTTGACGTCGTCCATGGCCTCCTGCATGGCCAGGCCGGCCCGGACCGCACGCTCGGCGTCGTCCTCGTGCGCAACCGGGGCGCCGAAGATGGCCATCACGTTGTCGCCGATGTACTTGTCCACGGTTCCGCCGTGGCGCTCGACCTCGCGCCCGAGGCGCATCAGCGCACCGTTCACGAGCGCCTTCACCGCCTCGGGATCCATTCGTTCCGCCACCGCGGTGTAGCCGGAGAGATCGGCGAACACGACCGTGACCTGGCGCCGCTCCTCGGGCAGCCGCTCGCGCGAGCGCGGCGCTCCGCCGACCAGCTCGCGGCCGCAGCTCATGCAGAAGTGGGCCTCGGGCGGCGCGGCCGTGCCGCAGCTCTCGCAGCGGCGCTCGAGCTTGGCCCCGCAGCCCATGCAGAAACGGGCGCCCGCCGGGTTCTCCGTGCCGCAGGCCGCGCAGCTCACCACGTCAGAGTAGCCCGCCCCCGGGGTCGCCTTATGTGACGACCGTCACATTTCACGGGATCTGACCCGCGTCGCGGTAGGCCTCGGCCACCTGGGCCAGCAGCGCGGTGTCGGTGAGCGTGAACCTGCGGCCCTCCACCTCGATCTCGGCGCCGGGGTAGGGCGGATACCAGAAGGCCCGCAGCTTGCGCTCGACGTCGTCGCCCGGGCGGACCTGGCGCAACGCCTCGAACTCCTCGCGGTTCACGTAGCGTCCCTCGGTCTGCTGCTCGCGCGGCAGCTCCTGGCCCTCCAGCAGGCGCAGCATCACCCGCTCGAAGAGCGCCCGCAGGTGCTCTTGGCTGAGGAGGTCGAGCGAGAACGCGGTCTCGCGGTCGAAGTCGATGGGAAAGCGCTCGACCTCGACGATGTCGCCGGTGTCGAAGCCCGCGTCGACGAAGTGGCACGAGACGCCCCACTCGCGCAGCCCGTCGAGCACGGCCACGTTGTACCCGCCCAGGCCGCGGTAGTCGGGGAGCGGGGCCGGATGGAAGTTGAGGCAGCCCACCCGCCCCAGCGAGATCAGCGGCTCGCGGATCAGGCGCCAGAAGAGAAAGGAGATGACCACGTCCACGTCCGCCGGAGGCCGCGCGTACAGCTCGTCCTCGCTCACCAGCGCCAGGCCGCTGCGCTCCGCGCCGAGGTCGAGGCGCTGCTCGGGTGCCGTGTGCGCGTCGGGCTCCGGAGCGACGACCGCGGCCACGTCCGCGCCCCGGCCCACCAGGAACTCGAGCGCCCGGACGGTCGACTGCTTGTGCTTGCCCAGGAAGACGACCCTCATGAGCTGAGCACCTCGCGATAGACCTCCTCCGTGCGCGCGGCCACCGCACTCCAGGAGAGCGGACCGTGGGCGGCGGCCCGGGCGCGCTCCGCCAGGCGTTCGCGCTCGGCCGGGTCGGCCAGCAGCTCGCCGATGGCGGCGGCCAGTGCGGCTGGGTCACCGGGGGGCACCAGGCGCCCCGCGCCGTGCTCCTCGACGATCTCGCGAAAGCCGCCCACGTCGGACAGGATCATGGGCTTGCCGAAGGCCAGGCCGGCGGCTAACACTCCCGACACGTCGACGTTTCGGTGCGGAAGCACCAGCAGGTCGGCGCGGCGAAAGAACGCGGGCAGCTCGGCGTCGCTGATGTAGCGCGACACGAGGCGGGTGTTGGGAGAGGCCTCGAGCTCCACCCCGAGCGGGCGGCCGACGATCCAGAGCTCGGCGCCCTCGACCGACCGGAAGGCCTCCATCAGCACGTCGACGCCCTTGTAGGGCCGCACCACGCCGAAGCAGAGCACCACGGGACCCTCGACCCGGGCAAGCTCGGCGGGCAGAGGACGCTCGTCCGGCAGCCGGGTGAGGTGCTCGAATGCGCCGTGGGGGATCACGTGCACGCGGCCGCCGCCGCCCAGCAGCTCGGCGCCGTGTCGGGTGTGGACGATGATCGCGTCCATCGCGTCGAGCAGGCGCCGCGCCGAGCGCTCGCGGCGAATGACGTTGTGCAGGGTCAGCACCTGGGGGCGACCGCGGGGCAGAAGCCGGGCGCTGAGCGCCTCGAGCCAGATCCACTGCCAGTGGCTGAGCTCGGCCGGCCGCCGCGCGGCGCGCATCATGCCGGGCAAATGCCCCGCTCCCTTGAGCATGCGCCGCAGGCGCGGGCGGCGCCGTCCCAGCCGGGTGGCCAGCCGGTAGAAGGACTCGGTCACCTCGTATCCGTCGGGCAGCGGAGCCGGCCCGTGCACGAAGCGCGAGGTGACCAGGTCGACGTCGAGGCCACGGCGAGCGAGCGCCGTGGCGAGCGCGTGGTCGTAGGGCAGCACGTCGGCCGAGGGGTCTATCAGCTGTACCCGCACGCGGCGCATTCTCGCGGCCGCGCCAAGCACTAGCTTTCCGCTGCCATGGCCCGCCCGGTCGTCCAGGCGGTGTTCGCCCTGCTCGTGGTCGCGACCATCGCCGCATTCTTTGCCACGCAGCAGCTCAAGAGCGAGGTGCCGTTGGTGATCCGCTTCGCCACCAAGCCGAAGCAGTTCTCCCCCAACGCCGACGGTGTGCGCGACCAGGCCCGGGTCGGGTTCGATCTCTCTGAGCCCGCCAGCGTCTCCTTCTCCATCATGGACAGCGAGGGGAACGAGATCCGGCGGCTGGTCGACAACCGGGAGCTCGCGGGCGACGAGAAGCACCGCTTCTCCTGGGATGGGCGAGACGACGCCGGCGAGCCGGTGCCCGAGGGGGTCTACCGGATGCGGGTGATCCGCCGCGACGAGGGCCGCATCGTCGACTCGTTCAAGCGGGTGCGCGTGGACCGCACGCCGCCGCGGGTGCGCCTGGCCTCAGCGGAGCCCGGCGTGATCGCCCCGCGCGAGCCGGGCCAGGCGCCCGAGGTGACCCTGCGCTACGACGGCCCGCCCAACAACGCGCCCGAGTTCCGGGTGTTTCGCACCGACGACGCCGCGCGCCCCCACGTCGTCCGCCGCTTCCGCGGCGACGGCCGGACCGGCATCTGGCGAGGCGAGGTGGCCACCGGGCCCGAGCGGACCGGGCCGGCCCCGGACGGCGACTACGCGTTCACCGTGTCGGTGCGCGACCGGGCCGGCAACCTCGCGGTGGCTCCGGCCGAGATACCGCGGCGCTCGCAGGCTCGGCCCGGAACGGGAGTGGCCGTGCGCAGCTTCACGCTGCAGGGCCCTCTCGGGGTGTTGGCGCCGGGATCGCGCGCCGTGCTCCAGGCCGGACCGATCGACCGCTCGATCAACTTCGCGCTCTCGCGCTTCGGTGACCCGGAGGCGATCCGCAGCGGCGAGCGAATCGGCGGGCGCTTTCGCGTGAGCATCCCGCGCGACGCCCGGACGGGGGTCTACCTGGTCCGGGTGCGGGCGGGGCGCCATCGCGCCGTCTGGCCGCTGGTGGTGGCCGGGCTTCCCCAGAGCCGCCGCGCCGCGGAGCGGCCGCGCCCGCTCGTCGTATTGCCGGTCATGACCTGGCAGGGCCTGAACCGCGTCGACGACGACCTGGACGGCTTCGCGGACACCCTCCCCGCCGACGGCACGGCTCGCCTCGACCGGCCGTTTCGCGACGGCGGGCTGCCCGCGAGCTTCCGGGTAGAGGCGGCGCCGCTGCTGAGCTACCTCGAGCGCGAGGGCCTGGCCTACGACCTGACCACCGACCTCTCGCTCGCCCGCCGCGAGGGCCCGGCGCTCGGCAACGCGCCCGGCGCGGCCTTCGCCGGCAGCGCCTGTGGCTCACCGAGCCGCTGCTGCGGCGGCTGCGCACTCAGGTGATCGACGGGCTGGGCGTGGCCTCGTTCGGCGTCGACTCCTTCCGGCGCACCGTCGAGCTACGCGGAGAGCGGATGGTCGATCCCAGCCGGCGCCGCCGGGTCGACACCTTCGGCGAGGCGACCTCGCTGCTGCGCACCTCCGCCGCCCCGCTCACGGTGTTCGAGGACGGCCTCGGCATCTTCGAGGGCCTCGATTCCTTCGTCGGCGACTTCACCGAGTTCGAGCAGTCCCAGAGCCTGCCCAGCGACGCGCGCACGATCGCCACCGCCGGCCGCGACCCGGGCCAGCCCGCGTTCGTGGCCTACGGCCTCGACGGCGGCCTCGTGATCCGCACGGGTACGCCGCAGTGGCCGGCAGAGCTGGAGGAGGCGGCGCTGAGCGAAGAGGTGCCCGCCGTGACCAGGCGCATCTGGCGCCTGCTGGCCCGTGAAAATCGTTAGTGCGCGAGGGTCCGGGCTGGCCCGGACCGGAGCGCTTCTCCCCGAGCCTTCACTAGCCTGATCCCGGTGTACCGACGACGCCGACTAATCGCCGGCGGCGTACTCCTCGCCGTGCTGATCGGGATCGGCGTCGGCGTGTACGCCTACCAGCAGGAGAAGGAGCCGATCGAGAAGCGCGGATCGGCCTCCGAGGAGTTCGTGACCAGCGACGAGCCCGAACCGCCGCCCCCGCCGCCCAAGCGGGAGAACCCGCGCCCGTGGCCGACCTACAGCTTCGATGACGCGCGCACGCACATCTCGCCCTACGACCACCGGCCCCCCTACAGGCGCCTGTGGCAGATCGACGCCCACGACACGCTCGAGTTCCCGCCCTCGATCGGCTACGGGCGCGTCTACCTGGCCCAGCAGAAGGGCCTGTTCTTCGCGCTCGACGCGAAGACCGGCAAGCCCGACTGGAAGAAGAGCCTCGGCCGCTGTGCGGCGTCGTCGCCGACGATCGGCAAGAACGTCGTCTACCAGGCCTACATGCACCGCGTCGAGTGCCTGCAGGACCAGGCCGGCGCCGACGGCTTCCTGGTGGCCTGGGACGCCGACACCGGCCGGGAGCTGTGGCGCTTCAATTCCGAGCCCATCGAGTCGTCGCCTCTGCTCAAGGGCAAGCGGCTCTTCTTCGGCACCTGGGACGGCGGCGTCTACGCGATCAACGCCGAGAACGGCAAGCGCATCTGGCGCTTCGGCGCCGACGACCAGGTCAATACCTCCGCCGCGTACTCGAAGGGGCGCATCTACATCGCCAGCGACGGCGGCACGCTCTACTCGCTCAGCGCCAAGACCGGGAAGCTGCTGTGGAGCGCTCAGTCGCAGTCGCGCTTCGGCTCGCGCGAGTTCTGGTACGCCACCCCGACGGTGGCCTACGGGCGGGTCTACATAGGCAACACCGACGGCACGATGTACGTGTACGGAGCCAAGAGCGGAAAGCTGCTCTGGGCCCGGCCGCTCGGCTCCTACATCTACGGGGCGGCCGCCGTGTACGAGCGCAAGGTCTTCGTCGGTACCTACGACGGCCAGTTCTACGCACTCGACGCCGCCACCGGTGACACGGTCTGGCAGGTCGAGGCCCAGGGGGCGGTGCACGGCGCCCCGACGGTGATGGACGGCTTGGTCTACTACGCGATCTGCTCGACCTGCGGATCGGAGGCACAACGCGCCGTGGCGAGCGGCCTCGACTCCACGCATGCGCTGAGGGTGCGCGACGGCAAGCGCGTGTGGCGCTTCGCGGCGGGCAAGTACGCCAATCCGATCGTGGCGGACGGCGACCGCGTGTACCTCACCGGGCGCTCGCAGCAGTTCGCGCTGGCGCCGCGTGGCTCGCCCGCGGCTCGGGAGGACGCGCGCGCCTCGCGCAAGCAGCGCAAGCGCGACGATCAGCAGTAGGTTGGGCGCGATGGTTCTCTACACCTGTGGGACGAAGAAGGCCGGTCCCGGACTCGCTCATCCGTGCGCCAAGGCGGGCAAGGCGCTCGACGCGGCGGGCCACCATTACGAGCTGAAGACGGTCGGCGGCTACCGGCTCGCGCCCTGGACCTGGGGCAACCGGGACAAGGACCGGGCCGAGGTCAAGAAGCTCAGCGGCACCAACGAGGTGCCGGTGCTGGTGCTCGACGACGGCGAGGTCGTGTCCGGTTCCGGCGCGATCGCGCGCTGGGCCCAGGAGCACCCGGGCCAGGGGTCCTAGGCCCGCTCCTCGAGGAAGGCGGCGATGCGCTCGGTCACCTGACCCAGCGCCTCGAGCGACGCCTGCGGGTCGCCCTCCACCTGCAGCGAGTGATCGAGGCCGTCGAGCTCCATCGTCTCCAGCAGGCCGTTCTGCGGGGTCGCGCCGGCCGCCCAGGTCGGATCCGCGCTGCTGCCAATCAGCAACGCGGGTGCGGTCGCGGCCTCCAGGGCCGCCACCACGTCGGGCCGCACCAGCAGCGGGGTGAGCCACACCGCCGCGAGCTCCCGTTCGGCCACCAGGGGCGCGGCGGCGCTGCCCAGTGACTTGCCGGCCACCACCACGCGCCCGGCATCCGTGGCCGCCAGGGCGCTCTGGGCTCGCTCGCGCATCCACGCGAACGGATCGGCGTCCGCGGGCGCTCGCTCACTCACCTCGAGCACCGACCAGCCCCCCGCTTGCGCCGCCTCGCGGGCAAACCACAGCAGTGGCGCCTGGCTGAAGTAGCGGACGCCCGGGAGCAGCACCACGCAGCGCTCCGGGTCGCCCTCGTGGACGATGGCCTCACCCGGACTCAGGTCGAGCGAACGCATCCCGCGAGGCTACCGCCAGCAGGGCGGCGATCACCGCCCCGGTCATGGGCCACACCAGGTAGTAGTTGTTGAACGCCCGGCCGATGAACATGAGCCACAGGATCGAGACCGAGAAGGCGGCAGCGGCCAGCCAGAGCTCGGGCCGGCGGCGCTGTGCGATCAGCAGCCCGGCGGTGAGGGGGAGCCAGGTCAAGACGGCGAGCAGCCCGAAGGGGTAGGCGCCGTTTCGGTCGGCCACCACGCCGGTCTCGACCAGGATGGCCGACAACCCGTAGCCCACGATCCGGTACGTCCCCGCCCCGTACTCGATGGTGTCCTCGTAGAAGCTCACCGGGCCGGCGATGAGGAAGGGCAGGACGCTCACCGCGATGACCGCGGCGAAGGCCACCGCCGAGCGTTTCAGCTCGGCTCCGCGCGCCCCCATCGTCCAGATCATCAGGCCCAGGAACGGCAGGGCCACCAGGGCGAACTGCTTGAGCAGGATCGCCCCGGCCAGGCTGGCCGCCGCCCAGCCGAAGTTGCGCCGCGAGGCGAGCGCAAAGGCGAGTACGAGCAGCAGCAGGCTGGGGGCGTCGTTCTGCCCGAACCAGGCCGAGCGCACGGCGATCGGGTTGCACACCAGCAGGGCGCCCAGCGCGATCCGCACCGCGAGCGGCCCGCGGAAGGCGAGCGCCGCCGCCAGCATCGCGAGGTTGCAGGCCAGCACGAGCAGGCGGTAGTCGTCGAAGGGCTCGGGGAGCACCCGCCACACCGCGGCGGTGATCACCGATCCGGGAAAGTAGGCGAAGTGCTCCAGCGCCACCTCGCGCTCGCGCACCCGCTCGGAGACGCTGCCGTCGCGCGTGTAGAAGCGCTCCAGCCCCGAGCGCCTGTAGTCGTGGCCGTACGGGTTGTCGAGGTCGAGCAGCAGCTCGCCGCCCAGCTCGACCTGGTAGGTCGAGTCGTTGGTGAAGAACCACGGCGCGGTCGAGTCACGCAGGCCGAGCTGGAGCAGCGTGGCCGGGGCCGTCAGCAGCAGGCCCACGGCCAGCACGAGGCCGACCGCCGCCCACCGCGACCAGGCGCGCGGCCGGACGATCAGGAGCACCGCCGCGGCTCCGCACACCAGGCCGGCGAGGAAGGCGCAGGCCCGCGGGATGCCCAGGTCGTACTCGTCCCCCGCGGCGCTGACGAGCGGCCCGAGCGGCCCCTGGGGATCGACGGCGTCCGGGCGGAATGGCCAGGGGTCCGAGCCGAGCTCCGGAAGGTTGATGGCGACGAAGAAGAAGAGCACTCCCACGAGCGCCCAGGCGCCGCGCTGGCTCAGCTCCTCCTTCACGGCGTGGCCGCCGCCGCGCGCCGGCGCGAGCGTTCGGCGGCGGGCCGGTGGGCTTCCTGCCAGGTGAGCCAGCCCGCCGCGACACCGAACACGATCCAGGTGATCGGGTCCTCGAGGAAGCCGCTGTAGAAGAGCGCGTGTACGAAGAGCGCGAGGAAGGAGGCGCCCAGCGCCAGCCCCAGGGCGTCGTCGCCCCGGTACACCGAGATGATCAGCCGCACGCCGCCGAACAACAGCCAGGCGTACAGAATCAGCCCGATCACGCCCAGCTCCGCGGCCACCGTCAGGGGGGTGGTGTGCGAGACGAAGGCCGGGGTGGGCTGGTCGCTGTCGGCCAGGCGGCGGCTCGCGCGCGGCTGGCCGCCGATGCCGACCCCGAGCAGCGGGTCCTCCTTGACCACCTCGAGCGTCTCCTGCACGCGCTCGGTGCGGTCGCTCGTGATGCGGTTGATCGACTGCTTGCCGTCGATCAGCTTGTAGGCCAGGAAGCCGCCGGCGGCGACGGTCGCGATCAGCGCCAGCACCCCGACGGCGCGCCGCACACGGCGGTCGCCGGTCACCAGCGCCAGCGCCAGCGTGACGAGCATCAGAGCGGCCATGCTCGACTGCGAGTAGGAGAACAGCAGCCCGGCCCACATCAGCACCGTCAGGCCGACCAGCGGCCACGTGCGCCAGCGCCGCGCGGCCAGCAGCGACAGCGCCACGCAGAGCCCGAGCACGACGTGGCGTCCGTACAGGCTCGGGTCGCCGAAGAGCGATGTGACCCGGAAGTAGTCGGTGTTCGCGTTGGACACGGCCAGGTTGGGGGCGTAGAAGAAGAGCTCGTGGGTGGCCGCCTGCCACAGCCCGACCAGGGCGAACATCGAGGCCAGCGCCAGCGCCACCCCGGCCAGCGCGCGCGGCACGAAGGCCGGGAACTCGGCGCGAGCCAGCGTGGCCACCAGCACGACGAAGGGCAACGTGAAGTAGGCGAGCAGGTTGGTGCCCGCTCGCACGTCGTCGGCCCAGATCAGCGACAGGAACGCGAAGGCGAAGAAGGCGGCGGCGGGCAGTGCGAGCGTGCGGGGCAGTGCGCGCAACGGCCGGTCGCGCAGTGCGCGCCAGCACAGCGCGGCCGCGGCGGCCGCCAGCACGAAGTACAGCGGAAGCAGCCTCCCCAGGCGACCGTCGTCGGCGATCGACACGAGAAAGGTGCTGGAGGAGTCGAATGCGATCGGCGGCCGGAAGGGCGCCGCCAGCAGCACGGCGATCGGCGTCCAGGCGGGGCGCCGGGCGAGCAGCGCCGCCGCGGCCCCGAGCACCACCAGCCCGACCACGCCGGCTCCCGCTCCGGCGGGGCTCGAGAGCTTGTCGAGCGTGCCGCCCCCCAGCGACAGGGCGAGCCCGGCCTCCGCCCCGGCCAGCAGCAGGAATCCGCCCAGCAGCGTGAAGCGCCCGCGGGCGAGCAGAACCAGGATCGAGCCGAGTGCGCCCGCTACCGCGGCCAGCTGGGCGGTGTCAGCGTGCTCCACCGCCCCGCACTCTATTTGCGTTGTAGGCGGCCGCGGCCTCGCGCAGGCCCGCGCCGCGCCGGGGGAACAGCTGCTGGCGCGCATGCAGCAGGTAGCGCCGCGCGTCGCGCCCCGGCAGCGCGACGGCCGCGAGGGCGCGGACGAGGTAGGCCCAGGTCCAGCAGACGGTCCACAGGAGGCGCGTGCCCGGCATGTCGTGCTTGCGGAAGTAGAGGTCGCGATTGCGATGGAACTCGACGATGCGCCGGCGCATCGCGACGGAATCCGTCGAGAGCTGGTCGTGATGCACGGCCCGGGCTCCCGGTACGAAGAGGATCTGCCGGCCGGCGTCGCGGAGGCGCTTGCAGAAGTCCGTCTCGTCGGAGTAGACGAAGAAGGCCGGGTCGAGCCAGCCGACCGCCTCCGCCGCTTCGCGGCGCACCAGCATCGCGCTGGACTGGACCCAGCCCACCTCGCGCACCGCCGGCCCCCGGCTCTGCACGGCATAGCGGTCGTGGAGGAACAGCGCCGCGGCCAGCGCCCAGCCGGCGTCGGGCAGCCTCCAGGCGCAGGGCACCGGCTCGCCACCGCTATCGAGCAGCTGGGCCCCGGCCGCGCCGGCGCGCGGGTTTCGCTCCAGCGCGTCCAGCAGGGCCCGCGCCGCCCCCTCGAGCAGCACGGAGTCCTCGTTGAGGAGCAGGCAGAAGCGCCCCTGCGATTCGCGCAGGAGCAGCGAATCGTTCTCCGCCTTGCCGCGGCGCTGGTCGAGCGCGAACAGGCGAGCGCCGGGAAAGCGATCGCGCACCGCGCTCGCCGAGCCGTCGTCGGAGGCGTTGTCGACCACGAGCAGCTCGTGGGCCACGCCGTCGGGGTGGGTGCGCTCGACGGCGTCCAGGCAGGCCAGCAGATCCTCGCGCCCGTTCGTGTTGACGACGCAGTAGGAGAGCGCGATCTCGCTCAGCGGTCTGCCGCCTCCTCGAGCACGGCCAGCGCGCGATCCGCGAGCAAATCGCGGTCGAACTCGCGCTCGGCCAGCGCCCGAGCGTTCGCGCCCATTCGCGCGGCGTCCTCGCGATGGTCGCGAAGCCAGGCGATCTTGTCGGCCAGGTCGCGGGCGTCTCCCGCCCTCACGTACAGGCCGGCGTCGTTGTCCTCGACCAGGCTGCGCATCCAGCCGTCCATGTTCACGATCGCCGGCCGCCCGGCCGCGAAGGTGTCGAACAGCTTGTTGGGGGAGTTGGTGGCCAGCACGGGCACGTCCTTGAACACGGTCAGGCACGCGCTCGAGCGGGCGGCCAGCTCGGCCACCTCTGCCTTGCCGCCGTCCGCCGTGCCGCTGAAGGTCACGTTGGCCGGCGCCGAGCGCTCGAGCCACGCCCGGTGCTTGCCGTCGCCCATCAGCACGAACTCCACCCCCTCGAGCAGGCGAGCGGCCTCGACCACCGCGGTCAGGTCGTTGGCCTCGCCCATGGTCCCGAAGTAGCTGACGACAAAGCGTTCCGGCGCCGGTACCACGCGGAACAGATCCAGGTCCGCGGCGTTGGGAACGAGCGCAACCCTTTCGGCCGGCGCGCCGGCCGCCACCACGCCGCGCTCGATCCCGGGCGACAGCGCGATCACCCGAGCGGCGCGGCGCAGCACGAGGCGCTCGAGCAGGCGCGCCGCCCGCCGCAGGAGGGGATTGCGCAGCGCCCCCATCTGGATCGGCGCCTCGGGCCAGAGGTCGCGCACCTCGAACACCAGCGGAGCGCGCCAGCGGGCCGCGGCTGCCATCGCGGGGAGGGCCATCGTGAGCGGGGGCGATGTCGCGTAGATCACGTCCGGCCGGGGGCCGCGCAGCGCCGCGGCCGTAGCGGCAAGTCCGAAGCGGGCGAAGGCCAGCATGCGCCGCGGGTAGGACGTGGCGGTCGCGCTCACGTAGTCCGCGTAACCGCCACGCACGCCGACGACCTCGATTCCCTCGACGTCCTCCTCATGGCCGCCGGCCGCGGTTAGCATGCGCACCGCATGGCCGCGCGACACGAAGCGGCGCGCGAACTCGTACGAGCGCGTGCCTCCCGCTCCCGCGCGGGTGATGAAGAACTGGTGCATGTACAGGATCCGCATCGGGCAGGCCCGAACGCTAACCGCCGGTGCCGCGGGCACTAGACCTCATCATCGCGGCGATCGCCCTCGTGGTCGTCTCGCCGCTGCTCGCGCTCGCCGGGTTGCTCACCAGGCTCGAGAGCCGCGGCCCGGTGTTCTACCGCCAGAGGCGGGTGGGCCTCGCCGGCCGGCCGTTCGAGCTGTGGAAGCTGCGCACCATGGTGCCGGGCGCGGAGAGCATGGGCGCCGGGATCTACGTCCTGCAGGGCGATCCCCGCATCACGCGCGTCGGCCGCCGGCTGCGGCGCTTCTCCCTCGACGAGCTGCCCAACCTGGTCAACGTGATCAGGGGCGAGATGGCCATCGTCGGGCCGCGGCCGACGGTTCAGCAGCAGGTCGATCGCTACACCGAGCGCCAGCGCAGGCGCCTCGAGGTCAAGCCCGGCATCACGGGCTGGGCCCAGGTGAACGGGCGGGCGTCGCTGCCCTGGCCCGCGCGCATCGAGCTCGACGTCTGGTACGTGGAGCATCGCTCGTTCCTGCTCGACCTGCGGATCCTGCTCAGGACCGTGCGCATGCTGGCCTCGGGCCACGGGCTCTACAGCGAGGAGCTCGAGCAGGGCTGGTGAGCCGTCAGCGCCGCACGCGCAGCGCCTGCCACCCGGTCGACGCGCGATCGGTGTCCGCGTCGTTGACCGAGACCATGGCGTAGCGGTAGTCGGCGCTGAAGGCGGGCACGAACGAGGTCGAGAAGCGCCCGCGGCGGGCCCGGACCGCGCGCGCGCCGACCTTGCGCCAGCGCCCCCGGACGCGCTGCTGGAGCACGAGCGTCACGAAGCGCTTGCGGGGCGTGACCGTGCCCTTCAGCCGCACCCTTCGGCCGGGAGCGCCGGACCTGGCCGGCGCGCGCAGGGCGATCACCGGGCGCAGGTGCAGGAGCAGCCGCGAGGAGGTGGTCCGGCGCAGCTCCGCTCGCCCCGGGTAGCGAAGGCGCACGTAGACCCGGCGCCGCGGCCGCAGCTCGCTCGCGAAGGTCCCGTCGGTGGCCGTGGTCACCACGCCTGCGGTCTTCCAGAAGCCCGTGCCGTTGGTCTGCACCTCGACCGTCTCGTTCACCAGAGGCCCGCCGTCGGGTCCGGACAGCACTCCGGTCACCGGGACCACCTCGCCGTAGTCGACAGAGAAATCGGCCAGTGTCGCGCTCAGGCGCGTGCCGAACGTCGGCACCAGGCCGACGCCGGTGGACACGAGCGCGCGCAGCTCGTCGAGCTGCGCGTAGAGCAGCGCGCCGGGGCACGCGGTCCGTCCCGTGTCGCGGTGGCCGATCACGCGCTCCAGGGTCACGGTCCGCCCGGCCGCGTACTTGGTCGCCGGCCCGCCGGAGCTGCGTATGGCCACCGGCCCGAAGAGAGGCTGGCCGTGCACGCTCAGCTTCCAGCGGATGTAGTTCGCCAGGGCCGAGAGGGTCTCGGGAGTTGCCCCGACGCTGGTGTGGTCGCCGATGCTGGCGATCCCCGCGGTCTCGTCGTTGAAGCCCTGGGCCTGAGCTCCCACCACCGCCTGGTCCAGGCCGCCGGCGCGGCCCTCGTAGAGCACGCCGTACTTGTCGACCAGGGCGTTGTAGCCCACGTCGTTCCAACCGTTGGAGTTGCGGTGGTAGCGGCACACCGAGAGGACGATCGCCGGGCCCTCCTCAGGCGCGTAGTCGTTGAGCGACACGGTGTGATGGACGTGGACCGCCTTGACCTCGCCGTAGTCGGGGGCCTGACGCGGGCGGCAGCCGGACGCCCCCCAGTCGCGCCGGCTCACGAACGGCGGCGGCGCGACCTGGGCGGCGCGGGCGGTGCGCAGCTCGGAGCGGACATTCACGAAGTGGAGGCGCAACCCCCGAACGGGCCGGCTGAGCCGGTACTGCACGGCCTGCGCCGAGCCCACCCAGAGCGGGTCGGAGGAGGAGACGATCGGCTCTCCGCGCCGGCGGTCGGGGTTGTGGTCGGCGTGGGCCTCGAGCTCCTGCCAGCGGCTCCATCCACCCGCGATCCGCCGAACGCGAAGGCGGATCGCCGGTTCGGCTCTCCCGCGCCAGCGCAGGCCGACGAGGTTGAAGCGCCGCGGCGTGCGCAGCACATGCGAAGGAGATGTGGAACCCGCTGTGCTCAGGCCGCCCGAGGGGGCGGCCAGCTCGAAGTCGAAGGGCTCATCCCGGGCCTTGCCGGAGGCGAGGGCCGGCAGGGCAAGGAGGGCGCAGAGCAGCGCCGCAGCTGTCGCGAGCGGCCTCACGTCGATTCCAACACGGTGGCAGCACCGCAGTTTCGGGCGTGCAAGATCCAGTGCAGCGAAGCGCGCTTGGCGCTACGGCACAGGCTCGGGCCCGTTGGAGCGATGCTCGTCGCGAAACGCGCGCAGGGCGTCGACGACCTCGGGGCTCCAGCGGTCACAGCTGAGGGAGCGGCCGGTGCCGCCGGGGAGCGGATCGCGGTTCCAGGCGGTGGCCGCCACCGCGCCCGGCATGTTCTCGCGCTGGACGAGGAGGGTCTGAAAGCCGTCGTCCTCGTCGAAGAGCGCCCGGATCGTCGCGCGCGCGTCGGCCGACACGCTCGGCTTGACCCAGATGATCACCCGGCCGTGCTCGAGCGAGTGCACGAGCGCCTCGTCGGGCGGCGGGGCGGCGCCATAGACGCCGTCCTCGGCGGGGATCTCGTAGTGGCGACCGGTGGTGGGCGGGTTGGTCTTGTAGTTGACCTTCTCGTCGAGGTTGGTGGTGTGGGTGGCCACCCCGCTGCCCTGTGCGCTGTCGAGCTCGCAGCCCGCCGCGCTCACGGCCTCGTCGAGATCGAACACCTGCTGCTCGGGCACGTCGCCGCCTTCGGGAAAGAACCCCCCGCCGCCGTCGCCACCGCTGGCGCCGCCACCGCCCGCGAGCAGGAAGACGACGACCACAGCGGCCAGCGCGAGAACGCCGGCGGCGCCGAAGCCGACCAGGCGCTTGCGCTGCTGCTCGGCGCGCGCCTTGGCCTCGCGCTCCTCGCGCTGGCGGCGCAGAGCCTCCTTCTCTCCCTTGCGATGGGCCATCCGGAAAAACCTTAGCTGTGGGTCGCCACTAGTCTTGCTCGGGTGACACGCAGGGGACGGTGGTGAGGCGATGAAGGACGTCGTGGAGGACGTAAGGGCTTGGACCGAACGCGGCGATCGCGTGGCGATCGCGACGGTGGTGGGCGTCAAGCGCTCCGCCCCGCGGCCACCCGGCGCCAAGATGGCCGTGAACGAGCACGGCGAGGTCTCGGGCGCGGTGTCCGGCGGCTGCGTCGAGGGTGCTGTCGTGGAGGAGGCGGCGGGGGTGCTGCGCGATCGGCGCGCCCGGTTGCTGCACTTCGGCATCGCCGATTCCGAGGCCTGGGACGTCGGGCTTCCCTGCGGCGGCGAGATCGACGTGTTCGTGGAGGAATACACGGCTTGAGCGCCTTCTCGGAGTTCGCCGCGGCCGCCGAGGCGGACGGGCGCGCCGCGCTCGTGTCGATCCTCGAGGGCGGTGACACGGCGGCCAAGCTGCTGGTGCGTCCCGACGGCACCACGGCCGGAGGCCTCGGTGATCCGCAGCTGGACGCCGCCGCGCTGGCCGCGGCCGGCGAGCTGATGTGGGCCGAGCGCTCGGAGCGCCGCGAGGTGGGCGACGTGGAGCTGTTCGTTGACGTGACCGCCCCGGCGCCGCGACTGGTGATCTTCGGTGCGGTCGACTACTCGGCCGCGCTCGCGCGCCTCGCTCGGGCCGCGGGCTGGCGCCCCTTCGTGTGCGACCCGCGCTCGCAGTTCGCCACCAGCGGCCGCTTCCCCGACGCCGAGGAGGTGGTCGCCGCCTGGCCGGCCGAGGCCTTCGAGCGCATCGGAGCCATCGATCGTGCCACCTATGTCGCGGTGCTCACCCACGATCCCAAGCTCGACGACGCGGCGCTCGGGATCGCGCTGCGCTCGGAGGCGCCCTACGTCGGCGCCATGGGAAGCCGGCGCGCTCAGGCGGCGCGGCGCGAGCGCCTCCTGGACGCGGGTCTCGAGGAGGAGATGCTCGAGCGGATTGCCGCGCCGATCGGGTTGGACCTGGGCGCGCTGACCCCGGAGGAGACCGCACTGTCGATCATGGCCGAGGTGGTGGCCGTCCGCCACGGGCGCGACGGCGGCCGGCTCTCACAATCGGCCGGGCGCATCCACGAGGTGGGCGTGTGATCGGCGGCCTGGTGCTCGCGGCCGGCAAGGGCAGCCGCTTCGGGGGCTCCAAGCAGCTGGCCGAGCTCGACGGCCGCCCGTTGCTCGAGCACTCGATTCAGGCCATGACCGCCTCCCCGGTGGGCCGCGTGGTGGTGGTGCTCGGCGCCGCTGCCGAAAGCGTGATCGCCCAGGTCGACTTCCACGGCGCCGAGCCGATCGTGACCGACCGCTGGGAGGAGGGCCAGTCGGCGTCGCTCGCCTACGGGCTCGCCGAGCTGTCGGATTGCGAGGCCGTGGTGGTAACCCTCGGTGACCTGCCGCGTCTCTCGACCGACGCCATCCGGCGGGTGATCGCCGCGCGCGGCGACGGCGTCGAGGCGGTCCGCGCCACCTACGCCGGCGAGCCCGGCCACCCCGTGCTGCTCGAACGCGAGTTCTTCGAGCGCCTGCGCGACGTGTCCGGCGACCACGGTGCGCGCAACCTGCTCCTGAGCGTCAGCCCTCGCGAGGTGGCCTGCGACGACCTGGGCGGGGGCGAGGACGTCGACACCCCGGCTCAGCTCGACGCCCTGCGGGCCGGCGGCCCGGTCGCCTAGCCGGGTTTGGCCCGGCTAGTCATGTAGGCGCCGGTCAGCACCAGGCCGGTGCCGAGCAGGGCGGCGACGTGGATGTCCTCGCCGTTGAGCGACGCTCCGAGCAGGATGGCCACGATGGGGACGAAGTAGAGGGCAATCGACGCACGCGGGGCGCCCACCCGCCCGATCAGGGCGGTGAACCAGAAGAAGGCGAGGGCCGTGCTGGCCGCGCCGAGAACGGCCACGGCGAGCAGGCTCGACCAGACGAGCTCGGAGCCCGCGAGGCTCGCGGCCGCCACCGGCGCCACCAGCACCGCGGCGACCAGCTGGGAGCGCCAGATGACGGCGAGGGCGTGGTTTCGCGTCTGCAGCTCGGCCAGCAGGTTGAACGAGAATCCGTAGAGCACCGTGGCCAGCAGCACCAGGCCCACGCCGGCCGCGTTGGATCCTCCGTCCACGGACGGCAGGCTCACCGCCACCACGCCGAGGAAACCCACCACCAGGCCGATGCCCTGGAGGCGCGAGGGCAGTTGCTTGACGAGGAACGCGGCCACCAGGGCCGTGAACAGCGGCGTGGCCGCGTTGATCATTCCGGCCAGAGACGAGTCGATCCACTGCTGGGCGGTGGCGAAGAGCAGGAACGGCGCCGCCAGCCAGATCAAGCCCAGCAGCGCGATGCTCGGCCAGTCGGACCGCTCCACGGGCTGGCGGGCCACCGGGAACAGCCCGAGGGTCGCCGCGCCGAAGACAATGCGCCCGAAGGCCACGAGCGCCGGCGCAAGATGCTCCAGGCCCAGGTCGATCAGCAGGAACGACGGCCCCCAGGTGCACACGATGCCGGCCAGCATGAGCCAGTCGCGCGTGGCGAAGCCGACGTGGCTCGCCTGCTCGGGTGAGACGGTGGCTGGCTGTGCTACCGCCACTACGACATGGGAGCCGCGACGGTGTGGCGGTCGCGCCGCCGCACCTCGCGTATGGCGCGGGCGAGACGGCGCACGCCCTCGTCCAGCTGCTCCGGCTCGGCGAGCGAGAAGGAGAGCCGCAGCGAGGTCTGCGAGCGCCGCTCCGCGGTGACCGCGCCACCGGGCGTGAAGGCCACCCCATGTCGGGCGGCCTCGCTGAACAGTGCGCGCTCGTCGAGCGGGCGGTCGAGCGTGACCCACAGGTGGTGTCCGCCGTGGGGGGTGTCGACCCGATACTCGCCGGGCATGTGCCGCTCGAGGGCGGCCAGAAGCGCGTCACGGCGCTCGCGATAGAAGGGCATCGTGCGCTTGACGTGACGATCGTACGCCCCGGTGGCGAGCCAGCGGGCGGCGATGTACTGGATGAGCGTGGGCGAGTGGAAATCGGCCTCGAGCTTGAGCATGGTCAAGCGGTCGAGCACCGGTCCGCGCGCGGCGACCCAGCCCGAGCGCAGGCCGCCGCCCACTACCTTGGACAGCGAGTTGGCGTAGAGCACGTGCGCAGGCGCCAGCTCGCGCAGCGACCGGACGAAGGGGCCCTCGAAGCGCATGTCGGCGTATACCCGGTCCTCGAGGATGAAGAAGTTGCGCTCGACGGCGAGCTCGGCCAGCCGCCTGCGCCGCTCTTCGGAGAGGTTGCTGCCGGTGGGGTTCTGGCAGGCGGTCTGTAGGCCCACGAGCTTGACCTCGTGGCGCGCCAGCAGCCGCTCGAGGCCGTCGACGTCGAAGCCGTCCTGGTCCACCGGCACGCCGATCACCCGGGCGCCGGTTCCTCTCATCGCGGTCATCATCCCGATGAAGGTCGGCGACTCGATCACCGCCACGTCGCCGGGCTCCAGTGTGGCTCTGGCCACGAGGGCGATCGCCTGCTGGGCCCCGGAGGTGACCACGATCTCGTCGGCGTCCTCGGCGTAGCCGTACTTGCGCCCGCGCGCGGCGATCTGCTCGCGCAGCTCGAACAATCCCTGCGGGTTGAGGTAGGCCAGGGCCCGGTCGCCCTCCTCGGCGAACACCTCGGCGGTCACCCGCGCGAGCTCCTCGGTCGGGTACATGCTCGGCGCGGCCCAGCCGACCGCAAGCGAGATCACGTCCTCCTGAACGGCGAGCGAGAAGGTGTCGGCGAGAACCTGCTCGGAGTACGACACGTCCTGCTGAGGAAGCGCGTAGATCTGCCAATCGTCGCCCTGGAAGGTGCTGCTCGCCGGCGCGAGCGTGCGCACGAACGTGCCGCGGCCGACCTGGGCCGTCACGTAGCCGAGCTCGGCGAGCTTGCGGTACACCCGCGCGGCGGTGAGGTGGTTGACCCCGGCTTCGGCCGCCAGCTCCCGAGTGGGCGGCAGCTTGCTGTCCGGCTCGAGGTCGCCTGCTTCGATGGCCGCCGAGAAGCGGTCGACGAGCTGTTGCGTGACCGAGAGGTTGCCCGCTCGATCCAAATCCGACAAGTCTACTTTGTACGACATTGTCTGCCCTCCAATCGGTCGTACACTAGCAGTACACCGTCATACACACAATCTTGGAGGGCTCCATGACCGACATCACCGTCCGCTCCGCCGTTTCTGCCGACCACGCCGACCTCGTGCGCCTCGCTGCTCTTGACAGCGCCAGTCCACCGCGCGGGCCCGCCCTGGTGGCCCTGGCCGATTCGCGCATGCTGGCCGCGCTGCCGCTCGGCGCCGGCCGACCCATCGCCGACCCGTTCGAGCACACGGCGGAGGCCGTGGCCCTGCTGGAGCTGCGGGCGAGGCAGCTCGCCGAGCGCCACATCGAGCGGCGAGGCCTGGGCGACCGCCTGCGCTCGCTGCTGCGCGCACCCCTTGACGCGCGCCGGACCGCCTAGGGAGGATGCGGGCCACAGTGCCCGCTTCCTCACCCGACCCCGTCGAGACCTACATCGCGTCGCTGCCCGACGGGCGCCGGGAGATCGTCGAACGCATCCACGAGGTCGTGACCGAGGCGGTACCCGAGCTCGAGGTCCGGATGTGGAAGACCTTCATCGGCTACGGGACCTACCACTACGTCTATGCCAGCGGCCGCGAGGGCGACTGGTTCCCGATCGGGCTCACCAACAACAAGGGCTACGTCTCGCTCTACCTGTGCGCGGGCGACGAGCAGGGCTACCTGGCCGAGAGCAACGCCGACCGCCTCGGCAAGGTCAGCGTGGGCAAGAGCTGCATCCGCGTGAAGCGCCTCGAGGACATCGACCTCGGGGTGGTAGCGGAGCTGTCCCGGCGCGCGGCTGATTTGGTGAAGACCGGCCAGTTCGCGATGTAGAACCGCGCGCCTCTAGGCGTGCATCGCAGCTAGGCGATCCGCTTCCACTCGCACCTCATCGAGCGCGTCCTTCCCCAGCCGCCCGAAGGGCTCCAGCCTGACCTTCCCCTTCTCGTAGCGCCAGCTGCCCGCCACCTGACCGCCGACGGTGAACGTGGGAATCGACTGCGGCGTCTTGGTGCTGAACACCTTGGCCCGGTGCTCCTCGGGGAGGACCTGCGTGCGGCGGGCGTGGACCAAGAGCGTCGCGTCCCAGGTGGGCAGGAAGCGGACCGGCGCCGGCGTGTCGGGCGCGGGCAGGGGCGCTCGCGGCAGGTCGACCAGCAGGCCGCCCTTCTCGTCGCGAAACCGGCGCAGGTTCAGACCCTCGAGCGTTTCCTCGACCGGCTTCTGCTTCAGGCCGGCCCAGTCGGCGATCTCCTTGGGAGCGCCCGGTCCGAAGCCCTGCAGATAGCGCCGGACGAGGAGCTCGCGGCCCTCGCTCGCGGTCGCGGGAGTGCGCTCGATCCAATCCTCGGCACGGGCGTAGAGATCGGCCCGGCGGTGCTCCCAGGTGCCCGCCGGCGGTACCCGGACCAGGTCGAGCCACACGTTCGCGCCGTTGAAGAGCGAGGCGTCCATGCCGTCCATCAACGGCTTGCGCGCCCGCTCACCGGCCCTCAGCCGCTCGTCCACGGTCGCAGCCGCCGCCCTCACGTCATCCTCGCCGACCTTGCCGCGGCGGTAGTCGAGGTACGCCTTCCTACGCGGGTCGCGGATCGCGACGCAGATCGGCCAGTAGTCGGCGGCCGACACCAGGTGGATGGTCGTGCGCATCAGCGTGCCCTGGACGACCGTCCGGCGCTCGAGCGCTCGGGTCAGCGCCTCGCGCTCGAAGCCCTCCAGGCGCGACCACAGCCCGATGTACATCGACGGGGCGTACTGGGCCTGAATCCCACCGATGCGCTCGAGGGCCTTGGGCAGCGCGACCCGCTTGCGCGCGAGGAGGAACTGGCGCTCGAGCAGCGCGCGGTTGAGCTCGAGCGGGGTGAGGACTCGCTCGGCCCCGCTCAGGCTTTCGCCTTCGCCTTGGCCCTGGGCTTCGCCTTGGGCTTGGCCTTGGTCTTGGTCGTCACCTTCGTGGTCTTCGTCTTGGTCTTCGGCCTGCTCCCGCGCTCGGCCTCGCCCTGGATCTCCGACACGGGGATCTCGTCGTGGGCCACGTCGACCGACAGCTCCGGGAGCAGCGCGCCCAGGAACTCCTGCATCCTCTCCTCTTGACGCAGGATGTCGCGCGCGACCTTCGCCGTCCCCTTGTCCCCCACCGCCGTGGCGAGCGATTCGATGACCGTGTACGTGGCTATCTCGTGCGCCTCGTCCTGGTACTGCGTGCGGGCGTTGCGAAGCATCTTCTCCTGCTCGCCCCCGCCGCGCACGGTGTGCAACGGACCCTGGGCCGCGGCCTTCGCCTTGCCCACGAAGTCGGACACGCTCTCCGCCGCCTTGCCGAGGCCCTCGGGCCCGGGGAGGGTGACCGTCTCCGGCGTGCCACCTAGCTGCTTGATGCGCTTGGACACCTGGGTCGCGTGCGACTTCGTCTCCTTGAGGTGGGCCTTGAGACGCTTCGCGTAGTCGTCACGGGTGGTCAACGGGATGTCCGCTTGGAGGGCGGTCTCGAGCTGGCGTTCCTTGGTGTAGGCCTCGTTGAGGAGCTGAACGAGCTTGGCGTCGCGAGTGGGCGTGTCGGACATGCGGGGGGCCTCCGTGGTCTCTTGCTTCCTGGTTAGTGATTTCTACCCGAACGAGCGCCGCTCTGGCACGCAAGATTGCAAAGCCCTGCAAATGGGTTACGCGCACTATTGTTCGGGCATGAAGGAGTGAACGGATTCTCCCCAACGTGAGTGAGGCATCGGGATGGCCAGCAGCAAGTCAAGTGCTCGTGGCGGAAAAAGCAAGGGCACCTCGGCCAACGGGTCGGGTTCGAAGCCGAAGACGAAGGCGGCAGCGTCGAGATCGACACGGGCGAAGTCCACGGGTTCGAAGTCGACGAGCGCGAAGTCGACGCGTTCCAAGTCGGCAGCGTCGAGTCGCAGCCGTAGCAGCGCTGCGCGCGCGAGCAACGGGTCGTCGCGTTCGAGCGCGAGCAGCAGTACGACCAAGCGCAGTCCCCAGAGCCGCAGCAAGCCGGCTGCCCAGAACGGGAATGGCGTGGTGGACACCGTGAAGAGCACGGCGAGCAACGCCGCTCACGCCGCGAGCAAGGCGAAGGGACCGGCCGTTGCAGTCGGCGCCGCCGCCGTGGGCGTCGCAGGTGGCCTGTTCCTCAAGAGCCGCAACAAGCGCACGAAGGTGCTCGGTATCCCACTGCCGCGCTCGTCCGAGCTCGACGTGAAGGCCATCGCCAAGACGCTCGGCGACGTGAGCAAGCAACTCGGCCAGACGTCGAAGAACGTGTCGAAGGACATCGAGAGGGTGGGCGACCAGGCCGAGAAGATCGGCAAGATCCTGGGCTAGGCCCGGCTCCCCCATGGCATCCAGCACCAAGACGAAGTCGGCGCCCTCCTCGAACGGGAGCGCCGGATCGAGCGCCGGCCTCAAGGTCAGAGAAGCGGGCGACACCGTCGCTTCCACGGCGCGGCGCGTTCGCTTGCCTGCGCTCGTGGCCGGAGCCACGGCCGCCGGGTTGGCCGGCGGGCTGGCCCTCGGCTCGCGCAAGGCGCGCAAGCGGCGAGGTATGGTCGCGCTGGTCGGTGCCCTGGGCAAGGCGGCCAGCGAACTCGGGTCGGTGGGCTCTCAGCTGTCGGATACCCGGGACGAGGCTCGCCAGATCCGCAAGCACCTGGAGAACGCGAACAAGAGGTCGCCGATCGAGGTCGTGCTCGATGGTCTGACCCACCGCCGCGGCGCGCACAAGCTGTAGAGACCCACGTTATGTCCAGGGTGCGGGTTTCGGCTCAGCTCCAGCCCCAACACTCCGATTGGACCGCCATGCGCGACGCGTGGGTCGCGGCCGAGGATCTGGGCGTCGACTGCCTGTTCAACTGGGATCACTTCTTCCCCCTCACCGGAGACCCGGACGGCAAGCACTTCGAGGCGCTCACGGTGCTCGGCGCCATGGCCGAGGTGACCGAGCGCGTGGAGCTGGGCTCGCTGGTGATCTGCAACAGCTACCGCAACCCGGACTATCTGGCCGATGCCCACCGAACCATCGACCACATATCGGGCGGGCGCGCGATCCTGGGGATCGGGGCGGGCTGGTTCGAGCGCGACTACGAGGAATACGGCTTCGACTTCGGGACGGTGGGCACGCGCATTACCGCGCTCGAGCACGCCCTGCCGCGGATCGAGCAGCGGCTCGGCAGGCTCAACCCGCCCCCACTGCGCGAGCGGATCCCCATCCTGATCGGCGGCGGCGGGGTCAAGCGCACCCTCAAGCTCGTGGCCCGCCACGCGGATATCTGGCACGCCTTCGGAGAAGCTGACGTGTTCCGCGAGAAGTCGGCGATCCTCGACGAGCACTGCGCGTCCGAGGGCCGCGACCCGGCAGCGATCGAGCGCTCGTGGGCGGTGGGACGCATGGGCGGCGACCCGGACGAGCTTCGCTCCGCCGGCGTCACGCACTTCATCGTGGGCGTGGGCGGCGGCCCGTCGGGGTACGACCTCGGGCCGGTCCGCGAGCTCGTCGAATGGCGTGACGGACTCGGCTGACGACTGATGGCCGCGGCGGTGCTGGTAGTCGGCGCAGGGCCCGCCGGGCTGTTGCTCGCCTGCGAGCTTGCTCGCCGCGAGGTACCCATCCGCGTGGTCGACAAGCTTCCGAGGCCCACGAACGAGTCTCGCGCGATCATCGTCCACGCCCGCAGTCTCGAGATGCTCGAGCGGGTTGGCGTGTCCGAGGAGGTGATCTCGGCCGGGGTGAAGGTCACCGGGGCGGAGTTCCACTTCGACGGGCAGGTCGGCGCTCGCGTGCCGCTCGACACCGTCGACAGCCCGTTCCCGTTCTCGGTCTCGCTGGCTCAGACGGAGACCGAGCGAATACTGACCGGGAGGCTGAGAGCGCTGGGCGTCGAGGTCGAGCGCGGAGTCGAGCTGACCGGCTTGGAGCAGGACGACGGCTCGGTGCAGGCGCAGTTGCGTCACGAGGACGGGGGCGAGGAGAGCTTCGAGTGCGCCTTCGTCGGCGGCACCGACGGCAGTCACAGCACGGTGCGCTCGGCGCTGGGCACCAGGCTCGAAGGCAGTTTCAAGGGTGAGCGCTTCCTGCTGGCCGACGTCGAGGCCTCCTACGACCTGGACCGCAGCCACATCCATGCCTACTTCGCGTCGGCGGCGGGGCCCCTCTTCGTCTTCCCGATGAGAGGCGCGCGCCTTCGCGTGGTTGCGCAGATCTCGAAGACGCGCTGCCCGGCGGCGAGCCGACCCTGGCGGACGCCCAGGACATCCTGGACCGCCGCGCGGGTGGGATTCGCCTGACCGAGAGCCACTGGCTCACCGTCTTCGAAATTCACCACGCCCAGGTGCCGCGGTACCGTCACGGGCGCGCTTTTCTCGCCGGCGACGCCGCCCACGTGCACAGCCCCGCCGCCGGTCAGGGCATGAACACGGGGATGCAGGACTCGTTCAATCTGGCCTGGAAGCTCGCGCTCGCCGCGCAGGGCGACGCCGCGCCCGGGTTGCTCGACAGCTATCACGCCGAACGCCACCCGGTGGCCGCCCGGGTGATCGAGCAGACGACCCGGATGACCGCGCTGGGCACTCTGCAGCACAAGGGTGTAAGGACCCTGCGCAACCATCTCATTCACCTCGCGGCGGGCCTGGCGCCGGTCAGGCGGAAGATGGCCGACCAGATCGAGGAGACGACCATCAGCTACCGCGACAGCCCGATCGTGGCGCGAGCGGCGCACCACCGCGACGCTCCCGAGCCCGGCGATGCGGCACCCGACGTGCCCGGCCTCGCGGGCGGGCGTTCGCTCCACGCGCTGCTGGCCGAAGGCGCCGGGCACACGCTGCTGCAGGTCGGGCCGGCCAAGGTGGAGCCCGCGGCGGACTCGCTGGATGGCTTGGTCGTCACCCCCGAGATCGACCCCGAGGGCCTGGTGGCCGAGCGCTACGGAGTCGGCGACCACGGCGGGTTGTTCGCCATTCGCCCCGACGGATATGTGGGCGCGCGTCCCGCCGACGCCGATGAGCTGGAGGCCTACCTGGCGCGGATCGAAAAGCGCTAGATCACGTCGAGGGCGACCTGTACTCGTCGGCCCGGCGGGGGAAGTCCGGGGGTGCGCCCTCGTCGCGTCCCTTGGGCGCGCGGTCCAGCAGCCCCCAGACGGTGTTCAGCGCGTCGGTGCCCCGGTCGTAGCACGTGTAGGTGTGGTAGACGACGCCGTCCTCGATCACGAAGCTGCTCAGGGCCATGAGCTCCTGGTCGTGGACCACGTCGATCGAGGCGCCGCTCGGCGTGCCGAAGTTCCACCCCGTGCCGTTACGCCGGTCCTCCTCGGTCCAGGCGCTGAAGTCACGATTGAAGTCGGTGCCGCCGGACGACACCCACGGAAGGTCCCAGCCCATTCGCTCCTTGTAGGAGTTCAGCGTGTCGAGCGGCGAGCGGGAGGCGAGCACGAAGGTCACGTCGTGCGCGTTGAGGTGCGGCTGCGAGCCGTTGAAGCTGTCGGTGGCGAACGTGCAGCCGGGGCAGCCCTCGGGGGTGTTCGGGCCGTGCATGAAGTGGTACACGATCAGCTGGGAGCGGCCGTCGAAGAGCTCGGCCAAGGTCTTCGTGCCCTCGTTGGTGTCGAACTCGTAGGTCTTCTCGATGCGCACGCGCGGAAGCATTCTGCGCTCCTTCGCGAGCTCGTCGCTGAGGCGGGTTAGCTCCTTCTCGCGCTCGAGCAGCTCCTTGCGCGCGACGAGCCACTCGTCGCGGGTGCCGATGGCGGTGTCCATGGTTTCTGCCTCCTCCGAAGCGGTGAGGGACGGTGGTTGGACACTAAGACCCGCCGGCCGGGCGAGACTCATCGCCGACGGCCGCACGGACGGGTGTTTCCGAGAGACGCCGGTGGAGCCGGGCGCGGAGCTCGTCAGGGTCGTAGTCGTGCTGTACCCGGCGTTTTCGGGCCACGACCACGCCGGTCGCGGCAACGCCGGCCAGGCCGGCCACTCCGATGAGCTTCCAGGGCACCCGCATGGTCCCTAGGTTACGGCTCGTGGACAAGGCGACCCTGCTGCTCGACGACGCTCTCGCCACGGCATCCACCGGCGATATCTGGCTGTTCCGCGGCCGGGCATTGGCTGACGTGGCGATCCGCACCGTCACCAACAGCCCGGTGAACCACGTCGGCATGGTCGTCGCCCTCGACGACCTGCCCGCGCTCCTGTGGCACGCCGAACTGGGGCGCTCGCTGCCCGACGTCTGGACGGGCAAGCATCAGCGAGGCGTACAACTACATCTGCTCGGCGAAGCGGTCAGGAACTGGAACGAGCGCTACCGGCAACGGGCCTGGGTGCGCCAGCTCGAGGGCGCTATCGAGCGCCGACACGAAGATCGGCTCATGGAGGTAATCGAACGCTTCGACGGTCGGCCGTTCCCCACGACGCCGGGACTCGTCCGCCAGTGGGCGACCGGTCGCATCCGCCGCTCGTCGTCACTGGAGACGATCTATTGCGCAGAGCTCGTGGCCACCACGTATCAGCACATGGGATTGCTCCCCGGCCGGCGACCGGCGAGCTGGTACGACCCCGGACGGTTCTGGAGCGGTGACCGCATCGAGCTCGTCCCACCGTTTGCCTTGGGCGGCGAGATCGCGGTGCGATGAGGACGAACGCCCACGTGAGCGGCGCTTTGATGGAGCTAGCCGGACTCGAACCGGCGGCCTCCTGGGTGCGATCCAGGCGCTCTCCCAACTGAGCTATAGCCCCGTGGCTCGTTCATGGTAGCGCCGCTCGAACACGTCCCCTATGCCTCGATAGGCTTCCCGCCGATGGGCATTCTCGACGATGCGATCCGCGAGCACATCGAGCTCAAGCGCAAGCATGGCGCGGCGGAGGATGAGCTTCAGCGCCAGGAGGAAGAGGCGCTTGGGCCGGCGCGCCGTGAGGTCGCTCCCACCCAGACGCAGGACGAGAACGGCGCCGCCGAGCCCGTTGCCGAGGAGGCGCCGGCCGAAGCCGCGGAGGCCGAGGCGAGCGTGGAGCCGCCCCCCGCCGTCGAGCCCGAGGCCGCTCCGGAGTCCGAAGCCACGGAGCCCGCGAGCCCGGAATCCCAGGTTCCCTTCGACGCGGCCGGGCTCGAGCCGGACCCCGAGCCTGAGCCCGCGGAGCCCGAGCCACAGCCGGCGGAGCCCGAGCCACCTGCCGCCGAGCTCGAGCCGGATCCGGCGGCGCCGGACGCGCCGCCGCCGGCCGAGGGGGACACCCCGCCGCGCGGCTTCGCGGCGCTTGATGATCACGAGGACGACGAGCCCTTCGCTCCAGAGCCTTCTCCGGAGGATGAGCACGAGGACGAGGAGAGCAAGGACGCCGACGTCCTGCAGGACACGCCGGACTTCCTCCAGGAGACGCCGGAGCACGACCGTCTCTGGTTCGAGCAGAAGCCGCCGCGCGACTTCGACTTCGATTAGTCGCGGTCACGGGCCGCCGCGGGTAGCGGCGGGGATCGCCCGCCCCGGCGATCCCCGCACGTTCAACCCGGCGGCGTCCCGTGCCGCTTTGACTCGACGGAACCCTCCATGCCGTCGTAAGGGGGTTTTCGGCGCGAAGGCTCACCGGCATGAAATCCGGCGCCCTGGCCTAAACGCTTTCTGGACGCTTCAGCCGATGTAGCCGCGGGTGCGGGCCGCGTCCACGACCCGCTCGATGCCCAGCTCGTAGGCGGCGGTGCGAAGCGACACCTCGTCGTCGTCCGCTCGCGCCGACACCTCGCGGAAGGCGTTGCGCATGATCTTGCCGAGGCGATCGTTCACCTCGCGCTCGTCCCAGCGCAGATGCTGGAGGTTCTGCACCCACTCGAAGTAGGAGACGACCACGCCGCCCGCATTGGCCATCACATCGGGCACCACCAGGATGTCCTTGTCGCTCAGGATCTGGTCCGCCGCCGGGGTGGTGGGGCTGTTGGCGCCCTCCACGACCATGCGGGCCTGCAGACGATCGGCGTTCTGCTGGTGGAGCATCCCGCCGAGCGCGGCGGGAATGAAGACCTCGCACTCCACGTCCAGGAGCTCGTCGGGCTCGATCGAGTCGACGCCGTCGAACTCGGGCAGGCTGCCGCCGTCTCGCACGTGCTGGGCCAGTGCTTCGGCGTCGATGCCCTCATCGCTGCGGATCGCGCCGCTGGCGTCGGACACGCCCACCATCTGGGCGCCCAGGTCCTGCAGTATGCGAGCCGCCCAGGACCCGACGTTCCCGAAGCCCTGGACGGTGAAGCGGGTGTCCGAGGGCGTGAGGTCGAGCATCGGAGCCGCCTCCCGGTACATCTGGACCACGCCGCGGCCGGTGGCCGCCTCGCGCCCGAACGAGCCTTCGAGGGCGATCGGCTTGCCGGTCACACACTCCGGAGTGTGGCCGTGCAGCTTGCCGTACTCGTCCATCATCCAAGCCATCACCTGGGCGTCGGTGCCGACGTCGGGGGCCGGGATATCGCGCGTGGGGCCCAGCACCTTCTCGATCTTGTCCATGAAGGAGCGAGTCACCGACTGCAGCTCGCTCGGCTCGAGCTTCTTGGGGTCGACGTTCACGCCGCCCTTGGCGCCGCCGAAGGGGATGCCGGCGACGGCCGTCTTCCAGGTCATCAGCTCGGCGAGCGCGCGGACCTCGTCGAGGTCGACTTCGGGGTGGTAGCGGATGCCGCCCTTGTACGGCCCGCGCGCCCCGTTGTGCTGCACCCGGTAGCCCGAGAAAACGTGGATCTTCCCGTCCTCGGAGAGCTTGACCGGCACCTGCACCTGGACCTCGCGGTAGGAGGAGCGCAGCACGGCGGCCACGTCGTCCGCCAGCCCGAGCCGCTCGGCCGCCTCGCCGAACCAGTGGGAGACGATCTCATAGTTGGTGACCTCGGCCCGCTGGGGCTGGTCGTGATCCTCGGTCTGCTTGGGCGACTTGTCGGGCTCGCCGTGGCCGTCGGCCTCGGCGTGGGCGCCGCCGCGCTCCTCCTCGCCGGGCCCACCCTTCTCGGTGTCCTCGACGCCCGAGGGGCTGGCCTCCTCCGTCTCCTCGCCGCTCCGATGGGTCATCCAGTCCCTGGTCCCCGGATCGGCCGTCCGGCAACCAAAGTTACGCGATCGTCACGCTCGTAACCCTGCTGTCACACCCCTTCCATAGCGTCACCCGTGCGTGCGCGTCGAACTGAACAGAAAGGCGAAGGGCGACCTCGCCGAGCTGAAGGTGGCGGCCGATCTGCGCGCACGCGGCTACAAGATCGCCTTCCCGTACGGCGAGGACTGGGACTACGACCTGATTCTCTGCCGGCCGGATGGGCGCTTCGAGCGCGTACAGGTCAAGCACGGGCGAGCGCACCGCGGCGTGATCGAGGTCCGCTGCCGATCACAGTCGCTGACAAACGGAAAGGTCCGGGCCACCAAGCACTACACGGCGGCCTCAATCGACTGGCTCGCCGTGTGGGACTGCACTTCTGATCGCTGCTTCTATATCCCGGCTACGGAACTCGGGGCCGGAATGCACGTGCTTAGTCTCCGGGTGAGCCACGCCGCTGAACGCGCAAATTCGCGGGATCCGCTTTGCGGAGGGCTACTCGGCCATCTGAGCTTCTCGCCCTTACCATTAGCGCTCAGGGGCCATAGCTCAGTTGGAAGAGCGCCTCCCTTGCACGGAGGAGGCCGCCGGTTCGAGTCCGGCTGGCTCCACCTCGCATTCACCCCGCTGCGAACGCCGCGTCCAGCAGCTTCGGCGCGTGCTTGGCCGGGTCGCGCGAGTTCAGCAGCACCACCCCGAGGCGGCGGCCGTCGCGGCGCGCTACTCCCACGAAGCAGCGCCCGGCCGTCGAGGTGTAGCCCGTCTTGAGCCCCACCGCCCCCGGGTAGCCCATGCGCATCAGCGGGTTGTGGCCGGTCAGGTAGAGCTTGCCGCCCTTGATGGGGAACCGGAAGGCCACCTGCCGCCGCCGGGCGATGCGGCGGATGCGCGGCTCGTCCATGGCCAGCCGGGTGAGCACGGCCAGGTCGTGTGCGCAGGAGCGGTTGCCGTCCTCCAGGCCGTGGGACGACGCGAAGCGCGTGCACGCCAGTCCCCACTCGCGCGCGCGGCGGTTCATCAGGGCCACGAAGCCCGCCTCGCTCCCCGCGACGTGGGTGGCCAGCGCGATCGCCGCGTCGTTGCCGGACACGATCAGCAGGCCGTTCAGCAGCGTCTCGAGTCGCACACGGCGACCCTTGGGCAGGAGGCCGACGGCCGAGCCCTCGTAGTTCAGGGCGGCCGGGGTGATGCGCACGGCATCCGCGGGCCGGCTGCGGTCGACCACCACGAGCGCGGTCATGATCTTGGTCAGGCTCGCGACCGAGACCACGCGCAGCGGGCGCCGCCGCCACAGAACCTCGCCGCTGTCGAGGTCGAACACCAGCCCGGCGCGCGGCGGCTTGTTCAGGTCGACGGCCACGGAGTCCACTCCGCTGAGCGGAATCGACGGCACGGGCTCGCCCTCGATCAGCGGCGCGGGCTCCTCCAGCTCGTCGGGAACGACGGGCGGCGCGGCGGCGGTGGACGAATCGACGCCAAGCGAGACCGCCGGCGCACCGATCGGGTCCTCCGTCGCGACGAAAGCCACGTAGGCGGCGGCGCCCACGGCGACGGGCGCGGCGAGCAGGGCCAGGAGAGCGAGAAGCCCGGACAGGCGCCGCCGCCGGGGCGCGCGCCGCCCCCGCGCTCGCTCAGCCATCGGGCGGCGTCGAGGCCAGCGCGCCCAGCACTCCGAAGCCGAGCAGCGCGAGCACGATCAGGGACACGATCACGAGGATGTCGATGCCCTCGCGCACTGCCACGGAGATGGTGAGGAAGCCCAGCAGGCAGATGATGCTCAGGCTGGCGATCAGCACGAGCGTGCGCGCCATCAGTAGACGGGCACGCGGTGGGATGCCTCGTAGTCCTCGTGCACGTTGTTGGCGAAGAGCTTGATCAGCGCCATGCCGAACAGGAAGCCGCCGATATGGGCGAAGTACGCCACGCCCCCGCCGCCGCCCCCGAGCGGATCGCTGAAGGCCGGGAGCAGCTGCATGAGCACCCACAGTCCCAGCACGAGCAGCGCGGGCAGCTGGATGACGGTGAAGATGATGATGATGAAGATGAGGGTGACCACACGGGCGCGCGGGTAGAGCACGGCGTAGCCGCCGAGCACCGCCGCGATAGCTCCGCTGGCCCCCACGATGGGAATGGTGGACGAGGGGTCGGTCACCAGCTGCAATCCCAGCGCGGCGACGCCCCCCAGCAGGTAGAAGGCCACGTAGCGGATGCGACCCATCGAATCCTCGATGTTGTTGCCGAAGATCCACAGGAACAGCATGTTGCCGCCCAGGTGCAGAAGCGATCCGTGCATGAACATCGAGGTGAACACCGTCACGTACCAGGGCGCCTGCTCGGGAGCCTGGGCGTTGCCCACCTCCGCCTGACCCTCACAGCGCACCGTGCCGTCCGCCGTGAAGCCACAGTCGCTCCCGGGGTTGGTGACCTCGTAGGGGATCGTGCCGAACTCGAGCACCCGCTCGTCGCCGGTCGCGCCCAGCGACCACAGCCCGCCCTCGAAGAGGAAGTAGACGAGGCAGCAGATCACGATGATCCCCACCGTCAGCGCCGGAAAGCGGCGGGTGGGAATGTCGTCCTTGAGCGGGATCACCGCGGAGGCACGTCGAGGAACTCGATCGCCGCGGAGAAGAACAGGCCCGGCGAGGGGCCGCCCTCGATCGCGTAGACCCGGCGGCCGAGCGCCGCGCCGCCCAGGCCGTGGCGGGCCGTGCGCATATCGGGGAGCGAGCGCCAGCTCCGGGTGCGCGGGTCGAAGAGCTCGACCGCGGCGATGGTCGTGCCTCCCGGCTCCAGCTCCTCGCCGCCGAACACCACGATGCGCCCGTCGCGCAGCCGCACGGCGGCGATGCCGCCCCGCGCGGTGCGGAGAGGCGGGAGTTTTTGCCAGGAGCGCCGGCGCGGGTCGTACCGTTCCGCCGACGCGAAGTTAGCCCCGTCGCGCCCGGCCAGCACGTAGAAGTGCCCGCCGCTCGCCACTCCGGCGGTGTGGTTGCGGGCCGGGCCGGGGAAGCTCGGGCCCTCAGTCCAGCGATCGCCCCGGAAGCTGTAGACCTCCAGCGAGCGCAGCGAACCGGAGTCGTTGGCGCCGCCCGCCACGTATAGGCGTTCGCCCACCACCGCGGCGGCGTGGGCAGCCCTCGGAACGCCCGAAGAGGCCAGCCGCCGCCAGCGGTCGCGCGCCGGGTCGTAGCGCAGGAGAACCGTGGTCGGCTCCTGCAGGCCGGTGGCGCCCGCGTAGCCGCCGTGCACGTACACCCGCCCGCCGTGAGCCACGGCGGTGGCGTGGTTGAGCGCCACCGGCATGTTCCGCATTCGCTTCCAGCGGTCGCGACGCAGGTCGTAGCGCTCGAACGCCGCGGTCGTCGCGCCGTCGCCGCTCCCGAAGCCGCCGGCCACGTAGACGTAGCGCCCCACGCGCGCGGCTGCCACCTCGGTGCGCTCGAGCGGAGCGTCGCGCAGGGCGCGCCAGCGCTCGATGCCCGCGGCTCCCTCGCCGGGCAGGAGCAGCAGAGCCGCCAGGGCCACAGCGCTGCAGAGGGCGAGCACGCAGGCGGCCAGCGCCCGCGGCCGCGCGCTCATGTGTTCGTGGCAGCCTGCTCGAGGGTCTGCTCGGCGTGATAGCTCGAGCGCACCAGCGGTCCGGCGGCGACCGAGTCGAAGCCGAGCGCGTAGGCCTCCCGCTCGAGCTCGGCGAACTCGTCCGGGTGCCAGTAGCGCACCACCGGGAGATGGTCGCGGGTGGGCCGCAGGTACTGCCCGACGGTCAGCACCTGCACGCCGTGGTCGCGCAGCACGCCGAAGGTCTCGATCAACTCTTCCTTGGTCTCGCCGAGCCCGGTCATGAGCCCGGACTTGGTCACCACCTCGTCGCCGCCCATTTCCTTGGCGTTTTGCAGCACACGGCAGGAGCGCAGGAAGCGCGACCCGCGGCGGGCCAGGGGATAGAGCCGCGGCACCGTTTCGACGTTGTGGTTGAAAACGTCGGGGCGCTCGGCGATCACCCGGGCGAGCGGCATCTCCTCGCCGCGGAAGTCGGGTGTGAGCACCTCCACCTTGCAGCCGGGCGCGAAGCGCCGCACCGACCGGATCACGCCCACGAAGGCCGACGACCCGAGGTCGGGCAGGTCATCGCGGTCGACGCTCGTGATCACCGCGTGGCGCAGCCCCATCTTCTTGACCGACTGGGCCACGCGCAGCGGCTCGAGCGGGTCGTTGTGGGTGGGCTTGCCCGTCTTGACGTTGCAGAAGCCGCAGCGCCGCGTGCACGTGTCGCCGAGGATCATGAAGGTCGCGGTGCCGCGCTCCCAGCAGTCGCCGATGTTGGGGCAGGCCGCCTCCTGGCAGACCGTGTGCAGCCCTTCGCCCTCGATCATCCCGCGCAGCTCGCGATAGCGCGCGCTGCCGGGCGCGGGCCGCTTGAACCACTCCGGCTTGCGGTCGCGAAACGGGCGAACCTCGCCCATGTCGAGCACGCGAGCGCCACCGGGGTTGGAACGGGAGCGGGTGCTCATGCCGGCACCGCCTCGAGCGCGCGGATCCGCTCGAGCGAGACCAGGCGCTGACGCCGGCCGAAGGTCTCCGCGAAGCGATAGGCCAGGCGCTTGCGAAAACAGGGCAGGGCCGGTGTGCGGCCCGTCTCGGCCGACAGCGATGTCACCCGGACGTGATCGATGCCGCAGGGCACGATCCACTCGAAGGGCTGCAGGTCGTTGTCCACGTTCACGGCCAGCCCGTGCATGGACACGCCGTCGCGCACCCGCACGCCGATCGAGCCAACCTTGCGCTCGCCGGCCCAGACGCCGGTGAACGGCGTGTCGCGCGGCTCGGCGGCCAGGCCCTCGTCGGCCAGCGCCGAGACGATGGCCCCCTCCATGCCGTGGACGAAATCGGCCACCCGCTCGACCGCCATGATCGGGTAGGCCACCAGCTGTCCCGGGCCGTGGTAGGTCACGCGCCCGCCGCGGTCGGTGTCGCAGACCTCGATGCCCTGAGCCTCGTACCAGCTCTCTCCCATCGGCAGATCGGCGGGCTCGCTGCGCCGGCCCTTGGTGTAGACCGGCGGGTGCTCCAGCACGAGCAGCAGGTCGGGCAGCTCCTCCGCGACCCGCCGGGCGTGCAGCTCGCGCTGTAGCTCGAAGGCCTCCCCGTATGGGATGCGGCCCAGCTGGCTGACCCACAGTTCCGACATCTCCCTCAAGGCTACTCTGCGTGTGAGTGGACTCCGAACAGCGCTTTTGGCCGGCCCGCATGCGCTGGCGCCTGCGCGGTGCCTGGATGTGGCCGTCGTTCGTGGCCATCACGCTGCTGGACGGGTTCCTGCTGCACCAGCTGCCTCCCGTGCGGACCGGGGTCGACCTGATTCCCGGCATCCTGCTGGCCACCTTCGCCAACCTGATCCTGATCGGCGCGGTCGGCCCGTGGCTGGCCCGCCGGCTGTGGAAGCGCCGCCCCGCCGCCGATCCGCCCGCCCCGGCGAAGGCCCAGTTCGAGGTTCTCTCCGACCGCATCGGCACCGGCCTGCTCGTGGCGAGCGTGCTCGGTGTGCTGGCCGCGGGCCTGGCCGCGCGTCCGGTGGTGGTGTCGGAGACCGAGGACACCGAGCGCGCCGCGTTCGCGCTCCTCCACCGCATCGAGCGCAGCGGTAACGAGGAGCTGATCCGCAATCGCGACACCGCCCAGACCGCCCGGCTGAGCGACGACTTCTTTCGTACGTGCATACGTCGCGACGACGAGCGGCGCTACTTCTGCTTCCTCATCGACACGAGCGGCAAGCGCGTCCAGATCGACCGCGATCCGAGCGCGGTGCCCAACCGGATCGACCCCTAGCTAGGACAGCGAGACGAGCGAGCCGTCCGCGCGGACCTCGAGCAGCTGAACTGAGTTGCGGCCGTCGCGCAGGGCCGAGCCGGGCACCATGAGAGAGAAGAACTCGCGCGCGTGCCCACGAAGGCGAAAGCTCTCGCCCACCGCGGCCACCCGGCCGTTGAGCACCAGCGCCAGGTCGCGTACCTCACCCGCGGCGCCGCCCTCGATGTGTCCGGCCACCCGCGTGGGCAGCAGCGAGGCCGTGCGGTCCACGTCCTCGAGGAGGGCGGAGTTGGCCACCCGCGCGCGCAGCGCATCCGAGCGCGTCGCACGGCCGCGCGGCACGCGCCGGCCCAGCAGATCCTGGTTGGGCCCGATGCGGTAGGCCGAGGCCCAGGGATCGCCGAACGCCCGGCGGCTCTCAGCGCCCGTGCCGAACTTGGCCGCCCGCCGCCGGCGCACCTGCTCGCGGGCCGCCTCGAGCTCCTCGCGCGCGATGGTCACCGTTCCGCTGAAGTCGCGCCGTTCCAGCGCCACCTCCTCACGGTCGCGCGTTTCGTCGGAGAACGCCGAATGGCCGTCGTTGCGCCAGTAGACCTCGGTGCCGAGCACCTCGGCGATGGTGGGCACGACGTCGATGGTGCGCACGAGGCTGTCGTCCGCCTGGCCCTCGGTCTGCCCGGGCAGCTTCACGAAGAAGGGCACCGGCGCGACCTCCTCGACGGTGCCGTCGGTGACCAGGCGGCGGCTCGCCACTCCCAGGTCGAAGGAATAGCCGTGGTCGGCCACGACGATCAGCAGGGCGTCGTCGAAGATCTTCGTGCGCCGCATCCGGCGCAGGATCCGCCCCAGCTCGCGGTCGGCGAAGCCCACCTGGAGCAGATGGCGCAGGTGGTTGTGGTCGGTCAGGCCCGGCAGGTGCCAGCCGCCGCGGCGGTTGATCCCGGGCACCGGGTCGGTGCCCGCCGGGCGGGCCTGCTGGCCCGACGGCAGATAGAGCCACGGCTCGTGGGGGAGCAGCGCGTGGTGAAAGTAGAACGTGGGCCGATCGCGTTGGCGGAGCGCGCCGATCCAACGGTGCAGGCGCGCCGGGCGCCCGCGGCCCGGCGAGGCGACTGAGGACCCCCGGCCGGCGGGTGCGCCCGTCGGCGCAGATCCAGGGCGGACACAGGGCAGAGCCCGACTCCACGCGCACCACCCCGTAGCCGAGCCGGTTCATCAGGTGGTACACGCTGGGCTGGTGGCTGCGGACGTCGGCCGCCGTGCGCGGGCGCGGCAGACGGGCGTCGAGGATGGCGGGCACGGCCTTGAACGTGGAGTCGTAGATCGTGTGGCCGTTGCGAAACCAGGTGGAGGTCCGCGCGAGGGCGGCGAAGTTGGGAAAGCGCTCGGCGTCGATCTCGCCGCCGGGCTTGAGCACGGCGTCGGCAGGAAATTCGTCGAACACCACCACCACGACGGGTGGGGGGCCATCGGCGGGGACCGGCCGGGCCTCGGGCGCGTCGTCGCCGCCCAGGGCGCAACCCGCGGGGGCGAGCGCGACGACCAGTGCGAGCAGCGCGAAGAGTCGGGGCCTCGACACCAGGGGGAATGTAAAGAAAGGGTCCTCAGCCGCCGGCGAGCAGGCGCAGGCGCTGCCCGCCGAGCACCTCGAACACCTCGACCCGGTTGCGTCCCTCGCGCAGCGCGGACTCGGGCACGTTGAAGGCGAAGTGCTCGGTCGGATCGCCGGTGAGGTAAAAGGAGCGGCCGACCGCCTCGACGCGCCCGTTGAGCGCCACCGCCAGGTCACGGCGGCCTCCGTCCGCGCCCGACAGGTCACCGGCGATCTGGGTCGGCACGATCCCGGACGCGCGGCGGACGTCGGTGAACAGCCCGCGCTGGGCCAGAGCCGACCCCGGCGCGGCGGACGCCGCCGTCCGCACGAGATCGCCCACGGGCCGGCCCACGAGCGCCCGGTTGGGTCCGATGCCGGTGAAGAGCGACCCAAGGTCGCCCGACCCGTAATCGCGCAGGCGGCGAGCCACCACGCGCCGGCGCAGCGTGTTCCAGCGCCGCCCGGAAATGCTCACCGTGCTGGAGAAGTCGCGTACGGGCAGGGTCACTCGCCGGTTGCGGCGGGCCGCGCGGCTGAAGGCCGAGCGCCCGTCGTCGCGATAGCCGAGGCGGCGGCCGAGCACGTCGGCGATCGTGGAGGGCACGTCGAGGGTGCGCGCGTAGGCGTCGCTCACCACCGCGCGGCGCTGCTGCGGGCGCTTGACGAAGAGGGGCACCGGCGCCAGCTCCTCGACGTTCGCCTCGCTGACGCTGCGGCGGGTCTCGACCGGCGCGTCCCAGGAGATCCCGTGGTCGGCGGTCACCACGATCAGCGTCTCGTCGTAGATGCCCTGGTCCTTGAGGCGCTTCAGGAGCGTTCCGATGAGACGGTCGGCGAAGCCGAGCTGAAGCAGGTAGCGCTGTTCGTTGTGGCGGGCGAGGAATTCGTCGTGAAAGCCGGGGGTGGTGTTCATGCCGGGCAGCAGGTCACGGGGTTTGGGCCGCGTCCGCGCGCCCGAGGGCAGGTATAGGTAGGGCCCGTGCGGCATCAGCAGGTGCTTCATCCAGAAGGTCGGCTTCGGGGTCGCGCGGATCGAGCGCACCCATCGCCGGTAGCGCTCGGGCCGCCCGGCCGTGAGGTTGGGAAGGATCGCCGGCCGGCGGGCCAGGCCGCCGCGGCACATCGACGGCGGACAGAGGGCCGTGGCTTCCTCCGAGGCGACCATGCGGTAGCGGGCGCGCTGGAACATGTCGAAGAGCGACCGCGGGTGACCACGCCGGTCGGGTGAGGTGCCCGGTCGCGGGGCCATGCCGTCGAGGATCAGCGGCACCGCCTTGGTGGTCGAGTCATAGGAGGAAGAGGCGTTGCGAAACCAGACCGAGTCCCCGGCCAGGGCGGCGAAGTTCGGGTAGCGCACGGAATCGATTCGCCCGTCTGGGCCGAGCAGCGAATCGCTGGGGAACTCGTCGAGAACGAGCAACACCACGTGGGGCGGACCGGCCGGCCGCTGGGCGCTCGGTTGGGTGGAACAAGCCAGGGCTGGCAACAGCACCCCCGCTGCGGCTACGGTTGCCGCCATGAGAAGTCTCATCGTCGCCGGACTCTAGGCAGGCGACTCCCTTCCCGTGTCAAGCCGCAGTGACTTCATCGAGCGCTCGCCCCTGACCCGCGACGCGCTCGCGTTCGCCGAGGGCCGCCACTCGGGCCAGACTCGCGACCTCGACGGGATCCCTTTCGTGACCCACCCCGTCGAGGTGGCCTGCCTGCTCCACGAGGCCGGCTACTCCGACGAGGTGGTGGCCGCCGGCGTGCTCCACGACGTGCTCGAGGACACCAGCGCCGAGCGGGCCGAGCTCGACGCGCGCTTCGGCACCGCGGTCACGTGGCTGGTGACCGCGGTCAGCGACGATCCCTCGATCGAGGACGCGGCCGAGCGCAAGGCCGCGCTGCGACGCCAGGTGGCCGACGCCGGCGAGCGCGCCGCCGCGATCTTCGCCGCCGACAAGGTCTCCAAGGCGCGCGAGCTACGGGCCCGCGCGAGCCGCGGCGAGCTGAAGGATGGAGATCGCACCAAGCTCGACCACTACGAGCAGAGCCTGGCCATGCTGGACGAGCTCATCCCCGGCCACGATCTGGTCGATCAGCTGCGGGCCGAGCTCGAGGCCCTGCACGCCCGTCAGTTGAACTCCGGCATCACGCGCTCGGCCACCAGCTTGAGCTGAGTCTGGATGTCCGGCACGCCCTCCACCGCCTGGCCCGCGAAGAACTCCACGAGGTGGGAGTCGGAGAGGGCGAGGATCATGTGGTTGACGCCGGCCGGCTCCATGTCGGTCTTGATCTTCTCCACGCACTCCTCCGGCGTTCCGGCCACCGAGAGCTTCTCCGACAGCTCGGGCCGGAAGAGCTCGATCGCCTTGGCCACGTCGCCCGCGCCGAGCGCGTCGACCACGGGCTGGACCTCCTCCGGCGTGATGTCGTGGCGCGCGAGTTGCTCGGGCGGCATCGAGGAGATGTAGAAGGCCACGAGGATGCGCGCGGCCTTCTTGGCCGCGGCCGAGTCCTCGGCCACGACGGTCACGACCCAGGCGCCGATGTCGAAGCCGTTCAGGTCACGGCCGGCCTTCTCCGCGCCCTCGTGGACGTTCTCCACCACGTAGTCGTAGGCCTCGCGCGAGTAGGAGAGCGCGTGGTGAAGACCGTCGGCCAGCTCGCCCGCGGTCCGGAACGAGCGCGGCCCCTTCATTCCGCCCATCAGGAGCGGGATCCGCTCCTGGACGGGACGGGCCGCGGTGAAGAGGCCCGTGTACTGGAAGAAGTCCCCCTCGAAGTCGATCTTGCCGTCGTCGAGGAAGGTGCGCATCACGTGCAGCGCCTCGCGCAGGCGCGAGAGCGGCTTCTGGTTCTCCCAGTCGATGTGGTACTGAGCCATCAGGCCGAAGTTGCCGGTGGAGACCACGGCCTCCGTGCGCCCGCCGGTGATCTCGTCGAGCGTCGCGAGCTGCTGGCAGATCAGCGTGGGCTCGCGCAGGAACACGTGGGTCACGTTGGGCCCGAAGCGGATGTTCTGCGTCTTGTCGGCGGCCGCGGCGAACAGCGTCCACAGGTCCTTGTGCCACGTCTCGTCGACCGCGTAACAGGCGTGGTAGCCGAGCTCGTCCGCGGTCTTGATCATGTCGATCGAGTCGCTGATCGGGTAGTCCGGCAGCATGCAGTAGCTGAACTTCATCCCTCGTGTCCCTCCTGCTTGGCGGAAGCACTCGGCTCTGCCGAGTGCGCACCGACGTCGTCGTCCATGGTTTCGGACTCCAGCCCCAGCTTCAGGACATCGTCCGCGAAGTGGTCGTGCATCCAGTCCAGGTGGTCCCAGCGGGCGGCCACGATCCGCTGGGTGTCCCAGGCCGGAAGGTCCTGCTGGGGGAAGGTCCGCATCTTCTCCGGGTCGACCTCGTAGACGTGCTCGAAGCGCTGGATCACGTCGTCGTTGATGCGCTGCGCTTCCGGTGGCTTCTGGTCGCCGAGGCGGAAGATGCTCACTCGTAGGCCTCGTCCATCATCTGCTTGCCCGGGTTCATCACGTTGTTGGGATCGAGCGCGGCCTTGATGCGCTTGACCACCTCCCACGAGCTCCCCATCTCGGTGGGCACGAGCTCGGCGTCGCCCTCGCGCGTGGCGCCGTGGCAGGCCGTGATCGAGCCGCCGTGCTTGAGCGCCACCTCGGCGATCTCGCGCTTGCAGGCCACCCAGCCCGCCCATGTGTCGTCGTCGAGCTTCTGCTCCCAGATCCCTACGTCGATCTCGACCAGGTAGTCGGCCCACGGCTTGTGGGCGCCGCTGGTGTAGGCGAACATCCCCCAGTCGTCGAAGATGCCGTACTCCTTGATGTAGCGCTCGACGATCGCGTGCCACTCCTCGCGCACCCGAGGCAGCGCCGAGTAGTTGAGCGCCGCGTCCTCGCAGTGCCAGGACATCGGCACCACCTGGCCCTCCTGCGTTCGCCCGTGCAGCGGCGTGGCGTAGCGGTCGTGGCGTGAGGCCCAGTCGCCCTGGGAGATCTCGTCACCGAGGTACTTGCCGCCGTCGGCGCGGCCGAGCTCCATGACGATGCTCGAGGCCGGCTCCACCTCGGCGCGGGTGCCGTACATGGCCACGGCCACCACCGACTTCACCGAGTCGGGCTGGGGAATGTACGCCTCGTCGTCGCGGCGCAGGTAGCGCAGCTTCCACTCGTCGAAGAGCACAACGCCGGCCAGCGTGGCCAGCCCCGACTTGGTCAGCGCGCCGGTGGTGCGGTAGGCCTTCATGTAGTCGTCGAAGGCGAAGAAGGCGCTGAACTCGAGCTCCGGCCGCGGCACCAGCTCGAGCGTGGCCTCCGTGGTGATGCCGAGCGTCCCCTGGTGGCCGGTGAACAGGTGCTTGAGGGTCAGCCCGGTCGACGACTTGCGCAGCTTGCGCCCCCCGCCCTCGGCGATCTCCACGATCTCGCCGGTGGGCAGCACCACCTGCATCGAGATCACCAGGTCGCGGGTGTGGCCGAAGCGTGAGCCGAGCAGCGACCAGCCGCCGGTGCCGATCCGCCCGCCCACCAGCGAGCAGGGGTAGGACGCGGGGTCGTCGGGATAGAACACGCCGTGCGGGCGCAGCTCCTCGTTGAGCTTGAGCATGTTGATCCCGGGACCGACGGTCACGGTGCGGTCTGTGAGGTCGATCTCGTGGATCTTGTTCATCAGCTTCACGTCGACGCAGATGCCGCCGCGCAGCGGCACCGCGCCGTCGGCCAGGCCGGTGCCGCCGGCTCGCGGCACCACGGGGATGCCCAGGCGGTTGGCCAGCTTCACGATCTCCGAGACCTCTTCCGCGCTTACCGGCAGCACGGCCACGTCGGGCATGTGCTCGGCCCAGCGGTGCACCGGGAACGGCGCGGGCACCCGCGTGCGGCTCACGCGCGAGGAGAGGTTGGAAAGCACGCGCGAGCCGTCGCCGGTGATCGCTCGCAGCTCTTCGACGACCGCTTCGTCGACCGCGCTCTTGAAGGCGACGCTCACGAGCCCGCCTCCGCCGGCTCGGCGCCGTGGTGTGACCCGCCCACCTCGATGCCCGCCGACTGGGCGACGAGCTCGAACAGGTCCATCACCTCGATCCGGCCGTCGGCCGCCTCGGAGAGCGGGCGCTCGGACCAGGGACAGGCGCTCACCAGGCCGTCGACCTCCAGCGCCTCGGCGCGGTCGACCCGGCGGCGGCTGATCTCGGCGGTGATCTCCGGCTTCTCGATCGGCAGCCCGCCGCCGCCGCCCGAGCAGTACGACCACTGGGTCACGTGGTCCACGTCCTTGAAGGTCAGACCGGGCACGGCACGCAACAGCTCGCGCGGCGGCGCGTGCACGCCCTTGCGCTTGTTGAGCCGGCATGGGTCGTGGTAGGTGACCGTGCGCTCCACCGGCTCGGTCAGCTCGAGGCGACCCTCCTTCACGAGCTCGGCGATCAGCTCGACTCCCAGCACGATCTCGAAGTCGTACTCGTCCCCGAACATCTTCGGGTAGTCCTCGGTGAAGGCGATGTAGTCGTGCGGATCGGGGGCGAGGATGCGCTTGGCGCCGGCCGCGCGCCAGTCGGCCACGTTGTGCTCGGCGTGCTTTCGCGCGAGGTCGACGTAGCCCATCTCGGCGGCGGGCCCGCCGCAGCACCACTGCTCGGCCATCAGGCCGAACTCGACGCCCGCCTGCTTCAGCAGGAGCGCGAAGGCGCGCGAGTAGCTGGTGCGGTAGAACGCCGCCTCACAGTCGACGAAGAGGATCGTGTCGCCGCCCGTGGGCAGATCGAGACCCTCGGCCCAGTCGCGCACGTGCTCCTGGCTGACCGGGATCTCGCCCAGCACGGGCTCGTTGTGGGCCTCGGCCAGGCGCTCGTTCCAGAGCTTCCAGCCCTCGCGCTCGTTGCCCGTCTCGACCATGAGCGCGCGCATGGCCTTGACCACGTCGACCGTGCGAGTGCGATGGCGGTAGAAGTCGCCCGTGAAGAGCGTGTTGGGGCAGCGCAGCTCGCAGGCCCCGCACTGGGTGCAGTGGACGAAGTCGTCGGCCACGTCCTCCACCGACAGCAGCCCCTTCTCCATTGCGACGATGTCGGCGTGGAACGCGGTCGGGGTGTGATTCTCGTTGCGCGTGACCTGCATGACCGGACAGACCTCGCGACAGAACTTGTGGCCGGATGAGAAACAGCCGTAGGCGTTGTTGCGCCAGCGTTCGACGAACTCGCTCTGCAGATCGCCGTCGCCGTTGGGCGAGTAGTCGGTCATGGGGCGTCAGCTTTCCAGATTCACCATCACGTGTTTGATCTCGGTGTAGTCCTCGAGCGCGTAGGCCGACATGTCCTTGCCGTAGCCCGACTGCTTGAAGCCGCCGTGGGGCATCTCGTTGGCCATCGTCAGGTGGTCGTTGATCCACACCGTGCCGAAGCGAATGGCGTTGGCCACGCGGTGGGCGCGGCCCACGTCGCGCGTCCAGACCGAGGCGGCCAGCCCGTAGACCGTGCCGTTGGCCCACTCGATGGCCTTGGCCTCGTCGCCGAACTGCTGGACCGTCATCACGGGGCCGAAGATCTCGTTCTGGATCATCTCGTCGTCCTGCCGCAGGCCGGCCACCACGGTGGGCTCGAGGAACGAGCCGGGCAGGTCGGGCTCCCTGCCGCCGGTCACGATCTCCGCGTGGGAGGGCGTGCCCTCCAGGAAGCCCTCGACGCGCTCGCGCTGGCGCATCGAGTTGAGCGGGCCGAGGGTGGTCTGCGGGTCGAACGTGTCGCCGGTGCGAAAGCCCTTCGCCTGCTCGGCCAGCCCGTTGACCACGTCGTCGTAGATCCGGCCCGAGGCGAGCACGCGGGTGGCGGCCGTGCAGTCCTGGCCGGTGTTGTAGAGCGCGGTGGCGGCGATGTGCTCCAGCGCCACCTCCACGTCCACGTCGTCGAAGACGATCACCGGCGCCTTGCCGCCCAACTCCAGGTGCACGCGCTTGAGCGTGTCCGCCGCCGCGGCGGCGATCCACCTTGCCGGTGCCGGGCGATCCGGTCAGCGACACCAGGGCGACGTCCGGGTGGGTCACGAGCGTCGAGCCCGCCGGCTGGCCGTGGCCCGTGATCACGTTGAGCACGCCCTTGGGCAGGCACTCGCCCGCCAGCTCGGCCAGCTTGACCGTCGTGACCGGCGTGGTCTCCGCGGGCTTGAGCACGATCGTGTTGCCGGTGGCCAGCGCCGGGCCGATCTTCCAGATGGCCATCATCAGCGGGTAGTTCCACGGGGTGATCTGACCCACCACCCCGAGCGGCTCGCGGCGGACGATCGACGTCCGGTTCTCCACGTACTCACCCGACGACTTGCCCTCCATCAGCCGCCCGGCGCCGGCGAAGAAGCGCAGGCCGTCGATGCAGTGGGGCATCTCGTCCTCGAAGAAGGCGCTGCGCGGCTTGCCGGCGTCGGCCGCCTCGAGGTCGGACAGCTCCTCGGCGTGCTCCTCGAGCAGGTCGGCGAGCTTGTTGATGGCGGCGGCGCGCGCGCCCGGCGTGGTGCGCGCCCAGCCCTCGAAGGCCGCCTTCGCGGCGGCCACCGCGCGGTTCACGTCCTCCTCGGTGGACAGCGGCATCTCGGCGATCACCTCGCCGTTGGCCGGGTTCACCACCTCCTCCGTGGCGCCGTCGGCGGCGTCGACCAGCTCGCCGTCGATGAAGTTCTGCAGCTTGGTCCTCGCGACCGTGGCCATCGGCCCCTCCCTAGGCGGCGACGCCGAGGACGTCCTCGACGGGGGTGTATTCCATGCCGGTGCCCTCAGCCACGGCTTGGTGGGTGACCTTGCCCTCGGCCACGTTCACGCCGGGCCGTAGGCCGGGCATCGACTCCATCGCTCCCACGAGCCCGTTGTCGGCCAGCTCCAGCACGTAGGGCAGGGTGGAGTTGGTGAGGGCGAAGGTGGACGTCACCGGCACCGCGCCGGGCATGTTGGCCACGCAGTAGTGAGTCACCCCGTCGACCTGGTAGGTCGGGTCGGTGTGGGTGGTGGGCTTGGAGGTCTCAAAGCAGCCGCCCTGGTCGATCGACACGTCCACCAGCACCGCGCGCTCCTTCATCAGCGCGAGCTGCTCGCGCTTGATCACGTAGGGCGCGCGGGCGCCGTGCACCAGCACGGCGCCGATCACGAGGTCCGCGTGGGGCAGCATCTCCTCGATCGACAGCGTCGAGGAGTACACGGTGGAAGCTCGTCCCCCGAAGCACACGTCGAGCTCGCGCAGGCGGTCGATCGAGCGGTCATAGACGAACACGTCGGCCTCCATGCCGATGGCGATGAAGGCCGCGTTCTGGCCCACCACGCCGCCGCCGATCACCATCACCGTCGCCGCGGCCACGCCCGGCACCCCGCCCAGCAGCACACCGCGCCCGCCCAGCGGCCGCTCCAGGAAGAACGCCCCGGCCTGGGTGGCGATCTTGCCCGCCACCTCGCTCATCGGCGCCAGCAGTGGCAGCCGACCCTTGGCGTCCTCGACGGTCTCGTAGGCCACGCAGGTGGCGCCCGTCTCGCACAGGCCCTTGGTCAGCTCGGGGTCGGGAGCGAGGTGGAGGTAGGTGAACAGCAGGTGATCGGAGCGCAGCATCTCGACCTCCCCCGGCTGCGGCTCCTTCACGCCGAGGATCATCTCCGCCTCCTCGAACACCGCCGCCGCGTCCGGCACGATGCGAGCACCCTGCGCCGTGTACTCCTCGTCGGAGATGGTGCTGCCCGCCCCCGCGCCGGACTGGATGATCACATCGTGATCTCGGTCCGCCAGCTCGCGCACTCCGGCCGGCGTGAGCGACACCCGGTACTCGTCGGTCTTGATCTCCGTGGGAACTCCTACCTTCATTCGCTGCTCCTTACGTAACCAGTTCTCGGGCCCGCAGCGCGAGCCAGAATTCGATTCGGTCGCGGGCGCTCGACAGGTCGCGGCCCGTCAGCTGCTCCACCCGCTTGATGCGATAGCGCAGGGTGTGGCGGTGGCAGTAGAGCTCGCGCGCCGCCTTCTCCCACTGGCCGTTCTGCTCGATGAAGGCCTCCAGCGAGCGAATCAGCTCGTCGCCGTACTCGCCGCTCGCGTCCTCGAGTGGAGCGAGCACGCTGTCGCAGTAGAGGCGCAGCGCCTCGTCGTCCTGGAGCGACAGCAGCAGCTGAAACGCGCCGAGGTCGCGGTAGGAGGCCACCGCGGGCGAGTGGCCGTTGGCCATGGACGCCGCTTCGAGGGCGCAGCGAGCCTCGTGAAAGGTGCGCCGAAGCGATCCCACTGCCGCACTCCGCGAGGCCGCGGCGCGCAGGTCCTCCCCGTCGTGGGCCAGCGACTCCCTCACCCGCCCGGCCAGGGCCACCGGATCGAGGCCCTCGGGGGCGTCGACCACCGCGCAGAGCAACTGGTCGTGCACCGCCACGAGCGCGCCCACCCCCGCGTCGGACAGGTAGCGGTCGAGATCGCTCTCGGCGGAGGCGGCTGAGCTGCCGTCCCTCTGGGCGAACACCAGCACCGCGGCGTCCGCACCCACTCCGAAGGGGCGCAGGCGGACCGCCAGCTCGGGCGAGGAGAGCCGCCCCGATAGCGCCTGGGCCAGCACGTCGCCCGCGAGGCGCCGCTCGGTGTCGCGCATCGCGCGCTGGCGCATGAGCTCGAGCGCGACCACGGTCACGGCCTGTTGGAGGATGAGCCGCTCGAAGTCGCCGAGTCCTCCGGTGTCACGAACCGCCACCAACCATGCCTGGGGCGCACCCCGCCCGCGCGTGGCCACCGGCAATGCGAGCGAGCGGCCGGCGATCTCCGTGTGGCCGGGCAGGAACTCTCCGCTGTCGCCGTTGCTCGAATCGCCTCCGTCCAGCTCCGCGCTGCGCCGGCGCACCTCCTCGCGCAGCCGCTCGATCGCCGCCTCGGGGACGTTGCGGCGGAAGGCCTTGGCGGCGATGGTCTCGCCGCGCGCCGAGAGCACTGCGACCGTTCCGCCCGTGGCCGCCGCCAGCGCGCGCACGACCTCGTCGAGCCCGCTCTCCTCGAGCACCAGCCGCTCGAGGCGCTTGTGGATGGCGATCCCTCGCTGCAGCATCTCGTACTGCTCGTTGACGAGACGGGTGAACGCCTTCTCGGTCAACGCGATGAACGGCAGCTCGTAGGGCACCTCGAAGACCGGGAACCCGAGCGCCGCCGCCTCCTCGACCAGCGGGCCCGGCAGATCGTCGAAGTCGAACCCGGTGCCGAACCCCACCCCCGCCAAATGGCTGCGGGAGAGCAGGCGCACGAACTCGCGCTGGCGTTCCTCGCTGTCGAGCTGAAGGCCCGTGGTGAGCAGGAGCTCCCCGCCCGACAGCCAGGGTGTCGGGTCGGGAAGCTCGGAGATGTGGACCCAGCGAACCGGCGCGTCCGCGGCGCTCTCGCCCGTGACGAGCTCGAGGCCCATCTCGGAGGTGAGGCCGCGAACGGTCAGCATCCGGTCAGTGCCGGACGATCCGGTCCCAGGCCTCGGTGAGCACCTGCCGCAGGACTCGATCGATGATCTCGAACTCCTCGCTGTCGGCGATCAGGGGAGGCGACAGCTGGATCACGGGGTCCCCGCGGTCGTCGGCCCGGCAGATCAGGCCGTGCTTGTAGAGCTCGGAGGACATGAACCCGCGCAGCAGCTCCTCGCCCTCCGCGTCGCTGAAGCTCTCCTTGGTCTCCTTGTCCTTGACCAGCTCGAGAGCGTGGAAGTAGCCCACGCCGCGCACGTCGCCGATGATGGGCAGGTCCTCGTGGAGCTTGTCGAGCATGCCGCGGAACTCCGGCTCCTTCTCGCGCACGTGGCCGCACAGGTCCTCGCGCTCGAAGATGTCGAGGTTGGCCATCGCCACGGCCGCGGACACCGGGTGGCCGCCGAACGTGATGCCGTGGGTGAACATCTTCGTGTCGTGCATGAACGGCTCGGCCACGCGGTCGGACACGATGCACGCGCCCATCGGGGCGTACGACGAGGTCAGCCCCTTGGCCGTGGTGATCATGTCCGGCACCACGCCGAAGCGATCGACGCCGAAATAGTGGCCGAGGCGGCCCCACGAGCAGATCACCTCGTCGGCGATCAGCAGCACGCCGTGGCGGTCGCAGATCTCGCGCACGCGCTGCCAGTAGCCGTCCTGGGGCACGTAGGCGCCGCCCGAGTTCTGCACCGGCTCGAGGATCACCGCGGCCACCGTGTCGGGGCCCTGGAACTCGATCATGTGCTCGATCTGATCGGCGGCCCAGAGCGGGTCGCGACCCTCGGGCCAGCGGTAGTCGTTGGTGTTGGGCACGTGATGGGCGCCCGGTACGAGCGGCTCGAAGGCGGTGCGCAGAGGAGTGATCCCCGTGATCGAGAGCGCACCGAACGTGGTGCCGTGGTAGGCCGTCTCACGCGAGATGATCTTGGTGCGCAACGGCTCACCGTTGAGCTTGTGGAACTGGCGCGAGAGCTTCCAGGCCGACTCCACGGCCTCGGAGCCGCCCGAGGTGAAGAACACGCGGTTGAGGTCGCCCGGTGTGAGCCCGGCGATCCGCTCGGCCAGCTCGATCGCCGTGGGGTGGGCGTAGCTCCAGTTGGTGTAGAAGGCGAGCTTCTCCGACTGGCGCGCGGCGGCCTCGCCCATTTCTGGGCGGCCGTGACCGGCGTTCACGCAGAACAGCGCCGAGAGCCCGTCGAGGTAACGCTTGTCGTTCTCGTCGTAGACGTACGAGCCCTCGCCGCGCACGATGATGGGGATCTCGTGCTGGCCGTCGTAGCCGCCCATGCGGGTGAAGTGCATCCAGAGGTGCCGGCGGGCCTTCTCCTGCAGCGCGCTCGGAGCTCCCTCGGATGTTTCGGTCACGTACTGCGGGGTGGTCGCCATCGGGCTTCTCCTGTCTCTAGACGCTGCGTACAACCGTACCGCCGTCGCGGCGCCCCGTCTAGCCAGCCGGTGGGCGAATCCCGGAGCATCGCGTTGTACCAATGGGAGTATTAAACGTGCGCGATTTCGGCCATCTGCCACTTGCGGTCATAACGAATCGGCCATAGCTTCCGGTCTGAGTGAGCCACGGGGGAGCACCAAGCGTCACCTTGAGCGGCGTGACGAAGCGCTTCGGCGATTTCACGGCGGTCAGCCAGATGGATCTCGACATCCCTCGGGGCGAATTCTTCACCATGCTCGGGCCCTCGGGCTGCGGCAAGACCACCACCCTGCGCATGATCGCCGGCTTCGAGGATCCCAGCGAGGGGACGGTGCTGCTGGACGGCGACGACGTGACCGGCATGCCGCCGTTTCGCCGGCCCACCAACACCGTGTTCCAGAGCTACGCGCTGTTTCCGCACATGAGCGTCGAGAAGAACGTGGGCTTCGGGCTCGAGCGGCGCAGCATCTCGCGCGAGGAGGTGCGCGCTCGGGTGGCGGAGGAGCTCGAGCGGGTCGGCCTCAGCGCCGAGGCCAAGCGCAAGCCTCGTCAGCTCTCCGGCGGACAGCAGCAGCGGGTCGCCCTCGCGCGCGCGCTCGTCAACCGTCCCGCGGTGCTGCTGCTCGACGAGCCGCTCGGGGCGCTCGACCTCAAGCTCCGCAAGCAGCTGCAGGTCGAGCTCAAGCGCATCCAGCAGGACGTGGGCATCACCTTCGTGTACGTCACGCACGATCAGGAGGAGGCGCTGACGATGTCGGACCGCATCGCGGTGATGAACCGCGGTGTTGTAGAGCAGATGGACAGCCCGGAGGAGATCTACGAGCGGCCGCGCACCACCTTCGTGGCCGGCTTCATCGGCGTGTCGAACCTGATGCCCGGAGAGGTGGTGTCGAGCGGCTCCGGGGTTTCCGAGATCCGTCTCGACGCGGGGCCGACGGTCCGCACCGGCGCGGGGAGCGCCTCCGCCGGCGAGCGTGCTCACGCGGTGGTCCGGCCCGAGAAGCTCGAGCTGCACGGCGTGAACGGCGGTGGCGGCGACGGCCGCGCGAGCGTCGAAGGCCAGGTCGAGAGCTCGCTCTACATGGGCACGGCCACGCAGGTGATCGTCAGGCTGGGCGACGACACGCGCATGACGGTGCTCGTGCCCAACACCGACGAGGAGGCGCGCCGGCGCCTGCCCGCGACCGGGGACGCCGCTCGGCTCACCTGGTCGGACAGCAACATCCACATGGTGAGAGAAGCCGAGGGAGGAAGAAACGATGACTGACTTCGAGAGGGACTACGAGAACTTCATTCGCGCGGAGATCAGCCGCCGCCGCCTGCTGCGCCGCGGCGCAGCGGGCGCGCTGAGCGTGTCCGCGCTCTCCTATCTCGCCGCGTGCGGGTCGGAGACCGGGGGCAGCGGCGGCGACAGCGAGCCCAGCGAGCAGCAGGCGATCAAGAAGGGCAAGGTCGGCGACTCCCTCTACATGGCCAACTGGCCCCTGTACATCGAGGAGGACCGCGGCACGCTCAAGGAGTTCGAGAAGGAGTACGGGGCCAAGGTCAAGTACGTCGAGGAGATCAACGACAACACCGAGTTCTTCGGCAAGGTCCGCCAGCAGTACGAGCGCGGCGACTCGGGCGGGCGCGACATCCACGTGGTCACCGACTGGATGGCCGCGCGCATGCTCCGCCTCGGCTACGTGCAGAAGCTGGACAAGGCCGAGCTTCCCAACGTGAGCGCGAACCTGATCGACCGGCTCAAGTCACCGCCCTTCGATCCCAAGCGCGAGTTCTCGGTGCCGTGGCAGTCGGGCTTCACCGGCATCGTCTACCGCAAGGACAAGGTCAAGCGCGAGCCCAGGTCGGTCGACGACCTCTTCGATCCCGACTACAAGGGCAAGGTCACGATGCTCACCGAGATGCGCGACAGCGTCGGCGTGGTGGCGGCATCCATGGGCTTCGACCCCGAGAAGGCCACGCTCGACGAGTTCATGCAGGCCGTCGAGAAGATCGACGAGGGCACCAAGTCGGGGCAGATACGAGGCTTCACCGGGAACGAGTTCACCAAGGACCTGCCGAGCGGCGACTCCTGGCTGATCATCGGCTGGTCGGGCGACTCCGTGCAGCTGCAGGCGGACAACCCGAACATCCGCTTCGTCGCCCCAGAGAGCGGCGTGCACCTGTGGACCGACAACATGCAGGTGCCGGTGGGCGCGCCCGAGGCCTACGCCGCGCAGAAGTTCATGGACTTCGTGTACGAGCCCGAGGTGGCGGCGGACATCGCCGAGTACGTGAACTACATCTGCCCGTGCGACGGCGTCAAGGAGATCCTCACCCAGCGCGACCCGGCGCTGGGTGACAACCAGCTCATCTTCCCCGACGAAGAGACCCTCTCCGCCGGGTTCATCTTCCGCGACCTGAAGCCCGAGGAGGATCAGGAGCTCACCGAGGCCTTCCAGCAGGTGATCGGCGCCTAGCCACTCCCGTGCCCGCTCGCCTCAAGAGACGGGGGCTTCCGTACCTGTTGCTTGTGCCAGGACTGGGATGGCTGCTGCTCTTCTTCGCCCTCCCGATGGGCTACATGGCGTTCGAGTCGCTCAAGTCGGGCACGCTCGAGACCGGCTTCTTGTTCACCTGGGAGTTCTCCACCTACACCGACGCGATCTCCGACTTCTCCGAGCAGCTCATCCGCTCGTTCCAGTTCGCGGCCATGGCCACGGTCGCGGCGGTGTTGATCGGCTACCCGCTGGCCTACGTGATCGCCTTTCGCGGCGGGCGCTGGCGCAACGCGCTGCTGCTGGCGGTGATCGCCCCCTTCTTCGTCACATACCTGATCCGCACGCTGTCCTGGCAGACCATCCTGTCCGACTCGGGCACGGTGGTGAGCGTGTTCGAGGCGGTCGGGCTCGTGGGGCTCGTGGGCGAGAACGGGCGCCTGCTCGACACCACCTTCTCCGTGGTGGCGGGCATCACCTACAACTTCCTGCCCTTCATGATCCTGCCGCTCTACGCGTCGCTCGAGCGCATCGACGGGCGGCTGCTCGAAGCGGGCTACGACCTCTACGGCCGCCGGCGCGACGTGTTCCTGCGGATAACGCTTCCCCTGTCGATGCCCGGGCTCGTCGCGGGAACGCTCCTGTTCTTCATCCCCGCGTCGGGCGACTTCATCAACGCCGAGCTGCTCGGCACGCCCAACCAGTTCATGATCGGCAACGTCATCCAGAGCCGCTTCCTCGAGGTGACGGACTACCCGACGGCGGCGGCCCTCTCCTTCATCCTCATGGCGATCTCGCTCGTGATCGTCACGGTGTGGGCGCGGATCGCCGGCACCGAGGCGCTCATGGGGGCCGAGGGCGAGGAGCGCTGATGGAAGCCTCGGCCGCCGCCCCACCTGCACCCCGGCGCCGCCGCGGACGCCTGCTCGACCTCGGGCTGAACGTCTACGGCGGACTCGCGCTGCTCTACCTGCTGGTGCCCATCGGGATCATCCTCGTCTTCTCGTTCAACAACCCGCGCGGGCGCTTCAACTTCATCTGGCAGGGTTTCTCGCTCGAGGCGTGGGGCGACCCGTTCGGTGTGCCCGGCATCGGCTCGGCGCTGCTCAACTCGCTCGAGATCGCCGCGCTCTCCACCGTGATCGCGACCGCCCTGGGCACCATCACGGCGCTCGCGCTGGTGCGCTACGAATTTCGCGGCCGCGGCTCCACCAACTTCTTCATCTTCATTCCGCTGGCCACGCCCGAGGTGGTGCTGGGCGCCGCGCTGCTGTCGATGTTCATCAACTTCTCGGTCGCCACCGGCTTCACCACCATCGTGATCGCGCACGTGATGTTCAACCTGTCGTTCGTGATCGTGACGGTGCGCTCGCGCCTGATCGGCTTCGATCGCTCCCTGGAGGAGGCGGCGCAGGACCTGGGTGCGACCCCGTGGCAGACCTTCCGCCTGATCACGCTGCCGCTGATCATGCCCGGGGTGGTGTCCGCCGCCCTCCTGGCCTTCGCGCTCTCGATCGACGACTTCGTGATCACGAACTTCGTCTTCGGCACCACGATCACGTTCCCCGTGTTCATCTGGGGGGCCGCGCGGGTCGCGGTGGAGCCGCAGATCTACGTGATCGCTTCGATGATCTTCCTGTTCACTCTGGCCATGATGCTGCTCACCGTCTGGCAGCAGCGCCGCGCCGAGCGGATGGCCTCCGTGCGCCCCGACGAGGAGCCGGCCGCGACATGATCTCCGCCGCCACCTCGCTGATCGAGCGAGAACGCGAGCGCTTCGCCGAAACGCACCCGCGCTCTCGTGAGCTGCACGAGAAAGCGCGGGGCTCACTGCTCGCTGGAGTGCCGCTCAGCTGGATGGCGATGTGGGTGGGTGGACATCCGGTCTACGCCGCCGAGGCCCGCGGCGCCCGCGTGGTCGACGTGGACGGCAACGAGTACGCCGACCTCTGCCTGGGCGACACGGGAGCCATGGCGGGCCACATGCCCGAGGCGACCATGCGCGCGGTGGCGGCCAGCGCCGGTATCACCACGATGCTGCCCACCGACGACGCGGCCTGGGTGGGCTCCGAGCTGGCACGGCGCTTCGGGGTCCCCTTCTGGCAGTTCGCGCTCACCGCCACCGACGCCAACCGCTGGATGCTGCGCATCTGCCGGCACGTGACGGCCCGGCCGAAGGTGCTCGTGTTCAACTGGTGCTACCACGGCTCGGTCGACGAGGCCTTCGTGACCCTCGAGGCGGACGGCCGTCAGCACGCGCGCGAGGGCAATGTCGGCCCGCAGGTCGATCCGGCCACCACCACGCGCGTGGCCGAGTTCAACGACATCGGCTCCGTCGAGGCTGCGCTGGCCCACGGCGACGTGGCCTGCGTGCTGATGGAGCCCGCCCTCACCAACATCGGGATCGTGCTGCCCGAGGACGGCTTCATCGCCGCGGTCCGCGAGGCGTGTACGCGCACCGGAACGCTGCTGATCATCGACGAGACGCATACGCTCAGCGCCGGTCCCGGCGGCTGCACCGCCGCTTGGGGGCTCGAGCCCGACGCGGTCACGCTCGGCAAGTCGATCGGCGGCGGAGTGCCCATCGGCGCGTACGGGGTGTCGGCCGACCTGGCCGAGCGGATCGCCGCCGCCGAGGACGCCGACCTCGAGGACACCGGCGGCGTCGGCGGCACGCTGGCCGGCAACGCGCTGTCGCTGGCCGCCGCCCGCGCCACGCTGGGCGAGGTGCTCACCGACGACGCCTTCGCGCGCATGTCGGCCCTGTGCGAGCGCTTCGTGGACGGCGTGGAGAAGGCGCTCGAGCGACACTCCGTCCCCTGGTCGATCATTCCGCTCGGCGCGCGTGCCGAATACCGCTTCTGCCCCGAGCCGCCGCGCACAGGCGCCGAGTCCGCCGCGGCCGTCGACCGCGAGCTCGAGGAATACCTTCACCTTTATCTGCTCAACCGCGGGGTGCTCATCACCCCGTTTCACAACATGGCCCTGATGTGCCCGGCCACGACCGAGGAGGACGTGGACCGTCACACCGAGGCCTTCAACGCAGCCCTGGAGGAGATCTGCGAATGACCGAGCAAGCCCAGCCCGACGCCGGAGCGGGAGCATCGGGCGACAAGGGCCTGAAGAAGGACGCCATCGGCTTCGTCGATGGCCTCATCATCGGCATCGCTTCCACCGCGCCGGCGTACTCGCTGGCCGCGGTGATCGCGATCGTCGTGGTGGGGGTGGGAGTACAGGCTCCCGCCGTGCTCCTCACGGCCTTCGTCCCGATGTTCCTGATCGCGTCGGCCTTCTACTACATGAACCGCGCCGACCCGGACTGCGGCACGTCCTTCTCGTGGATCACGCGCGCGATGGGGCCGAGCCTGGGCTGGGTGGGCGGTTGGGCCGTGTGCACCACCGGCATCATCGTGATCGGCTCGCTGGCCGACGTGGGGGCGTACTACACGTTCGACATGTTCGGCCTCGACGGCCTGCGCGACTCGAAGGCCGCGGTCACCATCTTCGCGCTCATCATCATCGCGGTGATGACGGCCATCTGCGTGATCGGCACGGAGCTGTCCGCGTCGGTCCAGCGGGTGATGATCTTCGCGCAGGTCGGTGCGCTGGTGCTCTTCGCGCTGGTGGCACTGATCAAGGGCGGCGCGCTCACCCCTGAGCTGTCGTGGTTCTCGCCCTTCGCGGTCGACAGCCCGAACGCCCTGGTCCTGGGGCTGCTCACGGGAGTGTTCATCTACTGGGGCTGGGAGAGCGCGGTCAACCTCAACGAGGAGACGTCGGACTCCGACAGCTCCCCGGGCCGCGCGGCCATCGTCAGCACGATCATCCTGCTCTTCACCTACGTGATCGTCACGGTCGCCGTGGTCTCCTTCGCGGGCCTCGACCGGGTGGCGGAGTTCGAGGACGATGCGGGCATCTTCGGAGCCCTGGCCACCGACGTGCTGGGCTCGCCGCTCGACAAGCTCGTGGTCCTGGCGATCGTCACCTCCGCGCTCGCCTCCACGCAGACCACGATCCTGCCGGCGTCGCGAACGTCGCTGTCGATGGCCCGGCAGGGCGCGTTCCCGGAGGTGCTGGGGCGAGTTCACCCGCGCTTCCTGACGCCTCACGTCGGGACCATCGTCATCGGAGTGATCGCGGCGGTCTGGTACGGGGTGTTCAACAGCCTGTCGCAGAACTTCCTCTACGACTCGCTGAGCGCGCTGTCGCTGATGATCGCGTTCTACTACGCCCTCACGGGGGTGGCGTGCGCGATCTACTACCGCCATGAGCTCACCAAGTCGGTGAAGAACTTCGTCTTCATCGGCCTGGGCCCCCTGATCGGGTCGGCCATCCTCGGCTTCCTCTTCGTGAAGGCGATCCTCGAGTACTCCAAGGTCGAGGACTCCTACAGCGGGGACGCATGGTTCGGGATCGCGATCCCGGCCGCCCTGGGCATGGGCCTCCTGATCCTCGGAGTGGTACTGATGCTGGTCTGGCGCTTCACGGGGCATGAGCGCTACTTCGGCCGGCACACGGAAACGGTCGATCCCGACGTGGCGGCCGGGCGCAAGCTCGGAGTGGCCGCAGTCCCTGAGGAGGCGGTCACTTGAGCAGCACCATCGTTGTGGGGTATGACGCGTCGCCCGGGTCCCGGGCGGCGCTGGACCGGGCGCTCGAGATCGCGGCCGCCTTCGGCGACCGGCTGATCATCGGCTTCGGGGTCACGCCGCCGGGCACACCGACCGAGGAGTCCCGCGCGCACCGGCAGGCGATCCGCGACCGGGCCGAGACGCTGACCGCGGAGGCTCTCGAACGCGCGGTCGGCGCCGGGGTCGACGTGGAGACCGCGCTGGTCGAGGAGAAGGCCTCCGCCGCGCTGATCGGCCTCGCCGACGAGAACGACGCGCGGATGATCGTGGTGGGCAGCTGGGAGGAGCGCCCGCTCAAGGGGGCGATCCTGGGCTCCACGCCCAACAAGCTGCTCTACCTGGCCGAGCGCCCCGTGTTGGTGGTGCCGGCCGAGTAGCCGCGCCGAGTAGGCTCGGCGGCCATGAGCACCTGGGACAAGCTGGCCCCGCTGCCGGTCGAGATCGAGCGATATGACTTCGAGGCGCTGGAGCTGGTCTTCAGCGAGGAGTTCGTGCGCCACACCACCCTCATCAGGCTGTACGGGGGCGGCGAGGAGGGGGTGGGCGAGGACGTGGTCTACGACGGCGACGACCACTTCGCGATGCGCGAGGCCGGCCCCAACCTCCCCGTGGCCGGCTCGTGGACGATCGGCTCGCTGTCCGACCACCTGGCCGAGCTCGACCTGTTCCCCACGCGCGCGCCCGAACGTGAGCCCTCGCGCCTCTACCGCCGCTGGGCCTTCGAGTCGGCCGCGCTCGACCTCGGCCTGCGGCAGGCCGGACGGTCCCTGCCCGAGCAGCTCGACCGCGAGCTCAGCCCGCTCAACTACGTGGTCTCGATGCGCCTCGGAGGCCCGCCCGGCAGCGACCAGCCGGAGACGTCCGAGCGCTTGGTCGACGTGCTGGGGCGCTACCCGAGCACGCGCTTCAAGCTCGACCCCACCAACAACTGGACCGACGAGCTGATCGACGAGCTCCGCGCCACCGGCGCCGTCGACTCCCTGGATCTCAAGGGCCAGTACAAGGGCACGCCCGTCGACGTCGACACCGACCCCGAGCTCTACCGCAAGGTGGCCGAGGGCGTTTCCCGACGCCTGGCTCGAGGACCCCGATCTGAACGATGAGACGCGCCCCGTGCTCGAGGCGTATCGCCACCGCGTCACCTGGGACGCGCCCATCCACTCGGTCGACGACATCCTCGCCCTCGAGTGGAAGCCGCGCACGGTCAACATCAAGCCCTCGCGGGTGGGATCACTGGTCGAGCTCTGCCGGGCCTACGACTTCTGCGACGCGGAGGGCATCGGCGCGTACGGCGGCGGCCAGACCGAGCTCGGCGTGGGCCGCGACCACATCCAGTACCTGGCCGCGATCTTCCACCCCGACACGCCCAACGACGTGGCCCCGGGCGGGTTCAACATGCCCAAGGTGCCGGACGGCCTGCCGGAGAGCCCACTCGAGCTGCGCCCGGCGGCCACCGGCTTCCGCTTCGCTGAATCAACCATCTAGTGGTCGAGATCGCTCCGCTCCATCCGGGTCGCCAGACCGATCTCGACGTGGCGCGGCAGGTGTCCGCCTTTCTCGGCGAGGCACAGCGCTCGCTCGACCTCGCCCTCTACGACGTGCGGTTGCCGGGAGAACCGGGTGACATCGTGGCCGGCGCGCTGCGCGACGCCGCCGCGCGCGGCGTGGCGGTGCGCATCGCCTACAACGCCGACCACGACGAGCGCGTGTTCCCGCCGCCGCCGGGCACCAAGCCCGAGCTGCTCGAGGCGCTGCCCTTCCCGACGTGCGGCGTTCCGGGCATCCCCGATCTCATGCACCACAAGTACGTGGTGCGCGACGGCGAGTCGGTCTGGACCGGATCGACCAACTGGACGCGCGACTCGTGGACCATCCAGGAGAACTTCGTGATCCGCGTCGACTCGCCCGAGGTGGCCGGCGCCTTCGCGGCCAACTTCGACGAGCTGTGGTCAACGCGCGACGTCAGCCGCAGCGGCCACCGCGATCCGCGCCCTCTTGACGTCGACGGCCACGAGGTCCGCGCCTGGTTCACCCCCGGCCAGGGCGAGGAGCTGTCACAGCGCATCGCGCGGGCGCTGGGCATGGCGCGCAAGCGGATCCGGATAGCCTCCCCGGTGATCACCGCCGGCCCGGTCCTGGGGACGCTCGCGGAGCTGGCCGCCGAGGCGCGGGTCGACCTGCGCGGGGTGGTCGATCGCACGCAGATGGACGGCGTGGTCTACCAGTGGCGCACCAACGGGCGCTCGGCCTGGAAGATCCCCATCCTCGCCTCCGTGCTGGAGCACGCCGACTTCCGCGGCAAGCCCTCCGTGCCCTGGACGCCGGAGTCGATCCACGACTTCATGCACGCCAAGGTCACCGTGGCCGACGACGTGGTCTTCGCCGGCTCCTTCAACCTCTCGCGCTCAGGCGAGATGAACGCCGAGAACGTGCTCGAGGTCCACGACCCCGAGCTGGCCGAGCAGATGGCGGCCTTCGTGGACGAGGTCAGGGACCGTTACCAAGCGATGCCCGTGCCTCGCGATGCTGGGCGGCCTTGAGCCGCTCGAGCACCTCCGCCGGGTCGTCGGTCACGCAGAACAGGTCCAGGTCGCCGGGCGAGATCTTGCCCTCGCCGAGCAGCCGCTCCCGCATCCAGTCCACCAGGCCGCCCCAGTAGTCCGGGCCCACGAGGATCACCGGGAAGTTGCGCACCTTCCCGGTCTGGATCAGCGTCATCGCCTCGAACAGCTCGTCGAGCGTGCCAAAGCCGCCGGGAAAGACGACGAAGCCGCTCGCGTAGCGGACGAACATGATCTTGCGCGCGAAGAAGTAGTGGAACTCGAGCCCGATGTCGCAGTAGGGGTTGATGCCCTGCTCGAACGGCAGCTCGATGTTCAGGCCGATGGACAGGGCGTTCGCGTCGCGCGCGCCGCGGTTGGCCGCCTCCATCGCGCCCGGGCCGCCCCCGGTGATGATCGCCATGCCCGACTCGCCGACCATCCGCGCGGTCTCGCGCGCCAGCTTGTACTCCGGATCGTCGGCCGGCGTGCGTGCCGAGCCGAAGAACGAAGCCGCCGCCCCCACGTGGGCCAGGGCGTCGAAGCCCATCTCCACCTCCTCCTGGATTCGCTCCAGGCGCGCGGCGTCGGTGAGCGTCGACACCACCGCCGCCTCCTGCGCGGCGATGATCTCCTCGTCCAGGGTGGCCGGCATGCGCGGCCCTTGCGGCTGGTCGTTCATCCTCGTATCAGGCTAGGGGAACCCGCCGCGGCGTCCGGGTCGACACCGCGGCGGGTGGGCATCCGTGCCTTCCCCGCGATTTCCCGCTAAGGGGCGCGGAAGGCAATGGGGGTCACCCCTGCCTCTTTGAGAGCGCTCGGGAGGCGACGGGCGAAGGGGTGCTCGTCGCCGCTCAACTCGTCCGGGTTGGCGATCAGGTAGGCCACCCGTCCCTTGGAGCGCTGCACGCTGTAGCGGGCGCCGAAGCCATCCAGCACGCCGCCGGCCGCGGCCGCGCTGCTCGCGCGCACCGAAAGCCGAATATGTCCACTGCCGCCGACCAGCCCGGTGGCGCCGCGCCGCGCGGTTCTCAGGTTGGTGGCGCGGGCCGCCCTGGTGGCCGCCGGCTCGTCGCTGAGGAGCGCGTTGCGCAGGATCTTCTGGAAGCCGGTCGTGAAGGCGCGGAAGTTCGGCTCGACGGAGAACACCGTCGTCCGGCCTTCGCCCACCGGCTCGTCGATCACCGCGGCGGTGCCACCCAGCTCCTCGGCACCCTCGGCGAAGCCTGAGATGAACCAGTCGTCGCTGTCGGCGGGCGGGTACTCGACGGCCACGTACGCCGGCGAGGAGGCCCGCATGACCCAGTCGTACTCGTAGAAGGCCCAGGCGAATGCGCCCACGCCGCGGCGAAGCGGCGTGTCGCTGCCGGTGCGAACGCGCAGGAGGCTGCCGGGCACGTCGGAGGTCGGCTCGGCCAAGGTGGCCGTGGTGAGCCCGGCGAGGGCGGCGAAGCGCGCGCCCTCCCGCCAGCCGATCAGGTGCCCGCCGGCGTCGAGCCACGACCGCAGCGAGGCCTGCCCGCCGCTACCGAGTGCCTCGAGGGCGGCGCCGGCGTCGCCCAGCGTGTCCTCCTCGTCGGGGCCGCTGCCGTTGGGCACGAGCAGGGTGTCGTAGCCGGATAGCCCGCCGGCCGCGATCTGCTCCGTCGTCACGCGCTCGTAGGGAAGCTGCCACACGCGCTCCAGCAGATAGCGCAGCCAGCCGGTCGACTCGATCGCCGACGTGCTGTCCGACAGCTGGAGCAGGGCGATCCGCGGAGCGTCGGCCGGCGCAGCCGGAGCGTCGGGCTCCGGCCAGCTCGCCCACGCCCCGGGCCCGGACGCGAAGCGGCTCGCCCGAGTAGCCGCCGCGCACGTTGAAGAGCAGCGGCTGGCTCCACGCGGTGACGTCGTAGAAGTAGGGGAACGGCGTGTAGGTGTCCTCGTTGAGCATCGCCTGCACCCAGTGCTTCTGCATCTGGGCCATCGGCACGTACCACGTGCCCGGCGCCATCCAGCGCCCGCGGGTGCTGCGGGCGTAGGGCGTGTAGTCCGGCACCCACAGCGCACGCTTGAGGCGGTAGACGTCGACGTCCATCCGCTGCAGGCGCCGCAGCATGGCCTGCACCTCGCTCTGCTTGGACTCCCGGCGGTCGGTGATGAAGTAGTGGCGCACCGGGCGGTCGGGCACCTGGGTGGAGATCACCTGCGGGTTGCCCTCGGAGTCGACCTCGTTGACCAGCTCGTTGGGCTCGAGGAAGCCGGCCTGGCCCTGGGCGTAGGCCTCGCGCCAGGCGGCGGCCCACTCGGAGAGGATCTCCTCCTTGCGGATCGCGCCCTGCGAGAGGCTCACCCACTGGGCCACGTACTGCTCGTAGGCGCGGTCGGAGATCGGGTCCTCGTTGTTCTTCTCGTAGGTCATGCCGGCGCTTATGAAGCCGGTGGAGGGCACCGTGTCGCCGTAGCCCATGTAGAAGAGGTCGTAGATGTCGCGGTTGAAGAAGGGGATGCCCTGGCGCGTGAACTCGGCCGCCAGCGAGGAGCCGTAGATGTTGTTGATCCAGTCGATCGACTCGTCGGTGATCTCGTGGTAGACCGGGTCGGCGTTGGGCGGGAAGAAGAAGTCGTCGGCGCCCATCTCGTGGTCGTCCACGAACAGCGGGCCGGGGTACTCGCGCAGGAACTCGATCTTGGCGTCGGTCTCGGGCTGGGTGCGGGCGAACCAGTCGCGGTTCATGTCGAACCCGTAGAAGTTCTGGCGCGTGTTGGCCTCGCGGCCGTCGGGGTTCTGGATGGGAAGCAAGCACCACGATCGAGCCGTCGAGGATCTGCCGCGCGGCACAGTCGGTGCGGTCGGCCAGCTCGTAGAGCACGCGCATCGAGGCGTCGGTGCCGGACTCCTCGCCGCCGTGCACGTTCGAGGCGATCCACAGGATGGCCGGGTACCTGCGAGCGATCCTGTCCGCCTTCCAGGCCGGGGTGCTCGGGTCGCGCAGGGTCTGCGCCGCCTTCTTGATCGCGCGGAGCTTGCCGCGGCGGAGATGGTCGGGATGACCGACGATGGCCCAGCGCAGCTCGCGCCCCTCCTGCGAGCGCTGATCCAGCGCTCCGGTGATCACGCGATCGCTGGCCGCGTCGACCGCGGCCATGTAGTCGTAGGCCTGCTGTGTGGTCACCTCGCCGTTCTCGCCGCCCGGCGCGGGTACCACGTCGCTCAGCGCCGGCACACCACCCATGAACTCGGGCGGAGTCTGCGTGGGGTCGCAGGCGTTCTGTGCCGCCGCCGGGGCGGCGAGAGCGAGGGTGGCCACCGAGGCGGCCAGGGCGGCGAGGCGAACGCGCATGCGGGACTCCATTTGGTGAAGAACGATGGTCGCCCGGACACATACCCGGGCGCGCCAGAAGCAATTCGTGCAAAGTGCGGGAGAGTCGGATCAGCGCGCCAGGCGCTTCAGCGTGTTCACCGGCACGGCGAAGGCGATCCCGTCGCCGCGGCCCTGCGCGATGACGCCGATCACGCGGCCGTCCTCGTCCAGCAGCGGCCCGCCCGAGTTGCCCGGGTTGATGGCGGCGTCGGTCTGGATGGCGTTGCGGATGCGCGATCCGTCGGGGGCGTCGATGCTCCGGCGCGCGGAGGAGACGACGCCGCTGGTGACGCTGCGGGTGAGCCCGTAGGGGTTGCCGATGGCGATGGCCGTGTCGCCCGGGCCCACGCGGCCGGAGTCGGCGAGGGCCAGCGGCCTCAGCACCCGAGCGCGCGCCGGCGGCACTCGCAGGATGGCGAGGTCCGTCGAGGCGTCGCTGCGAACGACGCGAGCCCGCACGCGGCGGCCGTCCAGCCGGACGGTCACGAGCTCGGCCCGGGCGACCACGTGCTGGTTGGTGACGATGCGTCCACCATCGATGGCGAAGCCGGTGCCCGTGGCCACGCCGTCGTCCAGGCGCGGCGGGCCCTCGGGCCATTCGTCCAGGCCGGGTTCGCGGCCCTCCACGGTGAAGACCGAGCCGCGCGCGCCACTGAAGATCTCGCCGACGCTCATCGGGCGGGCCGGGACGGGCTCCGACTCGCCGGCGGCCGCTCTCGGAGCGGGGCGCGTCGCGCTTCGTTCGCCGTCATCGCGGCCGCCCGACAGCAGGAAGAGGGCGGCCACCGCCAGGCCGGACACCACGCCGCCCAGGATCGCCGCCAACAGGGGAGAGATCGTTCTCATGAGCCGAAGGGCGCCGGCCGGCGGTGAGGCCGGCCGGCGCCGTGTGGCTAGATCTGTGCGTCCCCCTGGTTCTGCTGCCCGTCCTTCTCCGGGCAGTCGCCGCGGTCGCGTTGGCCGTTGCCGCCCTGTCCTTCGTCGGGCGTGTTCGACTGCGCGGGGACCGCGCCGGCCGAGTTGCCGCTGGTGCCGGCCGAGCTGTCGGAGCTCCCGGCCAGTGCCGCACCGGCGGGGATCGCCGCCAGCATCCCGGCCACCGCCACGGCGGCCACCAGGCGCCGTCCGCGGCGCCGCGGGGTCACGCTGTTGTCAGGACCGTTCTCTGTTGGTCGTTCATCCATGGAGACGACCCTAGGAAGGGCACTGTCAACTCTGGATAACGCCCCTTAGGTTCGGCTTACAGGGCCAGCGAGAGGGGCTGCTCGAGCAGTTCTCTGACCCGCGCCAGGAACTGCGCCCCGTCGGCTCCGTAGAGGATGCGGTGGTCGCACACCAGCGAGAGGCTCATCTGGTCGCGGGCCACGATGCGCCCGCCCTCGTCGACCGCCGGCCGCTTGGCCAGCGCGCCCACGGTGAGGATCGAGGCCTGCGGCGGGTTGATGATCGCCGTGAAGTGCTCGATGCCGTACATGCCCAGGTTGGACACCGTGAACGTGCCACCCGACAGCTCGGGCGGCGTGATCGTCTTGTCGCGGACCTTCTCGATCGCCGCGCGCGCGTCGCGTGAGATCTGCCCCAGCGACTTGCGGTCGGCGTCGAAGATCGTGGGCACCACGAGCGCGTCCATGGCCGCCACCGCCACGCCGATGTTGACCTTGTCGTAGAGCTCGAACTTGCCGTCGCGGTAGGCGCCGTTCACGCGCGGGTGCTCGCGCAGCGCCATGGCGGCGGCCTTCACGACCATGTCGTTGAACGACGGCGCGGAGTCGGACACCTCCTTGAGGCGCTGGCGCAGCTCCACCGCCTGCGTCATGTCGACGGTCAGCGAGATCGAGAAGTCGGGTGCGGTGGCCTTCGACTCGGCCATGCGCCGACTGACCGTCTTCTGCAGGCGCGTGAGCTCGTGGATATCGGCCTCGCCCTTGGGCCCGGCCTCGCTCTTCTGCGGCTCCGGGCGCTCCTCCTCGGCCTGGCCTTCCTCCTCCTGCGGAGCCTCCTCGGCCTCGGCGCCGTCGGCCTGCGCGCCATCGGTCTTGGTGGCGGTGCCGGACTCCGATGCCGCCTGAACGTCGGCCTTGACGATGCGCCCGCCCGGACCGCTGCCCTCGAGCTGGGCCAGCTCGACCCCGAGCTCGCCGGCCATGCGGCGCGCTACCGGCGAGGCCTTGATGCGCTCGCCGTCACCCGCGCCGTTGCCGCTCGCACTGCTGGTCTTGGTCGCGGTGCTCGCGGACTGGGTCTCGCCGCCGCCGTCACCGCCACCCCCGCCGCCGCGGGACTCGCCGCTGTCGGCCGCCTCCTCGGCGCCGTCGTCCGCTTCCTCGCTGTCGCCGGAGGCCTCCGCCTCTTCCTCGCCCTCGGCGGCCGCTTCCTGCCTCGTCGTCGTCCTCGCTCTCCTCCGCCTCGGCGTCCTGCTCCTCGTCCTCACCATCCGACTCGGCCTCCTCGGCCGACGCCTCCTCTTCCTGGGACTCGTCGCCCGACGGCTTGCCGCCGTTGTCGCTCGCCTCGCTCGCGTCGCCGATGCGCGCGATCGGCTCGCCGATGGCCAGCGTGTCGCCCTCCTGGGCCAGGATCTCGACCAGCGTGCCGTCGGAGTCGGCGTCGTAGGTCATGTTCGCCTTGTCGGTCTCGATCTCCACGAGCGGCTCGCCGCGCTTGACCTCGGCTCCCTCTTCCACGAGCCACTTGAGGACCGTGCCCTCCTCCATCGAGTCGGACAGGCGCGGCATCGTCACTTCGCTGGCCATCGGGCTCCTAGAGGTCGCGGAAGGTTGCTATCGCCGCCTGGATCACGTGCTCCTCGTGCGGGAAGGCGGCCTGTTCGAGCGGCTTGGAGTAGGGCATGGGCACGTCGGCGCCGGTCACGCGCTGCACCGGTGCGTCGAGCCAGTCGAAGGCCTGCTCCTGGATGAGCGCGGCCAGGTTCGCGCCAACCCCTCCGTGGGGCCACCCCTCCTCGACGATCACCGCGCGGTTGGTCTTCTTCACCGAGCCGAGGATCGTGTCGAGGTCGAGCGGGCGCAGCGTGCGCGGGTCGATCACCTCCGCGTCGATCTCGTGCTCGTCGGCGAGCGTCTCCGCCGCCTTCTGGGCCGTGATGGCCATGCGCGAGATCCCGATGATCGTCACGTCCTCGCCCTCGCGCCGGATGGCGGCCTCGCCGAAGCGGATCGGGCCCGCCGTTCTCCGGCACCTCGCCGCGCTGGCCGTAGAGCGTCTCGTGTTCGATGAAGACGACGGGGTTGTCGTCCTTGATCGCCGCCTTGAGGAGGCCCTTGGCGTCGGCCGGCGTGCTCGGCACGGCCACCAGCAGGCCGGGAACGTGGAGGTAGAAGGCCTCGAAGCAGTGCGAGTGGGTGGGGCCGAGCTGGTGACCCGCGCCCTGAGGCATGCGGATGACCATGGGCACCTTCACCTGGCCGCCGAACATGTAGCGAATGGCCGCCGCGTGGTTGACGATCTGGTCCATCGCGAGCAGCGAGAAGTTGATGGTCATCAGCTCGACCACGGGACGCAGCCCGAGCATCGCCGAGCCCACGCCCATGCCCACGATCGTGTTCTCCGAGATCGGCGTGTCGCGCACCCGCTTCTCGCCGAACTCCTCGAGCAGGCCGGCGGTGACCTTGAAGGCGCCCTGGAACACGCCGATGTCCTCGCCCATGATGAAGACGTTCTCGTCCTCGGTCATCTCCTCGCGCAGCGCCTGGTTGAGCGCCTCGCGGTAACGCATGGTGGGCATCAGCCGCCGCCGCCCTCGGTGTCGCGGTCGTCGGCCTCGGGCTCGCCGTCGCCGCTGGCCTCAGCCCCGGCCTCGGCCTCGGCGTCGGCGTCGTCTTCCTCCTCCGCGCCCGGGCCCTGCTGGCTGCCCTCCTGGTCCTGGTCCTGCGGCGAGCCGCTCTTTCGCGACTTGCGGTCGCCCACGTTGGCGTAGGCGGCGCCCTTCTCGGCCAGCTCGTGCGGCACGTCGCCGGCCTCGCGCTCGCGCTCGCCGCGATGGGGCTCGGGCGAGCGCTCGTCGACCGTCCACCAGGCGGGCACTTCCTCGTCCTCGTTGAACACGTAGATGTCGTCGTAGAGGGAATCGAGGTCGGGGAAGGGGGAGCCGTCGGCGAACTTGACCGCCTCGTCGACCACCTCGATCGCCTTCTCGTCGAACTCCTTCACGTCGTCCTCGGACACCACGCCCTCGTCGATCAGGCGGTCGGAGAAGGCCTTGATCGGGTCCTTCTCGCGCCACTCCTCGACCTCTTCCTTGGAGCGGTACTCCTCGGGGTCGGCCATCGAGTGGCCGCGGTAGCGGTAGGTCACCGCCTCCACGAGCTGCGGCTTGCGCTCCTCGCGCGCGCACTTGAGCGCGCTCGGTCACCACGCTGTGCACGTCGAGCACGTCCATGCCGTCGCAGCGCGTGCCGGGCACGCCGTAGCCCTCGGACTTGAGGGACAGGTCGGTGACCGCCGAGTGGCGATGCAGCGCCGTGCCCATGCCGAACTGGTTGTTGATGATCACGAACACCACCGGCAGCTTCCAGAGCGCCGCGAGGTTCATGGTCTCGCCGAAGGTGCCCTGGTTGGTGGCGCCGTCGCCCATCATGGAGAGGATCGCGTCCTCGGTCTCCATGTAGTCGCAGGCGAGCGCCACGCCGGCCGACAGCGGAAGCGAGCCGCCGACGATGCCGTAGCCGCCGAGGAAGCGCTTGTCCCAGTCGAAGAGGTGCATCGAGCCGCCGCGCCCGGACGAGCAGCCGCCCTCGCGGCCGAAGAGCTCGGCCATCACGGCCGTGGCGTCGGTGCCGCGGGCGAGCGCCTGGCCGTGCTCGCGGTAGGTCGACATCAGGTAGTCGCTCTCGCGCAGGGCCTGGGTGGCGCCGACCACCGTGGCCTCCTCACCGATGCACAGATGCAGGAATCCGCCGATCTTGGCCTTCGCGTACATCTCGCCCGCGCGCTCCTCGAAGCGGCGGATGAGCATCATCTTCTGGAGGACGGTGCGACAGGTGTCCTCGTCCGGCAGGCCGTGCTTGACCTCGCCGAGGCTTACGTCCTCGACGGCCGCTACGTCGCCGGGCTCGGCCGACGCGCCGTTGTCGTCCTTGGCGTCCTTTTCGGTGCTCGCCTGCTGCTCAGTGGCCATTGCTTCGGACTGTACCCATTGAACGTCGGGGTAAGAGCATGAAACCCCCGGGTGGGGGGTGGATCGCCCTACGGCCAGAGCATGGCGACCGACGGGAAGGTGGTCGTGCCTGGGGCGAGCGCGAGCGCGGTCGCCGCGTCCAGTGGCGTGGGGGTGCGGGCCCGATACCTCAGGAGCGTGAACGTCGGGTACTCCTCGCGTTCGGCGAGCACGAATCCCGGAGGGGCTGGCGGTGTGGGCAGGCGCGTGGGCCCGTCGAGGTCGCCGCGGGTGAGCGGAAGCACTACGTTGAGCTCGCGCGGCGCTGCGCCCGGAGGCAGTTCGGTCGACCCGGGCCGGTAGAGGCGAAGGGGCATCGAGCCGTGGTAGACGGTCACCACCGCTTCGCTCGAGTCAGGCGGCCCGAGGGCCTCGGCCGCTGCCCGCATGTCGGGGCGGCGAAGGGTGCGGTCGGTCAGGCTCACGATCGTTATGGCCAGGAAGCCCGCGCAGGCCAGCACCCCGGCGATCAGGCCGACGCGCCCCGCCCCCGAGCTTCCCAGCGCCGCGCCGGCGGCGATCGCCAGAACGGGAAGCGCGAGGAGCACGTTCTTGGCCACCAGGTAGTCCTGTCCCGCGAGGTCGAGCGCCAGCGCGATCAGGGGCACGCCCGCCCCCAGTGCCAGCGCCACCGCGAAGCCGCGGCGCTCCTGCGGCCGTGCTCGCCACAACCCGTAGACGATCCCTCCGCCGAGCACGAGCACGAGCAGCCCGAGGAAGACGTTCGAGGTCGGGTCGTATTCGCCCGTGAGCCACTTCTTCGCCACCTCCTTCGCGCGGTCGACCAACGGCGAATCGGAGATCCAGTCGGTGCGGCCGTCGGCCTGGCTGGCCACGAGCGGGATCAGCGCGACACCCACCGCCCCGACCGCGCCGACGGCGAGTACGGCGGGCAGTCGCGGCCGGACGATCACCAGCAGCCAGATCGCCTCCGGCACCACCAGGAAAAGGGCGAAGTAGTGGGTCAGCAGCGCGAGGGCCGAGGCCAGCGCCCAGAGGGCGAGGCTGCGAGGCCCAGGCGCCCGCCGGGCAACGAGGAAGGCCCAGAACGAAAGGGTGGCCAGGAGGATGAACAGCGAGTACGACGCGCGCTTCCTGCGAGTAGAAGAAGAGCAGCGGATTCACGGCGACGAGCGCCGCTGCCAGCAGCCCGGCGCGAGAGCCGGCCAACTCGCGCGCCGCCCCGTAGACCACGGGCACGAGCGCCGTGCCGAGCAGCGCGGAGAGCGATCGCAGGCCCACCTCGCCCAGTCCGAACAGCTCGGTCCAGAACCAGGCGAGGACGAAGTAGAGGGGTGGCGAGGACTCGACGTCGGGGAGCGTGTCGAGCACGTGGCCCAGCGAGCCATTGAGGTCGACCCCGGCGGTGAAGGCCTCGTCGAAGCTGAAGCTCTGCAGGTCGAGTGTGGCGAAGCGCAACGCCCCGGCGAGCACGGTCAGCGCGGCGAGCGCGGCCAGGGAGCGGTTGCGGTCGGTCACCGCGAGTTAGTTCTAGCCGAATGCGGCGGCGGCCTGCTCCAATTTGTCGTCGCCCCAGAACACCTGGTCACCCACGACGACGCTCGGAACCCCCCGAACGCCGCGGTCGTAGGCCTCGTCGGTGGCCGCCCGGAGGCGCTCCTTGGTCGACTTCAACTCGATCCCCTTGAGGACAGCCTTGGGATGCAGCTCGCACGCGGCCGCGGCGATGAGCACGTTGTCGATCTCGCTCAGGTCCTTCCCGCCGGCGAAGGCCTGGCGAAAGGCGGCGAGCGAGAAGGCGACCGTGCGCCCGGCCTGCTGGGCGAAGGTCGCGGTGCGCATGGCGAGGAGCGTGCTCGTGGGCCAGGGGTCGGGCCACTTGACGGGGAGCAGCTCGTAGCGCGACGCCCGCTCCTCCACCTCGTGCATCCCCTCCTCGCGCGTCTCAGTGGTGGCCCACGAACGTCCGCCGCTCCGCTGCCAGATACCTCCCAGCAGGATCGGCTGCCAGACGGCGGTCACCGGCAGCACGTGATGGATCCGCTCCGCCGCGAGCCAGGCGTAGGGGGAGCCGAGGTCGAAGTAGAAGGTGGGCTGCTGGTCGGCCTCGGCCATCGGCTCAGCGCGGCCGTGTTCGCCGGGCGCGCCGCTCCCGCCGGAGATCGCGCTTGGCGCCGCGAAGCTCGCGCCGTAGCTTCGAGTTCGCTTTGGCCAAGGTGCGCGACCGCGTCGAGCGCTTCGGTCATTTCGGCGCGCACACGAGCAAGGGCCGTGCCGGTCTGATCGAGCTGGTTGCCCTGCCGGAGGCTCACGAGCGCCGCGCGGTCGAGCTTGGTCTGGGCGTCGAGCGGGACATCGGGGCCGCGCCCACCGGCCAGCGCACCTAGCGCCACGCCGATCGCGATCACCAGGACGACGGCGAGCAGGCGAGCCACCACCAACCGCGGGCGTTCGCGGAGGGCGTCCATCAAGCGAGCTGTTCGGCGACGGCGAGCCCGAGCTGCTTGATGGGGAGGCGGCTGGGCCGGTTGAGCGCCTCGAGCGCGTACGTGCCGCTGTCGAGCATCACGGCGAGGCGCTCGTCGTAGGGGATCGTGATCGACCGGTGCAGGCGTTGCCGGCGAAAGCACTCGTCGACGGCGGTGAGCTCGGCCCCCGAGCCGGGCCTGGCCTTGTTGACCACAACCGTTGTCCGATCGTGCTGAAGGTGCTCGAGGGCGTCGAGAACGACGCTCGCCGTGATCCACTCCGGGGTGGTCACCAGCACCACCTGGTCGGCGCGCTCGATGGCGAAGCGCGCGAGCGGCCCCGCGACGCCGGTGCCCAGGTCGAGCAGCACAACGTCGTAGAAGCAGGAGAGAAATGCAGCCAGCTCTCCGTAGCGGTCCGGCCCCAGGCCGGCGGCGAGCCGGGCATCGGCCGGCGCGGCCAGTAGATGGAGGCCGCTCGGCAGGCAGGAGACGTAGGGACGCAGCTCGGCGGCGGTGCTCAGCCTGTCCGCGTCGGCGAGCAGATCGGCCAGGGAGCGGGCCGGCCGGGCGTGCTCACCGGAGAGCCGCCCGAGCGTCCCGAAATCGGGGTTGGCGTCGACGGCGATCGCGCGCAGCTTGAGATGGGAGGCGAGCAGGTTGCCGGCGAGGAAGGTGCTCGTGGTCTTGCCGACGCCACCCTTCGGGCTGATCAGGGCTATGAGGTTGGGACGCGTGGGTCCAGGCAGGCCGAGGAGCAGCCGCTCGACCTCCGCTTCCTCGCGCTCCCCCTTGGACACGAGCAGCGAGTCCATGCGGCGCCGGAGGCGCCCGAGCGCATGATCGGGCGCCCGGCGCCCATCGACGATCGGCCCGGCGTAGAGCTCACGCCGCTTGAGGTCCGGCGGCGCGCTCACCGCAGCTTGAGCTTGGTGCCGACGAGGACGAGGTCAGGGCGCCCGGTACCGATCCGGTCTGCGTTGAGGGTCCACAGCTGTGACACCTTGCGCGCGATCCGGGCGGGCGACGCGTCCTTGCCCAGTAGGCGAGCGGCGATCGACCAGAGCGAGTCGCCGGGCTCGACGATGACGTAGCCGGGTCCGGCCGGTGACGGCGATGGCGGTGGCTCGGCCGCCGCAGGCTCGGTGGTCGCGCGGACCTGTGTGGTGGCGCTGAGCGCCGGTTCCGGTGCGGCGACTACCGGGGCCGACGGCTCCTGGATCGAGGGCGGCGGCGGTGTCGCGACCGGGGTCGACGGGGGGAAGTAGTGCTTGCGCGGAAAGGTCTCCGCGGACTGTCCTGCTTGGGGGTTGCTGGGGGCCGGCTCTGCTGGGGGAGTGAGCGCCGGATCGTCCTGCGCCTCGGTACCCAGCGTCCTCGCCCGAAGGCGTTGAGTCGGGGTCTGCGGTTTCAGCGCCGGGCTCCACAGGCGCCTCAGGCTGGTAGTCGGCCGGATCGTCCGGTGCATCGGGGGCGTCCGGGGCGCCGGGATCGGCAGGTGGGTAGGCCGGAGGGCTCTGATTCTCGACCGGTTCGCGATCGATCGGGGCGTCGTCGAGATCGGAGCCAACCTCACCGGCGCCGGGCGCCGACGGCGAAGCAAGATCCGGCGCAGGCGTCGGCTCCGGGACGGGAGGCGATGAGGTCTCGTCAGGGGGGAGGGGAGCCGACCTCTCGGGCAAGCCCGGCCCATCCGTCTGCGCGCCTTCCGAGCCGCCCTCGAGCTGGAGATCCGGCTCCTGCGCGATCGCCGCGGCCGGCCCCGCTGCCGAAAAGGCGAGAACGCCGCTCGCGAGCGCGGCCTTGGCGCGCGGCGAGACCACTGCATTGGAGTTCAACGAACCAAAGAGCCGCCCCTGTCGGCAGGCCGGACAGTCCGGATGGAAGCCGAGACGACCATGGTCGCCACTCGTCACCAGGTGGGCGGTCAGCGATGGCAATGCGGCTCCTTGTGGTTGCGGTTGTCTGGCATGGATCTAGTTCAGTGGGTCGGTGACGCAGCGGAAGGCTTTGGCGCCGACTGCGGTGTCGGGGGTCAGCGCGACGCTCCCGACGTCGTCGGTGATGTAGAGCACGTCGACCTGCTCTGGTTTCGAGGCCGAGGGATAGACGTTGCGCGTCAGCTCGCCACCGGCTGCGAGCGTGATGTCGTAGCTCGCCGAGTCGCGGTCATGAGCTCGTCGTGGCTAGGGAGTCGACGGCCCAGTCCGTCGAACCGATCTGTTCCCTCGCAAGTAACTGCGGCGCTGCTGTAAGGCACAGGTTCGTGCGCTGTCGTCTCGACGCAGACATCGGAGACGGGCACTGTGGCCCCGGGACAACGCAACGAGCAGGCGCCGAGCCGTCACGCCGTTGAGCCGATCTGCGTTTCGCGCCCTTCTCACCGTCCCGAGGCGCGATTCCTTGATACGGCTACCGCCGAGAGTGTCTCGTTCGAGGTCGCGAAAGGTAAGGGATCCGTTCGCTACGTCCCGACCCGTGATCGACTAGAGCGGCGTACGACGACCCGCCCAGCGCAATGAACACGGCCAGGGTGGCCATCACATTCGCGTAGCTAATCCGCTTTCGTAGCGCTCGAATCACGGCGTCTCCCTTGGCTCAACCCGGCTCAACTCACCGTCAGGAGTATCGCTGAGCCCTCTCGCTGCCACTGGCTCCGAGCTCACTGACATGGCCTCCCCCGCACCCGTACCTTGACCGCGCGAGTGCGCCCTGTCTGGAACAGATAGGCCGCCTCGGCAGGAAGCCGGGCGCGGAACTTGTATCCGGTGAGACCGCACGTACGGCGGAAGCGATAGCCAACTCGCCAACGCCCCTCGGCGTCCGTGCGTGTGGTACGGAAGGTCTGCCAGCGGCCGGACAGCACGACTTGGAGTTCGATCAGCTTGCCCTCCGCGGGCGTCGGAAGGGAACGCAGCCGGCCGGAGAAGTTGACTGCGCCCCCGTTGAGAACCCTGCGCGGCCGGGCGCGAATACTCGAGGCCGCTCTCACCGACATGGTGACTTCCCCCTGGGCGGGCAGCATCTGCGGCGTGCCCGCGTACACGAAGCGCAGGGTCCGGCTCAGGTTCGCTTGAGCGACGTAGCTGAACCTTCCGCTTCCGTCCGTCCGCACCACTCCCAGTTGCTGCTCGGGGCCATCCGCAGTACGGGCGAGGACCACCACCTCGGCCCCGGGGATCGGCTGGCCGTCGGCGTTCTCGAGCCGTCCTCCCACGGGCACGCGATCGCCGTAGCTTACGTCGGCTTTCCGTGCCAGCCTCGTCACCTTCCGCCGCACTGTCCTGCGCTTGCTCCGACGCCCGACCTTGCGGCGGACGATGCGTTTCTTCACTACGCCCGCACGCATTGCACTCGAACCGCGCAGAGGCAGATTGACGACCACAGGCGTGCCGTCCTGAAACCTGTCGGTGCTGTTCTGATTCGACGCCTGATCGCGGGCCGTCGCACGCACCAGGTACCGGCCGGCCGGGAGTGCCGCATCGTCGACGCGGGCCGCCAGTCGGTTTCCTTGCTGCAGGGTCGCCAGGGTCTGCCAGCTACCGGAGCCCTCGCGGCTCAGTTCGATCTGGCCGCCTCGCGAGGCCGGAGGTCTGGTCGGTCACCGCTACCGAGATCAGGGTCGGATCGGCCGCCTGCATCGGCTCAAAGGCCAGTTGCGGCGGCTCGGGATCGAAGCGGAGGGTGACCGGTATCGACGCGTTCGCCGGCTCCCGGTTGCCGGCCGCGTCCTCCAACCAGACGCGGGCCTCCCACTCGCCCGGCCCGGGAACGCCGAGGTCGGAGATGCCCTGGATGCCCGGGGCCGCTCTGCTGCCTTCAGCGCAGTCACTGCCTCCGGGGCGGCAGACTCGGTAGTGCGCGGCCACGATCGGGGCGCGATCGCCTTCCTGAGGGTTGGTCCATGCCAGGTCAAAGTCGTTCGCATTGCGCCAACCTCTCCACCGTCGACAGCTGACCGGCACAGCGCCCGGTGCCGTGTTGTCGACCCTGACAGTCACGGGGCTCGAACGCTCCGATGTTGCGTCGCGGCGTCGTCCGCTTCCACCGCCAGCGCTTGCGACCCTTCGGCGACCGTTCTGGTGTCCACCGTCGATCGCGCCGGGACCGTTGGGGCACGGAATCCGCCGCGCGAAATCGCAGGGACGCGAATGCTCCTCGCTGCGCACGCCACCTACTACAGCCCGCGCTGCTCTAACCCCGACATTGTCCGACGCGTCATACGTAACCGACTGAGCGCCCCGCACCCACTCCCCGCGCGTGAACGGGTTGTCCTGCACGATCGTGGCCGTCGGCGGGCTCACATCCACCACCGTCGCGCTGGCAGTGAACGTGCTGATGAAGTTCTTTCCTCGGCTCGAGCAGTACGGCTCGCCCTTGTCTCCCACGCACACGATCCGCTGCACGATGCTCGTCGCCCCCGAGACGTTGTAGGTGCGTGGATGCGACCAGCGGGTGGCTACCTGGATTCGCCCGCGGGCGGCGCACTTCTTGTTGGCCTGGACGTTCTTGATCGATGACAGCGGACCGTCCGAGCGGTAGGCCCAGAGGTGGAGGGCGTAGCGACAGTCGGTTCGCACCGCTCCTCCGGACCAGGTGAAGCGTGAGAACTGCGTGCCCTCGGGCGCTCGCAGGATGAAGATCGACCGCGAGCCTCGCTCCACCCGGCCGGCCCGGATCACGTTGGCCGTGACCAGGCCGCGAAGGCCCGGGCCCTCGGGGTTGCAGGCCCGCCGCCACAGCATGCCGCGGGTGGCGAAGTCCTCGAAGGCCTGTGTCGAGTAGTTCGTGCGGTCCGCCCCGCAGGCGTTGATCTGGAACTCGTTGGCCGCCGCCCCGGATGCGCTGCTCAGCAGCCCGGCCATCAGGCAGACCGCAAGCGCCGCGATGCGCCATGCGGAGGTGCGCCCCTTTCGCGTGTCTCCCGTAACGAAACTCATCTCCCCTGTCTGAGTCGAGCGAGAACCGAACTCGCCCCCCGGCCCTAAGAGAACGGCGAAGATGTGGTCGACTTGCCGCCGAACCTCCACCCTCGATGGCGACAAAACTCGCAAATAGCGAGAGTTTTGCTGCAGCTTGCTGGGTCTGAAACCCGTGCAAAGCGGGTGCACAGAGATGAGATCTGGGACCGCGCGCGGTCCTGAAGAGTGCCCACCTGGTGCAACCCGATAGGAGGACGACGATGAGGCAGCTGATCTACTCGATGGGAGTGTCGCTCGACGGCTTCATCGCCGACCCGAACGGCGAGATCGACTGGTCGGCGCCGGACGAGGAGCTGCACCGGTTCCACAATGAGCAGGCAAAGGAGCTGGGCGCGACACCTCTGCGGACGGCGCCTCTACGAGGTGATGACGTACTGGGAGACGGTCGACGAAAACGCGTCGGCCCCGGAGTACGCGCTCGAGTTCGCCCAAATCTGGCAGCAGCTACCGAAGGTCGTGGTCTCGACGACCCTGGAGCGGGTCGAGGGCAACGCGAGGCTGGTCAAGGAGGGCGTTGCCGACGAGGTCATCGCCCTCAAGGAAGAACCGGGGAAGGACCTGGCGGTGGGTGGCGCCGGCCTGGCGGCGACGCTGATCGAGCTGGGCCTCGTCGACGAGTATCGGCTGTTCGTGAGCCCGGTCGTCCTGGGCGGCGGCACGCCCTTCTTTCCGGCCCTCGAAGAGCGGATCGACCTCGAGCTGGTCGAGACGCGAACCTTCGGCTCGAAGACCGTCTACCTCCGGTACCGTCAACGACCGCTATGACCTTCGCGGTGGCCGGTGAGGCCTACGACCGTTTCATGGGCCGCTACTCGCGCGAGCTCGCGCCCCGGTTCATGGAGTTCGCGGGGATCGAGCCAGGGATGAGCGTCATCGACGTCGGCTGCGGGCCCGGCGCCCTCGCCGAGCGGTTGGCCGAGCGCGTGGGGGCCGACCGCGTGGCCGCCGTGGACCCCTCCGAGCCCTTCGTCGCCGCCTGCGCACAGCGGGTTCCCGGCGCCGACGTACGCCAGGCCGGCGCCGAGGAGCTGCCGTGGCCCGAAGGCAAGTTCGACGCCGCCCTCTCTCAGCTCGTCGTCAACTTCCTGCGCGACGCGCCCGCCGGCGCGGCCGAGATGCGCCGCGTGGTCCGGACCGGCGGCGTCGCCGCCGCCTGCACGTGGGACTACGGCGACGGGATGCAGATGCTGCGCGCGTTCTGGGACGCGGCCAAGGCGCTCGCGCCCGATGCCCCCGACGAGTCGGGAATGCGCTACCGAACCTCCGAGGAGCTGGCCGAGCTGTGGCGAGGAGCCGGCTTGGCCGAAGTGGAAACGGGCTCCCTCGTGGTCGAGACCACCTACACCGGCTTCGATGACTTCTGGCAGCCGATCACCTTCGGCATCGGCCCCGCCGGGGCGTACTACAAGAAGCTCGGGCCGGAGCGGCAGGCGGTGCTGCGCGACCAGCTCTTCGAGCGTCTCGGCTCGCCGGCCGGGCCGTTCACCCTGAGCGCCCGCGCTGGGGCCGTCCGCGGAGTCAACCCGTAGGGCGTAACTCAGCGCGCCGCGCCGTTGCGCAGCAGGTTGCCGCGCCCCGTCGGCCACGGCAGGCGCTTGGCGTTCGAGCGCGGCACGCGATACACGTCGATCCCGTGGTCGAAGGTCGTGACCACGATCTCCAGGCGCCCGTCGCCGTTGAGGTCGCCGATCGAGGGCGCCGCGGGTATCCCGATGCCGTTCCCGTTCTCACCCTGGTTGCGCAGGCGGATGTCGTGGAGGCGCCGGCCGGAGGCCGAGAGAACGACCAGCCGTCCGGAATCGGGCGCCGAGCCGAAGGTGCCGAACACCAGCTCTGGGGGACCGCCGCGGTTGAGGTCGGCCACCACCACCTCTGACGCGAAGGTCTCCGCCACGCCGCGTGCGTAGTCGTAGCGCCACAGCCGCTTGCCGGTCGGCGATATCGCGTACACGTGGCCGTCGGGAACCGACGCCACGATCTCGCGCCGCCGGTCGCCGCGGAGGTTCACCACGGCCGGGGCCGGGATGCCCTCCGGCGGGTAATAGTCACCGCCGCGGGCCGCGGGCTTGCCGCTCAGGGGCGGGGTGACGAAGCCCTTGTGCCTGCGCGCCGACCGCTTGCCGCTCCCCTGCGCGCCGTCGAGGACCATGAACGCGTAGGACTGCGTCTCGTAGGGCTCGTTCTTCTCCACGTTCGGCACGCCGATCACCTCGTTGCGCCCGTCGCGGTCGAGGTCGGCCACCGACGGCGGCGAGGCGGTCCACTGCAGCCACGAGGTCTGCCGGATGTCGGGCCACGGGCCGACGTGGCGGTGGTAGTGGTCGGCCTCGACGCGCGGGCTCAGCCAGCGGATGAACTGGCCCCAACCGAGCCGGTTGCCCAGGTTGTCGCTGTCGCGGTTCGTGTAGTAACCCGACGCGAGCACCGACGTGCCGTCGTGGTTGAACACGTTGATCTGGTGGTTGTCGAACGTCACGACGACCTCCATCTGGCGGTCGTTGTCGAGGTTGCCGATCCCGACGTTCTCGCCGTACGCGCCGTAGCCCTGGTTGCCGGCGCCGTTGAAGCTGGCGTCGCTGCCCGTGTTGTAGCGGGGCCACCCCGGTACCGGCGCGCCCGACGCGTCGAACGCGAACACCTGCGATCCGCTCGACGAGGTGTTGGTGGTGGTTGCCACCACCTCCACGCGGCCGTCGCGGTCGAGGTCGGCCGCGGCCATGCCGCGCGTCTCGGGACACTGGCCGCCGCTGCACGTGGAGGCCGGCCAGCCCGGCTTGAGCCGCAGCGCGCCGCCGCTCAGGTTGTAGGCCGCCACCGTCCCCTCGTTGCCGCCCACCACGATCTCCGGCACGCGATCCCCGTCCATGTCCGCCACCACGCCGGGGGCGTAGACGCGCCCGCTGGTGGCCGTGGCCGCTCCGAGGCGCCGGCCCTCGGCGTCGAAGACGAAGGTCGAGTAGAACGGCGCGACGATCTCCAGGCGGCCGTCGCGGTTGAGGTCGACGAGGCCGGGCGAGGAGAACCAGCCCGTCTCGCCGGTGTCGATGTTCCGCACGAACTTCGGGGCCGCCACCCGCTTTGCGCCGGCGGCGCTATCAACGAGGGTGAGCGAGAGCACCGCGACCAGGGCGGCCACGAGCGCCGGGTGCAAGCGCCGGGGCATCCGGCAAAGCTAAAGGCTTCGGCGCCACGGCCCGGACGCAGGGTCCGAAACCGGTCCGGTCAGCCGTGGATGAGCCAGCCGTCGGTGGCGCGCGCCGCTTCCATCACCGTCTCGGCGAAGGCCGGATGGGGATGGATGATCCGCGCCACCTCGGCGAAGCCGCCCTCGAGCTCGCGGGCGTTCACCAGCTCCTGGATCAGGTCGGCCGCCTTCACCGAGCAGATCGAGGCCCCGAGGATCTCGCCGTACTTCTTGTCGCCCACGATCTTCACCAGGCCGCCGCGGTCGTTGTAGACGGTCGGCGCTCCCACCGCGCCCATGGGCACCTTGCCCACCACCACGTCGTAGCCGGCTTCGCGGGCCGCCTTCTCGGTCATCCCGAACGAGGCCACCTGCGGGTGGCAGAAGGTGACCGCGGGGATGAACGTGTAGTCGATCTCGTGGACCTCGTTCCCGGCCGCGTCCTCGACCGCGATGATGCCCTCGTCGGAGGCCTTGTGGGCCAGGGCCGGCCCGGGAACCATGTCGCCGATCGCCCACACGCCCTCGCGGGACGTGCGCAACCGGCCGTCGACCTTGATCAAGCCGCGCTCGTCGCGCTCGATTCCGGCCTCCTCCAGACCGAGTCCCTCGACATCGGGCGCCCGGCCGGCGGCGATCACCAGGTAGTCGAAGTCCTCCTTCTCGCCGTTGAAGGACACGGAGACGCCGGAGTCGGAGGCCTCGGCCCCCTCGACGGTGGCTCCGGTCTCGATCCGCACGTTCTGCTTGCGGACCTCGCGCGCGCAGGCCTTGGAGATCTCCTCGTCCTCGAGCGGCAGGATCTGGTCCAGGGCCTCGAGCAGCAGCACCTCCGTGCCCAGCCGCCCGAACGCGGAGGCGATCTCGACCCCGGAAGCGCCCGCGCCGATCACACACAGCCGCTTGGGCTGCTCGTTCAACAGCCACATGCCCGCGGTGTCGAGGATGCGCTCGCCGAACTTCAGGTCGAGCAGCGGCTTGGCCACCGATCCGCAGGCCAGGATCACCCGGTCGGTCTTGATCTCCGTGCCGTCGAACTGCCCGCCGATCTTCACGTTGGCGTCGTCGGTGACCGAGGCGAAGCCCTCGATCAGGTCGATCTCGTTCTTCTTCAGGAGCCCGCCCACTCCGCCGGTGAGCGTCTTGACCACCTTGTCGCGGTGCTTGGTCGCGCCCGCGTAGTCGAAGGAGACGTCGCCGGTGGAGATGCCGAACGAGCCGGCGTGCTCGACCTCGCTCATCACCTCGGCCACGCGCAGGATCGACTTGGCGGGGATGCAGGCCTCGTTGAGGCAGCGCCCGCCGGTGTTGCCCTTCTCGACCACGGCCGTCTTGAGGCCCAGCTGGGCGGCCCGGATCGCGGCCACGTAGCCGCCCGGGCCGGACCCGATGACGATGCAGTCGTACTCCTTCTCCGGCATGGCCGGTGAGCCTAGTACACGCGCTAGCGAGCGCTTGGGCGCTCGGGCATCTGGATCCGGGCCATGGCCTTGACGAGGTACCAGAAGAGCGTCCCGGCCGCGGCGATGATGAGCACGAGCAGGCCAGCCGCCCAGAGACTGTTGGCCGTGACGAGGCCGAGTGAGGCGAAGATGAGGGTGAGGGCCAAGAGAGTCTGCATCCCCAGCACACCCCAGTAGCGCGCCCTCCACATCCCGTATGCCACGACTACGAGAATGAGCGCCGCGACGATGCTGCCGGTGGCGTCGCTACCCGGCGAGAGGGTGTCCTCACTCGAGTTGTAGCCGAACACCAGGGCGACCAGGTTGGCCAGGGCGAGCACCGCAGCCACGAGCGCGCCTACGGTCACCGCCACCGGCCGTTCGCCGGGACGCAGCGGTTTCAACGCAGCGCGGGCCGCGTCGTCACGGGCGCGCGAGCGCGCGTAGCCCCGCGCGGGCGGGGGCTCGGCGACCGGCGGCTCGGACAGCTCGACCGGGGCACGCGGGGGCGGGGCTCGGGCCTTCCGCGCTTGCGGCTCTTGCGCCTGTTTGCCATCGAAAGGCCAGCGTAGCGGCGCAACTGTGCCTAGGCTGAGGAGTTCTATGTCTCCGGTGTTGCGCCTTTGCGTCCTCCTCACGTTGGCCCTAGCGGCCCTCGTCGCCGCTCCCGCGGCGCAGGCCCGCGTGCCCGACGGGTTCTTCGGCGCCATGTGGGACCGCGAGGCCACCAAGGCCCCCGAGCCCGAGCAGGACGCGCAGTGGGCGCTCATGAAGGAGTCCGGCGTGGAGACGGTGCGCACCGTGTTCTGGTGGTCGAGGTCTCAGCCCGTCGCCGGCCAGCCCTTCGACTTCGCCGAGACCGACGCCATCATCGCGCGGGCCGCGAAGCACGACATCAAGGTGCTGCCGATCGTCCTGAGCTCCCCCGGTTGGGCGGCCGAGATACCCGGCCAGTACGGCTCACCGCCCAAGCGCGCGAGCGACTACACCGCCTACCTGCGCGCGCTCGTGCTCCGCTACGGCCCGGCCGGTGCTTTCTGGGACGAGCACCCGGAGCTGCCCCGGCGCCCTCAGCGCGAGTGGCAGATCTGGAACGAGCCGCACATCGACTTCTACTGGAGCACCAAGGGACGGCGCAAGAACTCCTGGGCGCCCGGCTACGCGCGCCTGCTCAAGGAGTCCAAGCAGGCCATCGACGCGATCGACCCCGGCGCCACGATCGTGCTCGCCGGCCTGGCCGACTTCGCCTGGGATCACCTCGACCGCCTCAACCGCTTCAGGATCGCCCGGCACTTCGACGTGGCCGCGCTGAACTTCTTCACCGCGCGCCCCAAGCTGCTGATCAAGGGCGTGCGGAGGTTCCGGCAGGCACTGCGGCGCGGAAGCGAGGGCCGCAAGCCGCTCTGGGTGACCGAGACCACCTGGCCCGCGGGCAAGGAGCGGGTACCGCTGCCCGATCCGCTGTGGCAGCGGGCCTGGTACACCACCGACACCGGTATGGCCGGCCGCCTGCGCGGCGCCTACCGCCTGGCCGCCCGCTTCTCCGGCCGCCTCGGTATCGGGCGGATGTACTGGTACACGTGGTCGTCGGCCTACCGCGACGGTGATCTCTTCGACTACGCCGGGCTCGTCCGCTACCGGGGCGGCGACTACGAGCCCCGCCCGGCCCTGGCCGCCTACGCCGCCGCGGCCCGCCGCTTCTAGCCGGGACCCAGCCCGTCGGCGAGGGCCCTTGCCGCGGCCTCCGGGTCGGCCGCGTCGCGTATGGCTCGCAGCACCACCACGCGCTCGGCTCCTGCCGCCACCACCTGGCCGAGGTTGTCCGCGTCGATGCCCCCGATGGCAAACCAGGGCCGCCCCGCGCCGCGCCGCGCGGCGTAGCGCACGTACTCGAGTCCGGCGGCCGGCCGCCCCTCCTTGGTCGGCGTCTCCCACACCGGGCCGACGCTGAGCTGGTCGGCCTCGGAGCTCAGGGCGGCGTCGAACTGCTCGGGTGAGTGGGTGGAGAGCCCGATCAGCATCCCCGCTCCCACCTGCTCGCGCACCTCGGCCACCGGCTGGTCGTCCTGGCCCACGTGAACGCCGTCGGCCCGGCACTCCAGGGCGAGGTCGGGCCGGTCGTTGAGCCAGAAGAGCGCTCCGTGCTCGTCGCAGTGGGCGCGAAAGCGGGCCGCCGCGCGCAGGATCGACTCGTCGCCGGCGTGCTTGTCGCGCAGCTGGACCATGTCGACCCCGCCCCGCAGGGCCGGGGCGAGCACGTGCTCCGCGCCCGCCTCGACCACGAGGTAGAGCCGAGCTCGCCGCAGGCGCTCGCGCGCGTCGGCGAGCACCGGCCCTAGCCCCCGATCGTCGGCTCCGGCGGCGCCAGCGGCAGCGAGAACGCCGATCCCGGCCGCTTGACGCGGCTGCGATTGCCGCGGAACCAGCGCTGCAGCCCCTTGTACTGCGGCAGCCGCTTGCCCGACAGCTTCACGATTCCGGTGTTGAACGTCGAGTCCGCGTTGCCCGGCAGCGTGGTGAGCAGGTAGTGCAGCTGGCTCTTGACGCGACTGTTTCGCAGCGCGATCGAGTAGGCCTGCTGCAGATAGCGCGTGGCCGTGCGTGCGGGCAGGGCCCGCTTGCCCGAGGCGAAGTAGCCGTACTCGGTCAGGTAGAGCGGCATCCGGCCGCCGCCCGTCTTGCGCAGCACGCCGGCTCGCGAGAGGCGGTCGAGCGCCCTGGTCAGCCGGGGCAGCGTTCCGATGGTCACGTTGTCGTCGCCCGGATACTGGTAGGCCGGCGCGTGGTTGAAGTCGTACGGGTGATGGGCGTACCCGTCGGCCTTGAGCTTGGGGCAGGACTTCGCGCGCCGGTAGCTCTTGTTCACGCAGGTAACGGCGCGCAAGAAGGCCAGCGGCGAGGTCGACAGGCCGGGCCGCCCGTAGGGGCTCGTCTCCCCGATCAGGACCTTGGCGCGGGAGTCGGCGGCCTTGATGGCCGAATAGGCGCGGGTGTAGAGGCCGCGGTAGATCGCCGGAGCGGCCTTAAGCGGGCCGAGCCAGGTCTTCCAGTTGGGCTCGTTCCACACGCTGTAGCGATCGACGCGCCCGGCGAAGTGCTGGGCCACCACCTGGCTCCACTTGCCGAACTCCGAGACGTTCGGCTTGTACCAGGCCTTGCTCGTGGTCGCCCGGCGGGCGTTCGCCCAGCGGGGGGCGGGACCGGTCAGCGAGAAATGGATGCGGATCCCGTGCTCGGCGGCGTTGTCGATCAGCTCGTCCACCTGGGCGAACTGGTAGTTGATCGTCTGCGGCTTGTTGCGCGCCGTGTACTGGTTGGGCGGCATGGTGTAGGCCCAGAGGAGGTTCACGCGGATGCGCGTGACCCCGAGCGCGCGGGCGTACTCGAAGGCCTTGTCGCCTCCCCAGCCCTTGCGGCCCTGCACGAAGAGCGCGTCGTCTTGGATGGCGAGCTCCATGCCGCGGGCGGCTTTGGCTTCGCCGGGCGCGGTCAGGCCGCCCGCGACGATCGCGGCGGCGGCGGCCAGGGCGGCAAGCAGTACTCGAGGGGCTAGGTGCCTCACAGGGCGGATTCTCCTTGGTGCGGGTGGGTGCGGGTTCGGGTGGGTCTTGGTCACGGGGCTAGCGGGCCACCGGCGACTTGATTCGCCGCTGGCCGCCGAGGGTTACGCGGAACTTGTTGCGCGAGGCGCCCGACAGGCGGAAGATCCGCCGGAAGTAGCCGGCTGAGTTCACGGGCACCGAGCCCAGCGAACGGTAGCTGGCGCCGGGCGCCTTGGACTCGATCTGGGCGACATCTCCCGCCGCGCCTCGCCCTCCGCCGAACACCTCCACGGCGTTCGCGCCGAGCGAGCGCACGAACACCGGGAGCCTGAAGGCGGAGTACACGCCGCGCTTGGGATCGCCGTCGGCGAAGCGCAGTCCGGACTGCCAGAAGTCGTCGTCGCGCAGCTGGTACTGCGAGTAGCTGGCCACGCGCGAGTTGCGGAACGCGATCCACTCGCTGAGGTCCATCAGCGCCGGGGCGCGGCGGATCGGCGTGGCGTTGCGATCGGGCGGGCGGGTCTGGTAGCCGAACTCGGTGATCCAGATCGGCAGGCGCCGCGGGAGCTTGCCCCGGCGAGCGAGGGCGTCGAGCGTCCGGCGCACGCTCGCCAGCTGTCCGATGGCCGCGTCGTCGGTGCCTTCCTGCACGTCGGGCCCCGCGGCCAGCGTGTACGGGTGGTAGGCCAGGCCCGAGGTGGGGATGCGCCCCACCCTGCGGCAGCCGCGCCTGCGCGCCGCCTTGCCGCGGTACTGGCGGTAGTTGCGGTCGAGGCAGACCATCTCGCGCAGGAACTCGAGTGGGCGCACCTTGCGCGAGTCGCCGCCACCGCGCGGCATCAGCTCGCCGAAGAGGATGGTGTCGCCGCCGTGGCCGGCGGTCTCGAGGCCGCGGTGGCCGGCGAGGTAGAGGCCGCGGTAGATCCCCGGCGACACGGGCACGCCCTTCACGCGCTGCGGGCTGAGCCAGGAGTACAGATTGGCCTCGTTCCAGATCGACCAGATGTCCACGCCGGGAAAGCGCAGCCCCGCCGCCTCGGCGAAGGCGCGGAACTCCTTGGCGTTGGGGCGGTAGGTGCCACGGCGCCCCTTGCGCTTGGTGGCCCAGTCGGGGGCCCGGCCGCCCAGGCTGAAGTAGGGCCGCATCCCGCGGCTGCGGATGGCCTGCTCGATGGAGTCGTAGAAGCCCCAGGCGTAGCCGGCCGGGTCGGCGCCGTTGAAGCCGGCGGGCTTGCGCCTGCCGCTCGGGGCCACCCCGTCCCAGTAGACGTTGACCTTCACGATGTCGGCGCCGAGCGCGTCGAACTCGTCGAGCGTGGCGGCCGGCGCGCTGTGCAGCAGCGAATCGTCCTGCATCACCAGAACCTGGCGGCTGGAGGCCTCGGCCGCGGGCGCGGCACAGGCCGCAGCGACGAGCATGGCGATTGTGATCGTCAGTCGTTTCATGGCGTAAGCGAGGGAGCGGCGATCGGGTGAGGCGCGCTCCGGATTCCCTCTCATCAGAACAGCACACGCCCGGAGAGTTGCGGTGCCGCCGCACCCAATGGTTACCAGATCAACCGGGCACCGGCGCCGCAAAGCGGCGTGGCGGCGATACCATTGGACCCCCAACGGGAGCTCGGATCGACCGGGCTGAGAGGGCGGCTGCGGCGCCGCCGACCGTCGAACCTGACCCGGGTAATGCCGGCGAAGGAAGGTGATTGATTTGCCGCGAAGCAGAAGCTACGACGCCGTCGTGATCGGGTCCGGCCTGATCGGTCTGGCCTGCGCATGGCGCGCACAGCAGCGCGGTCTGTCGGTGCTCGTGATCGACCGCGCGTCCGAGCCCGGCGCCGAGACGTCGCACGTGGCGGCGGGCATGCTGGCGCCGGTTACCGAGACCGACTTCGGCGAGGAGCGGCTCCTGCGGGTGAACATGCGCGCACTTGAGCGCTGGCCCGCTTTCGCCGCCGAGCTGGAGGAGCGCAGCGGGCTTTCCACCGGCTACCGCGAGAGCGGTGCGCTCGTGGTCGCGGCCGACCGTGACGACGCCGAGGCGCTGCGGCGCCTGAACGAGTTCCAGCTGGCGCTCGGGCTCGAGGTCGAGTGGCTCGGCCCGAGTGGCTGTCGCCGGCTCGAGCCGAGCCTCTCGCCGCGCATCGCCGGCGGAATCCTGGCCCACGGCGACGCGCAGGCCGACCCGCGGGCCACCGTGCGCGCGCTCGCGAGCCTCGCGGATGAGATCGCCCTCCGGACCGGCGTGGATTCGATCGAGCACGCGCAGGGACGCGTGACCGGGGTGACGACGAGCGACGGCTTCATCGAGTGCGGCTCGGTGGTGGTGGCCGCCGGGGCGTGGAGCCCGGCGCTGGCGCCCGTGGGCGATGGCCCGCCCGTGCGCCCGGTGAAGGGACAGATCCTGGAGTTGCGTGCGCGCGGCGCGGCCGACGCCCCGCTCACCCGGATCGTGCGCACGCCGCGCTGCTACCTCGTCCCCCGCTCGGACGGGCGGGTGATCCTGGGAGCCACCGTCGAGGAGCAGGGCTTCGACACCGCGGTCACCGCCGACGGCGTGTTTCGCCTGCTCGAGGCGGCTTGGGAGGTAGTGCCGGAGGTGGGCGAGCTCGAGCTGGTGGGTGCGCGCGCCGGCCTGCGCCCGGCCACGCCGGACAACGGCGCGGTGGTGGGCCGCGACTCCGAGCTCGACGGCCTCGTGTGGGCCACCGGCCACTGGCGCAACGGGGTGCTGCTGGCGCCGCTCACCGGGGAGCTGGTGGCCGCGCTGCTGGCGGCCGGCAAGGAGCCCGACGAGGCGCTGTCGCCCGCTCGCTTCGAGCGCGTGGGGGCCGAGCGGTGAGGAAGGTGTTCGTGAACGGCGAGTACCGCGAACTGCCCGACGGCGCGACGGTGCAACTGGTGGTCGACGAGCTCGGCGTGTCCGGCCGGGGCACGGCCGTGGCGGTCGACGGGCAGGTGATCCCGCGCGGCGAATGGGCGGACACCGCTCTGCGCGACGGACAGGAGCTGGAGGTTCTGCACGCGGTGCAGGGCGGCTCGCCCGAGGCGTTCGAGATCGCGGGCCGTTCGCTGCGATCGCGGCTGATCCTCGGCACCGGCGGATTTCGCAACCTGGAGACCATGGCCGACGCCGCCCGGGAATCGGGCGCGGAGCTGGCCACCGTGGCCATGCGCCGCGTCGATCCCGGCGGGCGGGGGTCGCTCCTCGAGGTGCTCGAGGAGGCGGGCCTCGAGGTGCTCCCCAACACAGCGGGCTGCTTCACCGCGCGAGAGGCGGTCACCACCGCGCGGCTGGCACGCGAGGCGCTCGAGACCGACTGGGTCAAGCTCGAGGTGATCGGCGACGACCGGACGCTGCTGCCCGATCCCGCCGAGCTGCTGGACGCGGCGGAAGACGCTGGTGGGTGAGGGCTTCGTGGTGCTGCCCTACACCAACGACGATCCCATCCTCGCGCGCAGGCTCGAGGACGTGGGCTGTGCCGCGGTGATGCCGCTCGGCTCGCCGATCGGGAGCGGCATGGGCATCAACAACCCCTACAACCTGCGTCTGATCCTCGACGCCGCGCGCGTGCCGGTGATCCTCGACGCGGGCGTGGGCACGGCCAGCGACGCGGCGCTGGCGCTCGAGGCCGGATGCGACGCGGTGCTGCTGGCCAGCGCGATCTCCCGAGCGGCCGACCCGGTGGCCATGGCGGGCGCCATGCGCAAGGCGGTGGAGGCGGGCTACGAGGCGAGGCTGGCGGGGCGGATACCGAGGCGCCACTACGCGCGCGCCTCCTCCCCCGAGGAGGGACTGGCGGAGCTCGCGTGAGCACGGAGATCGAGCGCGGCGAGCTCGACGAGCTGGCCGTTCGCTGGCGGGCCGCATGGCGCGGCAAGGGATTCGAGGGGTGCTGTACGCCGGACGTGTCCTACGAGGACCCGGTCGCGGTGGCGCCGCTGCGCGGTGTCGACGACCTCGATCGCCACGCCGTGACCCTCATGCGCGCCTTCCCCGACCTGCGGGTGGAGGCCACCGCGCCGCCGCTCGGACGCGGCGGCCATGCGTGCGTGCCGTGGCGGGCCACCGGCACCCACACCGGCGACATCGGCACGGTGCTGCCCGGCCACCGATCGTTTCGTGGCCCTTCACGGGCTGCACTACCTCGAGCTGGCCGACGGCGCCGTGCGCCGCGCGCGCGGCTTCTTCGACCTCTACGACGCCGCCACCCAGCTCAGCCTGCTGCCCACCCGGGGCGGGGCGGGCGAAGCCGCGCTGCTCATGCTGCGCGGCTTCGGCCTGCGCCGCCGCTAGTCAAACGACTGGCTACTCGACCGTGACCGAGCCCTCCATGCCGGGGTGCACCGTGCACACGTAGTCGAACGTTCCGGCCTTCTCGAAGGCGTGCGCGTAGGTGTCGCCGCTCTGCATGGCGCCCGGATCGCCGGACTTGAAGTTGTCGCCGGTCACGTCGTGGCCGACGCTGTCGTCGTTGACCCAGGTGACCGTGTCGCCGGCGCCCACCGTGATGCTCTCCGGGGCGAACTTGATGTCCTTCATGCTCACCTCGGTGCCACCCCCGCCGGCCGCCGTGCCGCCGTCGTCACCGCCGCCGCTCTCCTCGGCCGGTTGCTCGGTGGTCTGGGTATCTCCGCCACCCTCTTCGTCGTCGTCGCCGCCGCAGCCGGCCACGACCAGGCTGAGCGCGACGCATGCGAGTAGGAGTGCGAGCCATCTGTTCATCTGTGAGCCACCTCGAGTTGCTTGACGATGATTGTCCTTACGCAACAGGATGGCTATCGGTTCGCTCGTATTCCGTTTTCAGTGCTCATCAGCAGCTCGAGCAGCGCCTTCTGAGCGTGCAGGCGGTTCTCCGCCTGGTCCCATACCGCGGAGCGCTCGCCGTAGAGCAGACCCTCGGAGATCTCCTCGCCCGGGTGCGCGGGCAGGCAGTGGAGGGCGATGGCGTCGTCGCGGGCCTGGGAGAGGAGCGCCTCGTCGAGGCGATAGGGATCGAGCAGGCGGCGCTTCTCGGCGCTGTCGCCGTCGCCCATGCTCAGCCACACGTCGGTGTAGAGCGCGTGCGCGCCCCGCACCGCGTCGTCCAGTGACGTCGGCTCCGCCTCGGGAAGGGCCAGCTCCGGTGGAGAGGCCACCACCACGTCCACCCCCGCCAGCTCACCCAGCCGCAGCAGCGAGCGCGCCATGTTGTTGCCGTCGCCGACGTAGGCGAGGCGCAGGCCCTCGAGGTGTCCGAAGCGCTCGCGCAGCGTCACCAGGTCGGCGAGCGCCTGGCACGGGTGGTGCTCGCGCGTGAGCATGTTGATCACCGGAACCGACCCGTGTTCGGCCAGCGCCTCGACCGTCTCCTGTGCGGGAGTGCGGATGGCGATCGCCTGGACCATGCGCGACAGAACGAGCGCGGTGTCGCGCGCCGACTCCCCCCGCGCCAGCTGCAGCTCGCCCTCGCGCAGCACCAGGGGGTGGCCGCCCAGCTCGTAGACGCCGGTCTCGAACGAGACCCGGGTGCGGGTGGAGGGCAGGTCGAAGAGGAGCGCCACGCTGCGCCCCTCCAGCGCGCGCGAGGCCAGGCGGTCGGCCTTCAGCTCGAGCGCTCGGTCGACGAGCCTCTCGAGCTCGGCCGACGTAAGCTCAGCGCCAGTCAGGAAATGCCGGATCAAATCAAGCTCCTCAGCTGGAACCTCTACCACGGGCGGGACTTCCCGCCTGATCCGGCCCTGTTCACGTGGCGGTCACGGTTGTTTCGCGTGACCGAGCGAAACGCCACCCACGCCCAGGTCAACCGCGTGCTGCTCGACGAGTTCGCCCGGGTGCTGGACGGCTTCGACTGGGACGTGGCGCTGCTCCAGGAAGCCCCACCGCGCTGGTTTGCCGAGCTCGCCCGGCGCACCCGCTCCAACGGCGTGCGCGTGCTGACCTCGCGCAACTACGTGCCCCCGCTGCAGCGGCTGCTGGCCGACCTCAACCCCGACCTGATCGCCTCGAGCGACGGCGGCTCGAACCAGATCCTGGTGCGCAGCCCGGGCCGGATCACCGACCACCGCCGGCTCACGATCGCGTGGCGCCCCGAGCAGCGGCGCATGCACTGGGCGCGCATCGCGCTCGCGGACGGGCCGCGCCTGTGCGTGGCCAACCTGCACGCCTCGGCCGGCCTACCCGATCAGGCGAGCGTCGAGCTGGTGCGGGCGGCCGAGATGGCGGTCGAGTGGTCGGGGGGCGATCCGCTGGTGTTGGGCGGCGACCTGAACGTGCGGCCCAAGCGCACGCCGGCCCCGTTCGACACCCTGCGCGAGCGCTTCGGCCTCGTGGAGCCCACCGCTGCCGACGCCATCGACCACCTGCTGGCCCGCGGACTGCGCATCGAGAGCGCTCCCAGGCGGCTGCCCCCCGAGCGGCGCGAGCTGGTGGAGCCCGACGGCCGGCGCATCCGGCTCGCCGATCACGCGCCCGTGGTCGCTACGTTCCGTCAGTGACCGAAACACCGCAACGAACCCGCCCTCGCACCGGAGACGAGCTCGAGCTGTCGATCGACCGGCTCGCCCACGGTGGCGCCGGGGTGGCCCGCGCCGAGGGTTACGTCGTGTTCGTCCGCGGGGCGGTGCCCGGCGACCGGGTGCGGGCGCGCATCACCAAGTCCAAGCGCTCCTTCGGTGAGGCGGACACGCTCGAGCTGCTCGAGCCGAGCCCCGATCGCGTCGAGCCGCTGGCCGCCCACCCGGGTGCGCCGTGGCAGGTGCTCCCCTACGAGCGTCAGCTGCGCGAGAAGGAGGACCAGGTTCGCGACGCGCTGTCGCGCCTCGGGGGCTTCGAGGAGCCGCCGGTAGAGCCGATCGTCCCCGCCGTCGAGCCGCTGCGCTACCGCAACAAGGTCGAGTACTCCTTCGGCGCGGCCGACGACGGAGAGCTCGTGCTCGGCTTCCACCGGCCGGGGCGCTTCGACCTGATCGACGACGTGCCGGTCGACATCCTGGCCTCCGAGCGGGTCGACGAGCTGCGCACCGCGGTCAAGGCGTGGTGCAAGGAGGAGGGCCTCGACGCCTGGGACCGCCGCGGGCAGCTCGGCCTCCTGCGCAACCTCGTGGTCCGCGAGGGCCGGCGCACCGGCCAGCTCCAGGCTCGGGTGGTCTCGAGCCCCGGCGCCACCTTCGCGATCGACGGCCTGGCCGCCGCCACGCCCTGCGACAGCTTCCTGTGGACGCGCGCCGCCGACGTCGGCGAGACCACGCGCGGAGGCGAAACGCAGATCGTCAAGGGCGGCGCCTACCTGGAGGAGGAGCTGGCCGGGCTGCGGCTGCGCATCTCGCCCGACGCCTTCTTCCAGACCAACACCGAGATGGCCGAGCGCCTGTACGGAGCCGCGGCCGAGCTGGCCGGGCTCACCGGCCGCGAGCGCGTGCTCGACCTGTTCTGCGGGATCGGCACGATCGCGCTGGTGCTGGCACTCGACGCGGGCGAGGTCTGGGGGGTCGAGATCGTCGAGGAGGCGGTGGCCGATGCGATCGAGAACGCCCGGCTCAACGGCGTCGACAACGCGAAGTTCTTCGCCGGCGACGTGCGGCTGGCCATGCGGCCCCTGCTCGAGCAGTCGGGAAAGCCCGACGTCGTTGTGGTCGACCCGCCGCGCGCCGGGCTGTCACAGAAGGTGGTGCGGCGGGTGCTCGAGGCCGAGGCCAAGCGCATCGTCTACGTGTCCTGCAACCCGACCACGCTGGCGCCCAACGCCCGGCAGATGGTCGACGCGGGCTACGAGCTGAAGACGGTCAGGCCGGTGGACATGTTCCCGCAGACGCCGCACATCGAGTGCGTGGCGCTGCTCGAACGCAGCGACTGAGGCCCTACTTCTCGCTCCCGATGACGTGGGTCACGGGCAGGCCCGTGGCGGCCCGCGCCTTGCTCGGCAGGTCCACCCGCAGCCACTTGGACATCCGCAGCGGCAGGGTGGACACGATCAGCTCGTCGTAGTCGTTGAAGTTGCACTCGTCGGCGATGGCGGCCAGTGGGTCGCCGTCGCCCACCTTGGCGTCGCCCAGCGGGATGCCCTCCTCGCGCAGCTCGTCGATGAACGCCTGGCGGTAGCGCTCGGCGTTCTCGTGCCCGGCGTCCGGGTCGGCGGCCCAGGCCAGGCCGTGCGGGGTCTCGGGCACGAGCAGGGTGAACTCGCAGGGCCCGCGTGCCGTCCGCTCCTGAAGCGCGGCGAGCAACTCCGGCGACTCCGCCGTGCGGTTGGCGACAACCAGGACCCGGGCCTGCTCGGCCATGGCCGCAAGCCTAGTGCGCCGCTAGTACGGAGGGAAGTCCGCGTACCACTCGCCGAGGGCCCGAAACGCTCCCCAGAACTCGCGCTTGGCGCGCTCCTCGTCGAGGGAGCGGTCGATGTCCGGCACGTAGAGCGCGTCGCAGGAGGGCGTCAGGCGCTGGACCTCGCCCGGCCGGGCCTCGACCTCGCGCCCGAGCGGCACCCCGAGCTGGTTGAGCTCCTCGAGCGCCTCCTCGCCCATCACCACGACCATGCGCGGCGCGACGATCGCGATCTCCTCGAGCACGCGGGCGCGGCATTCGGGCGCGGACAGGTCGCTGTCGCCCACCGGGCACTTCACGAACACGGTGCCGTAGACGGCGAGCGGATCGATCCCCAGCCGCTTGAAGCTCTTCATGAGCGCGCTGCCGGCGCGACCGTAGAAGGCCACGCCCTCCTCGATCTCCGAGGGCATGGGGATGAACTTGAGCAGCATGATGTCGGCCTGCGGGTGGCCCGAGCCGAGCACCGGCATCAGGTTGCCGCGGGGGCAGTGGTCGCAGCTCTGGATCTCGCGGGTCAGCTGGTTGAGCTCGCGGATCGCCCGCTCGAGGTACTTCTCGCGGATCTCGTCATCGGTGGCGGGCATGTGTCCCGGGTGATTAGACGGATCGCCGCCCGGTCCTTTCGGGCGCATCACTTCTTGCCGCGCGTCTGGATGAACTTGAGTGCCTGGACGTACAGCAGCGACTGCTTCTTGCGCACGATGTCGGCGTCGCGCAGCGACTCGAGGAACTCCTCGGGGCCGTCGAAGTCGCGCATCCGGATCTTCACCGACCCGAGCCCCTGGGCCACGTGCGAGTCCGAGCCCGCGCCCGCCACGATGCGGTACTTGGCCGCGAAGCGTGCCGCCTCTTCGTTGAAGGCCGAGAAGGCCACGCGCGGGTTGAAGACCTCGATGGCGTCGATGTCGCTCACCACGGCGAGCATGTGCTCGTAGTCGGGGACGGAGTGCATACGGTCGAAGGGGTGGGGCACGTAAACCAGCCCCCCCTGGCGCCGGATCTCCGCGATCGTCTCCTGCAGGGTCATCCCGCGCGGGATCTTCTCCTCGATGAAGAGCCCGATCACCTCGCCCTGGTCGGCCGTCTTCACCTCCTCGGCCACGATCACCTTGATGCCGTTGGCGCGCTCCCTCGCCTCGAGCGCCCCGGACACCTCGTTGTGGTCGGTGATCGCGATGGCGCCCAGGCCGACCCTCTTCGCGGTGTCGAGGAGGGTGTCCACCGGCGTGGCGCAGTCCGGCGAGTGGTCGGTGTGCATGTGCAGGTCGACGTGGACGAAGTCGCGCTCGCGCAGGCGGTGGCGCAGCGCGCGGTCGCCATCGCCGTGCCGGCGCGCCGCGATCTCCTCGAACAGCGCCTCGAAGCTGTCGGCGGTGCGCGACCATTCGAGCTGCGGGTGCGCCGCTTCGATGCGCTTCGTGTACTGCGCCGCCAGCGCCGGATCGCGGATCAGCCGCTCGAGCTGAGCGGCGAGGGTGATCGCGTCGCGGGGCTCGAACAGCATGCCGAGGTCGCCCTCCCTCAGCGCCTCCTCGTACTGGGGCAGCCGCGAGACCACCGGCACGGCCCCGCCGGCCAGGGCGCGCAGCACCAGCTGGGGCGCCGGGGCGGCGCCCGACGACGCAGCGACCGCGATCGTGGCGCGCGCCAGGTACTGGGCCTCGGAGCCGTCGCCCGGGCCGGCCAGGGTCACGTGCTCGCGCAGGCGCCGCGACATGCTGATCGCCGGAGCCGCCGCGGGGTCGCGCAGCCATATCGTGGCCCGCCAGTCGAGGTCGACCGGCAGCCGGCGAAGGGCGCGCAGGAACAGGCGCAGCGCGCCGCGCTCCTCCTCGCCCGAGAACACGATCTCCGGGGTCCCGTCGCCCTGCTCGGCGCGCGGAATCAGGTCCGCGCCCGGCGGGATGACGCGGTAGTCGCCCGGGAAGTAGCGCTCCATCAGGTCGCGCGTGGCGGCGAAGCTCGCCGTGCGGCCGTCGAGGCGGCCGAACAGCCGCTCGACCACCTTGCGCGCCACCTGCGTGGACACGAAGCGCTCGGTGGCCGCGTGGAAGCTGCCCACGTTCAGCGCGCGCGAATGGCGCAGGGCGGCGGAGGCCGCGCTGGGGGCGAAGGGCTCGTGCACGTGCACGAAGTCGAGCTCGACGCGGTCGAGGAGGTCCTCGAGCGTGCGCGACACGTCCAGGGGCAGCGAGACCGACCCGCCGCGGCGAAAGGGCAGCGACTGCCCGACGGCCACGACCGTCGCGCAGCCGGGCTCGGCCCACAGGGCGTCTGGGTCGCCCTCCATCCGCTTGACCATCTCGCGCCCGTCACGCACCAGCTCGCGGGAGTCCGACGGCGCGACCACCACCACGCGGTGGCCGCGCGCACAGAGCTCGTCGGACAGCCGCTCGACGAAGCGGTTGACCTCGTGGTGCTGCTCCCAGGGCCAGGGGGTGACCTGCGCGATGGAGAACGACACGATCGCGCAGGTTATTCCCTAGGTGCTACTGGTCCGTCGTCCCTGCCTCCACCCGGACCTTCGCCTTGCCCGGCAGCTTCGGCGCTCCCGCGTACTCGGCGATGAACGCCTCCGTGAGCTCGCGTGCCTCGTCATCGGGAACCTGGATGGGCGGCGACTTCATGAGGTAGGAGCTCGGGCCCTCGAGCGCGCCGCCCAGCCCGTGGTTCAGAGCCAGCTTGCAGCAGCGCACTGCGTCGGTCACGATGCCGGCCGAGTTGGGCGAGTCCCAGACCTCGAGCTTCATCTCCGCGATCAGGGGAACGTCGCCGAAGGCCTCGCCCTCGAGGCGGATGTGGGCCCACTTGCGGTCGGTCAGCCACGGCACGTAGTCGGAGGGCCCCACGTGCACGTCGTCGGCCGGCAGCTCGGTGCCCATGATCGACGTGACGGCCTGGGTCTTGGAGATCTTCTTGGACTCCAGGCGCTCGCGCTCGAGCATGTTGTAGAAGTCCATGTTGCCGCCCACGTTGAGCTGGGAGGTGCGCTTGAGCTTGACGCCGCGCTCGTGGAAGAGGCGGGCCATGCTGCGGTGGACGATCGTGGCTCCGACCTGCGACTTGATGTCGTCGCCGATGATGGGCAGGCCCTTCTTGCGGAAGCGGTCGGCCCAGTAGTCCTCCTTGGCGATGAACACCGGGATGCAGTTCACGAAGCCGCAGCCGGCCTCGAGCACCTGCTCGACGTACCACTTGGTGGCCAGCTCGGAGCCCACCGGGAGGTAGGAGACCACCACGTCGGTCTTGGTCTCCTTGAGGATCTCGACGATGTCGTCGGTGTTCCCGGGAGCCTTGGTGATCTTCTCCTTGAGGTACTTGCCGAGGCCGTCGTGGGTCATGCCGCGATAGACGGGCACGTCCAGGTGGGGAACATCGGCGAACTTGATGGTGTTGTTCTGGCCGGACCAGATGGCCTCGGAGAGGTCCTTGCCCACCTTGTCGGCGTCGATGTCGAACGCCGCGGTGAACTCGATGTCGCGTACGTGGTAGCCGCCCAGGTCAACGTGCATGAGCCCGGGTACGTCCTGAGTGGGATCGGCATCCTTGTAGAACTGCACGCCCTGGACGAAGGACGAGGCGCAGTTGCCCACGCCCACGATGGCCACGCGCACCTTTTCGGTCTGGTACCGCGACCCTCCGTTGGTGAGGGAAGAGATGATTTCGGTCATTGCAAAGCCTCCTGCTCAGAGAAACGACCTCTCAGGGGCAGAGAGGCCGGCACAGAAAAGAACCCCGCTGGACCCGGTTCCGTTACACGGGCGGGACGGCCGCGGCCAGCTGCTTCCGTACGTGGAACACCCGCTGGAAGGTGGTGAATATGGTCAGCGCGGCCATCGCGTAGATCGCGGGCTCGAGCAGGTCGAAATCGGGAATGATCTCGCCCGCCGCGAACAACAGGCCGGCAGAGAGTATGACAACGCGCACCGCCCGCGAGGCGATTCCGACCTTGCACTCCACTCCGAGCGCCTCGGCGCGCGCCCGCGTGTAGGACACCATGTAGGAGCCGACGACGGTGAGCACGGTGGCACCCACCGCGGCCTCGTTCGAGTTCTTGGCGAACCACGTGGCCACGGCGGCCAGCACCACCCCCTCCTCGATGCGGTCGAGGGTCGAGTCGAGAAACGCGCCGAAGGGGCTGCCCTTGCCCGACATGCGCGAGTAGCGGCCGTCCATCATGTCGCACAGCGAGCCGAGGATGAACGCGATAGCTCCCAGGACGAAGTGCTCGGCCACGATCAGGCCGGCGGCGATCAGGTTCCCGATCAACCCGGTGATCGAGATCGCGTTGGGCGTGAGGCGCGACTCGATCAGGCGGCTGCGCGCGAGCCCGCGCATCTCGGTGGCCGTGAGGGGCCCGCTGCGCCCGTTGCCGCGCGGGCGCCGGGTGTCCTGGTCGACCGGGTCGCTCACGCCGTGACTCTGGCCGTGCGCCACGCCCACGCCTCCGGCCGGGCGCGGGCGAGGGCGTAGGAGGCGGCCGAGGCCGCCGCGGCGGCGACGAGGGCGCCGAGGACGGCGTCGAGCCAGAAGTGGTTGGCGGTGGCCATGACCACGAACGTGACCACCACGGGGTAGACGGCCCAGAGGACCTTCAACACGCGGTTGCGGACCAGGAAGAAGGCCGGGATGGCGATCATCAGGGCAAAGGCCACGTGCATGCTGGGCACGGCGGCGTAGGGGTTGTAGAGCACGTTGGCGCTGTTCTCCGCGCCCTCGCCCACGAAGTTGGCGACGGTGTCGGTGAAGCCCCACTCGGGCATGAAGCGCGGCGGCGCGGTGGGGAAGGCGACGTAGAGCACGAGCGCCATCCCCATGGCCACCATGAACATGTTGCGCACGTAGTAGAAGGCGTGGTTGCGCGCGATGTAGAGCCAGATCAGGAACGTGGTCGTGACCACGAAGTGCGAGTTGACGTACATCCAGTTGGCGAAGGTGAGCAGCCACTCCTGGCTCTGCGTCCAGGCCTGGAGGCCGGGCTCGAAGAACAGTCCCACGGCACGCTCGATGTCCACGAGCGCGCGCGCGTTCTCGAAGGCCATGCCGGCCTGGCCGTCCACGAAGCCCCGCACGATCCGGTACAGGTAGTACGCCGCCGCGAAGAGGGCGAGCTGGCGCAGGGCGTCGATCCAGCCGTTCGGAAGCCAGCGGCCGCTGAGGCGCCAGATGCGCGCCCACTGGCGATACAACGGGTGCGAGCGAGGCACCGGGCTAGGGTAGCGCTCAGGGTGTATCGAATCGGCCCGGCGGGGTAGGTTTCTCCGATGAGCACCGCCGTGACACCCCGCGCCGCTCCGGCGCGCGACGACGTCGAGCCCGTACTCAACGAGACCCGCGATCGCATAGCCACCGGCATCGTGACCGCCGCTCCGATCCTCGCTCTCGGCCTGGTCGTGTGGCAGGTCTGGGGCGACTTCCTGCGCTGGAGCGACGTGATCGTTTTCGTGATCATGTACCTGGCCACCGGCCTGGGCATCACGGTCGGCTTCCACCGCTACTTCACCCACCGCAGCTTCAAGACCAGCAAGCCGATGCGGGCCACACTCGCCGTGCTCGGCTCGGCCGCCATCGAGGGACCGATCATCTCCTGGGTCGCCGACCACCGCAAGCACCACACCTTCGCCGACCAGGAGGGCGATCCCCACAGCCCCCACGTCGACCACGGGGTCGGCTTTCGCGGTGCGTTCAAGGGACTCCTCCACGCCCACGTGGGCTGGTTGTTCATCCACACCCAGCGGGGTCTGCGCCGGCGCTACGCCCGCGACCTGGTCGAAGATCCGATCGTCAACTTCGTCGACCGCAAGTTCCTCCTCTGGGCCATCGGCGGGCTCGTGGCCGCCTTCGCGCTGGGCTGGGCGATCGGCGGCTCGGTGTACGCGGGCCTGACCGGGCTCCTCTGGGGTGGCGCCGTGCGCATGCTGGTGGTGCATCACGTGACCTTCAGCATCAACTCGCTGTGCCACTTCTTCGGCCGGCGGCGCTTCGAGACCGACGACGAGTCGCGCAACCTGCTGTGGCTCGCCCCGTTCTCGTTCGGCGAGAGCTGGCACAACAACCACCACGCGTTCCCCACCTCGGCCGAGCACGGGATGCGCAAGTGGGAGATCGACCCCTCGGCGCTGCTGATTCGCGGCATGGAGAAGGTCGGACTGGTGTGGGACGTGGTCCGCGTGGACCGCGAGCGCCAGGAGAGCCGACGGGCAGTCCTGGCGGAAGAGCGCGCCGGCGCTTAGGCGCTTAGGCGGGCCGCACGCTCACAGCCTTGGGGCCCTTGTCCCCCGGCTGCGACTCGTACTCCACCCGCGCGCCCTCGGCGAGCGTGCGAAAGCCCTCGCTGTCGATGTCGCTGTGATGCACGAACAGGTCCTTGCCCTGGTCGTCGGGCGTGATGAAGCCGAAGCCCTTGTCGTCGCTGAACCACTTGACGGTTCCGGTTGCCACAGGTCCTCCCACGTTGGCTTGATTCTTTGTGTGCCCCGGCCTATCCGCGGGCGGCGGAAAAGCTAGCGAATCAGTCGCCGCAGCGACGACCGCGCGAGAACAGCCGCTCGGGCGAGAAGCGGGTCGACAGGCGAACGAAGCCGACCTCGTCGGCGATCACCCGGGTCCAGTCGCCGTAGGGCTCCACGCACGCGTTGGGTGCGTACCAGTACGGCGTCCAGCGCACGCGCACGATGGCCTCGCCGGGCCGCTTGACGTCGAGGAGCACCTCGTCGGAGTGCAGTTGCTCGGGCACGATGTTGGCGTCGCCCTCCGAGATCACGAGCGGGGTGGGCAGCAGCACCTCGAATACGCGCCAGTCGTCGGCCTTCCAGACCAGTCGCAGGTAGGGGAGCCCCGGCTCGATCAGGGCGCGCTCGCGGAAGGAGCTCTTGTCGGGAAGGGCGCTCGGCAGAGCGACGTAGCGCACGGCGTTCTCCGCCAGCCAGCTCGCGTAGCTGAGCCGGTTCATCTCGCCCTTGTAGAAGATCGGGTGCAGGCCGGTGTCGAGCTGGCGCAGCCAGCCGCGGGCCAGCGGGGCCTCCAGCGCGATCTCCGAGCTCTCCCAGTGGCTGCGCGTGAACGGGATCTCCACGCGGCGCTGGTCGATGTTGGGCAGCGTGTATAGGAACTGCCGCAGCGGCTCGAAGTAGTCCGACTTGGCCGCCGGGTCCTCGAGGTACTTGACCATGTCGCGCACCGGGGCCGACCACTGCCATACGGCCAGACCCAGAAAGCACACCGCCAGCGCAGCGGCCGGCCAGCGCCGCTGCCGAAGGGCGGGCTGCCCCCAGAGCGCGCAGATCATCACCGGACCGCCGAACAGGGCGCCGAGACGGGTGGCGTTGCCCCCCATCGGCGTCTCGAGCAGCAGGGCCACGGTCGATCCGATCCCGTACAGGATCAGTCCCCAGCGAAGCGCTCGCTGCTCGCGGGGAAGCACGAGCAGCGACACGATCACGAAGATCGGAATCGGCACGTACGCGGTGGCGGGGAACGGGGCCCAGCCGCCCTCGGGGAAGGCCCAGGTGAGAAAGGCCGGCGGGATGAAGGCGGCGGCCGCCACCAGCAGGCCCTCCACCCGCTTGGCGCGGTCGCCCCCCGCCGCGAGTGCCACCGCCAGGCCCGCCATGGTCAGGAACAGCCCGGCGACCGGGCTGCCGAGCGCGCACAACACCGCGAACACCACGGCCCACGCGTAGCGCCGGCGCTGGAGCGCGAGCAGGGCGGCGAGCCCGAAGGCCACCCCGAGCGCGAAGGGGAGACGGGAGGTGAAGAGCAGCGTCGCGGTGCCGACGCCGAACCAGATCGCCCCCCAGCGCGCGCTCTCCTCGCCGAAGGCGCCGCGAGCGAGCGGGCCGAACAGCGCGGCCGAGGCCACCGCGGCGGCGGCGAGCGCCAGCGCCGGCGACAGCAGCCAGGCCAGCGGCGGCGACAGGATCGAGTAGGCCGGCGTGTGGTGCCCGCCGTACCACAGCCCGTTCCAGATGGTGAAGCCCTCCTCGCCGAAGAGGTCGGCCCGGAAGGTGTGGGCGGCCAGGTCGACCGTGCGCGGCTGCCAGATCAGGTAGACGGCGGCGAAGGCGACCGCGATCGCCACCGGCGCCACCCGCCACCAGTCGACCCGCGAATACCAGGGCCGCTCGCTCTCGGCCGGCTCGCCGGCGGGCGAGACGGTCGGCACCTGCGCCGGACGGGTACGCGAAGGCGCCGTGACGGCGGCGAGAGCGGCACGGAGCACTGCGCGGAGGCTAGCTCAGAAACCCCTCGACCCGGCGCACGAGCTCGGGCCGCTCGACCCAGTTCCAGTGCCCACCGGTGGTCGACTCCAGTTCGGTCTCCCCGCCGAGCGCCTCCGCGTAGCGCGGGCCGAACTCGGCCCCGATGTAGGGATCGTCGCTGGGCCAGAGGATCAGCGCGGGGCAGCGCAGCTCGCCGAGGCGCTCTCCCGCCCGGGCGAGGGTCTCCGGCGGCGCCGAGCGATACAGGCGCAGGATGGCGCGTTGGGTGCCCTGGTCGAAGTGCTCCCAGGCGCGGTCGGCCACTGCGCGCGGCAGCGACCGGCGCATGCTCCAGCGGGTGGTGAAGCCCATCGTCAGCTCACCCACCAGCGGCGTCCGCCAGGCGCGTGCCACCCGGTGCCACCGGTAGCCGGGCAGCAGCGGGACCGTGGAGAACATGACCAGGCGCTCGATCCGCTCGGGAAAGCGCTGGGCGAGCGCGAGGGCCACTCCGCCCCAGTCGTTGACCACGAGGGAGAAGCGATCGAGGCCGGCGTGGTCGCAGAAGGCCTCGAGGAAGCGGTCGTACCCGGGGATCGAGTAGTCGAAGTCCCCGGGCTTGGCCGAGTCGCCGAACCCGGGCAGGTCGGGCGCCAGTCCGCCCGTGCGCGCGAGAAAGGGCTCCCAGTCCCACGAGGCGGTGGGCACGCCGTGGACGTAGAGGATCGGGGCGGCCCCCGCCTGGCGCCAGTGTGTCTCGAGGCCGGCGACCTCGGTGTGGCGCTCGACGATGTCCACCAATGGGGTCATAGCAGCCCGCGTAGCCTTCCCGCCGGATGGCCGACCGCCGCAGGCTGCGCAGGATCGTCGAGAAGCTCGCCGCCCAGTACGGCCGCCCGGTGCTGCGCCCGCACGCAGCTCCGGTCGACGAGCTCGTGCTCACCGTGCTCTCGCAGAACACCAACGACCGCAACCGCGACGTGGCCTACAACCGGCTGAGGGAGCGCTTCTCCTCCTGGGATGAGGTCCGCGAGGCGCCGGTCGACGAGGTCGAGGAGGCGATCCGGCCGGGCGGCCTCGCCCCCACCAAGTCGGTGCGCATCCGCCAGATCCTCCAGGCGCTCGACGACGACGACCTGTCCGCGCTGGCCGACCTCCCCCTGGACGAGGCCCGCCAGGAGCTGTGCGAGCTGCCCGGCGTGGGCCGCAAGACCGCCGCCTGCGTGCTGCTCTTCTCCTTCGGGCGCCCCGACCCGCCGGTCGACACGCACGTGTACCGCGTGGGTACGCGCCTCGGCCTCTGGGCGGAGAAGACGCCGCTGGTGGCCGCCCACGACGAGCTCGCTCGCCTATGCGGAGACGACGCGCAGTTCGCCTACGAGACGCACATGCTGCTCATACGCCACGGCCGGCGCACCTGTGTCGCCCGTACCCCGCACTGCGCCGAGTGCCCGTTGCGGCGCATGTGCCCCGAGGGTCGCCGGCGCCTGGCCCGCCGATGATCTACCGCCTCCTGCTGGCGGTCCCTTTCCTGATCGGGATCGCCGTGCTGCAGGGCCTGACGGTCGAGATCGACACCTTCCACGGCAGCGACGCGGCGGTCTACCAGCTGCCGACCATCGAGCTCTTTCGCGACCGCCTGGACTTCTCCGACTACCCCTCGGCCCAGACGCCGCTCTTCCACCTGGTCACGGTCGCGTGGGGCAAGCTGGTGGGGTTCGAGCTCTGGAAGCTCCGGCTGCTCAACGTGGCGATCTCCTACGCGGCGGCGCTGGCGCTCCTGCGCCTGCTGCGGCGGGCCACGCCGCTGGGGCCACGGCCCGCGTTCGCGCTCACCCTGGCGTTCGCCCTCTCGCCCTACTTCTTCGGCGCCTCCTTCACGCTGCTCACCGACAACCTGGCGATCCTCTTCGCGCTGCTCGCGCTCGAGCGCATTCACGAGTACTCGCGCGGCGGGTCGATGGCCGCGTTCGCGCTGGCCTGCCTGGCCATCGGAGCGGCGGTGCTCACGCGGCAGTCGTTTCTGTGGCTGGTGCCCGTGGCCGCGTTCTTTCTGGTGCGTCGGCGTGATCTTCGCGAGGCGACGGCAGGCGCGGGCCTGCTGGCGCTGGCACTGGTCCCGCTGGGCCTGCTGGCCCTGGAATGGAACGGCCTCGTCCCCCCCAGCGCCGACCCGGCCTCGTGCGGGCTCTGCACCGATCGTCCCGGCTTCGGGCGCGACACGCTGAGCCTGCGCACCGTGGGCTTCAGCCTGGCTCTGCTCGGCGTCTACGGCGCACTGGTGCTCGGCCCGTCGGCGCGGCGCTGGCTGCGCGTGGCCCGCAGCCCCGCGGGCCGCCTCGCGCGCAGCGCGCTGGGCTCCTCGGCGGGCCGCGCGGTCTCCTCGTTCGTCACCGGCAAGGCGCCGAGCCGTGTCGGCCTGGCGCGGATGCTGGGCCTGGCCGCCGCGGGCGGGGTCGCCCTGCTGCTGGTCTCGCCGCTCGAGTACATACCCGTGGTGCCCGGGCAGGCGGGCGACGCCGGCTGGCTGTGGCGGGTGGCGGAGCGCCTGCCCACGGTGCTCGGAAGCTCGCTGGTCTTCTGGGCGCTGGTGCCGGTCGGCGCCGTGGCCGGCACCCTGCTGGCCTGGCGCGCGGGCTGGGCCTCCCTGCCCAGCGTCGTGCTCGGCGCCTTCCTGCTCGCCGCCCTGCCGGTGGCGCTCGTCTACCAGAAGTACTTCGACCCGTTCATGCTGCTCGCGGTGGCGCTGTTCGCCCGCCCGATGGACTTCCACCGCCCGCGCGACTACGCCGGGATCGCCGTGGTCTGCGTGGGCTCGGTGGCCTACGCGCTCAGCTTCGCGGTCTAGCGGCCAGCCGATCTCCAGCAGGTCGACCACGAACACCAGCGTCTCGTTCGGCCCGATCACCGGCGGCGAGCCCGCCGCGCCGTAGCCCAGCTCGGGCGGGATCGTGAGCACGCGCCGCCCGCCCTTCCTCATGCCGACTATCCCGCGGTCCCAGCCCTCGATCACCTGACCGCCTCCGAGCGGGAAGGCGTAGGGCTGGCCGGAGGTCCAGGAGGCCTCGAACTCCTCGCCGGTCGAGAAGTTCACGCCCACGTACTGCACCACTACGTTGTCCCCCGCCTTGGCCACGGGACCCTTGCCCCTCACGATGTTCTCGGTCTCGAGGCGCCGCGGCGGCGACCCCGGACGGCTTGGGCAGCTCCGGCTTGACGCTCGTGTCCTTCAGCGCCTCCCGGGCCTCCGAGGGCGTGGGTTCGGCCTGGGCTGCTGCTCCGCGCCCTGACCCGATCCGCCCCCGTCCTCCTCGTCTTCGCCGCAAGCTGACGGCAGCAGCGCAGCCCCCAGGGCGAGCACAGCGATGAGGCGGAGGGGGCGCATGAGGGCGGCGGAGGCTAACCGATCTTGTCGCTCCCTCTCAAATCTGCCATACTGCCACTTAGATTTCTTTCAACCTGAACCCTAAGCACTAAGGAGCAGAATCAAGTGGGCAAGACGATCGGTATCGATCTTGGCACGACCAACTCGTGCATGGCCGTCCTCGAAGGCGGCGAGCCCACCGTGGTGGAGAACGCCGAGGGCGCGCGCACGACCCCCTCGGTCGTCGCTTTCACCGACGGTGGTGAGCGCCTCGTGGGCGCACCGGCCAAGCGGCAGGCCGTAACCAACCCCGAGAACACCGTGTTCTCGATCAAGCGCTTCATGGGCCGCAAGGAGGCGGAGGTCAAGGAAGAGGAGAAGATCGTTCCCTTCGAGGTCGTTTCGGGCCCGAACGGTGACGCGCGCGTGAAGGCCGGTGGCAGCGAGTACGCCCCGCCGGAGATCAGCGCGATGATCCTCCAGAAGCTCAAGGCGGACGCCGAGGCCTATCTCGGCGACAGCGTCGAGTCCGCGGTGATCACCGTCCCCGCGTACTTCAACGACGACCAGCGCCAGGCCACCAAGGACGCCGGCAAGGTCGCCGGCCTCGACGTCAAGCGCATCATCAACGAGCCCACCGCGGCCGCGCTGGCCTACGGGCTCGACAAGGAGGACACCGACCAGACCATCCTCGTCTTCGACCTCGGCGGCGGCACGTTCGACGTGTCGGTGCTCGAGATCGGCGACGGCGTGTTCGAGGTCAAGGCCACCGCGGGCGACAACCACCTGGGCGGCGACAACTTCGACAAGCAGATCGTCGACTTCCTCGTGAGCGAGTTCAAGAAGGCCGAGGGCGTCGACCTCTCGCAGGACAAGATGGCCCTCCAGCGCCTCTACCAGGAGGCCGAGAAGGCCAAGACCGAGCTGTCCACCACGCAGGAGACGCAGATCAACCTGCCCTTCATCACCGCGGTGGACTCGGTGCCCAAGCACCTCAACCAGCGCCTCACCCGCTCCAAGCTCAACGAGCTGACCGCCGACCTGATCGACCGCGTCGTCGCCCCCACCAAGCAGGCCCTCGAGGACTCGGGCGCCGGCAAGGACGGCATCGACCACGTGGTGCTGGTGGGCGGCATGACGCGCATGCCCGCCGTACAGGAGAAGGTCAAGGAGCTCACGGGCAAGGACCCGCACCGCGGCGTCAACCCGGATGAGGTCGTGGCCGTGGGCGCCGCCATCCAGGCCGGAGTGCTGGCCGGCGACGTGAAGGACGTGCTGCTGCTCGACGTGACTCCGCTCACCCTCGGCATCGAGACCAAGGGCGGCGTGATGACCAAGCTGATCGAGCGCAACACGACGATCCCGACCCGCAAGTCGGAGATCTTCTCCACCGCCGAGGACAACCAGCCGAGCGTCGAGGTCCACGTGCTGCAGGGTGAGCGCGAGATGGCCACGTACAACAAGTCGCTGGGCAAGTTCCAGCTCACCGGCATTCCGCCGGCGCCGCGGGGCATCCCGCAGATCGAGGTGACCTTCGACATCGACGCCAACGGCATCGTGGCCGTGGGCGCGAAGGACCTGGGCACGGGCAAGGAGCAGAAGATCGAGATCAGGGCCGGCTCCGGGCTCGCCGACGAAGAGGTCGAGCGGATGGTCAAGGACGCCGAGACCCACGCGGAGGAGGACGCCCGCATGCGCGAGCTCGTGGAGGCGCGCAACACGGCGGAGAACGCGGCCTACCAGGCCGAGCGCCAGCTCACCGAGATGGGCGACAGCGTCGACTCCGCCTCCAAGGAGGAGATCGAGGCGGCCATCAAGGACATCCGCGAGAACCTCGAGTCCGAGGACCCCGCGCTCCTGCGCACCAAGACCGACGCGCTGCAGGGCGCCTTCCACAAGGTGTCCGAGCAGATGTACGCCGCGGCCGCCCAGCAGCAGCAGGCGGGCAACGGCGCATCGGGCGACGGCGATGCCGACTCCTCCGCGCAGGAGGAGGAGGTCGTCGACGCCGAGGTGGTCGAGGAAGAGGGCCGGTAACGGTGTTCGAGAACCAGCCATCTCCGGTTCCCCCGGAGGATGGGCTCGGCGGACCCGGACGGAGCCCGTGACCTCGCGCGACGAGGCGGGGGAGCCCTCCGGGGACGAGGACCCTGCCGTGGAGCGGGAGATCCTCGAAGAGAAGGAAGCGGCCGAGTCCGGAACCACGGACTCGGCTGCCGATCCCCTGGCCGCGATGCAGCGGGAGCGAGACGAGTACCTCGACCTGGCCCGCCGCACCCAGGCCGACTTCGAGAACTACCGCAAGCGCGCCGCCCGTGAGACGGCGGCCTCGGGGGAGCGCGCCAAGAGCGGGCTCGTCCGCGAGCTGCTGCCCGTGGTCGACAACCTCGAGCGGGCGCTGTCGTCCGCCTGAGCTGATCCCGCCCAACCCGAGCAGCATCTCGCCGAGGGCGTGCGGCTCGTGCACTCGGCCCTCATCGCCGTGCTCGAGCGCAACGGCGTCCAGCAGTTCGACCCGCGCGGGGATCGCTTCGATCCCGGCGAGCACGAGGCCCTCTCGATGCGCCCCGAGGAGGGCGCCGAGTCGGGCCTCGTGATCGACGTGGTCGAGAAGGGCTACCGCGCCAACGGAACCATCCTGCGTCCGGCCCGAGTGGTCGTCTCCGCCTGAGCCCATGGCCACGACGAAGGATCCGTACAAGACGCTCGGCGTCGCCAAGGGCGCGTCCGACGAGGAGATCAAGAAGGCCTATCGCAAGCTGGCCCGGGAGAATCACCCGGACCGAAACGCCGGCGACAAGGCCGCCGAGGAGCGCTTCAAGGAGGTCCAGGAGGCCTACTCGATCCTCTCCGATCCCGACAAGCGCAAGGAGTACGACGCGGGCGGCGGGATCTTCGGCGGCGCCGGCGGCTTCGACCCGAACTCCTTCCGCGGAGGGAACTTCGGCGGCTTCGGCGACATCCTGGGGGACATCTTCGGCAACCGGGGCGCCGGCGGCGCGAGCCAGCGCCCCGAGCGCGGCCGCGATCTCGAGACCGAGGTCCACATCTCCTTCGACCAGGCCATGGAGGGCGCTCAGGTGCCGGTGTCGGTGCCGCTCTCGGCGCCCTGCCCGACGTGCCGGGGCACCGGCGCCCGGCCGGGAACCACGCCGTCGATCTGCTCGCGCTGCCAGGGCCGGGGCGTCGAGGCCGAGTCGCAGGGCCTGTTCTCGATATCCCAGCCCTGCCGCCTGTGCGGCGGCACGGGCACCGAGATCAAGGACCCCTGCCCGACCTGCGAGGGCTCCGGGCGCACCCGCCAGGTCAAGCGCTACCGCGTGAACATCCCGGCCGGTGTTCGGGACGGCAGCCGGGTCCGCCTGGCCGGCAAGGGCGAGGCCGGCCCGCGCGGCGGCCCGGAGGGCGACCTGTACGCCATCACGCGCGTGGGCGATTCACCGATCTTCAGCCGTAAGGGCGACAACCTCGAGGTCGAGGTCCCGATCACCGTGCCCGAGGCGATTCGCGGAGCCACGATCGAGGTGCCGACGCTGCCCGGCACCAAGCGCATCCGCGTGGCCCCGGGCACCGCGCACGGCACCGTTCAGCGGCTGCGCGGCGAGGGCCCGCCCAAGCTCGGCGGGCGCGGGCGCGGCGACCTGCACTACCGCCTGGTGATCGAGGTGCCGAGCGACCTCTCCGAGGAGGAGCGCGAGGCGGTCGACGACCTGGCCGCGGTGATGAACGGCAACCCGCGGGAGCGGTTGCTCTCGCGCGACGGCTGAGCGGCATGAGCGGCATGGGCGACAACCGTTCCGAGCGCGATCGCGGGGTCTACATGATCTCGGTGGCGGCCGAGCTGGCGGGCATGCACCCCCAGACGCTGCGCATCTATGAGACGCGCGGCCTCATCACCCCCAAGCGCTCGCCCAAGAACACGCGGCTCTACTCGCAGGAGGACGTCGTCCTCCTGCGCCGCATCCAGGAGCTGACCGGTGAGCTGGGCATGAACCTGGCCGGGGTGGAGCGGGTGTTCGAGCTCGAGAGCGAGATCGAGCGGATGCGCCGTCACCTTCGCGCCGTGGAGCGCCAGGCCGCGCGCGTTCAGCAGGAGCTGCGCGACGAGATCGACCGCGTGCGCCGCTCGTTCAAGGCGGAGATGGTGGTCTACCAGCCTCCGTCGCAGGCGCTCGCCGCCCGACATCGCGGCGTGCGGATTCCCATTCAACACAGGCACTGATCCATGCAACTGAACCGATTCACCATCAAGTCCCAGGAAGCGATCGCCGCGGCGCAGGCGCTGGCCGGCGCGCGCGCGAACTCCGAGGTTGTGCCACAGCACCTCCTTCTCGTGCTGCTCGAGCAGGAGGCCGGCATCGTGGTGCCGGTACTCCGTCGTGCCGGAGCCGATCCGGCCCGCGTGCGCAGCCTCGCCAACGAGGCGCTGGCTGCGCTGCCGACGCTGTCCGGCGAGGCCTCGTCAGCCCCGGCGATCGGCCGCGAGCTCACCGGCGTGCTGGAGCGCGCCGACGAAGAGGCCCGCGGCATGGGCGACGAATACGTCTCCACCGAGCACCTCCTGCTTGCGCTGGCCGCGGAGCCGGGCGTCGACACCGGCGCCTCGCGCGACCAGCTGGCCGAGGCCGTGCTGGCCGTTCGCGGTCCGCACCGCGTGACCGACCAGAATCCCGAGGAGAAGTACCAGGCGCTCGAGACCTACGGCAACGACCTGACCGAGGCCGCCGAGGCGGGCAAGCTCGACCCGGTCATCGGCCGCGACGACGAGGTGCGCCGGGTGATCCAGGTGCTCTCGCGGCGCACGAAGAACAACCCCGTGCTGATCGGCGAGCCGGGCGTGGGCAAGACGGCGATCGTGGAGGGCCTCGCCCAGCGCATCGTCTCGGGCGACGTGCCCGACTCCCTGCGCGACCGCCGCGTGATCTCCCTCGACATGGGCGCGCTGATCGCCGGAGCCAAGTACCGCGGCGAGTTCGAGGACCGCCTCAAGGCCGTGTTGAAGGAGGTGGCCGACGGCGAGGGCCGGATCATCCTCTTCCTCGACGAGCTGCACACGATCGTGGGCGCCGGCGCCGCGGAGGGCGCCGTCGACGCGGCCAACCTGCTCAAGCCGATGCTGGCCCGGGGTGAGCTGCGCGCCGTCGGCGCCACCACCCTCGACGAGTACCGCAAGCACATCGAGAAGGACGCCGCGCTGGAGCGGCGCTTCCAGCCGGTGCTGGTGGCCGAGCCCTCCGTGCAGGACACGGTCGCCATCCTGCGCGGGCTCAAGGAGCGCTACGAGGTCCACCACGGCGTGCGCATCCAGGACGCGGCGATCATCGCCGCCGCCACCTTGTCGCAGCGCTACATCGCCGACCGCTTCCTGCCCGACAAGGCCATCGACCTGATCGACGAGGCCGCCTCGCGGCTGCGCATCGAGATCGACTCGATGCCCACTGAGATCGACGCCGTCGAACGGCGCATCATGCAGCTGGAGATCGAGGGCCAGGCTCTGGAGAAGGAGACCGACGAGGCGTCGGTCGCTCGCCGCGAGGCTCTGGAGCGCGAGCTGGCGGACCTGCGCGAGCAGTCGGCCGAGATGAAGGCGCACTGGCAGGAGGAGAAGGACGCCATCGAGGCGATTCGCTCGGCCAAGGAACGCCTGGAGCAGGCTCACCGCGACGCGGAGCGGGCCGAGCGCGAGTCCGACCTGCAGCGCGCCGCCGAGCTGCGCTACGGGGAGATCCCCGCGATCCAGGCCGAGGCCGCCGAGCGCGAGGCCGAGCTGGCCGCCTCCCAATCCGGCGTGACCTTCCTCAAGGAGGAGGTCGACGCCGAGGACGTGGCCGAGGTGGTGGCCAACTGGACCGGCATCCCGGTGTCCAAGCTGATGGAGGGCGAGGTGGAGAAGCTCATCCACATGGAGGACCGCCTGCACGACCGCGTGATCGGCCAGGACCTGGCGGTGGAGGCCGTGTCCAACGCGCTGCGCCGCTCGCGCGCCGGGCTGCAGGACCCCAACCGGCCGATCGGCACCTTCCTCTTCATCGGCCCCACCGGCGTGGGCAAGACCGAGCTGGCCCGTGCGCTGGCCGAGTTCATGTTCGACTCCGAGGACGCGATGGTGCGCATCGACATGTCGGAGTACATGGAGAAGCATTCCGTGTCCCGGCTGGTGGGCGCGCCGCCCGGATACGTGGGCTACGAGGAGGGCGGCCAGCTGACCGAGGCGGTCCGCCGCCGGCCCTACACGGTGGTGCTGCTCGACGAGATCGAGAAGGCGCACGCCGACGTGTTCAACGTGCTGCTGCAGCTGATGGACGACGGCCGCCTGACCGACGGCCAGGGCCGCACGGTCGACTTCAAGAACACCGTGGTGATCATGACCTCCAACGTGCCTGGAGGGATCGAGGGCGTGGAGGCCACCTTCAAGCCCGAGTTCGTGAACCGCCTGGACGAGATCGTCGAGTTCCACCAGCTCTCGCGCGAGGAGATCGCAGAGATCGTCGGCCTGCAGGTGGCCAAGCTGGTCGAGCGGGTGGCCGAGCGCGGCGTGGCGATCGAGCTGTCAGAGGACGCACTCACGCTGCTCGGCAATCTGGGCTACGACCCCACCTACGGCGCCCGCCCGCTCAAGCGGGTGATCCAGCGACGGCTGGTGGACAAGCTGGCGCTGAAGCTGCTGGAGGGCGAGTTCGGCCCCGGCGACGTGGTCGCCGTGGATGCCGCCGACGGCGAGCTGATGTTCAGCAAGGCCGGCGTGGTGGCCGCCGGCGTGCACTAGGACCGCCCGCCCACACGCCCCGGGGGCTAGTCGATCTGAATCCAGGACGACCCGCCGGCGCCCACCGACGCGATCGCCGGGCGCACCGTACGGAAGATCGTCACGTTGAAGGTCGACTTGTACTCGCGCTTGCTCTTGTAGCGCCGGAAGGCGTCGAACTGGACCTTGTAGGTGCCCGACGCGGCGCCGGACGGGAACAGGCGCTTCTTGGCCGTGACCTTCTTGCACGGCCCCTTGATGCGGCCGATCTTGACGTTGCGCGCCGCGCCGCGGCCGCGCTTGATGTGCGCCCAGAGGTTGTTGCCGCCGCCGAAGAATCCCCGCGCGCCGATCGTGAGCAGGCGCTCGGGCTTGCCGCGCTTGGGCTTGAGCGAGACGTCGGTGGCGGTCACCAGCAGGCTGAGCGCCGCGGTGTTGGCCGGGTTGGCCGTGTCGGTGGCCAGGTAGTCGAGCGTCTGCTGGCCCTTGAGCAGGCCGGGCAGCGTCAGGTTCGCGCTCACCTGGCCGGCCGCGTCGGCGAGGATCGGCGGGTTGGCCACCAGTGGCACGCCGTCGCGGGAGAAGTCGACCTGGGCGTTGGGCGTGAAGCCCGCGCCGGGCAGGAAGACCGGTGAGCCTTCGGGGTAGCAGTCCAGCGCGGGATCGGCGACGAGGGTGGCCGCCTGGGCGAGCGAGGACCCGGCGAGAGCGACGACGACGGCCGCGACGGTGGCGACGAGAAACTTCATGGCGGGCGGGATCTCCTGTTTAGGTGGGCACAACCGAGGCTAGCGCGGGACCGCACATCTCGCTACATCGAAGTACATTCCGGCGAGTCGTCCTACGCCAAAGGAGAACGCCGTGCCGACCTTCGTGATGCTCTCCACCCTGACCCCGGAGGGCGTTCAGACGCTCAAGAGCAATCCTTCGCGTATCCGCGAGGTCAACAAGGAGATCGAGCAGTTGGGCGTCACCGTCAAGGCGCAGTGGGCGACGCTCGGCCAGTACGACTTCGTGAACGTGATCGAGGCTCCCGACGAGACCACCGTGGCCCGCGTATCGCTCGAGCTCGGGTCCCGCGGGACGGCTCGTTACGAGACGCTCTCGGCGATCCCGGTCGAAGACTTCATCTCCGCGCTTTGACCAAGGTGTTGGTCGTGGGCGGGGGCGGGCGCGAGCACGCGCTGCTGCGGACGCTGCGCCGCAGCCCCCGCGATCCGGAGCTGCTCGCCGCTCCGGGCAACGCCGGCATCGCCCGCGACGGGATCGAATGCCTGCCTGACGACGACGTCGTTGCGCTCGCACGCGAGCGGGCGGTCGACCTCGTGGTGGTGGGCCCCGAGGCGCCGCTCGTCGCCGGCCTGGTCGACGATCTCGCTGCCGCGGACATCGCCGCCTTCGGCCCCACCAAGGCCGCCGCGCGCATCGAGGGCTCGAAGGCCTACGCCAAGGAGCTCATGAAGGCCACCGGAGTGCCGACGGCCGGGCACGTGCTCTTTCGCGACCGCGACGAGGCCGCCGAGCACCTGGCCTGCGCGTCCTACCCGGCGGTCCTCAAAGCCGACGTGCTGGCCGCGGGCAAGGGCGTGATCATCGCCGCCGACGAGCGGGAGGCGCGCGCGGCGCTCGACGTGTTCTTCGTGGAGGAGCGCTTCGGCGACACCGAGGTGGTGCTTGAGGAGTTCCTCGAAGGGGAGGAGCTCTCGCTGCTCGCGCTGTGCGACGGAGAGCGCGCGCTGCCGCTGGCTCCGGCGCAGGACTACAAGCGCATCTTCGACGGCGACGAGGGACCCAACACCGGCGGTATGGGGAGCTACTCGCCCGTGCCCGGCGTGGACGACGACACCCTGGGCGAGCTGGCGCGCGTGGCCCATCAGCCGATCGTCGACGAGCTGCGCCGACAGGGCACCCCTTTTCACGGTGTGCTCTACGCGGGCCTGATGATCACCGCCTCGGGCCCGAAGGTGCTCGAGTACAACGCCCGCTTCGGCGATCCCGAGACGCAGGCCGTGCTCCCGCGCCTGCGCTCCGACCTGCTCGAGCTGCTCGAGGCCTCCACCCGGCCGGGTGGATTGGCCGGCGTGGCTCCCGAGTGGTCGAGCGACTGGGGGGTGACCGTGGTGCTCGCCTCCCGCGGCTACCCCGAGTCGTCGTCCTCGGGCGACGTGATCAGCGGCCTCGACCGCGTGCAGGGCGCCGACGTCTTCCACGCCGGCACGGCGGAGCGCGACGGCGAGGTGGTGACCGCGGGCGGCCGCGTGCTGGGAGTGACCGCTCTGGGCGCCGGTCCGGCCGAGGCCCGCGAGCGCGCCTACGCCGCCGCGGAGGGCATCGAGTTCGACGGGCGCCAGATGCGCAGCGACATAGCCGCCCGTGCTGTCGATAAGGTCGCCGCGTGAGCGAGACCGGCGAGATCACCCCCGTTCCACCATCTGCTCCGGTCACCGAGACCGAGGTGGAGCACCAGTTCGACGATCTCGACGTCGACGCCCCTCCCCAGGTGGGGATCGTGATGGGCTCGAAGAGCGACATGCCGGTGATGGAGAAGGCCGCCGCCGAGCTCGAGGAGCGCGGCATCCGGCACGAGACCCGCGTGATGAGCGCGCACCGCGAGCCCGACACCGTGGCCGAGTACGCCAAGAACGCCCGGATGCGCGGGTTGAAGGTGATCATCGCCGGGGCCGGGCTGTCGGCCGCGCTGCCTGGAGTGGTGGCCGCGCACAGCGACCTGCCGGTGATCGGCGTGCCGCTCACCTCCAAGACATCCGTGGCGGGCGGTCTCGACGCCCTCCTGTCGGTGACCCAGATGCCGCCCGGGGTCCCGGTGGCGTCGGTCGGGATCGACAACGCCAAGAACGCCGCCGTGCTGGCGGCGAGGATCCTCAACCTCTGAGCCCGCCGTGATCGAGCGCTACACCCGCCCGGAGATGGGAGGCGTGTGGGCCGAGGGGCACAAGCTGCTCACGTGGCTCGCCGTCGAGGTGGCCGTGGTGGAGGCGCTGGCCGAGCAGGGCACGGTGCCCGCCGAGGACGCCGAGGCCATCCGCGATCGCGCCTCGTTCACGGTCGAGGCGGTGCAGGAGCGCGAGCAGGTGACCGGACACGACGTGGCCGCGTTCGTGGACGTGGTGGCCGAGACGGTCGGCCCGGCGGGGCGATGGGTCCACCACGGCCTGACCTCGTCGGACGTGCTCGACACAGCGCTCGCGCTCCAACTCCGCCAGGCCGGCCTGATCCTGATCGGCGGCGCGCGCGATTTCCGCGATGCGCTGGCCGGCGCGGCCCGCGCCCACGCCGACACCCTGTGCGTGGGCCGCACCCACGGCATCCACGCCGAGCCCACCACCTTCGGCGTGAAGCTGGCGGGCTTCGCCTTCGAGGCCGACCGCAACCTGCGCCGCCTGGAGCGCGCCGTCGAGGGAGTGTCGGTGGCGGCGCTCTCGGGCGCGGTGGGCACCTACTCGGCCAACGGCCCCGAGCTCGAGGAGGCGGTCCTGTCGCACCTGGGCCTGCGCCGGGAGGACGTGTCCACCCAGGTGGTGCCGCGCGATCGCCACGCCGAGCTGCTCGACGCGATCGCCCTGGCCGGGGCGGGCCTCGAGCGCTTCGCCACCGAGATCCGCAACCTCCAGCGCACCGAGGTACGCGAGGTCGAGGAGCCGTTCCGAACCGGGGCCCAGAAGGGGTCCTCGGCCATGCCCCACAAGCGCAACCCGATAACGAGCGAGCGCATCACGGGCATCGCCCGGCTCCTGCGCGCGTACGCCCTGACCGGGCTCGAGAACGTGGCGCTCTGGCACGAGCGCGACATCTCGCATTCGTCGGTCGAGCGAGTCAGCCTGCCGGACGCGACGATCCTGCTCGACTACGCCCAGCACCTCGCGACCGGTGTGGTCGAGGGGATGGTCGTGCACGCGGACCGGATGCGGGCCAACGTCGAGGCCACCCACGGCGCCCTGTTCTCCCAGCGCGCCCTGCTCGCCCTGGTGGAGGGAGGCCGCTCGCGCGACGAGGCCTACGCGATCGTGCAGGAGAACGCGCAGCGCGCCTGGGACACCGGCACCCACTTCCGGGCCCTGCTGGGGGAGGCGGCTCCCGAGCTGGATCTCGATTCGGTGTTCGACCCCGAGCCCTTCGTGCGCCACGCGCAGGCGATCGTGGGCCGGCTGGACGAGCTGAGCTAGGGGCCGACACCTGTCCAGTCGCGGGCGCCGGCCCTATGGTCCGGTCGCCTGGCGGCGATGAAGGGAGGAGTGCCCCAGACGCCCAAGAAGCGCCGCAAGCGCAAGCCCGCCCCGCGCTGCCGGGTCTCGCGCCCGCGTAAGCCCCGCGCGAAGCGGGCGTCGCAGTACGCCTTCGATCCCGAGCTCGGCGTAGCCCGGCGTAAGAAGCCCACCAAGCGGCCCACCTGCAAGCGGCGCAAGCGCCGCCCCCCGCGCCGCCCGGTGGCCCAGCCCACTCCGGCCCCGCCCTCGCCACCCAGCCCGCCGCGCCCGGGTCGTCTCCCCTCTCCGGTGGCCCTCTACGGCGGAGCCTTCGGCCGGGCTCAGGCGGAGCGGCTGCTCTGGCGCGCGGGCTTCGGCCCGTCGCCCGGATGGCCCGAGGCCCTCGCCGCGATGGGGCTCGACGCCGCGGTCGAGGCCGTGATCTCCCCGCCGGGCGCCGAGACCTTCACCGGCGCCGAGCCCAAGGCGGGCGCCACGGCCGGCCCACTCGAGCCCGACGACCTGTTCGGGCACGACCACCTCTTCTGGCTCGACCGGATGGTGCGCAGCAACCAGCCCTTCGTCCAGCGCATGGCGCTGATCTGGCACGACTGGTTCGCCACCTCCAACAACGAGGTGGGCAACCAGCGGATGATGCTCGACCAGTACGAGCTCTTCCGGCGCGCCGGTCGCGGCTCGTTCGAGGGGCTCGTACGCGAGGTGACCACCGACCCGGCCATGCTCAGCTGGCTCAACGGCACCTCCAACCGCCGCGGCGCCATCAACGAGAACTACGCGCGCGAGCTGATGGAGCTCTTCACCCTGGGCGCCGACCGCGGCGCCTACAGCGAGACCGACGTGCGGGAGCTCGCGCGGTCGCTGTCGGGCTGGCGCCGCGACTACGTGGAGGGCATCGGCTACACGAACTTCCGCTTCGACCCGAACCGCTGGGACACCGGCCAGAAGACCGTGTTCGGCCGCACCGGCGCCTTCACGTGGGAGGACGCGTACCGCATGTGCGTGCAGCACCCCCAGCACGCCTCCTACTTCGTGCGCAAGCTGTGGAGCTACTTCATTGCCGTGCCCCCGCCGGCCGATGAGGCGGCCCGCCTGGAGAGCTTCTACGTCCAGTCGGGCCACCAGATCCTGCCCGTGGTGCGGGCCATCCTGCGCCACCCGCTGCTCTACGAGGGGCCGCGCATGGTCAAGCCGCCGGTGGTGTTCAACGCCGGGCTGCTGCGGGCGGTGCGACGGCCGATCGACACCTACGAGTGGGTCAACCTGGCCGACATCGCCGGCCAGCACCTGTTCTATCCACCCGACGTGGCGGGATGGAACGACGAGCGCTGGCTCGACTCCAGCACCATTCGCGGGCGCTGGCAGATGGTCTACCGCGTGCTCAACGACCGCTACGTGGCCGGCTCGACCGCGCAGAACAACTACGACCGTACGGAGACGCCGGAGCTGGCGCTGCAGCGGGCAGCCGGCTTCTGGGCGACCCCGGAGCTGACCGCGGAGACGCGGGCGTCGCTGCTCGGCTTCTCGCAGAGCTGCTTCACCGAGCCCACCGGCGCCACCCAGAAGTCCCAGTTTCGCGCCTACCGCCAGAACGCGCTGATGCAGCTGATCGGTGTGTCCCCCGACCTCCAGACAGGCTGACCATGAACAACTGCGGCTGCAACGAATTCTCCCGCGCCGAGCTGCTGCGCGGCGCGGTGGCGAAGGCGGGCAACGGCCTGCCCGCGATCGAGCCCGGCATGCCGCTGCCGGCCGGGACGGGGCTGAGCCGGCGTTCCTTCATGCTGCGCTCGGCGGGCCTGAGCATGGCCATCTACGGGGCGGCGTCGCTGAGCCCGCAGGCCTTCGAGGAGGGCATCGCGGAGGCGTCCGCGGCGGGTCCGGCGGACGCGGTGCTCGTGTCGGTGTTCCTGTCCGGCGGCATCGACTCGCTCAGCGTGCTCGCTCCCGCCGAGGACCCCGCGTACCAGAGCCTTCGGCCCACGCTCAAGCTCGCGCCCGATCCCACGCGCGCCTTCAGCGAGGACACCCGCCTCCAGTGGGCGGCGCAGACCGACAAGCTGCGCACGCTGCACGACGAGGGCAAGGTGTCGGTGCTGCCCTGCATCGGCTACGCGAGCCCCAACCAGTCCCATTTCACCAGCAGGCACTACTGGGAGGTGGGTGAGACCAACCCGCAGGGCCAGATCGGTTGGCTCGGCCGTTACCTCGATCTCCACGGGAGCGCCACCAATCCGCTGCAGGGGCTGGCGCTCGACTCGAAGCTCGCGCCCGCGCTGGCCACGGCGAGCAAGCCGGTGGCCGCGGTGTCCGATCCCACCAACTACACGTTCACGGCCAACGGAGTCGGCTCGCCGGTGCAGACGCCGATGCTCACGCAGTTCGGGGCGCTCGGCGACCTCGGCACCGCCGACCCCGAGTTGGGCAAGGCGCGCGAGGCCACCGCCGTCACCTCGCGGCTGCGCGAACAGCTGTCGGCCTTCGGCGGTATTCCCACCACGGGCTATCCCAACAACAGCTTCGGCCGCCGTATGGCCGCGCTGGCGGCGCTGCTCTCCTCGCCGCTGCCGCTGAAGGTCGTTTCGGTGCAGGCGGCCGGCGGCTACGACACGCACTCCGACCAGTCCACCACGCTGGCCGCCAACCTCACCACGATCTCCGACACCCTGTTCGCCTTCCAGCGCGACCTCGAGGTCCGCGGGATCGCCGATCGCGTGCTGCTGCACGTGTGGAGCGAGTTCGGCCGGCGCGGCCAGGAGAACGGCTCGGGCACCGATCACGGCGCGGGCGGCATCTCGTTCGTGATCGGCAACAAGGCCAAGGGCACGATGGTCGAGACCTTCCCCGGCCTCACCGGGGCCGCGCTCGACGGCGGCGGCAACCTGCGCGCCACATCCGACTTCCGGGGCGTCTACTGCTCGTTGCTCGAGGACTGGCTGAACGTCGACGCAGGGCCGATCATCCCCGGTGCCGGTTCGCTCCCGCGGTACGCGCTGACCAAGCCGTGAGAGCGCTCGCGGTGCTGATCGCGCTCGCGGCGCTGGCGCTGGCCATCGCCACGGTCACCGCCGCGCCCGCCGACTCGGCGCCGCGCGGCGAGCCGGCCGCTCACGCCAAGAAGAAGCGCGCGTGTCCGGCGGGCCGAAAGGGAGCGCGATGCCGCAAGCGAGCGCGCTGCGCCCGGCGCGTCGCGGCCCGGCGGCCCAAGAGCTGCCCGGCGAAGCGCCGCCGAGGCTCGTCCGCCGCTCCGCCGGCGCCGGCTCCGCACGGGCCGGGCTCGGCCGCACCGCCCTCCGGCGGCTCGCCCCCGAGCGTGCCGCCGCCCGCCCTCGGGCGGTCCATGTCGGTGACCGCGCGGGAATGGTCGCTGACCACGTCGCGCGGCGTGCTCGCCGCCGGCACTCAGACCATCGAGCTGCGCAATTGGGGCGAGGATCCCCACAACCTCGTGATCAGCCCCGACGACGGCTCGCACACGCCGCTCGTGGCCTGGGAGGAGCAGGATCCCGACACCTACGTCACCCAGGACACCGGCCTGGCCGCCGGCCGCTACCTGCTGTGGTGCTCGCTGGCCGGTCACGAGGCGGCCGGGATGGCCACCACGGTCCGGGTCGACGCTAGAGCGGCCCGCGCTCCCACGGGCCGGTGACCGCGCAGGTCATGCCCTCGGTCGGGTCCTCGTTGAAGTTCGCGATCCCGAATATGTTGAAGAACAGCGTGCGCCCGCTCGGTGAGAAGCAGCAGCCCGCGAGCTCGGATCCGTTCAGCACGTTGACCGCGAGCTCGAACGCGCCACCGCGGTGGTCGAGGCCGATCACGCGGTTCACGTTCTCGATCCCCGGCGCGAGGGGATGGGTGTCTACGTCGTCTGACGACGCGTCGTCCTCGCACACGATCAGGCCGCCGCGCGGCGTGACGGTCAGGTTGTCGGGCGAGTCGAGCTCGGCCGGCCCCGGCGACTCGTAGACCAGCTCCAGGGTCCCGCCCCAGCGCCGCGGGCGGTAGTGCCAGATCTGCCCGAAGCCCTCGGCGTAGTCGTCGTCGTTCACGTCGCCGTTCTTGGCGTCGCCGCCGCTCGTGGACACGAAGAAGATCGAGCCGTTGTCCTCCCAGCAGCCCTCGAGGCGGTTGAACAGCGCGCCGCCCTTGGCGTAGCCCTGCTGGAACACCCCGCGAGGGTCGAAGACGTCGGTGTACTCGGGATCGGGCTCGTCGATGTCGACCCAGGTCACGGGCAGGCGCCGGCCGGCCTGCTGGCCCGCGCGCATGTCGAGCTGCGGTTGATCCCGCACGGCGAGCATCTGCAGGCGCCCGCCCTTGGTCAGCTTGTGCGGTTTGTGGGGCAGGTAGCGGTAGAAGCCCGCGCCCAGGCCCGACCCGGGGTCCTCGGTCTCGTAGACGATGGCGTGGCGCTGGTCGACGGCGACCGCCTCGTGGGAGAACCGGCCGGCCTCGCGAATCGGCTCGCCCTTCTCGAGCTCCCCCGGACCGCGTGAGAGCGGGACCTCGAACAGGTAGCCGTGGCGCTCGGGGAAGAGCTGGGCGGGGTTGGTGGCCGCCGGGCCGCCGACCGACTCCTCGGCCGTGATCCAGCTGCGCAGCCCGTAGCCGCGCCCTCCGGCGCAGTTGACGATCGTGCCGTTGAGGCTGACGTAGTCGGACACGAGCTCGCGGCGGTGCTCGTCGTAGACCAGCGTCGTGGTGCCTCCGCCGGCCTGCGGGTCGTACTTGGCGGCCGGGTCGCCGAGGACGCTCGCCACGCCGGGAAGGTTGCGGTCCTCGCTGTTGCGCACGAGGCGGACCTCGCCGCGGCGGCGTCCCGAGAACGCGCTCATGCCGTCCAGGGCGAGCGGCGTGGGGTTGCCGTCGGACATGGTGGAGCCGGTGTGGCTGAAGGTCACGTAGGAGAAGCCGGCGGGCAGCGCCAGCACCTCCACGCCGCGCTGGTCGGCCACGCGGGCGAGCGGGCCGTAGGAATCGCCGCGGCGCGGATGGCCCTTCGAGGCCGATGCGTCCGCCGTGCTGAGGCGCTGGAGCGCGGTCGTGCTGAGCAGCCCCCCTCCCGCTACCGCGGCTCCGCGGGCGATGAACGTACGACGGTCAAGCGTGTTCGACATGCGGTCCCTCCCCATGAGATTGCTCTCATGGTTCTGTCCATCTTCGCGCGGGGCTACACCATCAACCCCGGGCGGGCCGGTCCAACGTGACCGAATTCGGCACCCCTTCGGACAGTTGCTTCTCGCGCTCGATCTCCGCGTTGACCTCTGCCCCGAAGAGCATGGCCACGTTGGTGATCCACAACCAGCCCACCAGCAGGATGGCCCCGGCGAACGTGCCGTAGACGGCGCCCACGTCGGCCACGTTGGACACGTAGGCCGAGAAGGCGTAGGAGGCCAGCAGCCACAGCGTCACGCCCAGCAGCGCGCCGGGCGTGAGCCAATGAAAGGCGCGCTGTTTGACGTCGGGGATCACGTAGTAGGTGTAGGCGAAGGCCAGGGTGGCGGCGAGAAACGCGCCGGGCCAGCGCGCGATGTTCCACACGTCGGACACCGTCTTGCCCAGGCCGAGGAAGCCGAGCAGGTCCTCGGCGAACCCCCCGCCCACGAACACGAGGACCAGCGAGGCGAGAACCAGCACCAGCAGCACGAACGTGGACATGATGTCGATCGCCTTGCGGCGCAGGAAGCTGCGGCCGCTGCCGCTCAGCTCGAAGGCCACGTTGAGCGCGCGGCGCGCCGCCTCGAGCGCCCCGGTGGTGCCGTACAGGGTGAGGACGATGCTGATCACCAGCGTGGTGGTGGCGGTGCCCTTGCTGAGGAAGGCCTTGCGCAGGGAGCGGTCGAGTGGATCTATCAGCGACGCGGGCGCCACGTCCTGCAGGTAGTTGAAGATCGCGTTGTAGGTACGTGGGTACTCACCCAGCACCCCGAGCAGCGACAGTCCCAGCAGCGCGGCGGGAAAGAGCGACATCAGCACGTAGTAGGTGAGTGCCGCCGCATGGTGGGTCATCTGGTCGTCGTAAAAAGCCAGCAAAGTGCGCTTTACGACCCTCACCGGAGGGACCTACCCGCCCGGCGGCGTTGGTAGCCTCGCCCTTCGTGAGCGAACCCGCCGCGCTCATCTCCCAGGGGAAGGTCCGCGACATCTACGAGGCGGCCGATGGCCGCCTGCTCATGGTGGCCTCCGACCGCATCTCCACGTACGACGTCGTTCACCCCACACCCATCCCGGACAAGGGCAAGGTGCTGACCGGGCTGACCGCGTTCTGGCTCGACAGGACCGAGGGCATCTGCCCCAATCATCTCTTGTCCTACACCGACGTGCCCGAACAGCACCGAGGCCGGGCCATGCTGGTCGAACGCCTCGAGATGGTTCCGGTGGAGTGTGTGGTGCGCGGCTACATCACCGGTTCGGGTTGGAAGGACTACCGCGCCACCGGGGGAGTCTGCGGAATCGAGCTGCCGGCCGGCCTGCGCGAGTCCGACCAGCTGCCGGAGCCGATCTTCACACCGGCCACCAAGGCGGAGCTCGGCGACCACGATGAGAACGTCGACTTCGACCGCGCCGCGGAGATAGTCGGCGACCGCCCGCTGCTCGAGGAGCTGCGGCGGCTCTCGCTGGCCGTCTACGAGCTCGGCGCCGAGCACGCGCGCGAGCACGGGATCATCCTCGCGGACACGAAGTTCGAGTTCGGCCGCCGCGCCGACGGGACGATCGTGCTGGGCGACGAGGTGCTCACACCCGATTCGTCACGATTCTGGCCCGCCGACACCTACGAGCCCGGCCGCGGGCAGCCCAGCTTCGACAAGCAGTTCGTGCGCGACTGGGCGGCGGGCTCGGGCTGGGACAAGTCGCCGCCCGCCCCCGAGCTGCCCGCCGAGGTGGTCGAGGGCACCCGCGATCTCTACGTCGAGGCCTACGAGCGCATCGCCGGCGAGCCGTTCGAGCGCTGGCTGGAGCGCTCAGCTTGAGGGTGCGGGTGCTGATTCGCCCGAAGGAAGGGATCCTCGACCCATCGGGCCAGGCCGTGGAGGGCGCGCTGCCCGCCCTCGGCTTCCAGGGAGTGAGCAACGTGCACGTGGGGCGCCTGATCGAGCTCGACGTCGACGATCCCGCGCGCGTTCCCGAGATGTGCGAGCAGCTGCTGGCCAACCCGCTGATCGAGGACTACGAGGTGCAGGAGGCGGCATGAGGTTCGGCGTCGTTCGCTTCCCCGGCTCCTGCGACGAGGTCGACGCCCTCCTGGCCTGCCGCCGCTTCGGCGAGGCCGAGCTGCTGTGGCACAAGGACCGCGACCTCGGCGGCGTGGACGCGGTGGTGGTGCCCGGGGGCTTCTCCTACGGCGACTACCTGCGCGTGGGCGCGATCGCTCGCTTCTCGCCGCTGATGGAGTCGGTGATCGACTTCGCCCGCGGCGGCGGCCCGGTGCTCGGCATCTGCAACGGCTTTCAGGTGCTGTGCGAGGCGGGCCTGCTGCCCGGCGCGCTGCTGCCCAACCGCTCGCTGCGCTTCGTGTGCCGTCAGGTCGACCTCATCGTGGAGCACGCCGGCACACCCTTCACGCGCGCGTGTGAGCCTGGGGACGTGCTCTCGGTGCCCGTGAAGCACACGAGCGGCTGCTACTACGCACCGAATATTTCCAGTGAGCAGGTGGTGCTCCGCTACGCGCCGGGGCAGAACCCCAACGGCGCGCAGGACGACATCGCCGGCGTGTGCAACGCCCAGGGCAACGTCGTCGGGCTGATGCCGCATCCTGAGCACGCGGTCGACCCGCTCACCGGCTCCGCCGACGGCGGCCGGTTGTTCGAGTCGGTTTGCCTGGCCTCGGTCGCGTGAGCGTGAGCGGCTCAGCCGCGGCTCCCCACCGTGAGCTCGGCCTGACCGACGCCGAGTACGAAGGCATCGTCGAGCGCCTCGGCCGCGATCCCAATCCGCTCGAGCTGGCGGTGTTCTCGCTCATGTGGTCCGAGCACTGCGCCTACAAGCACTCCAAGAAGCTGCTGCGCGAGCTGCCGGTGGAGGGCCCGCACCTGCTGATGGGGCCGGGCGAGAACGCGGGCGTGGTCGACGTGGGCGATGGCCTGGCCGTGGCCTTCAAGGTCGAGTCGCACAACCACCCGAGCGCGGTCGAGCCGTTCCAGGGGGCGGCCACCGGCGTGGGCGGCATCCTGCGCGACATCTTCGCGGTGGGCGCGCGGCCGATCGCGGTGCTCGACTCGCTGCGGTTCGGCGAGCTCGACTCGCCCCGCTCGCGCTTTCTCTTCGACTGGGCGGTCAAGGGCATCGGCCACTACGGCAACTCGATCGGTGTGCCCACCGTGGGCGGCGAGGTCTTCTTCGAGTCCGCGTACGAGCAGAACTGCCTGGTCAACGCCATGTGCGTGGGGATCGCGCCACGCGAGCGCCTGATCCGCAGCGCGGCCGCCGGTGTGGGCAACCTGCTCGTTCTGCTGGGCGCGCGGACCGGGCGCGACGGGATCGGCGGCGCTTCGGTGCTGGCCAGCGCCGAGCTCTCCGCGGAGGACGCGTCCAAGCGCCCGACCGTGCAGATCGGCGACCCCTTCGAGGAGTCGAAGCTGGTGGAGTGCTGCCTGGAGCTGCTCGACGCGGACACGCTGGCGTCGCTGCAGGACCTGGGCGCGGCCGGGCTCTCCTCCTCGTCCTCGGAGATGGCCTCCAAGGGCGAGGTCGGACTCGACATCGACGTGTCGCGCGTGCCGCTGCGCGAGGCGGACATGGAGCCCTTCGAGATCATGATCTCCGAGTCGCAGGAGCGGATGCTCTGCGTGATCGAGCCGACTCGCCTCGAGGAGCTGACCGAGGTGTGCGAGCGCTGGGACGTGCGCGCCACGCCGATCGGCGCGGTCACCGACACCCGGAGCCTGCGCGTGTTCGACGGCGATGAGCTGGTGGGCGACATGCCGGTGGAGGCGCTTGTGGACGACTGCCCGCTCTACGACCTCGAGCCCGCCGAGCCGTCCGAGCCGGTCTATCCCGACCCGCCGCGCCGCCTGGGCGGCAGCGAGAGCCCCGAGGAGCTGCTGCTGGCCCTGCTGGCCGCGCCCAGCATCGCCTCCAAGCGCTGGGCCTACGAGCAGTACGACCCGATCGTCGGGTCGCGCACCGCTCGCCGCCCGGCGAGCGCCGACGCCGCCGTGCTGATGCTCGAGCGCGACGGCGGCAGCGGGGCGATCGCGGTGTCGATCGACGGCAACGGCCGGCGCGTGGCCTGCGATCCGTATACCGGCTCCGTGGAGGCGGTGCTCGAGTGCGCGCGCAACCTGGCCTGCGTGGGGGCCGAGCCACTCGGGCTGACCAACTGCCTCAACTTCGGCAACCCCGAGAAGGGCCACATCGCCTGGCAGCTCACGCAATCGGTGGCGGGGCTGCGCGACGCCTGCCTCGCCCTGGGCGTGCCGGTGGTGGGCGGCAACGTCTCGCTCTACAACGAAGGCGGCGAGGGGCCGATCTATCCCACGCCGGTGGTGGGCATGGTGGGCAAGCTGCCCGACCCGGCGGCCGTGCCGCGGACCGGCTTCGCCGCCGAGGGGCACGCGATCGCGGTGGTCGGGCCGTTCACGCCCGCCCTGGAGGGCTCGGAGCTGGAGAAGCTCCGCGGGACGCTGTCGAACTCGCTGCCCGTGGTGGATCTCGAGGAGCAGGCACGCGCGCTGGAGGCGCTGCGCGCGGCGGTGCGCGGCGGATCGCTGCCCACCGTGCACGATGTGTCCGAGGGCGGGCTGCTGGTGGCGATCGCGGAGTGCTGCATCGAGGGCGGATTCGGCGCGCGTCTTGAACTCAGGACCGATGAGGCGTCGTTGTTCGGTGAGGGTCCGGGCGGTGTGGTGATCGCCGGGTCGGCCGAGGCCGTGGACGCGGTGCAGGGCGCGCGGTTGATCGGCTCAGTGGAGGGAGATGCGCTGATGGTGGAGGGAATGCTTTCGCTCTCGGTCGAGCGACTTCGCGAGACCTATGAGGGCGCGATCCCGAGCGCCTTCATACCTGGCTGAGGCGACGGGCACCGCTGGTACGCTTGCCCGGCGGGCGGGAGCCGTGCGCGGCTTCGCCTCCTCTTCCATGAATCCAGAGCTCGACCATCGCGACGGACCTCGCGACGAGTGCGGCGTCTTCGGCGTCTACGCGCCCGGCTCGGAGGTTGCGCGACTCGCCTATTTCGCCCTCTTCGCGCTTCAGCACCGCGGGCAGGAGTCGGCGGGCATAGCCACCAGCGAGGGCGGGCACATCATGACCGTCCGCGACCTCGGGCTCGTCTCCCAGGTCTTCGACGAGGAGAAGCTGCGGGCCCTGCAGGGCGAGATCGCCGTGGGCCACGTGCGCTACTCGACCACCGGCTCGTCGGCCTGGGAGAACGCCCAGCCGGTCTGGCGCTCGGATCGCCGCCAGGTCGCCCTGGCGCACAACGGCAATCTCATCAACGCGGTCGAGCTGCACGCCGAGCTGTCCGCGCGCGGGGTGCAGTTTCGCGGCACCTCGGATTCGGAGATCATCGCCGCACTGCTCTCGACTCACGAGGCGCCGCGCATCGAGGACGCGCTGGCCGAGGTGATGCCCCAGCTCGAGGGCGCGTTCTCCACCGTGGTGATGACCAAGGACACCGTGATGGCGTTCCGCGACCCGGCCGGCCTGCGGCCGCTGTCGCTGGGCCGGCTCGGCGACAGCTGGTGCGTGGCCTCGGAGAGCTGCGCCTTCGACATCATCGGCGCCGAGCTGGTGCGCGAGGTGGCGCCGGGCGAGATGGTCTCTCTCGGCGCCCATGGGATCGAAACACGCCAGATCGTGGAGTCCGAGCGCCGGGCCTTCTGCGTGTTCGAGCACATCTACTTCGCCCGCCCGGACTCGATCCTCGAGGGCAACCGCACCCAGGTCTCGCGGCGCAAGATGGGCGAGATCCTGTTCCGCGAGTCCCCGGTGGAGGCCGACGTGGTGATCGCCGTGCCCGACTCGGGCAACCCGGCGGCGAGCGGCTACTCGCGCGCTTCGGGGATCCCGCGCGACGACGGGCTGATCAAGAACCGCTACGTCGCGCGCACCTTCATCCAGCCCGGCCAGGAGCTGCGCAAGCACGGACTGCGCATGAAGTTCAACCCGCTGCGCGAGGTGGTCGAGGGGAAGCGGCTCGTGGTGGTCGACGACTCGATCGTGCGCGGCAACACCACCCGGCAGATCGTGCAGATGCTGCGCGGCGCCGGCGCGCTCGAGATCCACATGCGCATCTCCGCGCCCCCGATCCGCCACCCCTGCCACTACGGCATCGACATGTCGACCACCCAGGAGATGGTGGCCCACGGGCGCACCGAGCAGGAGATCGCCGAGGAGCTCGACTGCGACTCGCTCGCCTACCTGTCGCTGGACGGGGTCTACGAGGCGATCCGCTCCACGCGCGAGACCCATTGCGACGCCTGCTTCTCGGGCGACTATCCGCTGGCCCGCACCGACGCGGCCAACGGCAAGTTCGCGCTCGAAGAGCTGGCCGTCCTGCGGTCCTGAAAAGGCTGAGGGGCCGGCGCAAGGCCGGCCCCCCGTTGCTGCATCTGTACTCGGCTTAGCGCTGGTTCAGGGGAATGGCGATGGCCGTCACCTGGTTGCGGGAGCTGAAGCTTCCCTGCGATGACGCGCGGCCACTGAACAGCTTGATCTTGTAGAAGCCGCTCTGCCCGCCGACGGTCAGCGAGGCAAAGCCCTGCACGCGGACGGTGGTGCCGTCACGCACGGTGCTGTAGATGTCCGAGCCGACCGTGGAGTTGGTGTCGACCGTCAGCTTCCCGGTCGCCGCCAGCAGCCCGGCGTTGGCCGGCGACTGGATCACGGTCTGGTCGAGCATCGAGTCGATGTCGTAGAGCGTGGTGGCCGTGTTGGGGTCGGCGTCGTTGTTGGTGTAGGCGGCGCCGGTCACTCCCATGGCCATCGTGGGCGTGGTGGCCGGGGGCACGGCGGGGTAGGTCAGCCGGGCGTCGGTCATCGTGGTCCCGTCGTCGACGTTCACACGCAGGTTCTGGCCGGTGTCGCTGATCACGCGCAGGCGATCGACGGTCGGGTTGAAGTCGACGCCGAAGGACGTGCCCTCGAGGGCGACGTTCAGCCGCGAGCGCAGCGTGGCCTTGCCGTTGTCGTCGTCGATCACGTAGACGCCGCCGCGGTCACCGAGACCGTAGAGGTCGCCGTTGTCGCCGTCGTTGCCCGAGGCGGGCCGGTAGTCGAGGCCGACGATCTTGGTGTCGGTGACCAGGCCGCGGATCTTGCCCTCGGTCTTCGCGCGGCCGGGGCTGTCGTCCTCGAAGGAGATGAGGCGGCCGTCGGCGGTCAGGCCGGTTACGTCGAGGTCGTGGCCGCGCCAGTCGCGGCCATCGTCGTCGTGGCCGGCGCTCACGGCGGGCACGAGCATGAGCGAGACCGCCGCGGCGGCGGCGGACAGCTTGAGCGTGGCTTTCATAAAGGGTCCTCCCGTACTTGGGTTGAGGGTCGGCGGCCCCTGCTCCGTTGCCGCTCTCCCTGGGCTGTAGGGGGTTTCGCAGTGAACCCCCGCCGGGGTTCATTCGGGGCCCAATCCGCACGCGCGGGTGAACGGTGTGACAAGCGTGCAAAAGCCAGCTCACTACGGCCGGATGCGGCGCTACTGTGGCCTCTCTTGCGATGAACCTCGAATCCGCCCTCCATTCGCTGTTCGGCTTTCGCGAATTTCGTCGCGGCCAGCGGGAGGCGTGCTCCGCCGCGCTGAGCGACCGCGACGTTCTGGTGGTCATGCCCACGGGCTCGGGCAAGTCGCTCTGCTACCAGCTGCCCGCGCTGCTGCGCGACGACCTGACCGTCGTGGTGTCGCCGCTCGTCGCGCTCATGCAGGACCAGGTCGAGGCGCTCGCCGCGCGCGGCCTGGGCGACCGGGTGGCGCTCGTCAACGCCCAGCAGAGCGGCGCGAACAACGCGGAGTCGCTGCGGCGCGCCGCAGCGGGCGAGCTGCGCCTGCTCTACGTGGCGCCCGAGCGCTTCGGCGCGCCCGGGTTCCTCGAGCGCATGTCCGACGCCCGGGTCGGCCTCTTCGTGGTCGATGAGGCGCACTGCGTCTCGCAGTGGGGGCACGACTTCCGCCCCGACTACTTCCGGCTCGCCGACGCCGCGCGCCGGCTCGGCGCGCGTGCCCTGCTGGCCTCCACGGCCACGGCCACGCCGCGGGTGGCCGCTGACGTGGTGCAGCGGTTGCGGCTGCGCGACCCGCTGCGAGTGGCCACCGGCTTCGACCGCCCGAATATCGCCTTCACCGTCGCGCGGCCGGCGGGTCACGAGAAACGCCTGCTCGTGGCCGAGGCCCTGCGCAGGCCCGATGCCCTGCCCGCGATCGTCTACGCGGGCACGCGCGCGGGCTCCGAGGAGATCGCGGGCGAGCTCGGCGAGGCGCTCGGCGAGGAGGCGGTGGCCTACCACGCGGGGCTCGATCGCGAGCATCGCGCGTCGGTACAGCGCCGGTTCCTTGCCGACGACGTGCGGATCATCTGCGCCACCAACGCGTTCGGAATGGGCGTCGACAAAGCCAACGTGCGCACCGTGATCCACGCCACCGTTCCCTCGTCGCTCGAGGCCTACTACCAGGAGGCGGGGCGCGCGGGGCGCGACGGAGCGCCGGCCCGGGCCCTTCTGCTGGCCGAGAACCGGGACAAGGCCCTGCACGTGCACTTCATCAAGCGCGACGAGGTCGACGAGGGGCTCCCCGGCTGGCTCGCCGACCGGATCGCGGCGTCCGCGGACGGCGACGGCCGCTATGTGCTCGACGCCTACGAGCTCACGCGATCACTGGCCGGCGATGGCGACCGCCTGCGCGCCCTGCTCGGGCACCTCACGCGCGCGGGCGTGATCTCTCCCACCCCCTCGGCTCCCGACCGGATCGCCGGACGGGTGCTCGGCCGCTTCGACGGTCGCGCGTCCGCGTTGTGCCGATCCTCGCTCGAGGAGGGCTCTCGCGCCCGCTGGCGCCAGTACCGCGAGATCTGGGCCTACGTCGAGCGCGACAGCTGCCGGCGCGAGGCGATCCTTCGTCACTTCGGGGAGCAGACGGCGGTCGGCGGCGGCGAGGCGTGCTGCGACATCTGCGACCCCACCCTGGTGCCCACCGCTCCGGAGCCCGATCCACAGGAGATCGAAAGCCTGGACGACGCGATCTTCTCCGTGGCGCAGACGGCCCGGCCGGCGGTGGGGCGGACCACCTGTGCCGAGATTCTTCACGGCGGGCGCAGCAAGAAGCTCCAGCGCAACTCCTACGACGGGCTGCCCGCCTACGGCACGTCGTCGAGGATGCGCCGCGCCGACATACTCGCCCGGGTCGACGAGCTGATCGAGGCCGGCCGCCTGGAGACCACCGGCGGCGCCTACCCGGTACTGCGCATGCCGGCCGTGGCCTTGCCCGCTGTGTAGTGGACGAGGCGTTTCGAATCGCCGTCCTGGTTTCGGGCAGCGGCACGAACCTGCAGGCGCTCATCGACCAGGTACACGGGGCCGAGATCGAGATCGCCGCCGTGGCTGCCTCACGCTCGGATGCCCGCGGACTGAAGCGTGCAGAGCGGGCGGGAATCGAGACGGGCGTGTTTTCCCTCGCCGACGGGGGCGCCCGGGAGGCGCGCGACACCGCGCTCGGCGACTGGCTCGAAGAGCGGGGCGTGCAGCTGGTGGTGCTCGCCGGCTGGATGGAGCTCCTCGGGCCGGAGTTCATCAGCCGCTTCGCCGGGCGCGTCATCAACGTCCACCCCTCGCTGCTCCCCGCCTTCGCGGGCCTGGGCGCGATCGAACAGGCGGTCGAGTACGGGGTCAAGGTGACCGGTGTGACCATCCACTACGTCGACGGGGGCATGGACACGGGTCCCGTCCTCCTCCAAGAGGCACTGGGGCTTTCGTATCCTGCGGCCATCGCCGATATAGAACAGCGTGTCCATGACGTCGAACACCGGCTCCTGCCCCGAGCAGTGCGGTTGATTGCCCGAGGGCGTGTGCACCCGGATCCCGCCCGACCCCGAGTGATGCTGATCGCCGATGGCGATTGAGCCGCGCGGCACCGAGCTGACGGCGGCCGGGGACGTGCGCATCCGGCGCGCCCTGCTGAGCGTGTCGGACAAGCGTGGGCTGGTCGAGTTCGCCCGGGGCCTGGCGGAGATGGGCGTCGAGATCATCTCGACCGGCGGCACGGCGAGCGCGCTGTCGGGGGAGGGCATCCAGACCACGTCGGTCGAGGACGTGACCGGCTTCCCGGAGATCCTGGACGGCCGGGTGAAGACTCTCAACCCCCGGATCCACGCCGGGCTGCTCGCGGTGCGCTCCGAGGAGACCCACGTCGACACGCTCAACGAGCACGAGATCGAGCCCATCGACCTCCTGTGCGTGAACCTCTACCCGTTCGAGCGGGTGTCGTCGCGGCGCGGAGTCGAGGACCGCGAGATCGTCGAGAACATCGACGTCGGCGGCCCGGCGCTGATCCGCGCGGCGGCAAAGAACTTCGCCTTCACGGCGGTCGTCACCTCGCCCGAGAGCTACGACGCGGTTCTGGAGGAGCTGCGCGAGAACGAGGGCAAGCTGTCGGGCCGCACCCGTGAGAGCCTGGCCGGCGAGGCGTTCTCGTACACCGCGCGCTACGACGTCGCCATCTCGCGCTGGTTCGGCGAGCGCGAGGAGGACTTCCCGACCCAGTACATGCGCGGCTTCGAGAAGGTGCTCGACCTCCCGTACGGGGAGAATCCCCACCAGCGCGCCGCCTACTACTCGGAGATCGGCTCACGCACGCACCTCACCTCGATGGTGTCGAAGCTCCACGGCAAGGAGCTGTCGCTCAACAACTTGCTCGACCTGGATGCCGGCCGCCGCCTCATAGAGGACTTCGAGCTGCCGGCGGCCGCGATCATCAAGCACAACAACCCCTGCGGGGTGGCCGTGGGATTCGGAGCCGAGGACGCGTTCGTCAAGGCGCTCGCCACCGACGAGCAGAGCGCCTTCGGAGGCGTCATGTGCTTCAACCGCCGCATCGACTTCGCGCTCGCCGAGCGCCTCGCCGGGATGTTCGTGGAGCTGGTCTTCGCTCCCGGCTACGACGACGACGCCCTGGAGCTGCTGGAGCAAAAGGCCAACATTCGCCTGCTCGAGAACCAGGAGCGCCGCCGCACGGCGGTGACCGAGCACGACGTGAAGCGGGTCCGCGGCGGGCTTTTGGTGCAGGACCGCGACACTGGCCTCGAGGAGCGAGCCGAGATGCGCGTGGTCACCGAGCGCAAGCCGACCGAGGAGGAGTGGGGCGAGCTGCTGTTCGCGATGAGGGTGTCCAAGCACGTGCGTTCGAACGCCATCGTGCTGGCCAAGGGCCTCGGGACGGCGGGAATCGGGGCCGGGCAGATGAGCCGGGTCGACGCCGTGCGCCTGGCGATCGAAAAGGCGCGCGCGGCGGAACGCGACCTCGCCGGCGCCGCGATGGCATCCGATGCCTTCTTCCCGTTCGCCGACGGTCCCCAGCTGGCGATCGACGCCGGGATCCGCTCGATCATTCAGCCCGGCGGCTCCCAGCGCGACCCCGAGGTGATCGAAGCGTGCGACGCGAGCGGCGTCGCGATGGTCTTCACCGCGCGCCGTCACTTCCGCCACTAGCCCTTCGACGTCTATCGAACAGTCGCTAGACTCACCGGCGAGGCCTTCCCTGTGAGAGAGCCCCACCATCCATCACGTGCAGAGCTCGAACTTCCGGGCGTCCTGCACGCCCTGAGCGACCCCGCCCGGCTCGAGATCGTCCGCCGGCTGGCCGACGGTGACGAGCCGTCGTGCGGCATGTTCGAGCTCGGGCTCTCGAAGGCGACGCTCTCTCATCACTTCCGCGTCCTGCGCGAGGCCGGCCTCGTGCGAACTCGCCTCGACGGGCGCAAGCGGCTGCTCTCGCTGCGCTCCGACGACCTCGAGGCGCGCTTCCCGGGGCTGCTCGATGCGGTGCTGACGGCGAAGCGCTCGACGAAGCCGCTGCGCGCGCCGACCGCGGCCTGACGCGCCTCGTCCAGCCTCGACAGAATGCCCCCGGGAGGACTCGAACCTCCAACCTTGCGCTTAAAAGGCGCTTGCTCTAGCCATTGAGCTACAGGGGCCGTTGCCTAGATCATGACGGGTGTCGAAGTGTCCGCATTCATCGACGAGGCCTACCGCCGCGGCACGCTCCTCACCCAGGACGGACGCGCGCGCGAGCTGATGCCCCACAGCGTCGAGCGAGCCGACGGGGAGGCGCTGAGGGATCTCGCAGTCGGCGAGCGGGCGGAGCGCACCATCGAGGTCGGCCTCGCGCTCGGGCTGTCGGCGCTCTTCATGTGCCAGGCCGTGCTGAAGCGCGACGGGAGCCACGTCGCGATCGACCCTTTTCAGCAGGAGTCATGGAACGGAGCGGGCCTTCGCACGCTTCGAGGACGCCGGCGTGGCCGGCGCGGTGGAGGTGATCGAGCAGGAGAGCCAGCTCGCCCTGCCGAGGCTGTTTTCCGAGGGCCGCCGGTTCGATTTCGCGTTCATCGACGGCGACCACAGGTTCGAGGGCGTCTTCCTCGACCTCTACTTCATGACCCGCCTCCTCGAGCCAGGCAGGCTCGTGGTAGTCGACGACATGTGGATGCCGTCGGTGCGCATGGCCGTGGCCTACGCGGAGCGAAACCTGGGCGCCCGCCTCGAGCCCTCCGCGCTGCCCAATGCCTTTCGGTGGCGCCGCCGCCGAGTCGCGCGCGGGGTGCCCGGCGGCAGCGGCGACATGGGCGTGCTGAGGCTGCCCGAGCAGCCACCGAAGCTGGGCTGGGACGAGTTCGTGGCGCCGTACTGAGGGGGCACTGTTCGCAATGCTCGCGCACGACGTGCATACAATCGTCCCACCTCGGGGGCGTGGTCTAGCGGTTCAGGACACCGGCCTTTCACGCCGGGGATCGCGGGTTCGAATCCCGTCGCCCCTATCAGCCTCGGTGTCGTAGCTCCCACACGACGCCGCGAACACCAGCAGCGCCGCCACCATGCCCGCCCCGTGGGAGGCGGCCAGGAACACGATCGCTCCCGCGACCCCGCCCGCCACCGCGGAGAAGAGCGCGTAGGGGAGCGGCAGGGACAGGATCCGGGCCGTCACGGCCGAGGCGGCCAGCCAAACCACGGGACCGGTCAGCCATCCCCAGTCCTCGAAGAAGCTGCGATCCACCGTGAGCGCGAGCAGTACGAAGGGCACGGCCAGCACCGCGGCCTGCACTCCCAGCGCCTTCCAGAACAGCCGTACGTTCACTCCGCCTGATACTAGACTCGCCCTGCGGGCGGTTAGCTCAGTTGGCAGAGCGCCACGTTTACACCGTGGAGGTCGCCTGTTCGAGCCAGGCACCGCCCATCGTCAGGGCTCGCGCACCATCATCGGCATGCCGCCGCGCGGCGAGAGGGTCGGCATCTGGCGAATCGACAGCTCGCGCCGGGGCTCGGCGAGCTCGAGCCGGAAACGCCGCAGGATCGCGGCGGCGATCGCCTTGACCTCGAGCAGGCCGAAGCGCATGCCGATGCACGTGCGCGACCCGCCGCCGAACGGCACGTAGGCGCCCTTGGGCAGCGCCGCCTTGGCCTCGGGCGCGAATCGCGAGGGCCGAAATCGCGCCGGGTCGGGGAAGACCGAGGGCAGGTGGTGGCTGGCCCACGAGCAGTAGTTCACGTTCACGCCCGCCGGCACTGAGACGCCGCACAGCTCGAACGCCTCGATCGAGCGTCGCGGTCCTATCCAGGCGGGGGGATACATGCGCAGCGTCTCGTCCACCGCCATGTCGAGCGGCGCGGGGTCCTCGCCGGCGGTCACCAGCGGCTCGAGCTCGTGCGGGTTGCGCGCCAGCTCGTAGAACAGGAAGGTGACGGTGGAGGTGGTGGTGTCGTGCCCGGCGAAGAGCAGCGTCATCACCTGGTCGCGCAGCTCCTGGTCGGAGAGCCCCGACCCGTCGTCGTCGACCGCGTCGAGCAGCAGGCTGAGGATGTCCGCCCCTCGCTCGCCGCTCGAGCGGCGGCGCGCGATCTCGGCGAAGATCACCGCATCGAGCTGGGCCCGGGCGCGGTTCATCGCCCGCCACGGTGAGCCGGGGCCACGGAGCATCTGCACCGCGTACTCCCTGCCCCAGAAGCCGAGGGCCTCCTCGAACTGGGCGGCCATCTCGGCGTCGCGCGCACTGTGGCCGGGATCGAAGCCGAAGAGCGCTCGCATGGCCACCCGCAGCGCCAGGCGCCGGGTCCAGGTGTAGAGGTCGAGCCGATCTCCGGGCCGCCAGCCGGCCAGGGCCCGCTCGGCCTCCTCGTTCATGATGCTGGTCGAGGCCGCGAGCTGCTCGCGGTGAAACGCCGGCAGCATGATGTGGCGCGCGCGCCGGTGATAGTCGCCGTCGGTGGTCAGCAGGCCGTCGCCCAGGAGCGGGATGAGATCGCCCAGGCCGCCGTCGCGCCAGCGGAAGTTGGAGGCGTGCGAGACGGTGATGTAGTGGTTGGCCTCCGGCCCCAGCGCGAACACGATCGGCGCGTAGAGCAGGCGGATCGTGAACACCGGGCCGAAGCGCTCGTGGCAGCGCAACAGCAGCGGGAGCGGATCGCGCTCGAACTCGCGTGTGCGCCGGATGCTGAACGAGAGCTCGCCCGCGGGCCAGGCGCCGCGAGCGGCCCGCTGCGAGCGCATGTCCGAGCGCACGCGATCGATCACGCCGGACGCCACTGAGGGGGGTGGGGCCACGCCCATGGAGACCCTGATCCTAGAAAAGCGCTTGCGCGGCGCCGGCATCGGGTAGCTACGCGGGGTGGCGGGGGCACCTCGGATCAACGGCTGGCCGGCGCGACGCGACGCCAGGCACGTGGCGCGCTACGCATGGCCGGCCGGGCTGGCCGCGGCAGGCGGCGCCTGGTACGCGGCCGACAGCCTGCGCCACCGCCGCGAGAGCGGCCACGGCTACACGCTGTGCGGCGAGGTCGACGTGGCCGAGCCGAACTTCCTGCGCGCGTGCGAGGCGCTCACCGGAGCGCCGGTGTCCTACGGCAACGACCTCGACCTGCTGGTGAACGGCGACCAGATCTTCCCCGCCTACATCGAGGCCCTGCGCGACGCCGAGGAGACCATCAATCTCCTTACGTACGCCTACTGGAAGGGCGACGTCGCCATCGAGGTGGCGGATGCCCTGTGCGAGCGCGCCGGCGCCGGGGTCGAGTGCAACGTGATCATCGATGCCCTCGGCGGTGCGCAGATGGAGCGCGAGCTCGTGGAGAAGATGCGTGCCGCCGGGGTGAACTTCTGCTGGTTTCGCCCGCTCAAGCTCTACGCGGTCCGGCGCCTCGAGAACCGCACCCACCGCAAGCTGCTGATCGTCGACGGCAAGGTGGGCTTCACGGGCGGCGTGGGCATCGCGGAGGAGTGGAGCGGCAACGCGCAGGACCCCGACCACTGGCGCGACACCCACGTGCGCGTTCGCGGACCGGTGGTGCGTGGGCTCCAGGGCGCCTTCGCCGAGAACTGGCTCGAGGGCACGGGCAACGTGCTGGCCGGCGATCGCTACCTGCCCGAGCTCGACGAGGTCGAGGACGGTGGGCCGATGCAGGTGGTGCGCTCCAGCGCCACGGTCGGCGATACGAACGCCGAGGCGCTCATCTACCTGGCGCTCGCCTCGGCCAAGGAGAAGATCGAGCTCACCTCGGCCTACTTCGTTCCCCGGCCCGCCTTCACGGACGCGCTGGTCGAGGCCGCCGAGCGCGGTGTGGACATGCGCATCCTGGTGCCCGGGTCGCACATCGACAAGGAGTTCGTGCGCACCGCGGGCCGGGCCGCCTACGAGCAGCTGCTCGAGGTGGGCATTCGCCTCTTCGAGTACGGCCCCACCATGCTGCACGCGAAGTCGCTGGTGATCGACGACGCGTGGTCCTGCGTCGGCTCGATCAACTTCGACAACCGCTCCTTTCAGCTGCACGACGAAATCGCCCTATGCGTCCAGAGCCCCCGCTTCGCGAGCGAGCTGCACGAGCAGTTCGAGCGAGACCTCGAGGTCTCCGAGGAGATCGAGCCGGGTAAGTGGGACGAGCGCGGGCCCTCGCAACGGGCCCGCGAGCTGGTCACGAAGTACGCGCGCCGCGAGCTGTAGTGCCGGCGCCGTCTAGGCGCTGGCCAGCAACAGCAGCCGCGACACCTGGTGCGGGTCGTCCCAGGTGGGGATGTGGCCGCAGCCGTGAAGCGTGACCGTCCGCCACTCCGGAACCTTGGTGGCCGGGCGCTGCACGAGGCGATCGTGCTCGGCCCAGGCGAGCGTGACCGGCACGCGGATGTCCTCCACGCCAGAGAAGACGTCGGTCCGCATGGCGCTGTTGGCCCCGTCGAAGCCGGGAGAGCAGATGTAGGAGCGAACCAGTCGCGTGGCGGCGTCGGGGGGCACGCGGTCGGGCCACGCGACCGAGGAGCTGAGCAACAGCCGCCGGCCGCGCACCGAGCGCAGCAGGGTGGGGAGGATCGGCAGGAGGGCTCGCCCCGCGCGGCGTACGTCGCCGCCGGGCCGCGGCCCGAGCGGGCGCTTCCAGAAGCCCGCCGTGCACAGGCCGGCCACCGACAGGGCGCGTCCGGCCTTGGCCAATTCGAGTGCGACCCAGCCACCCAGCGAATTGCCCGCCACGTGCACCCGCCCGAGACCCAGCTCGTCCAGGAACGACACGACCGCGCCGGCCAGCGCCTGGGGAGTTGACGCTCCGCCGTTGGCGAGCGCCTGCGAGCCCCCGAAGCCGGGCAGATCGACGGCGATCACGTCGCGCTCGCGGGCGAGACGCGCCATCACCGGCTCCCACACCACGAGCTCGGCCCCGAGCGGGTGGATGAGCACGAGTGGTTCTCCGCTGCCGCGGCGTAGGTGGTTGAGCATGCCTGTCTCAGCTTCCGGCTGCCACGAGGGACGGCTCGCGCTGGAGCGCCGCCCCCTTGAAGCCCGGCTTGGCCAACAGAGTTTGCACTGTTCCGATCCGCCGCTCCCGGAAGCCGCCTTCGCAGTAAGAGAAGTAAAGCTCCCAGAGCCGACGAAAGCGCCTGTCGTAGCCCAGCGCCTCGGCGCGCGCCGACGCGCCCAGGAACTCCGAGCGCCACCGCTGGAGCGTCTCCGGATAGTGGGCGGTGATGTCCTCGAGGTCGACCACGCTCATGTCGGTGGAGCGCGAGACGCAGCGGGAGATCACCTCCAGCGACGGCAGGCAGCCCGAGGGGAAGATCAGCTCGCGGATGAAGGAGCGCGACGCCTTCTCCACGTGGTAGGCGCGATCGTCGATCGTGATCGCCTGCAGGAGCATCAGGCCCCCGGGCGACAGCAGCTCTCCGCAGCGCCGGAAGAAGGTGTCGAAGTACTGCCAGCCCACCGCCTCGATCATCTCGATCGAGACCAGCTTGTCGTACTGGCCGCTCAGGTCGCGGTAGTCGCTCAGCAGCACCTCGACCCGGTCGTCCAGGCCGGCGGCGCGGACCCGGTCGACGGCCACCGCGCGCTGCTCGCGCGAGATGGTCGTGGTGGTGACCCGGCAGCCGTACTTGCCCGCCGCGTGCAGCGCGAAGGAGCCCCACCCGCTGCCGATCTCCACCACGTGGTCCGCGGGGCTCAGCTCGAGCTTCCGGCAGATACGGTCGAGCTTCGCCTCCTGGGCCTGTTGGAGCGTCGCCTCCGGGCCCTCGAAGACCGCGCACGAGTAGGTCATCGTGTCGTCGAGGAAGAGCTCGAAGAGGGGGTTGCCGAGGTCGTAGTGGGCCGCGATGTGGCGTTGGGCGGCCTCGCGGGTGTTGCGCGGCACCCGGCTGATCAGGTCGAGCACCGGCACGAAGGGGCGGCGCCAGCGGTCGACGCGCGGCATCTCGCGGGCGCCCATGCGCACGAGCGAGACCAGATCGTCGCAGTCCCAGCCCCCGCGCCCGTAGCTCTCGGCCAGACCCAGGCTGCCCCGCGTGAGGCCGCTCCAGAAGCTCGAGTCATGCAGCTGGACCGACGCTCTGAGGGGCGAGTCCTCTGGCCCGAAGGCATGCCGGCGACCGGCTGCTTCGGCGACCTCCAGCCGGCCTTCGCGCAGGCGGCTCAGTACGGCTGTGGCGACATTGCGGGCGAGCATCAAGTCCTCTAGGAATCCTACGTAGCAGAGGGGCATTCGGATAAGGTCGAGGCCTCGCAAACCCCAGGAGGAAGCACCGTTGGACGCCAGCAGGCTCAAGTCGATCCCGCTCTTCGCGGAGGTGGGGGACGAGGAACTCAGCCAGATCGCGCCGTTCGCCAACGAGGTCTCGGTGGAGGAGGGCAAGGTGCTCGTGCGCGAGGGCGATTTCTCCTATGAGCTCATGGCGATCGAGGAGGGCTCGGTCGAGGTCACGCGCGGCGGGGAGCACGTGACCGACATGGGCGCGGGCGACTTCTTCGGCGAGATGGGGCTGCTCGAGCGCACGCTGCGCAACGCCACCGTCACCGCCAAGACCCCGGTGCGCCTGATCACCCTGACCGGCTGGGACCTCAAGCGGGTCGAACGTGCGGCCCCGCAGGCCCTCGAGCGTGTACGCAGCGTGCTCGAAGAGCGCCGGCCGGCGGCGGGCTGAGCACGTGGCCGGACGAGTCGTCCTCTTCGGCGCGACGGGCTACACGGGCGAGCTGACCGCCGAGGCCATGGTGGAGCGCGGCCTGCGCCCGGTGCTCGCGGCCCGAAGCAAGACCAAGCTCGAGGCGCTCGCCGCGAAGCTGGGCCAAGACCTGGAAACGGTCGTGGCCGACGTGAGCGATCCGCGCAGCGTGAGCGCGCTGGTGGAGGAGGGCGACGTGCTCGTGACCACGGTCGGCCCGTTCGTGCGCTGGGGAACGCCGGCCGCCGCGGCGGCCACCCACGCGGGCGCGCACTACCTCGATTCCACCGGCGAGCCCGCCTTCATCCGCGAGGTCTTCGAGCGCTACGGGCCGGCCGCGCAGCGCAAGGGCGCGGGCATGCTCACCTCGTTCGGCTACGACTGGGTGCCCGGCAACCTGGCCGGCGGCCTCGCGCTGCGCGGCGCGGGCAAGGACGCCGTGCGCGTGGACATCGGTTACTTCTTCACCGGCAAGGGATCGATGAGCGGTGGCACCCAGGCCTCGAGCGTGGGCGCCTTGGCCGAGCCGGGATTCGCCTTTCGCGATGGCCGGATTTGCAGCGAGCGGGGCGCCAAGCGCGTTCGCTCGTTCTCGGTGGAGGGCAAGGACAAGGACGCGGTCTCGGTGGGCGGCTCGGAGCACTTCGCCCTGCCCCGAAGCTCGCCCCAGTTGCGCGAGGTCAACGTCTACCTGGGCTGGTTCGGGCCGCTGGCCCGCCCCATGCAGGTGCTGTCCGTGGGCATGGGGCTGCCCGGCGCCGCCACCGTGGTCAAGAAGCTGGGCGAGCGCTTCGTCAAGGGCTCGACCGGAGGCCCGGACGCCGCCGCGCGAGCCAAGAGCGGCTCGTACGTCGTGGCCATCGCCTACGACGCGGCCGGGCGCGAGATGTGCGAGGTGCACCTGACCGGGGTCGACGGCTACACCTTCACCGGCCGAATTCTCGCCTGGGGGGCCGAGCAGGCGGCGAGCGGCGGGTTGCAGGGCACCGGGGCGCTCGGCCCGGTCGAGGCCTTCGGCCTTGTGGCCCTCGCCGACGGCTGCAGATGGGCCGGGCTCGAGGAGCAGGGTGAGTCGCGAGCCGCCTCGGGGGCGGCTCCGCCGGACTCGAAGGGTGCGACTGTCGGCTGATCCGGCCGCCCGGCGGCGGCTGGCCCTGCTCATCGCGGCGGCGCTCCTGGCCCTGGTCGTGGGGGTGGCCGTGGGAGCCGGCGGCGGCGACGACGAGGCCGCGGAGCGGGCCGAGCCCGCGACGCAAGAGGCGCCCGAGGGGCGCACCGTCGAGGCGGTGGATCGCCTGAGCCTTCGTCAGCAGGTCGGCCAGGTCACGATCTCGAGCTTCCCCGATCCGGCCGCGCCCGACTACGTCCGCCGTCGCCTGCGCGCCCGCGAGACGGCCGGCGTGATCCTGTTCGGGCTCAACGCCGGCACCCCGGAGCAGTGGCGAGCGCTCACGCGTTCGGTGCAGCGCCCGGCCGGCGGCGGCGCGCTCGTGATGGTCGACCAGGAGGGAGGCGACGTGCGCACGGTCGGGTGGGCCGGTCCGGCGGCGGCCCAGCCGGCGCAGGGGGATCCTTCCGCCGTGCGGCGGAGCGCCGAGGAGGCGGCCCGCCAGCTGCGCGGCGTGGGCGTGAACGTGAACCTCGCGCCGGTGGCCGACGTGCCCGGCGGCGCGGCGCCCGCGCTCGGGTCGCGCGCCTTCAGCGGCGACGCCGATGCCGTCGGCGCCGCCACGCGCGGCGCGATCGAGGGCATGAGCTCCGCCGGGGTGGCTGCCACCGCCAAGCATTTCCCCGGCCTGGGCCGGGCTCAGGTGAACACCGACGACGGCTCCGCCGACGTGCCCGGCGAGATCGACGCCGACCTCGAGCCCTTCCGGGCGGCGATCGCCGCGGGCGCGCCGCTGGTGATGCTCTCTCACGCCCGCTACCCGGCCCTGGACCCCGACCGGATCGCGTCGCAGTCCCCGGCCATCGTCACGGGCCTGCTGCGCGAGGAGCTCGGCTTCGAGGGGGTGATCGTGACGGACTCGATCGAGGCTCAGGCCGTGCTCGACCGATCCGGGATCGCCCGGGCGGCCGAACGCTCGATCGCGGCCGGCACCGACCTCATCCTCACCACCGGAAGCGCGAGCTGGAACCAGGTCCATCCCTGGCTGCTGCGCCGCGCGCGGGCCTCGGAGGAGTTTCGCGAGCGCATCCGCGAGTCGGCGGCGCGGGTACTGGCCTTGAAGAAGCGCCTCGCGGCCGGCCGACCCTAGCTCGCCGGCCAGGAATCAGCGGGGGTCCGGGGGCGTGAGCCCCCGGCTCCTATCCCTCGGCTGAGGCGCGCTCGACCGCGCGCTCGGTCAGCTCGCGGTGCACCGAGCGCTCGCCCCCGCTCCGGCGTTCCCAGTTGTCGTCGGCGCCCAGCTCCCAGGCGAACGTGTCGTCGGCCAGGCACAGCTCGATCGTCTCCTCGATCTCGCGCCGGGCCTTCTCGTCGTCGATGGGCACCAGCAGCTCCACGCGCGTGTCGAGGTTGCGCGGCATGAGATCGCCCGACCCCATCCAGTAGAAGCGCTCGTCGCCGCGGTGGAATCCGTACACGCGCGAGTGCTCGAGGAAGCGGCCCACCACCGAGATCACGCGGATGTTCTCGGACACCCCGGCCACGCCGGGGCGCAGGCAGCAGATGCCGCGCACGTTGATGTCCACCGGCACCCCGGCCTGCGACGCCTGGTAGAGCGCGCGGATGCACTGAGCGTCGACAAGCGAGTTGAGCTTGAGGACGATGCGCGTCTCCTGGCCCTGCTCGTGCGCCTCGATCGTGCGCTCCACCTCCTCCAGGTACCAGGAGCGCATGTGGTCGGGCGCGACGATGGCCTTGCGGTACTCGGGGGAGCGGGCCGCACCGGTCAGCGCGTTGAACAGCTCGGCCACGTCGGCGGCCAGCGCGCGATCGGTGGTGAACAGCCCGAAGTCCTCGTACAGCCGCGCGGTCTTCGCGTGGTAGTTGCCCGTGCCCACGTGCACGTAGTGCCGCGCGCCGTCCCCCTCGCGCCGCACGATCAGCAGCGCCTTGGCGTGCGTCTTGAGGCCGGGGAGCCCGTGCACCACGTGGGCGCCCGCCTCCTCCAGCGAGCGCGCCCAGCCGATGTTGCGGCTCTCGTCGAAGCGCGCCTTGAGCTCGACCAGACACACGGCCTGCTTGCCCCGCTCGGCGGCCTTGATCAGCGAGGGCACGAGCTCCGAGTCGTCCGACGTGCGGTACACGGTCATCTTGATGGCCAGCACGTCAGGGTCGTCCACGGCCTGCTGGATAAGGCGTTCGACGCTGGAGGCAAACGACTCGTAGGGATGGTGGACGAGCAGGTCGCCGGCCCGCATGGCGGCCATCACGTCGGCCTTGCCCTCATCGGTGTCTGCGAAGGCCGGCGGGGTGACCGGTTTCCACGGCGGGTCGCGCAGCTCGCGGTGGCCCGCCTCTCCGTAGAGGGACCACAGATCATCGAGGTCGAGCAGTCCCTCGATGTCGACCACCTGAGATTCATCGATGGCCAGTTGCTGCACGAGGTACTCGCGCATGTCCGGATCCATGGAGGACGACGCCTCGAGGCGAACGACCTCGCCGAAGCGCCGGCGGCGCAGCTCGTCCTCCACTGCGCGCAGCAGGTCGTCGGCCTCGTCGGACACCGTGAAGTCGGCGTCGCGGGTCACACGGAAGAAGTCGTGGCGCAGGATCTTCATGCCCGGGAAGAGCTGGTCGAGATGGCGAGCGATCACCGACTCGAGCGGCACGAACAGGTCGCGTCCGATGGGCACAAAGCGCGGCAGCACCTCCTTGGGCACCTTGACGCGCGCGAAGATCTCCTGCTCTGACACCGGATCGCGCAGCCACACCGCGAGTGAGAGCGAGAGGTTCGATATGTAGGGGAAGGGCCGCCCGGGGCCCACGGCCAGCGGGGTCAGCACGGGGAAGATCTGCTCGACGAACTGGCGGTCGATCGCCTCGAGCTCCTCGGCGTCACACTCGGCGCAGTCGATCACCCGGACTCCGTGCTCCACGAGAGCGGGGCGAACGTGCTCCTCCCACTGGCGCGACTGGCGTTGGCCCAGCTCGCGCGTGCGCTCGAGGATCCGCTCGGTCGTCTCGCCCGGGGCCAGGCCGTCGGGCCCGCGGGCGTCGATCCCCGCGTCGACCTGGTCGTAGAGGCCGGCCACGCGCACCATGAAGAACTCGTCGAGGTTGGAGGCGTAGATGGCCAGGAACTTGACGCGCTCGAGCAGCGGGGTCGATTCGTCCTCGGCCAGCTCGAGCACGCGCTCGTTGAACTGGAGCCAGGACAGCTCGCGGTTGGTGAACAGCTCCGGGGAGTCGAGCGACGGCGCTTGTTGCGGTGCGGTAACAGCTTCCATGGCGTCAGCCTCTATCGTGCCCGATGCGCGTGCTTTGGCTGCTCAGACACGGAGATGCCGAGGACGGCTCGCCCGACGCCGAGCGAAAGCTCACCGACAAGGGACGCGAGCAGTCTAAGGCCGCTGGCGCCGCGCTGGCGGCATTGGGTGTGAAATTGGAGGCGTGCCTGACCAGCCCGAAGGTGCGCGCCGCCCAGACCGCGGAGCTGGCCTGCGAAGCGCTCGGGGTGGAGGCCGAGCTCGAGCCCAAGCTGGCCGGTGGGCCGTTCGACGCCGAGGCGCTGGCCGCCGGCCTCGGCGACCACGTGATGCTGGTGGGACATGATCCGGACTTCTCGGCCGCGGTGCACTCGCTCACCGGCGCACAGGTGCGTATGAAGAAGGGCGGGCTCGCCGGCATCGAGAAGGGCGAGCTCAAGGTGCTCCTTCGCCCGGCTGAGCTCAAGAGAATCGCCGGCTGAGCCGCAAGCAGCCGGCTGGCCGGCTGCGCGCGGATGGCATCAGGCAAGCCGGCGCCCCTCCACGAGCTCCAGCAGCACGCCCTCGCGAAGCCCCCCGCGCGCGATCCGCAGCGGAAGTGCCAGGAGGTCCGAGATCGCCTCGAGCACGAGGATGCCCGCCGGGAGCAGCCGCACGCGCTCGCGGTCGAGCTCGAAGCGGGCGGCCACCTCCTCGATCGGCGTCATGCACAGCACCCGCACTCCGCGCTCGAGCGTCTCGTGCACCAGCTCGGCGCCGAGCAGGCGACGCAGTGAGGTGGCCGTGCCGCCCACCGCCACCGCGTCCTCGGCGGGCGGAGGCTCGAGCCCCTCGAAGGTGCCGGCCACGTGGCGGCGGACCTTCTCGAGCTCATCGACCGACGGCGGATCGGAGCGCAGGTAGGCGTCGGCGAGGAAGCCGGAGCCGATCCGAAAGGAGGCCGACCACGACATCGCGCCGTCGGCTTCCCCGATGGCGATCTCCGAGGAGCCGCCGCCCACGTCGACCACCGCGATCGGGCCCTCGGCCGGCTCCAGGAGCGTCCGCGTGGCGCCGACGAACGACAGCCGCGCCTCCTCCTCGCCCGTGAGCACCTCGAGATCCATGCCGCCCGCCTCCTGAACGGCGGCCACCAGCTCGTGGCGGTTGGACGCGTTGCGAATTGCGGCCGTGGCGACGGCGGAGATGTGGTCGGCCCCCACCTCCCGCGCGCAGGCGACCTGCGTGCGCACCACCTCCGCGGTCTCGGCGATCTTCTCCGGCGGTATGCCGCCGCTCGTTCTCAGGCTCTTCCCGATGCGCGTGAACGCCCTCTGGGTGACCAGCTCGCGCAGCTGCCCGTCACCCGCATCGGCCACCAGCAGCCGGGTTGTGTTGCTGCCGATGTCGATGCAGGCGCAGATCAAGCGGTGGACGGCGGCGCGAGCTCTGGGTGCGACGCGTCCTCGAATTCCCGGAACAGCCCGGTGACCACGAAGGCGGTCTGCTCGCCGATGTCCACGGCATTGTCGCCGATTCGCTCGATGGCGCGAGCGATCAGCATCATGTGCATTGCCCACTCGCGCGTGTCGGGGTCGTCCCCGATGTCGAGCGCGAGCCGGAATACGTCCCGATTGAGACGGTCGATCTCGTCGTCTTGGCGGACGAGGTCCTGAGCCAGAGCGACATCGCGCCGCTCGAAGGCCTGCTTGCACTGGACCACCTGTACGCGGGCCTGCGCCCCCATCCGCGCGATGTCGTCGAGTACCTGGGCGTCGGAGGGCGGCTCGTGGCCGGCCAGCGGCACGAGCTTGGCGATGTTCACGCACTGGTCCCCCATGCGCTCGATGTTCTTCATCACGTGGAGCAGCGCGGCGACGATGCGCAGGTCGCCGGCCACCGGCGCCTGCAGCGCCAGCAGCGACAGGATTCCCTGCTGCACCTCGAGGTAGCGGCCGTCGATGCGGTCGTCATCGGAGATCACCATGGCCGCGAGCTCGACGTCCTGATGCTGGACGGTCTCGAGCGCGCGGTCGAGGGCGCCGGTCACGAGGTCGAGCCCGCCTAGGGCCTGCACCTCGAGCTTGGCGAGCTCCTCCTGGAAGTGAGAGCGGGCTGTGTTGGCCACGTCAGCCGACCTTGCCGGTGACGTAGGCCTCGGTGCGAGAGTCGGAGGGGTTGGTGAAGATCTTGTCGGTGTCGTCGAACTCCACCACTCGGCCCGAGCGGTGCTCCTCGTCGTCGAGCTCGACGGTGAAGAAGGCGGTCTTGTCGGACACGCGCGCCGCCTGCTGCATGTTGTGCGTGACGATCACGATCGAGTACTCCTCCTTGAGCTCCATCATGAGGTCCTCGATCTTGCCCGTGGAGATGGGATCGAGTGCCGAGCAGGGCTCGTCCATGAGGATCACGTCGGGCGAGACCGCGAGGCAGCGGGCGATGCACAGGCGCTGCTGCTGGCCGCCGGACATGCCGAAGGCGTTGGTCTTGAGACGGTCCTTGACCTCGTCCCACAGCGCGCCCTGCTTGAGCGCGCGCTCCACCATTTCGTCCATGTCGCCCTTCATGCCCAGCACGCGCGGGCCGAACGCGATGTTGTCGTAGATCGACTTGGGGAACGGGTTGGGCTTCTGGAAGACCATGCCGATCCGCTTGCGCACCTCGACTGCATCGACGTCGGGGCCGTAGAGGTCCTGGCCGTGGTAGGTGACCTTGCCCTCGACGCGGGCCGTGGGGATCAGGTCGTTCATCCGGTTCAGCACGCGGATCAGGGTGGACTTGCCGCAGCCCGAGGGCCCGATCAGCGCGGTGATCTCGTTCTTGCCGATGTCGAACGAGACGCCGCGCACGGCCGGCTTGGGGCCGTAGGACACCTGTACGTCCTCGAGGCCGAAGATCGCCTCCCGCTCGCCGCGTTCGAAGCGAGGCGCGCCATCCACGGCGGGCGCTCCACTGGAGTTCTCGCCGGAGGGAACCCCGATGGGCTGGCTCAAGCCCCGCTGCTCGCTCTTGTCCTGCGGTTCGGTCACCCGTTCAGACACTTTCGCTCACCTACCACTTCTGCTCGTATCGGTTTCGCAGCCAGATAGCGACGCTGTTCATGGCCAGGAGCAGGATCATGAGTAGCAGGATGCCGGCGGCTGCGAGGGGACGGTAGTCGTTTACGTCGTTGGAGGGGCGCGAGATCCAGTCGAAGATCTGGATGGGCATCGCGGTGAAGTCCGAGCTGAGGCCGTCCGGGTTGAAGGCGATGAAGGTGGCAGCACCGACCACGATCAGAGGAGCCGTCTCGCCGATGGCCCGCGCCAGCGCCAGGATGACCCCGGTGGCGATACCCGGGATGGCGGCGGGCAGGACCTGCTTCCAGATCGTCTGCCACTGGGTGGCGCCGAGCGCCATCGAGCCCTCGCGGATCGAGGGGGGCACCGCGCGGATGGCCTCACGGCCGGCGATGATCACCACCGGCAGCACCAGCAGGCCGAGCGTCAGGCCTCCGGCGAGGATCACGGGACCGAGGGACAGCGGGCCGCGCACGAGGAAGGCGAGCCCGAGAATTCCGTAGACGATCGAGGGCACGGCCGCGAGGTTCTGGATGTTGAGCTCGATGAGGCGGTTGAACCACTTGGTGCCGTCGGCGTACTCCTCGAGGTATATGGCGGTCGCGACGCCCACGGGGACGATGAAGATCGTGCAGACGCCCATCAGCCAGATCGTGCCCCACAGGGCCGCCTGGATCCCCGACTGGTCGGCGCTGATCGACGAGAAGCTGGTGATGAAGTCGAGGTTGAGGCGGTCCACGCCGTCCTTGACCACGTCGTAGAGCAGGACGCCGAGCAAGAGGAACGAGATGCCGACGCAGACGAGAAGGGCAGCCCGGAAGCCGTTGTCCTTCGCGCGACGCGATCCCGATGGCTGGCCAATCGCTTGCGACTCCGTGCTCATTCGTAGACCTGCCGATACTTGCGCACGAATCGGATCGAGATGAGGTTGAAGATCAGAGTTATGACGAAGAGGGTGGTTCCCACCGCGAAGATGGTCTTGTAGGCGATCGATCCGGTGGCGATGTCGCCCTTGGCGGTCGAGGCGATGAAGGCCGTCATCGTCTCCATGGACTTGAACAGGTTCAAGCCCCACTGAGGCTGCAGTCCACCGGCGATGACCACCACCATCGTTTCGCCCACAGCACGGGAGAAGCCGAGGACGACCGACGCGACGATTCCGGAGAGAGCAGCGGGAAACACCACGCGGAGGGTCGTCTGAATCTTGGCGGCGCCGAGGCCGAAGGCTCCCTCACGCAGCGAACCCGGTACCGCGGACATCGAGTCCTCCGAGATGGAGGCCACGGTGGGGACGATCAGGAAGCCGATGATGATGCCGGCCGCGAGGCCGTTGAAAATGGCGACATCGGAGCCGAACAGGCCTCGCAGGATCTCCGGCGTGAAGAAGGTCAGGGCGAAGTAGCCGAACACAATGGTGGGCACGCCCGCCAGAATCTCGAGCATCGGCTTGATCACCTTGCGTACCCGCGGCTTGGCGTACTCGCTCAGATAGATGGCGGCGGCGAGCCCAAGCGGCACGGCTACCACCATCGCCACCAGGCTGATGAGCATGGTTCCCAGCACCAACGGCAGCACACCGAAGGACGCCGGCTCGAACAGCGGGGACCATTCGGTGCCGAACAGGTAGCCGCCGACGCCGGTTTCGCGGAAGAACGAGATCGTCTCGCCGACCAGCGAGAGCACGATTCCTGTGGTGGTCAGGACGGAGATGAGTGCGGCGAGGATCAGCAGAGCCTTGATCAGGTCCTCGCCCCAGCGGCGGCGAGCCGCGCGGAGGCGTGGTGCCTCCGCGCGGCCCTTCGCAGCAGCTGTCGAAGCAGCTTCCACCTAGCTCCCGCCGGCCGCTGTCTTGGCCTCGTCGGCCTGGGCCGAGCTCATGGGGACGATCTGGCTGGCCTCGGCGATGGCCTGGTAGTTCTCGACCACGTAGTCGACGAACGCCTTGACCTCGGGCCGCTTGAGCGCCTTGTCGCTGGGATACATGTACAGCGGGCGCGAGAGCGGCTTGTAGGAGCCGTCGGCGATCGTCTCGGCGCTGGGCGTGATGCAGCCGTCGCCGGCGTCGATGCTCACGAGGCCGAGCTTGTCCTGGTTCTGCTCGTAGTAGGAGAAGCCGAAGTAGCCGAGGCCGCCCGCTTCGCCGGAAACGCCCTGAACGAGCACGTTGTCGTCCTCGGAGGGCTGGTAGTCCTTGCGCGTGTTGCCCTCCTCACCGTTGATCTCCTCGGTGAAGAACTCGAAGGTGCCGGAGTCGGTTCCCGGACCGAAGAGGCTGAGCTCGGTGTCGGGCAGCTTGGGGTCGATCTCGCTGAGGCTCGTGACCTTCGAGCCCTGCTCCCACAGCTCCTTGAGCTGCTCGGTGGTCATGCACTCCACCTTGAGGTCCGCGTTGGTCACCACGGAGATGCCGTCGTTGGCGACCTGGACCTCCTTGTAGGTGATGTTGTCCTTCTCGCAGAGGGGAACTTCCTCTTCCTCGTCGATGGGACGCGAGGCGTCGGAGATGTCGGTCTCCCCGGCGCAGAACTTCTCGAAGCCGCCGCCGGTGCCCGAGGTGCCGACCGTGATTTTCACGTCGGGGTTCTGGGCCTGGAACTCCTCGGCCGCAGCCTGGGCAAACGGTCCGACGGTGCTCGAACCGTCTATGCGGATGCTGCCGGAGAGCTCTCCGCCACCGCTACTGCTGCTGTCAGATTCTTCATCACTGCCGCAGGCGGCGGCGCCGATCGCCAAAGCCCCGCAGGCCGCGAACGTGAGGAGCTTTCGCATGGGTCCTCTCCTTGTGTGTTCGTCGTTCATGTCGGCGCGGACTCTCGACTGCGGTCAGCCGGAGTCTGTTACCGACCTGTGCCCGTCTTGTGAAAAAGGTGTGAAGCGGTATCCGAAGCCGAAATGGGTGTGGATGAACCTTCCGCCCGGCAGGGCTCCCGCGAGCTTCTGGCGCAGCTTGCCGATGTAGACGTCGACCGAGCGGTCGGACTTGCGGTAGGGCTCACCCCAGACCTCGGCGTATAGCTCGGCCCGCGACACGATCCGGCCCTGGCGCTCGGCCAGCGCGGTCAGCAGCTGCAGCTCGCGCACGGTGAGCGGCAGCGGCTGCCCGTTCACGAGCGCAGTGAACTCCGCCGGCCGGATCTCCAGATCGCCGGCGTTGAGGGTGTCGCCCGCTGCGTCCATGCTGCTGAAGGCCGCTTCCATGGGCACGAGGCTCCCAGCATCGTGCGGAAAGCCCGTTATCTCATCGTTGCCGCGCTGTGAAGAAGCTGTAAATGGCGTGGTTGACCGCCGGAGAGGCCGCGTACACTGCGCGGTAGATGTCGGATATGCGTCTCGCGATTCTCGACTCCGACTCAGGATTCGTCCGTGTGCTGATCAAGCGCGCCGGCGATCTGGGGTGGCAGTACCGGCGTCTGGAAGCTGCCCCTCGAACAGAGGACTTCGTCGCCATGCGCGTGAACGCGCTGGTGGTCGATCTCACGTTGCTGGGCCCGGGGGCCTGGGAGTTCCTCGAGCGGGTCGCCGAGACGCTGCCCGGGCTGGGGATCGTCGTCTGCACCGGGCGCTCGAGCGTCTCGCAGCGCGTCCGCGGCCTGCGCATGGGCGCCGACGACTGGGTGACCAAGCCCTGCCACCCCGAGGAGGTGCTGGCCCGGGTCGAGGCCGTGGTGCAGGCGCCGCAAGCGCGCCTCCGCCCGAGTGGACACCGGCCCTCTCGTGGCCGGGGACCTCGAGATCAGGGCCGATCAGTTCCAGGCCTTTGTTCGCGGGTCCAGCATCGACCTCACCCGGCGCGAGTTCGAGGTGCTGCAGCTGCTCGCGCAGGCCAAGGGCAAGGTGCTGCAGCGCGAGGAGATCTACCAGGCGGTCTGGGGCTACGCGATGGCCCACGGCGACCGCTCGGTCGACGTGTTCATCCGCAAGGTGCGCCAGAAGCTCGAGCAGGCCTCGCCCGACTGCGGCTACATCCACACGCACTTCGGCGTGGGCTACCGCTTCGAGCCCGAGGGGCGCCCGCTAGCGCCGCCGCCGGAAGGGATCCCGCAGGACGGGCTGCCCGTGGAGCCCGACGCCCAGCTGCTGGCCGGCGAGAGCCTCTAGCTACGCGGCGGCCACCGCTGGCCGCGCGCTGATGCCGCTCTGCAGCAGCCGCCATGGAGCGGTGGTCACGAGCCGGCCGGCCACCGCCCGCGGCACTCCGGCCTCGAGCAGCACCCGTCGTGCCTCGGCCAGCGCGGGCGGCCGGGTGGCCCCGTGAGCGTCGGAGGCGATCACGTCCACCAGTCCCTCGCGGATCAGGCCCCAGCCCGCCACGGCGGCGTCGGCGCCGTGATCGCCGGTCAGCGACTGGGCGTTGAGCTGGGCCAGCGACCCGGCCTCGAGCTCGCGGCGCAGGCCGCGCGCATCGTCTAGGGCGGCATCGGCACTGCGCTCGGGGTGGGCGATGAGCACGCCGAAGCCGCGGTCGCGCAGCTCGGCGGTGGCGGCGTGAAAGCCGGCGCCGATGCCCTCGAACGGGGCCTCGACCAGCAGCCAGCGCGCGTCCGGGGGCCCCTGGGCGAGCAGCTCGAGCTCATACTGGCTGAGCGAGCCCACCACGTCGTGCCCCAGCTCTCCGCCGCAGAGAACCTCGAGGGGCAGGCTGAAGGCGGCGAGGACGGCGCGCAGCTCGCAGGTGCGGTGAAGGATCTCGGCGGCGTCGATCGTGCCGAGATCGAAGCGAACGTGCGGAGTGGCCACCACGGTGCCCGTGCCCTCGGCCACGGCGGCCCGGGCAAGGTAGAGGCTCTCCGCGAGATCGGCGGGGCCGTCGTCGACGCCGGGCAGGAGATGGAAGTGCAGGTCGGCTGACTTCATCACCTCAAGCTTCGGCGCGCGACGAGCGGCCCCGGTGATCTAGCTGTAAACGCCGTGTTTAGCGTCGGTGAAGCGCCAGGCCGCCGACCCCGGCGATCAGGCCCCCTGCCCCGAGCACCAGAGCGGCAACCGTGAGCCACATGGGCGCGCCGTCCTCCTCGCTGATCGATGCTCCGGCGCGCTGGACCTCGACCGTCTTCTCGGCCTCGGTCAGCGTGATCGCCGGCGCGGGATCCTCGAGCTCGTCGGGATTCTCGCCCTCGGCCGGGACCTGGATCCAGCGGGTCTCGCCCTCGGCGCACTTCTGCACGGTCGGGAAGGCCACGCGTCTCGCCGGGCTTGCCGGCGGGCAGCTTGACGCTGAGATTGAAGAAGTCGAGCCGGTCCGAGGGCAGCGGCTTCTTCGCGGTGTAGGTGACCTCGCTCACCCCCCTGGTGATCGTCTCACCGTGGAGCTCGACCTTGGTCTTGCGTCCCTCCTTGGTGGTCACGTTCCAGAGCGGGTGCACCGCGGGCGTGGCGCTCGCCACACTGGGCGGGACCTTGATCTTGAGCTGGGTGGTGGGCGAGCCCTCGCATCCGTGGCCCACGTCGAACCGGACCGTCGCGTAGCTGTCCGACGGAGCCTCGCTGGGGTTGGCGGTGATGTGCGCGCTCGCAGTGGCGGCCGGCGCCAGGACGAGGATGCCCGCGAGCACCGCCGTTGTCGTGTTTCGCATGTTCTTCTCCTGAATCGATCTTTGATCTCTGACGTTGTGCACCACGGGGCGCGGGCGGCGCGCGCCCGGCCAGCGCGGCGCCCACCAGCCGGCCGCCGCGGGGCAGCGACACCGCGGCGCGCGGCCGGCGGACCGGGAAGGAGAGGATGCGGGGGCGCCGGCGTGGCGGCGAGCGGCGCGCCGCCACGCGAGCGAGCGTGCGGTCGCCCGGGTAGCGGCCTCCCACCAGCGGGAGCAGGATCAGCAGGGCGGGGGCGAGGTAGGCGACCGCGGCCCCCACGCCGAGCACCTCCAGGCCCAGCAGCCACACGGCGGCCAGGGCCGCGAAGGCGATCGAGCGGCGCTGGCTCACCGGACCGGCACCTCCAGCTCGGCGCGATGCTCCTCGAACTCGGAGACGCGGGCCGCCACGTCGAGCTCCCAGTCCCCGGCCGGAGCGATCAGGGCACGGCGCGCCACGTAGTGGCCCGGCCCGGCCTTGTCCACGCGCGGCTCGAGCGGTCCGATCTCACGCTCGGGCAGGCGCAGCGTCACGCGGAGCTCCTTCACGCGGTCGTAGGGGCGCCCGTCGCGGCGGTCGAAGAGGTAGAGGTGAATCTCGTTGGCGCCGGCGGCGGCGGGGTCGGCGGTCAGCTCGAGGCGCGCCGCGCCCAGCTGGGCCGACCCGCTGAACGGCCCGCCGGCCAGGGCACCGGGCGGGGGGTAGCTGGTGAGGGCGGCGGTCACGCCCAGCACCACCACGAGCACCACCACCTCCGCGCGCAGCGTGCGGCGCAGCAGGCGCCCCGCGGCTCCGGGCGGGCCACCGCCCGCCGCGACGCGCTCGAGCCTGCGGCCGGCCCCGGCGCAGGTTGACCGCACCGAGCCCGACCAGGCCGATCAGTAGGGCGGCCTTGACCAGGAGCGCCCGTCCGAAGGCCGTGCCGGTGAGATCGCCCAACGACTCGAGCTGGACCACCGACTGGCCGATGCCCGAGGCCAGCAGAGCCGCCACCGAGGCCAGGGCGAGCGGCGAGAAGCGGCGCAGGCAGGCCGCGAGCAGCCGCGTGCGATCGGCCGCGGCGAGCGCGCGGGTGGCGGCCGGCAGGGCCAGCACGAGCGCGGCCAGCCCGCCCAGCCACACGCTCATCGCCAGCACGTGAACGCTGTCGGCGGCGACCACGAGGGCGGTGGGCTCCGTCGCGCCGGCGTGGCCCGACAACGCGGGCGACACCACGAGGAAGGCGAGCGGCAGGGCCGCCGGCCGCGAGCAGGCCGGGCCGCGGGCGGCGCAGGGCGACCAGCGCCAGCACGCCGAGCAGCAGCCAGGCGATCAGGCGCAGCCCCCATACCGTGCCGAAGCGCGTGCCCAGCACCTCGCCGATGACGCCGGGGTCGAGGGCGCCCCAGAACGAGGTGCCGGTGGCGTTGGCGCCCTGCAGGACGATTCCCAGCACTCCGGTGACCAGGCCGAGCACAACCGTCGCCGCGCCCAGCCGCCCGAAGCGCCCGGCGAAGGCCTGCGCGGCCTCGCCCCACGCGGGCTGCCGCCCCGCCGGCGGCTCGCAGCGCCGGCCGCCAGACCGCCGCCAGGAAGACGACGCCGCCGACGGCCAGCGCGATGGCCAGGTACGACAGCGCGCGCACCACCCCGAATGCGACGCTCGTGACCGGACCGGCCTCGCCCTCCTCGATCAGGCCGGCGACCGTGACCGAGGGAGCGGCCCCGGGATCGCCCACGGTGAAGACGAAGCCCCCGGAGACCGGGTGGGCGTCGGCGGAGACGACCCGGAAGGTCACGGTGTAGGTGCCGTCGGCCAAGTCGCCCTTCAGCGTCGCTGCGACCGTCTCCGGCGAGTCGCCGGCTGCGCGTCCGCCCCGCGTCCACCCGCTCACCGTCGGCGTCGAACACCCGCACGGCTCCGAAGCTCGCCTCGACGGGCTCGTCGAAGCGCAGCTCGACCGCGCGCGGCGCCTGGGCGAGGGCGGCGCCGCGTTGGGGCGTCGTCTCGACCAGCTGGGCGTGGGCCTGCGCCGCCTGCGGCACGGCCAGCAGCGCGAGCAGCGCGATGGCGACGGCGGCCTTCACCAGGCTTCCGCCTCTCGCCCTCGGCCTGCGGCGCCGCCGCACGAACAACACGAGCACGCCACCGGCGACACCCGCCGCGGCGAGCGACAGCGCCGCGGCGAGCGGGAAGCCGCCCTCGTCAACGCCCATCCAGGTGAGCGACCCGCGCACGTCGATCTCCCGGCCCCCCGCGGCCATGGGAATGCGCCAATCGAAGATCGGAGTGCGTTTCGCCCTGTCCGTGAGCTGGGGCGGGTCCGAGGCCTCGCTCATCCAGTGGATGCGGTGGTCGTGCCAGTCGTAGCGCCCGTTTCGGGCCACCACCTGCCACTCGGGCTTGGCCCGGTGGTCGGCCTGGCCCGGCACCTCGACCTCGGCGAAGCGGTCCTCGTTGAGATAGGCGGCGGGCGAGCGGCGGTTGACCTCCACCCGCCCGTCAGGGCGGAAGCGCAGGTAGGGCTCTCCGCGGTAGCCCTCGACCACGAGCGGGCGCGCGCCCTCGTAGTCGAGCTCGATGCGGTCGTCGTAGTTGAGCACGCGCGCCTCCAGGCCCGGGAGGGCCGGAGTGATCGCGCGGATCTGGGATCGGTAGTTGGGGTTGCCCTCGTGGGCGTAGGCGGCGGGAGCGAGCACGCACAGCGCGGCAAGCGCGGCGGCGACCGCCCGTCCGATGTTCGGTACAGGCACGGAGCCTCCTCGGCTCGGACGAACGCGTCCGGGCCGGCGGAGCCGCCTGTGCCCGAACGCCTAGTTCAGAGCGAGGCGGGGCGGGCCGCGCCGGGCCAGGGCGTCGGCGATCAGCCGCCCACCACGGGCGACCGAGACCACTGCGGGGCGGCCGGGGAGCAATCCGGCGACCGGAACGCGCGAGCGGCGGGGCTCGGCAGACCCGCGCAACCGCTCGAGGCGGTCCTCCCCGACGTAGCGGCCGGCGATGAGCGGCAGCGCCAGCACGAACAGCGGGGCCGCGTAGGCCAGCAGCTCGGGATGGCCCGCGAGAGCGGCGACCAACAGCAGCGCCGAAACGGACGCCGCGGCCACCAGCAGCAGGCGTTGTTCGCGGGCCGGCATACGGCTCAGAGTACAACCAGCGATTGCCATACTGCGCCACTGCGATGTCGAATCAACAGCGAATTGCTCTGATCGTCGCTGCCCTGGTCGTCGCGGTCGTCGCCTTCGTCATTGCCTGGCCCGGCAATGACGACGAGCCCGAGCGCGCCGCCTCCTCGGCCCCGGCGCAGACGGAGACCGGCGACGACTCGGCCGAGCCGCAGCCGACCGCGGAGACCGAGCCGCCTGAGCCGCCCGAGCCGGAGGTCACCCGCATCAACGTCAAGGGCGGGGCGGTGGCCGGCGGCGCCAAGACGATCGACGTGGTGAGGGGCGACACCGTGCGCATCGTGGTGGCCGCCGACGCCCCCGACGAGATCCACCTGCACGGTTACGACATCACCCGCGACGCCGCACCGGGGCAGCCCGCTCGCTTCCGCTTCAAGGCCAACGCCGAAGGGGAGTTCGAGATCGAGAGCCACGTCGCCGAGGACGCCGGCCTCGACGCGCTGGTCGCCCGCCTGGTCGTCTCGCCTTCGTGATCACCATCGCCCACGGGCTGGTGGCCCGATCCGATCTCCCCATCCCGGAGTGGCTCTTCGGCTGGGCGGCGGCGATGGTGCTCGTGGTGTCCTTCGTCGCCCTGGCCGTTCTGTGGCCCGAGCCGAAGCTCCAGACCGAGCACTGGCGCCCGCTTCCGGGCGGGCTCGGGCGGGTGCTCGCCTCGCGGCCGGTGGAGATCCTCTGCGGGGCGATCGGCGCTGCGCTGCTGGTGGTGCTCATCTACGCCGGCCTGCGGGGCACGCAGAGCTCGACGGCCAACCTCGCGCCGACCTTCGTCTACGTGATCTTCTGGCTGGCCTTCGTGCCGGCCAGCGTGCTGTTCGGCGACGTGTTCAGGGCCTTCAACCCATGGCGCGCCGTCGGCCGCGCGGTGGGCTGGGTGGCCGCGAAGGCGTCGCCCGGGGGCCTGCCGGCGGCGCTGTCGTACCCCGAGCGCCTGGGTCACTGGCCCGCCGCGGCGGGGATCTTCGCCTTCGCGGTGATGGAGCTGGTGGTGTCCAACGGCGACCAGCCCCAGACCGTGGCCATCGCCACGCTCGTCTACTCGGCGCTGACCTTCGTGGCGATGGCCCTCTACGGGGTCGAGACCTGGATCACGCGGGGCGAGGCCTTCTCGGTCTACTTCAACCTCTTCTCGCGGCTGTCGCCGGTCGAGACGCGCGACGGCGTCGTGGGCCTGCGCCGGCCGCTGAGCGGGCTCGCCGATCTGAAGGCCGGCGCCGGCACCGTGCCCCTGCTGGCGGTGATGATCGGCTCGGTCACCTTCGACGGCGTCTCCGAGGCGCCGCTGTGGACCGGCATCGCCCCGGACATCGCGCGCTTCTGGCAGGACGTCGGCCTCTCACCTCAGAACGCGCTCGAGCTGACCTTCTTGATCGGGCTGATCGCCGCGATCCTGCTCGTCTACGGCTTCTACCGGCTCGGCGTGCTCGGGGCCCAGAGCGTCGGCGGGGGCTTCACCACCCAGCGGCTCGCCCGCGCCTTCGTGCACACGCTCGTGCCGATCGCGCTGGCCTACGTGGCCGCCCACTACTTCACGCTGCTGCTCTTCCAGGGCCAGGCCGTCGGCTTCCTGGCCTCCGACCCGCTGGGCGACGGCTCGAACCTGTTCGGCACCTCGGACAGCCAGATCGACTACACGCTCGTGGGGGCGAACGCCACCTGGTACTGGCAGGTGGGCTTCATCGTCACCGGTCACGTGGCCGGCCTGACGCTGGCCCACGATCGCGCGCTGGCGCTGTACGACAAGGCTCGCCTGGCGGTGCGCTCCCAGTACTGGATGCTCGCGGTGATGGTGGGCTTCACGAGCCTGGCCCTGTGGCTGCTCTCGCAGGCCAACGCCTGACGCCTCAGTACTTCCCGATGATCTCCGTGTTCGCGTCGCGCGGGGGGCGGTCGTAGTTCTCGTGGGGCGGGCGCTTGGGCAGCTCGATCGGGTCGGGTAGCACGTCCTCGTACTCGATGCTGTCGAGCACGTGCGCGATGCAGTTGAGGCGCGCCCGGCGCTTGTCGTCGGACTCCACCGTGTACCAGGGAGCCTCGGGCGTGTGGGTGTAGCGGAACATCTCGTCCTTGGCCCGGGAGTAGTCGACCCACATGTCGCGCGACTCGAGATCCATTGGGCTGAGCTTCCAGCGCTTGGTGGGGTCTGCGGCGCGGTCCTGAAAGCGGCGCTCCTGCTCCTCGTCGCTGACCGAGAACCAGTACTTGCGCAGCAGGATGCCGTCGCGTACCAGCATGCGCTCGAGCTCCGGGCAGGTGTGCATGAAGTCGAAGTACTCGTCGTCGGTGCAGAAGCCCATCACCCGCTCGACGCCGGCTCGGTTGTACCAGGAGCGGTCGAACAGGACGATCTCTCCCGCCGCGGGCAGATGCTCGATGTAGCGCTGGAAATACCACTGCGTCTTCTCGGTCTCGCTCGGTGTGCCCAGGGCCACGACCCCGGCGCCGCGCGGGTTGAGCGGCTCGAGGATCCGCTTGATCGTGCCGCCCTTGCCCGCGGCGTCGCGGCCCTCGAACACGAGCACCACTCGCAGGCCGGCGTGCTTGACCCAGTGCTGGAGCTTCACCAGCTCGAGCTGAAGCCGCTCGAGCTCCTTCTCGTACTTCTTTTTCTTGAGCTTCGAGGGGGAGGCCTCCCCGTCCTCGAGCTCGCCCGGCGCCGGTGTCTTCTCGCTCATGCTTGTAGATGTGCCCAACGCGCGCCGCCTGCCAACATTGACCGGGATGGACCTGATCGCGCACACCGGACACGTGCTCACCACGATCGCCTACTTCGTCCCCGTGGTGGGGTTCCTGGTGTGGCTGGCCGTGACCCAGATCAGGGAGCGCCGCCGGGCTCAGCGCCCGCCCACGTAGCGCCCGATCCGGGTTCTCTGTTCGAACTTGAACTGGGCGTCGGGGTCGATCCTCGTGCCGCCGCAGCCCTCGGGCCCGGTGGCGAAGGTCGAGGGGTCCTGGAGCAGCTCGGTGGTGCGTTGGCGGATCTCACGGTCGATGTCGAAGGGGATCTCGCCGATGGAGTCCACGTCGGCGAGGCGGCGGATGAAGCTCTGGCGCAGCTTGCGCATCACGCAGCTCTGGTCGACGCGCACGTCGTCGGGGAACTTGTTCTCGGTCCACAGCAGCCGCCGCCCGGTGGGGTCCCAGGCGAACTCGGGGATGATCCAGCCATTGGTGCCCGAGCGCGTCAGGCGCCGCGGCTTGCCCGACCGCCCGGACCGATTCGCGCCCGCGCGTCCAGCGCAGCCTCTGGTCGTAGAGGTCGGTGGCCTGGTTGAGCCGCGGTTGCAGGAAGCTGTCGCTGAACACCGGCAGGATGAGCAGGTAGTCGAAGCGGGCGGGCAGGTCGAGAAAGGTCGATAGCCGGATCCAGTTGTCGTGGGCTCCGCGCAGGTCGCGCGTGGACATGAAGACGACCTTCCTCATGTCCGGCGTGAAGATGGCCTGCTCGTCCCACGCGGGGTTGCGCGTGAGCCGTGACGGCCGGCAGCGCCCGCGGTCGGGGTCGGACAGGTGGCAGAAGAACAGCTCGGGGTTGATGGCGTTGTCGACGGTCTCGGTGTAGAGGAAGCCCGACCCGTCCGGAGCCCACCACTGCGTCTCGTACCAGTGACCGTTGCCGGGCCTCACCACGTGCTCGCCGCTGAGGCGCGGGCCGCCGGGAGCGTCGGGGAGGAAGCGGGCCACGCGCACGTCCGATTTGCCGTTGCCGTTCTCGTCGGGGTTCCAGTTGAGCGCCGTCCACACGATGTGGCGCCCGTCGGGTGACCAGTAGGCGTGGAAGTTGTCGTTGAACTCCGTGCTCTCGGTGAGATTGGTGCGCCGCTTGCCGTCCCGCGTCATCACCCAGACGTCGGAGCCGATGCCGCCGAAGCCCGCGCCCCCGAGCCGTATTCGATGGCCGTTCCAAGAGTGGAACAGGACCCACTTGCCGTCCCCGGGCTGAACCACGGGAACCTGATTGGGCCCCTCGAGCCCGCAGGTGAGGCACTTCCGGCGCTTGCCGGCCAGGGTCGAGCGGTGAATCTGGATCTGCCCGTCGGAATCGAGGTCGCGCAGGAAGGGGTCGTGGAAGACCACGCTCGTGCGATCGAGCCAATCCGGCGCCTGACCCAGCAGGTAGCGGTTGCGCTCGATCTCGAAAGTGTCGGCCGTGGCCGGCGCGACCGGCGCGCCCATGACCGCCACAAGCGCCCCCATGGCGCCCACCACCCTCTTCAGCATGACCCTCCTTAAGCGTGTATAGCCATATTACTGGCTACACAGGTTGCGGAAGGCCTGAGTGGCCGCCCCGAGCAGGCGCTCGGAGCGCTCGCCGGGCGCGTAGTAGAGCACCCGGGCCCCTTCGCGGCGCGTGTCGAGCCAGCCCGCCTCGCGCAGCTGACGCACGTGGGCGCTGATCGTGGGCTGGGAGAGGCCGAACATGGTGGTGAGGTCGCCGACGCTGAGCGGCTCCTTGGCCAGGAAGGAGAGGATGGCCAGCCGGGTGGGGTCGGAGATCACCTTGAGGCCGACGGCCAGCGGCTCGGCGGTGGCACGCACGCGGTCGACCGGCCGATCCTCCAGCGGCACGCCGATCACCACCGTGCCGGGCGGCAGGTCGACCACGAAGCCGCCGCCGCCGGCGAAGAAGAGGGGCACCACCACCAGCCGCCCCTGGCCCCGGGCGGCGTCGATCAGCGGAGCGAAGGCCTCCCAGCGGCCCATGTGTCCCACCGGCAGGTGCCCGCGCGGATCGTCGCCCGCGTCCAGGCGCTGCTGCCAGAGGTCACGGCTTCGGCTGACCGCCGTCAGTCCCGAGTCCGCCCACATCGGCGACATGGCCGCCCAGGTGTCGGTCAACAGCCCTCGGTAGGCCTCGCGCAGAGGGGGCTCCGCCGCCAATCGCTTGAGCCGCTCGACCACCGCCGCGCGCTCCCCCGGATCCTCAGACGTCAGCCCCACGTCCCCCAGCTCGTGGTCGGCCGCTGCGTCGAAGTGGCCCAACAGGCCGTCCACGCCGTCGGCGTAGAGCTCGTCGACGCGCAGCGCGAGGATGAGCAGGTCGCAGTAGGTGGCCGCGCCGTCGCCCCAGAAACCCGCGATCGCCTCGCGCAGGTCGTGACCCTGGCCGAGCACATCGCCGAGCGGCCCGCCGCTCAGCGGCGGGGAATGGGCCTGAACGAGCACGCAGAACAGCTCCATCGCCGCCGAGGTGCGTGCGCTCGCCACCCCCGGCAGCGCCTCCGGCCGCAAGGACGCCTGGAAGGGCACGGCGACCACGGTACCAAGGACCTCAGGCGGTCAAACGCCGATAGGCATCCGCCTCTAGCCCAGGAGCCGGACCACGGCGAAGGCGCGCCACGCAGAAGGTGCCGTCGCCGACACCGCCGCCGCGGCCGACCAGGTTCGCCGAGTCGGTGCCGCCGAAGTCGATCGCCCTCTTCCCATCGCCGGAGAAGCTCGTGTCGAGGTCGCCCGGGTTGCCACGCGGCGACCATACCGGCGAGTGCGCTACCGCGACGGTCCGCTTCCCGGTTAGGCTTGCCGGGTGGCAATAGATCAGCGCTCGGAGGGGTTGCGCCTCCTCGAGGGGGCGCAGTGGGCCGCCGCACGCGACGTCTTCTCGGCCGCCCTCGAAGAACAGGAGACACCCGACGCCCTCGACGGCATCGGGCTCGCGCTCTTCTTCCTCGGAAGCATCGAGGAGGGGATCGCCGCCCGTGAGCGCGCGTTCGAGGAATACGTCCGGGCCGGACGGTGCGACGAGGCCGCCCGGGTGGGCGTGTGGGTGTCCCATCAGTACCTGCTCTCCGGCCGCGCGTCGGCCGCGCGGGGCTGGCTCGCGCGCGCCGCGCGCGCTGTGGAGAACGCCGAGTGCGACGGTCAGGGCTGGGTGGAGATCGAGCGGGCGCGCCACGCGGAGAGCCTCGACGAATGCGCGACCCACACGCGCCGGGCCATGGCGATCGCGCGCGACTCCGGCAACGGCGACCTGGAGGTCTACGCGCTCAGCCTGCTCGGGTTGACCGAGGTCAACGCCGGCCGCCTCGACGCCGGCATGCAGCTGCTCGAGGAGGCGATGGCGGCGGCGTCCGCGGGACGCGTCCGCAACGTGCACACGCTCGCCGAGGCCTACTGCAACCTGATCATGGCCTCGACCAACGCGGGCGACTGGGACCGCGCCGCCGAGTGGTGCGAGATGGTGGACGAGTTCGCGCGCGAGCAGGGCACGGTGCCGCTGCTCGGGGCCTGCCGCACCATCCACGCCGACGTACTGCGTCGCCCGGGGCCGCTGGCCCGAGGCCGAGCAGGCGCTCGAGAGCCGCGCTGGAGACCCACGCCGGCTTCGTGCCCGCGATGGGCGCTCCCACGGTGGCGAGCATGGCCGAGCTGCGCGTTCGCCAGGGCCGGCTCGCGGAGGCCGAGCAGCTGCTCGCGGGACGCGAGGAGCACCCGTCGTCGCTGTGCGCCCTCGCTCGCCTGCGCATCGCCGACGGCCGGCCGCAGGTGGCGGCCGCGCTGCTGGAGCGCGCGCTCGGCGGCGCCGAGGGCGACGCGATCCGCACGACGCAGCTGCTCGCCCCGCTCGTCGGAGGCCCGCCTGGCCTGCGGCGACCTCGAGGGCGCGGGCGTGGCCGTCGACCGGCTGGCCGAGCTCGCCGAGGCTTCCGGCATCCGGTTGGTCGAGGCGCGCGCGCGAGCTCGCCGCTTCACAGCTGAGCCTTGCGGCCGGACGCCCCGAGGAGGCAGCGGAGCCCGCGCGCCGCGCACTCGCCGCCTTTGCCCGGCTCGGGATGCCCCTGCACGTGGGCGAGGCGCGGCTCGCGCTCGCCCGCGCGCTGGTGACGGGCGCGCCCGGAGGTCGCCGGCGACGAGGCCCGCACCGCGCTGGCCGCCTTCCGCCAGCTCGGGGCGTCGCGGGCCATGGACGCCGCCGCTGCGGTGCTGCGCGAGCTGGGCGAGGCGACGGGCGCGCGGCCGCGCAGCCAGGGGGAGCTGACGGCGCGCGAGACCGAGGTGCTCGGGTTGCTCGAGCTGGGAATGTCCAACGCCCGGATCGCGCAGACGCTGGTGATCACCGAGAAGACCGCCGGCCACCACGTGAGCCACATCCTCTCCAAGCTCGGGCGTGCGCAACCGCGCCGAGGCGGCCGCCTACGCGCGCGCGCGAATAGGGAGTTCTCCCGATGTATCGCCGCGACCGGCGCCGTAGCGTTGGCTCTCACCGGCGAAACGAGGAGGATGCATGTCCGTTGCAAGCGCTGACGCGGAACTGAAGGGCCGTCACCGCAAGATGTGGGCATCGGGGGACTACCCCTCGATGGTCGAGACCTTCCTGCTGCCGCTCGGGCCGCGGCTGGTCGATGCGTGCGGCGATCGAGGCCGGGACTCGGGTGCTCGACGTGGCGGCGGGCACCGGCAACGCGTCGATCCCCGCGGCGCGAGCGCGGCGCCGAGGTGACCGCGAGCGACCTGACGCCCGAGCTGCTCGCGGCTGGGCGCGCGACCGCCGAGGCCGAGGGACTCGAGCTCGACTGGGTGGAGGCCGACGCGGAGAACCTTCCGTTCGAGGACGAGTCCTTCGACGTGGTGATGTCCTGCGATCGGGGCGATGTTCGCTCCCCACCACCAGGCCGTCGCGGACGAGCTGGTGCGGGTGTGCCGTCCCGGCGGCACGATCGGCCTGTTGAGCTGGACCCCGGAGGGGATGTTGGGAGCGCTGTTCAGGACCATCGGGCCGTTCGCGCCGCCGCCGCCGGCCGGTGCCCAGCCCCCGCCCCTGTGGGGCAGCGAGGAGCACCTGCGCGGGCTCTTCGGCGGCCGGGTCGACTGGAGGACCTTGCAGCGCGAGGATCTCGAGATCACGGCGTTCGATCGCGCGCGGGACTACGGCGAGCACTTCAAGGCCCGCTACGGCCCGACGATCGCCGCCCGCGCGAACGCGGAGAAGAACGGCCGCGCGGACGAGTTCGACCAGGCCCTCGACGCGTTCTGCGACGAGTGGAACCGTGGTGCTCCCGAGCGCGCGCGGTTCGAGAAGGAGTACCTGGTGGCGGTGGGTACCCGCTAGGCGAGGTAGCGCCGCTCGAGCTCGCTATCGACGCCGCGCCGGCGGGCGACGCGGGCCAGCAGCCCCATGATCCGTTCGATCACGGCGTAGGCGCCGGGCAGTCGCAGCTGCCCCATCTCGAGAATCAGCGCGGTGTGAAGCGGGTTACGGGGCACGCCGTTCTTGAGCACGCGGCCGTCCGCGGCCAGCCCGTAGGTGATACGCAGGCCCTTCTCGAAGCCCGGGCTGCCGGGGCGCAGCTCGACGTGGGCGACACTGCGTTGATCGCCCGGGTTGCTCCAGGCGTGGAGGCTGCCGGGACCCGCGACCGCCTCGTCGCCCGGCCCGAGCTGGTGGCGGACGCCGTCGATCTCGACGGTCAGCCGGCCCTCGAGCACCTCGAAGCGCTCGCTGTAGCTGAGGTGGTAGTGCGGGGTCACCTTCCCGCCGGGAGCCACCTCGAGCTCGACCAGGGTCCGTGCGCCGCCGGTCTCCGCGCTGGTCTCCAGGAACGTGGCTGCGTCGCGCTGGACGGGGTTGTAGACCCTGCGCGACCTGCCGTCGGTGGCGGATGCATTCATCTGCATCTCCAATGACTCCGCCCGAGCCGAACTATTCCCGGCTCGGCGCCTCGTCCTGGATCTCGAGGCTGCCTCAGGTGCTCCTCATTCGCCGCGCGTAGAAACGACCCATGAGCAATCACAAGCACCTAGCAGCTATCGCCGGATCCAGCCTTGCCGCGGTCGCGTTCGCGGCGTGCGGCGGCATCGCGACCAAGGGGGCCGACATCGGTGCGGGGGGTCCCGAATCCGCGCCCGCCAACCGCGGTCTTCCGCAGGGCAGCGAGCCGGTCAACCTCGACCCGGCGGACTTCTCGATCCGGATCGACAACCCGTACTGGCCGATGCGCCCCGGCAGCCGATGGGTCTACACCGAGACTGACACCCAGGGCACCAAGCAGAAGGTGGTGGTCACGGTCACACACAAGACCAAGACGATCGCCAACGGTGTGAAGGCCCGCGTGATCCGGGACGTCGTCACCGAGAACGGCACGCCGGTCGAGATCACCGACGACTGGTACGCGCAGGACACGGCCGGAAACATCTGGTACCTCGGTGAGTCCGTGCGCAACTACGAGCACGGCGAGCTCGTCGACCGCGCCGGCTCGTTCGAGGCCGGCGTCGATGGCGCACAGGCCGGCGTGGCCATGCCCGCCGATCCGGTGCCCGGGCTTTCCTATCGCCAGGAGTACTACAGAGGCCAGGCCGAGGACAGGGCTGCGATCGTCACCCTCGGGGAGGAGCAGGTGGAGGTGCCGTTCGGCTACTTCACGGGCGTGCTGATGACACGCGACCTCGTCCCGACCGAGCCCAGGGTTCAGGAACTCAAGTTCTACGCCCGGGGTATCGGACCCGTGCTCAGCATGCACACCGACGGCCCCGGCGGCAGGGCCGCGCTGGTCAGCTACACCTTCTCAGGGTCATCCCAGCTTCCCGTCATAGCTTCTCGATGAGAGTCAAACCCCGATACGAGGAGTCGAAAGAGATGAGGAACAAGATCAAGGGAGCAGTCGTCGCGGCCGTGGCCATCGTGGCGCTGGCCCTCGGCGGAGCGGCGATCGCCGGAGCGGCCGGCGGCGACGATGACAAGACCGACAAGCCGATCGCGGGCCAGGCGCTCGAGCGTGCCGAAGCCGCTGCGCTGGCGGAAACCGGCGGCGGCAAGGTGACGGAGACCGAGGCCGGCGACGAGGAAGGCGCCTACGAGGTCGAGGTGACCCGCGGCGACGGCAGCCAGGTCGACGTCCATCTGGACAAGAGCTTCAACGTTCTCAGCCAGGCCGACGACAACGATCAGGGCGGCGAGGACGACAGCGGCGACCGAGACTGATCTGCTCGCCCACAGTTCCCAAAGGAGTTCCGGCAGGCGGCCCCGAACGGGGCCGCCTGCGCTCAGAACTATTCCCGGATCGGCGCCGCGTCCTGGATCTCGAGCGGCGTGATCGGCACGCCGTCGCTCCACCTTCCGTTGAAGCGATGCCTGCGCGTGTCGCCGAGCCCGTACCGGCACCACTTCCCTTCGTAGGCGCAGGTTCGGAGCGCGTCCCAGGACTTCCAGCAGAAGCTCCAGTCGTAGGCGTCGGCGTCGCCCTTCCGCGCGGCGCACACGCCGTGCGGGGCGCTGAGTGCCGGGGTCCCGTGGGCGTCGGGCCGAGTGAGCACGAGGTCCTTGTTGCGTTTCGGGATGTGCCCGAGCTTCGGGAAGATCGCGTTGCAGCTGCTGTCCGCCTTGTTGGGCTCCGAGATCACGCCCTCGCCGCTCGAGTGGCACTGAAGCTTCACCGTCGCCGGGATCCCACGCAGCGAGTCGTCCACCGCAGGCTCGTCGAACCCGACGAGGCCGCCGTCGTGCGGATCCTCGAGCCAGATGGCCCGCGGCTTCGGCAGATCCAGGCTTCGGTGTCGGTTGGCGAGGTTCGCCGTGATGACCCCGCCGAAGGAGAAGCCGAAGTAGCTCGTCCTGCGGAGGTCCGGCTGTACGCGACCGGGGCGAGCGCGCAGGTGGGCGAGCGCCCCGCGGATGCCCCTCACCGCCGAATTGATGCAGGGCTCGACGTCGAACGGACCCGGGCACGGGACCGCGGTATCGGTCTGCCAGCGCGGGTAGATCACCACGCTGCCCTTGCGCACGGTGTGCCGGATGAACTCGTACATCTGGTCGTAGCCGGCGAACTCGTAGTAGCCGTGCATCACGACGGCGAGGGGCGCCCGTCGCGGCCGCGGACGGACCGGCTCGAAGGCGTACCAGGCATCGGCCCCGGCGCCGCCCGAGCTCACCCGCCAGCCGTGGTGCGCGTAGTCACTGCCGCCCGGGCCCGACTTGGGCTGGGACGGCTGGGTCACGGCGGCCGACGCCTCGGTGGCCGTCAGCAGCGCCAGCGCGGCCACCGCGACGGCGACCGTGCGGCGACTCATCCGGGCCCCGGCGCGAACTGCGGCAGTTGTGATGGGTTGCGACACGTGGGAGTCCCCTGTGCTCGCTGCTCGCGCATCTCGGGGTAGTCGCCCTTACTGCTGCGCGACGTGGGCTACTACCAACCGCATACCTTCAGGCGGCAGCCTGTCCTCATTGGCGAACAGCGCCAGACGTCGAGGCTCTGGCAGCCACAGCCCCGTCGCGGTGGTCAGCCAGCTCCGCACTGCCTCTGCGCGTTCGATGAGCTCTTCGATTTCAGGCAGCTTGCGCCGAGCCAGTTCCTGGACCTGGTCGTGAGCGGGCTCGCCGGCGTCGCTGGCAGTCAACAGGACGCGGATGTCGTCGAGGGAGAAGCCGGCCCGCTTGGCGACGTCGATCACGCCGAGGCGCGTGAGCGTGTCGTCGCCGTATCGGCGCTGGCCGCTCACCCGCAGCGGTACTGGGAGCAGCCGCTCAGTCTCGTAGTAGCGGATCGCGGACACGTTGAACCGGCGCGCTTGGCGACTTGGCCGATGGTGAGCGTGGCGTCGTCCACGACGACGTCAATCCAGGACAGTAGGCTGCAGACGAAGCCACGGAGAGGACTCCCGATGACCCAGATATCGCGTCTCGCGCTGGCGCCGACGGAGCCGCTCGCGGAGATGAGGCCATTGGCGTCGAACGCACTGCAGGTCGGTGCGCCGACGGCACGCTGCGTTGCTTCGAGCGCGACGCGCCAACCCTGCGAGCGGGTGAGGTCATCGTGAGTCGGAAGGCCGCCGCTGCGCCCATTCCTCAGCTTCGATCTGCGCGAAGGCGCCGTCGGGAGCTCGCTCCAGTCAGGCGTCGTCGGACGGTGCCCAGCCAATCGCGGCAGACCTCGGCGTATCGCCGCGGGCAGCAGGCCTTTGCCAGCAGCGAGTGCTTGCCGTCCGCTCCCAATCGCCGCCCGCGCTCGTTCGCGTGGCGCGGTGTGGCGCTGCGGCGCTGGAGAGGTGGCGATAAAGCCTGCTGATGAATGCCCGTGTGGTGTTGTACGGGCCATGAACGGCCAGTCGTGCGCCGCGGGCTGATACGCACGACCGACTTGCTGCTGCCGCTGCCGTCCTCGCGGCCGCACTGGCCCTTGTCCTGCCCTCCGACACGCTTGCTGAGCGCTCCGACCTGGTGCTCGCGGCACTGGTCCTGTTTACGGCACTCGGCATTGCCCCGGCCAGGCTCGTCACGCTGCGTGAGCGGTCAAGGCCGCGCTTGCGGCGCTGGTGTTCGTGCCCTTCGTCGTGCTGGTCCCGCTCGCCTGCCCCATCAGCCAACTGTTCGAGGCGCCGGTGAGCGGAACCGGGTACTGGCGCTCGGGGTGTCCTCGACCGAGGTCGCAGCAGTGGGTCTGGTGGCGCTGGCCGGCGGCAGCGCAGTGCTCGCGCTCGGCGCGCTGACTGGATCGCTCGTGGTCGCGGCCCTCGCGGGCCCGGTACTGCTCGGGCTGCTCGCCGGCGCCGGCGCGGACGTGAACGTCGGCGAGCTCATCGGCCGCTTCTCGCTCGTGGTCCTGCTGCCCTTGGCCGCGGGGCTCGCAGTCCGGGCACGAATCGCCCGCTTTGGGGACGTCGAGGGCGAATTGGGCGGTCTCGCGACCGTCGCGCTCGTGGCGCTTGTCTACGGCGCAATGAGCGGCACGAGCGAGGGCGGAGAACTGCTGCCGGCGGTTCTCGCAAGCGCCCTGTTCCTGCTCGTTTCGGGCCTCCCCGCGGCGGCCTGGTGGGCCCTCGGCTTCCCGCGAACTGCGCTTCACGGGAGCACTCGTTATCGAACTCCGCGACTTCGCGGTTGCGGCCGCGCTCGCCGCGCAGGCGTTCGGGCCGCCGGCGGCGACCGTCGCCGGTGTATACGGGGTGCTGATGCTGCTGGTCGGCGCTGCCGCCGCCCAGCTCCTACCGAAGCTGGAGCGAGCTAACGCGAGCGACGGGACTCGAACCCGCGACCTCCGGCGTGACAGGCCGGCGCTCTAACCAGCTGAGCTACGCCCGCTTGAAGCGAGATCGAGCATAGCGGCCACCCGGGGAGGCCCCCTCGGTCGCCCCGATCGGCGAAGATGAGCGGGACTGGGTCGACCCGCACGGAGGATCTCATGCGCTATCGCGATCACCTGCCCCAGCTCGATGGGGGCCTGTTCCTGACCGATGCCGGGCTGGAGACCGAACTGGTCTTCCACGACGGTCTCGACCTGCCGCTGTTCGCGGCCTTCGACGTGTTGAAGGACGAGGCGGGGACCGATCGGCTGCGGCGCTACTACCGCCAGTTCGCGGCGCTGGCCCGCGACCGTGGGGTGGGCCTGGTGCTGGAGAGCCCGACCTGGCGGGCCAGCCCGCGCTGGGCGCGGGAGATCGGCTACTCCGACGCTCAGCTCGACGAGCTCAACCGCAAGGCGATCGCTCTCATGGAGGAGGTGCGCGAGGAGTACGAGTCGCCCGACACGCCCTTCGTGATCTCCGGGCAGCTCGGCCCGCAGGACGACGGCTACAACCCCGCGGAAATGCTGACGGCCGACGCGGCGCAGAGCTACCACGCGACGCAGATCGACACCTTCGCCGACACCGCGGCGGACATGGTCACGGCGCTGACGATGACCTACGCCGACGAGGCGGTGGGCATCGCACGGGCCGCGGCCGCGGCCGGGCTGCCGGTGGCCATCTCCTTCACCGTGGAGACCGACGGCCGCCTGCCGAACGGCCAGGAGCTGGGTGAGGCCATCGGCGAGGTCGACGAGGCCACGGACGCGGGACCCGTCTACTACATGATCAACTGCGCCCATCCGACCCACTTCGCCGGTGCCATCGCCGGCGACGAGCCGTGGGTCGCGCGCGTCCGCGGCCTGCGCGCCAACGCCTCGACGTGCAGCCACGCCGAGCTCGACGAGGCCACCGAGCTGGACGAGGGCGACCCGGTCGACCTCGGTGCGCGCTACCTCGACCTACGGGACAAGCTCCCGCAGCTCACCGTCCTGGGCGGCTGCTGCGGCACGGACTTTCGCCACGTCGAGCGGATCGCCCAGACCTGGCTGTCCGGGCAGCCCGCCTAGACGGCGCCGCCCGCGACCGGCGGGGCGGTCGGGTCCTCGGCCTCGGCGTCGGGGTGCTCGCGGGCGAGGTACTCCTCGATGTTCTCCGGATTGTCGGCGTTGCGCTGCGCGACGGCCAGAAGGTCGGACATCGTGGCCACCTCCTCGGTCTGCTCCTTGAGGAACCACTGCATGAAGCCCTCGCTCTGGTAGTCGCCCTCCTCGCGGGCCACTCCGGTCAGCGCGCTGATCTGCCCGGTCACACGCTTCTCCTGCTCGAGAGCGATCACCACCGGAGCCACCAGGTCCGCGAAGTCGCTGACCGGGGCCACCACGCCGGGGATGACGGGGGTGGCGTCGGAGTCGACCAGGTACTGGACCATCATCAGCGCGTGGTTTCGCTCCTCGAGGGCCTGGGCGTAGAAGAAGGCGGCCAGGCGCGGCAGGGTGCGAACGTCGTAGAAGACCGCGTTGGTCACGTACTGCTGCGCCGCCGCGAACTCGTGGCCGACCTGCTCGTTGAGTAGGTCGACGAAGCGGTCTGCTGCCAACCGGGCTCCCTTCCGACTTTCTAGGACTTGGCGTTCTTGCCGAAGCGCTTCGGACAGCGCCGGCAGCGCTTCTTCGACTTACAACACTTGCTCTTGGGCTTGGTCTGCTTGGCCATCGTACCCGCCCCGCTGAGCGGCGCCGTTAGGGTAGCCTAATTCCGGTGAGCACCGGTTCCGAGCGCAGCGCACTGGTGGTGGTGGATCTGCAGCGCGGCTTCGAGGACCTCCACCACTGGAGCCCCACCGGGCGGCGCAACAACCCGCGGTGTGAGGCCAACGTGGCCGCTCTGGTCGAGGAGTGGAGGACGTGCGGGCGGCCGATCGTGTTCGTCCGTCACGACTCCACGGAGCCGGGCTCTCCGCTCGAGCCCGGACAGGAGGGCAACGAGTTCAGGCCCGAGCTGACGGGGGAGCCCGATCTGCTGGTGACCAAGGAGACGAACTCCGCCTTCTACGGCGAGCCCGACCTGCACGCCTGGCTACAGGCGCGTTCGCTGACCGGTTTCGCGGTGTGCGGCATCCAGACCAACCATTGCGTCGAGACCACCGCACGGATGGGCGGGAACCTCGGCTACGACGTTGCGTTCGTGGCCGACGCCTGCCACACCTTCGACCGGCTGGGTCCCGACGGCGAGCTCGTGACGGCTGACGAGCTCACCCGGGCGACGCTCGCCAGCCTGCACGGCGAATTCGCCCGTGTGGTCAGCACGGCCGACCTGCTTGCAGGCTGAGCCGGGGCCTACTCGCAGAACCCGATCACGGGGATGCCGATGCTGATAGCCCGCCTGGAGTCGGCGTCGACCGCAAACTCGAACTTGCCCCCGCCGTTCTTGGGCACGACCACGAGCCAGATCCCGAAGATGTCCTCGGTGTCCTTGTTGACCGTCGCCTTGGGGAAGGCGGCCCTGATGGCGGCGAGCCTGGAGCCCACTCCGACGCCGCGCGTCCTCGCGCCACCGCGGATGAAGATCCGCCGCACCCGGCGCGGGTCGGTCAGGGTGAAGTCGACGGAGCCCTTGAGCGGGGCCTTCAGCGTCGCCGAGCGGACGTTGGGGCCGCTGAGCTCACAGCCGCGGCGAATCACTCCGACGAGACCCTGCCGGCGGAGCTGTATGTAGCGCTTGCCGAGCTTGACGCCGCCCACGCCCGACGGGGTGATGCGCTTGGGCGCGCTCCCCGATCTCGGCCGGCACCGCGCCGGAGCCGACAACCGCGGCCGCGACCAGCGCGACGGTGGCGGTGGTAACGAACGTGCGAAGCCGGCGATTGGAGCTCATGTGCGCAAGCTAACGCCTCCCTCGGCTCGCTGCAGGGATTTCTCAGTCGAGCAGCCGGTCCTCGCGGTGGCGCCCGAAGGTCTCCGAGTAGCGGGAGCACACGCGGTCCATGCTCGCCTCCTCGCGTGTGAGCCCGAACACCGTGCCCGGGAAGTCCATGGGCTCCTGCACCTTCCAGAGCTCCTCGTGGGCGTCGGGTGAGAAGAGCTCGGCCGGGTCACCCACCGCGACCCAGCCGATCGGAACGGTGGTGCCCGGCTCGACGCGGCTGTTCACGTGCCCACGAGCACGTGGTCGCCGAGCACTGCGGCGCTGGGAGCTCGCGGCCGGCGCACCAGTGCGTTCTCCATCACGATGCAGCGCTCGCCCACCTCGATCGAGCCGCTCTCGGCTGTCAGAACCGCTCCGAAGAGACACTCGCGGTCGCCGCGAGCACCGCCGGGCGACGGCCGAGTCGGCGACCTGTGGTCGCTTGCCCTCGTGTTCGATCAGCATGGCGCGTGATCCTAAGCCGTGTCGGGCGTCGGATAGCGTCCCGGCGATGCAACTCCAGGGCTCAACCGTGTTGCTCACCGGCGCGAGCGGGGGCATAGGGCGCGCGATCGCCCGGGTGCTCGATGCCCGCGGGGCGAGAGTGCTCCTCAGCGGCCGGCGCGAGGAGGTGCTGGAGGAGATCCGGGCCGACCTGGGCGGCCGGCCCGAGGCCCTGCCGGCGGATCTCAGGGATCGCGCCGCTGCGGCTGCGCTGGCGCAGCGGGCCGGGGAGGTCGACGTGCTGGTGGCCAACGCCGCGGTGCCCGCGAGCGGCCGGGCCGAGCTCTTCTCAGCCGAGCAGATCGACGCCGCGCTCGACGTGAACCTGCGGGCCCCGATCCAGCTCACACGCGCGCTCCTGCCGGGCATGCTCGAGCGCCGCCGCGGCCATCTGCTCTACGTGTCCTCGTTGTCGGGGAAGGTGGCCTCGCCGCGGGGCGCGCTCTACTCGGCCACCAAGTTCGGCCTGCGCGGCTACGCGGCCGGGCTGCGCCAGGACGTGGAGCCCAGGGGCGTGGGGGTGAGCGTCGTCTATCCCGGCTTCATCTCCGACGCCGGGATGTTCGCCGACTCGGGAGCCAAGCTGCCGCCGTGGGTGGGCACCCGCAGCCCCGAGCAGGTGGCCGAGGCGGTGGCCTCGGCCATCGAGAAGAACCGTCCCGAGGTCGACGTGGCGCCGCTCAGCCTGCGCGCCGGATCGCTGCTGGCGGCCCTCGCCCCGGTGACGCTGGCCCGAGCTCAGCGCCGGCTGGGCGTCGGAGGGCGTGGCGGAGTCGATCGCCCGCGGGCAGCGCGGCTAGGCCAGCGCGCTAGAGAAAAGGCCGCTGCGCGGAGTCGTCGGGCTCGAGCCGGTCGGCCTCGAGGCCCAGCGCCACGCGCACGATCCGGGCCTGCTCGCGCTTGTGGGCCGCGGCGTAGCCCTCGCCCGGTGCGGCGCGCAGCTGGCGCCCGACGTAGTCGTAGCGCAGGCGCTCGGGCAGGATCTTCGCCATTCGCCGGCGCATGAAGGCCCGGGCGCCCATGTTGCGCGGCTCCTCCTGGACCCACACCACCCGGTCGAGGTTGGGATAGCTCTCGATCAGCTCGACCAGCTCGACCTCGGGGAAGGGATACAGCAGCTCCACGCGCGCCACGGCGGTATGCCCGATCGAGGCTCGCTCCTCGTGCATCGCGATGTCGTAATAGACCTTGCCCGAGCACAGCACCAGGGTGGTCACCTGCTCGCGGCCGCCCGGCAGGTCGGGGTCGTCGATCACCCGCTCGAAGCCGCCGTCCGCCAGCTCGGCCACGGTCGAGGTGGCGGCGGGCAGGCGAAGGAGGCTCTTGGGCGTCATCACGATCAGCGGCCGCGGCTTGGTCACCAGCGCCTGGCGGCGCAGCAGGTGGAAGTACTGAGCGGGCGTCGTGCAGTTGGCCACCCTGATGTTGCCCTCCGCCGCCGACTGCAGGAAGCGCTCCAGGCGCGCGCTCGAGTGCTCGGGACCCGAGCCCTCATAGCCGTGGGCGGCGCCGCCGACCGCGGCG
>CAVVCU010000005.1:0-820102 GCA_963746825.1 uncultured Thermoleophilaceae bacterium
ATCTTCAATCTCGGTCACGGCGTCCTGCCCGGTACTCCGGTCGACCACGTCCGCGCGCTCGTCGACGCCGTCCATGAACTGTCGCAGCGGTGGCGGGCCATTGCGCGGCGAGGCCACCGATGTCGGACGGGGCGGGTCATGGACTTATGACGCCGCTCCGGGTGTCGTGGTTGGCGGTGGGATCGCGGGCTCGCGGCCGCCCATCGTCTGGTCGAGCTCGGCACGCGACGAGGGCGCCCGCTGGACTTCGTCCTCCTCGAGGCTGACCGACCGGCTGGGCGGGACGATCCGCACGGAGCGGGCGGACGGCTACCTGCTCGAGGCGGGCGCGGACTCGTTCATCTCCGAGAAGCCGTGGGCACTTGCCCTCGTGGAGCGCATCGGACTCGGGCCGCGCCTCCGCCGGACGGACGACCGCTTCCGGCGCACGTACGTCGTGCGCGCGGGGCGGCTCAGCCCCGCTGCCGGAGGGGTTCCTCCTCCTCGCGCCCACCCGCGCGTGGCCGGTGCTGGGTTCCGGCGTTTTCTCCTGGCGGGGAAAGCTCCGACTCGGACTCGACCTCGTTCTGCCGCGCGGCCGCGCCGCCGGGGACGAGAGCCTCGGGAGCTTCGTCCGGCGTCGGCTCGGACGCGGAGGCGCTCGAGCGGGTGGCCCAGCCGCTCGTCGGCGGGATCTACACGGCGGATCCTGACCGCCTGTCCCTCGCCGCGACGATGCCGCGCTTCCTCGCGCTCGAGCGCGAGCACCGGAGCCTGATCCTCGGGCTCCGACGGACGGCTCGGGCCGGCGAGGCCGCCGGGGCGAGCGGCGCTCGCTGGAGCCTCTTCGTCACGCTGGCCGAGGGGATGGAGGAGCTGCGTCGCCGGACCCTCGCCGCGCGGCTCCCCGCCGCGGCGGTTCGGCTCCGCATCGCGGCGACCGCCGTCGTGCCGGCGGGGGGCTGGCGTGTGGAGCTGTCCGACGGGTCCCATCTCCGGGCGGACGGGGTCGTCCTGGCCGGGCCGGCTCCCGGTATGGCCACGCTCGTGGACAGGCTGGACCCCGCGCTCTCGGCGCTGCTCGACGGGATCGCGGTTCGCCTCGTCGGCGACGGTGGCGCTCGCTTATTCACGGGCCGCGGTCCGGCATCCGCTCGACGGCTTCGGGTTCGTCGTCCCGCGAGTGGAGCGGCGAGCGACGCTCGCGTGCACGTTTTCGAGCGTGAAGTACCCGGGGCGCGCGCCCGACGGGTTCGTCCTCCTGCGCGTCTTCGTCGGAGGGGCGTTCCAGGGTGATCTGCTCGCGCGGGACGGACCAGGTGCTGGCCCGTCTTGCCCACGATGACGTGGCGCCGCTCCTCGGCATCACGGGCGGTCCCGTGCTCTCCCGCGTGTGGCGACACCCCGACGCCATGCCCCAGTACGAGATCGGCCATCTCGACCGGGTTGCGGCGATCGAGTCCCGGCTCGAGGCCCTCCCCGGCCTTGCCCTTGCGGGCGGCGCCTACCGCGGCGTGGGGATTGCGGATTGCGTGCGCTCCGGCGAGGCCGCCGCCGAGCGGCTCACCTCCAGCCTCAAAGGACGGGTGTCATGAGAGAGATCGGTCGTGTCGGCATCGTCGTGCCTGGTCCTCGGCTCGCGCTCGCCGGGGCTCCGGGCCTCCCGGGCGGCGGACGCCCCCACCCGGACCTTCGACGCTCCCGTCGATCGGTGTCTGGGCGGTGACGGAGTCGGTTCTCAAGAGCCTCGGCTGGGAGATCGACGAGTCCGACCGCGCGGTGGGCTGGTTCCTGACCGATTCCCGGGGGGTGGACTTCAAGGACTACGCCGTCTATGGGAAGGGGTTGCGCCACAAGCTCCGGATCGCTCTGAAGGCCGCGGGGGAGGGCCGGACGACGGTTTCGGTCGAGCGGGAGCTCTACACCGAGGAGCGGATCCTCTGGATGACCGAGCGGAAGCCGGTGGTGGCGACGGACCAGACGGTGGAGAACGCGGTCCTGGACGCCATCGGGAAGGCGCTTGAGGGGAGGCCGTCCTCCCTCGGTCCCGCCGGGGCCCCGGCGAACCGCTTGCTTTTGCGCCGCGTCATGCCGAGAATAGCGGGCACACCGTACGCCCGGAGGGGCGGACGCGCGTCCGGGCCGCGCATACACGAAGCTACCGAGGGAGGTGATGGACGCTCCTCGATCGCGAGGGGCTCCGACGTCAAGCTCCGGGTATCCGCCGAACCCCGATAACTCTCACTTGGAGGTCAGACGATGATGCGACGGGGCGTAATTGGAGCGCTGGCAATGCTGCTGGCGGTGGGCCTGCTCGTGGTCCTGCCCGGCGGCGGGTCGGCGCAGCAGAAAGTGGTGAAGATCGGCTTGTCGCTGCCCATCACCGGGGCCGACGCCGACGGCGCCGACGTGATCCTGAAGGGCGCCCAGATGGCGATCGCCGAGATCAACGAGAAGGGCGGCGTGGGCGGCTACAAGCTCGAGGCAGTGGTCTATGACAGCGCCACCCCGGCGGCGGGCCAGTACGACCCGGCGCAGGCGGCGACCAACTACAAGAAGTTCATCGCGGACCCCATGGTCCTCGCGGCGGTGGGCCCGGTCATGAGCGGCGAGGGCAAGGCGATCTCGCCGATCATCTCCGAGGCCGACCTGGCCACGATCAGCCCCAGCTCCACCAACCCGGACATCACCAACCCGAAGATGAAGGCCCAGTACCGGCCCAAGGGCAAGGCGGTCTACTTCCGCACGGTGACGACCGACGCCTACCAGGGCCCGAACATGGCCAACTACCTCTTCCACCAGCTCAAGATCAAGACCGTCTACATCCTGGATGACAGCGGCGCCTTCGGGGTGGGGATCGCCGACAGCTTCGAGAAGCGGGCCAAGGCGCTCGGCGTCAAGGTCCTCGGGCGCGACCGGCTCGATCCGAAGGAAGCCGACTACAAGACGGTCCTGACCAAGATCAAGGGCCTGAACCCGGACGCCCTCTACTACGGCGGGGTCATGCAGGCGGCGGCCAAGCTCGCGCCTCAGGCCTACGAGATCATGCCGCGGACGATCAAGGCCGGCTCCGACGGCGTCTACGACACGTCCTGGCCCAAGCAGTCGGGGAAGGAGGCCATCGAGGGCTGGTACTGCTCGCAGGCTTCCCCCGAGCTGATGACCGACCCGAAGCTCGAGGCGTGGGTCGCGAAGTACAAGAACATCTACAAGCGCGATCTCACGAACTACGCGATCACCTCGTACAACGGGGTGCAGGTCATCGCCGACGCGGTGGACCGCACGGTGAAGGCCAACAAGCCGCTGACCCGGTCGAACCTCCGTGACGCGATCCAGGCCACGAAGATGAACTCCAATCAGGGGCCGATCGCGTTCGACGAGAACGGCGACATCACGAACCGGACCGTCTCGCTCTACCAGGTGCGCGACGGCGCCTTCAAGTACGTCGGAGTGGCGCCGCAGCAGTAGGCGGATCCAGGGCTCCGGGCCGGCGCCTAGGCGCCGGTCCGGAGCGCACTCCCCATGAGCGGCTTCGACATCTTCCTCCAGCAGCTCGTCAACGGGCTCGCGCTCGGCATGATGTACGCCCTGCTCGCGCTCGGCTTCACGATGGTCTACGGAATCATCGAGCTGATCAACTTCTCCCACTTCAGCGTCTTCATGACGGGCACGTTCATCGGGATCATCGTGCTGGACCTGATCGGGATCACCGCGGTGTCGACGTCGGTGACGGGGTTCACGCTGGTCGGCATGCTGGTCTTCCTGTTCGTGGCGACCATGGGGCTGACCGGGCTCCTCGGCATGCTCATCGAGCGGGTCTGTCTCCGGCCGGTCCGCCACATCTCGGGGACCGCCCCGATGATCACCACGATCGGGGTCGCGTTCGTCCTGATCAACATCATGCTGCTCTGGTGGGGGCCGCAGACCCAGCGGTTCCCCCAGCTCCTGCCGAACTGGCGCTGGCAGGTCGGCCAGGCGGACATCACGTTCAAGCTCGTCGTGCTCTGCGTCGCCGGGCTGATCCTGATGCTGGCGCTGAACTACCTCGTCCAGCGGACGGCGCTCGGGAAGGCCATGCGGGCGACCGCCCAGGACGCGGACGCGGCGCGGATGATGGGGGTCGACGTCGATCGCGTCGTGTTGCTCACGTTCTTCCTCGGATCGGCCCTGGCGGGGGCGGGGAGCCTGTTCTTCGGGCTCTACTACGGCTTCACCGGGTACTACATCGGCTACCAGACCGGGCTCCGGTCCTTCACCTCGGCCGTGCTGGGCGGCATCGGCAACATCCCGGGCGCGGTGGTGGGGGGGCTCGTCATCGGGCTGGTGCAGTCGCTCGGCGGCCAGCTCCTGGGGGTCAAGTGGACGGACGTCATCATCTTCTCGATCCTCATCGTCGTGATGGTGTTCCGGCCGGCCGGCCTCCTCGGCGCGCAGACCCCCCAGAAGGCGTGACCGGCCGCGCTGATGCGAGCCCTCACGGCGCGGCTGGCCGAGTCACCCTGGGTCGCGCGCTGGCACGCGCTCCCGCTCGCGCGGCGCCGGCAGATCCTCACCGTCGTGTGGCTCGCGGTCGCGCTCGCGTTCCCGCTCGTCGTGACGAACCCGGGGAACATCGACGCGGCGGCCAACGCCTTCACCTACGTGCTGCTCGCCCTCGGCCTCAACATCGTCGTGGGGTTCGCGGGCCTGCTCGACCTCGGCTACGCGGCGTTCTTCGCGGTCGGGGCCTACGGGTACGGCGTGTTGGCGTCCGGGCATCTCAAGCCGGAGTGGTCGGACCTCTGGGCGCCGCTGGTCTGGCTCGGCCAGGTGAGCCGGGTCGCGGTGGCGCCGGCTCGCCGGACATCGTTCAGTTCCACTTCTCCTTCTGGCCGATGCTGGCGGTCATGGCGATCGGCTGCGCGGTCTTCGGGATGCTCTTCGGCGCCCCGACGCTCCGGCTCCGCGGCGACTACCTGGCGATCGTGACCCTCGGGTTCGGCGAGATCGTGCCGGTGGTCGCGCGCAACTGGGACGCGGTGACGAACGGCGCCCAGGGGCTCGGGGGCATCCGGACGCCGAAGCTCTTCGGGTTCGACTTCGGATTCTCGCCGTACCCGTACTACTTCCTCGGCCTGGGTCTGGTCGCGGCGGCCGTCTTCGTGTCGATGCGGCTCCAGGAGTCCCGCGTGGGCCGCGCGTGGATGGCCATCCGCGAGGACGAGCTCGCGGCGGGGGCGATGGGGGTCAGCCACGTCCACTACAAGCTCCTCGCCTTCGCGATGGGCGCCGCCATCGGCGGCCTGGGCGGCGTGTTCTACGTCGCCAAGCTGACGATCGCCACCCCCGAGATGTTCATGTTCCCGGTGTCGGTCATGGTGCTGGTCATGGTCGTGCTGGGCGGCATGGGCTCGATCCGGGGCGTCGTCATGGCCGCGCTGCTGCTGGCGTTCCTCCAGTCGGTCATTCTCCAGGAGATGACCCTGTACGTGCAGGCGCTCGGCCGGGCCGTGGGGAGCGAGTTCCTCCAGAAGCTCGAGCTGATCCGCGGCCTCGAGCTGATCTTCGGAATGATCCTGGTCCTGATGATGCTGTTCCGGCGGGAGGGGCTCTGGCCGTCCCATCGCCGCGTCGCGGCGCTCACCAGGGAGCAGCAGGCGGCCGCGCCGTCCCGCGGGACGGCGGTCGAGCTGTCCTGGGCGACGCCGCGAGCGGCCACGGTCCCGGCGCGGCCGCTGCTCGAGATCGAGGGGCTGACGAAGCGGTTCGGGGGCGTGGCCGCGGCCGACAACACCACGCTCGCCGTCCAGTCAGGCGAGCTGGTGAGCGTCATCGGGCCGAACGGCTCGGGGAAGACGACCCTCTTCAACCTGATCACGGGGCTCACGACGCGCGACGCCGGGGTCATCCGGCTCGAGGGTCAGGAGATCAGCGGGCTGCCGTCCCACGAGATCGTCCAGCGCGGCGTGGCGCGGACGTTCCAGAACGTCCGGCTGTTCAACAACCTCTCCGTGCTGGAGAACCTCCTGGTGGGAGAGCATGCCCGGCTCCAGGCGGGCGCGCTCGGGGCGATCTTCCGGCCGCCGTCGGTGCGCGCCGAGGAGCGGCGCGCCGTCGAGAGCGCGCTCGAGGTGCTGGGGCTCTTCGGCAACCGCCTGATCCCGCGTCTGGACCACCCCGTGTACGGCCTCTCCTACGCGAACCGGCGGCGGACCGAGATCGCGCGGGCGATCATGACGCGCCCGAAGCTGCTCCTGCTCGACGAGCCGGCCGCCGGCATGAACCCGGCCGAGACGCTCGAGCTCATGGACCTCGTGAAGGCGCTGCGGGGGCTGGGCATCACCATCGTCCTGATCGAGCACAAGCTCGACGTCGTCATGGACGTGTCGGACCGGGTGATCGTGCTCGACCACGGGGTGAAGATCGCCGAGGGCAAGCCCGTCCAGGTCCGGAACGACGAGAAGGTGATCGAGGCGTACCTCGGCCGCCGGCGACGCGTGGCGTGAGCCCGCCGGGCGAGCCGCTGCTCCGCTTCACGGACGTCCACACGTACTACGGGCCGCTCCACGTCCTGAAGGGCGTGAGCTACGACATCCACGAGGGCGAGATCGTGTCGCTCCTCGGCGGGAACGCCTCCGGGAAGTCGACCACGATGAAGACCGTGCTCGGCCTGGTGCGCCCGACGCCGGGCACCGTGACCTTCCGGGGCGAGGCGATCCACGCGCTCCGCACGAGCGAGATCGTCCGGCGCGGCATCGCGCCGGTCCCGGAGGCCCGCCGGGTCTTCCCGCGGATGACCGTGCTCGAGAACCTCGAGATGGGCCGCTACACGCGCCGCCGCGAGCCGGGCTGGGCCGCGGAGCTGGATCGGGTCTTCGGCCTCTTCCCCGTCCTCAAGGAGCGGCGGAGCCAGCTCGGGGGCACGATGTCCGGCGGCGAGCAGCAGATGCTCGCGATCGGCCGGGCCCTCATGGCGAACCCGACGCTCCTCTGCATGGACGAGCCGTCGATGGGGCTGTCGCCGGGCTACGTCGAGCAGGTGTTCGACATCATCCGGACGATCAACCAGCAGGGGACGACGGTCTTCGTGGTCGAGCAGAACGTCAACATGGCGCTGTCGATCGCGAACCGGGGCTACGTGCTCCAGATGGGCGAGGTCGTCCTCGCCGGGACCGCCAAGGAGCTGCTCGAGAACCCGCTCATCCAGAAGGCGTATCTGGGGACGGCCTGACGGTCTGGTGGGGGCGGCCCGAGTCCGGCAGGGATCGCCGAAGTCGAGGATCAGGCCCTGAGCGTGAGCTCCGGGCACGCGCCGCCAGCGAGACCTGCCCGAGTCCTGCGCGCCGCTATCGTTTCGGACGCCGCTCTGGGCGCCGGCGGTGGCCGCCTGGCCAGCGATCCAGGGCGGCGTCGAGAACGTGTCCCTGTGCGATAGGCGGAGCGCTGACCACGGCGGACGCGGAGCGACCGGCGCGCGACCCCGCATCGCCGGCGAGCAGCCGGGCCGGAGAAGATCGGGCGCGCGCGGGGCACTGCGCGGACTGCCGCTGGGTGCGTCGCGTGCCGAGCGCACGGGGCTCGGTGTTCTTCCTCTGCCGGCGCGCCGAATCAGACCCGACATTCCCGCGCTACCCGCGCCTGCCACGCCTTGACTGCGCGGGATACGAGCGCGAAGAGGTGCCCCACCCGGCCGACTCGCCCCGGGATCAGGAGGCGGAGTCCGGCTGTCCCTCCAGCTCGAAGCGTACGTAGCGCCTGAGGAGCTCGAAGTCCTCGACGTTCCGCGTCACAAGTGTTGCGCCGACCTGTCGCGCGGACAGGGCAATGAGCACGTCGTTCCACAGGGTCGGCACCTTGGACCGCAGGCGCGGCTCGATTCTTCGGATCCGCCCGAGCACATCACCCGCGCGTTCCCAGTCGCGCGCGCCGGGGGTCACGACGCGCCCGACTCGGTCGGCCCACCCGATGAACTCGTGAACCGCCCGTCTCGCGCTCTCGGTCGTCGAGCCAGCCCGGAGCTCCGCCGCCACGACCGATGCCAGGTAGGTATGGGGCAGGTCGTCCTGAAGCATCAGGAGCGTCGGGCTGCTGGGGCCGCTGCGTATGGCGGCGATGTACACGCTCGTGTCGAACACCAGCCACCTACGGATCTTCATCGAGGCTCTCGATGTGGCCGTGCCCCTTGAGGACCAGGCGACGGAGGGCCTTCGCGAGCGCGACCTCGTTCGCCGCGAGATCCAGGGCTCGGTGGATCGTTTCCGTCTCCGTCCGCGCCCCGAGCGCCTTTCGAGCCCGCTCCAGTCTGGTCACGTCGATCCGGTAGTTCTTGCGCAACACCTTCCCGGCCATCGTCACCTCCTCAAGTACAGACATACCATATCACGGATCTGTACGCATTGATGACCGGACGCCGACGGACTCGACCACGACGTCAGGATTGGCGAGCGCAAGCCTGCGCGGGTCCCGGAACGTCGGGAAGTGACTTGTGAGCGTGTCAATGGTCGATTGCCTCATCGCGGCGCAGACGACCGGCGAGATGCCGCGCGCTTCGCGCTCGATGCCGACTTCGACCGTCTGTCAGTGCCGCGGGAACACCACCTTCAGACAGTCGGCCAGCACCCCAAGCACCGTCTCGACCTCGCCCTCGTCGATGACGAGCGGGGGCTTGATCTTGATGACGTTCGGGAGGGCCGCCGCCGTCGCCAGGATCACACCGCGCTGCCACGCCTCGGCCACGAGGCGCTTGGCCGCGTCGACCGCCGGCTCCCGGGTCTCCGGGTCCGTGACGAGTTCGACGCCGATGAAGAGCCCTGGCCCCCGGATGTCACCGATCTGGGGATACTCCGCCTGGAGCGCCTTGAGCCCACGGGTGAAGAGCGCGCCCATCCGCGCCGCGTGCTCCGGGATCCGGTCGCGCTCCAGGATCTCGATGACCTTGAGTGCCGCGGCCTGGGCCACTGGGTTCGAGCCGAACGTGTAGACGTCCTCTCCGGTCGGCTCGAACTGCCGCAGGCGGTCGTCCGCGACGACGGCGGCCAGCGGGAACCCGCCGCCGAGCGCCTTGGAGAGGACCATGATGTCCGGCGTCACGCCGAGGCCCTCGGCCGCGAACATCTGCCCCGTGCGGCCGAACCCGGTCTGGATCTCGTCGAAGATGAGCAACGCGCCGAACTCGTCCGCGATGCGGCGCACCTCGCGGACGAACGCGGCCGGGAAGACGATGCCGCCGCCGTTGCCCTGGATCGGCTCCATCATGATCGCGGCCACCGGCCCGTCCACGCCGCGCTGGAGGGTGTCCCGGATCGGCGCCGCACACCCGGCGTCGCAGTGCCCGTCGGGCCCGTGCAGGGCGCGCCGCCAGCAGCGGTACGCGTAGGGATTCGGCACGCGCACGAAGTTCTGCATGAAGGGCATGAACTTCACGCCCGGGCCGTAGGCCCCCGGCGTGCGGGTCGGGCTCCACGATGCCGCCATCGTGGCCAGCGTGTTGCCGTGGTACGCGTGGTAGAACGTGACGAAGCGGTGCGCGGCGGGCCGGTTGATCATCGCGAGCTTCATCGCCGACTCGATCCCGAGCGACCCGGTGGGCGCATAGGTCACGATGTTGAGCCGGCCTGGACAGAGATCGGCCAGCCGCTTGGCGAGCTGCAGGCGCGGCAGCGTCGGGAAGCCCGCGCGCACGTGGGGCAGGGACCGCATCTGGGCAAGCGCGGCCTCCGTGACCTCGGGGTGGTTGTACCCGAGGGCGAGCGTCCAGGCCTGAGCTGTGCAGTCGATGTATGACTTCCCGTCGATGTCGGTGACGCGGGAACCCTGCCCGGCGACGAGGACCGGACCGAGCCAAGTCGCGCCGTAGCCCACGTGGCGCTGGAGGTCGGCGATCTGCTGGGGCGTGAGCGGAGCCTGCTGCTGCACGGACAACCCTCCTGTGTCGTTGCGGGCCGCTGGCTCAGACGTACTCCATCCGGCCGCCGTGGATGTCCAGAACGGCGCCGTTTATGAACGCCGCGCCGTCGGAGGTGAGGAAGACGACCGCTGCGGCGATCTCCGCCGGGGTACCGATCCGGCCGACCGGAATCTGCTTGGCGAGCGCGTCGAGGCGCTCTCGAGGCAGCGTGCTGCTCAGCCGCTCGGTATCGACGTAGCCCGGCGAGACGGCGTTGACCGTCACGCCGTGCGGCCCGAGCTCGCGCGCGGCGGTACGCGTGAGCGCGACGACCCCGGCCTTCGCCGCGCCGTAGTGACCGAGCGTGGGCCGCCCACCGATGCGGCCATGGACCGACGACGTGTTGACGACGCGCCCCCATCGCTGACGCACCATGTGCGGAGCGGCGTGCTTCAGACAGAGAAACGTCCCGGTGAGGTGGGAATCCACCATCAGGTGCCAGGTGGCCTCGTCGAGCTCGAGGAGCGGCACGTTGAGTTGGGCGCCGAGGGCGCCGGCGTTGTTGACCAGGATGTCGAGGCGTCCCAGCGCCCGGACCACCTCATCCACCGCGTGACGGACCTCGTCCGACCGGCGGACGTCCGCCTGGACGACCAGCGTCCGACGGCCGGCGGCTCGGCACGAACGCGCCGTCTCCTCGGCGCCACTCAGGTCCGAGTGGGCCAGGACCGCCACATCGGCGCCGGCCCTGGCCAGCGCGACCGCCTCCGCGCGCCCGATCCCCGCCGCGCCGCCGGTGACCAGCGCCACGCGCGGCTCGCTCCATGTCCCGTGGATCCCGCTACTCGGGTCGCTCACCCCGTCACCCGCGTCCCCGGCGGGAGCCGCCCGGCGATCCGTGGGCGGACGCCGATCCCGATGATATTCCTCACCTCTCCGTCAGCCCTTGAGGCCAGTCATCGCGATGCCGCGGATATGAGCTTCGGCGTGCCGCCGTCGGCCAGCAGCATCGGCCCCGCCTTCACCACGGACATGGCCTCCGTCAGGTCGTCACGCCGCCTGTGCAAACGGACAGGAGACAGTCGTTGGGCAGCGGCGCGACGGGGGTGAAGTCCCGGTGGTGCTTGTAGTCCGGGCGCGCGAAACGTGTCTGGGCGTTTGTGATCGGGTTGAGAATGACCGAGAAGATCGACCGATCCCAGGGCGACATGTTGGGTGGCGAGCCGTGAACGAGACAGTCGCCAAAGAAGAGCGCGGTCCCCGCGACCCCCGCGGCCGTCACGAGCCCACCTGCCTTCGCCAGGCGAGCCACGGTCTCGTTGTCCACGGTCCACAGCGGGTAGCTCGTGGTCTGCGTGTCGAGCGTGGTGCGGACGGGTCCTTCCTGATGCGAGCCACGGATGAAGACCAAGGGGCCGTTGTGCTCGGTGACGTCGTCCAAGAAGACGTGGAGGTTCAAGGCGAGCGGCTCGGGCACGCCGTCCTCCGCGTGGTGGGTGGCGAAATCGTAGTGCCACTGCCAAGCCTCCCCGGAGAACGCCACCTTCGCGTTGATCTTCGCCTGCTGGATGTAAAGTCGGTCGGTGCCGAGAATCTGCCGCGCGGGTTCAACGAACCGCGGGTGCCGGCAGAGGCGCGCGAAGACTTCGTTCCGGAGATGAAGGCCCATGATGGTCCGGACCTCGCCGCTCGTCTTCTCGCGGATGTTGGCCGGGCTATCTTCCGCGAACAGACGTGGCAGCTGCGCGCGCAGGATGTCGACCTCCACCGTGGAGAAGAGCGCCGGAAGGACCAGGAAGCCCTGGGCGTGGAAATCCGCAAGCTGGGCAACCGTGAGCCGCATCAGTCGAGAATAATCGAGGCCGCGCCCGGGCTGTCAAGGTGACGCGTCCTGGCTGGTTCCGCGGCCGCCGGACGGGCCGGAATCTCGCGCACCACCCGGAAGCCGTAGTCCGAGTACCGGAGGTGAGGCGGCAGGCTCGATCGGTGGGCTACCGGGCTCCAGGGCACCTGGTGACGCCACGCGCCGCCCCGCGATACTCGGCGCGAGCCGTGCGCCGGTCCTGTCGGGGCACGCGCGGGATCGGGTCCGTAGGCATCGGCGGCGTACCAGTCGAGACACCATTCGTGCACGACGCCGGCGAGGTCGGTTAGCCCGAAGCCGTTGATCGGCGCCTGCCCAACCCGTGGTGGTGCGGCGAGGGGGCCCCCTGGCTCGCCGAACCACCGGGCCGGCGGCACGTCACCCCACGGATAGCGCGCGCCCTCCTGGCCACCCCGCGCCGCGCGCTCCCACTCCGCCTCGGTGGGGAGTCGGTAGGAGCGGCCCGTCTCGGCCGTGAGCCACTCGCAGAACTGCACGGCCTCGGCCCACGCTACGCCGACCACCGGCTGGCCGGGATCGGCGAATCGCACGTCGGTCCAGAACGGCGGTGGGAAGGCGCCGCGGGCCCGGAGGAACCCGCCGAACTCGGCGTTGGTGACCGGCGCGCGGGCGATCGCGAAGCCGTCGACCCACACCCGATGCGCGGGCTGGGCATCGGGCAGACCGTCGTCCCAGCCCATCCGGAACCATCCCCCGGGATCTCGACGAACTCCATGGGTTCCGCGGCCATTCTACGCGGAAGGGCCCCCTGCTAACATGAGCACGTGGGCCCCGCCCCGTCGCGGACCGATCCGCTCCTCCTCACGCTCGACGTGGGCTCGTCCTCCGTGCGGGCGCTCGCCTTCGACCACCTCGGTCGAGGGCTCGACCTCGGCTGCCACCGGCCGTACGAGGCAACGATGACGCCCGACGGCGGGGTCGAGATCGACGCCGAGCGACTGTTCGGCCTGACCGCCGAGACGCTCGACGCACTCATGGCCTCGCTCGGCCCGCGCATCGGGCGGGTCGCGGCGGTCGCCACCAGCACCTTCTGGCACACGATGCTCGGGCTCGGGCCGGACGACCGGGCGTGCACGCCCATCTATTCGTGGGCGGACACTCGGAGTGTCGGCGCGGTGGAGGCGCTGCGGGCGCGTGTCGACGAGAAGGCATACCACGCCCGGGTCGGGTGTCGGCTGCACACCTCGTACCTTCCCGCGCGGCTCTGGTGGCTCCGCGAGCGCGACCCTGTCGCGTTCCACGCGACGCGGCGCTGGGTCTCGTTCGGGGAGTACATAGGGCTGCGCCTCTTCGGCGATCTCCGCACGAGCGTGTCGATGGCGTCGGGCACCGGTCTCTTCGACCAGTGGGCGCAGCGCTGGGACCCGGGCATCCTCGACGTGCTCGGGCTGGGCGTCGAGCACCTCGGGTCCCTCGTGGGCCTCGACCAGCCATTCCGCGGGCTCCGCCCCGAGTTCGCAGCGCGCTGGCCGGGTCTGGCCCAGGTCCCGTGGCTTCCGGCGCTGGGTGACGGCGCGTGCTCCAACGTCGGCGCCGGCTGCACGATGGCCGAGCGGGCCGCGCTCATGGTCGGGACGTCGGGCGCCATGCGGATCTGCCTCCCGGCGGAGTCCGTGACGATCCCGGATGGCCTCTGGTGCTATCGCGTCGACGGGCGCCGCCTGCTGCTCGGCGGCTCCCTGTCAAACGGCGGGAGCCTCTACGCGTGGCTCACCGAGACGCTCCGCCTGCCGCCCCCGAGCAGGTGGAGCAGGAGCTCGAGGCGATGGAGGCGGATGCCCACGGCCTCACGGTGCTCCCGTTCCTGGCCGGGGAGCGAAGCCTCGGATGGGTTGCCAGCGCGCGGGCGGCCGTCGCGGGCTTGTCGCTCGCGACGCGCCCCATCGACGTTGTGCGCGCCGGTCTCGAGACCGTGGCGTACCGCTTCGCCATGATCCACGAGCGCCTGCGCGAGGCCTGTCCGAGCCTGCGGGAGGTCGTGGGGACCGGTGCGGCGCTCCTGGCCTCGCCGACGTGGATCCGGATCATGGCTGACGTGCTCGGGATGCCGCTCACGCCGTCGCTCGAGGCCGAGGGATCGAGCCGGGGCGCGGCCCTCCTGGCGAGCGAAGCGCTCGGCCTGATCTCGTCGCTCGAGGCAGCGCCGGCCGGCACGCGGCCGGCGATCACGACGGATCCGCGCGGCACGACCCGGTACCGCGCTGGCTTGGCCCGGCACCGTCAGCTCTACGATCTTTTGGTGCCGCACACGACCGCCGAGAGGAGAGCGGCTCCATGACGGATCGGGACCTCGACCAGCTCTGCGTCAACACGATCCGCTTCCTGGCCGCCGACGCCGTGCAGCAGGCGAAGTCCGGCCATCCCGGCCTGCCGATGGGCGCCGCCCCGATGGCCTACGTCCTGTGGACGCGCTTCCTCCGCCACCACCCGGCGGATCCGGCCTGGCCCGATCGCGACCGGTTCGTGCTGTCTGCCGGCCACGGTTCGATGCTTCTCTACGCGCTCCTCCACCTCACGGGGTACGACGTCCCGCTGGACGAGATCAAGCGCTTCCGTCAGTGGGGCTCGAAGACGCCCGGACATCCGGAGTTCGGGCTCACGCCCGGTGTGGAGGCGACGACGGGGCCGCTCGGCCAGGGGCTCGCGAACGCCGTCGGCATGGCCATCGCCGAGCGCCACCTCGCCGGGCGATTCAACCGGCCAGGCCATGCCGTCGTCGACCACCACACCTACGTCATTTGCTCCGACGGCGATCTCATGGAGGGCGTCGCCGCGGAAGCCTCATCGCTGGCGGGCCACCTCGGCCTCGGCAAGCTGATCGTCCTCTACGACGACAACCAAGTGTCGCTCGCGGGGAAGGCAGCCCTGTCGTTCTCGGAGGACGTGCCCCGGCGGTTCGATGGGCTGGGGTGGCACACCCAGGCCGTGCCTGATGGCAATGACCTCGATGCGATCGACAAGGCCGTTCGCGACGCGCGCGCCGAGACGGAGCGCCCGTCCCTCGTCGCCGTGCGGACCGTGATCGGCTACGGTGCGCCGAAGAAGGCCGGGACCCACGAGGCCCACGGTGAGCCACTCGGGGAGGCGGAGCTGCGGGGCGCGAAGCAGGCCCTGGGATGGCCGGTCGAGCCGTCGTTCATTCTGCCGGAGCCGGCGGTTCGCCGCTTCCGCGAGGCCCTGGCCAGGGGGGCGCGAGCAGAGGCGGACTGGCGAGCGCGGCTCCAGGCGTGGCGCCAGGCCTTCCCGGACCTCGCGACCGAGTGGGCCCGGAGCCAGGCGCGGGCGCTCACACCGGGATGGGACCAGGACCTCCCGCGGTTTCCGGCGGACACGCCGGTGGCGACCCGCGACGCGAGCGGCGCCGTGCTCGGCGCCGTCTCGCCGCGCCTGCCGCATCTCATGGGCGGCGACGCCGACCTCGCGCCGTCGACGAAGACGCTCGTCAAGACCGCGGGATCGTTCCTGCGCAGCGCGCCGGAAGGACGGCACCTCCACTTCGGTGTGCGCGAACACGCGATGGGGTCGATCGCGAACGGTATCGCCTATCACGGCGGGCTTCTCGTGTTCTGCAGCACCTTCTTCGTCTTCTCCGACTACATGCGTCCCGCGGTGCGGCTGGCCGCGCTTTCGGAGCTCCCCGTCGTGTACGTGTGGACACACGATTCGATCGGGGTCGGCGAGGACGGGCCGACCCACCAGCCCGTCGAGCACCTGGCGGCGCTCCGCGCTATGCCGAACCTGGTCGTCATCCGGCCCGCCGACGCCGCCGAGACCGTGGTGGCCTGGCAGGTCGCGCTCGCGCGGCGCCACGGCCCGACCGCCCTGGTGCTCACGCGCCAGAAGGTGCCCGTCTTCGACCGCGCGATCTGCGCGCCGGCCGAGGGGCTGCGGCGCGGTGCCTATGTTCTCGCGGACGCGCAGGGTGCCAGCCCTGACATCGTCCTGATCGGAACGGGCTCGGAGGTCCAGCTCGTCCTGGCCGCGCAGGCCAGCCTCGCGAGGGACGGGATCCGCGCCCGCGTCGTGAGTATGCCCTCGTGGGAGCTGTTCCAGGCCGAGTCTCCTGACTACCGGGAGGCGGTCCTTCCCGGGACGGTGGCGCGACGCCTGGCGGTGGAGGCGGGGGCGACCTTCGGATGGGAGCGCTGGATCGGGACTGCAGGCGCCGTCGTCGGGATCGACCGCTTCGGCGCGTCCGCGCCCGGAGAGGTGGCGATGACGGAGCTCGGGTTCACGGTGGAGCGCGTCGTGGCCCGGGCCCGGGCGCTCCTCGCCCGCTGACCCAGCACGCGCGCGACACGCGTGCGGCGACCGTTCGTCGTTCTCTGGCTTGCGAGCCTCTTCTTCTTCCTGGGCTTCCAAATGCTGCTGCCGGTCATGCCGCTCTATGCTGCGTGGCTCGGAGCTCGCGAGGCAGACGTCGGATTCATCATCGGGGTCTTCGCGCTCGCAGCGATGGTGCTGCGGCCACTGGCCGGGGACCTCGCCGACCGGATCGGGCGGCGGCCGCTCGTCCTCCTCGGCACCGCCATCTTCGCGCTGGCCCCGCTCGGCTACCTGGCCATCGGGACGATTCCGGGACTACTGCTCCTGCGGGCGTTCCACGGCACGGGGATGGGACTCGGCCCGACGGCCGCCACCGTGATCGCCACGGATCTCGCAGGCTCCGAGCGGCGCGGCGCGGCGATGGGCGCGTACAGCCTCGCCTCGGCGGTGGCGCTCGCCGTCGGCCCGTATCTGGGCGCCGTGCTGGTCCGAAGGGCAGGTTTCTCCGTGACGTTTCTCGTGGCGACCGGGATCGAGATCGCGGCCCTCGTCCTGGCGTGGGTGCTGCCGGAGACCCGGCCAGTCGCCGGTTCCCCGCCGGCGGCGACTCCCGCGTCGGGCACGGCCGCGTCCTCCGGGGGAAGGCTCGCCCGGTTCGGGCGCCGCTGGTTCAGCCCGGCGGCGATCTACCCGGCGGGGCTCGTCCTGGCTCTCTATGTTTCGTATGGCGGCATCGCCGCACTCCTGCCCCTCTTCGCCGAGCTGCGTCAGCTCGGGAACCCGGGACTCTTCTTCACGGTGTTTGCCCTGGTGAGCCTGGCCGTAAGAAGCCCGGCGGGGCGGCTCTCAGACCGCTTCGGCCGACAGATCGTGATCGCGCCGGCCCTCGCCGTCAGCGGGGTGAGTCTCGTCCTGCTCGGCATGGCCTTCTCGCGCGGGATGTTCCTCGGCGCGGCCGCGCTCTACGGCGTCGGCTTTGGCGCAGGGCAGCCCGCGCTCCTGGCGATGACGGGCGATCGCGTTCCGCCGGCCGAGCGTGGCCGAGCGATGGGCACGCTCTACACCGCGTGGGAGCTCGGGATCTTCGGCGGGTCGGTCCTGCTCGGGTTCTGCGCCACCCGGCTCGGGTACGAGGCGACGTGGTGGACCGCCGCCGCGATCGCGGGGCTCGGGGCCATCGCCGCGCTGCGCCCGGGGAACCGGGCGCCGCGGTAAGGCGCTCGAGGCGCGCTCGGCTCCTGCGGTGTCAGCGCGTCCCTTCTCCGGCGCCGCTTGTTACGCCGGTGCTCCCAGCTCTCAGCTCGCCTCCCCGTCGGCCAGACCGAAGACGAGGTCCTCCAGCCACTCGATCTGGATCCGGTCCGGCCCCCGGAGGCTGCCTCCGTAGCTCTCGCTCACCGACCGTCGTGTGGCCCAGAGGATGACCTGCTTCCCCTGAGTCTGGAGCGTCTTGACGACCTCGTGGAAGTCGCCGTCCCCGGTGCCGATGACGTACAGCGGAATCTCGGGATGCTCGCGCAGGACGAAATGGATCTTCTCCCGCAGCACGTGATCGGAGGCGTTGGCCTTGTCGCCTCCGGCGATGTCGGACGCGAAGCGTGCGTTCCGCACGGCCTTCTGGTCGCCTTCGAAGAGGTCCCGGTCCCAGTCGGCGACGGCCCACCGCTGCCGGGGCAGGCCATGCCGGCAGGCGGCGTCGAAAAGTCGAGAGGCGAGCTCGACGCCGCCAAGCCGGGGGCGCAACGCCCGAGCCTGACCCTCTGGAAGGTCGTCCAGATGACGAGCGAGGCTGACCTTCACGTTCTCCCAGTCAAGCATCAGTGCGAGAGCCGGCCGCCGTCCTGGCGAATCGCCGGGCCGCAGCCGGCTACCGGCGGGCACCGTGCCACCAGGTGCCCCCACCACCGCCTCCGCCAGACCCCCGGCTCCTGACCCGGCTTCTCCATCCCTTCCCGCCTCCGCCGCATCGGCAAGCGGAGCGCCGAGCCGCTCGGCCCACAGGTGCGCGTCGGACTCGGAGAAACTCGTCTCCGACCAGCTCTGCCGGAGGACGCGGAGCGCCTCCTCGCGGAACCCATGACGCTGCCCCCAGGCGAGGAGGGCGCGCAGAAGCTGCGCCTTCCTCCGCGGGTCAAGGTTGCGCCGGTGCTGGGTGACGCGCCAGCTGTGGAGCCGGCAGCGCCAGCTGGCGCGGAGATCTCCGACCTCCTCGTTGAGCGTCGCCGCGCAATCCCAGTTCTTGAAGACGCCTGCCTCGTGTCCGGCCCCGACTCGCTGCCGGAACCACTCCACGCCCGCCGAGACGAGCGAGGTTTCAATGAACTCCCGTGTGAGTTGGTCGAGTTCCTCGAAGAGCAGGCGCTCCCGGGGGTCCGGGAAGACCCGGTCCGGGTCCCGGAGGATGCGGTTGATCCGCCGGAAGTGATCGCGGAACCGCCCGGCTGTGGCGGCGTTTCCGGGCGTCTCCGCGTCCTGGAGCGCGGCCAGGAGGTGAGCCTCGTAGTGACGCGCCCGGGGGCAGAGGATGGCCAGCACGTCCTGGCGATTCTGCTCGAGCGCCCAGAGCAGGCACAGCTCGAAGGCCTCCAGCGGATGCGCGTCCAGTTCCAGGATGGGCAGGAGGACGTCGAGCGCCTCGTCCGCGCGAGATCGCAGGCGCCGGAGCGCGCAGGCGAGGTTCCAGCGTGCCGTCCAGCCACGGTGCTCGTGGAAGCGGTCGGAGGCGATCGCCGCCTCCAGCAGCTCGATGATGTCGTGGATGTCCGTGCCCTGGCCGAACAGCGTCAGCGCGTACGCATACCATTCCTTGGCGATGGTGTTCGTGCTGCGGCGGTAATGCAGGTCGGCGAGCTCGTCGAGGGCGCGGGGATCGCGCCGAAGCAGGAGCTCGCGGGCGTGGACAAACGCTGGGTCGGGGGCACCCACGACGCGCAGCTCCGAAGCCGGCTCTCGATGCTCGGGCTTCGCGTCGAGCCGGAGCCGGAGGTTCCCTTCCAGGTCGTCCCGCACATCGGCCAAGGCCTGCCCGAGGGACTCCGTGTCGCCTCGCTCGACGGCCTGTCGAATCTCCTCCCAGATCGGCGGCGGCACGAGGGCGGACAGCGGCTCGGCCCGGCGCCCGGCGCGCTGCGCCCGTCGCACCGCCGCGGGGGCCACTCGCTCGCCGATGTCCTCCCAGTCGCGCCGGATTCGCTCGAGCCGCGTGGGCACCTCGAGCTCCAGCACGGCTTCGATGTTCGCCTGGACGAGACGGTCGCGCAGGTCCGGGTCGCGTTCGGCGGCGAGCCGCGCGCGCTCGAGCTCCAGGAGAATCATCTCGTCGACGGCCAGCGCCACATGCGTCGGCACCGTGCCCCAGGCCGAGCTCACGAACGTCGCGATGGTCGCCCGGACGGAACGCACGTCGGTCTCCCCGCGCTGGCAGCGGGTGATCTGGTCGGTCACCAGGGCACGAACGGCGTTGCCGAGAGTCTGGCGCATCGGCCGAGTAGCCCGCATCAACGGGTTGGCCCTTCGGAACAGCTCGTGGGCGGCCTGGAAGAGGCGGAGGGCCTCCATGAGGTCGCCATCTCGGGCCGCGCGGCGTCCCAGGACGTCCAGCGCGAAGCCCAGGGTCGTGAGGTCCCGGCTGCGGGAACCGTCCCGGACCTGCGCGGTCGCGGGGACGTCGCCCTTTAGGACCTCAACGGCGGCGCGGTTCTTCTCGAAGTGCTCCGGAGGGAGATCCGACAGGTGGACCTCGACCGCGGCGACGAGTCCAGGGAGTGCCTCGACGATCTGCTCGGCGGACCAAAGTGGCCACTCGACAACCTTGTCCATGCGGGATCACTCCAACTGAGCCTCAAGGATGACAGACGCCGCGGCTCCGCGGCGGAGGGAGGATGGGCCGAGCGGCCCCGGGCGCGGCCTCCTAGCGCCGCCGCCGCCCCGCGCTCTTCCGAACGACCTCGACCGAGTGGGACCGACGGGCTGGGGCTGATCGAGGCACGTGGCGGGCCGGCACGGGCTTCGGTGCGGGTGCCGCCAGCCGGAGCCCTCGATCCGGGGACGGCACGGAACCGATCGGCCGGTTGTCCCTTCCCGGCAATGGTTTACGCGCCTTTGGGTCGTGCGGGGCCGGGGTCAGGACGGTACCCACGGGGTCCAGGAAGTGACGGAGCGCAAAGCCGCAAATCTTGCACCGCTTGTACGAGAAGCGCCGGCTCTGCTCGTCGAGACGGGGTCGGCCAAGGACCTCCATACGTCCAGGACAACACTTGTTGGGTGCCGGTGGTGAAATGATGCGTCTTGGATAAAGATTCTGCGCCTTTAGCTCCCGACTGTACACGATGATGCTCTTCACAGGATTCCCCTCACGAAGCATTTTTGCCACAACTGCACGAGTTTGCAAGCGGAAATCGTAGGGCCAGACGCCGTCAGCCGGCGGACTCTGGGGGCGCGAACTCCCGGACGCTCGGGAACCAACGGGCCAAGTCATCGAGCGGCATCCCCGTGAGGAAGGGCCCGATGAGCCGCCGCGTGTACGCCCGGCTTCCCGCGAAGCGGATCTGGGCAGTCGCCAGGATCGTTCCGTCTGGGGCAACGAGCATCCCTGACATCCGACAGTAACGACCCCGGGGGCCGTCATCACTCATGACCTCCGCCCGGTCGCCGAGGACTAGGAGCGGCGCGACAGGGAGCGAGTCCAGCAGCGTGATGCGCACATCGGTGGTCACGCCGCACTCCCTCTGCCCGAGCGCGCCGAGCCACCAGCCCAACTCATCCAGAAGGATCAGCGCGAGAGCCGGATGTGCGCCCTCGCGCGTCCGATATGCCGGGGGCGGCAGACACTCGCGCCAGAGGAACCGTTCATTCGCCAGGAATCGGACGCCAAGCCCGATCGGGTTCGCCGAGCCGCACGCGAGGCAGGTCTCGGTGCCGGGCACCTCCTCGGAGGCGTCGTGATTCGCGGTCCACTGGGCCCGCAGGGGGGGAGGATCGGGTCGCCCACTCTGATCTATGGCCGCGGTTTGGGGCTTAATCCAAACAGCATCCAGGTCCCGCGCATGATGGCGTTGGCGAAGGCCAAGGGGCGGCCTCTTTACATCGGTCGTGGCTTGAACGTTTGGTCGAACGTCCACCTCGACGACATTGTCGACCTGTATCTGCTTGCCCTTGAGAAGGCGCCGCCCGGCTCGCTTTTATGCGGAGAATGGAGAGGCCACCATGCGGGAGGTGGCACAGGCGATCGGACGGCTGCTCGGCAATGCCGCGGCCGAAAGCTGGCCGTTGGAGGAGGCTGTCCGCGAATGGGGAATGCCGGCGTTTGCCACCTTTGCCTCGAACAGCCGTGTGAGTTCGCTCAAGGCCCGCAAGATGCTCGATTGGCAGCCGCGTAGTACCGGCCTGCTCGATGACATTGAGCACGGCTCCTACAGCGAGGCGCACGTCGCGTAGCGGCCGAAAGAGCACAGCCGTGTGACCAGGCCGTGCAAGGTGGTCCTTTCAGGTATTGCTCGCGTCAATCGCGACCAACTACGGGGACGACGACATGCGCAGCCTGTTCATCGCCGCCTCGACCTCCCTCTACCGGATGAAAACGAAGGTGCCCGGCCGGCCACAGCTCTGTTGAACGGTGGGGGCCTATGGAGGCTACCGTGAACGTGCAAGGGTTCGAAGAGCTGAAGCGAATACTGGCGAATGTACCCGAAGGGCAGCTCGACATGACCAACTGGAACAGTTGCGCGTGTGGCCATGCTACACGAGACTAGTGGTTTCGATCTCAAGGCTTGACCACCTGCACCGATTTCCAAACGGCGGCTGCGTTCTTCGACATAACTCGCGGCCAAGCAGAAGCTTTGTTCTCCGGGCGGAACGGTCGCCGCGTCACCACGACGGAAGTGATCCAGAACATTGACCACCTTGTAGCGCGATCACGGATTCAAGAGGATAGCGAAGTCACAAGGACGGCGCGTCGTCAGGCCGTCATCGACGGTCTTCTCGTCAAGGCAAACAAGGCGGCCCAGACGGCGAGACGCGGCGTCACGGCGTTGATAGCGATATTCTTCTGACGGTAGGACGGGCGTCGAAGTGCCTCGCAGAACCTCCCTGGCGTTCACCGTCGGCTGAAGCCATGCTGAGCGCCGCTCCTACCCGCGGTCGACAGGGTCTCGTGGCCGTTCAACTGATCTTGTTCTCCGTCTCGCCGCTTGGCGCGGTTGCGGCTTCAGACCAGGCGACGGACGAGAGAAAAGGGCGCACCATCGTTCAGATGAATTGGGAGACCTGTCACGCGATTGGGCGACAAGGCGACAGCCCAATGGCGAAAGCACTTCCTTTCCGCGATCTGCACAAGCGCTACCCTGTCGAAAACCTTCAGGAGGCGCTCGGGGAAGGGATTGCTACTTGGTCACTCCACGATGCCGGAGTTCAAGTTCGAACCGAAGCAGGTGGATGAGATCATCGATTACCTCAAGACACTGGAGCGACAATGAGCCAGTCCGCAAGCACGCAACTCGCGCTCGGAAGCGGACGGTCAATGACAGAGCGCATTGAAGCTTGGGATAGCCCTTCTCGGCTGCGGGATCGGACCATCCCGCAAAACGAAACTGTCCCACGTGCGTCCCACTCGGATCGGTCGCGGCTGCAGGCCCGGCCACGAACTCGTTCGAGACGTACGCGGAATGTCTCATTGTCCCTGCCTACGAGGAAGGCTACGGGATCGTCTCACCTCCCGCCTGCTATGAGGCCGGGCCAAGAGCGAGCTCTGATCCGCATATTCGATGCCCGCGTCACCAGCGCCGTATTCCGGCCTTTGTGGGAACAGAACGTCCGGCGGAGCGTAGGTAGAAGGTTTCCACCTATCGAGGCCATCGGTATGCCATTTCTGCCCCTCCGCCTTGCACCTCTGGTTTTGGCGGCCACCGTCGCCCTTAGCGGCACAGCAACGGCGAGCGTTCTTGTGACGGTGAACAAGGCCACCCAGCGCATGACCGTGTCGGTGGATGGAGAGACCCGGTACTCCTGGCCGGTGTCGACCGGGATGAAAGGCTATGCGACGCCCGCGGGTACCTTCAGGCCTTTTCGTCTGGAGGAGGAGCACTACTCGAAGGAGTGGGACGACGCGCCGATGCCGCACTCAATTTTTTTCACCCCAGCGGGGCACGCGATCCACGGCAGCAACGCGACGCGACGTCTTGGGTCACCTGCGTCGCACGGCTGCATCCGGATCGCACCCGCTCATGCTGCCAAGCTATTTGCGCTCGTCAGCGCCGAGGGACTGAGCAACACGAAAGTTGTAGTGACCGGTGGACAGGTAGACCGCGTTGCGAGAGGTCAGACACGTCAAGCGCGACCGCCTCGCCTCAGACCGGAACGGGATTACGGCGAGGCGGCTTACGGCGGGCCATATTACCGGTACCCCGCAACACCGGCGTCTGTTTGGTGAGCGCCAGACCGACTGCAGTGTTGCAGTCTGCATCGCCTTTGGGCGAGCGGGTTGGTGCCCGTCACCTTTGGGCGGCGGGTCCCCGGCGCACAGCGTTCATGCGACCTCCTCGGCCGCCAAGGCGCTGTCGTTCGCGGCCATGCGCGCGACCTCGACATCCTCAAAGGTCTGGCCGGTCGCGTCGAGCACGGCCGTCTTGCCCGTGTAGCGCTCCTACCGACGCACGGTGACATCCACGTATCTTGGGTTCCAGCGTTCCCGTTTCTGAAACGGCACGAAAAATTCCGCAGCTTCCCGCGGAGCGAAAAAAGTGCCTCGGCCTCTCCGCACGCCCCTTGGCGAGCTTAAGGCCGACCTCGGCGGTTCGGCGGTGGAAAGTAGAAGATGCTTTCGGGCCGGGTAAGTCCTAGCGGCCGTGACGAGTTTAACCGCAACACGGAGTAGCCAAGCAGCCGAGCAAGTGCAGTCCGTTCCCTTGCGACCTGCTCTCCAGCGTTGTGGCCGACCTCGAAATAGATAAGATAGTTGTTCAACGCTCTGTCGTATTCCCAATCGGATAGGGGCGCGAGCATAACGGCCATCGTGGCCTCTTTTTCAGTGGAGATTATGGCGGGTCGGCGTGTCGAGCAGAAGATATACCCGGTCTCTTCGCGTTCCCCAGCGCGGAAGAACAAACCCAGTGCCGTCCACATGCGCATCCGGGTCCACACCAGGGTTCCGTCGGGACCGGTACGAACTGCACGCTTTTCTACGATATCGATCTCTTCACATTGCGCACTCTCACAACGAATTCGCAACGGCGTGGCCGTGAGCTGTGAACTCAGGGCAATGAAAGCAAGGAAGCTCAGCAGCCACTGCCATCGAGGCATCATGTCAGCCTGCCGTGCCATCGCTCTTATACGATGAGAGACGAGAATCGCCCTCGCGATTAGGGACACGGGATGTAATTTGATGACCCGACAAAGTCCCAGAAGTGTCGCCGTAGACCGCCATATAGTGGAGGCTGCGGCACGGCAGCGTCGCACGTTCGTTTTTGCGAGGTAAACCCCGGTCGAGCGAAGATGCAGGGAGTTGCTCGCCGCTGGTATCGCCCACGACGAGGACCTGTTCATCTTCGGAGCGCCCTGGACGATCATGTCCATCGGCCTCCGCGACTGGACAATGGGTTCTGATCAGCGGAAGTTGGGATCAACGTGAAGTCTGAACTCGGATTTTCAGGTTAAATGACCCTTTAGGTCCCTGTGGACTTCTCGATTTTGGATCGGGGGCCGCGATACGGGTCGCCCGTGCAATAATGCCAAATTCGGCTCAAGCTTCGCAGGTAAGGTAGGTACTTAGCGTCCAAAGTCCGACCGCTGGTAATGGATCCATGGCGACTGCTCTTCCGCCGGTCCTCCTGCTAGTGCGAGGCGATCAAGCAAAGCTTGAAGCCGTGGTGGAACCGGCTCAGCCAAGAGAGAAGAGTACGGCCTCTCCAGACTGCGGGAGATCACGTCCGTGAAGATATTGAGCTGGCTCTGTTTCATGACTTCGCAACGTCAGTACGGCTCCGCTGTTCAAGCGGGGCTGCAAAAATAAACGTATGTCGCGCGTAGCCATAACGGCCAAACCTCTCCCGTACCGGCTTCATGGCCGACACCATCAAGCCCGTGATAAATGAGCTTAGCCGGTCTGTTCCGAGAACGGCTTTACGTGCCTCGCGATCTGCCGTCGTTCGACGACACCTATCAGAGACACACTGGGTGCCTTGATCCGCGAGGGCCGACCACGTAAAGCTGACGCCTACGCACTACTTTCCCGGTCAGAGCGGACGCCGGTGTTGAGCTTGGGAGGTCCAAATGACCCAGCAACTCCAGACAGAAACTGATTGCGCCTTGGTGTCACGGCTCGGAAAGAAACGGGCATTTTGGATTGCCTTCACAATCGGCTTCGCCGTGTGTGGGTCGGCCTCGGCGCAGACTGTCGGTCGGACTACTTCTGTTAAGCCTGGCGTATTCAGAAACACTGCGCCCACCACCGTTGGCGCACCTGTCGCACAGAACGATCTGATGAACACCGACGAACAGGGACGCACAAATCTCCAAATTCGTCGATCGGTCCACACTCGATATTGGACCGGGCTCGGACGTTGAAAATCGATCGCTTTGTCTATAATCCCAACCGGACGACAGCCGGGACGACGATCTCGCTCGTGAAAGGCGTGATGCGGTACGACTCGCGTGGCGCTCCTGGCGGCGCAGTACAGGTTCGAACGCCAACGAGCACTCTCGGCATTCGCGTTAACTCGGGGCCCCTCGAATCGCTCCGCGCGGCTGCCGAGCAGGTAGTCTCGCCATCGTTCTGCAAAGCGCGGCGCCCCTGGGATAGAACGAAGCGCGGCACCCGCCGGCAACGAAGGGAAGCTAGATGTCAGACAGCGTGTACCGCGTCACCGAAGTCATCGGAGTGAGCAGCGAGGGTTGGGAGCAGGCCGCCCGCAGCGCGGTCGAGACCGCGGGCAAGACGGTGCGTGACCTTCGTGTGGCCGAGGTGATCCGCCAGGACGTGACGATCGAGAACGGCGCCATCACCAGCTTCAGGGTGCGCCTGGGCATCTCCTTTAAGTACGACAGCGGTACCTGAGCCGCGGCCGGCCTGGCCGGGGCCGACGTATGCCAGGCTTGACCCAAGTGGTGATGCATTGGATCCGTCCTTGACCCCGCCCCGGATGACGGATGCCGAGCGCTGGTATCGCGAGCGCTTTGCTCGCACGCCTCAGCGGGAGGGTCTGTTCACGACGCTGAGCGGTGAGACGGTCGAGCCGCTCTACGGTCCCGAGGACCTTCCGGCGTTCGACCGGGTCGGCTTCCCCGGCGAGTTCCCGTTCACCCGGGGCGTCTACCCGTCGATGTATCGCGGGCGCCTCTGGACGATGCGCCAGTTCGCCGGGTTCGGCACCGCGGAGGAGACCAACGAGCGCTTCCGCTACCTGCTCGACCACGGCCAGACCGGGCTGTCGACGGCCTTCGACATGCCCAGCCTGATGGGCCACGACTCCGACCACGCTCGCTCCGAGGGCGAGGTGGGCCGCGAGGGCGTCGCAATCGACTCCCTGGACGACATGGAGACGCTGTTCGCCGGCATCGACACCGGATCGGTGTCCACGTCGATGACCATCAACGCGCCGGCGGCCATCATGCTGGCCTTCTACGTGGTGGCGGCCGAGCGCCAGGGGGTGCCCGCCGAGCAGCTGGCCGGGACGATCCAGACCGACATCCTCAAGGAGTACATCGCCCAGAAGGAGTGGTGCTTCCCGATCGACCCGGCGATGCGCCTGGTCACGGACATGATCGAGTACTGCGCCCAGCGCATGCCGCGCTGGCATCCCGTCTCGATCTCGGGCTACCACATCCGCGAGGCCGGCTCGACCGCCCAGCAGGAGCTCGCCTTCACCCTCAAGGACGGTTTCACCTACATCGAGCACGCCGTCGAGCGGGGCCTCGACGTGGACGAGTTCGCGCCGCGGCTGTCCTTCTTCTTCAACGCCCACATCGACTTCTTCGAGGAGATCGCCAAGTACCGGGCCGCCCGGCGGATCTGGGCCCGCGAGCTGCGCGACACCTACGGGGCCAAGGACGAGCGGTCGCTGCTCATGCGCTTCCACACCCAGACCGCGGGGGTCTCGCTCACCGCCCAGCAGCCCCTCAACAACATCGTGCGGACGGCCACCGAGGCCCTGTCGGCCGTGCTGGGCGGCACCCAGTCGCTGCACACCAACTCCTTCGACGAGGCCCTGGCACTCCCCACCGAGGAGGCCGTGCGGGTGGCCCTGCGCACCCAGCAGATCATCGCCCACGAGACCGGGGTCACCCACACGATCGATCCGCTCGGCGGCTCCTACTTCGTCGAGGCGCTGACCGACCGCATCGAGGAAGCCGCCTACGGCTACTTCGCCACCATCGACGAGCTCGGGGGCATGGTGGAGGCCGTCAAGCAGAACTATCCCCAGCGCGAGATCGCCGACGCCTCCTTCCAGCTGCAGGAGGAGATCGAGCGCGGTGAGCGGATCATCGTGGGCGTGAACCGCTACCAGCAGGTCGAGGACCGCTCGCTGGAGCTGCTCAGCATCCCGGTGGAGCTGGAGCGCAAGCAGATCGGTCGCGTTCAGGCCGTACGCGCTCGGCGCGACGGCGCCGCGGTGGAGCGCGCCCTGGACGAGCTGCGCGACGCGGCCGCCGCGGACCGGAACCTGATGGAGCCGCTGCTCGATGCCGCGCGCGTCCACGCCACCGAGGGCGAGATCATCGGCTCGCTGCAGCGCGTGTTCGGCACCTACACCGAGACGCCCGTCTTCTGACGTAGCTGGTGGGATGACCCGCCCATTCGGGCGGGTTGTGGGCGCGCAGATGGGATGGAGGCTTCACTCCCGCCCCGGGACGGGTGGAGCGAAAACCCCTATGGGCGGTCAGGGGCGGGGGTCAGCCGCCCGCCGGCGGAGCGGCCCTTCCGAGGCACTCCTGAGGCCGCGGGGCGGCGTGCGTAAATCCGCCGCCGCCTTGCGTAAGCGCTAGACCGTCGAGCGCTTCCCGGCCCGGGCCCGCGGCAGCGCCTCGCGCGCCTCCTCGGCGGTGCGCCGGGTCACGAACTCCACGGCCACGCCGTCCTGCACCCGGATCGCGTGGCCGAAGCGCATGTCGACCTCGACCCCGCTGTCCACGCCGCGGGCTCGGAAGCGGATGGCGGCGGCCACCCAGTCGCCCTCCTCCTGCATGTCCTCCACGTCGATGCGAAAGAGCTCCCAGGGCTCGTGCATCTGGCGCCAGAACTTCCTGGCCCGCTCGTGGCCGCGGTAGACCGCGGCCAGGTCGGGGAAGACGCCCGAGGTGCGGATCTCGACCTCGGGGTCGAGCAGCCGCAGCCACGCCTCGCAGTCGTCGCGGTTCCAGGCCTCGTAGCCCGCGAGCAGCATGTCTGAGTTCGCGCCCATGCCCCACGCAGGATCTCAGACCTCGCACCCGATCGTGCTTTAGTGCGGCCGCATGGGCCGATACGGACGACGGCTGGCCGCCGGCGAGGAAGGGCGGGCCACCACGCTGGAGCTCTTCTACGACCTGGTCTTCGTATTCGCGATCACGCAGGTCTCCCACCTGCTGCTCGATCACCTGGACTGGACGGGGGTGGGGCAGTCGGTGCTCGTCCTGCTCGTGGTCTGGTGGTCGTGGAACTACACGACGTGGGCCACCAACGAGCTCGATCCCGTGTCGCCGGTGGTGCGGCTGGTGCTGATCGCCGTGATGCTGGCCAGCCTCGTGATGGCCGTCGCGATCCCCGATGCCTTCGGGGACCGGGCGCTGCTCTTCGCCGGCGGGTACGTGGCCATCCAGGTCGGCCGCACCGCCTTTCTGGCCTTCGCCGCCGCACCGGCGGGGTCGCTGGAACGTACGCGGGCCTCGCGCATCCTGCTGTGGTTCGTGGCCTCGGGGGTCCTCTGGCTGGCCGGTGCGGTGATCGGAGGGACCGGTCAGGTGGTGCTCTGGCTGATCGCGCTGGCGCTCGACTACGGGGCGCCACTCGTGACCTTTCGGGTGCCCGGGCTACCCAGGGTGGATCCCAGCGCGTGGAAGCTCGAGACGAGCCACTTCGCGGAGCGCTTCCAGCTCTTCGTGATCATCGCGCTGGGCGAATCGATCGTGCTGACGGGAGCGACGCTGTCGGACCTGGATCTCGACGCGGCCCGGGTGGCCGCCTTCGGGATCGCGTTCCTGGGGTCCGCTGCGCTCTGGTGGCTCTACTTCGACTCGGCCGCCGCGCTGGCGCAGCAGGCACTGGAGCGAAGCGAGAACCGCACCCTCGCCGCGAGGGATGCGTATACGTATCTGCACGTGGTGATCGTGCTGGGAGTGATCGTGGCAGCGGTGGGGGATGAGCTGGTGATCGCGCATCCCACGGAAGTGCTGCCGGGCGCCGAGGTGGCCGCTGTGGTAGCCGGACCGGCCATCTATCTCGTCGCTCTCTCTTTGTTTCGCCTCCGCATGGCCGGCTCGATCAGCCCCTCGCGGGTGATCGGGGCGCTCGCCTGTGTGGCGATCGGCGCTCTGGGTGGCGTTGTGTCCGGACTTGTGCTGGCGGGGTCCATCGTGGCCGTGCTGGTGGCCGTGATCGTCTACGAGCACGCGCGGGCAAGCCGTCGCAGTGCGGTCGAGCTCTCATCGTGACCCCGCCCGTCATCACGCTCCGTTGGCGTGCTTCTCGAAGCGGACCAGCGTCCGGCCGTTGCCGTTCTGCACCTCGAGGCGATCGACGATCGCCGCGATGATCTGAATCCCGCGCCCGCTGGTGTCGTCGAGGGCGGCCGGGGCGAGCTGACTGTCGAAGCTTCCGCAGTCGGTCACCTCGACGCGAACACCCTGGGCGCACCTCTCGGCCCGGAGCAGGATGCACTCGTTGGGCCAGGGCTTGCCGTGCTGGACCGCGTTGGCGAACGCCTCGCTCGTGGCGAGCATCAGGTCCCACGTCCGTCCGCCGTCGAGTCCGGCGTCGGCCGCCGCCTCGGAGACGATCGTGCGGGCCGCCGCTCCGCTCGCCGCTTCGGCGGGGAGCCACGCTTCACGCAGCGTGTCGGCCGCCGAGGGCGAGGGCGCCCGGCCCGAGGCCGAGCCGAAGCCGTTGCGCAGCATTCCGGCGATGGCCGTCATCGGGCAGCGCCGGCCGGCCTCGTCCGAGATCGGCGGGGCTTTGGCTGTCTTCAATTTTGTGGTTGGTGCGGCGCGTGGAGGCGCCGGGATAAGGGGGTGGGGAGCCACCAGTCTTGAACCCATGGGCTGCTCCTGCTCTTGCGATTGGGTCTTGCGGCCAGACCCATCGGGGTCCGGCCAGGGATCTATCGCTTGGGGCGGGAGGGTTAGCCCGGGCGCTGCAGGGGCACCAGGAACACCGCTGCGTAGCAACGCATCAGCGGCAGCTGCACCCGCGACAGGAGCCGCGGCAGCAGGAGGGTGCCGAGCAGTGCGGCGAGGCCTGCGAGCCCTGCCGCGGAGAAGGCGCCGCCCGGGCCGGCACTGGCCGATCCCGAGGCTGCGGTCTGGGGGAGAAGATCGGTGGGGCCCGCCGGCTGGGCCGGCGCGGCGGCCGGCGCCGAGGCCGCGCGGCGGTCCGAGCCGCCGGCCTCGTGGTCCGGGGCGACCGGAGTCGCGGGCGCGATCGACGTCGTCTCGCCGTATGTGTACGCAACGTCCGGAGTTGCGTAAAGCGGCTGGCTCGCCGTCAGCTGGAGGTCCGGCGCGAGCGACGGACCGAGCGCCTGGAAGCGCTGAAGCTCGCGCATCAGCAGCGCCAGCTCGGGCCCGCGCACGCCGGCCCGGCGCAGAGCGGCCGCCAGCTCAGCGGCCGTGGCGTTGGTGGTGCCGAGCTGCGCCTGCACGCGCTGGAGGAGCTCGCGGAGCTCGGGGCTGAGGCGGCCGAAGACATCGTGGGCGCCGAGCGCGGCGAGGGCCGGCGCGATCAGCTCGAGGCTCTTGCGCAGGCGCACGAGGCTCTCGGCGGCCGGCTGGCCTCCACCGGCCAGGTGCTGTTGAAGGTCGTTCATCTGGGTCTCGACGCCGCGCAGCTGGCGCTCGACCGTGGGCAGCAGCTGCTCGAGGATCACACCCGAGGTGCCCGCCGGGGGCTCGCCGCCCGAGGCGCCGCCGGGGATGGCCCGGCCGTCGGTGGCCGGGGCTTCGGCCTGAGTGGCGGTGACCTTGGCGGTCTCCGTCTCCACCGGCTGGATCTCGGGCGAAGGATCTGCGCCGGCGATCTCATCGGGCACCGCGGGGTCGACGACCGTCGGCGGCGCCTCGACCGGAGTGACCGGCTCGACCGGTACGGGGGTGACCGGATCCACGACCACCGGATCGGTGACCACGGGATCGGGGAGGGCGGGCGCCGGGGGGGCGACCGGCAGGGTGACCACGGTGTCCGTCGGCACCTCGGGGACCACGACCTCGGGAACCGTGGGGGCCGGATCGGCCGGCGCCGTGGGGGGCTCGGCGGCGTCCACGCCCTCGAAGGGGAGCGGCGCCGGAGCGTTGGCGCGCGCGGTACCGGCGCTCAGCACGAGCAGAGCCGCAGCAGTAATCGCAACGCCGAGAAACGGGGGGCGGTTCATAGGCCTGCGCTACATGGTGCCACGTTCGGACAAGTCTGACGAGGGCTTTGACGAAAAAATTTCTTCCGGGCTTGCGGCGAAGGCCGGTTCTTCTCGCGCGCGAGCACGCGCGAGAGGGTGATACGGGTCAGCCGGCACGGCGCGCCGCGATCCCCGCGAGCATCTCCAGAGCGACCCGCTCGGCGGCCAGGGCGGTGATGCCGGCGTGGTCGAACGGAGGGCAGACTTCGACCACGTCCGCGGCGCACAGGTCGAGCTCGCGCGATGCGTGGCGCACCGCCCACAGAAGCTCCCGGGTGGTCAGGCCCCCCGGCTCCGGTGTGCCGGTGCCGGGCGCGAAGGCCGGGTCGAGCACGTCGATGTCCACGGTGAGGTAGGCGCGTGGGGCGGCCTCCGCGACCGCCCGGGTCGCCTCGCCCACCACGGCGGCCACGCCGCGTTCCTCGATCTCGGCCATGGTGTGCCAGCGAAAACCCTCGCCGCGCATCCAGCCGAACTCCTCCGGGCCCGGCCACGTGCCCCGCAGCCCGACCTGCACGATCTGGTCGCCGCGCAGGACACCTTCGTCGACCGCGAGCCGGAACGGCGTGCCGTGCGAGAGCCGAACCCCGTACAGCTCCTCCGCGGTGTCGGCGTGGGTGTCGAAGTGCAGCACGGCGTACCCGCCGGGCCCGTGTTTCTCGGCCAACACCCTCAGCGTGGGGAGGGACAGCGAGTGGTCGCCCCCGAGCACCAGCGGCACCGCTCCAGCACCAAGTATCTCCCTCAACCTGACGGTTAGAGATGCGTGTGAGCGGGCCAAATCGGCCGGCGCGACCTCGGCGTCCCCGTAGTCCACGACCTCGAGGACGTCGAAGGGATCCAAACCTAACGTCATGTTCGGACGGCCATAGCGGCCCGAGTCGTCCGCCTCCCTGATCGCTCGCGGCCCGAAGCGCGTCCCGGGGCGGTTGGAGGTTCCGTCGTCGAACGGCGCGCCGAGCACCGCGACGTCCGCACCCTCGAGTCCCTCCGGGCCCTGGACGAGCGGGCGGCCGCAGAAGGTGGCCCCCACCCCCGCGTGCGCGGGACCTTCGCGGGGGTTGAGGTCGTAGCGATCGGGCGTGCTCATCGCGAGGGCGAACCTACCGGGCCATGCCCGCCGCCGGTAGCCTGCCGGCGGTGAGCGCCCTCGTCCTACGCGAGCGCCCGGCCGGCGGCGATCCGGCCGGCCTGCTCGTCCTACACCACGGCCGCGGCGCCGACGAGGTCGATCTTCTCGGTCTGGGCGACGTGCTCGATCCGCAGCGGCGACTGCACGTGGTCAGCCCCCGCGCGCCCCTCACCCTGGCGGGGTGGCCGGGTTACCACTGGTACGTCGTGGAGCGGGTTGGTCATCCCGACCGCCCTACCTTCGAGGCGGCGGTCGCGGCTCTCGCCGAGCTGTACGACGAGCTCTGGGAGCGCACGGGCTTCACCGCCGAGCAGACCGTGCTCGGGGGCTTCTCGATGGGCGCGGTGATGAGCTACTCGCTCGGGCTCGGCCCCGGGCGCCCGGCGCCGGCCGGCGTGCTCGCCCTCTCCGGCTTCGTGCCCACGGTCGAGGGATGGGCGCCCGAGCTCGAGAGCCGGCCCGGCCTGCGCGCCTTCATCGCGCACGGCCGCAGCGACCCGGTGATCGGGGTGGAGTTCGCCCGGCGCGCCCGCGAGCTTCTCGAGCGCGGAGGGCTCGAGCCCGAGTACCACGAGACCGACGCCGCGCACCACATCGACCCGAAGGTGATGCCGAGCGCGGTGGACTGGCTGGCGGCGACGCTCTAGACGGGCGCGCCCGCGCGCGAGCGCATCTCGGCGATCGACTCGTCGGTGCAGCTCGTGAGAAATCCGCCGACCACCTCGCGCACCTCGTCGATCGACTCGGCGCGGTAGAGCACAGGCTGGTAGTGGGTGATGTCGTAGTCGGCCGTGCCCATCTCGAGCAGGTCGAGCGGCCGGTGCTCCATGGCGCGGAACTCGTCGATCTCTCCGTAGGAGGAGAGGATGCCGGCGCCGTAGGCGCGCAGCTCGCCGTCCTCGACGACCACCCCGAACTCGACGGTGAACCAGAACACGCGCGAGACGAAGCGCAGGTTCTCCTCGTCGCGGAGGCGGTGGGTGGCCTCGCCGGTCAGGTGGTGCAGCCGGGAGAACGTGGGGGAGGCGAGCAGGTGCCCGTGGCCGATGACCTCGTGGATGATGTCCGGCTCGGGGGTGTACAGCGGCAGCTCGGGATGGCGGACGTACTGGGTGGAGTGGAACAGCCGCTCGGAGAGCGAGCCGTAGAACTCGCGCAGCGGGACGAGGCCCGCGGCCGGGACGTAGCGAAAGCCGGTGAGGGGGGCCAGCCGCTCGCTGACCAGGTCGAGGCTTGGGACCTCGTCGGCGGGCAGGTCGAGCGCCGCCTTGGCCTCGAGGAACTCGCCGATGGCCAGAGCCTCGTGCTTGGGGGCGAGCTCGCGCGAGACGGTGCGCCACACGTTCTGCTCGGCCTCCGAGTACTCGACCTCGGGGGCGGGCTCACCCGGGCGCCAGGCGAGGGCGAGCGCGGCGATGTCGGCACGGCGCCGACGGTACTCGGGATCTCCGGCTCCCGGATGGTCGTCGCTGAGATGGACGGTCACCTCTCCGTCCGCCGCGGCGGTGACCGGTGAGTAGAGCTGCCCCTCCTCGAACATGACCCCAGTGGAGCACTCGGGGCGCCGGATTGCAAGTCTGCACAGTGGAACTGGGCAAAGTGCCCAGTTCCGCCCATCCAGGGCGCTAGCATCTGTGCACTTTGTCCAATCGAATCGACGACCTCGACGCGCGCCTGATCGCCGAGCTCCGCGCCCACCCGCGGCTCGGGCTGCTCGAGGTGTCGCGCCGCCTGGGCGTGGCGCGCGGCACCGTGCAGGCGCGCCTGGGCAAGCTGGAGGCGCGCGGCGTGGTCACCGGCTACGGGCCCGAGGTGGACCCCCACGAGCTCGGCCACTCGATCGAGGCCTTCGTGATGCTCGAGCTGACCCAGGGCCGGCTGGCCGACGCGATCGAGGCTCTCGAGGCCACGCCCGAGGTGCTGGAGGCGGACGCGGTCAGCGGCCCCCAGGACCTGATCTGCCGCATCGCGGCGCGCGACACCGAGCACCTGCAGGAGATCGTGAACCGCCTGCTGGCCTCCGACGCGATCCGGCGCTCCACGAGCTACATCGTCCTCAGCCGGCCGATCCGCCCGCGGGTGCAGCCGCTGGTGGATGCGGTAGGCGGCTCTTCTGGGTAGATCCGAGGCACGTCCGCAACTCCAGGAGGCACCGTGAAGAAGGCCGTCCGTTCCCTGTCGCCCGCCACCGTCATCGCGTCGATCGCCCTGTTCGTGTCTCTGGGCGGAGTGTCCTACGGCGTGGCCGCCGGCTCCATCGACAGCCGCGAGATCGAGAACAACGCCATCAGAACGGAGGACGTGCGCAACAACGGCCTCAGCGGGCGCGACCTGGCCAGCGGGAGCGTGCAGAGCCGCGACCTGCGCGACGGCGCGGTGCGCGGGCTGGACGTGAACGACCGCTCGCTGGGCGGCGCCGACATCGCCGACAACTCTTTGGGCGACCGGGAGATCAACGAGCCCGCGCTCGACGTTCAGCGCCTGGCCGGAGTGGACGCCTCGCGCTACGTCAAGAACGTGCGCCGCGTGCGCAGCGAGACCGCCAGCGACCCCGCCACGCCCAAGACCGCGCCGCCGGTGAACTGCCCCAGGGGCAAGCGCCTCCTGGGCGGTGGCGCCCAGGTGAACGCGGCCGCCGGCACCCCCGTGGCCCTGAGCGTCAACGGGCCGAACGGGAACGGCTGGACCGCCTCGGCCTACGCCACGGCGCCGACTGGGAACTGGCAGCTCGTTGCGGTGGCGATCTGCGGATAGGCGCTACGCAGCGCGCAACCGCAGCCCCACCAGCGGATAGATCGTCGTCGAGAGGATCGCGGCGCCGACCAGCGAGGCCGCGGTCGACGCGCGCATGTGGCCCTGGTCGATGGCGATGGTCGTGATGGCCACCACCAGGGGGAGCTCGGTGGCGGAGAAGAAGGCCAGGGCCAGCCGGCCCTGGCGGTCGAGCTGCCGGCGGTAGAGCAACAGGGCCGGCACTCCGCGGACGATGAGGAACAGGACCAGGAAGAGCGGCAGCTCGAGCAGCCGCAGCGGCTCCTCGGCCAGCGCGCTCAGATCGAACTTGACGCCGCTGACCACGAAGAAGAACGGAATGAAGAAGCCGTAGCCCACCGCCGTGAGCTTCGACTCGAAGACCTCCACCTCTCGACCCCGCAGCGCGACGCGCACGATCACGCCCGCCACGAACCCGCCCAGCAGGAGGTCGAGCCCGAGCGAGGCGGCCAGCGTGGCGAGGGCGAACACCGCCACCACCGCCACGCGGATGGCCAGCTGGCTGCTCGTCTCCAGCGTGCGCTCGAACAGCGTCCAGTGGCGCCCGACGCCGCGGACACCGAGCACCGCGGCGGCCACGGCGATCAGGATGAACAGGGCCAGGATGAGCGCGTTGTCGGTGGCGCTCTGCGTGGAGAAGACGAACGTGATGAGCAGGATCGGGCCGAACTCGCCCATCGCCCCCGCGGCCAGCAGGTAGCCGCCGAAGCGGGTGCGCAGCTCCCCGGCGTCGCTGAGGATCGGGATGAGCGTGCCGATGGCCGTGGTGGCCAGAGCCGACCCGGTGAACAGGAGCGAGAGCACCAGCCCGGTGAGGGCGAGCAGCCCGCCGAGCGAGTAGGCGAGCACGAGCGATATGAGCCAGCCGATCGCGGCCAGCTTGAGCGGATCGCCGCGGATGCGCTCGAAGTCGATCTCGTAGCCGGCGAAGAAGAAGAGCATGCCCAGGCCGAGGCTGGAGAAGAACTCGAGGAACTCGTCGGGCTTGGCGAGCCCGAGCACCTCCGGCCCCACCACGATCCCGAGCACGATCTCGATCACCACCACAGGCACCGCGAGATGAGGCCCGACGAGCCCGGCCGCGAACGCGGCGATCGCCCCCACCATGACCACCGTGAGGAAAGACTCCGTGTCGACTGAGATCATGCGCGCCGGGACCCTACGCCCTTCGCTTCTCGTGCCTCCCATCTACGTCACCGGTCACCGCAATCCCGACGCCGATTCGATCGCGGCCGCGATCGGCTACGCCGAGCTCAAGCGCCGCCTCGATTCGGGCAACGAGTACAAGCCGGTACGTCTCGGCGAGCTCAACGCCCAGACCTCGTGGCTGATCGAGCGGGCCGGCGCCCCCGTCCCCGACCTGCTGCCCCACATCCTCCTGCGGGTGCGCGACGTGATGCGCGAGAGCTTCCCCACCGCCCAGGACGACGAGCCGGTGCGCCAGGTCGGCCTGACGATGGCGCGCGAGAGCCTCGACCTGCTGCCGATCGTGGATGAGGGCGGCGACCTGGTCGGGGTGATGACCGAACGCGCGCTGGCCCGGCGCTACATCCGCGAGTCGCGCGAGGCCTCTCGCCTCGACGCGCCCACCAGCGTCGACGCGATCGTCACGGTGCTGGAGGGAGAGCTGGCGGCCGGGGAGGGCGAACACGAGATCACGGGGCGGGTCTGGGTGCTGGCGATGGACGTGCGCTCGCCCACTCAGGTGGAGGAGGGGGACGTGGTGGTGACCGGCGACCGGCCCGACGTGCAGCGCCGGGCGCTCGAGCGGGGTGCGGCGCTGCTCGTGACGAGCAACTCGGTGGTTCCCGGCGACGACGTGCTGGAGCTGGCCCGCGAGCAGGGGGCCGCGGTGGTCAGCTCCACGCTCGACTCCTACGTCACGGCCCGCATGATCACCCTGGCCGCTCCCTGCCACGCGCTGATGGACGCCGAGCCGCTGACCGTGCGCCGCGACGATCTCCTGGGCGACGTGGCCGGGCAGATTGCCGACGTCGACTACCGGGCCGCGGTGGCGGTCGACTCGTCCGGTTCCCCGGTGGGGCTCGTGACCCGCTCGGACCTGGTCGGCCCGGCGCCGCGGCGCGTGATGCTGGTCGACCACGCCGAGCAGGCCCAGAGCGTGCCCGGGGTGGAGGAGGCCGAGATCGTGGAGATCCTCGACCACCACCACATCGGCTCGATCGAGACCCGCGTGCCGGTGGCTGCGACCTTCGACCCCGTGGGCTCGACGGCGACACTCGTGGTCGAGCGCTATCGCCAGGCGGGCATGGAGCCCACCCCTCCCACCGCGACCATGCTGCTGGGCGCCGCGCTCTCTGACACCGTGATCCTCAATTCGCCGACCACCACCGAACGCGACCACGCGGTGGTCGAGTACCTCGAGCGGGTGCTGGAGATCGACGCGAGCGAGTTCGGGCGTGAGATGTTCGAGTCCACGTCCGACGTATCGCACGTGGCCGCCGCGGAGATCGTGGGACGCGACGCCAAGCAGTACGAGGTCGAGCCCGGGCAGACCATCTCGATCGCCCAGATCGAGACGGTGGGCGACTCGCTCCTGGAGCGAAAGGAAGAGCTGATGGAGGCCCTGAGCGCCCAGCGCGACCGCGAGGGCCACCTGCTCTCCGCACTCATGGTCACCGACATCCTCGCCAAGGGCAGCGAGCTGCTGGTGGCCGGAGACCTGGCGCCGGTGGAGCGCGCGTTCGACAGCGAGGCCGACGGGGGCGTGCTCGACCTGCCCGGCGTGATGAGCCGCAAGAAGCAGGTGGCGCCGAAGCTGCTGGCCGCCGCCGCGCGCTGACGGCGACGGCCAACAGAACCTTTACTAAGGCTCGACTAGAGGCTTAGATCAGGGTCCAACCGGGCCGCCGAAACCGCCCGGACCGCCCGGACCGTGAGGCCCGCCCGGCCCGCCGGGCCCGCCGGGTCCGCGGCCGGCGAACTCGGGAAGCGCCGCCTCGACCTTCGCCTTGCTGAGGTTGAAGCGCTCGGCCAGGAAACTCACCAGGTCGTCGCGCCGGTCCTGCGGGCGGAAGGTCGCGCCCGCGCGCATCTCCCGCAGCGCCTTGCGCAGCTCGGCCCGGGTCAGGTCGAGCTCCTGGGCGAGCCGGTTCAGCGGCATCGCGTGCGGCCGGCCGTGGCGTCCGTCGCGCTTGTCGGGACGCAGCTCCATCAGCGCCGTCTCCACATCGCCGGCCTCGAGGTCGAGCTTCTCGGCCAGGTCGGCCGCGAAGTCGCCGGGCTCGCCGCGCGCTCCCGGCCCGGGACGCTCGTCCTTGAGCTCCTCCAGTGCCGTCGCCACCTTGTCGGCGTCCACGCCGAGCGCGTCAGCGAGCTGGGCCGTGAAGCGCGTCCTGCGCTCGCTCTCCAGGGCGTCGAACGCCGCCTGGACGTCCGCGGCCGGCTTGCCGAGCGCCTCGCCCAGCGAGGCGGCGAAGGCCGACCGCATGTCCGAGTGCTCTCGCTCGTGGAAGTCGCGCAGTGCATCGCTAAGGGCGTCCGCGTCGACGCCGAGGTCTTGGGCGAGATCGCCGAAGCCGGGCGGTGCGACGCCGCGTTGCGCGACGCCGTTGGTGCTCGCGGTGCTGCTGCCTGCGGCGGCCGAGGAGCCGCCGTCGGCCTGGGTGCCGATGCCGTAGGCGACGGAGGAGAGCCCCACCGCCCCGGCGAGGACGATTGCCGTTGTCTTCTTGGGTGATCGCATGAGGCGACTCTTCCGGTCCTGTGTAGGACGCACCTAAGAGCGGCGTAGGAATCGCCGAAGACTGCGCGCTGTGCGGGCACAATGCACTGGATGCGGATCCTGATAGTCGACGACGACCGCCCCCTGCGCGACGCGCTGCGGCGCACGCTGGTGCTGGGCGGATACGACACGCTGTCCGCCGGTGACGGAGCCACGGCGCTCACCGAGGTGTCGCAGTCGAGCCCGGATGCGGTGGTGCTCGACGTCGGCCTGCCCGACATCGACGGGCTCGAGGTTTCGCGCCGCCTGCGGGCCCAGGGCAATCGTGTCCCCATCCTCATGCTCACCGCGCGCGACGCGATCGAGGACCGCATCGACGGCCTCGACGCCGGGGCCGACGACTATCTGGTCAAGCCCTTCGACGTGGGAGAGCTCAAGGCGCGGCTGAGAGCGCTGCTGCGCCGCAGCACCCAGGCCGACGGGGATCCCGACGAGCCCTCGTTCGGGGAGCTGCGCCTCGATCCGTCGCGCCACGGAGTGAGCGTGGGGGAGAGGTTCGTGGAGCTGACTCGAACCGAGTACGGGCTGCTGGAGCTTCTGATGCTGAACGCGCGCCGAGTGCTTCCTCACTCGCTGATCTACGAGCGCGTGTGGGGCTACGACTTCGGGCCCTCGTCGAACGCGCTGCGCGTGTACATCGGCTACCTGCGCCGCAAGCTCAGCGACGCCGGCGCGCCGCCGCTGGTGCACACCGTTCGCGGGGTCGGCTACGTGCTCCGTGACGACCGGTGAGCCTTCGCACGCGCATCGCGGGCGCGGCGGGGCTGGCCGTTGCGCTGGCGGTGATCGCCGTGGCCGCGGCCGTGTACCTGGGAGTGCGCGCCGAGCTGCGCGGCGAGGTCGACGACTCCCTGCGCGCCCGTGCGTCGATGGCGTTCGACGGCGCCGGGCGCGGTGGGCCCGGGCCCGGCGGTGGGCCGGGAGGCTTCCCGCCCCGAGGGCCACAGCCGGCGTTCGGCGGAGCCGAGGGCTACGTCCAGCTGGTGCTTCCCGGCGGCCGGGTGATGCGGCGCCCGAGCGCCACCGGGGAGCTGCCCGTGCAGGCGCGCGCGCGAGAGATCGCCGACGCGGGCGAGGGCGAGTACCTCACTGACCTGAGCGCCGACGGCGTGCACGTGCGCGTGCTCACCGTTGCGCTCCCCGGGGGCAGGGGCGCCCTGCAGGTGGCCCGGCCGCTCGACGAGGTCGACCGCCAGCTCGACCAGATCGTCCTGGTGCTGGTGCTGGTCGGCGCGGCGGGGATCGCCGTGGGCGCGGGGCTGGGGGCGCTTGTGGCGCGCACCGCGCTGGCGCCGATCGGCCGCTTCACCAGGCGCACCGAGGAGCTCGCCAGGGACCCCGATCCCTCGCAGCGCATGGAGGTGAGCGGCCGCGATGAGCTGGCGCGGCTGGCGCGCAGCTTCAACACGACGCTCGATGCACTCGAGCAGTCGGTGGAGGCCCAGCGCCAGCTCGTGGCCGACGCCAGCCACGAGCTGCGAACGCCGCTCGCGAGCCTGCGCGCGAACATCCAGAACCTCGAGAGCGCCGATCGCCTTCCCCTACACGAGCGCGAGGCGCTGCGGGCGGACGTGGTGTCGGAGCTCGACGAGCTGACGGCCCTGGTGGCGGACATCGTCGAGCTCGCGCGCGGGGCCAAGCCGGGGGAGATGAGCGACGACGTGCGGGTGGATCAGATCGTGGCGGAGGTGGTGGCCCGGGCGGAGAGCCGGGCGGGCACCGACGTGAGCTTCGACGTGAGCCTCGAGCCGACGCTGGTCCGCGGGCAGCCGCAGCGCATCCAGCGCGCGCTCTCCAACCTGGTCGACAACGCGCTCAAGTGGAGCCCGCCCCAAAGCACGGTCGAGCTCGCGCTGGAGGGAGGCGAGCTCACCGTGCGCGACCACGGGCCCGGGTTCGCCGGCGCCGACCTGCCGCACGTGTTCGAGCGCTTCTACCGCGCCGCGGACGCCCGCGGGATGCCCGGCTCGGGTCTCGGCCTGGCCATCGTGCGCCAGGCGGCCGATGCCCACGGCGGGCGCGCCGAGGCGGCCAACGCGCCCGGCGGCGGTGCGCTCGTGCGCGTGTCCTTCGGGGCTAACCGGATGCAGCCGAGCGAGACGCAGTCTCTCCCGGGGTGAGCTGCACCGGCTCGAGGAAGCGTTCGGAGAGCTCGGCCACCATCGCCTGAAGCCCTCTCTCCTCGGCGATCGCGCGCTGCCGCGCCGCGCCCGGAGTGCGCCCCAGCTCGGCCACCGCGCCGAGCTCGTCGACACAGCCGAGATCGCGGGCGTGGGCCTGGCCCGCGGCGGTGGCCTGGGCGAGCAGCCGGCGGACCGGGATCTGGGTGCCGGCGGCGGGATCGATCATGCTCGCCTCCATTCCGTCGCGGGCCGCCAGGAAACGGTTCTCGGCCAGCACCTCGGGCGCGTCCAGCAGCTCGTCGCCCGCCAGGCGCTCTGTCGCCTCGAGGCGCACCAGCACCTGGATGAACGCGGCCACCGCGGCGACGTCGGTGACCGTGGTCTGAGCGTCGGCGATTCGGACCTCGACCGTGCCGAAGCGGGGCTGAAGACGGACGTCCCACCAGAGGAACGTCGGCTCGGGAAACGCGTCGGCGCGCAGCAGCACGTCGATCGCCTCCACGTAGGCGGGATAGCTCCCGAAACGGCGCGGGATGCCGGAGCGCGGGAAGGCCTGGAAGAGCGGCGTGCGCATGGAGGCCATGCCGCTGTCGCGCCCGCGCCAGAAGGGCGAGTTGGCGGACAGGGCGAGGATGGTCGGCAGGTGCGCGCGGATACGGTCGGCGGCGGCTATGGCCAGCTCGGGAAGCGGCACGCCCACGTGCACGTGCAGGGCGAACGTCGGCTCCCGTCGCGCCAGGTCGCGCAGCCCGCGCTCGAGCACCTGGTACCGGGCGCCGCCCGATACCTGGGTGCGCTCGCTGGGTGCGGTGGGGTGGGTGCCGCCCACGGCCGGCCTCAGGCCGAGATCGCGCAGCTGCGCGTCGAGCGCGCCGCGAACCGCGAACAGCTCGGCGCAGGCCTCGGCCACCGTCGTGTGCACTCCCGTGGCCAACTCCAGCGTGCAGGCGTGCGTCTCGGCGGCCACGTGGCCGGCGAGCTCCGGCGTGAGCTCCGGCAGGAGGTCGTCGATGCGATGAGCGAGCGACCAGTCCTGAGGGTCGAGGAGGATCACCTCCTCCTCGAGCCCGACCGTCCAGGCCGGGCGTTGAGGATCGGCGTTCCAGTGCGCCCACTCGGGCAGCGCGGCGTGGCGCCTCACGCCGCCTCCTTGGAGCGCTCGGCGCGCTCCGCGCCCGCGCGCACCAGGCCCTCGAAGAGCGCCAGCTGCTCGGGGCGCTCGGACAGCGCCTCGGCGTGCCACTGCACGCCGAAGACGAACCCGTTGGCTATGGCCTCGATCGCCTCGGGCACGCCGTCCGGCGCGTTGGCGACCACGCGCAGGCCGTCGCCCAGCTCGTCGATTCCCTGGTGGTGGTAGGAGTTGACCTCGAGCTGGGTGGCGCCCAGCAGCTTGGCCAGCCGGCTGCCGGGGAGGACCTTGATGTCGTGAGTATTCCCCTCCGTGAGGCTCTGGCGGTGCTCGACGTCCCCGCCGAGCTCGGGCAGGTGCTGGCAGAGCGTTCCGCCGCGGGCCACGTTCATCACCTGCATGCCGCGGCAGATGGCGAGTACCGGGAGCCCGCGAGCGAGAGCCCGGCGGGCCAATGCGAGCTCGAATTGGTCGAGCTCCGGCTCGGTCGGGCCGAGGTCCGCGTGCTCGGGCGCGCCGTAGTGATGGGGGTGGAGATCGGGCCCGCCCGACAGGCAAACCGCATCGAGGCGGTCGAGCAGCGCGTCGACCGCGCTGGTGCGCACGGGCGCGAGGATCACCGGAAGCCCGCCCGCCATCCGCATCGCCTCCAGGTAGCGCTCACCCAGCGCGAGCTCGCTGCGCGGCGGCTCGCCCTGAGGCACCGTCACGTGCTCGTCGCGCCGGCGCACCTCGGACGTGGACACCCCGACCAGCGGCTGGGCGCTCACGACATCACCCAGGTGTCCTTGCCGCCCCCGCGCTGGGAGCTGTTGACCACGAGGGCGCCGGGTTCGAGGGCCACCCGGGTGAGCCCGCCGGGCACCACCTGCGCCTCGCCGCCGGCCAGGAACACGAACGGCCGCAGGTCCACGTGGCGTGGCTCGAGTCGATCCTCGATGACCGTCGGATGCGTGGAGATCATCACGGTCTCCTGCGCCACGAAAGCCCCCGGATCGGCCTCCACGGCCTCGGCCGCGGCGCGCACGTCATCCTCGTGCGCGTGGGGGGCGACGACCACGCCGTGGCCGCCGTGGCCGGTGCGCGGCTTGATCACAAGCTCGCCCATCCGGTCGAACACCACTTCGCGCTGATCGCTCACATCAGGATCGTAAGTCGTTACGGAGGGAAGCAGCGGCTCCTCGCCGAGGTAAAAACGGACCATGTCCTCGACGTATGCGTGAGTCAGCTTGTCGTCGGCGACTCCGGTGCCGAATGCGTTGACGCAGGTAACCATCCCCTCCTTCATCGGCTCGAGGAGCTTCGCGCCCACATCGGTCAGATCTCCGTGCTCGTTGGACAGGCGGTCCTCGTCGGTGCGCCGGTAGAGCACGTCCACCCGCAGGCGGGCTCCCCCGGCGCGCGCCTCGAGGCGGCCGTCGCGGACGGAGAGATCGCCCAGGCCGACGATCGGGATGCCCAGCAGGCCGGCCAGGCGCTCGTGCTCGTACCAGGCGCTGTTCTCGGGCCCGTCGCTGAGCATGACCGTGACCGGATCGGTCGCGTGCTCCGGCGCGGCGGCGCGCAGCGTGCTGCGAAGCATGGCGACGGCGTCGTCGAGCGGACGGCGGCCGTCGGCCAGCCAGGAGGGGAGCTGGGCGTCCACGCACTCGCGCGCGGCCAGCGCATAGGCCAGGCCCGAGGGCGTGCGCACGTTGTCCTCCAGCACACCGAAGCGTCCGCGCGACCCGCGCACCAGGTCGAGGCCGGCAACGGCGATCCGAACCGGGGCGGGGGGCAGGCCCACGAGCTCGGGCTCGAAGTGATCGCAGCTCTCGAGCGCGCGGCCGGGCACCACTCCCGCGGCGACGATCTCCTGCTCGGCGTAGACGTCGGCCACGAAGCGGTCGAGCGCACGAACGCGCTGCGCCAGGCCGCGCTCCAGCAGCGACCACTCGCCGGCCTCGATCAGGCGGGGCACCGGGTCGAGCGTGAAGGGCTCGGGTACCCCGTCGAGCACGAAGCACACACCGCGGTCGGCCGCCTCGGCGGTCACCGCCCGGGCGAGGGCCCCGAGGTCGAGGGAGGCGAACGCGCCGACGATCTCGGCGTAGATCGGGCGCACGGAGCCGTCACTCGCGAAGGCTTCGTCGAAGACCTCCGTGGGCGGCCGGTAACTCACTGGCTAAGGATGGACGTGGACACCGTCGGTGTCCTTGTACCGCCGTCGAAAGATCCGTAAGCCTCTTTGGCCCGCGGGTCGAGGACGCTTCAGGCGCGAGCCACGTCGAACGAGATGGCGCCAACGTGCTCGCCGCCGCCGGACTGGGTGGCGAGCACGAGCGACTCGTCGAAGATGCCGTCGCTCGCGTTGTCGGTGTCGCCCTGGCTGCTGTAGACCTCTCTCTGAGTCTTCTCGTCGAAGAAGAGCTGAGTGGTGAGCACGGTCTGCTTGTCGAGGTGGACCTTGGCGTGGATGTGGACGGTGCGGCCCTGGTACCAACCCGGATAGATGGTCAGGAACTCGGCGATGCCCTGGGCGTTGGTGACCTGGGCTCCACGCAGGAACGTCTCGCCGTCGGCCGAGTACTGCCCCTCGGCGTCGCACTGCCAGATGTCGACGACGGCGTTGCGGATCGGCTCGCAGCTTTCAGCCTCGCGCACGCGGATCGCCAGGCGCAGCGCCACCCCGTCGCGGTTTTCGCGGATGTCGCTGCGAATGGAGTCGACGTCGAAGTAGAAGGGGCCTTCTGTCAGCTCCGGGGTCAGGGTGCAGGACGAGGTGTCGTCGAAGAGGCCGGACAGGTCGTCGCTCGGCGTGGTCGTCGCCTCGCTCGCGGTCTCGGTCTGCGCGGCCTGTGGCTTGTCGTCGTCGCTGCATGCGGCGAGCAGGGCGCTGAGCGAGATCGTGCCCAGGCCCGCGATGGCCTGGCGCCGGCTGACGGGGGGAAGCTCCATGCGAGCCAGCTTGGCAGCGGTGGGTAAGAGCGCCCTAAGAGCCGCGCACGTCGAGCACGACCTTGCCCGTCGCGCCGCGGCCGTCGATTAGCTTGAGCGCTTCGGCCGCGCGCTCGAGCGGGTAACGGGCCCCCACCAGCGGCCGCACGAAGCCGCTGTCGACGAGGTCGCCAACCGCGGCGCCGATGGCGGCGTTGACCTCCGGCCTGCCCATCACGTACCCGCCCCAGCCGGCGCCGACCACCTCGGTGTTGTTGAGCAGGAGGCGGTTGACCTTGACCTCCGGGATCGAGCCGCCCGTGAAGCCGACCACCACGCAGCGGCCGTTCGCGCGCAGGGAGCGCAGGCTGTCGGTGAAGCGGTCACCGCCCACCGGGTCGATCACCACGTCCACGCCTCCGAGCTCTTTGGCCTCGTCCTTCCACGGGCCGTCGGAACGCAGCGTCTCGTCGGCCCCGGCCTCCCGGGCGACCCGCTCCTTCTCGTCGGTGGACACCACGGCGATCACGCGCGCCCCGAGGCCCTTCGCGATCTGCAGACACGCCGTGCCCACCCCGCCCGCCGCGCCGTGCACGAGCACCGTCTCACCCTCGGCCAGGCGGCCGCGCAGCTTGAGCGCGAACATGGCGGTGTGGTAGTTGAGGATGAGGCTGGCGCCCTGGGCGAAGTCGAGATCGCCGGGCAGGGGGAAGGTGAGGAACTCGGGCGCCACCGCAGTCTCGGCGAAGCCCCCGAGCATGCAGAAGGCGGCCACGCGGTCGCCGGGCGAGAGATCCACGCCCTCGGGCGCGCTGCGGACCACGCCGCCGACCTCGCTGCCGGGCACGAAGGGAAGTGGCGGCTTGACTTGATATTCGCCGCGGGTCTGGAGCACCTCCGGGAAGGAGACACCGGCGGCGTGCACGTCGACCACCACCCCGCGGCCCGGCGTGAGCATGTGCGAGGGCTCGGGCTCCGGCAGGTCGGCGAGAGCCAGCGCCGAGTCGGGTCCGCTGAGCTCGGTGATCTGAAGCGCTCGCATGCGAGCGAGAAGCTATCGCGCCTCCGCCAGCTCCGCGGCCAAGGCATCCGTCGCCTCGCCGAACGCCCCCTCGATCGCCGCCAGCAGGCCCGCGGCCCCCTCGAGCGCCTCCTCTCGGCCCATCTCCTCCAGCTTGCTGCACAGCGAGGCCATTCGCGCGGCGGCGAGCGTCTGGGCGCCGCCCTTGAGCGTGTGCGCGATGCGCGCGACCTCGGCCGCGTCGCCTCGGCCCACCGCGAGCTGCAGGGCCCCGAGGTGCTCGGGGGTCTGGGTGCGAAAGATGTCGAGGAGGCCGGCCAGCAGGTCCGAGCTGCCCAGGTCGTCACGCAGGCGCTCGAAGGCGTCACGGTTCAAGGCCGGGGGGGCGGGGCCGGAACCGTCCGCGGCCGGCGCCCAGCGCTCGAGGCTGGCGTCGAAGGCATGGGCGTCCAGGGGCTTGGCCAGGTAGTCGTCCATTCCCGCGGCCAGGCAGCGCTCGCGGTCGCCGCTCATGGAGTTGGCGGTCATGGCCACGATCGGGGTCCGTGGCTCGCCCCGCTCCGCCTCGCCCGCACGAATCGCCCGGGTGGCCTCGTAGCCGTCGAGCTCGGGCATCTGGCAGTCCATGAGCACGAGCGCATAGTCGTCGCCGCCGGCCACCGCGTCGACGGCCTCGCGCCCGTTGGCGGCCAGTCCCACGCGGTAGCCGCGCCGCTCCAGCATGCGCACCGCCAGCAACTGGTTGACCTCGTTGTCCTCGGCCACCAGCACGAGCGGCTCGTCCGTGCCCGCGGTCTCGCCGCCGCCATCCGGCTCGGCCTCCGGGACGTGTTCCTCCCGCGGCTGCGGTCCGCGCTTGCGCTGCACGAGCGTCTCGTAGAGGGAGGAGCGCCGGACGGGCTTTGACAGGTGAGAGTCGAAACCGGCGCGCCGGGCGGTTCGCCGGTCGTCGAGGCCGGAGCTGAGCAGCACGAGCTGGGTGGCACGCAGCTCGGGGTCCTCACGCACCTTGCGCGCCAGCTCCAGCCCGGTCAGCCCGGGCATGTGCATGTCCGCGATCACGCTCTCGAAGGGCTCGCCCTCCTGCGCCGCACGGCGCAGCTCGTCGAGAGCCGCGCGGCCGTCCCCGACCGCCACCGCCCGCATGCCCCAGCTCGAAGCGAGATGCAGCAGCACGCGGCGGTTGGTGGCGTTGTCGTCGGCCACGAGCACGTGCACTCCCTGAAGGTCCGCGCGCGGCTCGAAGGCTTCCAGCTCGGCAGCGTCCGTGCTGGGGAGGGCGAAGGGGATGGTCAGGGCGAAGGTGCTGCCCTGCCCGGGAGTGCTGACGGCGTCGATCCGGCCCCCCATCATCTCCGTCAGCTGGCGGGCGATGGTGAGACCGAGCCCGGTGCCGCCGTACTCGCGCGTCATGGAGGCGTCCGCCTGTTCGAAGGACTCGAAGAGGCGAGCCATCTGGCCGGGCTCGATGCCGATGCCGGTGTCGGTGACCTCGAATCGCACGTTGTTGCCGGCACTCGTGACGCGCACTCTCACCTCACCCTCGTTGGTGAACTTGACGGCGTTGGAGACCAGGTTGCTGAGCACCTGGCGCACGCGCAGCACGTCGCCCCGCACCACCGCGGGCACGTCGTTCTCGATCAAGGTGGACAGATGGAGGCCCTTCTGGCCCGCGCGGGTCGACATGAGCGCGGAGATATCCTCCACCGCTTCCCCGAGCCGGAAGTCGACGCTGTCCAGCTCGAGCTTCCCGGCCTCGATCTTCGACAGGTCCAGCACGTCGTTGACGAGCGCCACCAGCGTCTCGCCGGAGCTGCGCGCCAGTTCGGCGTACTCGCGCTGCTCGGCTGTCAGGTCGGTCTCGAGCATCAGCTCGGTCATGCCGATCAGGCCGTTCATCGGGGTGCGGATCTCGTGGCTCATGTTGGCCAGGAACTGCGACTTGAGCCGGGTGGCGGCCAGCGCGTGGTCGCGCGCGCGGGTGAGCTCCTCCTCGAAGGCGCGCTGTTCGGTCACGTCCTGAATGCTGCCGGTCAGCTTGGCCGGCTTGCCGTCTTCGCCGAGAATCACGGTGGCGTGCACGCTCACGACCCCCTCCCGGCCGTTGGCCGGGTTGAGGCGGAACTCGGCGTCGTACGGCTTCGGATCTCCGGGCAAGCGCTTTATCCGGGCGGCCACCTCCGCGCGATCGTCGGGGTGCACGAGCTCGATGAACTCCTCCAGTGGGGGATGGCCTGCACCCGGCTCGAGCCCGTAGATCCGGTACTGCTCGTCGGACCACTCGACGACACCGGTCGCCAGGTCCCACTCCCAGCTGCCCAGCTTTGCCACCGCCTGAGCCTCGGCGAGCTGCCGGCGCTCGCGGCGCAGGGCATCGTCGGCGCGCTTGCGGTCGGTGATGTCGGTGGCCACTCCGCCCACCGCGTAGATGTCTCCGCCGGGGTCGCGCAGCGGGAACTTGGCCGACAGGTAGGTCCGGTCGAGGATCACCTCCTCGACCTCGATCGACCTGCCCTCCTCGATCACCTTCAGGTCGTTCGCGCGCACCATGTCGGCGATCGCGGCCGGCCAGAGCTCGTGGTCGGTGCGTCCGTGCACGCTTTCCTGCCGCACGCCCCAGCGCTGCTCGAATTGCCGGTTGATCACCAGGTAACGGCCCTCTACGTCCTTGAGGAAGATCACCGTGGGGCTGTTGTCGAGGATGGCCGCCAGCCGCTCGCGACTCTCGCGCAGTTCCTCCTGGGCCTGCTTTCGCGCCGTGATGTCCGTATGCACCGCCACCGACACCGTGCCGTGCTCGGGGTGGTCGTAGTTGGACACGTTGGCCAGGCACCAGAAGTGCGTGCCGTCCTTCTTGACGTTCTTGACCTCGCCGCTCCACGAGCCGTGTCGCGCGAGAGCGGTCTGGATCTCGTCGGCCACCTCTACCGGGTCGCGCTCGCTGGGCGCGTTGACCGTGTCCACCGGCCGGCCCAGCAGCTCCCCGTGCTCGTAGCCGAACATGCGCTCGAAGGTCTCGTTGGTGTAGACGATGGCCCAGTCGCTGACCCGCACCAGGCAGACGCCCTCGCCCATGTTCGACATGATCGTGCCCTGCAGCTGCAGCTCCTCGCCCGCCCGGGTGCGCTCGAGAAACTGCCCCAGCTCGAGTCCCAGCGTCGAGATCGTCTCCAGAAGGGACTCGTCCAGACTCGTCTGCTCGCTGCTGAACAGCTCGATCGCTCCGTAGTTCTCGCCGCCGCTGATCATGGGCACGCAGATCGTGCTTCGCAGGCCCAATCGTGCCGCCAGCTTCTTGCGCACGAAGCGCTCGTCCGTCGAGAGATCGGTCACCCAGGTGGGCTTGCGCTCCGCCCACACCCATCCCGGTAGCCCCACCCCGGGCTCGAGGCTCAGGTTCGCGCAGGACTCGCGAAACTCACTGGCCGCGCCCTCCGAGGCGGCCCACACCGCGCGGGCGTGGAGACGGCCGTCCTTCTCGTCCTCGAGCCAGACGGCGCCGAGCGGCCAGTTGAGCTCCTGGCCGACGGCGGCGAGCAGCTCCGCCAAGGCGGTCTCGCGCTCGGTGGACTCGGTCAGGATCCGGGCGGCCCGGTACTTCGCCCGGTAGTGGCGCTCGCGCGTCTCGAGGGCGGCGGCGGCATCCCGGCGTCCGGTCTCCTCGCGCTGGAGCGAGCGGACGAGCAGGTAGGCGAGCGGCACGGCCAGGGAGACGATGGCGAGCACCAGCAACCAGGTGCCCACGCGCGTGTCGTACAGGTCGAGCCGCTGCCCCTCGAGCCTGAGCAGCCCGAGCAGCGGCGGGATCACGATCACGGCAGGCAGCAGCCGGCGGGCCGTGTGCCCGGCGGTCGTGCGGCTCGCCAGCAGGTGCACCACGCCGTGCTCGGGCCGGGCGAAGGCGATGGCCAGCGCGAGCACGGTGAGAGCCAATGCCGTGGGAACGGCCATCTGGGTCAGGTCCGATACGCGGTAGACGATCGCGATCCCGCTCGTGTAGCTGAGCAGGGCGGCCAAGCCCATGATCCCGACCACGGCCGCGAGAACCGACGAGGGCCGATAGCGGCGGCCTCGACGGTCGAACACGAGTAGGGCGGCGGCGACCAGCGCGAGAGCCAGGGCAGCGCCCGGAGCCATGCGTCCTCCGTGCGACGTGCCAACCGCGTCGGGCGGGTCGTCGAAGAGCAACTCGTCCACGCCCAGGTTCCAGCCGAACACGTACTGGCTCAGCACGACGAGCGCCAGGGCCCCCACCGTGGCGGCCGCGACCCGCGCGGCGGTTCGGATCCCCGGACGGGTGTAGCGCGGGACGAGGGCCCAGAGGGCGAGGCCGATCACGACGAAGCAAAGGGCGGTATTGGGCTTCATGGTCACCGTGCCCGGCACCAGGCTCTTCATGACGCCGACACCCAGAATCCATCCGAGCAGGGCCACGCCGCCCAGGAAGGCAACGGCCAGCGAGGCCGCTCGCGAGAACGACCTGAAGCGCAGCGCCAAGCGCGGATCGGACTCGGCCATTCGCACCGCTTATTCGGCGCGCGCCCGGCAGACTGAACCTCAGCCGGCTCTCAGCCGGCGGGCCTAGGTTGCGAGCCATGAGATTCGAATTGCTCACCGGCCTGGCGGCGCTTGCATTGACGGGTTCGGGCGGTGGGCTCCCGCAGGGGAGCGAGCGCGTGACCCTGGACCCGGCCGACTTCACCACGAAGATCACCAACCCCTGGTGGCCGATGAGGCCGGGCAACAGGTGGGTGTATCGCGAGACGGACGCCGAGGGCACGCGGCAGCGCGTGGTGGTGACGGTGACCAACCGGACGAAGCTCATCGCCAATGGCGTGACCGCACGGGTGGTCCACGACGTGGTGACCGAGGGAGGCGAGCCGGTGGAGGTGACCGACGACTGGTACGCGCAGGACCGCGCGGGCAACATCTGGTACCTCGGCGAGGCGACGACCGAGTACGAGAACGGGCAGCCGGTGTCGACCGCAGGCTCCTTCGAGGCCGGCGTGAACGGCGCGCAGGCCGGGGTGATCATGCCCGCCCGTCCGCGTCCCGGCCTGCGGTATCGCCAGGAGTACCTGAAGGGCGAGGCCGAGGACAGGGCGCGCGTGGTCAGCCTGCGCGAGAAGGCCGAGGTGCCGGTCGGCTACTTCAAGCGGGTCCTGATGACCCGGGACGTGAACCCGCTCAGCCCGAGGATCCTCGAATTCAAGTTCTACGCGCGCGGGGTGGGGCCGGTGCTGGCGGTGAGCGTCTCCGGCGGCAGCGACCGCGAGGAGCTGCTCAGCACCCGCGCGCGCAGCGCCACCTCGAGCTCGAAGCGTGCGTCGGGGTCGTCGAGCGCCTCGCCGAGAAGCGCGCGAAGGCGCGTGAGCCGGTAGCGCGCCGTCTGGGCGTGCAGGCCGAGGGCGCGGGCCATGGCCGCGGCGTTGCCTCCGTGCTGGACGTAGGCCAGCGCGGTCAGCTCCATTCGCCGCCGTGCCTTGGGAGTGAGCTCGTCGAGCGGCTCGAGCCGGCGCGCGACGATGCGCTCGACGAGCGCCGGATTCTCGAACAGCAGGAGCTCGGTGAGCACGTCGTCCACGGGCACGAGGCCGTCGGCGTCGATGAGCCCGGCCAGGCCCGCGCGGCGGGCGAGCCGCGCCAGCGACCACGAGCCCGGCAGGCCGGCGAGCGTGGTGGTGGGGCCAATGGCGCCGGCGTGCAGCGACCGCTCGATCTCGGCCCGCCGTCCCGGCCCGTCGGGGTCCGCGATCACGATGCACCCCACGCCCTCCACCGGGGACGCGAGCGCGTCCGGCGGCAGGCGGCGCGTCAGCTCGTCGAGCTCCTCCTCAGCGCAGGCCAGGGCCGCGACGCTGCGGGGCAGGCGCCAACCCGCGGCCGCGGCGGCCGTGCGCAGCTCGGGCCCTTCGGCGGGTGGGTCGCGCAACAGCACCGCTATCAGCTCCCGCCGGCGGCGGCGGCGTTCGCCCTCGACCTGCGATCGGGCTTCCGCGTAGCCCTCCACCGAGTCGGCCGAGAGCTCTTCGATGTAGGCGAAGATCGACTCGGCCAGCAGGCTCAGCAGCTCGGGGTCGAGCCGGGCGCGGCGGGCGGCCGCGGCCATTCGCCGCCAGGCCACGCGGGCCCCGACGCGGTAGGCGGACTGCAGCGCGTCGAGCGTCCGGCCCTGGCGCAGCTCCCCGGCGCCGAGGGCCACGTACACCTCCCGGCCGGGCCCGCGGGCGCCCGAGGGACTGCGCACCAGGTCGAGGAACTGGCGCAGCGCCTCGGTCACTCCCGTACGAACCCCGCGGCCGAAGGTTCCCTCGAAGGGGCGGGCGTAGTCGGGCACCTCGCGGGCGATGGTGGCCAGGATCTCGTCGGTGACCCCGTCGAGCTCGGGCTCGAGCAGGTCGGCCACCTCGGCGGGAAGCGCTCGCCAGGGCCCGTTCTTGGCAGAAGTTGTCACCTGCATGCGCAAAACTGTAAAGCAAGTTCTCACGAATGCGTCGGTACATAGGCGCTGTGCGCAGGAATACTTCTATCCATGAGTCGACTAGAGAAGCGCGTGAACCTCGTTGCCGTGGCCCTTCCCTTCGCCGCGTTCATCGCCGCGATCGTCCTGCTGTGGAACAGCGCGGTCTCGGCCACAGACCTCGGGATCCTGGCCGCGATGTACGTGCTCACGGCGATCGGCGTGACCGTCGGCTACCACCGCCTCTTGACCCACCGGTCCTTCGCCGTGGCCAAGCCGCTCGAGTACCTCTTCGCGATTCTCGGCTCCATGGCCGTGCAGGGACCGGTGATGAGCTGGGTGGCCGACCACCGCAAGCACCACGCCCACGCCGACGAGGAGGGCGACCCGCACAGCCCGCACGTCGGGCACGGCGACGGCTTCTCCGGCGTAATGCGCGGCCTGTGGCACGCTCACACCGGCTGGCTCTTCTCCACCCAGGGCCGGGCCAGCGCCCGCCAGTACGCCAAGGACCTCTATGAGGACCGCGGCATGCGGGCGATCAACCGCCACTTCCCCTACTCTGGTGGCCCTGAGCCTGCTGCTTCCCGCGCTGGCCGGCTGGGCCATCACGGGCACCTGGGTGGGCGCGCTCACCGGCTATCTGTGGGGTGGCCTCGTGCGCATCTTCCTGGTCCACCACATCACCTGGAGCGTCAACTCGGTCTGCCACTTCCTGGGCACGCGTCGCTTCGAGACCGACGACCACTCCACCAACGTGGCTTGGCTCTCGCTGCCCTCCCTCGGCGAGTCCTGGCACCACAACCACCACGCCTTCCCGCGCTCGGCCAATCACGGGCTGCGGCGCTGGGAGAAGCTGCTCGACCCCTCGGCGCTGCTGATCGGCGGGTTGGAGAAGGTGGGGCTGGCGCGCAACGTGGTCCGGATCGCGCCCGAGCGCCAGGAGCAGCGCGAGCGCGGGGCCGCGCCGGTGCGGGCCGAAGTGCCGGCGTCCTCGCGCTAAAACCCCTGCTACTGTCAATTACGTGGGCGGCGCCGCCGCCCGCGAGGTTCTTGTCTCCGAGCATTGCGTTCTGGGTCAGCCGAATCTCCCAGTTCGTATCGCGGCCGCAACAGGCGGCCGCTCGCAAGGAGCAAAGATGTCCAAGCAGTCCTTCGCCGATCTCGGCGTGTCCGATGCCGTCGCGGGCGCACTCGCCCGTAACGGCCTGAATACCCCCTTCGCTGTCCAGCGCTCGGTCGTACCCGACGTGCTGGCCGGCCATGACGTCCTGGTCAAGGCGCCCACCGGCTCCGGCAAGACGCTGGCCTTCGGCGTGCCGCTGGTCGAGCGCCTGGAGGCCGAAGATGCCCGCGCCGCCGCGCTGGTGCTGGTGCCCACCCGTGAGCTCGCCACCCAGGTGGCCGAGGCTCTGACCGACGTCGCGCGCGCCCGGGCCCTCAGCCTCGCCACCGTCTACGGCGGGGTCGGCCTCGAGCGCCAGGCCAAGCTCGCCCGCCGGGCCCACATCCTGGTGGCCACCCCCGGCCGTCTCGAGGACCTGATCGCGCGCGGCGCGGTGCGCCTCGACCGCGTCCGCGTGCTGGTGCTCGACGAGGCCGACCGAATGCTCGACATGGGCTTCCGGCCCGCCGTCGACCGCATCGTCGCCCTCACGCCCTCCGACCGCCAGACGCTCTTCCTGTCCGCCACCCTCGAGGGCGACGCCGGCCGGATCGCCCGGGCCTACACCCAGGACGCTCGCCTTCACGAGGAGCTGGCCAGCGAGCAGTCCAGGGGCCGCATCGAGCACCGCTTCCTGGCCGTGGCCCACGAGGACAAGCTCGACTCGCTCGTCCGCGAGCTGGGCAACGGCGAGCGCGGGCGCACGCTCGTGTTCGTGCGGACCAAGCGCGGCGCCGACCGCCTGGTCAAGCGCCTCGGCCGCCACGACATCAGCGCGGTGGCCATCCACGGCAACCGCTCGCAGTCCCAGCGCGAGAAGGCGCTCAACCGCTTCCACAGCGGCTCGATCGACACGCTGGTGGCCACCGACGTGGCCGCCCGCGGGATCGACGTCGACGATGTGACGCACGTGATCAACTTCGACGCCCCCGAGGACCGCGACGCCTACGTGCACCGCGTCGGGCGCACCGGCCGCGCCGGGCGCCGGGGCGTGGGCATCACCCTCGTCACGCGCGAGCAGGCGACCGACGTAGGGAAGATCGCCCTGAGCTGCGCCTGCACTCCCAGTTCGCGAAGAGCGGGTTGAGCGAGGCGGGTGGGCGCTCGCACAACGGCTCGCGGCCGCGCAGCGGCGGTCGCCGGCGCCGCCGGGCCGTGAGTGCCAGCGTAGGGTGCGCGGCCCGACGTCAGCCGACCTTGCTGGTCGCGCCCCGGCCGCGCCGCTAGCGGCTTGTTCGCCGGCTTCGAATCGCGCCGGATAGAGACGAGCGAGGCCGAGGTGAACCTCGTGATCGGCGGCTCGGGGCTCGCCGGTGCTGCTACTCCACGGCTACCCGCAGACGCACCACATGTGGCACCTCGTCGCGCCCGTGCTGGCCGACCGCCACACCGTCGTCGCCGCCGACCTGCGCGGCTACGGCGACTCGTCCAAGCCGGAGTCCGGCCCCGGCCACGCGGGCTATTCGAAGCGGGCGATGGCACAGGACCAGGTGGAGGTCCATGGCGGCGCTCGACTTCGACTCGTTCGCCGTGGTGGGCCACGACCGCGGCGGGCGAGTAGCGCACCGCATGGCCCTCGACCATTCCGAGCGCGTGAGCCGGCTGGCCGTGCTCGACATCGTGCCCACGCACGCGGTCTTCACCAACGTGTCGCAGGCCCTGGCCACGTCCTACTACCACTGGTTCTTCCTCATTCAGCCCTTCGACTTGCCGGAGCGGCTGATCGGCGCCGACCCGGACTACTACCTCGAGCACAAGCTCGACAGCTGGAGCGCGGGCGATTCGATCTTCGCCCCCGAGGCCATGGCCGAGTACCGGCGCTGCTTCAGCGATCCGGCCACCATCCACGCCAGCTGCGAGGACTACCGCGCGGCGGCCACGATCGACCTCGAGCACGACGAGGCGGATCTCGATCGCAGGATCGCCTGTCCGCTGCTGGCGCTCTGGGGCGACCGGGGCCGGATCGCCCAGCTCTTCGACGTGGCCGAGACCTGGCGCGACCGCGCATCCGACGTGCACGGCCGCGCGCTGGCCTGCGGGCACTTCCCCGCTGAAGAGGCTCCGCGGAGTACCGCCGCTGACGAGCTGCTGGCTTTCCTATTACCTACTTGATGAACAGGATCTCCGCGTACTTCGGCAGCGGCCAGAGATCGTCGGCCACCAGCTTCTCCAGCGCGTCGCCCAGCTCCCGGACGCTCTCGAGCGCGGTGAGCTGGTTGTCGCGCGCGTAGATCGGCCAGATCGAGGCCCTCGACGTCGTCGGGGTAGACGTTCGCGGCCTCGAGCGCGCAGATCGCCTCGACGAACTCGGCCGCCAGGAGCGCGTCTGGGAGGCGAGGGTGTCCATCCCCGCCGCCTCCTCGAGCGCCACCTGGCGTAGCACCGCCGGCAGCAGCATGGTCCGTGCCATCGACGCGCCGGTCTCGGCCTCGATGTTGGCGCGGATCACATACTGCTCGGTCCACACCTCCGAGCGCGACTCGAGCTCGCGGTGCGAGAGCACCTCGTACTTCTCGAAGGCGTCCACGGTCTGGTCGGACAGCACCTCGGGCAGGGCGTCGGGCGTGGTGGCCAGGTTCTTGAGCCCGCGCGACTCGGCCTCGGAGTGCCAGTCCTCGGAGTAGTTGTCGCCCCCGAAGATCACCCGCTCGCTGGCCGCGTAGGCGTCCTTGACCACCGCGGTCACCGCCGCGCCGAGGTCGTCGGAGCTCGAGAGCTTGGCCTCGAGGTCGTCGGCCAGCTCGTCGATGGCCTCGGCCACGATCGTGTTGAGCACCGTGTTGGGGAAGGCGAGCGACTGGCTCGATCCCAGCGAGCGGAACTCGAACTTGTTGCCCGTGAAGGCGAACGGCGAGGTGCGGTTGCGGTCGCCCCCGTGCATCGGCAGCGGCGGCAGCACCGGCGTGCCGAGGCCGAGCACCGAGGCCGGCGTGTGGGGGTCGCCCTCGCCGGCGACGATCGCCCCGAAAACCTTCTCGAGCTCGGCTCCCAGGAATATGGACATGATCGCCGGGGGCGCCTCGTTGGCCCCGAGCCGGTGGTCCTGCCCGATTCCCACCACCGAGGCGCGGACCAGCCCCTGGTGCTTGTCCACCGCCTTGATCACGGCGGCGCAGAAGAACAGGAAATTGATGTTGTCCGCCGGGGTCTCGCCCGGGTCGAGCAGGTTGTGGCCGGTATCGGTGCCCATCGACCAGTTGTTGTGCTTGCCCGAGCCGTTCACGCCGGCGAAGGGCTTCTCGTGCAGCAGGCAGACGAGCCCGTAGTTGCGGGCCACCCGCTGCATCACCTGCATGGTCAGCTGCTGGTGGTCGGATCCGACGTTCGAGTTCTCGAATATCGGCGCGATCTCGTACTGAGCCGGGGCCACCTCGTTGTGGCGGGTCTTGACCGGCACGCCGAGCTTGGCCAGCTCGCGCTCGGTGTCCATCATGCAGGCGAGCACGCGCTCCGGGATCGACCCGAAGTAGTGGTCGTCGAGCTCGTGGCCCTTGGGCGGTTTGGCGCCGAACAGGGTCCGGCCCGTGTTGATCAGGTCGGGGCGCTCGAAGTAGAACTGCTCGTCGATCAGGAAGTACTCCTGCTCAGGGCCGACGGTGGTGAACACGCGAGACGCCTGCTCGTCGCCCAGGAGCTTCAGGGCACGCATGGCCGAGCGCGAGAGGGCGTCCATCGAGCGCAGCAGCGGGATCTTGGCGTCGAGCGCCTCACCGGTCCAGGACGCGAACGCGGTGGGGATGCAGAGCAGCGCGCCGTTGGGATTCTCGAGGATGAAGGCCGGGCTGGTGGGGTCCCAGGCGGTGTAGCCGCGGGCCTCGAAGGTCGCGCGCACGCCGCCGGTGGGGAAGGACGAAGCGTCCGGCTCGCCCTGGATCAGCTCCGTCCCGGCGAATTCGGCCAGGGCGATGCCGTCGCTCGTGGGGCCGAAGAAGGAGTCATGCTTCTCGGCGGTGAGCCCGGTGAGCGGCTGGAAGACGTGCGTGTAGTGGGTGGCCCCGCGCTCGAGTGCCCACTCCTTCATGCCCAGCGCGACGGCGTCGGCCAGCGAGGGATCGAGCGCCTCGCCGTTGGCGAGCGTGGACTGCAGGCGCTTGTATGTCTCCTTGGGCAGGCGGTGGCGCTGCACGGCGGGCGAGAAGACGTTCTCGCCGAACGGGAAATTCGAGGGCTCGGTCAGGTCGACGGCGCCGAGCACGCCCCCGTTGGGGCTCCACTGAGCGGCGGTGAGGTTCTTCTGACGGACTTTGGGCATAGGGGTGGCTCCTCCGAAGGGGTCAAGAGCCGACCCTAGCCGTGGCCGGTCCGGCTCCCTTTGTACACGTGTACAAGGTTTGAGAGTGTTGATCCGCCCTACGGTCGAGTGAGAGTCAAGGCTCGCGCGCGCCACGCGCTCGCCGTAGAGCGGGAAGCCCATCGAGGCTCGCGTCGTTCACCTCGCGGCGGTACTCGCGGTAGCCGTCGACGCCGACGGTCCGCAGCCTCTTGGCCGTGGCCAGCTCGTGATGGTTGCGCAGGCCCTCGAAGCTCATCAGCGGCACGCCGTAGCCGCACGAGTCGCTGACCCGGGTCACGTCGACGGTCACGATCGAGCGCCGCGCCTCGGGCAGCGACGGGTCCTCGAAGTCGGCCTCGTCCAGCAGGCTCTCGAAGCGCGGGTCCTCGGGCAGCACGGCCTGGCCGCGCCCGTGGAAGCGCACGATCCGCGGAGGCCCGTCGAACGCGCACAGCATCACGACGATCCGGCCGTTCTCGCGCAGGTGGGCGATCGTCTCCGCCCCGCTGCCGCCGATGTCGAGATAGGCCACCCGGCGCTCGCCGAGCACGCGCAGGGAGCCGATCGGGCCCTTGGGTGAGACGTTCACGTGGCCGTCGCCGGCCAGCGGAGCGGTGGCCACGAAGAACATCGACTGGCGGGCGACCCAGTTCCGGATGTGATCGGTGATCTCGTCGTAGGTGCGGGCCATGGGTCCAGGTTACGCAAGCGGATACGGTCCCTTTCATGAAGTGGACCGCAGAGCAGATTCCCGACCAGAGCGGCCGTCTGGCCGTGGTCACCGGCGCCAACAGCGGGCTGGGCCTCGTGACGGCGCGCGAGCTCGCTCGCCGGGGCGCGCACGTGGTGCTCGCCTGCCGAAACCTGGGCAAGGGGGAGGGGGCGCGGCGCGCGATCGAGACGCGGGCCCCGACCGCCAGTGTCGAGGTGGCGGAGCTGGACCTGGCCAGCCTCGAGTCCGTGCGCGGCTTCGCCGAGAGGCTGCGGTCCGAGCACGGGGAGATCGACCTGCTGATCAACAACGCCGGCGTCATGGCCACGCCGCACAGGCGCACCGCGGACGGCTTCGAGATGCAGTTCGGCACCAACCACCTCGGCCACTTCGCCCTCACCGGCCTGCTGATCGACCGGCTGGAGGGCCGCGAGGACGCGCGCGTGGTGACTCTGTCCAGCGGAGCCCACAGGATCGGAAAGATCGCGTTCGACAATCTCGGCGGTGAGCGCCGCTACTTCCGCTGGCGCGCATACGGCCAGTCCAAGCTCGCCAACCTGCTGTTCGCCCTGGAGCTCGACCGCCGCCTGCGGGCGGCCGGATCGGCGATCAAGAGCGTGGCCGCCCATCCCGGCTACGCGGCCACCAACCTCCAGCACGCGGGGCCGACCCGGCTCGACGAGCTGCTGATGGTGGTGCCCAACAAGGTGTTCGCCCAGAGCGACGAGATGGGAGCGCTGCCCACGCTCTACGCGGCTACGGAGCCGGGGGTGGCGGGCGGTACCTACGTGGGCCCCGACGGCCTCGGCGAGCAGCGTGGCCATCCCACCGAGGTGTCTCCCAACGCCGCCGCGCGTGACGAGGCGGTGGCGCGGCGGCTGTGGGAGGTGTCGGAGGGGATGACCGGCGTGCGCTTCGAGCTCGCCGGCGCCGCCGCGTAAAGAACGTCCAATAGCCGAGGCGTCCGCTGCTTTAACGTCGAGGGCGATGGCTGCCATCGAGCTTCAGGGAGTGGTCAAGACCTTCGGCGCGATCACCGCGGTCGACGGTCTCGACCTCGAGGTGCCCGCCGGCACCTGCCTCGGCCTGCTCGGCCCCAACGGGGCGGGCAAGTCGACCACGATGCGGATGCTGACCGGCCAGGCGGTGGCCGACTCGGGCGACATAAGGGTGCTCGGCTACGAGCTGCCGGGGGAGTCCAAGCAGGCGCGCGCGCTGATGGGCGTGGTGCCCCAGCTCGACAATCTCGACGTCGACGTGACGGTGGAGGACAACCTGGCCGTGTTTGCACGCCTCTACCGGGTGCCCGACGTGGGGGAGGCGGTCGACCGCGGTCTCGAGCTGTCGCGCCTGGCCGGGCGCCGCCGCGACGCGGTCGACGAGCTGTCGGGCGGGATGCGCCGGCGGCTGCTGCTGGCGCGCGGGCTGCTGCACCGGCCTCAGCTGGTGCTGCTCGACGAGCCCACGGTGGGCCTCGACCCGCAGATCCGCACCGAGCTGTGGTCGCTGATCGACGCGCTGCGCTCGGAGGGCACGACCATTCTCATGTCGACCCACTACATCGAGGAGGCCGAGCGCCTGGCCGACGAGGTGGCCGTGATGGCCCACGGGAAGATCATCGCCCGCGGGCGGCCCTCGGACCTCGTGGCCGAGCACGCCGGGCGCCAGACCGCCGAGGTCTACGGGCCGCCGGCGCGGCTGGCCGAGGCGCGCGCCGCGGCCGAGGAGCAGGGCCTGCGCGTGCGCCCCGCCGGGCCTGCCGTGGCGATCATGGGCGCTGAGAACGCGGTGAATGGGGCGATTCCCGACGACGCTTTGATGCGGGCGGCCACGCTGGAGGACGTCTTCGTGCTGCTGACGGGTGAGGAGGCCGAATGACCACCGACGGTGCGGCGCCCCGCGCCCCACGCATGGGCCGCCTCGAGTGGCCGGCCATCTCCGGCGTGATGAGCCGCGAGGTGGCGAACTTCCGCACCTTCTGGAAGGCGACCACCTTCTCGAGCGTCCTCGAGCCGGTGATCTACCTGCTCGCCTTCGGGCTCGGGCTGGGCGCGACGATCGTGGACAAGGTCGACGGCCTCGACTACGTCGAGTTCGTGGGCACCGGCATGGTGGCCACCGCGGTGATCTTCTCGAGCGCGCTGCCGGCGATGTACGGCACGTTCATCAAGGAGCGCTTCCAGCGCACCTACGACGCGATCCTCGCGGCGCCCGTCGACGTCGAGGAGCTGGTGACGGCCGAGGTGCTGTGGATCGCGCTGCGCGCGTCGGTGTACGGATGCTTCCCGTTGCTGGTGGCCATCGGATTCGGGCTCGCGCCGGCCGCGGGAATGCTGCTGGTGCCGCTGTTCTGCTTCCTCACCGCGTTCGGGTTCGCCTCCTTCGGCGTGGCCACCGCGGCGAGCGTGAGCAAGATCGACCAGTTCAACTACGTGACCACGCTGCTCGTGACGCCGCTCTTCCTGGTGGCGGGCACGTTCTTCCCGATCGACGAGCTGCCCGACGGCGCGCAGGCGGTGGCCAACCTCAACCCGCTCTACCACCTCGTGGAGCTCGTCCGCCACGCGGCGTTCGGCTTCGAGGCCACCGACCTGATCCGGGTCGCGGTGCTGGCCGTGTTCGCGGTGGCGCTGTGGCGGTTGGCGGTGGCCCGGCTGGAGAAGCGCCTGATCGACTGAGCCCGGGCGGCGGGGGAGGGGGCGATCTAGGGCTGTCCTGACTTTGCCGTCGTATGGACGGTCAGGGCAGGACAGTGGAGCAAGAGGTGGCCTCTGCTCCCCCCGGCTACGGTGCAGGCCCATGGCTGAGCGACGTTCAGGCATCGTCCACGACGACCGCTTCCTGGCTCACCGCAACGGCGGGGCGCCCGCGGGTTGGCTTCCGGTCGAGCCCTTCGAACGTCCACAGCGCCTCGAGTGGACGCTGCGTGCCCTGGAGGGGTCGGGGTTACTCGCGCGCCTGCAGCGGATCGAGGCACGAGCCTGCACGATGGGCGAGCTCGGCTACGTCCACACTCCGGCGCATCTCGAGGCGCTGGCCGAGATCGCGGCCGGCGCGGCTCTGACCCAGGCGGTGGCGGTCGGGGAGGACACTTGGCTGGGTCCCGGCAGCTGGGACGCGGCCCTGCTGGCCGTGGGCGGACTGCTGGAGGCCGTGGACGCGGTGGTGCGTGCGCAGGTGGACAACGCGTACGTGCTGGCCCGGCCGCCCGGCCATCACGCCACGGCCGACGCGTCCATGGGTTTCTGTGTGGTCAACGCGGTCGCGGTGGCTGCGCGTCACGCGCAGCGCCGCCACGGCCTGAGGCGAGTGGCGATCGTGGATTGGGACGTGCACCATGGAAACGGCACGGAGGCGATCTTCCTCGACGACCCCGACGTTCTCTTTGTCTCCCTGCACCAGGACGGTCTCTATCCCGCCGACACCGGAGGCGTTGCCGTGCCGGGAGTGGCCAGCCTGAACGTGCCCCTGCCCGACGGCTGCGGCGACGACGCCTATCGGCTCGCGCTGGAGCGTGCCGTGCTGCCTGCCCTGCACCGGCACGAGCCCGAGCTGATCCTGCTGTCCGCCGGCCAGGACGCCGCCGCCGCCGACCCGCTCGGGCGGATGGCGCTCACCACTTCCGGCTACCGCGTGATGGCCGACCTGCTCCTCGAAGCCTCGGACAGCCTGTGTGCGGGCCGTCTGGTGGCTTTCCAGGAGGGCGGATACTCGCTCGAGCACAATGCGGCCACGACCCTGGCCATCATCGAGGCGTTCGCGGGAGTGGCGCCCGCCTTGGCTGACGATCCTGTTCTCTGCGACGTCCCGCACGCGGTCAGCGACGCAGCCCTTCGCGCAATCGAGGCGGCGGCTGCGGCTCAGCGAGCCGACACGCGCCGGTAGCGCGCCACGGCGAGCGGGGCGAAGATCGCGATCAGCACTCCGCACCACACGAAGGCCATCCAGATGTCGCTGTGAGGCGGCGTATCGAGCCACAGCGAGCGCAGCGCGTCGGTGATCGTGGTGAAGGGGTTGGCCTCGGCGACCTGGCGCAGAGCCATCGGGCATCGACTCGGCGGGCACGAACATCGACGAAGCGAAGGTGAGCGGGAAGATGGCCGTGAAGCCGATGGCGTTCGCGGTCTCGGGTGACGACGAGATAGAGCCCGACCAGAGCGAAGATCCAGGAGAACGCGTACCCGATGCAGCAGCAGCAGGAAGATGCCGAGGGCGATCTCGCCGGCGCTCGCGCCCACGAAATTGAAGCCGGCGATGAAACCGACACTGAAGAGCACGACAAGCGACAGGCAGTTGAGCAGGATGTCGGAGAAGGTCCGCCCCGTGAGCACGGCGGCCCGCGACATCGGCAGCGAGCGGAAGCGGTCGATCAGCCCCTTCTGCACGTCTTCGGACAGCCCAAGGGCCGTGACGAAGCCGCCGAAGGCGATCGACTGGGCGATGATGCCCGGCATGAGGAAGTCGACGTAGTCGAACCCCGGGGTCACGATCGCTCCGCCGAAGACGTAGACGAACAGGAGCACGAACATCACCGGCTGGACCGTGTAGGCGATCAGCAGGTCGGGCTGGCGCGGGATCCGCTTGAGGTTGCGGCGGGCCAGCACCAGCGTGTCGGAGAACGTCATCGCCAGCGCGCTCATGCGTAGGCCTCCTCGCGCGCCTCGGCCTCGGCTTCCTCCTCGGCGCTGCGACCGGTCAGAGCGATGAAGACGTCGTCGAGCGTCGGCCGGCGCAGCACGATGTCCTCGATGCCCACGCCGCCCTCGTCGAGCCGGCGAACTGCTTCGGCAATAACGCCCGACCGCGAACGTATGAGTGCGCGGACCACTCCGTCCTCGCGTGACGGGCGCTCTGCGGAGATCTCGGCCAGCGCCGCCATCGCCTTCTCGGCGTCCTCCGGATCCTCCAGCTGGACCTCGAGTCGCTCGCCGCCGACGCGATCCTTGAGCTCGTCGGAGGTGCCCTCGGCGATCACGGTGCCGTGGTCGATGACCACGATCCGGTCGGCCAGCCGGTCGGCCTCGTCGAGGTACTGCGTGGTCAGGAGCACGGTGGTGCCGGCGGCCGCGCGGCGCTCGATCGTCTCCCACATGCCGAGGCGGCTGCGCGGGTCGAGGCCGGTGGTGGGCTCGTCGAGGAAGAGCACCGGCGGGCGAACGACGAGCGCGGCGGCCAGGTCGAGACGACGGCGCATGCCGCCCGAGTAGGTCTTCACCGGGCGCTTGGCGGCGTCGGACAGCTCGAAGAGCTCGAGCAGCTCGTCTGCGCGCTCGCGCGCCCCGCTGCGACCGATGTGGTAGAGCAGGCCGACCATCTCCAGGTTCTCGAAGCCGGTGAGGTTCTCGTCGACGGCGGCGTACTGGCCCGCGAGGCCGATCTGGGCTCGCAGCTTCGCCGCGTCGCGGACGGCGTCGAGTCCGACCACGCGGGCGCTGCCGGCGTCGGGCTCGAGCAGGGTGGCCAGGATCCTCACCGCGGTGGTCTTGCCGGCGCCGTTGGGCCCCAGCAGGCCAAGCACGCTCCCCGTGGGAGCCGAGAAATCGACTCCACACAGAGCCCGCACCGAGCCGTAGGACTTCTCCAGTCCCTCTACGACGATCGCATCATCTTGCATCGCCGTGACGCTAGCGAAGGCAACGGCCGCGCTGGGTTCGGTTTGCCACACAATGTCTCTGGCTTGACACCGGCGAGCCCGTCTCGTAGTTTCCTACCTGGTTAAATATGACCGCCGACCAGCTGGACAGGACCTTCGCCGCGCTCGCCAACCCCACCCGGCGGGCCATTCTGCGTCGCCTGGCCGACGGCGAGGCGACGGTCAATCAGCTGGCCGATCCGCTGCCGGTGAGCCTGCCGGCGGTGTCCAAGCACCTCAAGGTGCTCGAGGGCGCCCAGCTGATCTCGCGCGGGCGATCGGCGCAGTGGAGGCCATGCCGCCTGGCGCCCCAGCCGCTCGAGCAGGCTGTCGACTGGCTCGACCCCTACCGAGAGTTCTTCGAGGGCAGCTACCTCCGCCTCGAAGACCACCTGCGGGAGATCCAGAGGTGAAGCGCCGGGAGTTCACGCTGACCCACATCCTCGACGCTCCGCGGGAGCTGGTCTGGAGGGCCTGGACGGACCCCGAGCAGCTCGCCCGCTGGTGGGGTCCCCAGGGCATCACCACTCCGCTCGAGACGATCGAGATGGACGTCCGGCCCGGCGGCGCGTTCCGGCTGACCATGGTCCTGGAGGCGGACGGGACGGAGTTTCCGTCGGACATGGCCTTTAGCGACGTGGTCGAGCCCGAGCAGCTGGTCTTCGGCTGGGAGGCCCAGCGCGGGCTGGGCCCCGGCGAGGTGACCGTGACCTTCACCGACCTCGGCGACCGGACGGAGATGACCACCCACTTCGCGGGGGACGCCACGGACGAGGTGGCCGAGCAGGCCCAGGCCGGCTGGGCCCAGCAGCTGGACAAGCTCGCGGATCACCTGAACGCAACGAACCAAGGAGCAACAAGATGAAGATCATCCTCAGCGACTTCATGACCCTGGACGGCGTGGTTCAGGCGCCCGGCGGGAGCGAGGAGGACACCGACGAGGGCTTTGACCACGGCGGCTGGTCGCACCCCTACTTCGACGTCGAGGCGATGGGCCCGGCGATCGACGAGGTCATGACCAGGACAGACGCGCTTCTGTTCGGGAGGCGCACCTGGCAGGGCATGGCCGCGGCCTGGCCGGAGCGCGGGGGCGACCCCTTCGCTGACCGCATGAACGAGATCACCAAGTACGTGGCCTCCCGCACGCTCAGCGAGGACGACATGACCTGGCCGGGCTCCATCCTGCTGCCCGCCGACGACGCGATCGGCGCGGTGGCCGAGCTGCGAGAGCGGGAAGGCCGCGGGCTGCAGGTGATGGGCAGCTCATCGCTCGCCGCCCAGCTGGTCGAGCACGACCTGGTCGACGAATACGTGCTGATGATCGAGCCGATCCTCGTGGGCGGCGGCAAGCGGATCTTCCCCGAGGACGGCCGGGCCAGGCCGCTCGAGCTGGTCTCGACCGCGACCGCCGCCACCGGCGTGCTGATCTGCACCTACCGGCGGGCTTCGTGAACTTCGGCCCCGCGCGGCTCCACCTCTGACGGGGCGGGCTCGTGCCCGTTGCGCGCCGGAGCGCCGCCGTTGGCCGGGAAGCGACCCGCGGCAGCGGGTTGTGGGGCGGGCCGGCCCTTGGGCCGGTGCTTGAGCCGCTCGGCCAGCCAGTAGCTGCCGAGCACGAAGAACAACGAGGCCACCTGGGCCACGATCGTCTCCACCGTGGGGAACACGCCCAGCCAGATCCCCGTCCAGTAGGGCAGCTCGATGTCGACCGGCGTGATGGGCAGCCAACCCACGCCCTGCATGGTGCGCACGGTCTTGCCCACCATGATGGCCAGCACCACCGTGAGCAGCACGCCGGTCACGATCAGCATCTTCTTGTAGGGAAGCTTTCGCTCCAGCTTGAAGGTGGCGACGGCCACCGCCGCCACGGCGATCCCACCGAGCGCCACTCCCTCCACCACCACGGCCAGTCCCGAGTTGAGCTCCAGGGCCTGCAGGAAGAGCACGGTCTCGAAGCCCTCCCGGTAGATGGTCGAGAAGCCGAGCAGCACGAAGCCCATGACCTGCGCGGAGATCAGGCCGCCGCCCGCCACCGACAAGAGCCGCCGGCGGCGCTTGTTGAACTTCTTGATGTGCTCGGTCCAGTAGACCTTGTGGAAGAACCAGTTGAGCACCAGTAGCAGCACCGCGATGGCCACCAGGCCGACGATCGCCTCGAGCTTCTCGCCGTACTGGGCCAGCTCGGTCAGGACGGTGCGGGCCAGCACGTAGGTGATGATGCTGGCGACGATGGCCAGCAGGGCGCCGATCAGCATCGGCCGGCGCTGCAGGCGCGCCGCCCCGCTCAGACTGGCCATCACGGCGGCCAGGATCAGCACGGCCTCGAGGCCCTCGCGGAAGACGATGATCGCGGCGTTGGTCACCACGGTGGCGCTGCTCGCGCCGTCGCCCAGCGCGCCGGCACCGTCCGCGAGCGCCTGGTCCAGGGCCAGCCGCGTCTTGTGCACGTCGCTCCGGGGCTTTTTCTCGGCGATCAGCGTGGCCAGGCCCTCCTCGCCGTCGGCGCCGAACCAGACCAGGCCCTCCACGCGCGCCGTGATGTCGGGCGCGATCGAACGCAGGCTCAGCTCCGGCCCGAACTCGAAGAAGGCGTAGGCCTCGAGGCGCGCCTGCTCGGCCTGCTTGTACTGGCCCGCGCCGACCGCGCTCTCCAGGCGGTCGAGGGTGAGCGCGACCAGATCGAAGTCCGACTGGCTGTCGTCGAGCGCCCACTCCTCGGGAATCAGCTCCTCGAGCGTGTCGCTCGCACGGCCGTGGGCCCGCTCCATCTGCTCCTGGGAGGCGACGCTCCCGCCCTCCTGGGCCTCCTCGACGTAGGTGCCGAGCTGATCGATGCTGCGACTCGACCGCCGCCGTGGCGCGCGGGTCGCGCTCGGAGAGCTCACCCTCGAGGTCGGAGAACGCGGAGGCAGCGCCCTCCTGGAAGGCCACCGCCTCCTGGATCTCGAAGTCGACGGTCACCCGGCCGTCCTCGGTGCCGCGGTCGTACTCGATGGGCACGAGGTCGAGGAAGCGCACGAGCTGGCCGGCGCGGCGAGCCTGCTCCTCGCGCGTGAAGGGCGCGGCCGTGAACCCGTCGAGCGCCTCTGCCACCTCGGCCCGCGCCGCCGCGAAGGCCTCGCTGTCGCCGCGCAGGGCGCTGCGCGCCAGGCGTGTGAAGGCGGCCGTGGCCTCCTCGGCGGCCGCGGTGCCGCGGTCGCCCTCGTACTCGGCTTCGAGCAGCGCCCAGAGCCCGGCCGCCTCGGCGGCGCTCTGCGCCCAGCGGGCGCGGAAGCCGCGCTCGGCGGCGTCGTCGGCCTCGGCGAGGCGGTCGCTCAGGCCGGCCTGGTAGGCGTCGAGCAGGTCCTTGCGCACGTCGAGGGCCACCTCGCGCGGGCTCTGGCGCCCGCGTGCGAGCGCGCGGACGGCCAGCGTGGCGTCCACGCCGGGACGGGTGAAGCGGGTGGCCTTGCGAAACTCGCGCAGGAGGAGCCAGCTCGCGGCCCGGGGAGCGTCACCCGCGCGCACCGCGGCCAGGGTCGCCTCGTAGGAGCCGCGCAGCAGCGCGGCGCGCAGCCGGCCGCGTGCGGCGGCGAGAGCGATCTCGTCGCCGGTGCGACCCGCCCGCTCGGCGGCGGCCAGCGCGGCGAGCGCGTTCCGTCGCGCGCCGGGCGCATCGCGGCGCAGGCCACGGTCGAGCGGTCCGCGCAGCTCACCCCGCGCGCGGCGCACCAGCGCCTGCGCGGAGCGGCCCTGGTCGAGAAGAAGCGCGGTCTGGGCCTCGAAGACGAGGTCCTGCGCGCGCTGCGCCGCCTGCCATGGCGGGGCCGCCTGGGCAGGGGACAGCGGTCCTGCGAGCAGGACTATCGCCGTCAGGAGTGCCAGTAGGCGCTTCGCCGGCCTCAGCCCGTCTCGAGTTGGATGTCGAGCTGCGCGGCGGCCTGGGTGATCTGGCCGGCGATGGCCTCGGCGCGCTCCTGGGCCTGGGAGCCGAGCGTGTCGGCCTCCTCGGCGGTGAACTTGCGCCCCGCCTCCTCCTCCGCGAGCAGCCCCGCGGCGAAGGCACGCAACTCGGCCAGGCTCTGCTTGGTCTGCTTGGCCTGCTGGCGGTCCGCCTTGGCCACCAGCGGCTCCACGTTGTCGTACACGAGCACGAGGCCGCCGAGGATGTCGGCGATGTCCTGCAGGCGCGAGGCGGCCACGAAGGCGTTCTCGCTCGCGGCCTCGCCGGCGATGAAGCGGGAGTTCTTCCACGCGCCGAAGTACTCGGACATCGTCGGCGTCATCACCACGAGCGAGGTGAGCGCGTCGGCGGGGGTGGGCTTCCAGTCACGCGCGGCGGAGTCGAGCTCCTTGGCGTACTTCTCGAAGTCGCGCGCGGCGGCCACGTAGAAGTCGGCGTCCGGCAGCGACTCGCCGAACTCCACCTTGCCGTCGCCGTCGAGATCGGCCTCGACGCCCTTGGCCTGAAAGCGCGGATCGGTGCCGTAGGCCGTGGTCTCGATCAGGTAGTTGAAGTTGCCCGGCTGCTTGAGGGTGCGGCCCGCCGGCGTGGTGATGTCGAACGGCACGGCGCTGTCGGGCTCGCTGGCGTCGCCGCCGGCGTCGATGATCACGTCGTACTCGGCCAGCGAGGGCACGCCGGCCACCACGCCCTCCATCTCCTCGTAGCTGGGGTTGGCCTGGGTGAAGCCGTCCTGCGCACCCTCGACCAGCGCGGCCACCTCCTCGCGGTTCTGCTCGAGCATGCGGCCGTGGTCGAAGTCCGCCTCCTTGGCCAGCGCGTAGTACTCCTCGGCGTTGGCCCGGATCTCCCCGGTGTCGGCCACCAGGCGCTCGGTGTGCTCGAGCAGGTAGCCCTTGATGGCGGCCAGGTCGGCCCCCTGGGCGCCGGCCGGCTGCGGACTCGGGCTGTGAGGCCTGCTCGTCGTCGTCACCGCAGGCGGCGAGGGCCAGGGTCGCGGCGAACGCGACGATGCTCAACAGACGGGTGACACGGGTCATTCGCGGACCTCCGGGTAGGCGCGGTTAGGGTACCCTAATTAGGGGGTCCTAAGGTATATCGAATCCCGACCTCGGGCGTCGGGATAAGCGCACACCAGTACCTTCGAGCCATGGAACTTCAGGGCCTGACCGCGCTCGTCACCGGCGCCAACCGAGGCATCGGACGGGCGATCGCCGAGGAGCTCGCGACGCGCCCGCTCGAGCTCCTGCTGTGCGGGACGCGCAAGCCGGACGCATTCGAAGCGATCGCGCCGCCGGCCGGGGGAACGCGCGAGGTGCGCCCGGTGCGCCTCGACCTGTCCTCGCCCGACGAGATCGCGCGCCTGCTGGGACGGGCTGCCCGACCTCGACCTGCTGGTCAACAACGCCGGGCTGCTCACCGCCGACCAGCTCGAGCGCCAGGAGCTCGACGAGATCTACGCGATGATGCAGGTGAACCTGCTGGCCACCGTCGACCTGACCCGCCGTGCCCTACCCCACATGCTCGCTCTCGACCGGGGCAAGATCGTCAACAACGCCTCCATGAGCGGCTACGCGTGGTTTCCCGGCGCCTCCACCTACGCGGCCTCCAAGGCGGGCGTGGTGGCCTTCAGCGAGGCGCTGCGGCGCGAGCTGCGCGACACCGGCGTGAGCGTGCTGCACCTGGTCACGCCCGGCGTGGACACGGACATGCTCGCCGCCACCAAGGAGAGCTACGAGCGCCTGGGCACCGATCCGGCCAGCTGGGACCAGGTGCCCGCGCCCGAGTGGGCGAGCCGCGTGGTGAAGGCGATCGAGGACGACGACGGCATCCTCGGCCCCGGGGGGCGAACCGCCCTGGCCAAGCTGGCGTCGCGCGGGCCGGGCTTCCTGCTCGACGCTGTGTCGGAGCGGATGTTCAGCCGGAGCTACCGGGTGGGGGTGGTAGCGCGCTCCCCTGACGGCCAGCAGCGCGGCGTGGCCGTAGATCAGCGCCAGCACCCTCAGCGTCTGGGCGGGGTAACGCAGGCGCAGGCGGCGCAGCGCGCTCGGTGGCCGGCGCTCCATCGAAAGCGTCGCGTCGAACACGCGCTCGCCCCCGCTCAGGTTCTCGATGTGCACGGTCAGACGCTCGCCGGGCGGCGTGGCGTTGAACACGTACTCGTGGTCCATCGGCTGGAAGGGCGACACGTGCATCGCCTTGGCCGCATGTCCCGAGCGCCCGTCGAAGCGGTACGTGCGGCGCTCGCCCCAAGGGGTGTTGGTCACCTCTGCCGCCAGCGAATCCACCTCGCCGCCGTCGAGGCGGTAGTGGAAGCGCACCGGGTTGAAGCCGATGCCCAATGAGCTGGGCATCTCGAGCGTGCGCTCAGGCCCCTCGCCGCTGAGGACCATGTAGAGGCGGTAGCGAAATGAGGACGGCACGCGGCCGTAGCGCCGGTGCTGGACCCATCCCTCGTAGAGCTCCCTCGTCATAGCTCAGCCCCGAAGCGCTCGCACACCTTTTGCGCGCTCTGCACGCCGTCCTCGTGGAAGCCGTAGCCCCAGTAGGCGCCGCAGTAGTGCGTCCGGCGCATGCCGCTGATCTCCCGCCAGCGCCGCTGGGCCGCGAGCGCCGCGTGGCTGAACACCGGATGCGAGAACTCGCGCGCGCTGATCACGCTCTCCTCGTCGACGGTCCCGTTCTTGTTCAGGGTCACGCAGAACTCCTGGTCGGCCTCCAGCGCCTGCAGGCGATTCATGTGGTAGGTGACCGTGGTGCGGTCGGCCGGCTGATCCTCGAGGTGGAAGTTCCAGCTCGCCCACGCGCGCCGCCGCCGCGGCAGGAGCGACGCGTCGGTGTGCAGCACCACGTCGTTGGACTGGTAGGGGATCGCGCCGAGCAGCTCGATCTCGGCGGGGCTCGGGTCGGCGAGCATGGCCAGCGACTGGTCGGAGTGGCTCGCGAGGATCACCTGATCGAAGCTCTCCGGGCCACTGCCGCCGGCGGGCGTGAGCTCCACGCGCTCGCCGAAGCGCTCGACGCGTGCGACCGGCGTGGCCAGGCGCACGCGGCCGGCCATCGGCGCGAGGAGGCTCTCCACGTAGCGCGCCGAGCCGCCCTTGACAGTGAGCCAATTCGGCCGCCCGGTCAGCCCGAAAAGCCCGTGGTTCTGGAAGAACTCGGCGAGCAGGCCGGCCGGGAACCGGCGCAGGTCGCGCGGGTCGGCCGACCAGACCGCCGAGGCCTGGGGCACGATCAGCCGCTCGACGAACTCCTTCGAGTAGCCGCCCTCCTCCAGGTAGTCGAGCAGCGTTGGGCCCGAGCCGTTGAGGCCTACGAGGGCCGGGGCCTCGCGGTTGAAGCGCATGAGGTCGCGGACCATGCGCAGAAAGGACGGGCGGACGAGGTTGGAGCGTTGGGCGAACAGGCCGTTGGGCGAGGAGCCGTTGTACTCGAACTCCCCGCGCCCGTCGCTGACCGAGAAGCTCATCTCCGACGGCTGGCTCTCCACGCCGAGCCGTTCCAGGAGACGCTCGAAGCCGGGATACGTGCGGTCGTTGAAGACGATGAAGCCGGTGTCGACGTGCTGCACGCCGGCCTCGGTCTCCACGTCGATCGTGCGCGTGTGCCCGCCGGGACGATCCTCGGCCTCGAACACGGTGATCTCGTGCTCGGGGTGCAGCAGGTGGGCGCAGGTCAGCCCGGCGATGCCGGCCCCGACGATGGCGATCTTCACTGGGCTCAGCTTTCGGCCAACGCGAGCGCCGCGCCGGCCGCGGCGCTGCTTCCGGCGAGTGCCGGAGTGCCCCAGCGAGCGCTCTTGGGAAGCGAGTCGCCGGCGGCCAGGCTGATCGCGATGTCGGCTACGTCGCAGGCCGCCGCGGCAACGAGCCAGGGGGTCACCGCGCCGTCGCGGCGCACGGCGTCGATGGCGCCGGCGGCCACCGCCACGTCGCGAATGGCCAGGCCGCGCATGGCCACCCCGACCGGGCGGCGCTCGGCGTCGGGCCCGATCCAGCGCGAGGCCGCCCATGACGCCGGGCCGAGCAGCGCCAGGCCGAAGGCGACCCGGCCGGCGGAGTATGCGAGGACGAGCTGGCGTGTTCGCGTCATGTCGAAGGGTTATACGCCAGCGGCCCCGAAGCGGATGATCGCGGGGGAACGGATAGCCTGCTCGGCGGATTCGACGACAGGAGAAGTCTGAATGCAGCTGCTTGGGGTCGGTTTCGGCCGTTCCGGCACGATGTCGCTCAAGGGCGCGATCGAGGAGCTCGGCTTCCCGTGCTTCCACATGATCGACCTGATCGTGGGCGAGAACCGCGATCGCGATCTGCCCTACTGGGTCAAGATCGCCAACAACGAGCCCGTCGACTGGGATGAGGTCTTCGAGCCGTGGGAGGCCACGGTGGACTGGCCCGCGGCGTCGCGCTGGGAAGAGCTGATCGAGGCCTTTCCGGATGCCGCGGTGCTGCTCAACTACCGGGATTTCGACGGCTTCTACAAGAGCGTCGGAAACACCATCCTGGCGGTAAAGCAGGCGGCCATGGCGGGCGAGCTGCCCGAGGATGCGAGCCGCGAGGGCCCCTCGCCCGACCTTTGGGGAGCGATCGAGAAGCTGATCTGGCAGGGCGACTTCGAGGGCAAGTTCGAAGACAAGGAGTGGGTGCGGCAGATGTACTACGACCGCATCGAGACGATCAAGAACACGGTGCCCGCTGAGCGCCTGATCGTCTGGGAGCTGGGCGTCGACGGCTGGGAGCCGATCTGCCAGGCGCTGGGCGTCGACGTGCCCGACAAGCCCTTCCCGCACCTGCACGACACCAACGAGTTCCGAACCGAGTTCGGGCTCGAGCCGCTGCCGGCTTAGTCAGCGGTCGAAGACGCGTCCCAGGACGCCGTCCAGCACCTGGCCGGGCCCGCGTGATGCGAGCTTGGCCAGGCGCTCGGCGCCCGTCGGGTTGAGCAGCTCGTCGTCGCTCTCGATGGCGGCGACGATCTTCTCCGCCCATTCCTCGGGCTCGATGCCCTTGATCTTGGACGTGTCGTCCATGTGCGGCTCGTAGTCGGCGCGGACCTCGGCGAGCATGTCGGTCTCCACGCCGGGGGTGACCACCTCCAGCACCGTCACCTCGCTCTCGGCGAGCTCGCGCCGCAGGGCCTCGGTGAAGCCCACCACGCCCGCCTTGGTCGCGGAGTAGACGGCCGCGCCGGGAAACGGCACGTAGCCGGCGATGCTCGCGTTGTTCACGATCTTGCCGCGATCGCGCGCCAGCATCGGCTCGAGCAGGGCCTTGGTCAGATGGATGAGGCCGGCGAAGTTCACCTGCGTCATCGCGTAGACGTGGCTGAGGTCCTGGCCCTCGATCAACCCGCCCTCGAACAGGCCCGCGTTGTTGATCAGCACGTCGATCCGCTGATCGCCGAGCCCGGCCAGGCAGGTGTCGATCTCCTCGCGCGAGGAGAGCTCGATGCGGACGGGGCGCACCTCGCGCGCTCCGCGCTCGCTGACCGGCACGAACTCGCCCGGGTCGCGCATGCCGGCCAGCAGATGTACGTCGCGCTTGGCCAGCTCCTGCACCAGCGCACTGCCGATGCCGCCGTTGGCTCCCGTCACGAGCACGGTGAGTCCTGAGAGATCCATGACCTCGCGGATGCCCGGTCCGGTCCCGCTCACACAACGGCGTCGCGCCAGGTTGCGGAATATCGATCATTCGTCCAGGTCATCAACACAAAGCTCAACTCCCTTCCGCCGCAGCCGACGCAAGGATTGACGACATCGGCTCAGGCCCTGCCTGCCCGCTCGACGACGTCCCGCCCCCACATGGCTACCTCACCCATCTCAGCGCCGCCCGCGCAAGGCCGCTCGCGTGCCCGCAGGTCCCTGCGGCTGAGGATCGCGGGCGGACCGCTCGCTCCGGCGCGCGCCCGGTCGTGGCTTCAGAGCGCCGCCGGCTGGCTCCCGGAGGAGCTCGAGGCGAAGCTCCTGCTGCTCACCTCCGAGCTCGTGAACAACAGCGTCCTGCACGGTGGAGCGGACGAGGAGGACGTGATCGAGATCGAGGTCCGCGCCATCCCCGGCGGGGTGCGCGCGAGCGTGACTGACCCGGGCTCGGGCTTCGCGCCGTGCGCGCGGACACGCGAGCTCGACGAGCCGGGCGGCTGGGGACTGGAGCTCGTGGAGCGGATGTCCGAGCGCTGGGGCGTCGAGCGGGCCGAGGGAACCTCGGTCTGGTTCGAGCTGGCCGGCGCCCGCGCCTGAATCCGGCCTTGGCTCAGGCCGCCGCGGCCAAGCGCCGCTTGCCGAAGCGGACCCTGGTGCCACCGCTCTCGGGGCGCAGCTCGAAGTCGTCAGTGACCGCGGACATGAGCGGGATGCCGCGGCCGCCCAGGCTGTAGGCCGACCGCGCGTCGCCGGGAGCGCTGAAGCGCCCGCAGTCGCATACCTCCACGTAGACGCCTTGCTCCGAGGCCAGCACCAGCAAGCGGATGGCGCTCCTCTCGGGACAGGCGGTGCCGTGGCGGATGGCGTTGGTCACCGCTTCGGTGGTGGCCAGCATGAGATCCCACGTGGCCGTGTCGTCCAGACCCTGCTCAGCGGCGGCCTCGCGCACGATCGAGCGCGCGATACCCGCACTCTCCGGGCTGGCCGCTAGCCATGACTCCCTTTGCATGACGCCTCCCCAATGCCTTTAGGCGCGTTGTCCGATATGTACATCCAACTCCCGCCCACCATGGTCGCCAGGACCGAGATCCCACCCAGCTCCTCCCGAGAGCAGGCGTACGGGTCGCGGTCGAGCACCACCAGGTCGGCGAGCTTGCCGGGAACGAGCGTACCGCGCCGATTCTCATCGTGCGCCAGCCAAACCGGCTCCAGGCAGATCGAGCGCAGGGCCTCGTCCACGCTCAGAGCCTGCTCGGCCCGCCACGGCGGGCGTTGATCGAGGGTGCGCAGCACGCCGGCCACCAGCCCCTGCAGTGGATCGAGCTCCTCGATCGGGGCGTCCGAGCCGTTGGCCAGGCGCGCGCCCGCGTCCAGCAGCGAGCGGTAGGCGTAGGCGCCCGGGCGGCCCTCCCACAGGCGATCGGCGAGGTCGCGGTCCGAGGGGGCGTGGACGAACTGGACCGAGGCGGTCACGCCCAGGGCGCCGAAGCGCCCGAGGTCGGCCCCGTCGAGCAGCTGAGCGTGCTCGATGCGCTGGCGCAGGCCGAGCGGGCGCCAGGCGCCGGCGGTGGCCTCGAAGGCGTCGAGCGCCGCACGGTTCGCGGCGTCGCCGATCGCGTGCACGCCCACCGGCCAGCCGGCGGCCGCCGCCTCGCGGACGATCTCCGCCAGCCGCTCGCTCGACGTGATCTCCACTCCCGAGCCGTCGAGCAGACGGGCGGTGGCCGAGCCGAGCGTGCCGTCCATGAACACCTTGAGGTAGCCGAGGCGCAGCCATTCGTTGCCGAAGCCCGAGCGCAGGCCGAGCTCGCGCAGCTGCGGAAGGCGGTCCGCGGGAAGCGACTGCCACACCCGCAGGGTGAGCTCGCCGTTCTCCCGCAGGCGCTGGAAGGCCTCGAACGCGCCCATCCAGCCGTCCTTGTCGTGCACGGCGGTCACGCCGCGGGTAGCGGCGAGGGCCAGTCCCTGGCGGCAGGCCTCGACCATCTCGTCCTGCGTGGGCAGCAGGTAGCGGTCGCGAAAGCTCCAGGCGGCGGTTTCGCGCAGCACGCCGGTGGGCTCACCGTCCCCGTCGCGCTCCACCACCCCGCCGGGCGTGTCGAGCGTCTCGGTGGCGCGGCTCAGGGCCGCGCCGTTGAGCCACAGGGAGTGGTAGTCCTTCGACCACAGGGCCACCGGTGTTCCGCCGGCCACGCTGTCGAGCGCCGCTCGGTCCGGGGCCTCGGCCCAGTCGCCCTCGCGCCAGCCGTAGCCGCGCAACCAGCCCTCCGGCGGGACGCCGGCGAGGCCGAGCGCCACGCGGTCGAGCGCCTCCGCGCGCGAGCGCGCGTCCTCCAGGCGCACCTGCCGCTGGGCCAGCGACCAGGTGGGGAAATGCACGTGGGAGTCGTTGAGCCCGGGCAGCACGCACGCTCCGTCCAGGTCGATTCGCCGCGCGTCCGATTCCGGCCGTGCGGCGATCTCGGCCCCGCGCACCGGCAGCTCCCGCACCGCCGGGGTGGCGCGTTCGAGCGTGTGGATCCTGCGTTGGTGAGAACGAGCGCTCGCGTGGCGCTCAACGTACCGGCTGTTACCGCGCTGTCAGCCCTCGGTAACCGGCGGCGCGCATGCTCGCCTCCACCTCATACCCCACCCAGGAGGCAAGCCATGTCGACGATCACCCAGTCTCCCCAGCCCCGTCGAGCCGGCAACCATCTCGTGACTCACGAGGCGCACGCGTAGCCGCCATGATCGTGATCGGTCTCGTGACCGTTCTGCTCGTGACCATCGGGCTGGTCGCCGGAGCGAGCGACTCTCAGGACAACCGCTCGGCGGCCGACTCCGATTGAGCAGACCGGTCCCTTCGGCGGCGTGCGCTACGACGGCGGCCCCGAGGAAGGCCCACTGCACCGTGCCGTGACCGGCCGAGGCGTCGCCGCCTCCCAGTGCCGTCCGTGCGCCGAGAGGACCCGCGGCCCCGGCCACGGCCGCCGCCGGTGACCACCTCGCGCGAGCGCCGCCCGTCGAGCTCGAACGCTTATCGACGGGCGGCCACGCGCGGGTTCTCGAGCGGCCTGACCGTCGCCTCGATCTCCGGCCGCCGGTTCTCGAGGAAGGGCGGGATCGACAGCTTCTCGCCCAGGTGCTCGAGCTCCTCGTCGACGGTGAAGCCCGGCGAGCGGGTGGCGATCTCGAACAGCACCCCGCTCGGCTCGCGGAAGTAGATCGAGCGGAAGTAGTGACGGTCGATCACCGGCGTGGGCCGCGCCGCCGCCCTGCTGAACGCGCTCGCGCCAGGCCTCGTGATCGGCGTCGTCGGAGGTCCACGCGACGTGGTGCACGCTGCCCGCGCCCTGGATGCCGCGCTCGGCGGGTGGGTCGTCGTAGGCGTAGAGCGAGCCGCGCGAGGCCCCGCGCGCCTCCCAGCCCTGGCCGCCACCGCCCGCCTCGGCCTGGAACCCGAGGGCGTCGAGCAGGCCGCTGGCTCGCTCGGGATCCGAGCCGTAGGCGCGCACCGCGTGAAATCCCTGCAGCGCGTGCTCGGCCGGCACCTCGGGGTGCTCCGCGGTCAGTGGCTCGTCGCTCACCTCGACGGCGAGCAGCTCGTGCTCGAGGCCCTCGGGGTCGCTGAAGCGCAGGCTCTCGCCCGAGCGCTCGCTCGTCACGCCGTGCTCCGCGAGCCGCGTCTTCCCAGAAGCCGAGCGCGTCCTCGCCGGCCACGCGCCAGACGACCCGGTGGATCATGCCGTCGCCGGCCCGGCCGGGCGCGGCGCCCGGGTACTCGAAGAAGGTCAGGTCGAGACCGGGGTGGGCGTGCTCGTCGCCGTAGAAGAGGTGGTAGACGGTCGGGTCGTCCTGGTTGACCGACTTCTTGACCAGCCGCAGCCCCAGCACGCCGACGTAGAAATCGACGTTGCGCTGGGAGTCCCCGGTGATGGCGGTGATGTGGTGGATGCCGTCGAGCTTCACGCTGTTCAGGCTACAGGCCGCGCGTACGCCGTTTGGCCTTCAGCACGGCTCGCATACCGAGCGCCTCGTGGCCCTCGAGCGAGCAGAACACGACGAAGCGGCCGGGGCGGCGCAGCCTGACCGCCAGGCGCCCGGTGTCCCCGGGTTCGATCTCCGGTGAGGTGCCCACCAATTTGCCGCGGCTGTTGCGCACGGCGAGGTCGTGGTCGTCCTCGCCGAAGTTGCGGACGTTGAAGCGCACGCGTCCCACCGGAACCTCTGAGCGATAAAGGGCGATTCGCCATTCGCGCTCGCCCACGCCGACCGCAGTCGGGCGCGAGGCCGCCGACCCGTGCGCCGTCACGGCCGCCGCCGGCGCGAGCAAGGCCAGGGCCAGGCCCGCGACGAGGGCTCGCCTCATGTGACCAGCGCCACGCGGCCGAACCCCGAGGAGTTCGGTATGACCGAGTTGGCGTCGGTGCCCATCCACTGCTCGAGCAGGCTCGAGTACACGCGGCGAAAGTCGATCGTCACCTGCAGGTTGTCGTGCTCGTCGAGCGTGCTGAGGCTCGGGTAGTCGCTGTGCACTCCGCCGCGCGCGCGGTCGCCCATCACCCAGGCGAGGCCGCCCGCGCCGTGGTCGGTGCCGGAACCGTTCTCCTCCGGCCGTCGCCCGAACTCCGACCACACGAGGGTGAGGGTCCGGTGAGCGACCCCGCGCGCCTCGAGGTCGGCCTGGAATGCGGACAGGCTCTCGCTCACGTCCACGAGCAGGTCACCGAGCTCGGCCTGGTCGTCGTGGGTGTCGAAGTCGCCGTCGGCCGAGACGTCGGCCACACGGATGCCGAGCGGCTTCTGGATCATCGCCGCGAGGTAGCGCAGGCGGTTGCCGAAGTCGCTCTCCGCCGGGTAGGCGATGCTCGACGCGAGCGGGTCGACGCCGTCCTTCTCGGCGTAGGGCTCGAGCCGGTCGGCGACCTGCTTGGCCAGCCGGGCGGCGGTGCGCGACGCCTCGAGCGCCTTGCTGCCGCCCTTTCCGTGGCCCAGGCGCCCGTAGGCCTTGATGGCCTCCGTCTGCGCCTCTCCCCAGACGTCGCGGATCCAGAAGTCGACGTCGCCGGGCGAGTTGACCGCGGCCACCGGCGCTCCGCCCGAGCGCATCAGCGGCGAGAGCCCGTAGCCCATGGACACGCCCTGCAGGGGATTATCGGCACCGCCGGTGCGATCGAGCATGCGCCCGAGCCAGCCCGGTGCGCTGCGATCCGTGATCAGCCCGGTCTCCCAGAAGTGACGCGAGGCGAAGTGCGACAAGTCGGGATTGGAGTAGTCGATCCCGGGGAGGAAGCCGATCTTGCCGCGTTCGTAGAGGCCCTTGATGCCGCCGCCCACCCCGCGGGCCAGCGAGGGGTGAAGCCCGAACGGCGTGCCGGGAAGGGCCACTCCCTCCACTCGCAGCTGCGGGTGCAGGTCGGCGTAGCGGCCGTAGTCGTGTAGGGGCACGAGCGTGTCGAGCAGGTCGACTCCGCCGGGCAGGAAGACCGATACGAACACCGAGGCGTCGGGGGCGGCCGCGGCCTCGGCCGCCGCCGCGTCGAAGACCTCGGTGAGCGGCATGGCCCGGCTCGTGTAGAGCGCCAGGCCCGCGCCGAGGCCGGCTGCGAGCACCTGCCTGCGGGTGAGCGAAGGCCCCCCGAGGTACTCGCGGCGGACGTTCTCCTTGGTGTTGTGGAAGTCGTCGCAGGCGTGGTGGCGGCTCATGTACTCAATGCACCTGTCCGTCGGGGCCGGCCAGCATCAGCTGGCGAAGTACGCGTTGGCACATGTCGGCGCGCTCCTGCCGGGGTTGGCGCCACTCGCCGTCGGGCAGGTCACGCTCGGTGAGGAGGCGCTTGGCCACCTTGAGCAGCTCGCGGCGCGTGCGCTCGGACACCCAGGGGTCGCCCACCGCGCGGCGCGCGCGGGCGAAGGCCTGCTCGGGGGAGAGCTTGACCGGCGTGGAGTCCTCGGCCACCTGCAGCCTCGGCGTGTCGAGCAGGTTGTTGGCCGCGTCGAAGCGCACCCGCATGCTGTTGGTCGAGAGCCAGGCCGTTCCCCAGTCCCATCCGGCCACCGACGGTGGGCGGAACGGCGTCTGGCCCATGCTGTTCAGCATCCAGGTCCAGTTCTCGCGGTCGATGCCCTGCGAGGTGGTGCGAAGCGCTCCGGCGAGGTACACGACCGGCGACTTGACCATCCCGGGCGAGTCGAGGTCGCGGTAGAGCGCCGAGTCGGCCAGGATCGCCGCAACCACCGGCTTCACGCGCATCTTCGAGCGTTTGTAGAGGGACGCCAGCTGCGCCTTCTCGCGACGCGACGGGGGTGAGCCGACGAAGTACTCCCACAGCTTTCCCGTGATGAACGGCGCGTGGGCCGGATGGCGCACGCAGAGGCGCAGCACGTCCTTCCAGTCAAAGCGCCCGGTGTCGCGGAAGATCCGCTTGCGCCCGGAGTCGTGGTACTCGCGGTCGTAGTAGGTCCGCACGTTTCCGTCGTCCTGGTAGTCCGAGCGAAAGCCGGTCAGGGCGCGTGACGCCATGCGGATGTCCCGCTCGCTGTAGCCCCGGCCGAGCGTGTAGAGCTCCATGAGCTCACGCGCGTAGTTCTCGTTGGGGGCCTCGGGGTCCGAGTTGGCGAGCGAGAGGTGCAGCAGCATGGCCGGGTCGCGCGTGATGTCCTGCAACAGGGCGGGAAATCGCCCCAGGGCGTGCCGGCGCAGGGTGCGGTTCTGGGCCAGCATCAGGGGCGTGTCCTGGTCGGTTGTGGCGAAGTGGTCGTGCCAGAACAGGGTGAGCTTCTCCTGCAGCGGCCGCGGCGAGCGGATCATGCGATCGAGCCACCACAGAACGTCGTGTCCGTACTCGTTGACCGGGTCGAGCGCCTGCCCCTCGAGGCGGGGTGCCGCGATGCGCGGAACCGGCGCCACGCCCCCGTTCAGCAGCCAGCGGATCGTCGCGGACTTGCCGCGCCGAGCCCAGTGACGAGCCTCCCGGGGGGTGGCTCCGAAGCCCGCTCGCCAGAACAGCCGCCTGACGTGAGCTTCGTTCCAGCCGGCGCGGCGTCCGTGCCGCCTCTTGTTCTTCCGTGACACGGTCCGCGATGATTACAGCGATCGGCGTACGCAAAGTGCCGGATTCGGGCAGGTGAGCTATTGCATCACTTGAGGCGGCGAAGGCCGCAGTTTGGGCGCTTACGCACTTAGTGCGTCGCGCGCGGCGCGGTCGCGAAGCTCCTCGACCGTGGCCAGCTGCGCGCGCCCGCGCTCCAGCAATCCGTTGAGCCGGCCGGCGTCGAGGCGGGGCTCGCTCCGCGGCGATCTCGAGCAGCGAGTGCCACAGAGAGAGCTTGCCGTTGATGCCGGCGAGCAGGCCCTCGATCTCGACCAGCCGCGAGAGCGGCGAGCTCCCGGTGAGCTGGCCGTTGAGCTTGAGCCGCCCCGCCTTCTCGGCCGCCCAGAAGGCCGCGTTCTTGGCCCGGTCGGCGCCGAAGCCGAGGCCCTTCATGATGCTCTCGAGCGCCCGCCGGTCGTCCTCGATCTCCTGGGCCAGGTTCGCCAGCGCGTCACCGTAGGTGGTGCCCTGCGCCGCGCCCCGCGCGCGACGGGCCAGCTCCACGCCGCCGGTCGCGCCCGCGAGGTGGTCCTGGAGATAGATGCGCAGCAGCTTGTCGGCCAACCTGCTCGTTACCTACCCGTAGGTTTGCTTCATGAAAAGCGAGCTCGAGCGGGCGTTGAGCGACGCCGGCGGAGTCGAGGCCAGGCCCGAGTCGTCGGCCCAGCTTCGGGGACTGCTGCGCCCCGAGCTCGAGCGCGGCTCGCGAGAGCTGGCCGAGTCGCGAACCGGGCGCGAGCGCCCGATCGTCCTGGTGGTGGCGCCGGGAGAGGGTTCGGTCGTGGCGGTGGTGCCGCTCGCTCCCGAGCTGCGAGCCGATCCGGGCGCGGTCACCCAGCGCGGCGGCGCGGTGGCCGCGGCGGCGGCGGCCTGCCTTTCCGAGGCGGGGGAGGCGGGCCCCCCTCGCAGCGCCGAGGAGCTGGGCCTGCGGCTAGGCGCTCACGACGGTTTCCTGGCGCTCAGCTTTCCCTCCTCCGATCCTCGCCTGGGCGCCGAGTACGCCCGCGAGGCGCTCGACGAGAGCGCCGCCGGCATCGATCGCCTGCGCGCCCGCGTGCTGCTCTTCCCGGCCCATCCGCTCGGCCCCGAGGACCTGCGCCCGCCGATCGGGCCCACCCATCCGCTGCGCGTGGCCGAGGCGGTCGCGCGCATGGGCGGATCGCCGCTCGACGACGAGTCGATCGAGGCGCTCGAGCCCCGGCTGCTGGCCCTGCTGGAGCCCGAGGGCTCGGTGGCGCGGGCCCACGACGACTCCGACCCGCGCCGGCGTGCGATGCGGCGCATTCTGCAGAGGCTCGACGGCATGGGGAAGTGGGGCGGCTACCACACGGCCTTCGATCACCTGGCCCGCGGCTTCGCGGGCAACGAGCGCGCGCTGGCCTACGAGGTGGGCGAGGAGCTGCTGGCCGCGGGGCTGCTCAGCGAGAAGCCGAGCGTCGGCCAGCGCCACGTGAACCTGAACTCGCGCAAGGCCGGCGAGATCAGGCGGCTGATCGAGGCCGGGGAGCTTCCGCCGGGACTCTAGATCGGGCTGATGCGCAGCTCGCCGTCCGCGCCCACGCTCAGTGCGAGCCGCCCGGCGACCAGATCGATCAGGGAGTTGCCCACGAGCTCCCGGCGCCAGCCCTCGGCCACGCGCACGCCGTCGCCGTCCCCGCCCCTCCGCAGGGCGGTCACCAGCGCGCTCAGCTCGGATTGGGTGGCGATCAGCTCCACGGCCACTCCTTCCTCCACCGACCGCTGGCGCACCAGGGCCTGGGCGAGCGACACCAGCGGGGCGTCGGCGGGATCGCGGCCGGGCGGCTCGGGAGGGGGTGGGGGGGCCTGGCGATCGCGACCACGGCGAATCGCCTCGAGCACGTGGTCGCCGCGGCGATGCATCGTCTGGGCGGGCAGTCCGCGGATCTGCTCCAGCCCGGCGGCGTCGCGGGGTGTTCTGCGCGCGAGCTCGATCAGTGCCTGGTCGGGCAGCACGTAGCCCGCTGGGCGATCCATCGACTGCGCGGTGTGCTCGCGCCACTCGACCAGCTCGAGGGCGACCGCGCGTGCCTGCTCATTGAGTCGCCCGAGGCGTGGCAGGCGCGAGTAGATGCGCTCGGCGCTGCGCTCGTCGGTCGAGCTCTCCAGCGCGCGGCACTCCTCGCGGGCCCAGTGCAGGCGGCCCCGCTCGGTCAGCCGGCGCTCGAGCTCGTCGCCGAGCGCGAGCAGCAGCCGGGCGTCGTCGCCGGCGTACTCGAGCTGCTGGGCGGTGAGCGGCCGCCGGTCCCACTTGGTGAAGCCCTCCGAGCCCTTGAGGCGCACGTCGAGCGCCTTGCGCACCAGCGACTCGTAGCCCTCCTGGTTTCCCATCCCCAGGAAGCCGGCGGCCAGCTGGGTGTCGAACACGTTGGTGACCTCGGTCTGCCAGACGCGCCGCAGGATGGCGATGTCCTGGCGCCCGGCGTGCACCACGACCTCCACCTCCGGATCGGCGAGCACTCGGGCGAGCGGCGCGGGATCGGGCGGGTCGTCGCCGAGCGGGTCGATCACCTCCGTCGACACCCCGTCGGGTGCGCCGGGATCGGGCACGGCCACCTGGGCCAGGCAGAGCAGCGCCTGGTAGCGGCGCTCGGACACGAACTCCGTGTCGATCGCGACCCGCTTGTGGGTCGCGGCCTGCTGGGCCAGCGTCGAGGTCACGAGTAGTTCGCCACCATACTCAGGGCCATGTCCGCTCTCTCCGCCGCCTTCGCGGCCGCCGCCGCGCTGGCTGCGGGCCAGCTGGAGCCGCCCTCCCCGGTGGCCGGATCGGCGCAGGTCGCAGCCGGGGCGGAGACCGTGATCGGGCGGTCGGCCGAGGGCCGGCCGATTCGTGCGCTTCGGGTGGGCTCGCCGCGCGCGCGTGTGAAGATCCTCGTGGTGGGCTCGGTGCACGGCAACGAGCGGGCCGGCGAGGCCGTGCTCACGCGCCTGCGCCGCCTGCGCCCGCCACGCGGGACGGCCCTCTGGCTGGTTCCCCAGGCCAATCCTGACGGCGCCGCCGCCGGCTCGCGCCACAACGCGCGCGGCGTGGATCTCAACCGCAACTTCCCCTACCGCTGGCGCCCGCAGGACGGCGTGTACGAGTCGGGCGGCGGCCCGGCGTCCGAACCGGAGACGCAGGTCCTGCAGAGCTTCATCGAGCGCGAGCGCCCGCGCGTGACGCTCTGGTACCACCAGGCCCTGACGATGGTGGTCAAGAGCACCGGCGATCCGGTGCTGGAGAGGCGCTACTCGCGCGCGAGCGGGCTGCCGCGTCGTGCCCTGCCCGCCTATCACGGCACGGCGACCTCGTGGCAGAACACGACCTTCGCGGGCGACAGCGCCTTCGTGGTCGAGCTGCCCGGGGGCGCCCTGAACCGAGGCGGGGTCCGCCGCCACGCAGGCGCGGTGCTCGGCCTGGCGCGATCGATTGCGCCGCCCCGCCTCGTGGCCAAGCCGATTCCCTTCGGCGAGCAGCGTAAGGCCGACATGCGCGGCTACTCGCGCCGGCACTACGGCCTCGACGAGCACCGCCTGCTCGACCCGAAGGTAATCGTCGAGCACTACACGGTCACCGACAGCTTCCCGCCGGTGTTCAACACCTTCGCGCCCAACGTGCCCGACCCGGAGCTCAACGAGCTCCCCGGGACCTGTGCGCACTTCGTGATCGATCGCGACGGGACGATCTACCAGCTCGTTTCCCTCGAGCTCATGTGCCGCCATGCGGTCGGCTTGAACTACACGGCGATCGGCATCGAGCACGTGGGCACCAGCGACGCCCAGGTGATGGGCAACGCCGCCCAGCGCGCGGCGTCACTGCGGCTGACCCGCGCGCTTCAGGGCCGCTACGGGATCGCCACCCGCAACGTGATCGGCCACAACGAGAACCGCTCGAGCCCCTACCACCGCGAGCGGGTGGCGCGCCTGCGCACCCAGACCCACGCGGACTTCCCCAAGCCGGTGATGGACCGCTACCGGAGGCTGCTGGGGCGGTTGCCGGCTCCGGCCAGCGTGCGCTGAGGCTACGCCGTCCGGTACTCGCGGCGATACTCGAGCCACTCGCGCACCGCGATCTGGATGGCGGCCGCGGTGGGTATCGAGAGCAGGGCCCCGATCACGCCCAGGAGCGCCCCCCCGAACAGGGCGGCCACGACCACGAGGAACGGGTCCAGCGACACGGCCCGGCTCTGGATCCGCGGCTGCACCACGTAGTTCTCGAACTGCTGGTAGGCGATGGCGAAGATCGCCCAGATGATCGTGGTGGTGGGGAAATCGGCGAACAGGGTGACCACGCCCACGATGACCGCCCCCAGCGTGGCGCCCACCAGCGGGATCAGATCGAGCAGGAAGACGACGATCGCCAGGGGGAGGGGCGAGGGGACGCCGAGGATCACGAGCATGATCCAGGCGGCGAGTCCGGCGATGCTGGCCTGTGCGAGCGCCCCGCCCACGTAGGACCCCACCGCGTAGGCGATCTTGTCGGTGGCACGCGTGATGCGCTCCGCCTGATGGGGCGGGCGATGGCGCAGCGCGGCGTCGCGCCATCGCTTGCCCCGGCCCACCAGGAACATGCTGACCACGAGGATCGTGACCAGCGCGAAGATCGACGACACGAGGCTCGCGCCTATGGTCACCAGCGCGCCGGCGGCGTCGCCCAGCCGTCCCACGAGGTTCTCGGCGGCGTTCTCGAGCTTCGTCGTGATGTCGTACTTCTGGTTGGCCTCCCGCAGCGTGGGGTTCTCCTCGAAGGCGTCGTTGAGCTCCCGCGCGTAGTCGGGGAGGTTGTTGGCGAGCCGGACCGACTGCTCGACCACGGGCGGTAGGAGGATCGCTCCGAGGGCGATCGGGATGAGGATGATCCCGACGTAGACGAGGGTGATCGCCAGCCCGCGCGGCAGCTTTCGGCTCAGGAGATTGACCGGCCCGGTGGCGGCGACGGCCACGAAGCCGCCCAGGGCGATCCAGCTGAGGGGCTCGCGGACGCGGTAGATCAGGTAGAGGGCCAGCGCGCTGAGCACGACGGTGATCACCACGCGCAGGATGGCCCGGTAGCTCGGCTGCGTCTCTTCGGGCAAGCTACGGGCCATGCGGCGCTCCATACTGATCCGCGGTGCGGTCGTACTCCTGGTCGACGCAGCTGTCCTGCTGGGTCTCTCGGAGCTGCTGACGGACTTCACGCTCGACGGTCCGGCCGCCGCCCTCGGCACCGCGGCCTTGGTCGCTCTACTGAACGCGCTGGTCTGGCCCTTCCTGGCCCGCCTCGCCCTTCCGCTGAGCGTGCTCACGCTGGGGCTGGCGGGCCTGGCGTTGAACGCCGCCCTCGTGATCCTGGCCATCGATGCGGTGCCCGGCGCGAGCATCAGCGGGTTCGCTGCCGGCCTGGTGGTCACGTTCGCCCTGGCCGCCGTGACCGCCCTGCTCTCCGCCCTGCTGGCCCTCGACGAGGACGAGTCGTGGTACCGCAACGTGGTGCGCCGCCAGCAACGCCGGCGCGACGATCTCCTGGAGAGCGAGGTGCCGGGCCTGCTGCTGCTCGAGATCGACGGCCTGGCCCACGAGGTGTTGCGGCGCGCGATGGCCAACGGGAGCGCGCCGACCCTGGCCCGCTGGCTGCGCTCGGGCAGCCACCGCCTCGAGAGCTGGGAGACCGACTGGTCGTCGCAGACCGGGGCCTGCCAGGCGGGGCTGCTGCACGGCAACAACCACGACATGCCCGCCTTTCGGTGGTGGGAGAAGGAGCACGGCCGGCCGATCGTGACCAACCATCCCCGCGACGCGGAGGAGATCGAGCGCCGCCAGTCGAACGGCCGTGGGCTGCTGCACGAGGACGGCGCGAGCCGGGCCAACATCCTCTCCGGCGACGCCGTTCACTCGATGCTGACCATGAGCACGGTGCTGCGCCGGCGGCGGCCGATCGGCCGCGACTACTCGGCCTACTTCGCCCGGCCGTATGCCGTGGCCAAGACGCTCTCGGGCGTGGTGGCCGAGTTCGCACGTGAGCGCCGCGCCCAGCTGATCCAGCGCCGCCGCGACGTCCAGCCGCGAATTCGCCGCTCGCGGGAGTACGCGGTGATGAGGGCATTTGCGACGGTCATCCAGCTCGACCTGCAGGTGGCGGCCGTGGTGGGGGACATGCTCGCCGGCCGGCCGGTGATCTACACCACGTTCCTGGCCTACGACGAGGTGGCTCACCACTCCGGCATCGAGCGCCCCGACACGCTGGCGGTCCTGCGCAAGGTCGACCACCAGATCGCACGTGTGGCCGCGGCCGCCGAGGACGCCGCCCGGCCCTATCGCCTGATAGTGCTCTCCGACCACGGGCAGTCCCAGGGCGCGACGTTTCTCCAGCGCTACGAGACGACCCTCGAGGACGTGGTCCGGTCGGCCTGCGAGGCCGGCGACCTCCGTGCCGAGGACACCCGCCAGGACGACGCCGCCGCCTATCTCGGAGCGGGCCTCACGGAGCTGGCTCGCGACGACACCGTCGGCGCCCGCGCCGCCCGGCGGGCGCTCCCCGGCCGCGAGGGAAAGAAGGAGCCCGAGCTGCCCGACCTGTCGGTCATGGCCTCCGGGAACCTCGGCCTGATCTCGCTGCCCCGCGAGCCGGGCCGGGTCACCCTCGAGCGGATCGAGGAGCTGCACCCGCGCCTGCTCGCCACGCTGACCGCGCATCCGGGCGTCGCGTTCGCGCTGGTCCGGTCCGAGGGCCACGGAGCGGTCGTGCTCGGCTCCGACGGGGCGCACTACCTCGACGAGGGGCGGGTGGAGGGAGAGGATCCGCTGGCCGGGTTCGGCCCCAACGCGGTGGCTCACGTGCGCCGCACCGACGCCTTCCCGCACTGCCCCGACGTGGTCCTGAACAGCACCTACTGGACGGAGATGGACGAGGTGGCCGCGTTCGAGGAGCTGGTGGGATCGCACGGCGGCATGGGCGGCCCGCAGTCCCACCCCTTCGTGCTCCATCCCGCCGAGCTGCCCTGGCCCGACGACCCGGTGGTCGGGGCCGAGCGGGTGCACCGCATCCTGTGCGGCTGGCTGGTCTCGCTAGGGCACCCGGCCTACAGCTCGAGCGATTCCCCCGGCGAGAGCACGCGCACGTCGACCTCCGGGGCCAGCTCGCCCGCCTGAGCCGCGAAGCGGTGCGGCGGCTCGGTGAACCACGCTCCCCTGCGCCCCAGGCGCAGCGTGCCCCAGTGAATCGGCACGGCCACCCGCGCGCGAACCAGCGCGGCGGCACGCGCGGCCCGCTCTGGGTCGAGGTGCCCCGCGCCGAGCTTGGGCCCCCACCCGGCCACCGGCAACAGCGCCAGGCCCACCGGTCCCAGGCGGGCCATGCCGGAGAAGAGGTCGGTGTCGCCCGCGAAGTACACCCGTTCCGCGGCCTCGACCAGATAGCCCACCGGCTGGGCCCGGGGTCCGAGCGGCCGCCGCCGCGGGTCGTGCTCGGCGGGAGTGGCTGCGACGGTCACCCCCTCGACGCCGGTGTCCTGTCCGGGCGACAGCTCCTCGACCGCCTTCAGGCCCGCGCGGGCGAGGTAGCGCCCCGACCCGCGTGGCGCCAGCACGCGCACGCCGGGGCCCAGCATGCGCAGGCTGGGCAGGTCGAGGTGGTCGTAATGCAGGTGGGAGAGGAGGACCGCGTCGACGGCCTCCGGGACCGCCGGGACGGGTCCGTGGCGACGCAGGTGCGCCACGCGCCGCCGCAGGACCGGGTCGGTCAGCAGGCGCACGCCGCCGTGCTCGATCAGCACGGTGGCGTGGCCTATGAAGGTGACGCGAACGGCGTCTGCGTCCTACGCGGCGGTCGCGCCGCGGTTGTCGAGTGCCTCCTGCAGCGAGGTCTCCTGCTCTGTGGAGAGGGAGCTCTGGATCACGTGGCCGCCGTACTTCGAGATCTCGGGCACGACCTTGTCGGCGGTTGCCTCGCGCACGAGCACGAACACCGCCGCACCGCCCTCGGGAAGCTTCTCGGCGAGCTGCTTCATCATGTCGTCGTCGATTCCGTAGTCGCTCAGGGCGCCGGTGGCCGCGCCGGTGGCGGCTCCCACGGCCATGCCCAGGAGGGGCATGAAGAAGATGAGGCCGATCAGTCCGCCCCATAGAGCGCCGCTGGCCGCGCCGAGGCCGGCGAGCGAGGGCTGGTGGAGCTTCATCTTGCCGTTGGCGCGGTGCTCGACGATGACCGCGTCGTCGAGGGTCAGCGAATGCTCCTTCACGAGCCCGCCGATGGTGCCCATGACCTCCTGGGCCTGATCAAGGTCGTCGTACGCGATGGCTACGAGATTTGCCATTCGTGTCTCCTCTCGATTGGGTGAGTCGGGTCGCGCGCAGCCTATCCGGACTCCGCGGCCCCGGATGTGTCGAAACGGCGGTCGAGCGCCGTCCGGGTCAGCCACGCGGCTGACGTGGCGAAAACGGCCGCCGGGACGGCATCGATCCCCGCCGTGCCGACCAGCAGCCCCGCGAAGACCAGCGGGGCGAGCAGCAGGCGGGTCATCGCGGCCATGCCCGCTGCGGTCCCCACCGCCACCGCCAGGGTGGGGGACACGTCCAGCAGGTCCACCGCGAGCATCGCGAGGGCGATGCCGAGGAAGATGGATGGGAACACCGGCCCGCCGCGAAAGCCGGTTCCCATGCTGACCGCGTAGCCGAGCGCCTTGGCCCCCAACAGCAGAGCCACTCCGGCGAGCGAGCCCTCGGCCAGGAGGGCGGGCACCGATTCCTGCCCGGAGAACAGGACGTCCTGAGAGTCCGCGCCGAGCAGGTCGGCGGACTGCGCGATCAGCCCCACCGCGAGCCCGCCGCCCAAGAGCAGGGCGGGCATGCCCAGGCGGCGGCTCTCGAGCCGGTCCAGCCGCCCGGCCATCCAGCGCACCGCCACCATCAGCACCCCGGCTGCCACCCCCACCACGAGACCCACCAGGAGATCCTCGATGCTCGTGCCCTCATAGACGGGCAGGTCGGGAACGGCCAGGGAGGTCGTCCCCAGACCGCCCCAGTCGCCGAGCCCCAGGAAGATGACGTAGCCGCACGCCGCCGCCACGAGTCCCGGCAGGAGCACGGGCAGCAGCGCCGCTCCCATGCCGAGGCCGGCCTCCATCAGCAGCAGGCCGGCCACCAGCGGCCCGCCGAAGAGGGCCGATACGGCCGAGAACGAGCCGGCGGTGCTGAGCACCGCGTTCTCCCGGTCGCCCAGGTGAAGGCGCTGGGCGAGGGCCACGCCGACCACCGATCCCAGCGCTATCAGCGGGGCCTCCGGTCCCAGAACCGACCCGAAGGCCAGGGTGCCCAGGGCGGCGAGGGCGATGCCCGGAGCCGCGGCCGGCGGGGTGGGTGTGGCCACCAGGCCTTCGAGCGGCGGGTGCCCGCCGTCGCCCGGCAGCAGGCGGCGGGCGACCACCACAAGCGCCGCTCCCACCACCGGCAGGCCCACCACGAGGTACCACGGCGGCGAGCTGCGGCCTAGCGCCTCCGGGAGGTCGTGCCAGAGCGCCTGCTCCAGCTCGTTCACCAGCGCCAGGAACAGGGCCGCCAGCAGGGCCGCGGGTATCCCGATCAGCGCGCCGAGCCCCACCAGGCGCAGGTAGGCCCGTCCGCCGAGCTCGTCCGGCTGTGCCGCCGTGGTCACGGTGGGTGGACAATGGCACGATCGCATCGACAGATCGCACCCGCGGCCGTGCCGGCCGGCTCATCTCGCAGCTGAACAAAGCAGTCGCCGAGCGGCTGGCGCCCGAGCGCACCCGGCGGGCGACCCGGTTGGAGCGCATGACTGTGTGCCGCCTGCGCTGGGATCACGTGGTCCTCCTTCACCGCTGGCTCGAGCTTGCGGGAAAGCTGGCCACGGTGGTGTGGGTCATGTTCGTGGCGTCAGTGGTGCTGGGCGTGAACTGGAAGCAGGTTGTGGAGGGGGCCATCAACTCCGGTCGCCCGGTCGCCGGGGCCCTGACCGTGGCCGTAGTGGTGCCCACGCTTCTGTTTGTCGCTGCCCGCTCGGCGATCGGGTTCGCGCGCTGGCGCCTTCAGCGCGAGCTGTGGCGGCGAGACGTGGAACGACTGGCAGAATCACCCGAGCTGCAGGGACGCACGCATCCAAAGAACGGAGAGACCCATGGTGGGTAGTGCCGGTGGCGGCGGGGACGAGGGGCTCGGAGAGACCAGAGGCCGCAAGACCTCGCGGCGGGAGCAGGCCCGGATGGTGGGCGCCGCCGCGCTCGGCGCCGTGGCCGTGCTGTTCGCGGTCCTCAACTTCGACGACGTCGAGGTGAACTGGCTCCTCGGCACCTGGTCGACGCCGCTGATTCTCGTGATCGCTATCTCGTTTCTGCTTGGTGCGGGGGCCGGGTTCCTGGTCGCCCACCGGCGGCCGGGCGCAGGTTCGCGACGATCAAGGCGACGACGGTGACCAGGTAGATCTGGCCCAGGAGCGACTCGGCCACCGCGAGCATGCGGCCCACGTCGGTGGCCGGCACGAAATCGCCGTACCCGGTCGTGGAGAGCGTGATGTAGCTGAAGTAGAGGAACTCCGAGCGCCCGGCGTCCGGGTGGCCGACGAAGAAGCTCTCGTTCTCGAGCGCGCCGGTGGCGGCCTGCATGAACGAGAAGAGCATCCCCACGAGCAGGTAGATGGCCAGCACCCCGGACAGCGTGCGCAGCGTCACTCCTCCGGACCCCCGCAGGTCGCGCACCACTCCCGCCGCCACCACGGCCGGGGCGAAGGCGACCAGGAGCCCGTTCACGAGCGCCGCGGTCGCGACCGGGACCTCGCCCGTGATGAGCAGCACCAACAGCGCCGCGAGCGCGAGCAGCACGGCGGCCGCCACCGCCGCCCGCACGACGCGTGCTGCGCCTTGCGCGGCCCAGGCGGACGCCAGCAGGATGACCGCCCCGAGGGCGATCGTCACCATGCGCGACCAGTCGCCGGCCGGGGCCGCCACCTGGAAGGACACCGAAGCCAGCACGAGAACGAGAACGAGAGCGAAGCCGTGATACCGGTCCTGGGCCCGCGGATCGTCCACCCCGCCCCTTTCGCTCTCGCGCCTGTCAACCCTCCGACCGGCTCAGCTGAGCGAGGACAGCCCGGCGGCGACCGCGAAGCCGAACGCAGTGGCGATACCGCTGGCGCGCCCGGCCTTCCGGGCCTCCGGGATCATGGAGTCGGTGAGCATCACCAGCAGAGCGCCGGCGGCGAAGCCGTTCACGCCGCCCTGCAGCGTGCCGCCCACGTTGTCGCCGATCGCGAAGCCCACCACCGTGGCCAGGGTGCATATCGCCGCCACCCCGAGCCACAGGCCCAGGGTGCGTGAGACCGAGCTGTGCGCCGCGCGCATCTCGCTCGCCGAGCCGATCGCCTCGGGGAGGTTGGAGATGAAGATCGCCGCGAGCAGGCCGACACCCACCTCCTCGCCCGCGGCGAGGCCGAGCCCCAGGACCAGCTGCTCGGGTATGCCGTCGAGGAAAGCGCCCACGGCGAGCGAGCCGCCGGCCGCCGAGCGCCCACCCTTCGACACGATGCCGTCGAGCAGGTAGAAGGCCAGCGCGCCGACGGCGATGCCCACGCCGACGGAGGCGGGCCCGCCGGCATCCACGCCGTCCTGGGCCAGCTCGAAGCTGACCGCCGAGATCAGCGCTCCGGCCCCGAAGGCGAGCACCAGGCCCACGTAGCGAACGGGCCAGTCGCGGACGAGGGCCAGGACGGCGCCGAGCACCAGGGAGGAAGCGGCAAGGGCCCCCCAGGCGAGGGCGGCGGCCATGTCAGCCCCTCATCGTGGTGACCGTGACCGCATGATCGCGGAGCGGATGAAAGGATCTGCGCTCATGGGATGCCTGCTTGCCGTGTTCGCCGGGCTCTTTCCCCGGATCGGGCTCGTTTGTCTGTGGATCTTCACCAACGAGGTCGACCAGGCCTACGACAGCTTCTTGGTTCCGCTGCTCGGTCTCATCTTCCTCCCGCTGACGGCGCTGGTCTACGCGCTGGCGTGGTCGCCCATCGGCGGCGTGGAGGGAATCGAGTGGCTGTGGGTGGGGCTGGCCCTGGTGCTCGACCTCAGCTCCTACGGCGGCGGCGCTCGAGCACGCGGGCGCCGCGACTGACCACGCGGCTCCAGCCGTAGCGCGCCCAGAGCACGACGATGTCGGCGCTCGCGCTCCAGAAGTGCCCGAGCGGCCCGGTGACGATCCAGGCCGCCGCTCGCTCGCGGGCGTTCACAACGCCGCAAGCTATCGTCATGCGGCCGATGGCCGCCGCAGTGAAGACCAAGACCACCGAACTCGCCGACTCGCGCGTGCGCGTGGAGGTCGAGGTGCCGAGCGAGGCGCTCGAGCAGCAGCTCAAGAGCGCCGCGGCCGAGTTGGGCCGCGAGATGCGGGTGCCCGGCTTTCGCTCGGGCAAGGTGCCGCCCGAGGTGGTGCTGCGGCAGGTGGGGCGCGAGGCCGTGATGGACGAGGCCGTGCGCCGCGGCCTGCCGAGCTGGTACGAGCAGGCGCTCGCCGACGCCGGGATCACCACCGTCGGCGACCCCGACCTCGATCTCACCGACCTGCCCGCGCAGGGCTTGCCGCTCGCGTTCACGATCGAGGTGGGTGTGGTGCCGCCGGCGCGCCTCGGCGAGTACAAGGGACTCGAGGTGGGACGGCGCGAGCCGAGCGTGGATCCGCAGCAGGTGCAGGCCGAGATGGACCGCCTGCGCGAGTCGCTGGCCTCCTTGGAGAACGTTGATCGCGCGGCGGCCACCGGGGACTTCGTGGTCATGGACTTCACCGGCTCGGTCGACGGCGAGGAGTTCGAAGGGGGCGCGGGTCGCGGCCAGGTGGTCGAGCTCGGCTCGGGCCGCCTCGTACCCGGCTTCGAGGAGCAGCTCGAGGGCGCCTCGGCGGGCGACGAGCGGGAGGTGAAGCTCACCTTCCCTGACGACTATCCGGCCGAGAACCTGGCCGGGAAGGACGCCTCCTTTGCCGTGGAGGTGAAGGAGGTCAAGGAGAAGCAGCTCCCCGAGCTCGACGACGACTTCGCCGTCGAGGCGGGCGGGTACGACTCGCTCGACGAGCTGCGCGCCGAGATCGAGGAGCGCATCGGCGAGGCCGACGAGCGCGCGATCGAGGGCGAGTTCCGCGAGGCGGCGGTGGACGCCGCCGTGGCCGGGGCGAAGGTCGAGATACCCAAGGAGCTCGTGCACTCGAAGGCGCACGAGATGTGGCACCGGACCTCGCGCCGCTTCTCCTCCCAGGGCATCGACCCGGCGCGCTACCTCGAGATGACGGGGAAGACCGAAGAGGAGATCGTGACCGAGGCCGAGCCCGACGCCGAGCTGGCCCTCAAGCGCGAGGCGGTGCTGGCGGCGATCGTTGAGGCCGAAGGCATCGAGGTCACCGACGACGAGGTCTCGCAGGCTATGCGCGAGGCAGCGGGCCCCGACGCGTCGGACAAGCAGGTCAAGCGCGCCATGAAGCGCGCCCGCGCCCAGGGCGCCGACGAGGCCCTGCGCGAGGACATAGCGATGCGCAAGGCGGTCGACCTCCTGGTGGAGTCGGCCAAGCCGATCGCCTCCGAGACGGCGGCCGCGCGCGAGAAGCTGTGGACGCCGGAGAGCGAAGAGGCGGCTCCCCCCGGTCAGATCTGGACACCGGGGTCCTAGGCCTCGAACCCGGTCGGGTGCCGCGAAGCACCCGCCACCTGCTCGCTAGACTGGCCCGCCCATGAGTCCTCTCGTACCAATGGTCGTCGAGCAGACCTCCCGCGGGGAGCGCGCCTTCGACATCTACTCGCGCCTCCTCAACGAGCGAATCGTCTTTCTCGGCACCCCCGTGACCGACGAAATCGCCAACCTGATCGTCGCCCAGCTCCTCCACCTCGAATCCGAGGATCCGGACAAGGACATCTCTCTCTACGTCAACTCGCCGGGTGGTTCGGTCTACGCGGGCCTCGCCATCTACGACACGATGCAGTTCATCAAGCCCGATGTGCAGACCATCTGCGTCGGGATCGCCATGTCGATGGGGGCCCTGCTGCTCTCCGGCGGGGCGGAGGGCAAGCGCATGGCGCTGCCCAACGCGAAGATCCTCATCCACCAGGTCAGCTCGGCGTTCCAGGGCCAGGCCACGGACATCGAGATCCACGCGAAGGAGATCATCGACGTGCGCCGGCGCCTGGACGAGATCCTCGCCAAGCACACCGGCCAGGACCTCGAGAAGGTCGCCCGCGACACCGAGCGCGACTACTTCATGAGCGCGGACGAGGCGAAGGACTACCACCTGATCGACCGCGTGATCAGCAAGCACTAGCCGGCCGCGCCCGACGGGCAACTCTTCCGAGGCGTAGTGCGAGCGCTACCACTGCGGGTGCTGCTGGCGCTCGCTCTCTGGCTTCTCTTCATCGGCATCGCCAAGCTGGTCGGAGTGCTCTGAGGCGAGGCGCAGGAAGGGACCAAGAGCTCCAGGGCGTATATCTGCGGTACCCTCGGGTTCGTTCCGTGGGGGAACTGAGAGAGCGTGGCGCGACCAACCGACTCCAACGAGCAACTGCTGTGCAGCTTCTGTGGGAAGTCGCAGCGGCAGGTGAAGAAACTGATCGCCGGCCCCGGCGTGTACATCTGCGATGAGTGCATCGACCTCTGTAACGAGATCATCGATGAGGAGCTGACCGGCGCTCCCACCTTCGATCTGGAGAACCTGCCCAAGCCGATGGAGATCAACTCCGTCCTGCAGGAGTACGTGGTGGGGCAGGAGCCGGCCAAGCGCACGCTCTCGGTGGCGGTCTACAACCACTACAAGCGCGTGCAGATGATGCAGGCCGAGGGTGAGCAGGACCTCGAGCTGCAGAAGTCCAACATCCTTCTGCTCGGCCCCACGGGCTGCGGCAAGACACTGCTCGCGCAGACGCTGGCCAAGATCCTCAACGTCCCGTTCGCCATCGCCGACGCCACGGCGCTCACCGAGGCGGGCTATGTGGGCGAGGACGTCGAGAACATCCTTCTGAAGCTGATCCAGGCCGCCGACTTCGACGTGAAGAAGGCCGAGACGGGGATCATCTACATCGACGAGGTCGACAAGATCGCGCGCAAGGCCGACAACCCGTCCATCACGCGCGACGTGTCCGGCGAGGGTGTCCAGCAGGCGCTCTTGAAGATCCTCGAGGGAACGGTGGCGAGCGTGCCCCCGCAGGGCGGGCGCAAGCATCCCCACCAGGAGTTCCTCACCATCGACACCACCAACATCCTGTTCATCTGCGGCGGGGCGTTCGCCGACCTCGACCGGGTGGTGGAGCGGCGTATCGGCCACAAGGGCGTCGGCTTCGGCGCGACGGTGTCGTCCAAGCACAACAAGGACACCGGCGACCTTTTCGAGCAGGTGCTGCCCGAGGACCTGATCGACTACGGGCTGATTCCTGAGTTCATCGGGCGCCTGCCCGTGGCCTCGGTGATCCACCAGCTCACGCGCGACGACCTGGTCACGATCCTCACCGAGCCGCGCAACGCGCTCGTCAAGCAGTTCCAGCGCTTCTTCCAGTTCGACGGCATCGAGCTCGTTTTCGCCGACGAATCGCTCGAGGCGATCGCCAACCGCGCGCTCGAGCGCGAGACCGGCGCCCGCGGGCTGCGGTCGATCCTCGAGGAGACGCTGCTCGACGTCCAGTTCGAGCTGCCCTCGCGGCGCGACGTCAAGAAGTGCGTGGTGACCAAGGAGACCATCGAGAAGGGCCTGAAGCCCACCCTGGTCACCGAAGCGGCGCCCGAAGAAGACACCGGCGAGCACGAGCGCGCCGAGTCGGCCTGAGGCTTCGGCTCCTCGAGCGGCTCGGCTCGGCCGCCGGCTTCTCGCCCGCGGGGCGGGCTGTGCGGGTCTGGGTGCGAGGCATGCCGGGCGCCGACGAGACCGAGGTCGTGCCGGCAACCATCACGGAGGTGCGCGGCGAGGAGGCCGTCCTCCGCATGGAGGACCCGGACGGCCCCGAGCGATGGGTGATCGCCGTGCCGGTGGAGCCCGGGTGGGGCCTGCGGGCCATGTGGTTCTCGTTCATCGCCGTGGAGGTCTTCGAGCTCAACGGGAGGGAGCGTCTGGGTCGGTGGTTCATCCGGCTCGGACGACCGTCCTGACCGACGCAGATTGGGCGGAAACGGTCGCCGATCTTGTCCAGAAGTTGCAGATCGGTGAGCTCGTCTGAGCGCACGCTTGGACCAACGCGCCAGGAAGCCAATCGCTTCCGCTAGTCAGGAAGTTCGCAAATAGCGGGAAAAGCCTAATCGGACCAGTTGCGTAAGAAGCGTAAATGGTGTTGCTCAGGCCCGCTTGGTTGGGCAGATTTGTAATGCGAGAGGTTTCAGCACCGAATCTGTTCGAAAGGCGCGGTGGGGTATCCAGGAAAATCCGAATCGGTGACCGGGAGTCGAGGACTTCCCACTCGGCATGCGCTTCTGCTGGCATGCCTGGCCGCCGCGGCGGTCATGCTGAGTACCGCGGCGACGGCCTTCGGCCAAGTGTCCCTGCCGGCCGCGCCGCCGGTTGAGGTTGCTGCGCCGCCCGTTGAGGTTGCTGCGCCGCCGGTTGAGGTTGCTGCGCCGCCGGTTGAGGTTGCTGCGCCGCCGGTTGAGGTTGCTGCGCCGCCGGTTGAGGTTGCTGCGCCGCCGGCCGAGGTTGCTGCGCCGCCGGTTGAGGTTGCTGCGCCGCCGGTTGAGGTTGCTGCGCCGCCGGTCGAGGTTGCTGCGCCGCCGGCCGAGGCTGCTGCGCCGCCGGCCGAGGCTGCTGCGCCACCGGCCGAGGCTCCTGCGCCGCCGGCCGAGGCTGCTGCGCCGCCCGTCGAGGCTGCTGCGCCGCCCGCCGGACCCGCGGACCCGCTCGTCGAGCAGGCACCGGACGCTCCGGTACCGGGCACGCCGCCGAATGAGCCTGCGCCAAGCGCTCCCGCGTTGGAGGATGCGGTCGAGACGGTGGCGCCAGTGGCCGAGGGTGCCGGCGAACCGGCCTGCCGGTGGTGGAGGACGCGGTTGAGCCGGTGGCGCCGGTGGTCGACGATGCCTCGGCGCCGGTCGTGCCGGTGGTCGAGGATGCGGTTGAGGTGGTCGTGCCGGTGGTCGACGAGACCATCGAGCCGGCTGCCCCGGTGGTTGAGGATGCCGTTGAGGAGCTTGCCCCGGTGGTCGATGAAGCGACCGAGGCGGCGACTCCGGTGGTCGAAGACGTGATTCAGCCGCTGACTCCGGTGGTCGAGGACGCAACTCAGCCGGTGCCCCCGGTCGTCGAGGACCTGACGACGCCGCTGGTTCCGGTGATCGATGACTCGACCGACCCGATCGTGCCAGTGGTGGAGGATCTCACCGAGCCGCTGAACCCGCTCGTCGAGGATCTGGCCGCTCCGGTCACGCCGGTGGTGGAGGATCTGGCCGCTCCGGTCACGCCGGTGGTGGAGGATCTGGCCGCTCCGGTCACGCCGGTGGTGGAGGATCTGGCCGCTCCGGTCACGCCGGTGGTGGAGGATCTGGCCGCTCCGCTTACGCCGGTGGTGGAGGATCTGACCGCTCCGCTGACTCCGGTGGTGGAGGATTTGGCCGCTCCGCTGACTCCGGTGGTGGAGGATCTGACCGCTCCGCTGACTCCGGTGGTGGAGGATCTGACTGCTCCGCTGACTCCGGTGGTGGAGGATCTGACCGCTCCGCTGACCCCGGTGGTGGAGGATCTGGCTGCGCCGCTGACTCCGGTGGTGGAGGATCTGGCTGCTCCGCTGACTCCGGTGGTGGAGGATCTGACTGCTCCGCTGACTCCGGTGGTGGAGGATCTGGCCGCTCCGCTGACTCCGGTGGTCGAGGACCTGGCCGCTCCGCTGACTCCGGTGGTGGAGGATCTGACCGCTCCGCTCACTCCGGTGGTCGAGGATCTGGCCGCGCCGCTGGCTCCGGTGGTCGAGGACCTGGTTGCTCCGCTGACTCCGGTGGTCGAGGACCTGGCTGCTCCGCTGACTCCGGTGGTCGAGGATCTGGCCGCTCCGCTCACTCCGGTGGTCGAGGATCTGGTTGCTCCGCTGACTCCGGTGGTGGAGGACCTGGTTGCTCCGCTGACTCCGGTGGTCGAGGATCTGGTTGCTCCGCTGACTCCGGTGGTCGAGGATCTGGTTGCTCCGCTGACTCCGGTGGTCGAGGACCTGGTTGCTCCGCTGACTCCGGTGGTGGAGGATCTGACCGCGCCTCTGGCTCCGGTGGTCGAGGACCTGGTTGCTCCGCTGACTCCGGTGGTGGAGGACCTGACCGCTCCGCTTACTCCGGTGGTCGAGGATCTGGTTGCGCCGCTGGCTCCGGTGGTCGAGGACCTGGTTGCTCCGCTTACGCCGGTGGTCGAGGACCTGGCTGCGCCGCTGACTCCGGTGGTCGAGGATCTGACCGCGCCTCTGACTCCGGTGGTCGAGGACCTGGTTGCTCCGCTGACTCCGGTGCTCGAGGATCTGACCGCTCCGCTTACCCCGGTGGTGGAGGATCTGACCGCTCCGCTCATGCCGGTGCTTGAGGATCTGACCGCTCCGCTCACTCCGGTGGTCGAGAACCTCGCCGCGCCTCTGGCTCCGGTGGTCGAGGATTTGACCGCTCCGCTCACGCCGGTCGTCGAGGACCTGGTTGCTCCGCTCACGCCGGTGGTCGAGAACCTCGCCGCGCCTCTGGCTCCGGCGCTCGGGGATCTCCCCGCTCTGCCGGTGCCCGCCGTCGAAGACCTGATCGGCTCGTCGGGTCCGGCGTCGCTGCCCTCGCATCTCGGTTCACCCGGGTCCGATGCTCCTCTTCCCGTCCCGGCCCCGTCTCCGGCGTCCGCGGCGGCCCCAATTCCCCCTGTCGCGCCCACCGCGGCGGCGCCCGCCGCCGGCCCGCTTGCGGCGCCTGACTCGCCGCGGTCGACCGGCCACGGCGGCTCGCCCGCGACGGCTCCGTCCGCCGGACCCATCGGCCCGGCCCTCCTTGCCTCGCCTTCCTCGCCCATCCTCGCCGGACCCTCGCACGACGCCGCCCACGCAACCTCGCCCTCCGGCTCGGCGCTCAGCGCGAGCGCACCCGCCGCTCCGCCGATTCCGGCGCCCCCGGGCGGCGCCACAGCCAGCGGCGCCTCCGGCGTGGCCGCTGCCACCTTCATCGCTCTTCTCCTGTCGCTTGCGGCCTTCGGCCTGCGGCACTCCACGCGTATCCGGCTCGCGCCGATCGCGTGGCGCCAGCACGCCTTCCTGGCCGTCATCGAGCGGCCTGGTTAGCCCCTCCGGGCTGCTGACCAGGACCTGCCGGCGCACGGAGCGCCGGGCAAATCTGCTCGATGAGGAGAAACGATGGAACGGAAATACCGGAAGCCCTATGCGAGGGCGGGATTGGGAGCTTTCACGGCCCTTACGATCCTGCTCGCCGGTGCGAGCACCTGCGTCGCGAATGACGCGTCGGAAGCGATGCCCTTCACCGCGATGGCCAACGCCGGGCCGCTCATGTACGGCTCGGGCTACGCGGCCGAGCCCGAAGCAGGGCGCGTTCGAGTTCTGCAGCGTGCGCTGGGGAAGCTCGACTGGGCGCCAGGGCCGGTCGACGGGCGCTTCGGGCCCCGCACGGAAGCGGCCGTGCTGCGCTTCCAGGTGGCCACCGGCCTCGCGGCCGACGGGGTCGTCGGGCCCGCCACGTGGAGGACCCTTGCGCAGGCCCACAGCGGTGGGCTGCGCCGCGGCGCCGGCTACGAGACGCCGACCGGCTCGGGAAGGGTTCGCGCCCTCCAGAGCCGCCTGCAGGATCGCGGTCTGGAGCCCGGGACCAGTCGACGGGCGCTACGGCCCCAGGACCGAGGCCGCGGTGGCCCGGCTCCAGCACGCTGCGCACCTCGAGGCCAGCGGTGCGCTGGACAGCCGGACGCGGCGGATCCTGGCTCGCGGTCAGGGACGGCGAGACGACACGCGGCCCGTCCGAGCGAAGCTGGAGGCGTTCCCCTGGCTGCCGCCGAGCAGCCTGGCGGTCAGTCCGCTCGCAGCGCCGGCGGTCGGCGCCGGTCAGAGTGTCGACCTGCCATGGGTGATCCTGATCGGCGTGGGCGCTCTGTTGGTGGGAGCGTTGTGCGGTCGGCTGATGGCGCGCAGGCGTGCACGGGATTTGGCTCGCCGGCGCGGCACCTCCGAGTCCCACCAAGGTCAGCAGCTGCTGACCGCACGCGAAGACGCGCGGGAAGGGCTGGAGGACGCGACCGCAGCGGCGGGTCCCGGTGAGCGGGTTCGCGCGGTCGGTTACGTGAGCGTGCCGAAGACCAACGGGGAGGACCCGGAGCTGCTGGAACGCCAGGCCGCCGCCATCGAGCGCTTCTGCGCCCGGCGGGGATGGGAGCTCCTCCACGTGGTCCGTGATGTCGAGAACGGGCATCCCAAGGGCCTCGAGCGGCCGGGTCTGCTGTACGCCCTGGAGCGCCTCGCCGAGGGAGAGGCCTCGTGCCTGGTCGTGTCGGAGCTCGAGCGGCTCAGCCGCTCGGCGGCCGATCTCGGCCGGATCGTGGAATGGATCGAGGAGCGGGACGGCCGTCTGGTGGCCATCGACCTCCGTCTCGACACCGGATCGGCCAATGGCCGCCTCACCGCGCGCACACTCGTGGCGGTCGGGGAGTGGGAGGGCCGGCGGATCGCCGACCAGACCAAGAAGGGCCTCGCCGCCGCGCGAGCTCGCGGTGGAAGCGCCGGGCGGCCGGCGGTGGAGGACCGGCCGGCCCTCAAGGAGCGGATCGTCCAGATGCGCGCCGACGGCATGACGCTGCAGGCGATCGCCAATGAGCTCAACGCCGAGGGCGTTCCCACCCTCCGCGGTGGCTCACAATGGCGGCCCTCCAGCGTGCAGTCGGCGGCCGGCTACCGGCGTCCCAAGAGCAAGAAGTCGAGCCTCAAGGACCAGCCAAGAGGTGAGCGGTCATGACCTGAGAAGGCGCTACGGCCGGGGCTGGCAGACTTGTCGGCCATGCCCCCCGATCGCCTCAGGATCCTCGAGGAGCGCACCCGCTACGAGCCGGGCGACGTCGAGCCGCGGATATTCGCGCATTGGCTCGATTCGGGCGTCTTTCACCCGGAGCCTGCGGGCGACGCGAGCGAGAACTTCTCGATCGCAGTGCCGCCCCCCAACGTCACCGGCTCGCTGCACATGGGCCACGCCCTCAACGCGGCCATCCAGGATCTGTGCATGCGCGTGGCGCGCATGCGCGGAAAGCGGGCCAAGTGGATCTTCGGCACCGATCACGCGGGTATCGCCACCCAGCGCCAGGTGGAGAAGCAGCTCGAGGGCCAGGGCACCAGTCGCGAGGCCATCGGGCGGGACGAGTTCGTGCAGCGCGTGTGGGAATGGCGGCGTCACCACGGCTCCACCATCGTCGAGCAGTTCCAGGCACTAGGCGCGTCGCTCGACTACGCCGACGAGCGCTTCACGATGGACGACGAGTACGTCCGCGCGGTCACCTTCGTCTTCGTCCGCCTCTACGAGAAGGGGCTGATCTACCGCGACAACTACCTGGTCAACTGGGACCCGGGGCTGCGCACCGCCATCTCGGACCTGGAGGTCGAGCAGCGCACGGTCGAGGACACGCTCTACTCGATCGACTACCCGCTCGAATCCGGGTCGGGGTCGGTGACCATCGCCACCGTGCGCCCGGAGACGATGCTGGCCGACACCGCGGTGGCGGTCAATCCGAACGACGACCGCTACTCGCGGCTGATCGGCGAGGCGGCGATCCTGCCGCTGGTGGGGCGCCGGCTGCCCATCATCGCCGACGACCACGTCGACCCGGAGTTCGGAACCGGCGCGCTGAAGATCACGCCCGGACACGACCCCACCGACTTCGAGATCGGCCGCCGGCACAACCTGGCCGAGGTCACCGCGATCGGCGAGGACGGCCTCATCACCGACAGCGCCCCGGAGGCCTTCCAGGGCATGGAGGTCGATCAGGCCCGCGCCGCTGTGGTGGCCGCGCTGCGCGACCAGGGGCTCGTGTCGGGCGCCCAGCCCTACGTGCACGACGTGCCGCACTCGCACCGCTCGGGCCGGCGCATCGAGCCGCTCATCTCGCTCCAGTGGTTCTGCGACATGGAGCAGCTCGCCGAGGGAGCGATCGAGCCGGTGCGCGATGGGCGGCTGCGCTTTCACCCCGAGAGCAAGGCCAAGGACTACCTCGACTGGCTCGAGCGGATCCGGCCTTGGTGCATCTCGCGCCAGCTGTGGTGGGGCCACCAGCTGCCGGTCTGGTATCGCGGCGAGGACACCTACGTGGGCACCGAGCCGCCCGAGGGCGAGGGCTGGAGACGCGACCCCGACGTGCTCGACACGTGGTTCTCGTCGGGGCTGTGGCCCTTCGCCACGCTGGGCTGGCCCGAGGAGACCGATCAGCTGCGCGCCTTCTATCCCACCGACGTCCTCTCCACGGCGCGCGACATCATCTTCCTGTGGGTTGCCCGCATGGTGATGTTCGGAGTCGAGCTCACCGGCCGGATCCCGTTCACCGACGTGAACATCCACTCGGTCATCCAGGCGCCCGACGGCCGGCGCATGTCGAAGTCGCTGGGCACCGGCATCGACCCCCTGGAGTTGATCGAGCAGCACGGCGCCGACGCCCTGCGGTTCGGCCTGCTGGCCATGTCGAGCGGGCAGGATGTGCGCTTCAACGAGGAGCGCGTCAAGCAGGGGCGAGACCTGACGAACAAGCTCTGGAACGCCTCGCGCCTGATCCTGCTGCGCGTGGCCGACACCGAGCCCGACGCCGGGTCCGCCTCCACGCCCGAGGACCGCTGGATCATCTCCCGCCTCGAGCGCCTGACCGCCGAGGTGACCGAGCTCTACGACGGATTTCGCTTCTCCCACGCGGCGCTCGAGCTCTACGGCGCCTTCTGGTCGGAGCTGTGCGACTGGTACCTCGAGCTGGCCAAGCCGCGGCTCTACGAGCCCGATAACGAGGCGGTCTCGGGCGTCCTGCTGTGGGCGCTCGAGCGCACACTGCGGCTGCTGCATCCGGTGATGCCGTTCGTGACCGAGGAGATATGGGCATTGATGCCCGGCGAGCGCGGGCTTCTCGCCTCGTCCGACTGGCCCGAGGCCGACCCCGCACGTTTCGACGAGGAGGCAGAGGCCGAGGTCGGGCGGCTGGTGGAAGCCGTGACGGCGCTGCGGCGCTACCGCGACGAGGTGGGCGCCAAGCCGTCGGCACCGCTGCGCGGGCGGTTGGTGGCCGAGGGCTACGGCGCCGGCCGGGATCACCTGGCCCGCCTCGCCCGGCTCGATCTGGTCGAGAGGGACACCGAGAACGGCGACGTGCTCGCCACCGTGCCGGTCCCCGGCGGCGGCGTTCAGATCCTGCCCTCGGACGCCTTCGATCCGGCCGAGGCCGAGAAGCGGATCTCCGCCCGGCGCGAGTCGCTGCGCGCCGAGATCGAGCGCGCCGAGAGCCGCCTGGCCAACGAGAAGTTCGTGGAGCGCGCGCCCGCCGACGTGGTCGAGCAGGAGCGGCGCAAGCTCGGTGAGTACCGCGAGGCCCTGCGCCGCCTCGACGATTGATGACCTTCCGCCAGGCCGAGGAGTACCTGCTGTCGCTGGAGCTGTTCGGCATGCGGTTCGGGCTGGACCGCATGCACCGGCTCATGACCGTCCTGGGCTTGCCCCAGCGGCGCTTTGCCTCGGTGCACGTGGTGGGCACCAACGGCAAGTCGTCGACCGTGCGCTTCTGCGCGGCGATCCTGGAACGCCACGGCCTGCGCACGGGCAGCTACACCTCGCCGCACCTGCGCTCGTTTCGCGAGCGCATCGAGGTGGGGGAGGCACCGGTGTCCGAGGCCGACTTCGCCGCCGCGGTCACGCGGGCGGCGGCAGCCGCCGAGATGGTCAACAGGACGGCCGACGATGACAATCACGTGACCCAGTTCGAGGCGCTCACCGCCACGGCCTACCACGAGCTGGCTCGCCGCGGCGTGGAGGTGGCGGTGATCGAGGCGGGCCTGGGCGGACGCTTCGACGCCACGAACGTGATCCCGTCGAAGGTGCAGGTGCTCACCTCGGTCGGGCTCGAGCACACCCGCTGGCTGGGGCCCACGCTCGAGGACATCGCCGAGGAGAAGCTCGCCGTGGTGGGTGACCGCGGCACATTGGTGACCGGCGCGCTCGACCCGGATTCACGGGCGGTGGCGAGGCGCATCGCGGCAGAGCGCCACGCTCGCCTCGTCGAGGTCGCGTCGGGGGCGGACCCGGGGGTGGCCATGCGCGCGGCCGGTGGCTTCCAGCGCGAGAACTTCGCGATCGCGGCCGCCGCGGCGGAGTGCTTCCTGGGCCGGCCACTCGAGGAACATGCCCTGCGGGCGGCGGCGTCGGCCACGATCGTGCACGGTCGGGCCGAGATCGTGGCCGACGATCCGATCACCGTCTACGACGGCGCCCACAATCCGGCGGGCGCCCACGTGATGGCCGAATCGCTCGAGGAGCTGCTCGGTGCGCGGCACCCGCGGGTGGCGGTGATCGGGGTGCTGGAGGACAAGGACGCGGCGGCCATGCTGGCCGAGCTGCTGCCCCGTTTCGACCGGATCGTCTTCACCCGCTCCCGCAACCCGCGCTCCCTCTCGCCCGCCACGCTGGCCTCGCTGGCCGAGAAGCTCGGCGGGCCGCCGTCGGAGATCGTGGCCGAGCCCCACGAGGCGGTCGAGCGGGCCCGCTCGCTGGCCGGCGCGGGCGGGGCCGTGCTGGCCACCGGTTCGATCTACCTCATCGCGGACCTCGTGCGCGAGCGTGCGGACGCGCGCGCCTCGACGCTCTAGGCTTCGCCCGTCATGGACGGCGACGGACCTCGCTTCGGCGCGATGATCGGCCTCGTGGCCATCGTGGTGGCCACCGTCATCCTCGTGTTCTTCGGCATCGGGTATCTGCTCGGCCGCGTGTTCCTCTAGGTCACTCCGACCCTCCCACTACACTCGCCCCCGCATGGCCCGCCTCGCCATCTTCGGCATCGAGAACGATGCGCTGAACCTTGCGGTCAACATCCTGATCCTGGTTCTGGTGGTCATCTGGCTCGCGCTCGTCTACTGGACGTACGCCGACGCCCGCCGCCGCATCGGGGATCCCCTGCTGGTCGCGTGCGCCACCGCGGCCTCGCTCTTCCCCTTCGTGGGCACGGTGGTCTACCTGATCGTGCGCCCGCCGGAGTACCTGGAGGACGTTCGCGAGCGCGAGCTCGAGATCCAGGCCGCCGAGGCGAGGCTGCAGAGCCTCCAGCACGACCACTGCCCGCACTGCGGCTTCGAGGTGGAGGGCGAGTTCCTGCGCTGCCCGAGCTGCCTGCGGCGCCTCAAGGAGCCCTGCGCCGTGTGCTCCAAGCCGCTCGACCCGCGCTGGAAGATCTGCCCCTACTGCGAGGCCGAGGTGGGCCAGGCACCGGCCGAGCCGCGCCGCACGCGGCCGCGCAGGGCCGCCGCCGCGGGCCAGGCGCGCCAGTCCGCTCCGCGGTCCGCCGCCCCGCGCGCCGCCCGGCCGCCGGAGGGCAAGACCGCCGAGCGACCCGCGCGGGCGCAGCGCGAACGACCCCCCTCCACCGGCTGATGGACCGCACGCTCATCCTCGTGAAGCCCGACGCCTTCGAGCGCCGGCTCACCGGCGAGATCCTCGCCCGCTTCGAGCGCAAGGGCCTGACCATCGTCGCGATGAGGCACATGCTCGTCGAGCGCGCGCTGGCCGAGCAGCACTACGACGAGCACAGCGAGAAGCCGTTCTTCGAGGAGCTGGTGGACTTCATCACCGGCGGTCACCTCGTCGCGCTGGTGCTCGAGGGCTACGAGGCCGTCGCGGCCGCCCGCCAGGTGATCGGGGCGACCAATCCCCTTGAGGCGGCGCCCGGCTCGATCCGGGGCGAGTACGGCCTCGAGGTGCAGACCAACCTGGTTCACGGCTCCGACTCCGCCGAGTCCGCCGCGCGCGAGATCGGGCTGTTCTTTCCTGACTTGTGATCCTGGCGGTGCACGAGGGCGCGGGCTGGCCCGCGCCGGAGTGATTCTTTCTTCCGGCTCGCCGCAGCGAAAGGCGATCCTCGAGCAGCTGGGCGTGGAGTTTCGGGTGCAGGTGCCCGGCGTCGACGAGCTCACCGAGGGCGACCCCCGGGAGGTCGTGAGGACCAACGCCCTCCTCAAGGCTCGCGCCGCCCCGGCCGGCGAGCGGGCGCTGGGCGTGGACACCGCCGTCGTGCTCGAGGGCCGGATCTTCGGCAAGCCGCGCGACGCCGCCGAGGCGGCGAGCTTCCTGAGGGCTCTCTCCGGCCGCACGCACGAGGTGATGAGCGGTATCGCGCTGGGCGCGGCCGACGGCAGCGAGACGGTCGACGTGGAGGTCACCCGGGTGCGGATGCGGGCGCTGGACCGCGGCCTGATCGACTGGTACGTGGGCACCGGCGAGTGGGCCGAACGGGCCGGCGGCTACGCCATCCAGGGCAAGGGTGCCGCTCTCGTCGACGCCATCGAGGGCGACTACACCAACGTCGTGGGCCTGCCCGTGCCGGCCTTGCTCCGCCTAGCTCCCGATCTGGTGGGTTAGCGGCGGGCGCTTTGCAGGACTTTTGTGCGCTTCGGTACGCGGCCTGCAGCCCTTGCCCAAGGGCTTCGGGCCGCTAGACTGCGGGCTTCGCTGGGCGCAGCCCCGACGCGTCCGGTTTCCCTGCCCGGGCCAGCCATCCGAGCTGCCGCCCCGGCGCCTATCCTCAATTTCAAGCACGCGAATGGGCTTCTTCTCCTACCTCACCGGCATGGGCGGCCGCGACATGGCCGTCGATCTCGGCACCGCCAACACGCTCGTCTACGTGCGTGGGCGCGGCATCGTGCTCTCCGAGCCGTCGGTGGTGGCGATCGACTCGCGCACCTCCGAGGTGCACGCCGTGGGTATCGAGGCCAAGCGCATGCTGGGCCGCACGCCGGGGACCATCCAGGCGATCCGGCCGCTGAAGGACGGCGTGATCGCCGACTTCGACGTGACGGAGCAGATGCTGCGCCACTTCATCCAGAAGGTCCATCAGAACCGCTGGGCTCACCCGCGCGTGGTGGTCTGCGTGCCGAGCGGCGTGACCGGGGTGGAGAAGCGCGCGGTCGAGGAGGCCTGCCTGTCCGCCGGCGCGCGCCAGGCCTACCTGATCGAGGAGCCCATGGCCGCCGCCATCGGCGCCGGGCTGCCGGTGGGGGAGCCCACCGGCAACATGGTGGTGGACATCGGCGGGGGAACGAGCGAGGTCGCGGTGATCTCGCTCGGAGGGATCGTCGTCTCCCAGTCGATCCGCATCGGCGGCGACGAGCTCGACGAGGCGATCATCAACTACGTCAAGCGCGAGTACAAGCTCATGATCGGCCAGCAGACCGCCGAGGAGGTCAAGCTCGAGATCGGTTCCGCCTTCCCCCTCGACGAGGAGGTCCAGGCGGAGATCCGGGGCCGCGACCTCGTATCCGGGCTGCCCAAGACGATCGTGCTCACGAGCGAAGAGGTGCGCATGGCCCTCGAGGAGCCGCTCCAGCAGATCATCGACGCGGTCAAGGAGACCCTCGACCGCACGCCGCCCGAGCTGGCCTCGGACATCATGGACCGGGGAATCATGCTCGCGGGCGGCGGCGCGCTGCTGCAGGGCCTCGACGAGCGCCTGCGTGACGAGACCCAGATGCCGGCCCATCTGGCCGAGTCACCGCTCACGTGTGTGGCGGTCGGCTCCGGCCGCAGCCTCGAGGAGTTCGAGGCCATTCACCGCAGCAACAAGAATTCCCGAACGAGCCGGCGCCGCTAAACCGGGCGGGCGGCCCGCGGCCGAGCCAGATGTACGACAGGAAAACCATCCGCAGGCGGCGGGCGGTGCTGGCCGCCTTCATCGTTCTCTCGATCGTGATCCTCACCGCCTACTTCGGCGAGTCGCGGGGCGGCTTCTTCCACACCTTCCAGCGCGGCGCGCAGGAGACCTTCGCGCCCATCGAGACCGGCGCGAGCCGCGCCCTCAAGCCGTTCCGCGACTTCTTCGGCTGGGCGGGCGACACCATCGACGCCAAGGACCAGAACACCGAGCTCAAGGACGAGGTCGAGCGCCTGCGCACCGACCTCGCCCAGGCCCAGACGTCGCTGCGCGACGCCAACCAGCTCAAGGCGATCCGCGACCTGCACCAGGAGAACTACTTCCCCACGTCCACGGAGCCGGTGACCGCCCGCGTGATCGCGAAGTCCCCCACCGTGTGGTACTCGAGCGTCAAGATCGACAAGGGCACGAGCGACGGTGTTCGCGTGAACCAGCCCGTCATCGCCGCCGGCGGGCTCGCCGGCAAGGTCATCAGCGCCACCGGCGGCACTTCCGAGGTGCGGCTGATCACCGACGGTGAGAGCGGAGTGTCGGCCCAGGTCTTCCCCCAGGGCGTGACGGGGGTGGTCCGCCCGCAGGTCGGCAACCCGAACGATCTGCTGCTCGAGAACGTCGAGAGCGGCCGCCGGGTGACCGAGAACACGCTGGTGATCACCTCGGGCTTCACCTCGGCGGAGGGCGAATCGCTCTTCCCGCGCGGCATACCCATCGGACGCGTGACCGAGGTCGACTTCGACGAGCTCGAGACCTACCAGCGCGTGCACCTGGAGCCCTTCGCGGACCTGCGGCGCGTCGACGTGGTCCAGGTGCTCACGCGCCGCGGCGTGGCCCAAGAGGCCGCCTCGCTCGGGAGCGGCGGGTGATCCTCTCCGTCGGCGCCTTCGCCCGGGTGGGCGTGCTCCTGCTGATCGCGGTGGTGCTACAGCTGTCCGCGCTCAGCCAGATCGGCATCCTCGGCGGCCACGCGGACGTGGTCGTGCTGGTGGTGGCCGCCGTGGCCTTCTACGGCGGCGCGATCTCGGGCTCGGCCGCCGGCTTCGCCGCCGGCCTGCTGCTCGACCTGCTCGCCGGCGCGACCATGGGCGCCTCGTCCCTGGTGCTCACCGCCGTCGGCTACGCCGTGGGGCGCTTTCGCGAGCTGCGCGATCCCAGCCACGGCCTGCTTCCCGTGGCGGTCGGGGCAGCGGCTACGGCGGGCTGGGTCACGGCCTTCGCGGCTGTGTCCCTGATGCTCGACATCGGGGCGCGCGTGAGTCCGCTGGTGATTCGCGAGATGATCGCGACCATCCTGGTCAACGCCCTACTGGCCCTGCCCGTGTTCACCGGAGTGCGCAAGCTGTTGCGCCCGGCGCTGGCCGTCGACCCGGTTGAGCTGCGCAAGCGCCGGCGCCCCCCGCGAGAGGCCGGCCCGCTGGGCCTGCGCGGGCTGGAGATTTAGCCACAGATGTACATCGACAACGACCGCCGCCCGACGCTCACGCCGCAGCTCGCCTTCCGCGTGGCGATCTTCGGAGGCATCGCGCTGGTGGCGTTCGCGGTCATCTTCTTCCGGCTCTGGTACCTCCAGGTGCTCTCGGGCGACAAGTACGTGGCCGAGGCCCAGAACAACCAGCTGCGCAAGATCAAGGTGCAGGCGCCACGCGGCGAGATCGTCGATCGCGAGGGGCGCGTGCTGGTGCGCAACCGGGTCGGCCTGGCCGTGAAGATCACCCCCGACGGCTTCCCGGAGGACCGCGGCGAGCGGGCGGAGCTCTACCGCCGCCTCGGGAAGCTCCTCGACATGCGACCGCGCCGCATCGAGCGGCGCGTGAACGACCAGTTCAAGGAGCTGCCCTTCTCGAAGGCGACCGTCAAGCAGGACGTCGAGCGCTCGATCGTGCTCTACATCGCCGAGCGCAAGGAGAACTTCCAAGGGGTCGACGTGGAGCCCGTCTTCCTGCGCGAGTACCCCCACGGGGAGGTCGGCGCCCACCTGTTCGGCTACGTCGGCGAGGTGACCGAGCAGCAGCTGGGCGATCCGCAGTACACGGGGGTGGAGCCGGGCGACCGGGTGGGCAAGGCGGGCATCGAGGCCGAGTACGACCGCTTCCTGCGCGGCCAGAACGGCGCCACGCAGGTGCAGGTGGACGCCTTCGGAAACCTGACCCGCCAGCTCAGCGACATCGACCCCAAGCAGGGCAAGCAGCTGCGGCTGTCGCTCGACCTCGACGTGCAGCGCGTGGGCCAGACCGCGCTGTCGGCCGGCACGGGCAAGGGCGCCTTCGCGGTGCTCGACGTGCGCAACGGCGAGGTGCTGGCGCTCGGCTCCCAGCCCTCGTTCGATCCGAACCTCTTCTCGCGCGTGGTGCGCGAATCCGACTACCGGCGCCTGACCGCCGACGAGAACGGCGCGCCGCTCACCAACCGCGCCGTGTCCTCGGCGTATCCCACCGGCTCCACGTTCAAGCTCATCACCGCCACCGCCGCGCTGGAGGAGGGCTTCATCACGCCGGACACGGTGCAGATCGACAGCGGCTCCCTGACGGTGGGCGACCAGGAGTTCAAGAACGCGGGCGACGCGGTGAACGGCGCCATCGCCCTGCGCCAGGCCCTCACCGTGTCGAGCGACGTGTTCTTCTACCTGCTGGGCCAGGACATGAACAACACGGGTGACGGGCAGGCGCTGCAGCAGTGGGGCCGGCGCCTGGGCATCGGGCGCCAGACGGGCATCGACCTGCCCGAGGAGGGGCCGGGCTTCATGCCCAACGAGGCCTGGCGTGACCGCGAGCACGTGAAGTTCAACCGCTGCGTCAAGCGGCGCAAGCTGACCGACGCCGAGATCTACGAGGGCAAGTGCGGCTTCATCGACCGGCCCTGGTCGGTGGGCGACAACATCAACCTCTCGGTGGGACAGGGCGACCTGCAGGCCAATCCGCTGCAGCTGGCCGTGGCCTACGCGGCGGTCGCCAACGGCGGCCGGGTGCTGCGCCCGCGCCTGGGCCAGCGCATCGAGAACTCGCTCGGCCAGGCCGAGCAGAACCTCCAGGCGCCCACCGCGCGCCGCCTCGACATCGATCCGGGCAACGCGTCGGCGATCATGGAGGGCCTGAACGGCGCGGCCAACGGGCCTGGAGGCACCTCCACCGCGGTCTTCGAGGGCTTTCCCATTCCCATCGCGGGCAAGACCGGCACCGCCGAGAAGGGCGCCGGCCGCGCCGACCAGTCGTGGTACGCGGCGCTCGCCCCCTACCCGAACCCCAAGTACGCGGTGGTGGTGACCGACGAGGCCGGCGGCTTCGGCGCCGACACGGCCGCTCCGATGGCCCGCCTGATCCTCGCCGAGCTGTTCAACCTCAACGAGACCCAGCTCGTGGAGGGCGGGGACGTGCCCGACTGATGGCCACCGCGGTCAGGGACTTCCGCGAGCTGGCGCCGCGCATCGTGCGGATGGATCCGCTGCTGCTGCTGGCCACGCTCGGGCTGCTCGCCTCCGGCGTGTACCTGGTGCACCGCGCGACGCTCAACGACGTGACCGGCGATCCCAACTACTTCATGTACCGCCAGCTGGCCTACGCCGGCGTGGGTCTCGTGCTCATGTTCCTGATCTCTCGCTTCGACTACTCCCGCCTGCGGGAGTGGAAGTGGGGCGTCTACGGAGTGCTGATCGGCACCATCCTGCTGGTCTACGCGCTGGGCTTCTCGGCCCGCGGCTCGCGGCGCGCGATCGAGTTTCCCTTCTTCAACTTCCAGGCCTCCGAGCTCGGCAAGCTCCTGCTCTGCGTGGCGCTCGCCGCCTTCATGGTCGATCGGCTGCGCCGATTGGGCGACCGGGAGACCACCAGCCGCATCCTGCTGCTGGCGCTGGTGCCGGCGATGCTGGTGGTGGCCCAGCCCGACCTGGGCTCGGGCCTGGTCTACCTGGCCATCGTGATGGCGGTGCTCTTCGTGGCCGGCGTGAAGTGGACCCACTTCGCCGCTGTCGCCGGCCTGGCCGCGGCTGCGATAATCCTCGTATTACTGATTGCGCCCGCGCTCGGCGTGGAGCTGCTCAAGCCCTACCAACAGGATCGCCTGACCGCATTCCTAAACCCTTCGGACGATCCTGCCGAACAGGGTTATCAGATCAATCAGTCGCTCACGGCGATAGGTGCCGGCGGCAAGACAGGCCGCGGAGACGACTCAACCCAGACCGAATTGAACTTCCTACCCGAACACCACACAGACTTCATCTTCTCCGTGGTGGGCGAGGAGTTCGGCTTCGTGGGGGCGGCACTGGTGCTGTCCCTGTTCGCGCTCCTGATTTGGAGAGCGCTGCGAATCCTGACGATGTCCAAGAACTTCTACGGCGCTCTTGTCGCCGGCGGCATCACCGCGATGCTGATGTTCCAGGTCTTCGTCAACGTGGGCATGACCATCGGGATCATGCCCATCACCGGCATCCCGTTGCCGCTGCTTTCCTACGGCGGCTCGTCGGTGCTGACGACATTGATGGCAATCGGCCTCCTTCAGTCGATACACGCGCAGGCGCGCGACACGGCTGTCGCCAAGAGGCTTTGAACTTATGAGAGGACTTTCCTTTGAGAAAGCAACTGCTCGTCACGGTCGACCGTGGCGAAACCAGAGTCGGCATCCTGGAAGCCGAGGGCACTGCCACCGGCTCCAAGGGCGGCACTAACAACAAGAGCGACGACTGGCGCGTCGCGGAGCTCTACGTCGAGCGCCGCGGATCGCGATCGATCGTCGGAAACGTCTACAAGGGCAAGGTCGACAACGTCCTGCCCGGGCTCGAGGCGGCGTTCGTCGACATCGGGCTGGAGAAGAACGGCTTCCTGCACGCGGACGACGTCGTGTTCCCCGGCATCGACGTGGCGCGCCGCGGGCGCGGCTCCCGCACGAAGGGCAAGCGCATCACCGAGCTGCTCAAGCCGGGCCAGGAGATCCTGGTGCAGGCGATAAAGGACCCGCTGAAGACCAAGGGCCCGCGCCTGTCGATGCAGCTCTCGATCGCCGGCCGCTACCTCGTCTACGTGCCCCAGGGCGAGGGCGTCGGCGTGTCGCGCCGGCTCGAGGACAAGGAGCGCGACCGCGTGCGCCGCGCCGCCGGCAAGGCGGACCTGGGCGACGGCGGGGTGATCGTTCGCACCGCGGCGCAGGGAGCCACGCGCGAGGAGTTCGAGCGCGAGATCAAGTATCTGCACAAGCTCCACGACGTGCTCCAGGCGCGCGGCCAGGAGGTGCAGGCGCCGGAGATGGTCTTCCAGGAGGCCGACCTGTCGGTGCGGGTAGCGCGCGACATCTTCTCGGGCGAGTTCGAGCAGGCCATCGTCGACGACGAGAAGCAGCACCACCGCCTCCAGTCGTTCTTCACCCGAACGGCGCCCGAGCTGCTCGAGCGTCTCGAGCTCTACAAGGACGAGGACCCGCTGTTCGAGCGCTACAACGTCGACGAGGCCATCCAGTCGGTGCTCCACCGCCGCGTCGACCTGCCCAGCGGCGGATACCTGATCATCGACTACGCCGAGGCGATGACGGTGATCGACGTGAACTCGGGATCGTTCACCGGCCGCGGCAAGGGGGCGAAGCTCGAGGACACGATCACCCGCACCAACCTGGAGGCGGCTGACGAGGTGGTGCGCCAGCTGCGGCTGCGCGACATCGGCGGGATCATCGTCATCGACTTCATCGACATGTCCCGCGCGCGCAACCGCGACGCGGTGCTCAAGACGCTGCGCAAGTCGCTCGACGAGGACCGCACGAAGACCTACGTGGTGGAGATCTCGCCGCTGGGGCTGGTGGAGATGACGCGCCAGAACGTGACCGACGGCGTGCGCGAGATCCTCACGAAGACCTGCCCCACCTGCGACGGCGAGGGCGTGGTGCTCTCAGAGGAGACCGTCGCCATCGAGGTCGACCGCTGGCTCCACGACCTGGTGGCCGAGCGCCCGCAGTCACCGGCCTTCTTGATCCGGGTGAATCCCCGCGTGGCCACCATCCTGGTGGGCGGGCAGGGCGTGCCCGGGCCGATCGTCGAGATCGAGGCCGAGACCGGGCGCCACTTCCACTTCGAGGGGACCGAGGCACTGCCGCTCGACACCTTCGACGTGGTGCTCGAGGGCACACGCGAGGAGGTCGAGGAGCGGGCCCTGCCCTTCCGCGAGGGGGAGGAGGTGCTCGTGCACATCGAGGAGCCCCACATGTACAACGACGACGACGCCGTGGCCAAGCTCGACGGCTACGTCGTGTCGATCATCGGAGCCGCGCCGCTGGTGGGCGAGCGCACGCTGGTGCGGATCGAGAAGGTGGCCAGGAGCGCCGCCCAGGCGTCGCTGGTCAACCCGCTGCCGGGCACGGCGAGCAATTCCGGCGCCTCGGATGACGGATCCGCGGGCGACGGTGACGGCGACGGCAACGGACGCCGCCGCCGCCGGGGCCGGCGCGGGGGCCGAGGACGGCGCAAGAAGGCCGAGTCGCCCTCCGGCTAGCTCCGGGCCACGCGTCTACTAGCCGACCCGGATCAGCTTCTTGTTGACGAACTCGTCGGCGCCGAAGCGGCCGAGCTCGCGCCCGAACCCGGAGCGCTTCACCCCGCCGAAGGGCAGCTCGGCGCTCTCGGCGCCGACGGCGTTCACGAACACCATCCCGGCTTCGATCTGGTCGGCGACGCGCAGCGCCTGCTCGTTGTCGGTGGTCAGGACGTAGGAGCCGAGGCCGAACGGCGTGTCGTTGGCCAGCTCGATCGCCTCGTCCTCAGAGCCCACCCGGTAGACCGCGGCGACCGGGCCGAAGAACTCCTCGTGGTAGGCGTCGTTGTCGGTGTTGATGTCGGTCAGGATGGTGGTCTCGAAGAAGTTGCCGTCGCGCCCGCCGCCGGTGACCAGGGTCGCGCCCTGGTCGACCGCGCGCTTGACCTGCTCCTCCAGACGGTCGCTCGCGTTCGCCGAGGACAGCGGACCGACGGTGGTATCCGGTGAGCTTGGATCCTCCGCCTTGACCGCCGAAAGCGCGGCCGTGAACTTCTCGAGGAAGGGCTCGTACAGCTCGTCGATCACGACGAAGCGCTTGGCCGCGTTGCACGCCTGCCCGCTGTTCTCGAGCCGTCCGCCGACCGCCGACTCGACGGTCTCGTCGAGGTCGTCGGTGCTCAGGAGGATGAAGGGATCCGAGCCTCCGAGCTCGAGCACCACCTTCTTGAGGTTGCGCCCGGCGATCTCGGCCACCGCGGCGCCTGCTCGCTCCGATCCGGTCAGCGACACGCCCTGCAAGCGCGGGTCGCCGATCACCGTCTCGATCTGCTCGTTGGTGGCGTAGATGTTGATGTAGGCGTCCGGCGGGAAGCCGGCCTGCTGGAAGATCTCCTCCATCGCCGCCGCCGACTCGGGACACTGGGGCGCGTGCTTGAGCAGGATCGTGTTGCCGATCACCAGGTTCGGCCCGGCGAAGCGCGCCACCTGGTAGTAGGGGTAGTTCCACGGCATGATGCCGAGCAGGACGCCGACCGAGCTGCGGCGCACGAAGGCCGAGCCCTCGCCGCCGGCGAGCTCGATGGGCTCGTCCGCGAGCAGCGACTCGGCGTTGTCAGCGTAGAACCCGTAGATGTCGACGCAGAAGTCGACCTCGCCCAGGGACTGCTCGATCGGCTTGCCCATCTCGCGGACGATGATCTCGGCGAGCCGCTGCCGCTCGCTGCCGTAGAGCTCGCAGACGCGCCGGAGCAGATCAGCGCGCTCCTGCACCGTCGACGAACGCGACCACTCGCGGTGAGCGGCGTGCGCCCGCTCGACGGCCGCCGTCAGCTCGTCGTCGCCGATCGTGGGATAGGTCTGGACCGTCTCTCCAGTCGCCGGATTGACAACCGCGTAATCACTCATAGGGCTCCCCTCGCTGGTTCGGGGCGCGAGGCTACCGCAGCGCGGCTCGGCGCCTAGCCGAGCGCGCTCTCGAGCGCCGCCGTGACCATCTCGGTCGTCGCCTGGCCGCCGAGGTCTGCGGTGTGGTTCTCGGGCGAGGCCAGCGTGCTCTCGATGGCGGCATGGACCGCCGCCGCGCCCTCCGGGTGGCCGAGATGATCGAGCATCAGCGCCCCCGTCCAGACCTGGCCGATGGGGTTGGCGATGCCCTGCCCCGCGATGTCGGGTGCCGAGCCGTGCACGGGCTCGAACATCGACGGGTGTTCGCGCTCGGGGTTGAGGTTTGCGTTGGGGGCGATCCCGATGCTCCCGGCGATCGCCGCCGTCAGGTCGCTGAGAATGTCGCCGAAGAGGTTCGAGGCCACGATCACGTCGAGCGACTCGGGCGCGCTCACCACCCGCGCGCAGAGCGCGTCGATCAGCACCGACTCGACCTCGACCGCGGGATGCTCGGAGGCCACCTCCCGCACGACCTCGTCCCAGAACGGCATCGTGTGGATGATCCCGTTCGACTTGGTGGCCGAGACCACTCGGCCCTCGCGCTCTTCGGCCAGGCGAAAGGCCTGGCGCGCGATCCGCTCGATCCCGTGCCGGGTGAAGATGGCCTGCTGGGAGGCCAGCTCCCCCGGTTGGCCGCGATACATGCGCCCGCCCACCTCGGAGTACTCGCCCTCGACGTTCTCGCGCACCACCACGATGTCGATCTCCGCATCGCCGGCAAGCGGGCTGGGCACGCCCGGCATCCGCCGGATCGGGCGCAGCGCGAGGTACTGATCGAAGGCGCGGCGGATCGGGATCAGCAGGCCCCAGAGCGATACGTGGTCCGGCACCCCGGGCGCCCCGACCGCGCCGAGGAAGATGGCTTCGTAGCCACGGAGGCGATCGAGGCCGTCGGCGGGCATCATCTCGCCGGTCTCCCGGTAGTGGTCACAGCCCCAGGGGAGCTCGTCCCAGTCGAAGCCGAAGCCGTGGATGCGGCCCGCGAGCTCCAGGACGCGCTGTGCGGCGGGCACGACCTCGCGGCCGATGCCGTCGCCGGGGAGGACCGCGATGCGGTGGGTCGTGTCGGTCACCGCGCAAGGCTCCCATAGTCTGCGGCCATGGCCAGCTCCGACAAGCCCACCGTGGAGATCCCCGCCGGCGAGTCGCCGTCCTACCAGCTCGAGCTCGAGGACCTGATCGAGGGTGAGGGCGACGAGGCGGTGCCGGGCCGCAAGGTGGAGGTGCACTACGTGGGCGTCTCGTGGTCGTCCGGCGAGCAGTTCGACGCCTCCTGGGACCGCGGGAAGACGTTCAAGTTCAAGCTCGGCAAGGGCCAGGTGATCGCGGGCTGGGACCAGGGCGTCGCAGGCATGAAGACCGGCGGCCGGAGGCGCATCACCATCCCGCCCAACCTGGCCTACGGCAAGCGCGGCGCCGGCGGCGTGATCGGCCCGGACGAGACCCTCGTGTTCGTGGTCGATCTGATCGGCGTCGGCTGACGCGTGCTCGAGGTTCGGTCGCTGACGAAGCGCTTCGGCGCGGTCACCGCGGTCGACGACCTGAGCTTCAGCGCCACGCCGGGACAGATCCTCGGCTTTCTCGGCCCGAACGGCGCGGGGAAGACCACGACGCTGCGCACGATGCTGGGCCTCACGCTCCCCACCTCGGGCGGGGCCACGGTAGACGGGCGCCCCTACCGCGAGCTGAAGGACCCGGTGGCGGTGGTGGGGGCGGTGCTCGAGGGTCCCCAGTTCCACCCCGGGCGCACGGGCCGCAACCACCTCCGGGTGCTGGCCCGCGCCGCGGGCCTGCCCGTGACCCGGGTGGACGAGGTGCTGCGCCTGGTGGAACTCGACGCGGCCGGCGGGCGGCGGGTGAAGGGCTACTCGCTGGGCATGCGCCAGCGGCTGAGCCTGGCCGGCGCGCTGCTGGGCGACCCGCAGGCGCTGGTGCTCGACGAGCCCGCCAACGGGCTCGATCCACAGGGGATCCGCTGGCTGCGCGATTTCCTGCGCGCCCGCGCCGCCGAGGGACGGACGGTGCTGATCTCGAGCCACGTGCTGGCCGAGGTGGCGCAGACCGTCGACGAGGTGGTGGTGATCAGCCGCGGCCGCCTCGCGGCCCAGGGGTCGCTGGCCGAGCTGACCGGGAAGGCGGCGGCCGCGGTTTGGGTGCGCAGCCCGCGGGCGGAGGAGCTGCGCGCCGCGCTGGCGGCCAAGGACATCCGCGCCGAGCACAGTGGACCCGATCCGAGCTGGCTATCGGTGCCCGGCGCGTCGCTGGAGGCGGTGGGCGAGACCGCCGCCGAAGCGCGCATCGCCGTGTACGAGCTCTACCGCCATTCCCAGTCGCTCGAGGACGTGTTCCTGTCTCTCACCGGCGAGACGGAGGCGGGGAAATGAGCCGCACCCTGGCCGCCGAGCTGCTCAAGCTGCGCACCGCGCGCACCTACTGGGCGCTGGCCGGGGCGACCCTCGGCCTGGTGTTGCTCATCACCGTGCTGACGCTCGCCCTCGACCGACGAGTTCCGCACCGAGGACGACGTCCGCTCCGTGCTCTCCACCGCCGGGGCCAGCGGGCTGCTGCTGCTCGTGCTGGGCGTGGTGGCCGGCGCGGGCGAGTACCGCCACGGCACCATCGCCTCGACCCTGCTCTTCACCCCCAACCGGCTCAGGGTGATGGCCGCGCAGGCGCTGGCCTGCGCCACGGCCGGGCTCGTGATCGGCCTGACCACGGCCGCGCTCACCGCCGCCGTCGCGCTGCCGTGGCTCTCGGCCAAGGGCGCGCCGTCGCTGTCGGCCGGGGAGCTGCTGGGCCTGTTCCTCGGCGGGGGCCTGTACACCGCGCTGGCGGCCGCGCTCGGCGCGGGCGTGGGCGCGCTGCTGCGCAACCAGGTCGTGGCCGTGGTGCTCGTGCTGGTGGTGCTGTTCATCGTCGACCCCACCGTCTCCGCGCTGCTGCGAGGACTACTCGAAGTTCTCGCTCAACGGCCTGGGGCTTTCGATGAGCGGCGGCACGGGCGACGACCTGGGCGGGTCGGACCTGCTTCCGTTCGGCGTGGCGGCGCTGGTGTGGGCGGGCTACACCGCGGTTCTGGTGGTGGCGGCGGCGGTGCTCACCGCTCGCCGCGACATCTGATCAGCCGGGCGGCCCGTGGATGTCGTCCACCCAGTGCACCTCTTCGGGGTTGGGCTCGACGTCGGGTAGGTCGAGGTTCACCACCACCGGCTCCTGGCCGCTTCGCACCAGCACGCAGGAGAGCGGCTCGTCAGGACTGGCGTTGATCTCCTGATGGGGAGCGAAGGGGGCGACGTAGATGAAGTCGCCCGGGTCGGCCTCGGCCACGTATTCGAGCCGCTCGCCCCAGCGCATCCGGGCCCGCCCGCTGACCACGTAGATCACGCTCTCCACCGGCCCGTGGTGATGCGCCCCGGTCTTGGCGTCGGGCTCGACCACCACTGTGCCCGCCCACAGCTTCTCCGCCCCGGTGCGCGCCGCGGTGATCGCCGCGGCGCGGCTCATCCCCTGCGTCTGCGGAGTGTTGGGGTCGAGCTCGCTCCCGCGCACCACGCGCACACCGTGCACGTCAGGGCCTGACGAAGGTATCCGGGTCGGGGCCGGTGCGCTCGCCGGCGTCGAGCTCCTCGATCGAGCTCATCTCCTCGTCGGTCAACTCGAAGTCGAAGACGTGGAAGTTCTGCGCGATGCGCTCCGGGGTCACCGACTTGGGGATCACCACGTTGCCGATCTGCAGGTGCCAGCGGATAACGACCTGACCGGGCGAGCGGTCGTGGGCCTCGGCGATGGCCGTGATCGCGGGATCGTCGAGCACCTCGCCCTGCGCCAGAGGGCTCCACGCCTCGGTGACCACGCCGAGATCGCCGTGGGTGCGCCGCAGCCCCTGCTGCTGCAGGCGCGGATGCAGCTCGACCTGGTTGATGCTCGGCGTCACTCCGGTCTCCTGCACCAGGCGCTCCAGGTGGGCGGGCTGGAAGTTCGAGACGCCGATCGATCGCACCAACCCGTGCTCCTGGGCCTCGATGAACGCCTTCCAGGTCTCGACGTAGAGGTCCTGTGAGGGCACGGGCCAGTGGATGAGATAGAGGTCGACGTAGTCCATCTCGAGCTGGTCGAGGCTCGCGCGCAGCGCGCGCGTGGCCGCGTCGTAGCCCTGGTCGTCGTTGAAGCACTTGGTGGTGATGAACACGTCGCCGCGGTCGAGGCCCGACGCCCGCAGCGCGTGTCCGACCCCCGCCTCGTTCTGGTAGGCCGCAGCGGTATCGATGTGGCGGTAGCCGGTGGCCAGAGCCTTGTCAACGACGGCCGCGGTGTCCTCGGGCGGAACCTGGAAGACCCCGAAGCCGATCTGCGGAATCTCGGCGCCGTCGCGGAGCGTGACCAGCGGGACGCTTTCAGTGGAGGAGCTCATGCCCGACCACTCTACGGACGGTCAGCCGCAGACCACTCCGACACATTGGCGCGGATCGCCGTTGCCGGCCGCGGTGTTGCCGCCGTCGTCGATCACCCCGGGTACGGCGTCGATGCCCAGGCCCACGTTGTCGTTGGCCACGTTGCTCTGGAGCACGTTGCCGGGCTCCTGAACCGTTATGCCGACATCGTTGAAGGTCGCGACGTTCCCGCGCAGGTAGTTGCCGGTGGCGCCGGTGAGCACCCGCAGTCCGGCACCGCCGGTGACCCTGTTGTACGCCACGTAGTTCTCGCGCCCGGTCACGTCGACGCCGCCGGCGAGGCGGTTGCGCGCGAAGATGCTGCCCGCGGTGTCGAGGGTTGCGCGCTCGATCCTGTTGGCCCGGATGACGTTGTTGAGACCGGTGAAGCTCACCTCATCGAACGTGCTGCGCAGGATCCGTTGGCGGTTGCCCCCGACGAAGGATCCGGCAACCGCGGTGAGCAGATCGGAATCCCTCAGCCACCAGGCGATCGCCCACGAGCACGGAGCCGATCCCGAAGACGGTCGACCGTGCGAGGGTGTTGTCCGGCCCCCGCAGGCTCAGGGCCAAGTATCCCGTGACCGACACGTTGGCGATTCGGATGCCGGAGCCGATGGCGAAGATCCCGATGCCGAAGCCGCCCGTGGCGTCGATATACCCATTGCGAATCACCACGCGGTCGTACTGCTCAATGCGCAGTGCGCCGGTCCCCTCGGTGATGTCGAGGTCCGGCCGGGCCGTGACCGTGTGCCCGTTGAGGTTGAGCGTCACGTCGTCGGCCCCGATCGTGAGCGCGTAGTCATCGGTCACGCAGTCGAGATCGTTGCTCACCACCGTGTCCTCGGTGATCACCTCCCCGCAGGTGACGACCCGCGCTTCCGCGGCCGGCGCGGCGCCCACCAAGCCGAGCGTCGCGATTGACAAGACGACCCCTACTCTCAGCTTCATGGCGCGACGCTAACGGGTCGGCTGTTCTGCGTCAACACGCGAAGTTTCGGGTTTCCCGGGCGTGCTGCCGGGGGATGCGGAGAGCATGCAGATCCTCGGCCTCATCCTCATCGGAATCGTCATCGGAGTCATTGCCCGCCTCGTGCTGCCCGGACGCCAGAGCATCGGGATGTTGATGACCATCCTGCTCGGAATCGGCGGTGCGCTGATCGGCGGAATCGTGGCCAGCGCCATCGGTACCGGCGACATCTTCGAGCTCAACATCCTGGGCACCCTGGTGGGCATTGCCGCCGCCGCCGGCCTGATCGGCGCGGCGGAGTCCATGGGCGTGGGAGGCGGCAAGCGCCGCGACGCGCTCGACCGCGGTCGCTAAGCCTGAACTCGAACTAGGACGCATGCGCCGCCGCCGGCGGCGTATGCTGCGCCGGCTCGATGGCCCGCCAGCCCAACAAGCGCCTGGTGCTGGTGGCGATGATCTTCGCGGTCGCGATGACCTTCATCGACCAGACGATCGTTGCGATTGCGGTCCCCGAGCTCCAGAAGGACCTCTCGCTCTCCTCCACCGGCGTGCAGTGGGTGGTGAACGGCTATCTGCTCTCGCTGTCGGCGCTGTTCGCCTTCGGAGGCCGTCTGGCCGACATCGCGGGGCACCGGCGCATGGTCCTGATCGGGGTGGTCGCCTTCGCCATCGCTTCGGCCCTCTGCGGCGCCACGCCGTCCGGTGACCTGGCCGAGACCTGGATCATCTTCTGGCGGGTGGTGCAGGGGGCCGCCGCCGCGCTCATGTTCCCGGCCGCCCTGGCCATCGTGGTGGGCGCCTTCCCGCTGGGCGAGCGGGGCAAGGCGATGGCGATCTTCTTCGGCGTGACCGGAGGCCTCACCTCGATCGGACCGCTCGCCGGCGGCTACCTGACGGCGATCGACTGGCGGGCCATCTTCTGGGTCAACATCCCGGTGGCGATCATCGCCGTGGTCCTGACGCTGCGGGCCAAGCCTGACGACGACCGCCACCCGGCCCCGCTCGACTACCGCGGAGCCGTGCTGATCTCCGGTGGAATGGGCCTGACGGTGCTCGGGCTGCAGCAGTCGAGCACGTGGGGCTGGGGCGACCCGGCCACCCTGGGATGCATCGTCGTGGGCCTGGCTCTCCTGGTGGCCTTCGTGCTCTACGAGCTGCGCGTGCCCGATCCGCTGATTCGGGTGCGCATCTTCGCCGACCGCGGCTTCGCGGCCGACAACGCGATTCTGCTCCTCATGTCGATGGCATTCGTGCCGCTGTTCTTCTTCGCCAGCCTGTACGCGCAGCTGTCGCTCGGTCAGAGCGCGTCGGAGGCCGGGCTGTACCTGCTGATCTTCTTCGCCGGCTTCGCGACCGCCGCCCAGTTCGGCGGGCGCATCCTCGACAACCGCGGAGCGCGCCCGGCCGTGGTCCCCGGCTGCCTGCTGGCGGCGATCGGCTTCGCGCTGTGGGCCTGGCAGCTGCCGGACCAAGACCTCAACAGCCAGTGGCCGTTCATCGTGCTGGCGGGCGCCGGGATCGGCCTGGTCCTCGGGCCGGTGAGCACCGATGCGGTGAACCGCGCGCCGCGGACCAGCTACGGCGAGGTCACCGGTGTCACCCAGACCTCGCGCAACTTCGGCGCGAGCCTGGGGATGGCGGTGCTCGGCACCGTCCTGATCCTGCAGAACAAGGCCAATATCGAGTCGTCGCTGGAGGCCGCCGGCCTCCCTCCGGCTCGCGCCGAGCGCGAGGCCGATGCCTTCAGTCACGCGGGCTCGGGCTCGAGCTCCGGATTCGCCGACCAGGGGGGCAGCCGGGCCAAGGAGATCTTCGCCGACATCCAGCACGATTTCGCGCTCTCCTGTCGTGTCGTCTTCTACGTGATGGCGGGCGTGATGCTCGTGTCCTTCATCGTGGCGCTCGTGGGCATGCCGGCGGGCAAGGTGGAGGAGGCCCCGGAGGAGGACGGGTTGCAGCCGGCGCCCGCTGGATAACCTCGCTCCATGCCTGAGTTCATCGCGGAGCCGGTCCGCGTGGAGGCAGCCGGCGAGCCGCCCAAGCTGATCGACGAGTTCGCCGGGCGGGCCAGCAACGGCGAGGAGCGGGTGAGCGTGGCCCGCATGCGCTCGCCGGCCGGCTGGAGCGAGCCGGGCCAGCGGCCCGAGTTCGACGAGTACACGGTCGTGCTGGGCGGGGCGCTCCGGGTCGAAACCGAGGACGGCGTGCTGGAGGTGCCCGCGGGCACCGCCATCCTCACGCGCGCGGGTGAATGGGTGCGCTACTCGACGCCCGGCGGGGCCGGAGTACGTGGCGGTGTGCCTGCCGGCGTTCGCGCCGGAGACCGTGCACCGCGACGCGTGAGCCGCGCCTCGATCGCCTCCCTCTACGCCCTGCTCGCGGTGATCTGGTCGAGCACCTGGGTGGCGATCAAGATCGGCCTGGAGGACTCCCCGCCCCTGCTCGGCGCGGGAATCCGCTTCGCGCTGGCGGGCGTCCTGCTGCTGGGCATCGCGGCAGCGCGCGGGCGCTCACTGCGCACGGACCCGCGCCTGGCGGCGATCCTCGCGCTGCTGCCCTTCGCCTTTGCCTACGGGCTCGTCTATTGGGGCGAGCAGTACATCCCCTCGGGCCTGGCCGCGGTCCTCTTCGGGATCCTGCCCCTCTATACCGCTCTGCTGGGCGCGGTTCTGCTGCCCGACGAGCCGCTGCGCCTGCGTCTCGTGCTCGGCATCCTGCTCGCGATCGGCGGGCTGGCGCTCGCCTTCCTCGAGAGCGCGGACGCCGGCCATCCGGAGCTGGCCATCGCGGGAGCCGCCGCCCTGGCGCTGGCGCCGGTCGGCTCGGCGTTGGGGAACATCGCGCAGAAGCTTCGCGCGGGCGAGCTCGACGCGATCGTGCTCAACGGCTGGGCGATGCTCGCCGGCGGCGTGGCGCTGCTCGCGGTGTCGGCGCCCACCGAGAGCTGGGGCGAGCTGGCCCTGACCGCCGAGGCGCTCGGCTCGATCGCCTACCTGGCCGTGATCGGCTCGGCCGTGACCTTCGTCGGGCTGACCGTGCTGCTGCGCGAGCTCAGCGCGCAGGCGATGTCCTTCCTCGCGCTGCTGCTGCCCTTCGGGGCGCTCGTGTTCGGCGCCGTGCTCTACGGAGAGGAGATCACGCTCCGTGCGTTGGCCGGGGCGGCGCTGGTGGGGGCCGGGCTGCTGGTGGCTCAGGCCGCCCGCCGGGCCCGAGTGAAGCCGTCCGGTCGCTACACTCGCCAGCCGGCATGAGCTACGTGGTCGTAAAGGTGGGCGGTAAGCAATACCGCGTCGAGAAGGGCGATTCGATCGTCGTCGATCGCATGCGCGCGGACGAGGGCGACAAGGTCGATCTCGAGCCGCTGATGTACGCCGACGGGGACAAGTCGGTGCTCGATCCGGGCGACCTCGGCAAGGTCAAGGTCCAGGCGACGGTGACCGGCCACGAGCGCGGCAAGAAGATTCACGGGCTGAAGTTCAAGCCCAAGCGCGGGTACAAGCGCCGCTACGGCGCCCGCGCGGACCTCACTCGCCTCGAGATCGCCGACATCAAGGTCGGCGCGGCGAGGAAGAGCAAGAAGGAGGACTCGGATGGCGCATAAGAAGGGCCTCGGATCGAGCCGCAACGGGCGCGACTCCAACGCCAAGCGTCTCGGCGTGAAGGTGTTCGCCGGCCAGGCCGTGACCGGCGGGGAGATCATCGTGCGCCAGCGCGGCACGCGCTTCAAGCCCGGTGAGGGCGTGGGCTTGGGCCGCGACGACACGATCTTCGCCACTCGCCCCGGCACCGTGCAGTTCGCCTCCGGCCGTCGCGGCCGCGTGATCTCGGTCGAACCGACGGAGTAGCCACGACCTACTCGATCGTCGCGCGCGATGACCGCAGCGGCGAGCTCGGCGTGGCCGTGCAGTCGCATTACTTCGGTGTCGGCTCGATAGTCAGCTTCGCCGAGGCCGGCGTGGGGGCGATCGCCAACCAGTCGGTGCCCGGGCCCGGCTACGGCACTCGCGGCGTCGACCTGATGCGCCGGGGTGCCTCGGCGCCCGAGGCCCTCACCGAGCTGCTGTCCGGGGACGAGCAGCAGCCCGTTCGTCAGCTGGCTCTGGTCGATGGGCTCGGCCGCATCGCGGTCCACACCGGTTCGGACTGCATACGGGAGGCGGGGCATCGCGTGGCCGACGGCGTCTCGGCCCAGGCCAACATCATGGAGCGCGCGACGGTGCCAGACGCGATGGTCGAGGGCTACCTCGGATCCCGGGGAGACCTGGCCGCCCGCCTGCTTGCCGCGCTGGAGGCGGCGGAGGAGCAGGGCGGCGACCTGCGCGGGCGCCAGTCCGCGGCGCTGCTCGTGGTGCCTCCCGAGGCCGGTGGCGAGCCCGTGTTCGACCTGCGGGTGGAGGACCACGGTGATCCGGTGTCCGAGCTCACGCGCCTCACCGCCGCGCGCCGCGCCTACCGCCGGGTGGACGAGGGCGACGAGCTCGCCGCGAGCGGCGACTTCGACGCCGCCTTCGCGCACTACAGCGCTGCGCACGAGGCGCAGCCCGGAAATCCCGAGCTTGCCTTCTGGCACGGCGTTGCGCTGGCGGCGCAGGGCCGCGAGCAGGAGGCGCGTGGCCTTCTCGAGGAGGCCTATCGCGATCGGGACGGCTGGCGCGAGCTGTTGCGGAGGCTGCCGGCGGCCGGGCTGTTCCCCGACGACCAGGCCCTCGTCGACAGGCTGGCCTAGCCGTGTTCCACGATCGCGCGAAGATCCACGTGCGCGCCGGCGGCGGAGGCAACGGCGTGGTGTCCTTTCGCCGCGAGGCTCACGTGCCCAAGGGCGGTCCCGACGGCGGCGACGGCGGTCGTGGCGGCGACGTGGTGATCGTCTGCGACCCATCTCTGCGCGACCTGTCCGCCTTCCGGCGTGGCTCGCACTTCGCGGGTGCCCGCGGCGGTCACGGGCAGGGGGCCAACAAGCACGGCGCCTCGCCCGCCGCGCTCGAGGTGCGCGTGGCCCCGGGCACCGTGATCACCGATCCCGAGGTGGGCGACCGCTGGGACCTCACCGAAGCCGGGCAGCGGGCGGTGGTAGCGCGCGGAGGAAGCGGCGGGCGCGGCAACAAGCGCTTCGCCAACGCCACGCGCCAAGCGCCGCGCTTCGCCGAGAATGGCGTGCCCGGCGAGGAGCGGTGGCTCGAGCTGCAGCTGCGGCTGCTCGCCGACGCCGGGCTCGTCGGGCTGCCGAACGCGGGCAAGTCTTCGCTGCTCGCGCGTCTGACCCGCGCCCAGCCCAAGGTGGCGGACTACCCGTTCACCACGCTCGAGCCCGTGCTCGGCACCCTGGAGGGTGATGATCGCCAGCTGGTGCTGGCCGACATCCCCGGGCTGATCGAGGGGGCGAGTGCCGGCGCCGGCCTCGGCCACGAGTTCCTTGCGCACGTGGAACGCTGCCGCCTGCTCGTGCACGTGCTGGACCTCGCGCCGCTGGACGGCTCGGACCCCGTGGCCAACCACGCGACGGTCGAGGCCGAGCTGACCGAGCACGGGCACGGCCTCGCCGCCCTGCCGCGCATCCTCTGCCTGTCCAAGTCCGATCTCGTGCCCCCGGAGACCGTGGAGAACGCGGTCGGCTGGTGGGCCGAGCGCCTCGACGTTCCCGTCCACTCCACCTCCGCGGCCACCGGCGACGGCGTGGAGGCGCTGCGCGCCGCGATCTTCGAGCACGTCCCGGCCGAGGAGCCCCGGGCGCCCGCGGGCGAGGGGCCGGCCACGCACCGCGTCTATCGGCCGGGTGAGGACGACGGCTACCGCGTGCAGAGGACGGGTCCCGGCGCCTTCCGGGTGGAGGGCCGCCGGATCGAGCGCCTGATCGCCCGCCACGACGTCGACAACGACCAGGCGCTGCGCTACGTCGAGGAGCGCCTTCGGGCGCTCGGGGTGATCAAGGCGCTGGACGCGGCCGGCTTCGAACCCGGCGACGACGTGGAGATCGCCGGGATCGTGTTCGAGCTCGACCCCGGCTGATAATAAGGCGGCGTGCTCCGGATTTCTCAGCGCTCGGCGCGCTCGTCGTGGTGTTGACCGCCTGCGGCGGGAGCGACGACGAGGCCGACGCCCAGCAGACCGTGCGCGACTTCGTGGAGGCCACCAACCGCCGCGACGGCGAACGGCTCTGCGGCGATCTGGTGACCCAGAGGTTCAAGGAGCAGGCGACGGGCGCCACCGGCGACCGCGTGGATCGGATCTGCGAGCGACAGCTCGAGCTGACCAAGGGCCTCGAGCTCGAGCTGATCGCCGTGGGCAGGACGGTGGTACGGGGGGAGCGCGCCACGGTGCGCACGCGGCTCGACATCGACGGGGTGGAGGCTCCCCGCGTGTTCGAGCTGATGAAGGAAGACGGGGCCTGGAAGCTCTCATCCGGATCGAGCGACTGAAATGAGCACCCTGGTGGTCAAGCTCGGCTCGAGCATCGTGGCCGACAGCCGCGGCGAGGTGCGTACGGACGTGCTCGGCGCGCTCTGCGACGAGGTGGCCGCGCGTCACGCCGCGGGCGAGGAGACCGTGGTGGTCACCTCCGGGGCCATCGCCCGGGGGATGCGACTGATGGAGCTGCCGATGCGCCCGCGCTCGATGGAGGACCTCCAGGCGGCCTCGGCCGTGGGTCAGGGCAAGCTCTATCGCAGCTACGACGAGCTGCTGCAGGAGCGCGGCGTGAGGTCGGCCCAGGTGCTGCTCACGTTCTTCGACATGTCGGCTCGCACCCACTACCTGAACGCCCGCCACACGCTGCGCCGGCTGCTCGACTGGCACGTGGTGCCGGTGATCAACGAGAACGACACCACCACCACCGACGAGATCTCCTTCGGCGACAACGACTTCCTGGCCGCCCAGGTGGCGATCCTGTTCGGGGCTGACGCGTTGGTGCTGCTCACCGACACCGGCGGTCTCTACACCAGCGACCCGAGCACCGACCCCTCGGCCGAGCTGATAACCGAGGTCCGGGAGCTCGAGCAACTCGACCGTTACGACATCGGGCTCTCGACCTCGCCACTCGGGTCGGGCGGCATGCGCTCCAAGGTGGTGGCGGCGGATATGGCCACCGCGGCGGGCATCCCCGTGGTGATCACGGGCGGCACCGACCGCGCGGCCGTGGCGGCCGCGCTCTCGGGCGGGCACACCGGCACGCGCTTCCATCCTCAGGAGGGGCGGGTGTCGAGCTTCAAGCTGTGGCTCAAGTACGCGAAGCCCACCCACGGCCGGCTGGTGGTCGACGAGGGGGCCGAGCGCGCCCTGCGCGAGCGCGGGACCAGCCTGCTGCCCGTGGGCGTGGTGGGAGTCGAGGGAGAGTTCGACGCGGGCGACGCCGTCGAGGTCACCTGCAACGGGCGCACCGTGGGCAAGGGCATCGTCGGCTACTCGTCGGGGGAGCTGCGGCGAATCAAGGGCCTCAAGACCGACGCGGTGCGCGAGCTCATGCCGCGGGCGACCGAGGAGGCAGTGCACCGCGACTACTTCGTCCTAGAATGAAGCCACCCGGGGGCTCACGCCCCGGCCCCCCGCTGTGTCTGGCCGGTGGCCCATGGCCCTCTCGCGCCTGCGCTCGCCGCACGACCGCGAGATCTTCACCCTTGCCCTGCCCGCGCTCGGCGCGCTCGCCGCCGAGCCGCTCTACCTGCTCGTCGACACGGCGATGGTGGGCCACCTGGGGACCCAGGAGCTGGCCGCGCTCGCCGTGGCCGGCACGCTCATCGTGGGGGCGTTCACGCTGTTCAACTTCCTGACCTACGGGACCACCGCGCAGGTCGCCCGCCTGCACGGGGCGGGGCAGGAGCGCGCGGCGGGACGGATCGCCGCTCAGGCCCTGTGGCTCTCGACGGCGATCGGGCTGGGCCTGACGGTGGCGCTCGCCGCGTTGGCCGTGCCGCTCGTCGACCTCATGGGCGCCGAGGGCCGGACGCGCGAGCTGGCTGTTCTCTACCTGCGCATCGGCTCGCTCGGCCTGCCCTTCGCGTTGATCGCGCTAGCCGGCCAGGGCTACCTGCGCGGGGTGTCGGACCTTCGCTCGCCGCTCGTGATCGTGGTGGTGGCCAACGCGGTCAACGTGCTGCTCAACCTGCTCTTCATCTACGGGTTCGGCTGGGGCCTCGCCGGCTCGGCCTGGGCCACCGTGGTCGCCCAGGCGGGCATGGGCGCGGCGTTCGTGCGGGCCCTGCTCGCGGCGCCGGCCGACTCGCGCCGGCCCTCGCTGGAGAGCATGCGGCCGCTGATGCGCATCGGCAGCGAGATCTTCGTGCGCACGGCGGCGCTCTATGCGTCGTTCCTGGTGGCGAGCGCCGTGCTGGCGCGGGTGGGGGAGGCCTCGCTGGGGGCCCATCAGATCGCGTTCCAGCTGTTCGTCTTCCTGGCGCTCGTGCTCGACGCGATCGCGATCGCGGGGCAGGTGATCGTGGGGCGCTCGCTCGGTGCCGGGGACTCCGAGGGGGCCTACCTCGCCGCGCGGAGGATGATCGAATGGGCGGTGGCCGCCGGAGCCCTGTTCGGCCTTGTGATGCTGGCCTTGACCGACGTGCTGCCGCGCGCGTTCACGAGCGACCCTCGGGTGATCGAGCGAGCGCAGGAGATCTGGCCGCTCTTCGCGCTCATGCAACCCGTCAACGGCGCGGTGTTCGCCCTGGACGGAATCCTGATCGGCGCCGGCGACACGCGCTTTCTCATGTGGGGGATGCTGCTCGCCTCGCTGGGGGTGTTCGTGCCGGTCGCGCTGGGCTCGCTCGCGCTCGGCCTCGGCATCGTCGGGGTCTGGGCCGGGCTGGTGGGCCTGATCCTCGTGCGCCTCGCCACCTGCGGCTGGCGCTTTCGGGGACGGCGCTGGGCGATCGTCGGAGCGGGCGGGACATGACCGATACCCTTGCCTGCTCGTGGCCACCACCACCCAGTCAGTAGCCGAGATCTGCGCCGACGCGCGCCGCGCAGCCCGTGAGCTCGCCCGCCTCGATACCGACACCAAGAACGCCGCGCTGCTCGCCATGGCCGACGCGTTGGAGAGCCGCACGGGCGAGATCCTCGAGGCCAACGCCCGCGACCTGCAGGCCGGCGTGGAGGCGGGCCTGCATTCGGGCCTTCTCGACCGCCTCGAGCTCACCGCGGACCGGCTCGCCGGGATCGCCGGCGACGTCCGCGCGATCGCCGAGCTCCCCGACCCCGTCGGCGACACCATCGAGGCCTGGCGACTGCCCAACGGGCTGGACATCCGCCGCGTGCGGGTCCCGCTCGGAGTGGTCGCCGTGGTGTACGAGGCGCGCCCCAACGTGACGATCGACTGCTCCGCCCTCTGCCTGAAGTCCGGCAACGCCATCGTGCTGCGCGGCTCCTCGACGGCCGCCCACTCCAACGCGGTGCTGGCCCAGGTGGCGTCCTCGGCGGTCGCCTGGGCGGGCGTGCCCGAGAGCGCCATCTCGATCGTCTCCGGCGGCGACCGCGACGAGCTGCGCCAGATCGCCACCCAGGACGGCGTGGTCGACCTGATCATCCCGCGCGGGGGCGAGGGACTGAAGGCGGCGCTCAAGGAGCACGCCACCGTGCCGGTGATGTTCGCGGCGGCGGGCAACTGCCACGTGTTCGTCGACGCGAGCGCGAACCTCGACGACGCCGCCGCGATCGCCGTCAACGCCAAGGTGCAGCGGCCCTCGGTCTGCAACGCCGCCGAAACGCTGCTCGTGCACGCCGACGTGGCCGCGGAGTTCGTGCCCCGCGTTTTGGGCGAGCTGCGTGAAAAGGGGGTGGAGCTCCGGGTGGACGGGCGCACGCGCTCGGTGGCCGGCGCGCTGGCCGACTCGCTGGCCGACGCCACCGACGAGGACTGGGAGACCGAGTACCACGCGCTCATCCTGGCCGTGAAGGTGGTCGACACCGCCGAGGAGGCCATCGATCACGTGAACCGCTACGGCTCCGGGCACTCGGAGGCGATCGTCACCGGATCCACCGAGTCCGCCCGCGAGTTCACCGACGGTGTCGACGCCGCCTGCGTGTACGTGAACGCCTCGACGCGCTTCACCGACGGCGCCGTGTTCGGCATGGGCGCCGAGATCGGCAACTCGACCCAGAAGCTGCACGCGCGCGGGCCGATCGCGCTGCGTGAGCTGACCACCTACAAGTTCGTGATCGAAGGATCCGGCCAGGTCCGCGAGTAGCCGTCCCTTGCGTGTAGGAATTCTCGGAGGCGCGTTCAACCCGCCGCACATCGGCCATCTGGTGTGCGCGCAGGAGGCGCTGATTCAGCTCGAGCTCGAGCGGGTGTTGTTCGTGCCGGTGGGGGAGGCGCCGCACCGCGAGCTCGAGGCCGATCCCGGTCCCGAGGTGAGGCTGGAGATGGTGGAGCTGGCGATCGCCGGCGACCCCCGCTTCGCCACCTCGCGGCTCGAGATCGACCGCGAGGGCCCGTCGTACACGGTGGACACCCTGCGCGAACTCGGTGCCTCGGCGCCGGACGACGAGCTGTTCCTCATCCTCGGTGGCGATCAGGCGGCGGCGCTTCCGCAGTGGCACGAGCCCGAGCAGGTGCTCGAGCTGGCCCAGGTGGCGGTGGCCGAGCGCACGAACTGGTCGCGCAACGCGGTGGGCATCAAGGTCGGGCGGCTCAAGGGAGCGGAGCGGATCCGCTACCTGGACATGCCGATCATCCAGGTGTCGTCGACCTCGCTTCGCCGCCGCATCGGCGACGGGCGGCCGATTCGCTACCTGGTGCCCGACGGGATCGTTGACCACATCGCCGCGAACGACCTGTACCGGGCGGGTGTCGCATCCACGGCGGCACCGGCGTGAACGCGCAGACGACCGACTCAGCGGCGCTGGCCGAGCAGATCGCGGAGATCGCCTCCGACCGCAAGGCCATGGACATCCGCGTGGTCGACCTGCGCGAGATCGTCTCCTACACCGACTTCTTCGTGATCTGCTCGGGCAACACCGAGCGCCAGACCAAGGCCATCCGCGACGCGATCCACGAGGAGCTGAAGGGCGCCGCCGACCGCCTGCTGCCGCGCCGCACCGAGGGCGAGCGCGAGGCTCGCTGGATCCTGCTCGACTACCTCGACGTGATCGTCCACATCTTCACGCCGGACGCGCGCGAGTATTACCGCCTGGAGCAGCTCTGGGGCGAGGCGCCGGCGCGTTCCGTCGGCTGAGCGGTCCGGCTGCGTTAATCTGGTTTCGAGTTCCAAGGGGCTGTAGCTCAGCTGGAAGAGCGTCGCGCTGGCAGCGCGAAGGTCAGGGGTTCGAGCCCCCTCAGCTCCACTCGCACGTCAGGCGCGCTTGACGGCGATCCCGCGCAGCACGTGGGCCACGCGGTCGCAGGCGTCGATGCCGTCCTCGACCCGCTCGAAGATGTCCTTCCAGCGGATCACGGCCATGGGGTCGACGCCACCCTCGAACAGGGCGGAGAGCCCGTCGCGCAGTAGGCGGTCGCCCTCGTTCTCCAGGCGCTTGATCTCGCGCAGGTGCGGCGTGGCCGCCTGCGGGTCCTCCAGCGAGGCCATCGCGGCGGCCACCTCGCGCCCGGCCGAGCAGAGGGTGTCGGCGAGCGCGATCGCCTGGTCCATCGGCGCTTCCACGCGATATAGCCCGAGGAAGTCGGCCGCCTCTTCGGCGTAGTCGACCACGTCGTCGAGGCCCGAGGCCAGCGCGAGCACGTCGCTGCGCTCGAAGGGGACCGCGAGGCGCGAGTAGAGGTGGTGGATCACGTCGTGGGTCACGGCGTCGTTGTCGTGCTCGAGGTCCACCAGCTCCAGGCGCTTCTCCGCACCGTCGGGCCAGACGCGCATCAGCTCGCGCAGCATCGCGGTGGCCAGCTCCACGTTGCGGCCGGCCTGTCCGAGCAGGCCGTACAGCTCGCGGTAGTCGGGCTGGCGGCCGGTCAGCTTGGCGAGGCGCTCCACGGCGCCCCGGCCGGCCAGCTGGATGGGACGGGATCGGACGGGATAGGAACCGGCCATGTACGCAACGCTAAGCAGGAAAAGCCCTGCTCCGGTGACGAAACGGTGAAGAAGTGGAGCTAGTGGGCCGCGGCGCGCATTCGCCGGCGCGCCTCGGCGAAGTGCAGCGCTTCGTAGGCCACCAGGCCGGCGCTGATCGCCGCGGCAACGGCCAGCGCGATGAGCGAGTCGACCTCGACGGCGAAGGGAATCAGTGCCAGGCACAGGAGTGCGGCCGCGAGCCGCTGGCGGTTCAGGGTGCCCATGTTGCGCAGGCGAAACGCGATGTGGCCCCCGTAGTAGAGCGCCATTCCGCCGAACAGCGCCACGGCGGGCACGATCTTGAGCGGCTCGTCCACGTGGCCGACGGTCTTCTTGATCGCCAAGGCGATCAGGACGATGCCGGCGATCATCGGTAGGTGGATGTAGCTGTAGGAGTCGCGGGCGATGAGGATCAGCTCGTGGCCCTGGGCGCGCCGAAAGCGCCGCTCCGCCGCCACCGCCACCACGTCGAAGTAGGCCCACCACTGAGCGCAGGCGATCACCAGGCCGAGCACGGCGGCCGCGATGACCCCCGCGTCGATATCCCCCTCGATTCCCGCGCCGATGGCGACGATCGACTCGCCCAGGGCGATGATGATGATGAGGGAGAAGCGCTCGGCGAAGTGCCCCGCCGAGATGCGAAAGCCGCGCACTCCGAAGATGTAAGGCCCGGAGAAGTCGATCGCCAGCGCCAGTATCCAGACGAGAGCCTGGTAGGGCGGGTCGAGGAAGGCCGCCGCGATGAGCAGGGCGGGCCCGGGAATGGCGGTGCGCGCGAGTCGCCGGATGGCCATGCCCGCGTCCACGTCGTCGTTGGCCTCGGCGAAGATGAAGATGTGCAGCCAGCGCACGGCGGCGTAGGCCAGCGCGAAGACCAGCGCGTCGTTCGAGAACGCGTGGGGCGCCGCCAGCGCGGCGACCAGGAAGGCGCCCATCACGACGAACATCAACAGCCGCTCCACCCCCTCGTCGGCGGCGATGAAGTTGGTGAGCCAGGAGTAGGAGGCCCAGGCCCACCACAGCATCGCGAGGACGAGCATCCCTTCTCCGAGCCCGGTCCAGGTCGGGTTGTCGGCCATGAGCGCCGTCACCTGGGTGAGGGCGAAGACGAAGACGAGATCGAAGAACAGCTCGAGCGGGCTTACCCGCTTCTCGTCGCTGCTGTCCTGTTCCTCGCTGTCGTGGAGGGGTGTTGTCTCGGCGACCGCCATGCGCACAGCAATGAAAGCAGCCCGGCCTCTCGGCTCAGCGACCTCAGCCGAGGCAGAGCCAGCGCAGCGCGCCGTTGAGCACCTCGGCGCGCTCCCACTGCAGGAAGTGGCCGGCGCCCGGCACCACGAACGGCCCGGCCCGGTTGGGGAAGGCCGCCTCCATGCGCTCCGGGAAGTCGGCGGGGATCACGTGGTCGTCGGGCCCGTAGAGGATGAGAGCTGGGGTGGGATTTGGCTCCAGCAGGCGCGGGGTCTCGGGCGCGGTGCGGGGGCCGCCGGCGTACTCGTAGTTGGCGATCGACGCGCGGAAGTGATCCGCGTCGGCAAAGGGCTCGCTCAGGAAGTCGACGTCCTCGCGCGTGAACGCTCCCGGCGTGGCCCAGAAGCGCGGGCCGTAGAAGGTGGCGATGTAGCGCCGGCGCTTCTCGGGGGTGTCGAGCTCGGCCGCCAGGCCGTCGGCGTCCTTGCACTGGCGCGCGAAGTAGTCGCTGGCCATGCGCGTGGCGGGCGCGAGCGCCGGCCGTTCGCCGAGGATCGGGGGGAGGGTGTTGAACAGGCAGAGCCGCTCCACGAGACCCTCGAAGCGCAGCGACATGTCCTGAGCGATCAGGCCACCGAGGTCGCCCGCGCACACGGTCACCCGCTCGTGGCCGAGCTCGTCGCTCACGAGCGCGAGCAGGTCGGCCGAGTGTGCGGCCACGTCGTAGCGGTCGTCGGGGGCCAGCGGCGAGTCGCCGAAGCCGCGCAGGTCGGGCGCGATCACCTCGAAGCCCGCGTCGGCGAGGGGCGCGACGTTGCGTTTCCAGATCCGGCGCGTCTCGGGCCAGCCGTGCAGCAGGAGCAGCGGCCGCCCGCCCTGTCCGGCGTGATCGAAGCGCAGAAAGGACACGGTCGGCGACTGTACCCTTGCCGTCGACCATGGACCGCTACGACCCCCAGGAGATCGAGCCCAGGTGGCAGGCCGTATGGGCCGATGAGCACACCTGGGAGGTCTCCAACGAGCCCGACGAGAGGCCCAAGGCCTACGTGCTCGAGATGCTGCCCTACCCCTCGGGCGAGCCCCACATCGGGCACCTGAAGAACTATGCGCTGGGCGACGCGGTCGCGCACTTCCAGCGGCGCAACGGCTATCGCGTCCTGCACCCGATCGGCTACGACGCCTTCGGCCTCCCGGCCGAGAACCACGCGATCAACACGGGCCAGCACCCGCGCGAGTCCACCGAGGCCTCGATCAAGGCCTTCCAGACCGAGTTCCGCGAGTGGGGCGTGTCCTTCGACTGGACGCGCGAGTTCGCCACCAACGAGCCGCGCGTCTACCGCTGGACCCAGTGGATCTTCCTGCGCCTGTTCGAGCGCGGCCTGGCCTACCGCAAGGAGGCGGCCGTCAAGTGGTGTCCCCACGACGAGACGGTGCTCGCCAACGAGCAGGTGATCAACGGCCGCTGCGAGCGCTGCGACAGCGTGGTCGAGGTGCGCCAGCTCGAGCAGTGGTTCTTCCGCATCACCGAATACGCCGACCGCCTGCTCGACGACATGGCCACCATCGAGTGGCCCGAGAACGTGGTCAAGCAGCAGCGCGACTGGATCGGCCGCTCGGAGGGGGCCGAGGTGACGTTTCGCTGCGAGGAGCTCGGGATCGACTATCCCGTGTTCACCACGCGCCCGGACACCCTGTTCGGGGCGACCTTCTTCGTCATGGCGCCCGAGCACCCCGACGTGCTGCGCCTCAACGACTCGCCTGAGGTGCGCGACTACGTGAACCACGCGATCACCGAGCAGGCCGAGGAGCGCGGCGACGAGGCGCGCGAGAAGACGGGGGTGGCGCTGGGCCACACGGTCACCAATCCGGTCACCGGCGAGCAGATCCCCATGTTCGTGGCCGACTACGTGCTGATGGAGTACGGCACCGGCGCGATCATGGCCGTGCCCGCGCATGACACCCGCGACTTCGAGTTCGCGGAGAAGTTCGGCCTCGAGATCCGGCGCGTGATCGACGGCGACGAGCTGCCCTACACGGGCGACGGGCCGATGGTCAACTCCGGTCGCTTCGACGGCCTCGGCAACCGCGAGGCCTACGGGCAGATCGTGGAGTGGATCGACTCCGAGGGGAAGGGCGAGGCGGCGGTCAACTACCGCCTGCGCGACTGGCTGCTCTCGCGCCAGCGCTACTGGGGCTGCCCGATCCCGATCGTCCACTGCGAGGGCTGCGGGCTGGTGGCGGTGCCCGACGATCAGCTGCCCGTCGAGCTGCCCGACGTGTCGGACTATCGCCCGAAGGGCAAGTCGCCGCTGGCCGCGGCCGAGGACTGGGTCAACACGACCTGCCCCCAGTGCGGGGGTCCCGCGCGCCGCGAGACCGACACGATGGACACCTTCGTCGACTCGTCCTGGTACTTCCTGCGCTACTGCGACCCGCACAACGACGCCGCCGCGTTCGACCGGGAGATCACCGCCTCCTGGATGCCCGTCGACCAGTACATCGGCGGAATCGAGCACGCGATCCTCCACCTGATGTACGCGCGCTTCTTCGTCAAGGCGCTCGCCGACATGGGCGAGCTCGACATCCAGGAGCCGTTCGCCCGGCTCTTCACGCAGGGGATGATCACCCGCGATGGGGCCAAGATGTCGAAGTCGAAGGGCAACACGGTGTCGCCTCGGGAGATCGTCGGGCGCCTCGGCGCGGACACGGCGCGCTGCTACATCCTCTTCCTGGGGCCCCCGGGGCACGACGCGGACTGGCGCGACGAGGGCGCGGGCGGAGTGCACCGCTTCCTGTCGCGGCTGTGGACCGCCGCCCGCGACGCGCCCGGCTCCGAGGCCGGCGCTGCGACGGACGCCGAGCCGTCGGCGCTCCTGCGCAAGGCCCACTGGGCGATCGACAAGGTCACGCGCGACATGCAGGCCGACCGCTTCGCCTTCAACACGGCCATCGCGGCGGTGATGGAGCTGGTCAACGAGGTCTACCGCCAGCGCGAGTCGGTCCCGCCCGCCCACGTTCGCTTCGCGGTGGAGACGGCGGGCTCGCTGATCTTCCCGTTCGCCCCCCACCTCGGGGCCGAGGTGTTCGAGCAGATGACGGGACGCAGGGTCTGGGAGGAGCCGTGGCCCGCGGCCGATCCGGCGCTGCTCGCCTCGGAGGAGATCCAGCTGGTGGTTCAGCTGAACGGCAAGCTGATCGATCGCATCGCCGCCCCGGCCGAGGCTTCACGCGAGCAGCTCGAGGAAATTGCGCGCGGATCGGAGAAGCTGAGCGGGAGACTCAATGGGCAGCAGATCGTCAAGGCCGTCGTCGTACCCGGAAAGCTGGTCAACTTCGTAGCTCGATGAACCCCTCGCGCACCAAAACCAACCTGCCGATCGGGCCGCTCGTGGCGGCCATCGGCGCCGCCCTGCTGATCGTCAGCCTCTTCCTGGACTGGTACGAGCCCGACATCGAGGGCTTCACCGTCTACGAGTTCCTCGACCTGCTGCTCGTGCTGATGGCGCTGGCCATCATCGCCTCGCTGGCCGGGGGAATGGGTGTGCTGCGCGCGGCGCCGTCGCCCGGCGTGTCGCTCGCCGTCGCGCTCTTCACCATCTTCGTGGTCCTTTCGCAGATACTCAACGATCCCCCGGCGGTGGCCAACGGCAACGCCGGCAAGGACGTGGGCATCTGGCTCGCGCTGGCCGGAGCGGCGCTGATGGTGGCCGGGTCCGTGTTGGCCTATTCGCGGATCTCGCTGGCCTTCGAGGCGCGCACCGACACCCCGTCGCCCGGGCCCGATGAGGCCCAGACGGTGGACGAGCGCGCAGCGAGCGCAGCCCGGGAGGATTCAACTCCCCCGCCCGGTGAGCCGGAGCCCCCGGCCGCCGAGCCGCAGGCCCCGGCGGCCAAGCCCAAGCCGCGCCGCCGCGCCGCACCCAAAGACCCGGCGTAGACTCGCTTCACATGTCTCTGTCGCGGTCCGCGATCAGCCGCGCCGAGGGGCCGGCGACACAGCAGGACACCCCGTACCTCGACGCCCTGCGGGCCTACGCCGCGCGTGACCCGGGCCGTTTCCACGTGCCCGGACACAAGGGCGGCACGGCGGCGGACCCGCGTCTCGTCGACGCATTGGGCGAGGAGGCGCTGGCGCTCGACATTCCCGCGCTCACCTACGGGGTGGACATGGGCATCGAGCCCGTCCCCTTCTTCGAGTCCCAGCGCCTGGCGGCCGAGGCGTGGGGGGCCACACGCACCTGGTTCCTCGTCAACGGGGCCTCACAGGGCAACCACGTGGCGCTGCTCGCGCTGGCCCATCTGGGCAAGGAGGTGGTGACCCAGCGCAACGCCCACTCGAGCACCATCGACGCGCTGGTGCTGTCGGGCCTGCGCCCCACCTTCATCGCGCCCGAGCTGGATCCCGAGCTGCACATCGCGCACTGCATGACCCCCGAGTCGCTCGAGCGCGCGCTCGAGGCCACACCGGGTGCGGTCGGCGCAACCGTGGTCTCACCCACCTACTTCGGCGCGATGGCCGACGTGGCGGCGCTGGTGGAGGTGGCGCACGCCCGCGGCGTCCCGCTGGTCGTGGACGAGGCCTGGGGCGCGCACCTCGCCTTCCACCCCGATCTGCCGGCGAGCGCGCTGTCGCTCGGTGCGGACCTCGTCATCTCGAGCATCCACAAGATCGTCGGCAGCCTGACCCAGTCGGCGCTCATCCACCTGGGCCACTCGAGCCTGATCGAGCTGGAGGTGGTCGACCGCTGCGTCACGCTGCTCGAGTCGACCAGCCCGAACTCCTACCTCTACGCGTCGCTCGACTCGGCGCGCCGGGCCGCGGCCGTGCACGGAGAGGAGCTGCTCTCCGAGACCCTGAGCGCCCTGCGGGCCACCCGGCGCGCCGTGCGCGCCATTCCCGACCTCGACGTGCTCGACGAACGGCTGGCCGGTGCGCCGGGAGTGTTCGACTACGACCCGCTGCGACTGGCCATCGACGTGCGCGGCACCGCGTGCAGCGGCTACGACCTGGCGCGCAAGCTGCGCGAGGAGCACGACGTGCAGATGGAGCTCGCGGGCGAGAACGTGATGGTCGCGGTGTTCGGGATGAGCGAGGACGCGACCACGGCCGGCGAGCGCCTGGTCACCGCGCTGCGGCGCGTGGTCGAGGACGTGAGCGCCGCCCCGCCCCACGAGGCCGAGGTGCTGTTCGCCCCGCCGCCTCCATGGGGCGAGCTCGTGATGACCCCGCGCGAGGCCTTCCTCGGCCCCCAGGAGGTGGTGCCGGCGCGCGACGCGATCGGCAGGGTGGCCGCCGAGTCGCTGGCCGCATACCCACCGGGGATACCCAATGTGCTTCCCGGGGAGCGGCTCACGGCGGAGACGCTCGACTACGTCCAGCAGGCGCTCGACCACGGCGGCGCGCTCCGCGGCGCCAGCGACCGCAAGCTGCGGACGCTGCGCGTGGCAATCGAGCCGGGCTAGGCGACCCGCTCGCGGCGAATCGCCTGCATCAGGCAGTGCGCGCCGCCGCCGCCCAGCGTGAAGGCCGAGAGCTCGGGGTCGTAGACGGTCAGCCCCAGCGCGCGCAGCCGCTCGTTGAGCTCGCCCGACTCGGCCGTGGAGAGCACGCGGTCGCCGCCCAGGCACACGCCATTCACGCCCAGCTTGAAGGCGGCGGCCAGCGATACCGGCACTATCTCCACCCCCTTGTCCTCGAGCCACTTCACGAAACCGGTGGAGGCCTGCTCGACACAGACCGCGGCCAGCTTCTCGCCCAGCATGCAGGCGAGCACGTCGATGTGCAGGAAGTGCGGCGGGATCCGCTCCACGCGCACCTCCCAGCCCTCGGCCTCGAGCCATCCGGCCACCTGCTCCGCCGCCTGCACCTGGGTGCGCTCCTCGCCGGTGCCGATCGCGGCTACGCCGGGCTCGAGGATCATGAAGTCGCCGCCCTCGAAGGATCCCGCCGTGACCATGTTCTTGATCGCGATGCCGCGCTCCTGGTAGAAACGGATGACCGGCGCGTACTCCCCGCGGCGCCACCACTGGGCGCACTGCGTGACGATCGGCCCGTCGGGGAGGTTGATGCTCGAGTCGCGCGCGAAGACCTGGTAGGGAAGGGCGGGATCGTCCTCGAGGAGGTGGACGGTCACGCCCGCCTCCTCGTAGACGGACACCATCTCGGCGTGCTGGCGGACCGCGTCGTCGCGGCTGAACACCAGGCCCGAGTCGATCGTGGCGCGCGAGATCACGCTGGTGGGCAGCCACCGGAAGGTGTCCGGCGGGCAGAGCAGGACGTCCAGGAGCGTGCCGTACTCGGAGTCGACTCCCCATGCGGGCTCGACGCTCGCGCCGGTCGCTTCAGTCGCGCTAGTTTCCATCGCGGTGATTCTATGAGCGAGTCGATCCGCCGGCGCGTGGTGGTGCACGGTCGCGTTCAGGGAGTCTTCTTTCGCGACAGCACGAAGCGCGAGGCCTCGGGGCGCGGCCTGGCCGGCTGGGTGCGAAACCGCGACGACGGCGCCGTGGAAGCCGTGTTCGAGGGGCGGCCCGATGACGTCCGCGCTCTCGTCGAGTTCTGCGAGAGCGGCCCGAGGGCCGCGGACGTGGACAGCACCGACACGACCGAGGAGCAGCCCGAGGGCCTGAGCGGCTTCGAGGTGCGCTGAGCACGATCGTCACCCTCGTCACCCACGTGTAACGCGCCGGCCCGTACGGTCGAGCGGGTGGGAGAACGCCCGGCGCACAACACCCTGATCTGGCTCGTGGTGGCCGGCGTCGCGGCGTTTGCGTTGTGGCGGTTCACGGCCTCCGGAGCCGAGGCGGGCGGCGGCGCGCCGGTGAAGGTGGAGCGCGAGCCGCAGGCGCCCGGGCGAAGGGCGGCCACAGACTCCGCGGGACTGTACGTGCACGTGGCCGGAGCGGTGCGCCGCGGCGGCGTGGTGCGCGTGCGCGCGGGCGCGCGTGTGGCCCGGGCGCTGGCTCGGGCCGGCGGGCCCACCCGCCGCGCCGACCTCACGGCGGTCAACCTGGCCGCGCCGGTCGAGGACGGGCAGCAGGTGATCGTGCCGGCCCGCGGCCCCGCCGGCACCGCGGCGGCGCTGGCCGGAACGGCGCAGCTCGAGCCCGGCTCCCCGGGAGCACCGAAGCTGAGCCTGGGCATCGCCAGCGCCGAACAGCTGGACGAGCTCGACGGGATCGGGCCGACGCTGTCGGAGCGGATCGTCGAGTACCGGACCGAGAACGGCGGCTTTCGCTCCCTCGAGGAGCTGCAGGAGGTGGAGGGCATAGGGGAGAAACGCTTCGAGACGCTGCGCGAGGCGCTCCAGCTCTGAACGGTGAAGAGCGACCGCATGTCCGCCCTCGCGGCGCGGCCGTTCCACGTGCTGGTGGGCTGCGCCGCGACGGGGTTGGGGCTGGCCGAATCGCGGCCCGAGCTCGTGGCCCTGAGCGCGCTGACCGTGTTCGCGCTGCTGGCCGTCATTGGGTCACCACGCCTGGGCGCCGGGGCGGCGGCCCTGGTCCTGGCCGGTGCCCTGGCGGGCGACTGGCGCCTGGCGGCCATCGACGGCTCGGCGTCGCGGGTGAGCGACGGCGCGCGGGTCCAGGAGCGCGCCCACCTCCTCACACCGCCCCGCCCGGGCCGTTTCGGCGCCTCGGCCGAGGTCGAGCTGACGGGTGGCCCGGTGCGCGGGGCTCGGCTGCTGCTGCGTATCCCGCGCTGGGCTCCTCTACCCGCGGGCGCGCGCCCCGGCGCCGAGCTGCGGCTGGAGGGCCGGACCCATGCCTTGGGCGAGAGCCCGTTCGCCCTCTACCTGCGCCGGCGTGGGATCGCCGGCGAGCTGTGGCTGGAGAGCGCCGAGCTCACGGGCGGCCGCCGCGGCGGCGCGGCCGGTCTGCTCGACCGCATGCGGGCGCGTGCGGAACGCGGGGTCACGGCGGGCCTCGAGCCGGGCGAGGCCGCGCTGCTGCGCGGCATGGTCCTGGGCCAGGACGAGCTCATCAGCGAGGCGGTGCGTGATGACTTCCGGGCCAGCGGCCTGGCTCATCTGCTGGCGGTGTCGGGCCAGAATGTGATGCTGCTCGCGGCGCTCGCGCTGCCGGTGCTGGTGCTGGCCGGAGCCGGGCTGCGCGCGCGACTGGTGGTGCTCGGCGCGCTGATCGCGCTGTACGTCCCGCTAGCCGGCGCGGGCCCTTCCCTACAGCGCGCCGGGGCCATGGGGCTGGCGGGTATCGCGGCGATGGCGGCCTCGAGGCCCGCGTCGCGGTCCTACGCGCTGCTGCTGGCCGCGGCCGCCACCCTGGCCTGGAATCCGCGGGCCTGGGCTGATCCCGGCTGGCAGCTCTCCTTTGCCGCCGTGGTGGGCATCCTCGCGCTGGGCGTTCCCATGGCGCGCGTGCTGCGACGAGGAGTGGAAGAGCTCGTGCCCGCCGAGCCGCGCGCCGCCCGCTGGAGCGCTCAGGCGCTGGCCGACGGGGTGGCGATCACGCTTGCCGCCACGGTGGCCACGGCGCCCCTGCTCGCCCATCACTTCGGCTCCGTCCCACTGGCCGGCCTGCCCGCCAACCTGCTGGCCCTGCCCGCGGTGGCGCCGGCGATGTGGCTCGGGATGCTCAAGATCGCGGCCGGGCAGACGGGCGCGCCGGAAGGCCTGGCGGCGGCGCTGGGCGCGGTGTCCGCGCTCCCGGTGGGCCTGATCGCCGCCCTGGCCGAGCGTTTCGCCGATCTGCCTCTCGGCCAGGTCGCACTGCCGCTCGGCTCGCCCGCGGCGGTGATTGGCGCCTACGCCGCCATGGGCGCGGCTGTGCTGGCGCTGCGCCACGCCGCACGCCCGCTGGCGCCCCGGGCGCTCGAGCTGCTGGCGAGATGGCGCCGGCTCTCCGCGACGAGGCGCGCGGCCGTGACCGTCGCGCTCGCGGCGGTGGCGGTGGCCGGCGCGGCCTCGGCGCTGCGCACGCCTGCTCCGCCCGACCGCGTGACCGTGAGATTTCTCGACGTGGGGCAGGGCGACGCCACGCTCGTCCAGCACCCCGACGGCACCGCAATTCTCTTCGACGGCGGGCCGCCCGAGGCCGGAGTGGCCCGGCTGCTGCGCCGCGCCGGGGTCAGGCGTCTCGCGCTGGTGGTGGCCACGCACGCCTCGCGCGACCACCACGGCGGCCTGGTCGAGGTGCTGCGCCGCTTTCCCGTCGACGCCCTGCTCGACGGCGGCGACGGCTCGCGTGACGCCGGGTTCGCGGCCGTGCTGCGCGAGGCGTCGGCGCGCGGCGTGCGGCGCATCGCCGCCACGGCGCCGCTCGAGCTGAGCCTGGCCGGGGGCGGTCTGCACGTCCAGGTGCTCTCACCTGCGCCCCGCCCGCCCGGCCCGGCGCCCGAGGATCCCAACCCGCGCGCGGTCGTGGCGGTGGTCAGCTCGGGCTGGTTCGACCTGCTCCTGTCGGCCGACGCCGAGAGCGAGGCCCTGCTGGCGCTCGACCTTCCCGACGTCGACGCCATGAAGGTGCCTCACCACGGCAGCGCCGATCCGGGCCTGCCGCGGGCCCTGACCGAGCTCGATCCCGAGCTGGCCGCGATCGAGGTGGGGCCCAACACCTACGGCCATCCCACGCCCTCGACCCTCGCGGCGCTCGGCGCGGCCGGGGTAGAGACCCACCGCACCGATCGCGAGGGCACGGTCACGCTCACCATCGGCCGAGCGGCGATGGATGTGAAGACCGAGCGCTAGCGCACCGTAATTCGCGGCGGCGTGCCCGGTTGGGTCCTCAGAAAGCAGCTCAGACACCCAACCAAGGAGGCCCAACGATGTTGTCTCGCTTCAGTTCACGTCTTTCCTACGCCAATGTGATCGCCACCCTTGCTTTGTTCCTCGCCCTGGGCGGGAGCAGCTACGCGGCGCTCAATCTGCCCAAAGCCTCGGTGGGCGGGACGCAGCTCAAGAAGAACAGCGTGACTTCGCCGAAGGTGAAGCGGGGTTCGCTGCTCCTGAACGACTTCAAGGCGTCCCAGCGCGAGGGCCTACGCGGCCCGCAGGGCGCACAGGGCCCCAAGGGCGACGTCGGCCCGTCGGGAGCCACGCACGTGACAACCCGGGAGAGCGCCCTGGCGATAGCCGAAGCGGACTCCTGGGGCTACGCGTCAGTCGACTGCCAGCCCGGCGAAGTGGCTACGGGCGGCGGCTTCCAGATGACCAACGGCAATGCGAGGGACATGGCGGTCAGCGATTCGCGGCCGAAGTCCAGCGGAACGTCGCCGACCGGCTGGGAGGCTCAGGTGTTCAACTTGGACCACAACACCGACAACGCGGGCACGATCTCGGTGCGCGCGTACGTCATCTGCGCATCCCCCTGAGAACGAGCCGAGGGCGGGCCTAGAATCCGGCGCGTGCCGGATTTGAAGCCCGCCTACCTCGTCTGCGGCGACGACGACGCCAAGATCGACGCCTGGCGCGCGCGGGTGCGCCGCCGGGCCGAGGAGGAGCGGGGGCCGGGTGGGCTCGAGACCTTCGACGCTCGCTCGAGCGAGCCCGAGGAGGTGGTGCTGGCGCTGTCGGCGCTGACCTTCGATCCCGGCACCCGCTACGTGCTGGTCGACGACGCCGGGGCATGGAAGGCGCCTCAGCTCGCTCCGCTGGAGGCCGCGCTCGCCGACATGCCGCCCGAGACCGTTCTCGTGACCATCGTGCGCGGCAAGGCTCCCAAGCAGCTGTGCAAGGCGGTCGAGGGGGCGGGCGGAGAGGTGCGCGAGTACGCCGCGCCCAAACCGTGGGAGGTGCCCAAGTGGACCGCCGGCCGCGCGCGCGAGCTCGGCCTCCAGATGGAATCCGACACCGCCAAGCAGCTGGTGGCGCTGGTGGGCACGAGTCAGCAGCGGCTCTCGCGCGAGCTGGAGAAGCTGGCGCTGGCGATTCATCCGAGCACCGACGTGACCGCGGCCGATGTCGACGCCATGGCCGCCCGCGACTCTGCGCCTCAGGTCTACGACCTGGCCGACGCCCTCGTGGCGGGCGACCTGCCCGCTTCGCTCGCGCTGGCCGAGCAGCTCGAGGCCCACGGAGAGCGGCCGGGACGGCTCATCTTCCCGGTGGTCCGCCGCCTGCGCGAGGTGCACCGTGCGGCCGCACTGCTCGACTCGGGCCTGCCCGACGCCAAGGTGAGCGAGGCCCTGCGCGCCCCGCCGTGGCTGGCCAAGAAGACGGTGGCCCGCGCCAAGAAGGCCGACCGCGCGGCGCTGGAGCGCGCGATCTGCGTGTTCGCCGACCTCGAGATCGACATGCGCGGTGGGGGCGCGGTCGTCCTCGACGAGGACACGGCCTTCTCGCTGGCGCTGGCCCGGGCCACGGCCTGAGCTCGGTGCCGGCGGAGGTTCGCCCCGCCCGGCCCGCCGATGCGCCGCGCATCGCCGAGATCTACAACGCCGGCATCGCCGAGCGGAGCTCGACCTTCGAGACCGACCCGCGCAGCGGCTCGGACATCCTGGCCTGGCTCGAAGGAGGCGAGCGGCTGCCCGTTCTGGTGGCCACGGCGGAGAGGGTGCTCGGCTGGGCGCGGATCGCCGCCTACAGCGACCGCGCGGCCTACTCCGGAGTGGGGGAGGTGTCGGTCTACGTCGACCGGGAGGCGCGCGGCGGGGGTATCGGCACGACCTTGCTGGCCGAGCTGACCGGCCGGGCGCAGGAGCTCGGTTACTGGAAGCTCACCGGCAAGCTGTTCGCCGAGAACGAGGCCAGCGTGCGGCTGGTCAGGCGTAATGGATGGCGCGAGGTGGGGCTGCACCTCCGCCACGGCCGCCTCGACGGCGAATGGCGCGACGTGATGGTGATGGAGCGCCTGCTGGAACCCCTCACTCCGGTGCGGGCAGAGCCCGCCCCCTCGTCCAATCAGGCGCCGGCGCCGGAGGGCGGCGCGTCGTCGCCCGGCGCGTAGGGGTACCACCACTCCTTGGGGGCGATCTTGGTCTCGATGTGCACGTGCTTGGTCTCCTGGAAGGCCTCCAGGCCCTCCTGGCCCAGCTCGCGCCCCATGCCCGACTGCTTGAAGCCGCCAAACGGCCCGGCGTCGTTGTCGGTGAGGGGGTCGTTGATCCAGACCGTGCCTGCGCGGATCTCACGCAGGCAGCGCACGGCCGTCTCGAGGTCGCGCGTGTAGACGTTCGCGCCGAGCCCGAAGCGAGTGGAGTTGGCCAGCTCGATCGCCTCGTCGAGCGAGCCCACCGGCACGATCGGCGCCACGGGCCCGAACGTCTCCTCGCTGAGGAGATCGGTCTCGGCGGGCGCTCCGGTGACCACCGCGGGCGCGAAGAAGTGTCCGCGCTCCTGGCCTGCACGGTCGCCGCCGACCAGCACCTCGGCGCCGGCCGCCACGGCGGCCTCGAGCTGGGCCTCGACCTTGGCCCGCTGAGGGGCGGAGACCATCGGCCCGACGTCGGTGCTCTCGTCGAAGGGATCGCCGACGCGCAGCTCTCGGGCCTGGGCGACGAACGCCTCCACGAAGTCGTCGTAGATCTCACTCTGCACGTAGAAGCGCTCGGCCGAGGTGCACACCTGCCCCGCATTGAGGTAGGCCGCCCAGGCGCCGCCCTTGGCCGCCACCGCCACGTCGGCGCCGACGTCGGCGCACACGATGAAGGGGTCCTTGCCACCCATCTCCAGGTTCATGCGCGCCACGCGCTGCGCGCACGTGACCGCCACCTTCTTGCCGGTGGCCACCGACCCGGTGAAGGCCACGCCGTCGATGCGCTCGTCCTCGACGATGGCGGCGCCCACGTCGCCCGCCCCGGCCACGAGGTTGACCACTCCCGGGCCCAGGTCGGCGAAGCACTCGGCGAGCATCAGGGTGGAGATCGGCGTGACCTCCGATGGCTTGGCCACGACGGTGTTGCCCGCCGCCAGCGCGGGGGCGAGCTTCCAGGACAGGAGCAGCAGCGGGTAGTTCCACGGCACGATGGCGCCCCACACACCGGTTGGCTCCTTGGTGACCAGGGCGAGCTGGGTGGCCTCGATCGAGGGGATCACGCGGCCCGCGAAGTTGCGTCCCATCTCCGCGTAGTAGTCGAAGGCGGCCGCGGTCCAGCCCACCTCGTCGCGGTTCTCGATCAGCGGCTTGCCGCCCTCACTCGTGAGCGCGGTCGCGAGCTCCTCGGTCATCGCGCGCATTCGGGTGGCCGCCTCGTGGAGCATCTCGGCACGCTCCACCGCCGGGGTGGCCGCCCACCCACGAGCGGCCTCGCGTGCGCCGGCGATGGCGGCGTCGACCTGCTCGGGCGAAGCTCCCCGGAGGTCGCTCACGGTTTCCTCGGTAGCCGGGTTCTCCACGGCGAGCTCGGCACCCTCGCCCGCCACCTGCTCGCCGCGGATGAGCAGTCTGGTCTCCACCGTGGCCTCTAGGAGGCGCGCGAGCGGATGCGCGACGCGCGGGCCTTCTTGCGGGACCCGTTGTTGCGGTGCAGCGCGCCTGTCTTCACGGCCTTGTCGATGCGCGACACGAGGCCGCGGTGCTCCTCCTCGATACGGGAAGAGTCGCCTTCGCCGACGGCATTCTCGAGCCGGCGGAACCAGGTCTTGACCTGCGACGTACGGCGGCGGTTCTCCAACCGCTCGCGCTCCGCCCGGTCGATCCGCTTTTCTTGTGAAGGAATGTTGGCCATATACGCACCGACGCCGCGCCTGAATCGCCGACGCGGCGGAGGCCCAGTGTAGCGCGTGACCACCGACGTTCCCGGGGCGGACGCGCCCGCGGCCGACCGGCACGGCCACGCCCGCCGGCTCGCCCGCAACACCGCCTTCTTCTCCTTCGCCACCGGCCTTTCGCGGGTCCTCGGCCTGGCCCGAGAGGTGGTGGCGGCGAGCCTGTTCGGCGTCAGCGGGGCGATGTCGGCCTTCACGATCGCCTTCCAGATGCCCAACCTCGTGCGGGCGCTGTTCGCCGACGCGGCGCTCCAGGGCGCCTTCGTGCCGGTGTTCACCGAGCTGCTCGAGAAGGGCGAGCGCCGGGAGGCGTTCCGGGTCGCCTCGAGCCTGTTCTTCCTGATCCTGCTGGCCACCAGCGCCCTCACCGCGCTCTTCGTGCTCTTCGCCGAGCCGCTGATGACCGTGTTCGCGCCGGGCTTCGACGACAACCCCGCGCTGCAGGACCTCACCGTCAGCCTGGCACGGCTGATGTTCCCGATCCTCGTGCTGCTCGCGCTCTCGGGGGTTGTGGTCGGGATGCTCAACTCCTTCGACCACTTCAGCCTGCCCGCGCTCGCACCGGTGGCGTGGAACGTGGTGATCATCGGCGCGATGCTGATCCTCGTCCCCGTGCTCTCGGAGGACGACGAGATCTACGCATACGCGATCGGGATCCTGGTGGGAACGGTCGTCCAGTTCCTGCTGCCCCTGCCCGCGCTGCGCGGCCGCGGCGGGACATATTCCGTGAGCTTCGACTGGCGCAACGAGCACGTCCGGCGCGTCTTCAAGCTGATGTTGCCGGTGACCCTCGCGCTCGGCCTGATCAACCTGAGCCTGGTGATCAACCTCCGCTTCGGCACCCTCGTGTCAGACCAGGCGCCGGCGGCGATCGACAAGGCGTTTCGCATCTACCAGCTTCCGCAGGGCCTGTTCAGCATCTCCATAGCGACAATTCTCTTTCCCACGCTCGCTCGCTTTGCCGCGCGCGGCGCGCGTGACGACCTGCGGCGCACCATGGGCAACGGAGTGCGGCAGATCTGCCTGCTGCTCATCCCCAGCGCGGTACTCATGGCCGTGCTGGCCGAGCCCATCACCCAGCTCATCTACCAGCGCGGAGAGTTCGGCCCCCGGGCGACCGAGCTCACCTCGACCGCGCTCGTGTGGTGGTCGATCTCGCTGCCCTTCCAGGGGGTGAGCCTGCTCTTCTCTCGCACCTTCTTCAGCCTTCAGCAGCCCTGGGCCACCACCGCGCTGAGCGGCGTCAACCTGCTGGTGAACGCCGCGTTGGCGGCGGCGCTCTACGAGCCCTTCGGCATCGCCGGCATCGTGGTCGGGACCGTGGCGGGCACGGTGGTCATGTGCGTGGCTCAGGGCTGGCTGCTGCGCGGCCAGCTCGGCGGGGTGGAGGGGGCGCGCACGTTCGCGGTGGGGTTGCGGATGCTGGTGGCCGCCACGCTGCTGGGCGCGGTGTCCTACGGCGTCTGGCGCGGGATCGACGAGCTCCTCGGCCGCGAGTTTCTGGCCCAGGCCCTGGCCGTGCTGAGCGCAATCGCCGCCGGAATCGTTGTCTACGGCGCCGCGGTGTGGGCGCTGCGGATACCGGAAGCACGCCAGATACGCGATTTGCTCGTTAGCCGCAGGCGCCCGGGCGGGTAAGGGAGCGCTCATGTCCCCCGACGAGAAGATGGATGTCGATGCCCAGATCGAGGCGCTCAACGAAGCGCTGCGCCTCCAGCACCGCTCGGTTCTCATGTACTCGATCACCGCCGGGAGCGTGATCGGGCTCGAGTACCAGGCCCACGCGGACAAGATGAACGAGCATGCGATCTCGGAGCTCGAGGACGCCACGCGCCTGGCCGAGAAGGTCACCGCCCTCGGCGGACAGCCCACCACCGACGTGGGCGAGTTCGAGTTCACCCCCGACCCCGCCCAGGCCATCGACCGGCTGATCGACTGCGAGTCCGAGGCGCTCGAAGCGCTTCAGGCCGCCATCGAGCCGACCGGGCGGGAGGCTGCCTCCGAGGCCGTCGAGCACCGCCTCGAGCACATGATCATGCGGAAGCAGGAGCAGGTCGACTACCTGCTGCGCGCCCGGCGCCGGCCGGAGGGCTAGCCGCTGTCCCTCATCGCCGCGATGGCCGCGCCCGCCGACGGATAGACCCGCCCGTAGACGATCTTCCCGTCGCGCAGGCGCCAGATCCAGCCGGTCGAGCCGGCGACCAGGCGGCCGGGAGCGACCGCGCTGATCTTGCCGGTCACGAGCACCGCGTCGCCGACCTGGCGGAACTTCCTGGGGGTCACCGTGATCTGGTCCCACACGGTGCCCACGTCGCGAAAGTAATCGCGGATCCCGTCGTGCCCGCTGTAGGCCTCACTGCGACCCGCGTAGTCCGCCGTCATCGGGCTGAAGACGACGTCGTCGGCGGCGTGCGCGAGCACGGTCTCGACGTCACGCCGCGCGAACGCCGCGAACACCTCACGAAGGATCTCGATGTCACTCGGATCCATCGGCATACTCGTAGGACCCATGGCAGCGCCGGCCGGCAACATCCGCAACTTCTCGATCATCGCCCACATCGACCACGGGAAGTCGACGCTGGCAGATCGCATCCTCGAGATCACCGGGGCCGTCGATCCTCGCGACCACCGCCCCCAGATGCTCGACACCATGGATCTCGAGCGCGAGCGCGGCATCACGATCAAGGCCCAGGCCGTGCGCGTGGAGTACACCGCCAACGACGGCAAGCTCTATCGCCTTCATCTGATCGACACCCCCGGTCACGTCGATTTCACCTACGAGGTCTCCCGCTCGCTCGCCGCATGTGACGGCGCCCTGCTCGTGGTCGATGCTTCACAGGGCGTGGAGGCTCAGACCGTGGCCAACACCTACCTGGCCGTCGACTCCGGTCTCGAGCTGATCCCCGCCATGAACAAGATCGACCTGCCGGGCGCCGAGCCCGAGCGGGTGGCCGGGGAAATCGGCGAATTGCTGGGTGACGATCCCGACGCAGTGATCCGCATCTCGGCCAAGACCGGCGAGGGCGTGACCGACCTGCTCGAGGCCCTGGTCGAGCGCGTGCCGCCCCCGAGGGTGATCCCGACGCCCCCGCGCGGGCGCTGATCTTCGACTCCGAGTTCGACCAGTACCGCGGCGTGGTGGCCTACATCCGGGTGGTCGACGGGCGCCTGCGCAAGGGCGACGCGATCCGCGCCATGCAGACCGGCACCCAGGCCGAGATCGACGAGATCGGCTTCTTCGGGCCGGCGATGTCGCCGGTCGAGGTGCTCAACGCCGGCGAGGTCGGCTACCTGATCACAGGCATCAAGGACGTCTCGCTGCTGCGGGTCGGTGACACGCTCACCACCGAGAAGGGGGCGGCGAGCGAGCCCCTCCCCGGCTACCGCGAGATCAAGCCGATGGTCTTCTGCGGGCTCTTCCCGGTGGAGACCAACCAGTTCCCCGACCTGCGCGACGCGCTCGAGAAGCTGGTGCTCAACGACGGCGCGCTCACCTGGGAGCCCGAGACCAGCGAGGCGCTCGGCTTCGGCTTTCGCTGTGGCTTCCTGGGCCTGCTGCACATGGACATCGTGCGCGAGCGCCTCGAGCGCGAGTACGACCTGGAGCTGCTGGCCACCGCGCCCAACGTCGAGTACGACGTTCACCTCACCGACGGCAGCGAGGCCGTGGTCCACTCGCCGTCGGACATGCCCGACCGGGGGCTGATCGAGTCGATCCAGGAGCCCTACATCCGGGCCACGATCCTCACCCCCAAGGAGCAGGTGGGAGCGGTGATGGAGCTCTGCCAGGAGCGGCGCGGCACCCACGTCGACATGACCTTCCTCAGCCCCTACCGGGTGCAACTGCAGTACGACCTCCCGCTGGCCGAGATCGTGCTCGACTTCTTCGATCAGCTCAAGTCGCGCACGCGCGGGTATGCCTCGCTCGACTACGAGTTCCTGGGCATGCGCGAGGGCGATCTGGTCAAGCTCGACATCCTGCTCGCCGGCGACAACGTCGACGCGCTGTCGATGGTGGTCCACCGCGACAAGGCCTACGCGGCCGGCCGCGGCCTGACCGAGCGCCTGCGCAAGCAGATCCCGCGCCAGCAGTTCGAGGTCGCGATCCAGGCGGCGATCGGCTCGAAGATCATCGCCCGCGAATCGGTCAAGCCTATGCGCAAGGACGTGATCGCCAAGTGTTACGGCGGCGACATCAGCCGCAAGCGCAAGTTGCTCGAGAAGCAGAAGGAGGGCAAGAAGCGCATGAAGCAGGTGGGTCGCATCGAGGTCCCACAGGAGGCCTTCCTTGCCGTACTTGAGCTGTCGGGCGAGGACAACGGCAAGAAGTAGGCCCGGCGCCTTGGTCCAAGCCTCATTCGCGCGATGGCGGCCGCCTCGACGGCGGCCCAGGCGGCCCCGCCCGGCTCCCCCGCCGCGCCCCTGCCGACGTTCTTTGTCGCCGATCCGGCGGGCGGCGGCGCGCTCTTCGCCACCCACCCGAGCGGGGCACGCTGGCGTGGAGCTGATCCAGGCCGGTCGGCGCATCGCCCGGCTGCGCGTTGCCGGGCGCTGTGACGGCTCCACGAAGCTCAGCCGGGCGCTCTGATCCTGCTCGTCCACTCCGGCATCTGCGACGCCCGCATGTGGGACGGCTTCGACCTGCCGGGCGCCACCGCCTACGAGATGCGGGGCTTCGGCAACACCCCCCTGCCGCCCGCGGGCGAGTTCTCCCACGCCGAGGACCTCGAGGCCGCCCTGGGCGGGGGCCCGGCCGCACTGGTGGGGAGCTCGTTCGGCGGTCTCGTCTGCCTCGAGCTGGCCGCGCGGCGCCCGGAGCTGGTGACCGACCTCGTGCTGCTCGGCGCACCGATTTCCGACCACGACTGGTCGGAGGAGATGAAGCGCTACGACGAGCAGGAGGGAGCGCTGCTCGAACAGGGCGAATGGCGCGCGGCCGCGGAGCTGAACGCCGACTTCTGGCTGTCGGAGGCCGCCGGTCCCGAGCTTCGCGGGCGGGTGATCGAGATGCAGGAGCGCGCCTTCGAGCTGCAGAGCGAATCCGAGGCCGAGGAGGGCGAGCCGGATCCGATCGATCTCGGTTCGGTACGGGCCCGCACCCTGGTCGTCGTGGGGGAGCTCGACAAGGCGGATTTCCACGCCATCGGCGAGCGCCTGGAGCGCGAGATCGACGGCGCCCGGGGCGCCCGCGTCGAGCGCGCCGGCCACCTGGCGTCGCTCGAGAATCCCGGCGTCACGGCGGGGCTGGTGCGCGACTTCCTGCGCCGGTAGCATCTCGGCCGACGCCTCTGCTCAAGCATCGTCACCCAATCCGCTTGCAGCATCCGGCCGACGGCTCGGCGCGCTGATCCGCGCACGTTTCACCTGAGCCGAAAGGAAGTACCGAAGTGCACACGCAGATCGCCGACGACTGGTTCGTCGGCTTCAACACCGGACTGAAGGCGAAGTTCTGGCGCGCGGCCTCCGAGCCGTGGGCCGACGATGACGCGCAGGCCATCGCCGCGCTGCTCGACCTCTCCGCCCGCTCGCGGGTGCTCGACGCCCCGTGCGGCGCCGGGCGCATCGCGGTGAGGTTGGCCGAGCGCGGCCTCGACGTCACGGGCATCGACATCTCCGAGGAGGAGGTGAGAGAGGGCCGGCGCGTGGCCGCCGCGCGAGGCATCCGAGCCCGCTTCGAGCACGGCGACCTGCGTGCTCTGCCCGAGGGCGGCTTCGACGCCGTGGTGTGCTGGGGCAACAGCTTCGGCTACCTGCCTCACGAGGGCACCGTCGAGCACCTCGCGTCGACGCACCGGGCTCTGCGGGCCGGAGGCTCGTTTCTGCTCGAGAGCATGACGGTGGCCGAGTCGCTGCTGCCCGCTTTCCACGCGGAGATCGAGCACGAGGCGGGCGGGGTGACCATGGTCGCCCGCCACGTCTATGACGGACCGCGCAGCCGTCTGCTGGGCGACTTCACGTTCAGCGACCGCCAGGGCCGCACAGAGCGCGGGCCGGTGATTCACCACGTGTACACCGCGGCGGAGGTGGTCCGGCTGCTGGAGGGCGCCGGATTCCGGGTCGATCACGTGCTCGGCGACGCGGCGCGGCGCACCCCGTACGAACTGGGGGCCAAGCGCCTGGTTGCGCTCTGCAAGAGGATTTAGGTCGTCCTTAGGACGCGGTCGTAGCTTGGCCTTCGTGGCCACGGAAACAATCAATCCCCAAAGCGCTCCCGACCCGACGGTCGACGCGCTCCAGCAGTTCCTCGACGGCATCGCGCAGACCCCGCTGCTCACCGCCGACGAGGAGATCGCGCTGGCCAAGCGGATCGAGCGCGGCGACCTCGACGCCAAGGACCACATGACGCGCGCGAACCTGCGCCTCGTGGTGTCGATCGCCAAGCGCTACCGCAACCAGGGACTCCCGTTCCTGGACCTGATCCAGGAGGGCACGATCGGCCTGGTGCGCGCGGTCGAGAAGTTCGACTTCCGCAAGGGCTTCAAGTTCTCGACCTACGCGACCTGGTGGATTCGCCAGGCCATCTCCCGGGCCATCGCGGACAAGGCGCGCACGATCCGCATCCCGATCCACATCGACAACATCCTCAAGAAGCTCGACGGCGCCCAGCGCAAGCTGGAGGCGGAGGGTGACCGCGACCCGACGGTCGAGGAGATCGCCGAGCTCGCCGGGGTGGATCCGGTCGAGGCCGACGTGATCATGCGCGCGGCCCAGCAGCTGGTGTCGCTCGACAAGCCGGTCGGCGACGACGCCGACGCCGCTCAGTTCGGCGAGCTGATTCCCGACGAGTCGACGCCCAGCCCCTACGAGGCGGCGGTGGAGTCGCTGATGCACCAGCGGCTGTACGAGGTGCTCGACCACCTCTCCTACCGCGATCGCCGCATCGTCGAGCTGCGCTTCGGCCTGGGCGCCGAGCAGGCCCGCACCCTCGACCAGGTGGCCAAGACCTTCGGTCTCACCCGCGAGCGCACGCGCCAGATCGAGGAAGCGGCGCTGCGCAAGCTGGCGACGCTGGCCGAGGCCCAAGCGCTGCGCACCGCGGCTTAGCCCTCGACCGAGCGCCCGATCCCCACCAGGGCAACGAGCAGGCTGCACGTGGCCATGGCGGGCGCCAGAGCCAGCGCCGCCTCAACGCTCAGCGCGTCGACCAGGACGCCGGCCAGCCACACCCCGACGGCGCCGCCGAGCACGGCGCCGACCACCTGCCAGGCGAACGACTCCGTGACGGAGCCCTCGGCCGACAGCTCCTCGATCACCGAGTACGCCGCCGCCGTGACGGGCGCGAGACCCAGGCCCGCCACCACCGCCAGCACCGCGAATACGGGCAGCGAGCCGGCGAGGGGAAGCGGCGCCATTCCCAGCGCCAGCCCGCCGGCCAGGACGAGGTAGCGACGCCGAGGGGACAGGCGCCAGTCGCGAGCGCCGTACCAGAGGCCGCCCGCGAGCGACCCCGCGGCCCACAGGGCGAAGAGCCAGCCGGCGTCGCCACGGGAGCCCTCGCGCTCGGCGAAGGCCGGAATGCCGATCTCGAGCGCCCCGATCGACACGCCGGCCAACGCGAGCGCCAGCACGAAGAGCCGCATACCCGGCGCCGCCAGGGCTCCCGCGATGGCTCGACCATCGCGGCGGGCCGGGGAGAAGCGCCGCGTCGCGCGGGCACCGGCAAAGGCGAGCGCACCCGCGCCCTGCATCACCACTCCGGTGATCACGGCCGCCGCGGGCGAGGCGGCGCCGGCGATCAGCACCACCAGCAGGGGGCCGGTGATGAAGAACAGCTCCAGCTGCAGGGCGTCGTAGGCGAACGCCGTGTCGAGGCGGTCGCGCCCGACCAGTCCCGGCCACAGTGTTCTCATCACCGGAGACAGCGGGGGCGTGCTCGCCCCGCCGGCGGCAGCGAGCGCCGCCAGGGCCGCGATCCCCGCGCCGCCCAGTGCCGCCGCCACCAGTCCCAACTGGGTGGCGAGGCTCACGCAGGCCGTGGCAGCGAGCACCCGCGAGGGGCCGACCCGATCGACCGTACGGCCCAGCAGAGAAGCGGTGAGCCCCAGCGCGAGCCCCTCCGCGGCGGTCACGATCCCCACCTCGGCGTAGGAGAACCCCTCCGCCCTCAGCAGCAGGACCAGCGCCAGGATGCTCATGCCGTAGGGCAGCCGGCCGATCGCCCCGGCCACCAGCAGAGGCGGCACGCCCGGCGTCCGAATCAGGTCCAGGTAGCGGCGCATTCTTTGCGTACACTGCCGCAGCCGTGCCCGTGAAGACCGAAGCCGTCGGAAAGACCTACCCGCCCTACGAGTACGAGGTGGGCAAGGAGAAGATCCGCGAGTACGCCGCGGCGGTGGGGGAGGACAACCCGGTCTACTTCGACCGCGAGCGGGCTCGCGCGGCCGGCTTTCGCGACGTGCCCGCACCGCCCATGTTCGCCGTGGTCTACGCCATGGGCTCGGTCGGGCCGGGCATGTTCGACCCCGACGTGGGCATCAACTTCTCCATGATGGTCCACGGCGGCCAGGAGTTCGTCTGGGGCGAGCCGGTGTGCGCCGGGGACACCATCTCCACCACGACGACGGTCAAGGACATCTTCGACAAGGACGGCAAGGGGTTCTACGTGTTCGAGTCGGTGTCCGTGAACCAGGACGGCCAAGAGGTCGTGCGCGGCACGTGGACGAACATCGTCCGGGGGGTCTAGGTGGACATAGAGCTCAGGGTTACGCCCGACAGGTACCTGCCCCACCGCTACGCGGGCGCGTCGGGCGATTTCAACCCGATCCACATCGATCCCCAGTTCGCCCAGGAGGTGGGTCTCCCGTCCAACATCCTCCACGGCCTCTACTCGATGGCCCAGGTGGCGCGGGCCTGCACGAGTGCCGCGGGCGGCGACCCGCGCACGCTGCGCCGCCTCTCCGTCCAGTTCCGCGGCATGGGCTTCCCCGAGCAAGAGATGACCATCACTGGCTCCGAGCGCGAGGGCGGCGACGGGCCAACGGTGGTCGACGTGATCGCCGAGCAGGGCGGCAACCAGATCATCCGCAACGCCGAAGCCGAGCTCGACGCTCCGTAGCCTCGATTTTCGCTCGCCAGAAGCCCGGCGACGCTGCCGGGCGCACCTCTAGATTTAACGCCGTGGACGTCTCCCCACGGCAAATCTTCATCCTGCGCAAGCTCGTCGAAGCCCACGTGGCCCTCGACCAGCCCGTGGCCTCCAAGTGGCTGGCCGAGCAGGACGACGTGCCGTGGGGCCCCTCGACCGTGCGGGCCGAGCTCGCTCGTCTCGAGGAGCTTGGTCTGCTCGAGCACCCTCACACCTCGGCGGGGCGCGTGCCCACGGACACCGGCTACCGGCTCTTCGTCGACGAGCTGCTCAGCCAGGGCCGCTCGCTCGTGCCGCGCAAGCCCTTCGAGCTGACCGTGATGCGCCGCCAGGTCGACGACGCCATGCGGGCCACGACCGAGCAGCTCTCTCAGGTGACCAACCTCCTCGCTCTGGTCACCGCCCCGCCTATCGAGACCGCCACCATCCATCGCATCGAGGTGCTGCTCCTGCAGCCCCAGGTGGCCATGGTGGTGGTGATCACCTCCACCGGCGGCGTCTCCAAGCGCGTGATCTCCTACGACGAGCCCGTGGACGCCGGCCTGGTGGCCTGGGCCGCCAGCTATCTCAACGAGGCCCTGGGCGGCATGGAGGTGGGTTCGCGGATGATCCTCTCCAAGTTGACAGCGCCGGAGCTGGGGCTGCGCGAGAACGACTTCCTCGCCACGCTCGCCTCGGCGTTCACCGAGCTCGAGCAGGCCGCCGAGGCCAACCTGTTCATGGAAGGCGCCGGGCGCCTGCTCTCCGAGCACCGCTTCCAGGAGCTCTCGCAGATCGCCGGGCTGATGGAGGCGCTCGAGCACCGGCGGGCGCTACTCGGGGTGCTGCGGGCGTCGCTCACGGAGCCGAGCGTCTACCTGCGGATCGGCCAGGAGAACCCCACCCCCGAGCTGCAGACGGTGTCGATCGTCGCGGCCAACTACGGCCTGGCGCGCCGCAACCTCGGCGCCGTGTCGGTGATCGGGCCGGTGCGCATGGACTATCCCCGCGCGATCGGCGCGGTGCGCGACGCGGCGCGTGAGCTCTCCCGCTTCGTGGCCGAGGTCTACGACGAATGAGGCGCGACCCCTACGAGGTGATCGGCGTCGCCCGCGGGGCGGACGACCGGGAGATCAAGAAAGCCTTCCGTGGGCTCGCCCGCGAGCTTCACCCCGACGTCAACCGCCACGACCCCGAGGCGGAGGAGAAGTTCAAGGAGGCGGCCGAGGCCTACGAGATCCTCTCCGATCCCGACCGTCGCGCCGTCTACGACCGATACGGCTTCGAGGGCCTCGACTCGCGCGGGTTCTCGTCGGCCAGCCACGGTTTCGGGTCCTTCTCGGACATCTTCGACGCCTTCTTCGGAGGCGATCCCTTCGGCGCCTTCGGAGGCCGCGGCGGCTCCGGGCGCGTTCAGGGCGGCGACGTGGCCGTGGAGGTCGAGATCACGCTCGACCAGGCGGCGTCGGGCACCTCGGCCGAGGTGGCCTACGACCTGGTCGACGCCTGCGAGCGCTGCCACGGCAGCCGCGCCGAGCCGGGCTCTGAGGTGCGCACCTGCAGCACCTGCCAGGGCGCGGGCCGCGTGCGCGCCGTCAGCCGGACGGCCTTCGGCCAGCTCGTGCGCGAGCAGGTGTGCAGCACCTGCGAGGGCCAGGGGAGCATCGCCTCCGAGGCGTGCAGCGCGTGTGACGGCCGCGGGCGCCGCGCCACGCGCAAGACGCTCGACGTCGACATACCGGCGGGCATCGCCAACGACCAGCGCATCCGCCTTTCCGGGCGCGGGCACAGCGGCGACCACGGCGGCCCGGCCGGCGATCTCTACGTGCTCGTGCGGGTGGCCGAGGACGAGCGCTTCCTGCGCGACGGCAGCGACCTCGTGAGCGTGGTCGACGTGCCCGCTCCGGCGGCGGCGCTCGGCACCAAGGTCAGCGTGCCCACCCTGAACGGCGACGAGAAGATCGACGTGCCGGCCGGCACCCAGCCCGGCACGGTTGTGACGCTGCGCGGCCGCGGGATGCCGACCATCGGCCGCCGGGGGCGGGGCGACCAGCAGGTCGTCCTCAACGTCGCCGTGCCGCGCAACCTGACACCTCGCCAGCGCGAGCTGCTGTCCGAGCTGAGCGACTCGCTCACCGACGCCAACCTGCGCGAGGTCGCCGACGAGTCGATCCTGGCCAAGGTCAGGCGGGCGTTGCGCTGATCAGGCTCGCCTTTCGGGCGCCCGCCGAGGCGGCCGAGGCCGTGCTGGCCGATTTGCTCGAGCTCGCCCCCGCGGGCGTAGAGCAGGTGGATGGCGAGGGCTGGGTGGAGTACGCGATCTACGGCGCCCCCGGTGAGCTGCCCGCGTTCCCCGACGGGGAGGCTGACGTGGCCGGCACGCTGGTAACCGTGCGGGGCGAGGAGGTGGCCGGCGACTGGGCGGAGCGCTGGCGGGATTTCCACGAGCCCGTCCTGGTCGGCGGCCGCGTGTGGGTGCGCCCGCCGTGGTCGGAGCCGCATCCCGACGCGCTCGACCTGGTGATCGATCCCGGCCAGGCCTTCGGCACGGGCTCGCACCCGACCACGCGGATGTGCCTCGAGCTGATGCTCGAACTCGACCCCTCGGGCTCGTTCGCCGATCTCGGCTGCGGCTCGGGAGTGCTGGCCATCGCCGCCGCCAAGCTCGGCTTCGACCCGGTGGTGGCCACAGACAACGAGCTCGCCGCGCTGGAGGCCACCCGCGAGAACGCCGTTGCCAACGGGGTTGCGCTGAGCTCGGTAGAGCGCCACAACCTGCGCGAGGGGCCGGCGCCCACCGCCCACACGGTCGCGGCCAACCTCATGCGCCCGCTGCTTCTGCGGGTGGCCAAGCTGATGGAGGAGCCGCCGCGGACACTGATCCTCTCCGGCCTGCTGGACGAGGAGGCCGGCGAGGTGGCGGCGGCGTTCGCCCCGCTGCGCGAGCGCGAGCGGCGGTCCTCGCAAGGCTGGAGCGCGGTGCTGCTGAGCTGAGCGGTTAGGCTCGCCGGCATGCCGATCGTCGATCTCTCGGCACCCATCGAGCCGAGCCCGCCCGAGACCCCGGAGCCGCTGCGAACCGACATCGAGTTCGCCGATCACGCTGCGGGAGCGGCGCAGATCGAGACGCTGCTGGGGGTGCCGAAGCGCCTGCTGCGCGACGGCGAGGGCTGGGCCACCGAGACGTTCACGCGCTTCGGCACCCACAACTCCACCCACGTGGACGCCCCGTGGCACTACAACTCCACGATCGCCGGCGAGCGCGCGCAGGCCATCGACGAGCTGCCGCTCGAGTGGTTCTTTGGCCCCGGCGTGGTGCTCGACATGACCGCCAAGGCCGACGGCGAGGCGGTCGACGTGGCCGACGTCGAGGAGGAGCTGGAGCGCATCGGGCATCAGCTGCAGGAGGGCGACATCGTGCTGGTGCGCACCGGCCGTGACGCCCACATACGCGACCTCGGCTACATGGCGCTCGGCCCCGGTGTGACCGCGGCGGCCACGCGCTGGCTGTGGGAGCGTGGGGTGCGCGTGATGGGCATCGACGCCTGGGGCTGGGACGCCCCGCTGCACATGCAGGCCCAGGATGCGCTCGAGCGCGACGAGCCCGGGATCTTCTGGGCCGCCCATCAGGCCGACCTGCCTTACGCGCAGATCGAGCGCCTGGTCAACCTGGGCGAGCTGCCACCCACCGGCTTCACCGTGGCCTGCTTTCCGCTGCGGATCGCGGGCGCGAGCGCCGCGCCGGCGCGCGTGGTGGCGATTCTCGACTAGCTAAGGCCGGCTAAGGGCCACAGGTCCGTCCACTCGTGATCAGGGCGCGCGCCGCCGGGCGCCGGCTCCCGATGGCGGTTCACCCAGCACGTACGCATCCCCATCTGCTGGGCGGGCGTGATGTCGTACTTGAAGCCGAAGGCCACGTGCAGGATTTGCTCGGGCGGCGCGTCGATCTCGTGCAGCGCACGTTCGAAGGGGGCGGTGGATGGCTTGTAGGCGCGGCAATCCGAGGCCACCGTCACGCCGTCGAACTCGACGTCCATGTGCCGGAGGCTGTGGTCCATGATCGCCCGGTCGCAATTGGAGATGATCCAGAGGCCGATCCCCGCCTCGCGTGCGGCGCGAAGGGCGGGCACGGTGTCGGGAAAGGGCTGCCAGCTCTCCATCGACCGGGCCAGGGCCTCGCCGTCGCGGGCGTTCCAGCGCCAGCCGCATTCGCCCGCCAGCTCGGACAGGCTGTCGGCCAGAACGTCGCGGTAGCTGCGCCACGGGCCGCTCAGACGCTCGAACTGGAGCTCCTCCCAGCGGTTGCGGAGCTCCAGGGCGGGCGGTGGCTCGGCCTCGTGCCGGCGTGCCAGCTCGTAGAGGAACGAGGCCGCACCGCCCTCCCAGTCGATCAGCGTGCCGTAACAGTCGAACGTCGCGAAGCGGATCTTCTCCTCGGGCGGGCCCATCTAGAATCCTTGTCGTGTCGGTACTGGAACGGGTTCAGCATGACGTCAAGGACGCGATGAGGGCGCGCGAGAAGGATCGCGTCCACGCGCTGCGCCTGATCGTGTCCGAGCTCCAGAAGGCCGAGAAGGAGCAGGGCGCCGACGAGGTCCAGGTACTGCAGCGCGAGCGCAAGCGCCGCCTCGAGGCCGCGGAGGCCTACCGCGACGGCGGGCGCGGCGACCGCGCCGAGGCCGAGGAGCGCGAGGCCGAGATCATCGCCTCCTACATGCCCGAGCAGCTCTCCGACGACGACCTCGAGGCCCTGGTGGGCGACGCCGTGGCGCAGTCCGGCGCGAGCTCGCCCCAGGAGATGGGCAAGGTGATGGCCCTCGTGATGCCCCAGGTCAAGGGGCGAGCCGACGGCAAGCGTGTGAGCGCGGTGGTCAAGGAGAAGCTCACTCCCTAGTGCTGGTCACCGCCTGATGCGCACGCAGCTGGAGCTCCCCAACGACGTCGCCGCCGAGCTGGCCGGCCCCGGCGACGTGGTGATGAAGACGCTCGAGGACCACCTCGAATGCGAGGTCTACCTGCGCGGCAACGTGCTCACCCTCGACGGCCCCGAGGAGGCGGTGACCATGGGCCGCACGGTGGTGCGCGAGCTCTCGGACCTGGTCCGCCAAGGGCACGAGATCGCGCCCGGCACGATCGAGGCGATCGCCGGGGCCCTCGACAGCCACGAGAGCCCCGCCCGCATCCTGGAGGACGTCGTCTGGCGCCACCGCGGCCTCAAGGTCGCGCCCAAGACCGTCAACCAGAAGCGCTACGTCGACGCCATCCGCGAGCACACGGTCACCGTCGGCATCGGCCCCGCCGGCACGGGCAAGTCCTTCCTCGCGGTGGCGATGGCGGTGGCGGCGCTCTCGCGGCGCGAGGTCAATCGCATCGTGCTCACCCGCCCCGCGGTGGAGGCCGGCGAGCGCCTCGGCTTCCTGCCCGGCGACCTCCAGGCCAAGGTCGATCCCTATCTGCGGCCGCTCTTCGACGCCCTGTACGACATGCTCGAGCCCGACCGGGTCAACCAGTACCTCGAGCGGGGCGTGATCGAGGTGGCCCCGCTGGCCTTCATGCGCGGCCGCAGCCTGAACGACAGCTTCATCATCCTCGACGAGGCGCAGAACACGAGCCCCGAGCAGATCAAGATGTTCCTGACCCGGCTGGGATTCGGCTCCAAGATGGTCGTGACCGGGGACATCACGCAGATCGACCTGCCCCGCGAGCAGGCCTCGGGCCTCGTGCTGATCGGCGACATCCTCAGTGAGGTGGAGGGCATCGAGTTCGTGCGCTTCGGGGGCGAGGACGTGGTTCGCCACAAGCTCGTGCAGCGCATCGTGGCCGCCTACAACGAATACGCCGAGCAGCAGGCGCCGGCGCTGCGGCCGCCCAAGCGTCAGCAGGTCTGATAGTCGAGATCGAGCTCATCGACGCGCCGCCCGAGCTGCGCGCGCCCGCCCTTGCCGCGCTGGACGCCGCCGGGGTCACGGAAGGCCACCTCGCCCTGGCGCTCGTGGAGGCCGAGCGCATCCGCGAGCTGAACCGCGAGCACCGGGGACGCAACGCCGCCACGGACGTGCTCTCCTTCCCGGTCGACGAGGCCGGCCCGGCCGTGGGGCCGCGAGAGCTGGGAGACGTGGTGATCTGTCCTGAGCACACCGAGAACGTGCGCGAGGCCGTGGTTCACGGCGTGCTGCACCTGTGCGGCTACGACCACGAGACCGACGCGGGGGAGATGCTCACATTGCAGGGCGAGGTCATGGCGGGCCTGTGACCAGCTCCGGCTTCGTAGCTCTTGCCGGGCGGCCGAACGCCGGCAAGTCGACGCTCGTGAACCGCATCGTGGGCGGCAAGGTGGCGATCGTCTCCGACAAGCCTCAGACCACGCGCCGGGAGATCCGCGGCATCGCCACGGCCGAGGACTGGCAGCTCGTGCTCGTCGACCTACCCGGGGTCCAGCGCCCCCGAGATCCGCTCACCGAGCGCATGCAGCGCAGCGTCGAGCGCTCGCTGGCCGACTCCGACGCCGTGCTCTTCGTGCTCAACGGCGAGCAGCAGATCGGCGCCGGCGACCGCTTCATCGCCAACGCGATCGTCCAGGCGGGCACCCCGGCCGTGACCGCGCTCAACAAGGTCGACCTGCTCGACCGCCCGCGCACGGTGGCGGCGCTCTCGCGGGCCGCCGACCTCGGCGTGCCGGGCGAGATCTTCCCCATCAGCGCCCGCACGGGGGACGGCCTCGGGCCGCTGGTGGCGGCGCTGGTGTCGTTCCTCCCCGCGGGCGACTTCCTCTACCCGCCGCAGGACACGAGCGACATGTCCGAGCGCGTCCGCCTGGCCGAGCTGGTGCGCGAGCAGGTGCTCCTGCGCACGCGCGAGGAGGTTCCCCACGCGGTGGAGGTCGAGGTGGACGAGATCGACGAGCGCGAGGACGGCCTGCTCATGGTGCACGCCCGCATATGGACCGAGACCGAGTCGCAGAAGGGCATCCTCGTCGGCGCCGGGGGCAAGATGGTCAAGGCGGTCGGCACGGCGGCCCGGCGGGAGATCGAGGCTGAGCTGGAGCGGCGCATCCACCTCGAGCTGCAGGTGCGGGTGCGCAAGGGCTGGCGCCGCGACGAGGCGCTGCTCGATCGCCTGGGAATTGAATGACCCTCCCGCGCATCCACGAATATCTCGACCGCCTCGAGGAGGCGGTCGTGGACGAGGTCCGCCCGGCGCGCCACGGCGTGGCACTGGTCACCCCGAGCCTTCCCCTGGTCTGGCAGCTCAACGCCCTGCGCGTGGAGGACCCGGCGGCGAGTCCCGCCGCGCTCGTGCAGGAGGCCGACCGCGTTCTGTCGGATCTCGGCCACCGCAAGCTCGTCGTCCATGACCCCGACGTCGGCGAGCGACTGGCCGGACCGCTCGCGGCGGCGGGGTGGAACGTGCTCCGCCTGCTTGTGATGGTGCGCGACGGCCCGCCCGAGCGCGAGATGGGAGAGGGCGAGGGCGCCGAGGTCGATCGCGAGACCGGCGCCGCCGGGCTGGCCGCCTTCCGGCGCGAGCAGCCCTTCGGTTGGCAGGCCGAGGCCGTCGACCAGCTGGCGGGGATGGACGAGCGCTTCGACCGCGCCGCCGCGGCGCGTGACTTCGGCTCGCCGGTGCCCGATCCCGCCTGCGTATGTCGTCTCTACCGCGGCAACGGGCTCGGCCAGGTCGACGAGGTGGGCACCGTCGAATCGCGCCGCGGCCAGGGCCACGCGAGCGCCGCGGTGCTGGCCGCCGCGGACGTCGCCGCGGCGGAGGGGTGCGACCCGGTCTTTCTCCTCACCGACGCAAGCGACTGGCCTCACCGCTGGTACCGGACGCTCGGATTCAGCGAGATCGGATCGGTCTACGAGTTCCTCAAGCTGCCACTCGGAGCGGCAGGGCCATAATCGGGGGCGTGGAGCTGACCCCCTGCATCGTCCAGGACTCGCGCAGCGGCGAGGTCCTGACCCTGGCCTACATGAACGAGGAGGCGCTCGAGCGCACGCGCGCGAGCGGCGAGATGTGGTTCTGGTCGCGCTCGCGCGGGGAGCTGTGGCACAAGGGCGAGACCTCCGGGAACGTGCAGCGCCTCCGAGCCCTGCGCTACGACTGCGACAACGACGCCTTCGTCGCGCTGGTCGAGCCCGCGGGGCCGGCCTGCCACACCGGCGAGCGCACCTGCTTCTACCGCGGCGACATGCAGCCGGCTCCCGCCGAGGCCCTCCCCGGTCTCGAGCGCACGATCGCCGAGCGCCGGGCGGCCGACCCGGGCGAGAGCTACACGGCCAGGCTGCTCTCCGATCCGGCTCAGATCGGGGAGAAGGTTCAGGAGGAGGCCGAGGAGGTCGCGCGCGCGGCGCGCGAGGAAACGGACGAGCGGGTGGCCGAGGAGTCCGCCGACGTGCTCTACCACCTGGCCGTGCTGCTGGCCGCACGCGGGCTGAGCCTGTCCGACGCTTATGAGGTGCTCAATGAGCGTCGCCGTTGACCTCGACCTGACCCCGGGCGTGGACGAGGTCCGCGAGCTGGCCCGCGAGCACAACCTCGTGCCCCTGCGCCACACCTACATCGCCGACTGCGAGACGCCCGTGTCGGCCTACCTCAAGCTGCGCGGCAGCGGGCCATCGTTCCTGCTGGAGTCGGCCGAGCAGGGCCAACGGGTGGGGCGCTGGTCGTTCCTGGGCTTTCGCCCGCGCGCGACCCTGCGCATGAGCCTCGGCGATCACCCCGACCCCTACCAGCACGCGGCCGACGAGCTCGGGCGCTATCGGATCGCGCCGCTCGCCGGCCTCCCACCCTTCGCCGGCGGGGCGGTGGGCCTGTTCGGCTACGACCTGGCGCGCAGCGCGGAGCCGACCGTGGGCTCGCCCAACCCCGACGAGGTGGGGCTCCCCGACCTGGCGCTGATGATCACCGACGTGCTGGTGGCCTTCGACCACCTGCGCCACGAGGTGACCATCCTGGCCAACGTGTTCACCGACGACGACCTCGAGGCCTCCTACGAGGCGGCGACGGCCACGATCGCCGAGGTCAAGGAGACGCTGGCCGGCCCCGTCCCGCAGTCCGGGGCGGGCAAGCAGGAGCCGCCCGAGTTCTCCTCGAATCTGGGCCCGGAGGGATACGCCGCCGCGGTCGAGCGCACGATCGAGTACATCCGCGCCGGCGACGCCTACCAGGTGGTCCCCTCCCAGCGCTGGACGGCGAACTGCCCGGTGGAGGCGTTCTCCATCTACCGCGGCCTGCGCGCGATCAACCCCAGCCCCTACATGTACTTCCTCGACTTCGAGGACTTCCAGATCGCCGGGGCGTCGCCGGAGTCGCTCGTCAAGGTGGATGGTGACCGCCACGTCGAGCTGCGGCCCATCGCCGGCACGCGCCCCCATACGGGCACCGATCACCAGCAGATCGCCGACGAGCTGCTCGCCGACGCCAAGGAGCGCGCCGAGCACGTGATGCTCGTGGACCTGGGGCGCAACGACCTCGGCCGGGTCTGCGAGTACGGCAGCGTGGAGGTCGACGAGCTGATGGCCGTCGAGGCCTACTCGCACGTGATCCACATCGTCTCGTCGGTTTCCGGGCGCCTGCGCGCCGGGGTCACGCCCATGGACGCGCTGCGGGCCACGCTGCCCGCGGGGACGCTCTCGGGCGCTCCCAAGATCCGTGCCATGCAGATCATCGACGAGCTCGAGCCGGTCAAGCGCGGTCCCTACGGCGGCGCGGTGGGCTACCTCTCCTACACCGGCGACCTCGACACCTGCATCAACATCCGCGCCACCTTCGTGCGCGACGGCAAGGCCTACCTGCAGGCCGGCGGCGGGATCGTCGCGGACTCCGATCCGGCCTACGAGAACCGCGAGTCCGAGGCCAAGGCGGGCGCGGTGATGGATGCCATCCGGCTGGCGTGCGCACAGGCGGATTGGGCATGAGGACCCTCGTCGTAGATAACTACGACTCCTTCACCTACAACCTGGTCCAGTACCTGGGGGAGCTGGGTGCGGAGGTGGAGGTGATACGCAACGACCGCGACGACCTGCTCGAGCGCGAGCCCGACCGGGTGATCGTCTCGCCCGGCCCCTGCACGCCCAACGAGGCCGGCCTGTCGATGCCGGCGGTGCGCCACTACGGCGAGCGCGGCACCCCGGTGCTGGGGGTCTGCCTCGGCCACCAGTCGATGGCTCAGGAGTTCGGCGGGCGGGTGGTGCGCGGCGAGCCGGTGCACGGCAAGACCGCGGTGATGGAGCACGACGGCAGGACGATCTACGCCGGCCTGGAATCTCCGCTCGTGGTGGGGCGCTACCACTCGCTCGTGGTCGACTCCGAGGACCTGCCGGACACCCTCCAGGTGTCCGCCCGGGCCGGAGACGTGATCATGGGGCTGCGTCACTCGGAGCTGCCGATCGAGGGCGTCCAGTTCCATCCCGAGTCGGTGCTCACGCCGCACGGCAAGCAGATGCTTCGCAACTTCCTCTCCGCAGAGTGAGCAACAACCCCGTTCTGACCGAGGCCATCGACCGGGTGGCCGCCGGCCAAGACCTGGCCGCCCCAGAGGCCTCTCGCGTGCTGCGCGAGGTGATGGAGGGGCGGGCCTCCGAAGCCGAGACCGCGGGCCTGCTCGTGGGGCTGCGCACCAAAGGCGAGACGGTTCACGAGATCGCCGGCCTGGCGGCGGCGATGCGCAGCCTGGCCCTGCGGGTGGACGCGGGCGACGACCTGGTCGACACCGCGGGCACCGGCGGCGGGCGGCCGACGTTCAACGTGTCCACCACCGCGGCCTTCATCGCCGCGGGGGCCGGCTGCCGGGTGGCCAAGCACGGCAACCGCTCGGCCACCAGCCAGTGCGGGTCGGCCGACGTGCTCGAGGCGCTCGGTGCGCGCATCGAGCTCGACCCCGCCGAGGTGGCCCACAGCATCGAGACGGTTGGGTTCGGCTTCATGTTCGCTCCCAAGCACCACGCGGCGATGAAGCACGTGGTTCCCGTGCGCAAGGCGCTGGGCGTTCGCACGGTCTTCAACTTCCTCGGTCCGCTCACCAACCCGGCGGGCGCGCGGCGCCAGGTGATCGGGGTGTCCGACCCCTCGCGGCTCGAGACGATGGCCGCTGCGCTCGGCGAGCTCGGCACCGACAGGGCCCTGGTAGTGTCGAGCGCCGATGGCCTGGACGAGTTCTCGGTCTCGGGCGCAACCCGGGTGGTCGAGCTGAGAGAAGGCGAGCTGGCCACCTACGAGGTCACGCCGGAGGAGGTCGGCCTCGAGCGGGCTTCTGACGGTGCGGTGGGCGCGGGAACCCCCGACGCCAACGCCCGATGTGCTGCGTCGCGTCCTCGACGGCGAGCCGGGTACCGAGCGCTCGCTGGCCCTCATCAACGCGGCGGCCGCGATCTACGTGAGCGGCAGGGCCGCCTCGCTCAGCGCGGGCGTGGAGAGCGCGCGCGACGCGGTCGACTCCGGCGCCGCCGCCTCCGTCCTCGAGCGCTACCTCGAGCTCGCGCGATGAGCATTCGCCTGGAAGAGCTGGTCGGCGCCACGCGCGAGGCCGTTCACCGCCGAAAGAGGGAGCGCCCGCTGGCGGAGGTAGAGCGCGACGCCGGGGCCCGCCCCGAGGGCATGCCCTTCGCCGAGGCCCTGTCGCGTCCCGGAACGTCCCTGATCGCCGAGCACAAGCGGCGCTCCCCCTCGGCCGGCGCGATCCGCGAGGACGCGAGCTGCGGCGAGCTCGTTGAGGCCTACGAGCGCGGCGGGGCGGCGGCCGTGTCGGTGCTCACCGAGGAGGCCCACTTCGGCGGCTCGCTCGCGGACCTGCGCGAAGCGCGTGCCGCCATCCACCTGCCGATCCTGCGCAAGGACTTCACGATCGACCCCTACCAGCTCTACGAGGCCAAGGCGGCGGGCGCGGACGCCGTGCTGCTCGTGGTGGGCTCGATGGAGCCCGAGGAGCTCGGCGCGCTGCTCAACGAGGCGTGGGGGCTCGACCTCGACGCGATCGTCGAGGTGTCGACCGAGGAGGAGCTCGCCACGGCGCTCGAATGGGACGTCGACGTGCTCGGGATCAACAACCGCAACCTCGAGGACTTCTCGGTCGACATCGAGCGCACCTTCGACCTGCTCCACGACGTTCCCACCGGCAAGGTGGTGGTGTCGGAGTCGGGCATCAACACCCGCGAGCAGATCGAGGCGCTGGAGGAGGTCGGAGTCGACGCCGTGCTGATCGGAGAGATCCTGATGCGGGCTCCCGATCCCGAGGCCGCGGTGCGCGAATTGGCCGGCGCCGAGGAACCCACGCAGGCCTAGGGCCCGCCCGGCCGGGCCAAATCAACCTATCCCTAACATGGGGAAGCGATGGCGACGCTTCCTGAGCTCGACCCTTCCCAGGTGGCGGAGCTGGGTGTCCGCCTGCGCGAGAACGTGGCCCGCGCGGTCAAGGCTCCCGAGCAGGTGCTGCGCGACGTGCTGGTGGCGTTCCTCGCCGAGGGACATGTGCTGATCGAGGACTACCCGGGGGTGGGCAAGACCGCTCTGGCGCGAGCCCTCTCGAGCTCGATCGACGCCGAGTACGCCCGCGTGCAGTGCACCGCCGATCTCCTGCCCGCCGACGTGGTGGGCGCCAACGTCTACAACCAGCGCGAGAACCGCTTCGAGTTCCGGCCCGGCCCGGTGTTCGCCAACATCGTGCTGGTCGACGAGGTCAACCGCGCCTCGCCCAAGACCCAGTCCGGCCTGCTCGAGTGCATGCAGGAGCGCCACGTCACGGTCGACAAGCACACCCACGAGCTCGCCCGTCCCTTCCTGGTGGTGGCCACCCAGAACCCCGTCGAGTACGAGGGCACCTACCCGCTGCCCGAGGCCCAGCTCGACCGCTTCATGGTCCGCGTGTCGCTGGGCTACCCGAGTGCCCAGCAAGAGTCCGAGATGCTGGCCGACCACGCCGCGAGCGATCGCGTGCTGGACCTCGAGCCAGTGGCCGAGGTGGGAGAAATACTGGCGGCCCAGATCGCCTCCGGCGCGGTACACGGCAGCGAGGCGCTGCGGCGCTACGTGGTGGGCATCCTCGAGGTCACGCGCGCCGACCCGCGGGTCGACCTGGGCGCGTCGCCGCGCGCCGGGCTGATGCTCTTCCGGGCCGCCAAGGCCAACGCCGCGCTCGACGGGCGCGACCACGCTCTGCCCGACGACGTCCAGGCACTCGCCAGCTCGGTGCTGGCCCACCGCCTGTTGCTCTCGCCCGGCTCGGGCGCCGAGGAGCGCGAGGCCGTGGTGCGCGACGCCCTGGACCGCGTTCCCGCGCTCTAGCCCATGGTGGGGTCCGCGGCGGGGCTGGTCCGGCCACTGACCATCGTGGTGCTGGGGGTGCTCCTGTGCCTGGCCGCCGCGACCTTCGACAGCGCATCGCTCTACGTTCCCGGGGTCGGCCTCGTCGCGATCGCGCTGGTGGCCACCGCCTGGGTGCTGATGGCCGCGAGCGGCGCGGCGATCAAGCGCCGTGCCGGCCCCCACACGGTGACCGAGGAGCAGCCGTACCCGCTGCGCGTGGAGATGCTCTCCGGGATCGTGCCGCCGCCGGGAGGTGAGCTGATCGAGCCGCTGCTCGGCTGGCCCGTGCCGATAGCCGGGCGCTGGTCGCGCAGGGTGCGCATCAACGTGCGGTTCTCGCGCCGCGGCCGGCGGGTGCTCGAACCGGGGCGCCTGCTGATCCGCGACCCCCTGCGCGTGTTCTCGCGCGAGATCGTCGGCGAGGGCCATGACGAGGTGCTGGTGCTGCCGCGCATCGAGCCGGTGACCGCCCCCGGGGGAAGCGGGGCTGGGGCCGGGGACCACGGCGGGCAGGGGATCGACCCCGGCGTGTTGGGCCGGCGTCTCGACGCATCGCTGGCCGAGCTCGAGATCGACGGCCTGCGCCCGTATCGCGAGGGCGCCCCGGCGTCGCGGATCCACTGGCTCTCGGTGGCGCGCCGGGGCGAGATGCTCGAGCGGCGCCTTGTCGCCGAGCTCGACTCCGCTCCCCTGATCGTGGTGGACCCGTCCGCGCCCTCGGGCGAGGAGGGGCTCGACAAGGCGGTGAGGGCCGCGGCGTCGCTGTGCGTGCACCTGGCCGGCGAGGGCGGCTGCGCGGTGCTCTTGCCCGGGGAGCGGCGGCCCATCGAGATCGGCCGCGACATGGGGGCCTGGCCCGCCGTGCACGTGCGCCTCGCCCTGGTGGAGTCCGGCTCGCCGCCGCCCGCCTCGACGCTCGGTCCCCGCGGCGGCGCGGTGATCTGGGTCACGGGCGCCGATCTGCGCAGCGCCCCGCGGGCGCTCGAGCGCCTGCCGGCCGGGGCTCGCATCGTGGTCTCGCCGTCCGCGCTGCCCGGGGTGCGCCCATTGTTCGAGGTCGCCGAGTGCACCGGCTGCCTGGTGGAGCGCGTGCGCCGGATGGCCCCCGTCGGGGCCGGCAGGGCGGCGGCATGAGCCCGCAGCTGCGCCAGCCGGCCACCGCCGCGGCCGGCGCTTCCGCACCCGCCACCGTGCGGCCTGCGCCCGTGTCGGCGGCGGAAACCGGCGAGCACTGGATCATCTGGCTTCGCCTGGCCGCCTTCGTCGCGCTGGCGGCCTACGCCGCCGGCCACTGGTCGCTGCTGGTGGAGGGCGCATCAATTGGGCGGACCCTGCTCGTGGTGCTGGTGGCCACCGGCGGCGCGCTCGCTCTGATCCCGCTGGGTCAGCCTCCGGTGCGCGGCAAGCTGAGCGCCCGGCTGGGCGATCGCCCGCGCGCCGCCGGTGCCGCGCTCGCGGCGGCCGCGCTGGTGATCGGCGTGGCGACGATCGCGCTCGGGCTCGGCGCGGCCGGGCTGCCGCTGCGCCTGCTGGGCCCCGAGAACTGGTCCGAGCTGGCCGACGGGCTCGATCGCGGCCTGTCCGGTGTGCAGAGCGTCGACTGGCCCTACGACGGTCCCGACGAGTGGATCCGCCTGACCATCCTGCTGGGAGCGCCGCTGCTGCTCGGTCTGGCTGCCCTGGTGGCCTTCTTTCCCGCCCGCCGCGGCCGCACCCTGCTGCACAGCATCGGACTGGTGCTTCTGCTGGTGGCCTACGGCACCGCGGTGACCGAGCACGATCCGGGCGAGCCGCTGCTGCGGGGGCTCGTGCTGCTGTTGCTGGTCGGCGCGTGGCTGTGGCTGCCGCGCATGGGACGCCGCGACGCGCTGGTCGGCGCGGCCGCCGTGGTGTTGATGGGACTGCTCTCGCTGCCCGCCGCGGCCGCTCTCGACGCCGAACGCGCCTGGTGGAACTACCGCGCCTGGGACTGGTTTGGCTCGGGCAAGGCGATCACCTTCGACTGGACGCACGAGTACGGCCCGCTCGACTGGCCGCGCGAGGGCACCACGCTGCTCAACGTCCGCTCCGACCGGCCCCACTACTGGAAGGCGGAGACCCTCGACGCCTTCGACGGCCTGCGCTGGTTTCGCTCGCCCCAGCCCGACCGCAGCGACGTCGGGTCCGAGCTGCCCATCCCGTTCGAGCCCCGCGGCCCCTCCTGGGAGCTGTTCGAGATGAATCCGCGCTGGGACGAGGAGATCGACGTGACCGTGCGCTCGCTGACCACCGACCTGGTGGTGGGGGCCGGGACGATCTACCGAGTCGACGGCACGCCGCACAGCATCAGCGGCGACGGGACGGCGCGCGTCCAGGGAGAGCCCCTCGAGAAGGGCGACACCTACACCGTCGCCACCTACGCGCCCAATCCGACCCAGCGGCAGATGCGCCAGTCGAGCACCGGGGCCTACGGCTACCCGGGCGACTTCATCCAGTACACCCGCGTCTACCTGCCGGACCGAGGCGACGACGCCCGCGAGGGCACGGGGCGGGCCGGCGACGCCGCGCGCACCGCCGCCCTGGGCCTGGAGCAGCCGCTCGACGTTCCCCTGCGCGGCGAGACGCTCTCCGGAGAGTCCGACGCCGACCAGATCCTGCGCCGCTCGCGCTACGGCGACATGTACCGCCTGGCACTCGAGTGGACACAGGGCGCCGACACCAACTACGACCTCGTCAAGGCCGTCGAGCGCAACCTCCAGGAGGAGTACATCTACTCCGAGCGGGTGCCCACGCGGCCGATCCCCCTCAACGGGTTTCTGTTCGAGGACCGGCGCGGCTACTGCCAGCAGTTCTCCGGCACGATGGCGCTGATGCTGCGCATGCTCGGGGTGCCGACCCGGGTCGCGGCCGGCTTCTCGCCGGGCTCCTACAACCGCGACACCGGCGAGTACCGCGATTCGCGACCTCGACGCGCACTCGTGGGTCGAGGTCTACTTCACCGGTATCGGGTGGGTGCCGTTCGACCCGACGCCCACCGCCGCGCCGGCCGAGAGCCAGTCCGCCGCGGCGGCCGCGAGCGCGGCCAGCGCCGGCGCCGGCGAGGTCGCCAACCCGCGCGGCGGCGTGGCCGCGGAGCGCGTGACGCCGGACGGCGCGATCGCCACCGACGACGACGGCACGCCGGACTGGGTGATCCCGGTCCTCGTCCTGCTGGCGCTGACGGTCGCGGGCGGAACGGCCTGGTACGTCGTGCGCCTGGTCCGTGTCCGGCACGGCCTCTCACCCGAGCAGCTCGCCTCCGCCCAGCTCGCCGAGCTGCGCCGGGCCCTCGATCGCCTCGACTGGAGGGTGCCGGCGGCCACCACGCTGCTCGGCCTCGAGCGCCGGCTGCTGCGCAGCGCGGGCCCTCACTCCGCCGGCTACGCGCGCCGGCTGCGCGAGCACCGCTACGACCCGCGCAGCCCCGAGGCGCCCGGTCGCGCCGAGCGCCGGGCCCTGCGGCGCGAGCTCACGGCCCGGGGCGGCCTGCGCGGGCGCCTGCTCGGCCTCTTCGCCATTCCTCCGGGCGGCCCGCGTCCGCTCTAGACCGCGCCTTTTTACGCGGCTCTAAGGTTGCCCCTCTAGAAAGAGACTCATGAATCCGGTCCTTGCCCCTGAAAAGCAGCGCTCCACGGCGTCGAACCTGATCGCCGGAGTGCTCGGCGGGCTGATCGTTCTGATCGCCGGGGCGATCCTGATCGCCACCGACGTGATCGACACCGGGGATTCGCGGACGGTCGTCCGCCAGCCCTCCATCACGCAGCCCGCTTCCGATCCCTCCGCGACCGACGGCGGGCGCACGGTGCAGGACATCTACCGCGACGAGGGCTCGAGCGTTGCCTTCATCGAGGCCGAGGGCGTCAGCGGCGATTCGCCCCTCGGCGGAGGGCAGGGCACGGCCACCGGCTCGGGCTTCGTGGTCGACGACGACGGCACGATCCTGACCAATGCGCACGTGGTCGACGGGGCAAGCGGGGTGACGGTCTCCTTCGAGGAGGGAGGCGAGTCGATCGACGCCGAGGTCAAGGGCGTCGACGCCGACCTCGACCTGGCCGTGCTGAAGATCGACCCGAGCGAGGTCGAGGGCCTCAAGGCCATCCCGCTCGGGGATTCGGGGCAGGCCCAGGTGGGCGACCCCGTGGTGGCCATCGGCAATCCGCTCGGCTTCCAGCGCACGGTCACCACCGGCATCGTGTCCGCGCTCGGGCGCGAGATCGACGCGCCCAGCGGCTTCTCGATCTCGAACGTCATCCAGACCGACGCCTCCATCAACCCCGGCAACTCGGGCGGTCCGCTGCTCGACGCCCAGGGTCGCGTGATCGGCATCAACTCCCAGATCGCCACCAGCGGCGGCCAGGGCTCGGTGGGCATCGGCTTCGCCGTGCCGGTCAACGTCGCCAAGCAGGTGCTTCCGCAGCTGCGCCAGGGCCAGGAGATCGAGCGGGCCTATCTCGGCGTCCAGATGGCGGCGGTGAACGAGGAGCTCCAGGAGCAGCTCGACCTGCCCGTGGCCGAGGGCGCCCTGATCACCGAGGCCGTCGAGGGCGGTCCTGCCGCCGACGCCGGGCTTCGGGGCGGCCTCGACGCCTCCGGCGCGCCCTCCGCGGACGGCGACCTGATCGTGGCGGTCGACGGCCAGAACGTGTCCGACCCGAACGGAGTCGCCGCCGCGGTGGCCGACAAGCAGCCGGGTGACAAGGTCGAGATCGAGGTCTACCGCGGCGAGGAGACCGAGACGATCACCGTGACGCTGGGCGAGCGCCCCGAGCAGCTCGGGGGATCGACAGAGAGCGAGCAGCCGCAGGCCCCTGAGGGCGACGGCGGGGACGGGCTCTTCCCCTAGACCGAACGGCGCGGCGCCTGCGACCATTGGCGCGATGACCCGCGTGAAGATCTGTGGAGTGAGCGACCCGGTCGACGCCCGCCGGGTGGCCGACCTGGGGGCTTGGGCGCTGGGCATGATCTTCTGGGCTCCCAGCCCGCGGGCGTGCCCACTCGATGCGGCGGAGCAGATCGCCGCCGAGCAGCGCCGGCGCCTCGAGCTTGCCGGCGTGTTCGTGAACGCCAGCCTCGACGAGGTGGCCGACACGGCCGACCGCTGCCGGCTCAGCCTCCTGCAGCTGCACGGCGACGAGGGCCCGGCCTACTGCCGCGAGGCCGCTCGCCGCACGGGCGCCAAGGTGATCAAGGCCGTGCGCGTTCGCAATGCGGCCCAGGTCCGGGACCTGGGGCGCTTCGCCACCGATTATCACCTGCTCGACGCCTACTCCCCGCGCGCCCCCGGGGGTACGGGGGAGAGCTTCGACTGGGAGCTTGCTCGCCTGCATCCGAGCACGCCGCCCGTGGTGCTCTCGGGCGGCCTGACGCCGGGGAACGTGGGCGAGGCGATCGCCTACGCCCACCCGTTCGCCGTCGACGTGGCCAGCGGCACCGAGGCCGAGCCCGGCCGCAAGGACCCGGCCAAGCTGGAGGCCTTCTTCGCCGCTGTCGAGGCCGCCGACGTGCACAGCGGAGCGGCCGCGTGAGCGTCCCGGCCGTCGAGCGCCGCTTCGGCCCCTACGGCGGCCGCTACGTGCCCGAGACGCTGATTCCCGCGCTCGACGAGCTGGAGCGCTCCTGGCTCGAGGCCCGCTCGGACCCCGGCTACACGGGCGAGCTCGCCCGGCTCTCGCGCGACTACGTCGGGCGGCCCACCCCGCTCGGGCCGGCGGCCCGGCTGAGCGAGCTGGCCGGCGGCGAGGTGTGGCTGAAGCGCGAGGACCTCACCCACACTGGCTCGCACAAGATCAACAACGCCCTCGGTCAGGCGCTCCTGGCGCGGCGCATGGGCAAGGAGCGGATCATCGCCGAGACCGGCGCCGGGCAGCATGGGGTGGCGTCGGCCACCGCATGTGCGCTGCTGGGGCTCGAGTGCATCGTCTACATGGGCACCGAGGACATGCGCCGCCAGCAGCCCAACGTTCAGCGCATGGAGCTGCTGGGCGCGACGGTGGTGGGCGTGGAGGCCGGTGCGCGCACACTCAAGGAAGCCGTATCGGCCGCGATACGCGACTGGGTGGCAAACGTCGGGACCACCCACTACATCATCGGCTCCGCGGTGGGCCCCGCTCCCTATCCATCGCTCGTGCGCGATCTTCAGCGCTGCATCGGCGACGAGTCGCGCGCGCAGATCCTGGAGGCCACCGGCGCGCTGCCGGACCGGGTGATCGCCTGCGTCGGCGGCGGCTCGAACGCGATCGGCACCTTCGCCGGTTTCGTCGACGACCCCGGCGTCGAGCTGATCGGAGTCGAGGCGGCGGGCGAGGGGCTCGACACCATGCGCCACTCGGCGCCGCTGACCACCGGAGCGCGCGGGGTGCTGCACGGCGCGCTCTCCGCCGTCATGCAGGACGAGGAGGGGCAGATCCTCGAGGCCCATTCGGTGTCCGCCGGACTCGACTATCCGGGCGTGGGGCCCGAGCACGCCTACCTGCGCGACAGCGGGCGCGTTCGTTACGTGGCGGTGCCCGACGAGGCGGCGCTGGCGGCGTTTCGCACCGTGGCCGAGCTCGAGGGAATCCTGCCCGCGCTCGAGCCGTGCCACGCCCTGGCCTGGCTGTTCGCCAACCCCGCGCCCGGCGTGCATCTCGTGACCCTCTCCGGCCGCGGGGATAAGGACCTGGCCGAGGTGCTGGCCCTGGGCGAAGCGTGAGCGTGACCGCCACCGGGGTCGACCGGATCGCCGCGGCGTTCAGCACGCACGGCAAGCGGGCGGCGCTCATGCCCTACCTGATGGGCGGCTACCCCGATCTCGACGCCTCGGCGGAGGCGGGCCTGGCCGCCGCCGCGGCCGGGGCCGACCTGATCGAGCTGGGGATCCCCTTCTCCGATCCATTGGCCGACGGGCCGGTGATCCACGCCGCCGGCACGGAGGCACTCCACCGTGGAGCCACGCCGCACGGTGTGCTGCGGGTGTGCGAGCGGGTGGCCGGGGAGCTGCCGGTGATCCTGATGGTCTACGTGAACGTGATCGCCGCCGCCGGCCCGGAGGCCTTCGCGCTGCGCGCCGCCTCGGCGGGCGCGGCCGGCCTGATCGTGCCCGACCTGCCCCACGACGAGGCGGACGAGGTGCGCGCGGCCTGCGACGCCGAGGGCATCGCCCTCGTGCCGCTGGTCGCGCCGACGTCGACTCCGGAGCGAATCGAGCAGATCGGAGCACAGGCGCGCGGGTTCGTCTACACGGTGTCCCTCACGGGGACCACGGGTGAGCGAGCCGAGCTCCCGGAGGGCGTGCCGGACACGGTGGCCGCGGTCCGCTCGGCCACCGACGTGCCCGTGGCCGTCGGCTTCGGCATCTCGACCGCTGAGCAGGCGGGGGCGGTGGCCGAGGTGGCCGACGGAGTGATCGTGGGCAGCCGGGTGGTGCGCGCGGCGGGGGAGGGCGGCCCCGAGGCCGTCGGTTCCCTGGTCGGTGAGTTGGCCGCGGCGTTGCGGTAGGGCTAGGGCTCGGCCTGCGCTGCGCGAGCGGCCGGGCATTGCCTAGCAGCGTCAGACGGCGAGCTATGAAGGTCTCACAAGGGGGCTGGGCGTTTTATGCGGTCATATGAACCCATAAAGCGCCCAACCCCTAGTTCCTACTTGGCCGTTGCTATCCCTCCACGACAGATTGTGGAACAATTCCTCACATGGCCGTCGGTCCCGCTCGCATCCAGATCCTCCTCGCTGCCGTGCTCTTCGCCACCACCGGGACCGCTCAGGCCATCGGTCCGCGGCTGGACCCACTGGCCGTGGGCGCATCGCGGATCGCCGTCGGTGCCACCGTGCTGGTTGCGGTGGCGATCTTCAAGGGCGCCCGGGTGGGGGGGTCCCGCGGGCTCATTGCGGTCGCGGGCGCCTGTGTGGCGGTCTACCAGCTCGCCTTCTTCGCCGCGGTGGCCGAGACCGGCGTCGCGGTGGGCACGGTGGTCGCGCTGGGATCGGCGCCCGCGTTCACCGGGGTCGTCGCCCGCGTCTTCACCGGTGAGCGTCTCGGCGGGCGCTGGATTGCCGCCACCGCGCTGGCCTGCGCGGGCGTGACCCTGCTGGTGCTCGGGAGCGGGGCGGGCGGAGCGGTATCGGCGGGCGGGGTCGGCCTCGCGCTCCTCGCCGGCGCCGGCTACTCGGGCTACGCGGTCGCGAGCAAGCGCATGCTCGACTCCGGCGCGCGGCCCGAGGCGGTGATGGCGGCGGTGTTCGGCACGGGCGCCGTGCTGCTGCTGCCGGTGTTCGCGATCGTGCCCGCCGGCGGGCTGCTCACGCCCAGCGGGCTCACGCTCGCCCTCTACCTCGGCCTCGTGCCGACCGCGCTGGCCTATCTGCTGTTCGCGCGCGGATTGAGCCGGGTCGGGGCGAGCGAGGCCGCCACGCTGACGCTGGCGGAGCCGCTCACGGCCTCCCTGCTCGGGGTGATCGCCCTGGGCGAACGCCCCGGCCTGGCGGCTGCGGCCGGGGCGGCGCTCATACTGGCCGGGTTGACCCTGCTCGCGCTGCCCTCCCGGCGGCCGGCTCGCGATCCGGTCCGCGCTGAGGTGAGCTATGGCTCCTCGCTTGGCTGATCCGGCGCGCCCGAACCCACGAGCTGGCGCTCGTCTCGACGGTGGACGCCACTGCCGCGGCACTGCGCGCGCGCATCTTCGACGGGAGACTTGCAACCCGGGGAGCGGCTGCTCGAGCGCGAGCTGACCGAGCGCTACGGCGTCGCCCGTCACTCGGTGCGGGCCGCTATCCGCGCGCTCGCCGCGGAGCGCCTCGTGACCATCGAGCCCAATCGCGGCGCCAGCGTCGCCCGCCTCGACGAGGCCGGGCTGCGCAGCCTGTTCGAGCTGCGTACCGCCCTCGAGCTGGAGGCCGCGCACCTGGCGCTCGAGCGCAACGGCGGGCGCCTCCCGCGGAGCGTCCGCGAGGCGGTCGCCGCGCTGGGCCGGACGCTGCGCGATGCCCAGCCCGCCCTGGGAGCGAGGTCGCCGAGGCCCACAACGCGGTCCACCTGGCGCTCGTCGAGGCCTCGGGCAGCGACCGCATCGCCCGCGCCTACGCGAGCTTGGCGGGCGAGATGAGGCTCTTTCGTCACCGCGCTGAGGCCGCACTGGAGCCTGGAGCGCATGGCCGCTCAGCACGAGGAGCTCCTCGACGATCTGGAGAGGACGGGACCGCTCGGCGCTGCGGCGACCACCTGTCCGCCGGGCTCGCCTCCGTACTGCGCTGACCGTCCGACGTCGATGTTAGGTTCGTTCACAATGGCGCAGGCCAACAGCAGGGGTGCGCGCGCGGCCAAGAAGCCGCCTGCAGCCAAGAGTGCAACCGCCGTGGCAAGCGCGTCGCAGGCCAAGCCCGCGCGCCGCAGAATCTCGCGGCGCAAAGCAGGTCGAGCAGCACATCCGCAGCTACTTCGAGGCCATCGGCCGCCGTGACAGCTACGCGATGGCCAACCACTGGAGCGAGGACGGAGTCGCCGACATCGTCCCGCTCGGCATCCTGAGGGGACGCACCGAGATCGTCGGCCTCTTTCGCGATCTGTTCGCCGCGGTGCCCGACCTGCGAGACGACGGTCACCCGCGTCGTCGCCGGCGAGCAGCAGGCCGCGGTCGAATGGCGCATGGACGGCCACTTCACCGGCCGGTCGTTCCAGGGCGTCGAGCCGACCGGGCGATGGGTCGAACTGCGCGGCGTCGACCTCATCGAGGTCGCCGACGGCAAGAACAGCTCGGCCGCGGCGTACTACGACGGTATGAGCTTCGCCCGCCAGATCGGCCTGATGCCGGCGCAGGACTCCGGATCGGAGCGCGCGATGAAGGGTGCCTTGAACGCCGCCACCAAGCTGCGCCGGACCGTTCGCCGCCGCGGCGGGCCGGCCGATGACCGTCCTCGTCGCGCTCACCGTCGGCCTGATCTGGTGGATCACGGCGTGGTCGTTCGACATCAAGGCCTTCGACGCCTTCCTGCTCACCATGCTGATCGTGGTGTCCGCCGCCGCCTACACGATCGCCAAGCCCTTCATCGACCAGATGCTGGGCCGCAGCGCCTCGGCGCCGGACGACCGGGGCGGCATTACTAGGCCGCCCGGCCCTAGCCGAAGAACGCCTCCGCCGCCGCGAACTCCTCCGGCGGCACCGTGCGCAGGTCCGCCACCGCCTCGCCCAGCGCCACCAGCTCGATCTTGGTTCCCTTGAGCGCCGGCATCATGCCCCAGCGCCCCTCGTTGGCGGCGTCGATCGCCGCGAGCCCGAGGCGCGTGGCGAGCACCCGGTCGAAGGCGGTGGGAGTGCCGCCGCGCTGGATGTGGCCGAGCACGGTGGCGCGGGTCTCGAAGCCGGTGCGGTCGCCGATCTCGCGCTCGAGCAGCTGGCCCGATGCCGCCGAGGCGCTCGTGGCCGAACTCGTCCTTGTCGCCGCTCACGACCTCGAGCGTGCCTTCTTGGGGGGTGGCGCCCTCGGCCGCCACCACGATCGAGAAGTAGCGGCCCGCGCGAGTGACGCCGGCGGATCAGCCGCACCACCTCGTCGATGTCGAACGGGCGCTCGGGAATGAGGATCACGTCGGCGCCGCCGGCGAGCCCGGAGTGCAGTGCGATCCAGCCGGCGTGGCGGCCCATCACCTCGACGATCATCACCCGGTTGTGCGACTCCGCCGTGGTGTGCAGGCGGTCGATCGCGTCGCTGGCGATCTGCACGGCGGTGTCGAAGCCGAAGGTCATGTCGGTGCCGCCGAGGTCGTTGTCGATCGTCTTCGGCACGCCCAGCACCGGCAGCCCGTGCTCGGAGTGCAGGCGGGCGGCGGCCCCCAGGGTGTCCTCGCCGCCGATGGCGATCAGACCTTCGAGGTTGAGCGTCGCGCAGGTTCTCGGCGATCCGCTCGGGGCCGTCGTCGCGCTTGAACGGGTTGGTTCGCGACGAGCGCAGGATGGTGCCGCCGCGCGGCAGGATCCCGCGCGTCGACTCGATCGTCAGCTCCTCGTAGGCGTTCTCGAGCGGGCCGCGCCAGCCGTCGCGAAAGCCGACGATGGCGTGGCCGTGGGCGTCGATTCCCTTGCGCACGACCGCCCGGATCACCGCGTTGAGGCCCGGGCAGTCGCCTCCTCCGGTGAGCACTCCGAAGCGCACGCGCGGCACGATAGAGGCGACCGGGCAGAATGAGCCGCTTGGCTCGCCTCCTGCTCGCTTCCGCCTGGCTCCTGGCTCTTGCCCTGAGCGGATGCCTCAGCGCCGAGGAGCGTTCCCCCCGGGTCAAGGGCGACACGGTCAACGTGTACTCGAGCCTCCCGGCGAGCGGGCCGTCCGCCGCGTCGGCCCGCGCCGTGGCCGCGGGCCAGCGGCTGGCGCTCGAGGAGGCGGGCGGGCGGGTCGAGAGGGCTGCGCGTGCGCCTCGTCGAGCTCGACTCCGCTGAGGCGGGCGAGGGCCCGTGGAGCCCCGAGCGCGTGAGCGCCAACGCCGAGCGCGCGGCCGACGACCCGAAGGCGATCGCCTATCTCGGCGAGCTCGAGTACGGGGCGTCCGCCGTGTCGCTGCCCATAACCAACGATGCCCGGGTGCTCCAGGTGTCCCCGCTCGACACCCTGACCAGCCTCACGCAGCCCCCGATCGGACGCCCGCGCGCCGGCCCCGAGCGCTACTACCCGAGCGGGGAGCCCAGCTTCACCCGGCTCGTGCCCAACGACGACCTGCTCGCCGAGGCGCTCCTCGAGCTCGCGGCGCAGGACGGCGCTGAGCGGATGGCCGTGCTCTTCGACAGCGACATCTACAGCCGCGAGCTCGGCGGACAGCTCGTGGCGCTCGGCCGCCGCGACGGACCCCGGCCGGTCGTGGCCGAGGAGTATCGCGGGCGCCCGGAGGAGATTTCCGACATCACGCGGCGCCTGGCGGAGGGGCGTCCCGACGTGGTGGCCTACGCCGGCATCGCCGGCCGGGGCACCGCGCGCCTGCTGGCGGAGATAGATCAGCGACTGCCCGGCGTGCCGGTGTACGCGACGGCGGGCGTGCTCGACCGCGCGCCCGGCCGTGCGATCCCGGTGTCGCCCGCGGTGGTGCGGGTTCTGGGGCCGACGGTGCCCCTGAGCCAACTGCCGCCGCGCGCCCGGCGTCTCTCCACGCGGCTGGCCGCCGGCGCCCCGGAAGCGGCACGCCCCGAGGCCCTCTACGGCTACGAGGCCATGCGCGTGGTGCTCGACGCCATCCGCGCCGGCGGGCGCGACCGCGACCGCGTCCGGCGGGCCGGCACGCGCATCCGGGAGCGCCGCTCGCCGCTGGGGCGCTACCGGCTGCGCGGCACCGGCGACGTCGAAGGAGGGCGCTTTGCCCTCTGGACCCTGCGGGGTGGGCGCTTCGCCTTCGTCCGGATGGTCGAGTGAAGGATGGGCGCAGCGCCGCGCGCGGGTACGCGCTCGCGGCCCTGGGTGCGGCGCTCTTCTCGCTCAACGGGAGCATGGCCCGCTACCTGCTCGACGACGGCGTGGATGCCGCGCGCCTGTCGCAGCTTCGCTCGGCGGGCTCGTGGCTGCTCCTGTTGATCATCCTCGGGGTCAGCCGGCGAGACCTGCTGCGTGTCGACCGCGCCGAGCTCCCGAGCCTCGCGCTGCTCGGCGTGTTCGGGCTCGCCGCCATCCAGGCCAGCTTCTTCCTCGCGATCGACCGGCTCGAGATCGGGCCGGCGTTGACGATCCAGTACCTGGCGCCGCTGCTCCTGCTCGTCTGGCTGCGAGTCGTCCACGGGCGGCAGATCGCGGCCGGCCTCTGGGGCGCCGTGGCGCTGTCGCTCGCCGGGTGCTTTCTCGTGGTGCGGGCCTACGACGCCGGCAGCCTCGATCTGACGGGCGTGCTGGCCGCCTTCGGCGTCGATGGTCACGTTCGCGATCTACATGGTCGGCTCCGAGCGGTCGGGCCAGCGCCACGAGCCGGTGACCACGCTGTTCTGGGCCTTCGGCTTCGCGACGCTCTTCTGGGCGCGTCGTCACCCCGTGGTGGGGGTTTCCGTGGGAGGGACTCGACTCGACCCGCAACGCGCTGCTGGCCGTGGCGCTCGTGATCGGCGGCACGCTCGTGCCCTTCGTGCTGCACGGTGGCCGCGCTGCGCCACGTGCCGGCTCCGCGGGTGGCCGTGATCGCCACGCTCGAGCCGGTGCTCGCGGCGGTATTCGCCTGGATCATCCACGACGAGGTCCTGGCCGCGGTCCAGATCGCGGGCGGGATTGATCGTCCTCACCGCGGTCGCCTGGGTGCAGACGCGGCGCCCCGACCTCGAGGCGGAGAGCGCTCCACAAACCCGGCGCGAAGCCAGATTTTCTCCGCGTTAAGCCGGACGCCGCGAAGGCACGCTCCGGGAATGGACGCTTAGGATCCCGCGCAGGTTGGAGCCAATTTCCCACTAGGAGGGAACATTTTGCGAGTACGTTGGTTGGCAGTTTTCAGCTGCCTTCTCGCCGCATTCGCCGTAGGCATGACTGCCTGTGGCGGGGACGACGATGAGAGCAGTGACAGCGGCGGTGGCGACAGCGGCGGTGGCGGCGGGACGGTCAACGTCTATTCGTCGCTTCCGCTGCAGGGAGCCTCCCGGCCCCAGACCACCGCGATGGTCGAGGGCATCAAGCTCGCCCTCGAGCAGCGGAAGGGCAAGGCGGGCGAGACGACGGTGAAGTACACCTCGCTCGACGACTCGACCGCGCAGGCGGGCACGTGGACTCCTGAGGCGACTCAGGCCAACGCGCGCAAGGTCGCTCAGGACGACGCGGCCGTCGCCTACATCGGCGAGTTCAACTCGGGCGCGAGCGCGATCTCGATCCCGCTGCTGAACGAGGTCCCGATCGCCCAGATCAGCCCGGCGAACACCGCCGTGGGCCTGACCTCGGATGAGCCGGGCGCCGATGCGGGTGAGCCCGAGAAGTACTACCCGTCGGGCGAGCGCCACTACCTGCGCATCGTGCCCGAAGGACACCATCCAGGGCGCCGCGCTCGCGACGCTCATGAAGGAGGACGGCTGCACGGCGGCGTACATCCTGAACGACAAGGAGGTGTACGGCGCAGGCCTGTCGCGGAACATCGAGAGCTCGGCGAAGGAGCAGGGTCTCGAGGTGCTGGGCAACGAGGGCATCGATCCCAAGGCGCCCAACTTCCGCTCCCAGGCGGCGACGATGAAGTCGGAGGGCGCGGACTGCTTCGTGTTCTCGGGCATCACCGCCAACGGCGCGGTCCAGCTGTACAAGGACGTGGCGGCGGCTCTGCCGGACGCCAAGCTCTACGGTCCTGACGGTGTGGCCGAGTCCGGCTTCGCCGATCCCGCCGAGGGCGGCATCCCGGACGAACGTGGCTGCCCGCACCAAGGTGACGGTGGCGACGCTCTCGCCCGACGAGTACCCGCCCGACGGCCAGAAGTTCTTCGATGACTTCGAGGCCAAGTACGGCGAGGCCAACCCCGATCCCTACGCGATCTACGGCTACGAGGCGATGAACCTCGTGCTCGACACGTGTGAGGAGCTGGGTCCGGACTGCAGCGACAAGCAGGCCATGATCGATGCGCTGTTCGCGACCAAGGGCCGCGAGTCGGTGCTCGGCACGTACGACATCGACGAGAACGGTGACACCACGCTCACCGACTACGGGATCTACACGATCGACGGTGGCGAGCTCACCTTCGACCAGACGATCAAGGCGGAGGGCGGCTGATCGAGCCGAGCTGACGCCTGTTGCAGGAAAGGGGGCGGGCCTTTCGGTCCGCCCCCTTTCTCTGATACACATGCGCCGTAGAAGGGCTGCGCCAAGCGCCCTGAGCGACTAGGGGAGGGATTCTGGAAGCGAGTACGGAGGCTGCCCGGGGGCCGGTGCGCACCAACACGTGGGATCGCGTGCGGGGGTACATCGGTGAGTACGGGCTGATCGCGCTCCTCCTGGTGATGCCGGTCGTCTACGGCATCCAGGACATCTCGCAGGACGGCAGCCTCGCTCGCCTCGGCAACAACGTCGTCGACGGGCTGTCCAACGGCGCCATCTGGGCGCTCGTCGCCCTCGGCTACACGCTCGTCTACGGCATCGTCGAGCTGATCAACTTCGCTCACGGCGAGGTGTTCATGATCGGCTCGCTGGTGACCGCCGGGTTCTTCGGGACGATCGGCCTGACCGCGTCCACCGGGGTGGGCGGCCTGGTGATCGGCCTGCTCGTGACGCTCATCCTGGCCATGCTGGCCAGCGGCGCACTGAACGTGATGATCGAGCGGGTGGCCTACCGGCCGCTGAGATCGGCGCCCAAGCTGGCGCCGTTGATCACGGCGGTGGGCTTCTCGTTCATCCTCCAGAACGTCGGCATTCTCTGGATCGGCGGGTCGCCCGAGGGCATTCCCGACCTGATCAACGCGCAGAAGGAGCTCTTCAACATCGCCGGCGTGTCGGTTTCGCAGGGCGACGTGCTCGCGGTCGCGGCCACCATTCCGCTTGTCCTTCTGCTCACCACCTTCATCTCACAGAGCCGCCTCGGCCGCGCCATGCGCGCCACCGCCCAGGATCCCGAGGCCGCGCGGCTGATGGGCATCAACGTCGACACCACGATCTCGCTGACCTTCCTGCTCGGCGGCATCATGGCCGGGGCCGCCGGACTCATCTACGCCCTCTACCAGACCACCATCTGGTACTTCCAGGGCTTCCAGGCCGGCCTCATCGCCTTCACCGCTGCCGTGATGGGAGGCATCGGCAACCTGCAGGGCGCCGTGCTCGGCGGCTTCATCATCGGCATCATCCAGCAGATCTCCGACAACCGCATCGGCGGTCAGTGGACGCCGGCCATCGTGTTCGCCTACCTGGTGCTGGTGATGGTGTTCCGCCCGCAGGGCCTGCTCGGAGAGCAGACCCGGGAGGCCGGATGAGCGCCACGGTCGACCAGCCTCGCCGGCTCGACCTGAAGACCGACCGGCGCACGCTCATCGCGCTGGGAGCGGGGCTGGTCATCGCGCTCTGGATGGCCGACCAGATCGAGATGAACCTGTTCATGGCGTTCGTGGGCTGGGTGCTCGTCGCCGTGCGCACCATCTTCCACGAGAACAAGTGGGTGAACCGAGGGACCGTGGTGGCCTTCCTCGCCTGGGCGCTCATCCTGCCCTTCTTCCACGACTCCGGCTCGGGTTTCATCGAGGACGTCACGCTCGCTCTCGCCTACACGGTGATGGCCCTCGGGCTCAACATCATCGTCGGCTTCGCGGGACTGCTCGACCTGGGCTATGTCGCCTTCTACGCGCTCGGCGCGCTCACGTCGGGCTGGTTCATGTCCGGCTTCTTCGTCAACGCCGGCGGCGGCGAGGGCGTCGCCATATTGGTGGGCGAGCCCGCCTCGAACCTGCCGGGCCTCCACGTCAACTTCCTGCTCGTGCTGGTGATCGCGGTGATCGTCACCACGATCGCGGGGATGTTGATCGGGTTACCCACGCTGCGCCTGCGCGGCGACTACATCGCGATCGTGACGCTCGCCTTCGGCGAGATCATCGGCCGCCTGGTGATCAACGGCGACGAGATCAAGATCGCCGGCGAGAAGATCACCAATGGCCGCCAGGGCATCACGCCCATCGACAAGATCAACCTGCCCTTCGTCGAACCCTTCACCGGCTTAGAGCTCAGACCGTGGTACTTCGTGGCTCTGGCGCTCGTGGTGCTCGTCCTGTTCGTCAACTACCGGCTGCGCGACTCGCGTCTCGGCCGGGCCTGGATCGCGCTGCGCGAGGACGAGGTGGCCGCCGCGTCGATGGGTGTGCCGCTGGTCAAGACCAAGCTGGTGGCCTACGGCACGGGCGCGGCTTTCGGCGGCCTCTCCGGAGTGTTCCTCGGCTCCTACCTGAACACGGTCAACGCCGACCAGTTCCAGTTCTCGTTCTCGATCTTCGTGCTCTCGATGGTCATCCTGGGCGGCCTGGGCTCGATCGAGGGCGTGATGCTCGGCGCCATCGTGCTCACGTTCATCAACTTCAACCTGATCCCCGACGTGTTCAACGACTACCCCCAGAAACTCGGTCTCGACTTCGACCTCACCGAGCTCTCGTTCGGGATCTTCGGCTTCCTGCTCGTGATCATGATGGTGCTGCGGCCCGAGGGACTGATACCGGAGCGAAGACGGCAGATCGAGCTCCGAGAGGGCATCGGTGACACCGAGTTCGGCGGGGGCGAGACCATCGAGGAGGTGAGGGCATGAGCGACCAGGCAGGCAACGGGAGCGCCCTCCTCACGGCCGAGAACGTGACCAAGGTCTTCGGCGGCCTGGTGGCGGTCGAGGACGTGAACTTCGAGATCCCCGAGCGCTCGATCGTGTCGATCATCGGCCCCAACGGCGCGGGCAAGACCACCTTCTTCAACATGCTCACCGGGCTCTACAAGCCCACCTACGGGCGGATCAGCTTCGCCGGTAAGAACGTGACCGGCCGCCGCCCCGATCTGATCATGAAGGACGGCGTGGCCCGCACCTTCCAGAACATCCGCCTGTTCGGGACGATGACCGCGCTCGAGAACGTGATGGTCGGCCAGAACTCGCGCATGCGCGCCGGGTTGTTCGGCTCGATCCTCCACATGCCCTGGGTGAACAAGGAGGAGCGCGCGGTCGAGGAGAAGGCGCGCGAGACGCTCAGCTATTCGGGGATCGACGAGAGCCAGCACGAGCAGATGTCGGTCAACCTGTCCTACGGGGATCAGCGCCGCCTGGAGATCGCCCGCGCGCTGGCCTCAGACCCCAAGCTGCTGCTGCTCGACGAGCCCACCGCGGGGATGAACCCCCAGGAGTCCGCGGGCCTCACCGACTTCATGCACAAGCTGCGTGACGAGCGTGGGCTGACGATCCTGTTGATCGAGCACGACATGTCGGTCGTGATGGGCGTGTCCGAGTACATCACCGTGCTCGACCACGGCCAGAAGATCGCCGAGGGCACGCCGGAGGAGGTCCGCAAGAACGAGCGCGTGGTGGAGGCCTACCTCGGCAAGCAGGGCGAGAAGGAAGCCGAGGAGGGCGCGTCGCGGCGGCGGGGCGCGACGGCGCCGGAGGACGAGGCCTGATGGCGCTGCTCGAGGTAACTGACATCCGCACCTTCTACGGGAACATCGAGGCCCTGAAGGGGATCTCGCTGACCGTCGAGGAGGGTGAGGTGGTCACGCTGATCGGCTCCAACGGGGCGGGAAAGTCGACGACGCTGCGCTCGATCTCGGGCCTGACGCCGCCCCGCGAGGGCTCGATCAAGTTCGACGGCACCGAGATCGGCGAGGTGCCGCCGCAGGAGATCGTCGAGCGCGGCATCTCGCTCTCGCCCGAGGGCCGTCATGTGTTCCCGCGCATGACCGTGCGCGAGAACCTCGACCTCGGTGCCTACCTGCGCAAGGACGCCGACGAGATCGCCACCGATCGTGACCGGGTCTTCTCGCTGTTCCCGCGCCTCAAGGAGCGCGAGAAGCAGAAGGGCGGAACGATGTCCGGGGGCGAGCAGCAGATGCTGGCGATCGGACGCGCGCTGATGGCCAACCCCAAGCTGCTGCTGCTCGATGAGCCCTCGATGGGGATCGCGCCGATCCTGGTGGAGCGCATCTACGAGACGATCGCCGAGATCAACCGCCAGGGAACGACGATCCTGCTGGTCGAGCAGAACGCCAACTACGCGCTGGAGGTCTCCAAGCGCGGCTACGTGCTCGAGACCGGCACCGTCGCCCTGGAGGATCAGTCGAGCTCCCTGCGCGACAATCCCGACGTTCAGAAGGCCTACCTCGGAGCGTGACCATGGACCTCTTCGCAGTCATCGGCGCACAGGCTCTCTGGCTCACCTACATCTGGCTGGCCTCGGCCATCGTGGCCTCCTACCTGTCGGCTCGCAAGGGCTACGGCGAGAAGCTCGGGCTGGCCTTCGGCCTCCTGCTTTCTTTCGTCGGCGCGATCATCTGGCTCGTGTGGCCGGCCAAGTCCGATTCGCGCTGGAAGCTCCAGGGCCCATTCGGCAGCGGCGGCAAGACGGTGGCCGAGCTGCGCGCCGAGCAGGCCGCCCTGCGCGAGGACGAGAGCTAGCTAGACGGTCGCGCGCAGCGCGGCTTCGAGGTCCGGCTGGCGGAAGCGGTAGCCGGATTCCTCCAGGCGCTTGGGCACCACGCGCTGGCCGGTGGTCACGATCTCCGCCATCTCGCCGTAGAGCGTCTTGACGGCAAGCGCGGGGACCGGCGCGAACGCGGGCCGCTTGAGCACCTTGCCCAGCGTCTTCGACAGCTCCTTGTTGGTCACCGGCTCGGGGGCGGTCACGTTGACCGGGCCGCTCAGGTCGCCGTCGAGGCAGGCCACCAGCGCGCCGACCACGTCGTCGAGGTGGATCCAGGCCACGTACTGCTTTCCGCCCGCCACGGGCCCGCCGATTCCCAGCTTGAAGAACGGCAGCATCTTCTCGAGCGCGCCACCCTCTTCGGAGAGCACCACGCCGGTGCGCGTGAACACCACCCGCGGGCCGAGCTCGGCCGCCTTCTGCGCCTCGGCCTCCCAGTCGCGAACGATGTGGGCCAGGAAGTCGTCGCCCGGCGGGCGCGTCCTCGTCGAGGCGCTCGTCGCCGCGCGGGCCGTAGAAGCCGGTGGCCGACTGCGACACCAGCACCCCGGGACGCTCGTCGGCCGGCAGCTCGGCCAGCGCGGCCACCAGCTGCCGCGTGGAGAGAATGCGCGAGTCGCGGATCTCCCGCTTGACCTCGGCGCTCCAGCGCTGCGCGATGGTCTCGCCCAGCAGGTGCACGACGGCGTCGCGGCCACGCAGGCTGTCGAGCGGGGGCGGCTCGCCCTTGGGGTCCTTCCACGCCTGCGCCTCGACGCCCAGCGAGGAGGCGGCGCGCTCGGGGTTGCGCGACAGCGCGGTCACCTCGTCACCGCGCGCGGTCAGCTCGCGCACGAGCGCTTGGCCGATCGTTCCTGTCGCTCCGGTGACTGTTACTCGCATTAGCCGCTGATCGCGGCGCGCTCAACCGTGGGCTGCTCGGGCTCGAGAGCCGTCTCGCGGTCGCGCTCCGCCACCTCTTGTACGGCCCTGGCCACCTCCCGGGCCACGTCGCGGTTGAACACGCTGGGGACGATGTAGTCCTCGTCGAGCTCGTCGGGGCTCACCACGCCGGCGATGCCTCGGGCCGCGGCGAGCTTCATGTCCTCGGTTATCGCGGTCGCGCGGGCGTCGAGCGCCCCCCGGAAGACGCCGGGGAAGGCAAGCACGTTGTTGATCTGGTTGGGGTAGTCCGAGCGCCCGGTGGCCATCACGCGCACGTGCGGAGCGGCTTCCTCCGGCGGCACCTCAGGGTTGGGGTTGGCCATCGCGAACACGAACGGGTCGGGGTTCATGCGCTGCAGGTCCGGCGCGGAGATGATGCCGGGGCCGGAGAGGCCGATGAACAGGTCGGTGCCCTCGATGGTCTCGCGCGGCGTGCCGTCGCGGCCACCGGGGTTGGTGTGCTCGGCGAGCCAGCGCTTCGGCGCGTTCATCGAGCCGGCCCCGTAGTCGTCGCGACCGGTGTGGATCGCCCCGAAGCGGTCGCAGGCCACGATCGAGGTGACACCCGCGTCCATCAGGATCTTGGCCACCGCCACGCCGGCGGCTCCGGCTCCCACCATCAGCACCTCGAGGTCCTCGAGCCGCCGGTCGGTCAGCCGGCAGGCGTTGATCAGCGCCGCCAGCGTCACGATCGCCGTGCCGTGCTGGTCGTCGTGGAACACCGGGATGTCGAGGGCCTCCTGCAGGCGCTGCTCGATCTCGAAGCAGCGCGGCGAGGAGATGTCCTCGAGGTTGATCCCGCCGAAGGTGGGCGACATCCGGATCACCGTCTCCACGATCTCGTCGGGGTCCTTGGTGTTGAGGCAGATCGGGAAGGCGTCCACGTCGGCAAACGCCTTGAAGAGCATCGCCTTGCCCTCCATCACCGGCATCGCCGCCTCGGGACCGATGTCCCCCAGGCCCAGCACCGCGGTGCCGTCGGAAACCACGGCCACCGTGTTGGCCTTGATCGTGTACTTGAAGGCCTTCTGGCGATTCTCGGCAATGGCGCTGCAAACGCGAGCCACGCCCGGCGTGTAGGCCATCGACAGGTCGTCGCGCGTTCGGAGGGGGATGTTGAGGCCGGTGTGGATCTTGCCGCGCCGGTGCACCTCGAACGTGCGGTCGGAGACCTCCACCACGCGGGCGTCGCGCACGGCCTGTACCGCGCTGATCACGTCACCGCGATGCTCGATGCTCGAGCACTCCACGGTGATCTCGCGCAGCGTGGTCTCTCCTCCGGCCTCGACCGTGTCCACGGCCACGATCGAGCCCCCGGTGCGCGCGATGGCCGCGGTGACCTTGCCCAGCACGCCTCCCGAGCGGTGGGGGAGGGCGACGCGGAGCGTCAGCGAGAACTGGGCGGAGGGGTTGGCCATCTGAAGCGTGCCCGATGATACGTGCCGACTTCTTCGGGAACCCGAGGCGGGCAGCGGACAGTCAAGGGGTAGATGTTCCTCACGCTCGTGCAGCCAGCCGCCACAGCCCCGGTCACGCCAGAGCGGTTCGGCGAGTTGTTCGAGCAGCACGCGGATTCCGTCTACAACTTCTGCTTCCGGCGCCTGGCCGACTGGGCAATGGCGGAGGACATGACCTCGGCCGTGTTCCTGGAGGCCTGGCGGCGCCGGGACCGCGTGGATCTGACCGAGCAGCCACCGCTCCCGTGGCTGCTGGGGGTGGCCAACAACCTGATGCGCAACCACCGCCGCTCGTTGCGCCGGGCTCGAGCCGCGCTCGAGCGCTTTCACGCTTCCGCCAGCACACCCGACTTCGGCGATGAGCTGGCCGACAGACTCGACGCCGAGCGCCGCATGCGCGCCGTGCAGGAGCGGATCGGCGCGCTCGCTCCTCACGAGCGCGAGGCGCTCGAGCTGTGCGTCTGGGCCGAGCTCTCCTACGCCGATGCCGCGCGCGCCCTCGAGGTGCCGGTCGGGACCGTGCGCTCGCGCCTGTCGCGCGCCCGCGCGCGCCTGCGGGAGCTGCTCGACGACGACGAGGCGAACGCAGTTGCGGGGGAGGAATCCGACATGAACGACCTGCGCCCGCCCGAGCCGCGGCCGCTGCCGCCGTCGCGCCGCGCCGCGCGCCGCGAGCACCTGATTCGAGAGCTGCGCGCGCCGCGCCGTCGTCGACCGAGCTTCGCCCGGCGCGCCCTCCTGCTGCTGCCAATCGGCGCGACGCTCGCCGGCGGGGCGTTCGCGGCGACCCAGATCTGGCAGTCGAGCCACCCGGCGACATCGTGCGGGTCGAGTGTTACGAGCGGGCGTCCCTGGAGGCGCCGCATCGCGAGGCGAGCTCCGATGTTCTGGGCCTGCGCGGGCCGCGCCAGCGGGCGCGGGGGGCGACGGCCATGTGCGCCGCCCTCTGGACGCGCGGCGTCCTGGGCGACGGCGGCAAGCCGCCCGCTCGAGGCGTGCGTGCATCGCGGGCGGACAGCGGTGTTCCCTGGATCCGCCGAGTACCTGTGTCGCGCTAGCGATGAGGCCGGTGACAGGGTTCACGCGCGAGCAGGCCCGGATGGTGGCCTACCTCGACCGGATCGCGGCGCTGCTGGGCAGGTGCGGCGACCCGGACGAGATCGCTCGCCGGCTCGACAGTGATCGTGCGACGCAGAGGCGGCGACCCGCCTGATCTGAACCTGCCGCTGGCTCCCGGCCGCGACTGCGGCCCGGCGTTGTCCCGCCGCGACGCGCTGAAGGTTGCGTTGATCGACGTCAGGGCCGCAGCGACTCCTTCATGCCACCGGCGTTCATGGGGTGCGAGGAGAGCTACGGCGTGCGTGGAGCGAGCTCCGGCGGGCACGAACTGCGCCATTGGCCTCGGCGGTCCCCGGGCTCCCGTCCTGCCCGGACGGCGCACAGGCCCAGCGACTGGTGCGTCGCGGCCTCGACCGGCGTGGCCTGGAGGACTGGCGCATTCTGGTGATCCCGCCGGAGTCGTTCAGCACGCGCTACTGCTACGTCTTCAGCCGCGTCTATCCGGAGCGCCGCGAGGTGCGGCTGCGCAGCATGGTCGACGATCCCAACCGTTGACCGGCGTCGATGAGGCGGTTAGCGTCCCCCCATGGATACTTCGCGCACCACCCCAGGAGTGCGCGCCCGTCACATTGTGGCGCTCGCACTAACTCTGTTGGCCGTCGGAGCACTGGTCGGCCCGGCCCAGGCGAGGAGGTATCAGTCACCCTCTCCGGGGGCGGCCGGTGTCGGTGACCGGCTGTTTCCCCAGCTGGGCAACGGCGGCTACGACGCCGAGCACTATCACCTGGCGCTCACCTACCCGACGAGCGCCCCTGAGCAGGACGTCGAGGGACGGGTAGCGATGTTCGCGCGCGCCACGCAGTCGCTGTCGAGCTTCAATCTCGACTACGCCAACGGCACGGTGTCCGCTGTCCAGGTCAACGGCCGTGACGCCGCCTACGTGCAGGACGGCGAGGAGCTGGTGATCACCCCCGGCCGCGCGATCCGCAAGGGCCGCCGTTTCGTGGTGAAGGTCGACTTCGTGGGCGGACCCGATGTGCCGGCCGTGGATGACCCCTTTCCCTACGGCTGGTTCACCACGCTCGACGGGTCGGTGACCGCCGGGCAGCCGGACAAGGGGCACTGGATCTACCCGGTCAACGACCATCCGGTGGACAAGGCCACCTACACGATCAAGCTCGACGTTCCCGAGGGCGTGACCGCCGTGGCCAGCGGCGTGCTGCGCTGGAGCCGCACGCATCAGGGCCGCACGGTGTCGCTCTACGTCATGGACGAGCCGATGGCCTCGGAGCTGACGCAGGTGGCCGTGGGGGACCTGAGCGTGATCGAACGGGGTCGCGCCCGCGGAGTCGACCTGCGTGACGTGGTGGCCAACGCCTGCGCCGAGCAGGCCGAGCCGATTCTCGCCAAGACCCCCGACCACATGCGGTGGATGGTGGATCGCGCCGGGCGCTATCCGTTCGACAACTACGGAGTGCTCGTGGCCGATCAAGCCTTCGAATACGCGCTCGAGACCCAGACGCTCTCATTGACGCCCTGCCAGGTCTACGGTCCCGAAGGGCTCCCGCCGGGGCTCGTGGAGGTGATCAACGTCCACGAGGTGGCCCACCAGTGGTTCGGAAACAGCGTGGCTCCCGAGAGCTGGAGCGACCTTTGGCTCAACGAGGGCCACGCCACCTGGTACGAGTGGACCTACGACGACGAGTTCGACCTCACCGACGCCCCCGACCTGGTCGAGCGCACGCGCGAGGCCTACTCGCAGGGCGACATCTGGCGCGCCGAGTTCGGGCCCGTCGCGTTGCCTGCTTCGGGTGATATCGACGTGTTGTTCAGTCCGAACGTCTACGACGGCGGGGCGACCGTGCTCTACGCGCTGCGTCAGCTGATCGGCGACAAGACGTTCCGTAAGCTCGAGCACCGCTGGGCGCAGCACTACGAGGGCGAGTCGGTCGGCACCGGCGACTTCATCGCCTTCGCGTCGAAGGTCGCTCACCGTGACCTGCGCGTCTTCCTGGAGGACTGGCTCTACGGCACCGAGACCCCGCCCATGCCCGGCCATCCGGACTGGACGGTGAGCCCGGTCGAGGCGCCGGTTTCCACGGCGCGCAGGCAAGGCACCACGCACCGGATCGAGCGCAACTTGCGGCGCCGCTGAGCTCAAGCCCTCGCGGCGCAGGGTCTCGTCGGTACGGTTAGGCCGTGGCCGGCGAGACCCCCCGCGAGCTCATCCTGATCGACGGGAACAGCCTCGTCTACCGCGCCTTTTTCGCGCTCCCGGAGTCGATCTCCACCTCGAAGGGACAGCCCACCAACGCCATCTTCGGCTTCGCGTCGATGCTCGTGAAGATGATCTCCGAGTTCGGCCTGAAGCCGACGCTGGTGGTCTGGGACGCGGGCATGTCCGGGCGCAAGGAGATCTACGAGGAGTACAAGGGACACCGCGAGGAGAAGCCCGACCTGCTGGCCGAGCAATGGCCGCACATGCACCCGCTGGTCGACGCCTTCGGCTACCAGAACGTGAAGGTGGCGGGCTACGAGGCCGACGACGTGATCGCCACGCTGGCCGGCCAGGCGCGCGAGCAGGGCATCGACGTGACGGTGCTCACCGGCGACCGCGACCTCTTCCAGCTGATCGAGCCCGGCGTGCGCGTGATGGCCACCGGGCGCGGAGTCACCGACACGAAGGTCTACGACCGCGAGGCGGTGATCGACCGCTACGGCATCCCACCGGAGTTGGTGCCCGACTTCGTGGGGCTGAAGGGGGACACCTCGGACAACATTCCCGGCGTTCCCGGCATCGGAGACAAGACCGCGACCCAGCTGCTCCAGGAGTGGGGCGACCTTGAGGGCGTGCTGGCCAACATCGACTCGATCTCGGGCGCCAAGCGCAAGCAGAACCTGACCGAGCACGCCGACAACGCGCGCATCTCCAAGCAGCTGGCCACCGCGGTGCGCGACGTGGACGTGGAGGTCGACTTCGACGGCGTGATCGCGCGCGAGCCCGACCGCTCGCGCCTGCGCGAGACCTTCCGCGAGTTCGAGCTGCGCGCGCCGCTCGAGCGCCTCGAGGAGGCCCTGGGCGAGGACGGCGCGGCGCCGGCCGAGCGCGTCGACGAGATGATCGACGTCGAGGCGCGCGAGGTGCCGCTGGCCGAGCTCGGGGCGCTGGAGGGAGAGCTGGTGGCGATCGCCGCGCTGCGCCCGGGGGAGAGCCCCGACGAGAGCGCTCCGCCGCCCCCCGATCCCGACGAGGAGCTCGAGCTGGAGGAGGAGGCGGCCGAGGAGGCGGTGGAGGAGGAAGTTCCGTGGTGGCAGCTACCACCACGGGTCAGGGCGCGTTCGACTTCGACGGCCCGGTCGCGCGCGGCCCGCTCACGGTCGCCGCCTGGGCCGGAGGCGAGGTGCTCGTGTCCGAGGCCGAGACGCTGGCCGCCTTCGCCATGGCTCGCGGCGAGCGGCCGGTGGTGGCCCACGACTGGAAGACGATCGCCACCGCCGACGAGCCCTGCGACGCCCCGCCGCTGGCCCACGACACGATGGTGGCCCAGTACCTGATCGACCCGGCGCGGCGCGGCTATCCGCTCGACGAGCTGGCCACCGAGGCGGGTCTGGGGGCCCGCGTGTCCGGTTCCAATGGCGTGGCCGAGCGTGCGGTGCTCACGCGCGTGATCGCCGAGCGCCAGCGGGCCCGCCTCGACGAGGACGGGCTCACTCAGCTCTTCGAGGAGATCGAGCTGCCCCTCGTCGACGTGCTCGTGGAGATGGAGCGCCAGGGCGTGAAGCTCGACGTGAACCGGCTGGGCGAGATCAGCCGGCGCTTCAACGCCCGCGCCATCGAGCTCGAGCGCGAGGTGTGGAATCTCGCGGGTGAGGAGTTCACGATCGGCTCACCGCAGCAGCTCGCCCCGATCCTGTTCGAGAAGCTCAAGCTGTCGCGCAAGCGCCGCGGCAAGACGGGCTTCTCCACGGACGCACGCGTGCTCAACGCGATCCGCCACGAGCACCCGATCATCCCCGCCATCGAGGAGTGGCGCGAGGTGACCAAGCTGAAGTCGACCTACCTCGACGCCTTCCCCGAGCTGATCGACGAGCACTCGCGCCTGCACACCACCTTCAACCAGACCGCCGCCGCCACCGGCCGCCTGTCGAGCACCAACCCCAACCTTCAGAACATCCCCATTCGGACCGAGCAAGGGCGCGAGATTCGCGCCTGCTTCGTGGCCGAGGAGGGCTGCCGGCTGATCTCGGCCGACTATTCGCAGGTCGAGCTGCGCCTGCTGGCTCATATCGCCGATGAGCCCGTGCTCAAGCAGATCTTCCGCCGCGGCGAGGACGTGCACACCGCCACCGCGGAGGCCATCCTCGGGGGCAAGACCGACCCCGGCACCCGCTCCAAGGCCAAGATGGTGAACTACGGGATCGTGTACGGATTGTCGGCCTTCGGGCTCGCGGATCGCCTGCAGATCCCCAAGGAGGAGGCGCAGGAGTTCATCGACGCTTACTTCGAGCGCTTCCCGCGCGTCAAGGCTTTCATCGACGCGACGATCGAGCGCGCCCGCGAGGAGGGCCACGTGGCCACCCTGTTCGGACGCATCCGCCGCGTGCCCGAGCTGCGCTCGCGCCAGTTTCAGACGCGCTCGCTGGGCGAGCGCCTGGCCGTGAACATGGTGATCCAGGGAACGGCGGCCGACATCATCAAGGTGGCGATGGTGCGCTGCCGCGACGAGCTGCGCAGCGCCGCGCTCGACACGCGCCTGGTGCTGCAGATCCACGACGAGCTGCTCTTCGAGGGCCCGGCGGGAGAGGTGGACAGCGCGTCGGAGATCGTGCGCCGGGAGATGGCGGAGGCCTTCGCCATGGACCCGCCGCTCGAGGTCGACGTAGGCGCCGGCGCGAACTGGCTGGAGGCCAAGTGAGCAAGGAGCTGGCCGTGCTGCTGACCGTGGCCGCCGGCGGACTGGTGGCCGTGCAGGCCCCGGCCAACAACGTGATCTCGAACACGGTCGGCGACTTCGGAGCCGCCCTTGTGAGCTTCCTGGTCGGCACCGCGATCATCCTCGTGCTCACCTTCACCGTGGCGGGCGGCATCGGAGGCGACGAGGGCGTCCCCTCGCCGGCCTGGTACTACTGGATCCTGGGCGGGGTCGGCGGCGCCGCCATCGTCGTGGTCACTCTGGTCACGGTCCGCGAGCTGGGTGCGGGCGGGGCCACCGCCGCGGTCATCGCGGGCCAGCTCGCTCTCTCCGTGGTCATCGACCGCGCGGGAGTCCTGGGCCTGGACGAGCGGGCGATCACGTGGGAGAAACTGCTGGGCATCGCGCTGCTCGCGGCGGGGACCGTGCTGATAGTGCGCGAATAGTAGGTTGCCGAAGGGAATGCCGCGAGCAAGCCTCAGTGCGCGACGGCGTATGTGGACCACCATGGCCCTGGCGCTAGTCGCGCTGATGGTGGGGGCGCCGGTCTCGCTCGCCAAGGTGCCGGTGTCGTTCGAGCGCATCGAGGGTCTGGCGTCCCCGGGGACCCCCGTCAAGTACAACAAGGTGGGGATCCTCAAGGTGGGCCCGGCACAGGCACGCAACGTGCTGGTGCTCAACCCGGGCACCTCGGCCAGCGCGGCCTACTTCGCGCCACTGGCGCGGGATGTTGCGAGTCGAGCCAAGGGTTGGCAGGTGTGGGCCGTCGAGCGCCGGGAGAACCTCCTCGAGGATCACTCCGTGTTCAACCGGGCAAAGCGCCGCCAGGTGACGGGACAGCAGCTCTTCGACTACTACCTGGGCTGGATCGCGAACCCGGGTGTCACCGATCACTTCGAGCTCATCCCCGACGCCGATGTCGCGTTCGCGCGGCGCTGGGGAATGCGAGTGCAGATAGGGGACCTGCGCCGAGTCGTGGCGGAGGCCCGCAAGCTCGGCGGCAAGGTGGTGATGGGAGGGCACTCGCTGGGCGGATCGATCACGTCGGCCTACGCCACCTGGGACTTCCGTGGCCAAGCCGGAGCAGAGGGACTCGCCGGGCTGGTGTTCATCGACGGGGGCAGCAGCCCGACGCCGGTTACGCCGGAGCAGGCCCGCGCCTCGCTCGCCGAGTTGCGGTCGGGGACGCCCTGGCTCTCCTTCGGGGGCATCCCCGCGCCCTACGCCGGACTCTTCAACTCGAGCGGGTCGCTCGGAGCGATTCTGGACCCCGACGCGCCATCTCTCGGCCAGGCCTTCCCGGCCCTTCCGGCCAACCTCAAGGCGCCGGTGCCGGTCACCAACCTGGCGCAATACGGGTACGCGCTGGACACGGCGAGTTCCCCCGCGGGGCTGCGCGCGGCGCAGGCGCACCTCGGCCGGCTGGCCGCGAGTGGCGATCCGCGCGGGATGGGATCAGGCCGGTGAGATCACACCGATCGGCCGTTACGCGCGGATGTTCTCGGGATGGGGTCTGCGGAATCTGGACGGCACGGCCTGGTACCACCCGCTTCGGCTCACGATCGACTCGGGAGCGGTGGCCGCAGGAAACGGCAACCCCGCCCAGGAAGTGCTCGGTGTGCGGTCGATACACGGCGACGACCTTCCGAAGAAGCTTCGTATCTACGCGTTCGGCGCCGCACTGGGCGGGCAGCGCGTCCTAGACGCGGCGACGATCCTCGCTCAGCAGTCCGGAATTCCGCGGAAGCGGCTGACCCTGGTGGATCGACAGCGGGACTACTCGCACAACGATCCCAACTCCGCCAGCCCGCGGAACGCGTTTCTCGCGCGACTCGTGCCCTTCCTGGGCAAGATCCGCGGCGAGTAGATCGACGCCGGCTTGCACCAGGATCATCGATTATTTATGATCGGCGCTCGCGAGCAGGAGGAGAGAGACCATGGCCGTGACCAGCGCCGGAGAAGAGGTTCTCGGGAGCTTCCTGGGGAGCGATGAGTTCCCCATCGAGTGGGACGAGGGCGAGGACGAGCTCTTCTGGATCTACGACGACCTCCACTGCCCCAACCCGGTGTCGCCGATGTTCTTCGACATCGGCGGCTGGTGGCTCACCTGCGACCACATGTTCCGGCGCTTCGGCACGCCCTTCGCCTGCGACTGGGTGGCCAAGGAGATCAACGGCTACGTCTACACGGCCGCCGTGCCCGCCGACGCTCAGATCAAGGCCGAGGCCACCGAGTACCAGTCGCGCTACGCGCCCCGCGTGCCGCGCGACCCCGATCACGCCGGCAAGATCGGCGCCTATCTCGGCTGGGTCCTGCCGCACTACGCGGGCAACTTCCTCGACTGGTGGCGCGATCGCCTGCGGCCCGAGATCGAGCGCAACTTCGAGTACCTCGACGGCTTCGACACCGACGGGGGCGGGCTTCATCGAGCTGGCCGTGCTGCTCGAGGACGCCATCGACATCCACGATCGCCACTGGAAGATCCACTGGATGCTCAACTTCGCCCAGTTCGCCTCCACGCAGGACCTCAACGCCCTGCTCGAGGAGGAGAAGGGCGACGCGGCCGCGGCCCTGATGGGTCGTCTCCAGAGCTCGATCGACGATCGCAACTGGGACTCGATCGAGGATCTCTGGAAGATGAAGGAGGAGATCAAGGACGACTCCGAGCTCAGCGCGGCCTTCGAGGGCGAGACCGCCGCCGACGTGATCGGGGCCCTGGAGGGCTCCGAGAGCGGGAAGCGCTTCCTCGCCGAGCGCGTGGAGCCCCACCAGAAGGCCTTCGGCTACAAGTCGATCTGGTCGCACGAGTTCGCCTTCAAGACCTGGCGCGAGGACCCGGCCCCGATGATCGAGGCGATCCGCGGCTACCTGGCCACCGACTACGACTACCCCGCCGCCATCGCGGGGGTGCGCGACGACCTCGAGGCGGCCAAGCGCGAGGCGCTGGAGGGCGTGGAGGGCGGAAACCTCAAGGACGCGCTCGAGCGCTCGCTGAGCATGAACCCGCTCACTCCCGACCACCACTTCTACATCGACCAGGGCACCAACGCGCGGCTGCGCCTGCTGCTGATCGAGATCGGCAAGAAGCTCGTGGAGAGCGACACGCTCGACGATCCCGAGGACGTGATGTTCCTGCGCTACAACGAGCTGCGGCTGCTGATGGCCGACCAGGGGAGCTTCGACGCCCGGGAGCTGGTGGGCGACCGCCGCGACGCCCGCGAGGACGCCTTCGAGAAGCGCCCGCCCTCGTGGGTGGGCACGGCCACTCAGACCGCCCTCGACTTCCCCTACAACGCCCTGTGGGGCTTCCCGGAGAAGTTCCACGCGGGCGAGCCGGCCACCACCGGCGAGGTCAAGGGCCTCGCGGCGTCGGCCGGCGTGGTGGAGGGGCTGGCGCGCTACGTCAAGTCGCTCGACGAGTTCGACCAGGTCAAGGAGGGCGAGATCCTGGTCTGCAACATGACCAACCCGGCCTGGGTCGTGCTGTTCACCAAGATCTCCGGCCTGGTGACCGAGGCGGGCGGGGCGGTGTCCCACCCGGCCGTGGTGGCCCGCGAGTTCGGCATCCCCGCCGTCGTCGGCACCACCAACGCGGGCGACCGCATCGCCACCGGCGACCGCGTGCGGGTGAACGGCACCACCGGCGTGGTCGAGATTCTCGAAGCCGTCTCCTGACGTGAGCGTCGCCTGGCTGGCGCCGGAGAGCCTCGACGAGGCGCTCGACCTGCGCGCCGATCGCGGCGCGGAAGCCACCGTGCTCGCGGGCGGCACGTTCCTGGGCATCCTCATGAACCAGGGCTTTCTGGCCCCGGACACGCTGCTGAGCCTGGGCCAGGTGCCCGGCCTCGACCGCATCGAGGTGGTCGACGGCGAGCTGCGCCTGGGCGCGATGGTCAGCCACCGCGCGATGGAACGCTCGCGCGCGGTGCAGAACGGCTGGCCCGTGCTGGCCCGCGCCTTCTCGCTCGTGGCCAGCCCGCGCGTGCGCAACCAGGCCACCGTGGGCGGGGTGATGGCCGACGCCGACTACGCGTCGGATCCGCCCGCGGTGCTGGCCGCGCTGGGCGCGCGCGTGGTGCTGCGCTCGTCGCGCGGCGAGCGGGCGGTCAGCGTGGGCGAGCTGATTCAGGGCTACTACGAGACCTGCATCGCCGAGGACGAGCTGCTGGTGTCCGTGCGGGTGCCGCCGGCGCCGGCCCGCGCGGTGTACCGGAAGTTTCGCTCGCGCTCCAGCGAGGACCGCCCCTGCGTGGCGGTGGCGGCGGTGCGCGGGCTCGCCGGCCTGCGCGTGGTGGTGGGGGCGGTGGCCGACCGCCCGCAGGAGTTGCCCGACGTGTGCGCGCTGGCCGACAGCAGCCTGCCCGACCACGAGCTGGCGAGCGAGATCGGCCGCCGTTACGCGGAGGGGATCGAGCCGATGAGCGACTCGCGCGGGAGCGCCGGCTACCGGCGCAAGGTGATCGGCGCCGAGGTGCGGCGCGCGGTGGAGGCTCTGGCTTGAGGCTGGTCGATTACTCGCAGGACGTGAGCGCCGAGGGCATGTGGCACGCCGCGTTCGTGCGCTCCACCGGTGGCGCACGGCCGGTTGCGATCGCTCGACGTGTCGGGGCTGCCCGCGGACTGTGTGGCGCTGCTCCCCGAGGACACCGAGGAGCTGGGGCGCTACGGGTGCCAGCTGAAGGACCAGACCGTGCTGGCGGACCCGGCGCGCTTCGTGGGCGACATCGTGGCCGCGGTAGCCGCGCCCACCCGCTCGGCGGCCCGCGCCGCCGCTCAGCAGGTTACCGCCGACCTGGAGGAGCTCCCGGCGGTCTTCGACCCGCTCGCCGCGGTGGCCGAGGGCGCGCCACTGCTGCATCCCGAGAGCGGGCACTCGGCCGGCGACGAGGTGTCCATCGGGGTCCGGCCGATTCCCGGGACCAACGTGTGTCACCGCTTTCGCCTGCTCACGGGCGAGGTGGAGACGGGCTTCGCCGAGGCCGACGTGGTGGTGGAGGAGACGTTTCGCACCGCCTCGGCCCAGCACGCCCCGATGGAGCCGCACGCGACGCTGGCGGCCTGGACGCCCAACGGGCGGCTCGAGCTCCACACCGGCACCCAGACCCCGTTCAACCTGCGCGACGACCTCGCCGGTGTGTTCGGCATCGACGCCGAGCGGATCCGCGTGATCGCGCCGCCCATGGGGGGCTCGTTCGGGGCCAAGACCTTCACCCGCCTGGAGGCCGTGGTGGCCTGCCTGGCGCGCAAGGCCGGGCGGCCGGTCAAGGCGGTGCTCGATCGCGGCGAGGAGTTCGTGACCCTCAACCGCCACCCCGCGGTGGTGCGGGTGCGCGTGGGGGCGACCGCGGACGGCACGCTTCGGGCCAAGCAGCTCGACTGCTGGGCCGACACCGGCGCCTACGCCGACTGCGGCCCGGGCGTGGCCACCAAGATGGGCTACGCCGGCGTGGGCCCGTACCGCATTCCGCACGTGCGCGTGGACGCCCTCGCGGTGTACACCAACCTTCCGCCCAACGGGGCGTTCCGCGGCTACGGCGCCACGCAGTCGGTGTGGGCCAGCGAGCGGGCCATGGACCTGCTGGCCGAGCGGCTCGACATGAGCCCGCTGGAGCTGCGCCGGCGCAACCTGTTGCGCGACGGCGACCGCTTCGCCACCGGTGAGGTGATGCACGACGTCCACTTCGAGGAGTGCCTGCAGGCCGCCGCCGACGCCGTCGGCTACGAGAGCGATCCGCGCGGCAAGGGCCTCTGCGTGCTGCTCAAGGGGATGCAGACCCCGAGCCGCGCGGCCATCTCGGTCGAGCGCACTCCGGTGGGCTACGTGGTCCGCAGCGCCTCGTGCGAGATGGGCCAGGGCATCCGCGACTCGCTGCGCCTCCAGGGGGCGGAGCTGCTGGGCTGCGAGCCCGGGCAGATCGAGGTGCCCGATCCCGACACCGACAGCTCGCCCTTCGACACCCGCACCACCTCGAGCCGGTCCACCCACATGATGGGCCGCGCGCTGGCCGAGGCGGTGCGCGATTTCGAGACCAACGGGGGCGACCACGGCTACGGAGAGATCGCCAACGAGGGCGGCCTCGACCCCGACACCGGCCAGGGCATCGCCTCCACGCACTGGCACCAGGGCGCTGCCGCGGCGGAGGTCAGCGTGGACGGCGAGACCGGGCGGGTGACCGTGGAGCGCCTGCACGCGGCGACCTACGCGGGCCGCGTGGTCGACCGCGCCGGAGCCGAGCTGCAGAACGAGGGGTCGATGATCATGGGGCTCGGCACCGCGCTCTTCGAGTCGATCGAGCACTCCGACGGCCAGATCTCCAACGCCAACCTCTCCGACTACAGCGTGCCCGCCCTGGGCGACCTTCCGCGCGAGATGACCCACGAGCTGATCGAGCGCGAGGGAGCCGAGGTGCACGGCCTGGGCGAGACGGCCCTGCCGCCGGTGCCGGCGGCGATCGGCAACGCGCTCGGCTCGCTCGGCATTCAGCTCACCGATCTGCCCATGACCGCCGAGGACGTGCTGGGGTGAGGATCGACCTCGACCTGAACGGCCGCCCGGCGCAGCTCGAATGCGATCCCGGCGAGATGGTCATCGACGTGCTCCGCCGCGAGGGCCTCACGAGCGTGCGCGCCACCTGCGGGATCGGCATCTGCGGCGCCTGCACGGTGCTGGTCGACGACGAGCCCGTCTCGGGTTGCCTGCTGCTGGCCGGCCAGGCCGCCGGGCGCTCGCTCACCACGATCGAGGGGCTGGCGCCCGACCACCCGGTGCCGCGGGCCTTCGACGCCGAGCACGCCTTCCAGTGCGGCTGGTGCACGCCGGGGATGATCCTCACGGCCAAGCGCCTGCTGGAGGAGACCCCGCGCCCCAGCGACGAGCAGATCGCCGCGAGCCTCGGGGGCAACCTGTGCCGCTGCGGCTGCTACGTGAAGATCCGCGCCGCGGTGAAGAGGGCGGCGGCGGCGTGAAGCTCGTCACCTACGAGGCCGCGTCGGGACCGCGCGTGGGGGCGCTCGAGGACGACGGCGTGGTCGACCTCGGCTTCGACGGCGACATGGTCGGCTTCATCGAGGCCGGCGCGCCGGAGGGGCCGCGCCGCGCCGTGGGCGAGGCGCGGCTGCTGGCGCCCCTGCGCCCCCGCTCCCTGCGCGACTTCCTCGCCTTCGAGGGCCACCTGAAGGGCGCGCTCAGCCGTCTCGGCCGCGACATTCCCGCCGAGTGGTACGACGTGCCCGGCCTACTACAAGGGCATGCCGGACACGGTGATCGGCCCGGATGACGAGATCCCGTGGCCCTCGTGGACCGAGCACCTCGACCACGAGCTGGAGCTGGCCGCGGTGGTCGGGCGCCGCTGCCGCGACGTGGCCACGGGCGACGCCACGGGCGTGATCTTCGGCTACACCATCTGGAACGACATGTCGGCGCGCGACGTGCAGACGCGCGAGCTTCCCATCGGCATGGGCCCGGCGAAGGCCAAGGACTGGGACGGCTCGAACGTCCTGGGCCCCTGCCTCGTCACCGCGGACGAGCTCGACGCGGGCGACCTGCGCATGAGCGTGCGCGTGAACGGCGAGACCTGGGGCGAGGACACGAGCGCCTCGATGCACTGGGCCTTCGCGGACATGATCGCCTACGCCTCCCAGGATCAGACGCTCTACCCGGGCGAGCTGTTCGGGTCGGGCACGGCGGCGGGCGGGTCGGGCCTCGAGCTCGACCGCCGGCTCGCGCCGGGAGACGTGGTGGAGCTCGAGATCGAGGGCATAGGGACGTTGCGAAATCGGATAGCCAAGCAAGGAGAGGACTGAGATGGCATACGTGGTGTCGGCGCTGTGGAGGGCCAACGAGGGCGAGGAGGACCGCATTGCGCGCATCTGCGACGAGATGACGGCGCCGTCGCGAGACGAGGAGGGCAACCTCTTCTACCAAGCCCACCGCTCCCCGGAGGATCCGCGGCTCTTCTACCTCTACGAGCAGTACGTGAACGAGGGCGGCTACCAGGCCCACCAGGACTCAGAGCACTTCCAGCGCCTGGTGGTCGGCGAGGCCATCCCCAACCTGGAGTCGCGCGAGCGCGCGTTCTACGAGACGCTGTGAAGCTGACCAACGAGATGGTCGTGCCCGCCTCTGTCGAGGAGGCGTGGGCGGTGATGCTCGACATCGAGCGCGTCGCGCCCTGCCTGCCCGGCGCTTCGATCGACGGCTCCGAGGGCGACGAGTACAGCGGCACGATGAAGATCAAGCTCGGGCCCGTGAGCTCCAGCTTCGCGGGCACGATCAAGATCGAGGAGGCCGACGAGACTGCGCACCGCGCCGTCCTGAGCGCCCGAGCGCGCGACAGCCGCGGCTCGGGAACGGCGGCGGCCACGATCACCTCGACCATGGCGCAGGCCGACGAGGGCACGCGCGTGAAGGTGGAGACCGAGCTCCAGGTGACCGGCCCCGCGGCCACCTTCGGCCGCGGCGTGATGCAGGACGTGAGCGCGCGGCTGATGCGGCAGTTCGCCGAATGCCTGGCGGCGGAGATGGGCTCGGGCGCCGGGGCGCCCGAGGCAGGAGCTTCCACCGGAGAGGCCGCTCCGCCGGCCGAGCAGGAGGTGGCTCTGGCCGGTCCCCTGCCCTCCGACGTGCCGGCGCCCCCGCCGACCGAGGCCACCGTGCGCTGGCCGGCGGGCACGCAACCCGCCGCCGAGGCGCTGCCCGCCCACGACGAGCGCGAGGACGACGTCCTCGACCTGGGCGCCATCGGGCGCCAGGCGCTCGTTCGCCGGGCGGCCCCGGTGGCAGCCGTGGCGGTCGGCCTGCTCCTCGTCGCTGCCGTCCTGCGACGAAGGCTCAACCGATGACCCAGAGCGCTGCCGCCACGCCCTTCGCGCGCACCAACCTGCGCGAGCAGATCAAGGACGTGCTCCTGCAGCGCATCGTGGAGGGTTCGCTGGAGCCGGGCAGCCGCATCATCGAGACCCGCGTGGCCCAGGAGCTCGGCGTGAGCCAGGGCCCGGTGCGCGAGGCGCTGCGCGACCTCGAGCAGCTCGGCTGCGTGGTGCACGAGCCCAACCGCGGCTGCTCGGTGCGCGCGTTCTCGCTCGAGGAGCTGCTGGAGGCCTTCCCGGTGCGGGCCGCGCTCGAGGCGCTGGCGGCGCGCCTCGCGGCCGAGCGGATCACCGAGGGCGAGCTCGCGGAGCTCGAGCAGCTGCTGGGTCGCATGCGCGCCGCCGCGGGGCGGGGCGACGCCCACGAGCAGTCCGAGGCCAACGCATCGTTCCACGCCACGATCGTGCGCGCCGCGCACAACGCGACGCTCGAGCGTCAGTGGCGAACGCTCGAGCCCTACTCGCGCACCTACCTCACGGTCTCCCGGCCCGGGATCGACCTGGTGCACCTGTCCGAGCGCCACATGCCGATCCTGGCCGCTCTGAAGCGGCGCGACCCGGAGGCCGCCGCCGAGGCCATGCACGAGCACCTGATGGGCGCCGCCGACCTGCTCGAGGAGGACGCGTCATGAGCCGCATCGTCGATCTCTCCATGCCGGTGCATCCCGACATGCTCACCTTCCCGCGCGTGCCGCCGCCCGCGCTCGCCGTCCTCGAGAGCCACAGGGAGTTCGCCGAGCGCATCGGGGCCGCCGAGTACGGCGTCGATTCGCTCACCGCCCATTACCTGGTGGTGAGCGACGACCACGTCGGCACCCACTGCGACGCCCGCAAGCACATCGTGCCCGATGCGGGCGGGCCCGAGTCGATCCCGCTCGAGTGGTGCATGGGCGACGGCGTGCTGCTCGACTTCACGGAAGCCGAGAGCGGGCACGGGATCACCGCGGCCGAGATCGAGACCGAGCTAGACCGGATCGGCTACGAGCTCAAGAGGCAAGACATCGTGCTCATTCACAGCGGGGCCGGCGCCTACAACACCGAGGAGCGCTACCGCACCGACCACTGCGGCATGACCGCGGAGGCCACCCGCTGGCTGATCGATCGGGGCGTCCGCATGATGGGCATCGACGCGATCACCTTCGATCCGCCGGTGTGGGCCATGTTCGAGCGCCAGGAGTTCTGGGAGGCCCACCGCGTGATGTGGGACGAGGAGTACTGGCATCTCGAGAACCTGATGAACCTCGAGCAGATCGGCCGCCCGCACGGCTTCCAGCTCGTGGTGCTGCCCGTGAAGTGGGTGGGCTGCACCGCCGCGCCGGTACGCGCGATCGCGATCGTGGAGGACGACGAGTGACCGTCCTGCGCTTCGGCGACGAGGACTGCCTCGACGTGCAGCGCGCGGGCGGCAAGGGCGCCTCGCTGGCCCGGATGAGCTCGCTCGGGCTGCCGGTGCCGCCCGGATTCGTGCTACCCGCGGACGCGCTCTCCGCCGCGCTGGGCGAGGGTGCCGAGAAGCTCGCCTCGCTGACCGCCGACGACGCCGAGAAGGCCCAGCGGATCGTGGCGGGGGCGGCGCTGAGCGACGAAGCGCGGGAATCGGTTCACAGCGCCTACGCCGAGCTCGGGGACGACGCCGCGGTCGCGGTGCGCTCGAGCGCCTGCGCCGAGGACTCGGAGGAGGCGAGCTTCGCCGGACAGCAGGAGACCTACCTGCACGTGCGCGGCGCCGACCAGGTGGTCGAGCGCATCCGCGACTGCTGGGGCTCGTTCTTCAGCGAGCGAGCGCTCTTCTATCGCGCGCAGAAGGGCTCGCTCGACGACCTGGGCATGGCCGTGGTGGTCCAGAAGATGGTCGACGCCGACGTGGCCGGCGTGCTCTTCACCGAGGATCCGGTGCGAAAGCGAAAGGACCGCATGGTGGTGGAGGCGGTGTTCGGCCTGGGCGAGGCCTGCGTGTCGGGCCAGGTGACACCCGACAACTATCAGCTTGCCCGCGACGGCACGGTCAAGCGCCGGCGCCTGTCGGTGCAGCCCCTCGTGATCGAGAGCGCACCCGAGGGCGGCACCGTCGAGCGCGAGCTCGACCCCGAGCAGGGCGGCGAGCCCACCCTCGACGATGAACAGCTGCGCGAGCTGGCGGCCCTCGGGGACGACCTCCAGGGCCGTCTCGAGGGGCCGCAGGACATCGAGTGGGCCTTCGAGGACGGCGAGCTCTACGTGCTTCAGGCGCGGCCGGTGACCGCGTGAGCGACCTGCTGGAGCGGGCCACCGAGTGGATGGCCGAGGTGCATCCGCACTTCCGCCATCTGCAGCGAACGCTCGATTGGGCGCTCGAGCTCGATCCGCAGGCGAGCGAGGCGGTGCTCATCGCCGCCGTGACCCACGACGCCGAACGGGCCTACCCCGAGCCCGGCTGGGACTCCGCCATGTCGTGGGACGACCCCGACTACAACCGCTGGCACCAGGACCGCTGCGCGCGGATCGTGACCGAGTGGATGCGCGAGCAGGGGGCCGAGCCCGGCTTGACCACGGAGGTGGAGCGCATCGTGCTCGTGCACGAGGAGGGCGGCTTCCCGGAGGCCGACGTGGTCCAGGCGGCGGACTCGCTCTCCTTCCTCGAGACGATGGTGCACGTGGTCGCCGAATGGGTGCAGTCGGGGCGCGCCCCGCGCTCGGCCGCGGAGGGCAAGGCGCGCCACTCCCTGGAGCGCATCAGCCCGGAGCTGATTCGCGCGCGCGAGGAGGCCGCGCCGCTGCTGGCCGCGGCGCTGCAGCGCTTGGCCGCCGTGCCCGCCCCGGAGGAGGTGCTGGCCGCGATGCGGTTCGCCCGGCAGGGCCGCATCTTCAGCCTGGCCCGCGACCGCTTCCCGCGCATGCCGCTGTTTCCCGGCCACCCGTCCTTCGAGGTGCTGTCCTACCGCACGCCGCAGGGCATCCGGGCGGCGGGCGACAGGCCGTGGGGGCCGAGCAACGACGCCGGCCTGGGCTACATGAGCGAGATGGTCATGGGCACCACGCACAGCGGCGCGCACATCGACGCCCACGCCCACATGACGCTGGGAGGCGAGGATCGCTGGAACGGGGGCTCGGCGCAGCGTCACCTGGGCGACTTCGGCCCGCTGCGCGGCGACGCCACCGAGATCCCGGCCCTGTGGCGGCGCGGCGTGCTCTACGACGTTCCCGGCCACCGCGGGGTGGAGTATCTGACCAGCGCGCAACCGGTAGGCGCGGCCGAGCTTCATGAGATCGAGAGCGCCACCGGCGTGTCCGCGGGAGCCGGCGACGTGGCGCTCGTGCGCACCGGCTACATGCGCCACTGGCCCGATCCCGACTTAATGGCCGAGCACCGCGGGCCGGGGCCCGACGAGTCGGCCGCGCGACTCCTGGCCGAGCGCGGCGTGGTCGCCGTGGGCTCGGACACCGAGACCTTCGAGGTGCAGCCCGCGCCGGACCCGGGCGAGCCGTCCAACCCACAGCCCGTGCACACGCTGCTGCTGATCGAGAGGGGGATCTACATCATGGAGAGCCTCGACCTGGAGGCCCTAGCCGAGAGCGGAACGCGGGAGTTCCTCTTCGTCGCGCTGCCGCTGGCGATCCGCGGCGCGACGGGCTCGATGATCGATCCGGTGGCGGTGGTCTGACCATGAAGGCACTCGTCCTACACGAGCCCAACGAGTTCTCGATCGAGGAGGTGGGGCGCCCGGAGCCGGGGCCCCACGAGGTGCTCTGCAAGGTCAACACGGTCACGATCTGCGGCACCGATCCCCACATCATCGGCGGCGACTATCCGGGCTTCTGGCCCAAGGACTTCCCCTTCATCCCCGGGCACGAGTGGTGCGGCGAGGTGGTCGAGCTCGGCTCCGGCGCGGCCGAGCTGGGCTGGGAGACCGGCACCCGCGTGGCCGGCACCTCGCACGCCGGCTGTGGCTTCTGTCGCCTGTGCGTGGAGGGCCGCTACAACCTGTGCGAGAACTACGGCGACGAGCGCCTGCACCGCCAGTACGGCCACTACACGCAGGGCTCGTACGCCGACTACGTGGTGCACTCGGTCAAGTCGGTCTTTCCCGTGCCCGACGAGCTGAGCGACGAGGAGGCGGCGATGCTCGACCCCACCTCGATCGCGCTGCACACGGTCAAGCGCGGCGGGCAGGCGCCGGGCGACTCCGTGGCCGGTGATCGGCCCCGGCGTGATGGGTTTGCTGGTGGCCGAGTGCGCCCGCGCGATGGGCGCGGGCCGCGTGCTCGTGGTGGGCCGCGGCGCCCGCCTCGAGAAGGCGGCCGAGCTCGGCCACGAGACGGTCGACTTCACCCAGACCGAGCCGGTCGACGCTATTCGCGAGCTGCACCGGCGGCCGGGGCGCCGACGTGGCGCTCGAGTGCTCGGGCGACCCCGAGGCGGTGGGCCGCTGCGTGGACATGGTGCGCAAGGGCGGCCGGGTGGCGGTGATCGGCATTCCGCTCGAGCCCGCCCCGGTCCCGCTGCGCCGGCTCGTGCTCGACGAGATCGAGGTGGCGGGAGTGCGGGCCAACGCGGGGGAGATGCCGGAGGCGATCGCGATGGTCGCCGCCGGGCGGATCCGGCTGCGCGAGCTGATCACCCACCGCTTCGCGCTGGAGGACTTCGCCGAGGCCTACCGCGTGTTCACCGAGCGGATCGACGGCGCGCTGAAGGTGATCGTTCGCCCGTGAAGGGCTATGCGCTGCTGGCGGCGCTCTTCCTCAGCGCGCTGGCCCTGCGCCCGCAGCTGGTGGGCGTCGGGCCGCTGCTGCCCGAGATCGACGAGGACCTCGGGGTTTCCCACGCGGTGGTCGGCCTCTTGAGCACCATCCCCGTGCTGTGCATGGGGCTGTTCGCCCCGCCCGCCGCCTATCTCGCGGGCCGGCTGGGCACCCGCTGGGCCATCGCAGCGTGCCTGGCGGGAATCGCCGGCTTCGGCCTACTGCGCGCGGTCGCGCCCGGGGCGCCGCTGGTGCTCGCGCTGACTTTTCCCATCGGCATGGGGATGGGGCTGGCGGGGGCGCTGATCCCGGTGGCGGTGAAGGAGCGCTTCGCGCACCGGCCCGCCTTCGCCAGCGGCGTCTACACGACCGGGATCACCGGTGGCGCCGCGCTCTCGTCCGGCCTGGCCGTGCCGATCGCGGGCGCTCTCGGGGGCTGGCGCGCGTCGCTGGCGGTGTTCTCCGGCGTCACCCTGCTGCTCTTCATCGCCTGGCTCGCTCTCACGCCGCCGGCGCGCGAGCGCCCCCCGATCTCACCTCCGCGCCTGCCCTGGGGCCGGCGGGTGGTGTGGGTTCTCGTGGCCGTGTTCGCGCTGCAGTCGATCGTCTACTACGGCCTGGTCTCGTGGATGCCCGACTCCTTCCAGGAGCGCGGTTGGAGCGCGGAGGCGGCGGGCACGCTCGTGGGTGTGATGAGCATCGCCGGGCTGCCCAGCGGACTGATGGTCCCCTTCCTCGCCGACCGCCTCGGGTCGCGGCGGCAGTGGCTCGGTCTGACGGCAGGGATGCTGTTCGTGGCCACCATCGGCATCGCCACGCTGCCCGACGCGGGCTGGGCGTGGGCGATCCTCGCCGGCGCCGGCATAGGCGCGACCTTCCCGCTCACCCTGACCCTGCCACTCGACGTGGCCCGCGACCCCGCCGACACCGGGGCGGTGGTGGGTCTCATGCTCGGCGCGGGATACACGATTGCCGCCGCGGGGCCCTTCCTGCTCGGCGCGGCGCGTGACCTGACCGGCTCCTTCTCGGCAAGCCTGTGGGTGCTCGTGGTGGTGGCGGGCGGCCTGCTGCTCTCGATCCTGCCCCTGTCGCCGGCGCGGCTGCGCCCCCTGGCCCATGCGGTGGCCCGGTGAGCGACCAGCCCGTCTTTCTCTCCTGCGCCGTCACCGGCGGCATGAGCGTGCCCGGCCAGAGCGAGGCCATCCCCGTCACGCCGGAGGAGATCGTCGAGTCCGCGGTGGAGGCGAGCGAGGCGGGAGCGGCGATCGTCCACCTGCACGTGCGCGAGCCCGAGACGGGCAAGCCGGTGCCCGATCTGGGCCTGTTCAGGGAGGTGCTGGCCGGCGTCGGCGAGCGCTGCGAGGCCATCGCCCAGCCCACCAGCGGGGGCGGCGTGGGGATGACGATCGAGGAGCGCGCCCGGGTGGTTACCGAGTGCCGCCCGGAGATGGCCACCTTCAACTGCGGCTCGTTCAACTTCGGCATCTTTCAGGTGCGCCACCGGCCCGAGATGGCGGAGTGGGAGACCGAGTACCTCGAGTCCACGCGCGACTACGTGTTCCGCAACACGTTCCGCGACGTCTATCGCCTGTCCGAGCTGTTCCGCGAGGCGGGCACCAAGCCGGAGTACGAGGTCTACGACGTCGGCCACCTCTACAACCTCCATCACCTGGCCGAGCAGGAGCTGGTCGACCTTCCCTTCCACGTCCAGTTCGTGCTGGGCGTGCTCGGGGCCAACGCCGCCTCGATCGAGCAGCTCGTGCACATGCGCCGGACGGCGATCGGCCTGTTCGGGGAGGAGAGCTTCACGTGGTCGGCGGCCGGCGTCGGCTATCCCGGCCAGTTCCACCTCGCGGCGACGGCGCTGATGCTGGGCGGGCACATGCGCGTGGGCCTGGAGGACAACCTGCGCGTGACCACCACCGAGCGCGCCTCCTCCAACGCAGCGCTGGTGGCGAAGGCCATGGCCCTGGCGCCGCTGCTGGACCGCGAGCCGGCGAGTGCGGGCGAGGCGCGAAAGCTGCTCGGGCTGGCGCGCGTCAGCTCTTAGCTCGGGCTTACACCGGCCAGGCAACGTGGAGGGCGTGCTGCTCGCCCCTGAATCCACTGCCGCGGTCGTGGTGGCCGGCCTGCCGGGCGCCGGCAAGACCACGCTCGTGGCCTCCGAGCCGCGGGCGCTCGACAGCGACGCCGTGCGCGAGGCCTGGGCGCGCCGGCTCGCCGGGGTGCCCTACCCGCTGTGGCGGCCGCTGGTGCACGCGTGCCACCTGGCGGCGGTCTGGGGCGCGCTCAAGCGCCCCGAGGGCGTGGTCGTGGTACGACCGTTCACCCGCACCTGGCTGCGGCGCGCGGTGCTGCGACGAGCCCGCCGCCACCATGCCGAGGTTCATCTGGTGGTGGTCGACGCCACGCCCGAGCAGGCGCGCGCGGGCCAGCGCGCGCGGGTCCGGAGGGTCTCCGAACGGGCGATGCGTCGGCATGAGCACCGCTGGGCTGCCGCCGATCTCGCGCGCGAGGAGTGGACGACGGTCAGCTACAGCCGCGGGGCTGAGAGCTACGCCGCAGCGCGTTCGGCCGTGCGCGAACGGGGGCGCGCCGGCGGCCCGGGCATGGCGAACTCGGGCGGCGCGATGGCCAGGTAGTGCCCGAAGGACCAGTCGACGAACGCCTTGCTCCGCATTCCCCGCAGCGCGCCGGCCAGCGCGCGCGGCGCCACGCGCGGCACGAGCCGCTGAGTGGCCAGCATCGCGCGGAACTTCCAGTCGTGCGCGGCCGAGAAGTCCCCGTACCGGGTCAGCGCCTCGGCGACCGTCGCTCGGCCCTCCACGACCGCGCGCAGCTCGCGCCCGCACGCGATGCCGAAGTAGAGGGCCGTGCGGATGCCCTCGGCGGTGAGTGGAAGGCAGTGCCCGGCCGAGTCGCCGACGAAGAACACCCCGTCCTCGGTGGCCGGGCGCAGCCGGTGGGGGATCCAGTTGCCCTGGTAGCGCACCGGCTCGCGCTCGAGGTCCTCGGCCAGCATCACGGTGGTGTCCTTGACGTGGAAGCGCGGGTCGAAGGATCCGACCCCGATGCGCGTCTCCTTGCCCGCGGGAAAGCTCCAGCCGTATCCGGCCGGGACGTAGCGGCGGTCGATCCAGATCTCGAGCTCGTCGCCGGCACCCCAGGGATGCACCTCGAGCCCGCGGGAGAGCGGGGCATCGGGGGGCTGATAGCTACCGCCGAGCACCCGCCGCCAGCCGAGACCGTCGATCACCAGCGGGGCGCTCAGGTCGCCGCGGTCGGTGTGGACGGTGTCGCCGCTGCGGCCGTTGACCTTGGCCGTCTCGAACTCGGCGTCGCAGCTCTCCCAGAGCAGCGAACAGAGCTCGGGGTAGTCGAAGGTGGAGAACGTCCAGGGCAGCTCGAGCGCCGAGCTGCCGTGCGGCGTGTGCACCACCAGGCGCGGGAAGGTCTGGCGGTGCGCGCCCATCAGCCCCATCGCCCGCAGCCACTCCGTGGGGATGCCGCAGGCCGAGGTCTGGCGCTCGCCGATCTCGTAACGGTCGAGCACGATCACGCGCGCGCCGGTGCCCGCCAGCTCGCGGGCAACGGCCAGCCCGGCGAAGCTCGCTCCACAGATCACGGCGTCGAAATCTCCACTCAGCGGAGTGCGCTCGGAGCCTCGTGCGGTGCGTCTGGTCGGCATCAGCGCAATGTAGCTACCCTTGCAGCCTCAGTGCCGGATACTCAGACCCTTACGGAACCCAGAACCGTCGAGGGCTCGGGCGGAATGCTGCTCGAGATCGACGGTCAGATCGTCCCTAACTACGACGCAACCATCGTCCCCTTCGAGGAAGGCGACGTCGTGTCCGGACGCGTCGTCCAGATCGACCAAGACGAGGTCCTGGTCGACATCGGGTACAAGAGCGAGGGGGTCATCCTCCTCAACGAGCTCTCGATCCGGAAGTCGGTCGATCCTCACGACGAGGTCGAGATGGGCGAGGAGGTCGACGCCCTCGTCCTCACAAAGGAGGACCAGGACGGCCGCCTGCTGCTCTCCAAGAAGCGCGCTCGCTTCGAGAAGGCGTGGCGCAAGATCGAGGCCGCCGCCGAGTCGGGCGAGCCGGTCGAGGGCAGCGTGATCGAGGTAGTCAAGGGCGGGCTCATCATCGATCTGGGGGTGCGCGGCTTCCTGCCCGCCTCGCTGGTCGACATCCGGCGCGTTCAGAACCTCGACGAGTTCCTCGGCACCAAGATCGAGTGCAAGGTCATCGAGCTCAACCGCTCGCGCAACAACGTCGTGCTCTCGCGCCGCGCGGTGCTCGAGGAGGAGCGCAAGGAGGTCCGCCAGCAGATCCTGGACCGCCTGCAGCCCGGCATGATCGTCGAGGGCGCGATCTCCAACATCGTCGACTTCGGCGCCTTCGTCGACCTCGACGGCATCGACGGCCTGATCCACATCTCCGAGCTTTCCTGGTCGCACGTCAACCACCCGTCCGAGATCCTCGCCATCGGGGACGTGGTCCCGGTCAAGGTGCTCGACATCGACCGCGACCGCCAGCGCATCTCCCTCGGCCTCAAGCAGACCCAGGAGGACCCGTGGCAGCGGGTCATCAACACCTACCGCGTGGGCGACGAGCTCGAGGGGAAGGTCACCAAGGTCGTGACCTTCGGCTCCTTCGTGGAGATCATGGACGGCGTCGAGGGGCTCGTGCACATCTCCGAGCTGGCCCACCACCACGTCGAGAACCCGCGCGAGATCCTCGAGCCGGGCCAGGACGTGCGCGTGAAGATCCTCGAGATCGACTCCGAGCGCCGCCGCCTCTCGCTGAGCGTGAAGCGCGTGGCCGAGCAGCTGGCGCACATCAAGTCGGCCACCGAGGCCGGCGCCGCGGCGCAGAGCGCTTCGGAGGAGATCGGCGACGTACCCGACCTCGGCCTGTCGGAGGACGTGTTCGCCGGGCCGAGCGTGAGCGGGATCGACGATCTCCGCGCCGCCGTGGCCGACTTCGGCAGCCCGGCGGAGCTCGAGGACGCCCCTCCGCTCGAGGACGCCCCTCCGCTCGAAGACGCTCCTCCGCTCGAGGACGCACCGGCGCTCGAGGACGATCCGGTGGCGGAGTCGCCGGCGGCCCCCGGCGAGGCGGCCGACGATCCGGCGCCCGAGCCGGAGAATGGCGACGCCCCGGCCGAAAGTGGCGAGCCGGCTCCCGAAGAAGCCTCCGAGCAGCACTAGGAGGAGCCGTGGGGGTCCCGTTCGTGGGCCTCACCGGAGGGCTGGGCGCGGGCAAGTCCGAGGCCCTGCGCCTGCTGGGCGAGCTGGGCGCGGCCACCCTCTCGACCGACGCCGTGGTTCACGAGCTGCTGGACACGCCCGAGCTGCGCGACCTCGTGTCCGCGCGGCTGGGGCCCGAAGTCGTTCGAGCGGGCCGCCTCGACCGCCCGGCCATCGCCGAGCGGGTGTTCGGCGACGACGAGGCGCGCGCGTGGCTCGAGGGCGAGCTGTGGCCCCGGGTGGGCGCTCGGATGACCGCTTGGCGCGCCGGGCTGGAGGGGGCCGATCCCGCGCCGCCGGCGGCCGTGGTGGAGGTGCCGCTGCTCTTCGAGTCGGGCATGGAGACCGCGTTCGACAAGACGATCGCGGTGGTCGCCGACGAGGCCGTGCGCGCGGAGCGCGCCGGCGGGCGTGGCCACGCCGCCGTGGCCGAACGCACCGGCCGGCAGCTCAGTCAGGAGGAGAAAAGTCGGAAAGCGGACTTCACGGTGCGAAACCACGGCAGCCTGGATGAGTTGAGAGAGACACTGTCCCGCCTACTTGGCAAACTCGAAGGCCCGTGAGCTCTCACGCCGCCCGCGTCCCCCGGAGCGCCTCGCGCGCGCGAATAAGGCGCCGCCGCCTGGTGGCCGTGGCCGTGCTCGCCATGCTCGGCGTGGGCGTGGTGGCGGGCATCGGCCGCCTCGACGACGCCGTGCGCGAGGTCATCACGCTGCCCCTGCGCCACGACGACATCATCCGCCAGCAGGCGCGCGACAAGCAACTCGACGCCTCGCTGATCGCCGCGGTGATCTACGAGGAGTCGCGCTTCCGCGACCAGACCTCGCACGCCGGGGCGCGCGGCCTGATGCAGATCACCCCGGACACCGCGGACTTCATCGCCAAGAACTCGGGGGGCTACCGGTTCGAGCAGGAGGACCTCGCCACCCCGCAGATCAACATCTCCTACGGCGCCTTCTACCTGCGCTACCTGCTCGACCACTACGACGGCCACGAGGCCCCGGCCATCGCGGCCTACAACGCCGGGCTCACCAACGCCGACCGCTGGGTGGCGGACGCGGGCGGGGCGGGGGAGTTCGACCCCGCGAGCGACATCCCCTTTCCCGAGACGCGCGCCTACGTGGGCAACGTGCTCGAGCGCCGCGGCCAGTACCGCGACCACTACGGCAGCGAGCTCGGCCTCTAGAGGCCTCTAGGAGATCTGCCCGCGGCTGCGCTTGATCGTGGTGTTGCCGCTCGGATCGCTGACCACGGCCCTCAGCTTGCCCCGGCCGGTGGCCTTGGCAAGCAGCGTGAAGCGCTTGTTGCGGCCGGGCTTGAGGCTCAGCTTCTTCTTGGTGGTGCCGCCGAGCTTGAGGGTCATGCGCGCGGTTGCGCGCTCGTTGGTGCGAATGGTGCAGCGCAGCTTGCGGCCGCCGATGGCCTTGCAGGTGAGCTTGACCTTGGGCGGTGTCCGGTCGAAGATCTCGACGGGCTCGGCGATCGAGGGGTGCTCGTCACCGAGGTCGGACCGCAGCGCGCCGAGTCGCACCAGCGAGCCGCTGCCCAGGCTGAAGCGATAGATCTCGGTGTCGCCGAGCTCCGTGATCCGCTTGGTCAGCAGGAGTGAGGAGCCGTTGGGCGCGGGGGCCGGGTCGTAGGTGTCGAGCCCGGCGCTGAGCACGGGGGCGTCGATCAGGCGGTTCTCGGTGCGGCTGTAGAGCTGTACGTCGCGCTCGCGCAGGATGACGCGTCCCGTCTCGAAGCCGATCAGCGAGCCGTTGCCCGACATGTAGGGGTGGGTCTGGTCGCCGTCGGTGGGCAGGCCCGGGGTGGGGAGCAGCGACACGGTCCCGGTGGTCTCCAGGGCGCTCAGGTCCGCGACGTAGATGTCGTCGCCGTTGACCGGGATGCGGCTCGAGGAGAAGGCGAGCAGGCGGCCGTTGTCGCTCAGCGAGGGGCTGTCCTCCGCCTCGCCGGACTGCACCGGCGCCGGCAGCGGAAGCATGCGCTTGGCCACCGTGTCGTAGAGATAGATGGCGCTTGGATCGCCGGCGGCCTGGCCCTGGGAGGAGAAGGTGACGTAGTGGCCGTCGCCCGACAGCCGCGGATCGGACACGCACGCCCCGGTCTCGATTCCAGGCAGCGACAGCTTCTTGCCGGTGCGCAGGTCGCGCACGACGACCCTGCCGCAGCCCGAGCCGCCGCGCTGCTGGTAGGCCACGAAGCGCCCGTTGGAGGAGATCGAGGGCTCGTCGCCACGGTCCAGGCGGCGCAGGCCCGTGAAGCTGTCCCAGTACATCACGTCGAAGCCGCGCTGGAAGACGATGGCCGTGCCGGTCAGAGGCTTCGGCGCCGCGGCCGCCGCGGCGGCCGGGACCAGCAGCGACACGATCAGGACGGACAGGAAGCGAGAGACGGCGCGGAAGGGTCATGCCCGAGGAAATCGACCGGGCGCCGCGGATCTTTACCGGCTGCAGCACGGCGGCCACGCTAAAACGGAAACGGGTAGCTGTCAAGCGCATATAGTGATATGCCTATCTACATGCCATCACGTTCCCTTCACGACCTTCAGATTCCGAGCAGGCGGCCGACTAGCAGGAGCACTATGAGCTCTTCCCGCCTCCTCCTCGCCAGCTTTCTCGCCGGACTCACGTGTGCGGCGGCCGCCGCACCCGCCGGCGCCGTGACCGCCGAGATCTCGGGCAGCACCCTGCTCGTGAGGGGCGGTGAGACCTCCGAGCGGATCCTCGTGGGGCACCGCACGGGCTTCGACGGGGCGCAGTCCTACACCGTGTCCGCGTTCGGCCCGAACGGCGGGGAGCGCATGGTCGTGGTTCCCGGAGCGGGCTGCGCGCCCTCGGTGTTCGGGGTCGACAACGACGACGTGGGCATGGCCATCTGCGCCCCGCAGGCCGTCCAGTCCGTGCTGATCGAGGGCCTGGGCGGAAACGACGAGCTGCAGATCGAGCACGAGACGGCTCTCACGCCGCGCACCAACAAGATCGTGGTACCCGTGCGCCTCGAGGGCGGAGCGGGGGCCGACGAGCTCTATCCCGACAGCGGGCCGACCGTGGCCAACGGGGGGTCCGGCAGCGACACCATCGACCGCCGCTGCGGCCCGGGAGCGGCGACGCTCACCGGCGGAACCGGCAACGACGGCATCTCGGCGTGCGCCCCGGACACCGGCGACCAGGCCGGCGGGCCGGTGAAGATCATCTCTGGCGGCCCCGGCGTGGACATTCTCAACGGCAGCGACGGCAGGGACAGGATCACCGGTGGAGCCGGCCAGGACACCATCAGCGGGTTCGCGGGGGCCGACCGGGTGGACGCCGGCGCCGGGCCCGACCTGGTGCTCGGCGGCGAAGGCGACGACCGCCTGCTCGGCCGCGCCGGCAACGACGGGCTGATGGACTTCGAGGGCGACAACGTGATGATCGGCGCGGCCGGCAGGGACACATTCAGCGCCATCAGCAACGACGGCTCCGCGGCCACGGGCTCGTCGCGCCTGTCCGGCGGCGCCGGCGGCGACTCATTCCTGATCCGCAACGGGCGCCGCGACCGCGCCTCGGGCGGTCCCGGGCGAGACCTGGCGCAGGTCAACAGCAGCGACGTGCTCCGGTCGATCGAGGACATCGTCCGGCGAACCCCGCGCTTCCCGGGTCTGTAAAGAGTGCGTTACGCCAGTGGCGCCGCTCGGCCCTGTGCGGGTAGGGTGGCGCTGCCTTGTCCGACGGGTACGTGTCATCACGCCGCGGCTTCGTTGCCGGAGCCGGCGGCCTCGCGCTGGCCACAGCCATGGGCGGCGCCAGCGCCTTCTGCTCAGGACCGGCCCCGCCGCAAGCCCTCGCTGAAGGGCGGGGAGTTCGCCGAGGGTGTGCTCTCGGGCGACCCGACGCCCGACGCGATCACGCTCTGGACGCGGCTTAGCGACGTGGAGGGCAGCGGCACCGTTGAGCTCGAGGTGGCGCGCGACCGCGACTTCCGGCGCGTCGTGGCGCGCGACCTGATTCGCACCTCGGGCGCGTCGGCGTGGTCGGTGAAGGCGCGCCTCGCCGGCCTCGATCCCTACGAGCAGTACTGGTATCGCTTCTCCACGCGCGGCTCCGAGAGCCCGGTCGGGCGCTTTCGCACCGCGCTCCCGCCCGATTCGCGCGAGCCCGTGCGCTTTGCCTTCTTCTCCTGCCAGGACTACACGTTCGGCTACTTCAACGCCCACGCGCTGCTGGCCCGCGAGGACGTCGACTTCGTGGTGAACCTGGGCGACTACATCTACGCCGAGGCCTACTACACCCCCGGCGACGCGTTCGCCGCCGTGCGGGCCGACCCGATCGGCTACGCGCAGACGGTCGAGCAGTACCGGGCCAAGTACGCCCTCTACCGCTCCGAGGCGCCGCTGCGCAAGGTGCACGCCAAGTTCCCGATGATCTCGATCTGGGACGACCACGAGGTGATCGACAACTACGCCGGCGGTGCGGGCCCCACCGGTGGCCTCACGCCGGACAAGCTCTACACGGAGGCCCGCAGGGCGGCGGCCTACCGGGCCTACTTCGAGAGCATGCCGACCTTCGCGGCCAAGCGCGGCACCAACCGCATCTACCGCGCCCTGCGCTTCGGGCGCACCGTCGACCTGATCCTGCCCGACCAGCGCCAGTACCGCGCCGACCAGCCCTGCGGGGACGAGCAGCGTCGGCCCCGCCTGCCCCGAGCTCGACCAGCCGCGCACCTTCCTGGGGCGCAGGCAGATGGGCTTCGTGAAGAAGCGCCTGGCCTCCTCGCCCGCGGCGTGGAAGGTGATGGCCAACCAGGTGATGGTCATGCCGACGATCTATCCCGGCGGGGACTACATCGGCTTCGACTCGTGGCAGGGCTACCCGCAGGAGCGCCGCGAGCTGCTCCAGCACATCAAGCGCAAGAAGGTCGAGGACGTGGTGTTCGTGACCGGCGACATCCACACCTTCATCGCCGGCGACGTGCGCCTCAACAACGAGGACAAGAGGCCGCTGGCCACGGAGTTCGTCGGCGGCTCGATCTCCTCTCCCGGCCTCGGCGAGGGCGGCGGCGGCATCCTGCCCGGCGCCAACCCCCTCGAGCCGAACACCCCTCAGTCGATCATCGACATCCTCAAGGACACCAATCCCTGGGCCGTCGATGCCGACTTCGACCACCACGGCTACGGCCTGGTCGAGGCCTCGCAGAAGGGCTTCAAGTGCACGCTGCGGCGCACTGAGACGGTCAAGCGCCGCTCGGCCAAGGCGCTGCCCGACAGGCGCTTCACCTACCGCATCGGGCGCGGCCAGCCCAGCCTGCTGGACTGAGCCCTCAGCTCTTCGCCGAAGCCTCTTCCCAGGCCGCGTAGGCCTTCTCGACCGCTCTCTTCGCGTCCTCGTGGCGTTTGGTGTTGCGCTCCGTGCGCGAGGGGCTCGACCACATCGAGGGGTCGGCCAGCTCGTCCTCGAGCTTGCGCAGAGCCGCCTCGCGTTGCTCCACGTCGCGCTCGAGGTCGACGATCCGGCGCAGCTGGTTCTTCGACGGGCCCGCCGGGCGAGAGCCGCCGTTGCCCGCCGGCTTGGCCGCGGCCCGGCGCTCCTGCCGCCGGGCGGCGGTGACGCCGGCCTGTGCCTCGCGGCGCTCCTCGCGCACCCGCGCGAACTCGGCCCAGCCGCCGTCATAGGAGCGCAGGCGGCCGTCCTCGAAGGCGATCGTGCGTGTGCCCACGGCGTCCAAGAGCGCCCGGTCGTGGGAAACCAGCAGGACCGCGCCGTCGAAGGCCAGCAGGGCGTCCTCGAGGGCCTCGCGCGCGTCGAGGTCCAGGTGGTTGGTGGGCTCGTCCAGCACCAGGGCGTTTGCCCCCGAGGCCACCAGCACGGCCAGCGAGAGGCGCCGGCGCTCGCCGCCCGAGAGCCCGTCGAGCGGCTTCTCCACCTCGTCCCCGGAGAACAGGAAGCTCCCCAGCAGCGCTCGCGCCTTGTTCGGGGTCAGGCCGGTGGCGCGCTGCGCCGCCTCGAGCGCCGTGCCGCGCATGCCCAGCTCCTCGGCGTGCTGAGAGAGGTACCCGAGCTTCACGTTGTGCCCGGTGCGCGACCGCCCCCCGTCGAGCGCGCGGAGGCCGGCCAGGGCCTCGATCAGGGTGGTCTTGCCCGCCCCGTTGGGCCCGACCAGCGATACGTGCTCGCCGCGCTCGAGCCACAGCTCGCCGTCCTCGAGCAGCGTGCGCCCCGGCACCTCGAGCCTCCCGTCCTCCAGCTGGAGCACCACGCGGCCGGTGCGCTCGGCCACGCCGAAGCTGAAGCCGAGCGAGCGCGTGTCGCTCGGATCGCGCTCGATGCGCTCCATCTTGTCCAGCTTCTTGACCCGCGACTGGGCCTGGCGCGCCTTGGTCGCCTTGTAGCGAAAGCGCTCGACGAAGCGCTCCATGCGCTCGATCTCGCGCTGCTGTTTCTCGATTGCCTTGCCCAGGGCGAGCTCGCGCGCGGCCAGCTCGCGCCGCCAGGCGTGCCAGGGACCGGGGAAGAAGCGCCCCCGGCCCGCCTCGAGCTCCAGCACCGAGGTGCCGACGGCCTCCAGGAACCAGCGGTCGTGCGCCACCAGGACGATCGCCGCGTCGAGGCCCACCAGGTACCCCTCGAGCCACTCGAGCGAGGCGATGTCGAGGTGGTTGGTGGGCTCGTCGAGCAGCAGCAGGTCGGGGTCGCCGGCCAGGGCCCGGGCCAGCGACGCCCGCGTGAGCTCGCCGCCGGAGAAGCTCTTCAGGGGGCGATCGAGCTGCTCGTCGCGAAAGCCCAGGCCGTGGAGAGGCGCCAGCGCCCGCGTGCGCCAGTTCCAGCCGCCCGCGTGCTCGAGCCGCGTCTGAGCCGACGCGTAGCGGCCCAGCAGCGCGCCGTCGTCGGGTCGCTCGGCCATCTCGGCCTCGAGCGAGCGCAGGCGTTCCTCGAGCGCCACCAGGTCCGCGCAGCCCGCCAGCACGTGGTCGCGCAGGCTCAGGTCGCGCTCGCGCGGCGGCCGCTGGTCGTGCAGGGCGACCCGCGCGCCCTTCTCGAACACGAGCTCGCCGCCGTCGACCGACGTCTGGCCGGCGATCATGCGCAAAAGGGTGGTCTTTCCGGCGCCATTTCGCCCGGCCAGGGTCATGCGGTCGCCGCGCTCGAGCTTGAAGGAAAGCCCGCGAAACAGCGGATTTCCCGCCATGTCCTTGTCCAGCGCCGATGCGATCACGACCGCCATGAGCTCTCCATGGTCACATACGTCGTGGCCTCAACGGGTAGACCCGGAGAGGGTGGATCAGGAGGCTCGCCTACAGAGACGCGAGAACGCGCGCCAGGCCGTGCGCCGCAGGCGGCGGGTGGCGTTGGGCATCGTGCTCGCGGTGGCGGCGCTGGTCGTGTTCGTCGTCGTGGGCGCCGGGGCGCTGCTCGACGGTGACGGCGAGGACACGCAGGCGGACGCGGACGGCGAGAGCCGACCGCCGACCCTGCCGCGGGGCGGCCGCGAGCTCTTTCCCAAGCAGACCGTGGTGGCCTTCTACGGCGCGCCCCAGGCCCGCGAGCTCGGCACCCTCGGCATCGGAAGCCCCCAGAAGGCGGCGCGCCGCCTGGAGCGCCAGGCGCGCGACTACGCGCAGCCCGGACGCCCGGTGCTGCCGGCCTTCGAGCTGATCTCGACGATCGTGCAGAGCGACCCGGGCGACGACGGCGACCATGCCATGCGCCAGGAGCCGAAGGTGATCTCGCGCTACCTGCGGGCCGCGCGGCGCAACGACATGCTGTTGATCCTCGACATCCAGCCGGGGTACGCGGGTTTCCTCGACGAGGTGAAGGCGCTGCGGCGCTTCCTGCTGGAGCCCGACGTATCGGTGGCGCTCGACCCGGAGTGGAGCATGGACCCTCCGGCGCTCCCGGGCCAGGAGATCGGCTCCACCGACGCCGCCACCATCAACCGGGTGTCGGCCTACCTGTCGCGGATCGTGCGTGAGAACCGGCTGCCCGAGAAGCTGCTCGTGGTGCACCGCTTCACCGAGGAGATGATCGAGAACGAGGCCGCGCTCAAGGAGTACCCGGGCGTCGCGCTGACCGTCAACGTGGACGGCTTCGGCGACCGGCCCAACAAGATCTCCAAGTACCGGAGCTTCGCGCGCGGCCGCCGCAACCGCCACCACGGCTTCAAGCTCTTCTACGAGGAGGACACCAACCTGATGGCGCCCAAGCGCGTGCTCGCTCTCCGCCCTCCGCCCTCGCTCGTGGTCTACGAGTAGCCGCGCCCGGCGCTAATCTCGAAACGTGCCCGAATTCAAGGTCAACCCCGCCTACCAGGCCATCGCCGACCAGCCTGCCGCGCGCGACGGCCTGGCCCAGGGGATCAACGACAACGACCGTTTCCAGACCCTGTTGGGAGTGACCGGCTCGGGCAAGACGGCCACCATGGCCTTCGCCATCGAGCAGGTCCAGCGCCCGGCGCTGGTGATCGCCCACAACAAGACCCTGGCCGCCCAGCTGTGCAACGAGTTCCGCGAGTTCTTCCCCCAGAACGCGGTCGAGTACTTCGTCTCCTACTACGACTACTACCAGCCCGAGGCCTACGTCCCGGCGCAGGATCTCTACATCGAGAAGGACTCCTCGATCAACCAGGAGATCGAGCGGCTGCGCCACGCCGCCACCGCCTCCCTGTTCGGCCGCCGCGACACGATCGTCGTGGCCAGCGTCTCCTGCATCTTCGGCCTGGGCTCGCCCGAGAAGTACGACCGCCTGATGCTCATGCTCAAGAAGGGCGAGATGGTCGATCGCGACGGGGTGCTGCGCAAGCTCGTCGACATCCAGTACACGCGCAACGACGCGGTGCTCGGCCGCGGTTCCTTCCGGGTGCGCGGCGAGACGCTCGAGGTGTTCCCCGCCTACGCCGAGACGGCCTACCGGGCGGTGTTCTTCGGCGACGAGATCGAGGCGCTGCACGAGTTCGACCCGCTGACCGGCGAGGTGATCAAGGAGCTGAACTTCGCCGCGGTCTGGCCCGCCACCCACTACGCCACCGACCGCGAGACCATCGAGCGCTCGGTGGGCGAGATACGCGACGAGCTCGAGGCGCGCACCAAGGAGCTCGAGGCCGAGGGCAAGCTGCTCGAGTCCCACCGCCTGCGCCAGCGCACCCAGTTCGACATGGAGATGCTGCGCGAGCTCGGCTTCTGCAACGGGATCGAGAACTACTCGCGCATCCTCGACGGCCGCCAGCCCGGGGCGCGGCCCTACTGCCTGCTCGACTTCTTCCCCGACGACTTCGTCTGCTTCATCGACGAGTCCCACCAGACGGTGCCGCAGATCGGCGGCATGTACGAGGGCGACCGCTCGCGCAAGCAGACCCTCGTGGACCACGGCTTCCGGCTGCCGAGCGCGATGGACAACCGGCCCCAGACCTTCGACGAGTTCCTCCAGCGCGTGCGCCAGATCGTCTTCGTGTCCGCCACTCCCGGCGACTTCGAGAAGAACCATTCCAGCCGCATCGTCGAGCAGATCGTGCGGCCCACCGGAGTCGTGGATCCCGAGGTCGACGTGCGCGAGACCAAGAACCAGATCGACAACCTGATGGAGGAGATCCGCCTGCGCGCCGAGGCCGAGGAGCGCACGCTCGTGACCACCCTCACGAAGAAGATGGCCGAGGACCTGACCGACTACCTGCTCGAGTACGGCTTCCGGGTGCGCTACCTGCACTCCGAGATCGACACGCTCGAGCGCATCCAGATCATCCGCGAGCTGCGCCTGGGCGAGTTCGACGTGCTGGTGGGCGTGAACCTGCTGCGCGAGGGGCTCGACCTGCCCGAGGTGTCGCTGGTGGCCATCCTCGACGCCGACAAGGAGGGCTTCCTGCGCGGCGAGACCTCGCTCATACAGACGATCGGGCGCGCGGCGCGCAACATCCGCGGCACGGTGATCATGTACGCCGACAAGGAGACGGCCGCGATGCGCACGGCGATCGAGGAGACCGACCGCCGCCGTGCGATCCAGGTGGCCTACAACGAGGAGCACGGCATCACGCCGGCGACGATCCAGAAGGGCATCTCCGACATCTCGGACTTCCTCATGTCCGAATCGAAGGTGCCGGTGGGCCCGGGCCGGCGCCGGCACGAGACCGAGGGGATGTCGGCGGAGGAGATCCGGCGCACCATCGTCGAGCTCGAGGAGGAGATGCTCGCCGCCGCCGACGACCTTCGCTTCGAGTTCGCCGCCAAGCTGCGCGACGAGATCAAGGCCCTGCGCCGCGAACTGGCGGAAGCGGAAGCGGGCGCGACATAGTTTCGCTCCGGCCCGGGCAAGCCCGTGCCCTCGCGCAAGGCGGAAATTCGCAGGCCGACCGCACAATGCGGTTAGGATGATCTGATGCCGCTCTGCCTTCGTCGCGCGGGATGCGCGCTCACCGCTGTCCTGACCACCCTCGTTCTCGTGGCTCCGGCCGCAGCGGCTCCAACGGCCACAGTCGCCGTCTCCAAGGGCGACAACGGCGCTAAGCGGATGACCTACAAGATCGGCCCGTTCGACATCATCCCGGGCCAGAACGAGATCAACAACCGGATCATCCGCGAGAAGCCGGCGGTCGACGGCTGGATCACCCGCATCCGGCCCGACCTCGTCTACACCAGTGGAAAGGTCCCCGGCGTCGACGTGATCCACCTCCACCACGGGGTGTGGGCCAACGTCAGCCGCCAGTCGTCCTCGTCGCCCTTCGCCGAGCTGTTCTTCGCGGCGGGCGAGGAGAAGACGGTCATGCGCATCCCCGAGGGCTACGGCTACGAGTACACGGCGTCCGATACGTGGGTGCTCAACCACATGATCCACAACCTCACGCCGGTGCCGACGCAGGTGTACATGGTCTACGAGATCGACTTCATCCCCAAGACGTCGCCGCACGCCGCGGGGATCACGCCCGTGCACCCGGTCTGGATGGACGTTGAGCGCGGCTCGGGCTACCCGGTGTTCGACGTCGAGAAGGGCGCCGGGCGCAACGGGCGTTACACCTACCCCAACGACGACCCGCAGGCCTACGGCGGTGGGGCCCCCAAGAACGAGTGGACGGCCGACCGCAGCGGAGTGCTGGTGGCCACCGCCGGTCACCTGCATCCCGGAGGGCTTCACAACGATCTCTGGGTGCGGCGCGCGGGCGCGCGCATCGACAAGGGCCGCTGCGCGGGCACGACCACGGCGAGAGCCCGCAAGCGCTGCCGCTCCAACGCGCCCCGGGGCCGCGGGGCCAACGCCCATCTCTTCCGCTCCAAGGCCAAGTACTTCGAGCCCGCGGGCGCCGTGTCGTGGGACGTCGCCATGACCGGGACGCCGCAGGACTGGCGCGTGAAGATCCGCAAGGGCGACACGCTCTGGACCAGCGCGACGTACGACACCAAGCGCGCCGCCTGGGCGGAGTCGATGGGGATCATGGTCGTCTACATGGCCGAGAGCGGGCCCGGCAAGGACCCGTTCAGGCGGCGGGTGAACCATCCGGGGCGCCCGACCCACGGCCACCTGGCCGAGAACGACAACCACGGCGGCAAGGAGACCCGCCTGCCCGACCCACGCAAGCTGCCCGACGGGCCGGTCACGGGCGGCAACGTCGACATCCTCAACTTCAAGTACACGCTCGGCGACCTCAGCCTCACCGGCACCGGCGGCTTGCCCCCGGTGGTCGCGCCCGGAGGGTCGCTGAACTTCCGCAACGGCGACGACGGCCGCCGGATCTATCACTCGATCAGCTCGTGCAAGGCGCCGTGCAACCGGTCGACCGGGATCGCCTATCCGATCGCCGACGGCCCTGTGCAGTTCGAATCGGGGACCCTGGGCAGCGACGCCCCGAGCACCACCGGCAACGGGGCGACCGAGTGGCAGACGCCGAAGAACCTCAACGCCGGCACCTACACCTACTTCTGTCGCATCCATCCCTTCATGAGGGGCGCGTTCCGAGTCAAGAAGTAGGCGTTACGCTGGGTTGGCGATGACGCCTGAGAGTCCCACGTCCGCGGCGAGCTCCGCCGCCGAGCAGGTCCGCGCGATCGTGGCCGCGGCCGAGCAGAGCGCCGCGGCGATGGAGGCCGCCGCGCGCGAGGAGGCCGAGCGGATCCGGGCCGAGGCCGACCAGGGGAGCGCGCGAGCGCGCGAGGCCGCCGGGCGCCTGAGCGAGCGCGCCGACGCGCTGGAGCGCCGCCTGGACGAGCTGGTGGGCGGCGTGCGCGAGGCGGTGGAAGCGCTGCGCGCGGACCTGGCGAACCTGCGCCAGCAACCCTTGGCCGAGGCGGCTCCCGAGAAGTCCCAGCCCACCGACGAACTCGACGACGAGCTGATCGCCGAGGTGGAGCAGGTGGCCGCCAAGGAGCCCGAGATCGCCGCGGACCCGCCGACCCCCCAACCCGAGGGCGCCCGCGTGATCGCCCTCAAGATGGCCCTCGACGGCTCACCCCGCGAGGACACGGCCCGCTACCTGAGCGAGAACTTCCAGCTCGCGGACCCCGCGGGGCTGCTCGACGAGGTCTACGCCCGGGCGGGGCGGAGCTAGGCGCCCTGCGCCGGCCCTAGATCGGCGACGCCAGCTCGATCAAATTGCCGTCGGAGTCGCGCACGTAGGCCACGTCCTGTCCCCAGGGCTTGGTCTGGGGCTCGCTCACGGCCGCGGCGCCCGCCTTCACGGCGCGGTCGAACGCCGTACGCACGTCCTCGGTCACGAAGCACACCTCGAAGGCCGGCGTGGGCGCGCCAACCTGGGCCGGGCGGAATTGGGGAGGGAGGTTGGACGCGGCGAGGTCGCGTGAGGCGAAGGCAAGCGTTGTGGCGCCAGTTTCCAGCTCGGCGTACTGGCCGCTGTCGTGCACGAAGCGCCGCTTCTGCGCGAAAGCCGCCTCGTAGAGCTCCAAACTCGACGCGACATCGCGCACGTAGAGGATCGTGTAGCCAAAGCGCATGTCTGGCGAACGGTAGCCGGGTCTGATAGGTCTGGGGTCTTGCCCCAGGACCCCCGCCCCGACAGCGCTCCGCTCGCCGGTTTGGACCGGCGTTCTTTTTTGGCTGCCGGGGGTGGGCTGGGCCTGATCTGCACGCTCAACGGAGAGCGGGTGATCGTCAATTCGGCGAAGGACGTGGCGCGCCTTGACGCGGCGGCCGCCGGGGTGCAGCGCCCCGCTCCAGCGGCCGAGCCGATCGACCAGGCGCAGTTCCCCACCCCCGAGCCCCAGCCGGGAGGGCGCCGGCGCGAGTACTGGATCGCGGCCCGCAGCGTGATGTGGGACCCCGCGCCCAATGGACGCGACGAGTGGATGAAGGACCGGGTGCCGCGCCGGCGCAGGTTTCGGGCCTTCGTCTACCAGGAGTTCTCGGCCGGCTTCGCGACGCCGCTCGGCCGGCCGCGCATGCCCGGGCCGACCATCTACGCCGAGGTGGGCGACCTGATCGTCGTCCACTTCCGCAACGCGGAGCGCAAGCTGCGCCAGGCGGTGACCGTCCACGCCCACGGCGTGCGCTACAACCCCGAGTACGACGGCGCCTACCTGGGCGACTTCACGCGGACGGGGGGCTTCGTGGGGCCGGAGGAGGAGTTCACCTACTTCTGGGAGGCCACGCCGGACTCGGTGGGGGTGTGGCCCTACCACGACCACGGGCCGAACCACACGCTGAACACCACGCGCGGCCTGTTCGGGGCGATCGTGGTGCGCGAGCGCGGCGCGCCGCCACCCGACGTCGAGCACGTCTTGTTCATGCACAACTTCCCGCCCCAGGTCACCGACATCCCGCGGCTGCTGCACTGCATCAACGGGCGCACCTTCGCCGGCAACACGCCCACCATGCGCGCGCGAGTCGGGCAGCGAGTGGCCATCCACGTGATGGGGATGGACGGCAATTTCCACACCTTCCACATCCACGGCCACCGGTGGCGCGACTCGTCCGGCGCCTTCGTGGATTGCCCGACGCTCGGCCCCAACGAGACGATCACGGCGGATTTCGTAGAGGATAACCCGGGGCGGTGGCTCTACCATTGCCACGTTTTCAGCCACCAGGACGTCGGCATGGCCGGCTGGTACCTGGTGGATCCGTGACCCAGGAGGAGGAACAACTGCATGAAGCGCGCGATCGCGGCCGCCGTTACGACGGCCGTTCTACTGGTGCCGGCGACGGCATCGGCGCAGAACGACTACCCGCCCCCCGGCGACCCCGGCCAGGGGCCGGCGGCCGGTAAGGGGAAGGCCCAGAAGTTCAAGGTCTGCAAGCAGAAGGGCTGCCGCTACAGGACCATCGCCGCGGCGCTCAGGCAGGCCGACGGGCGCGACACGATCCGCGTCGGCCGCGGTACCTACCGCGAGGGACTGACCATCACGGGCAAGCGCTACGACGGGCTCGAGCTGATCGGCAACGTCAAGCGGCCGGGCCGCGTGGTGCTCAACGGCAAGACCCTCAAGTCCGGCGCCGCGCAGAACGCGGTGTTCGTGAACGGCTCCGACGGCGTCAGCATCCGCGGCTTCCACGCGCGCAACTACAAGGCCAACTGCTTCTTCGTCACCAACGCGGACGGCTACCGCCTCGACCGCCTGGTGGCCGAGCGCTGCGGGGTCTACGGCATCTACGCCTTCAACTCCAAGGGCGGGCGGATGACCAACTCCGAGGCCTTCTACAACAACGACTCGGGCTTCTACGTCGGCCAGACCCCGCCGCAGAGGGGCAAGAAGAAGCGCACGCTGGTGAAGAACGTGGACTCCTGGGGCAACGTGCTGGGCTTCTCCGGCACCAACATGCGCTACACGACCATCACCAAGAGCCGCTGGTTCAACAACGGCGCGGGGATCATCCCCAACACGCTCGACAGCGAGAAGTACCCGCCGCCCCAGGACAACGTGATCGCGGACAACGACGTGTTCTGGAACAACTTCAACTTCTACTTCGGGGCGCCGTTCGAGATCCCGGACCGTTCGGCGGCCGACCTGCCGTACCCGATCGGGGTTGGGGTGCTGCTGTTCGGAAGCCAGGACACGACGGTGGAGGGCAACCGCTTCTTCGGGAACTACCTGGGAGCCTTTGCCGCCGTTCCCGCCGTGCAGCTGCAGGGCAGCAACAACCCGAAGCTGCGCGAGGCCGCCGTGCTGAGGGACATCACCGTGCGAGGCAACCAGTTCGGTCGGGGGGGCAACGACCTCAACGGCCGCGACATCGTCTACGACGGCAGTGGCACGGGCAACTGCTTCGAGGGCAACGTCACACTGAGCCCGAACCTGCCCGCCAACGGATCGACGTTCGCCGCGTGTCCCGGCCCGGCGCAGAACACGTTGGACCCGGCAGTCCTTCCCGAGGCACTCGGGTGGGTCGCCGGAACGGTGGATGACCCGGCGAGCTTCGAGAGGAGCTGGGTGAGGCATCCGCACTCGACGGTGCCCGGAATTCAGCCGCTCGAGCGTTTCGATTCCAACTAGCGTTAGGGGAAGCCGCCCGGCCTCGAGCCGGGCGGCGTCCCACTGACGAGAGAAGAGGAGCAAGGCCTTGAGGAAGAGGATTCCCGTCGCATGTGTGGCCCTGGCCACGACCGCCTTCATCCCCGTGGCGCTGAGCCAGGCCGAGAGCGCCGCTCCCGAGCCGAGGGTGGTCAAGGTACGCGACAACTTCTTTGCCCCGGATTCGCTGACGGTGCCGAAGTCCACGAAGATCGTCTGGCGCTGGCCGTCGTCGCCCGGCGACGTCCACGACGTGCGCCTGACGCGCCGTCCCGAGGGCGTCAAGGGCTTCAACTCGAACCTATCCGCCAGCGACTACACCTTCACGCGCAAGCTCACCAAGGCCGGCAAGTACACGATGGTGTGCACCATCCACGCCGAGATGAAGATGACCGTGAAGGTGCGCCGCTAGGGGGGAACGCGCCACAAGCCGCGCCAAACCCGCAACTTGCGTGAACGAACACGCGTTCGATCCGGGCGCGGCTCTACACTCGTTATTGCTTGACTCCAAGTGGCGAAATAGTCGTTTCTGGGGCCCGCGAGCACAACCTCAAGGACCTCCATCTGAGGCTCCCGCGCGAGGCGTTGATCGTGATCACGGGCCTCTCGGGCTCGGGTAAGTCGAGCCTCGCCTTCGACACGATCTACGCCGAGGGCCAGCGCCGCTACGTCGAGTCCCTGTCGGCCTACGCCCGTCAGTTCCTGGGCCAGATGGACAAGCCCGACGTCGACTCCATCGAGGGCCTTTCGCCCGCCATCTCGATCGACCAGAAGACCACCTCGCGCAACCCGCGCTCGACGGTGGGCACGGTCACCGAGATCTACGACTACCTGCGTCTTCTGTGGGCCCGGGTGGGCCATCCGCACTGCTACAACTGCGGCCGGCCGATCGAGGCGCAGTCCGCGGAGCAGATCATCGATCAGGTGATGACGCTCCCCGAGAGCACCAAGTTCATGGTGCTGGCCCCGGTGGTGCGGGGGCGCAAGGGGGAGTACGGGAAGATGTTCGAGGAGCTTCGCGCCGAGGGCTTCACCCGGGTGAAGGTGGATGGAGAGCTGCGCCGCCTCGAGGAGGAGATCACCCTCGACAAGAAGTACAAGCACGACATTTCGGTGGTGATCGACCGCCTGGTCATGCGCCACGACCTGCGCAAGCGCCTGGCCGACAGCGTGGAGACCGCGGTGGCGCGGGCCGAGGGGCTCGTCGACATCGAGCACGTCGAGTCGGGCGAGGTCACCACGTACTCGGATCGCTTCATGTGCCTGCACTGCGGCACCTCGATGCCTGAGCTCGAGCCGCGCATGTTCTCCTTCAACTCGCCGCACGGGGCCTGCCCGCGCTGCACCGGGCTCGGCTCCCAGATGGAGATCGACCCCGAGCTGATCGTCCCCGACCCCTCGCTGACCCTCAACGACGGCGCGATCCTGCCCTGGTCGACCAGCGCCTCGAACTACTACGAGCAGATGACCTCCGCGATCGCGGACAAGTGGGAGGTCGACATGGACACTCCCTGGGAGGACCTCACCGACGACGTCCGCAACTGCTTCCTCCGCGGCACCAACGGGGAGAAGATCTACGTCTCCTACCGCAACCGCTACGGGCGCCGGCGCTCGTACATGACCACCTTCGAGGGGATCGTCCCCAACCTCGAGCGCCGCTACCGCGAGACCGACTCCGACTGGTCGCGCGAGAAGATCGAGGAGTACATGACGCTGCGGCCCTGCCCGGAGTGCAAGGGAGCGCGCCTGCGGCCCGAGTCGCTGGCCGTGAAGGTCAACGGCCTCGGCATCAACGAGTTCACGCGCATGTCGGCGCGCCGCGCGATCGAGTGGCTGGAGGAGCTCGAGCTCAGCGACACCGAGCGCCAGATCGCCCGCATGATCCTGCGCGAGATCGACGAGCGCCTGCGCTTCCTGGACAACGTCGGGGTGGGCTACCTCTCGCTCGAGCGCGCGGCGGCCACGCTGTCGGGCGGCGAGGCCCAGCGCATCCGGCTGGCCACCCAGATCGGCTCGTCGCTGGTCGGGGTGCTCTACATCCTCGACGAGCCGTCGATCGGCCTGCACCAGCGCGACAACGAGCGGCTGATCGCCACCCTGGAACGCCTGCGCGACCTCGGCAACACGGTGATCGTGGTCGAGCACGACGAGGGCACCATGCGCGCGGCTGACCACCTCGTCGACCTCGGCCCGGGCGCGGGCGAGCACGGCGGCTGGCTGGTGGCCGAGGGCACGCCTGAGCAGGTGATGGCGACCACGGAGTCGCTGACCGGCCAGTTCCTGATCGGCGAGCGCGAGATTCCGCTGCCGCGTAAGCGCCGGCGGCCGTCGGGCTACATCGAGGTGGAGGGCGCCTCGCAGCACAACCTGCGCGGCATCGACGTGAAGGTGCCGCTGGGCACGTTCTGCGCGGTCACCGGGGTCTCGGGATCGGGCAAGTCCACGCTGGTCAACGAGGTCCTCTTCAAGGCCGTGGCCAACCGCCTGCACCGGGCCAAGCAGCGGCCAGGCGCGCACCGGCGCATCAGCGGGCTCGATCAGGTCGACAAGATCATCAACATCGACCAGTCGCCGATCGGGCGCACGCCACGCTCCAACCCGGCCACCTACATCGGTCTGTTCGACCACATCCGCGAGCTCTACTCGCGCACCCAGGAGGCTCGCGCCCGCGGGTACAAGCCGGGACGGTTCTCGTTCAACGTCAAGGGCGGGCGCTGCGAGGTCTGTCGCGGCGACGGCCAGATCAAGATCGAGATGCACTTCCTGCCCGACGTCTACGTGCCCTGCGAGCAGTGCCACGGCAAGCGCTACAACCGCGAGACGCTCGAGGTCCGCTTCAAGGGCAAGACGATCGCCGACGTGCTGGCCATGACGGTCGAGGAGGGGGTCGACTTCTTCCAGCACATCCCCAAGATCGCCCGCAAGCTGCGAGCGCTGCACGACGTGGGCCTCGACTACATCAAGCTGGGCCAGCCCGCCACCACGCTGTCGGGCGGCGAGGCCCAGCGCGTGAAGCTCGCCAGCGAGCTGTCCAAGGTGGCGACGGGGCGGACGCTCTACATCCTCGACGAGCCCACCACCGGCCTGCACTTCGCCGACGTGCAGAGGCTGCTGGAGATGCTCAACCGCCTCGTCGACCAGGGCAACACCGTGGTGGTGATCGAGCACAACCTCGACGTGATCAAGACCGCCGACCGCATCATCGACCTCGGCCCCGAGGGCGGGGAGGAGGGCGGCGCGCTGGTGGCCCAGGGCACGCCCGAGCAGGTGGCGGCCAAGGCCGACCGCTCCTACACCGGCCGCTTCCTGGCCGGGATGGTCAAGCCCGCCGGCGCGAAAGCAGCAGCGGCGGCCGCGACCGAAGGTCGCAGCCGCTGCCTGACGCTCAGCCCGACTGGCGGGCGTGGCCGTAGAGGATGCAGTCCGCCGTCCCGCCGAAGGCGTTGGTGGTCTCGCTGACCGCGATCGACGCGGTCACGACCGAGCCCGAGGGCGCCACGTAGTTGATCTCGTAGCGTCCGTAGAGCCCGCCGGCGAAGCCGTCGGTACCCGGCCCCAGCGACCGGCGGTCTCACCGGGATCGAAGTCGTCTGGGCGGAATAGTCCTCCACGTTGTCCGGGCCCGCACCGGGGTTGTGAAGCCCCGGACGGACGGCCTCGGCGTTGGCGAGGGTGCGTATCGAGGCCGAAGTCGACGTCGCCGGCCGCCGCCGAGCGCATCGCACTCCATCACGATCACGAGGCCGCCGAGGCTGAAGACCTGGCCGAAGGGCGTGCCCGCGTTCAGCCGCACGTTGATCGGCGCGCTCCCTCACGCCGCCCACCGCGTCGGCGTTGGCGGCGTTGGAGGCGGTGGTCGCGTGAGCCGCGTTGCCCGCCGTGCTGGCGGTATTCGCGCTGTTCGCCGTCCCGGCGCTGTCAGCGCTCCCGGCGCTCGGGACCTTGGCGAGCGACGCTTCCTTCACGTCGGCGCCGGTCACCTGGCCGTTGCGTATGTCCTTGGAGCGGATGGTGTTGTTCTTGATCTCGCGGCTGTCGATGAAGCCGCTGGCGACGCCGTAGGACACGCCTCCGAGCGAGAGGAAGAGCGCAACGCAGGCGATGATCAGTGCGGGGGAGGGCCTTTTCATGGCCCGCTAATCGGCAGGGGCGAGCAGGTCTTTAGCGAGCTGCTCTAGCGAGCGTGGCCTGAGCTGTCGCTGCCGCCCTCGCGCGTCCGGCGCAGCTTTCGCACCGTCTGCACGACCTCCATGCGCTTACGCGCGCGGGCGGCCACCTCGAGCAGGGTCGGGGCCTCGTCGCTGTCGGCCAGGCCGACCGAGCAGGTGACCGGGGCGGCGGGGTGGCCGCGCAGGCCGGCCTCGAAGACCTCCTCGAAGCGCTCGGCCCAGATGTGGGCGCTGCGCGAATCGGTGGCGTGGAGGAGGACGGAGAAGTCGTCGGGCCCGGTGCGCGCCATCTGGTCGACGGTGCGAATGGTGGTGCGCACCGCCTCGGCACAACGGCGCAGCATCTCGGTCCCCTCGACGGCTCCGTGTTGCACGTTGATGGCTCGGATCCCGTCGAGGTCGAGCACGGCCACCGCGAGCGACTCGCCGGTGCGTGAGCGGCGCAGCTCCTCACGGGCGAGCAGAGCGTCGAAGGTCTCGGCGTCGGGAAGGTCGGACAGCGGGTCCATCGTTCCTTTCATCGGCCGCTCGGCTCCTACCCTTCACAAGCTGGCAAGCTGCTTCGCGTGTCCGCGGCTCGGCTCTGGTGGCAGAAGTGGCTCTGGTATGAGCGCAACGCGCTGCCGTGGAACCGGATTCGCATTCACCGCGAGTTCGCCCGCCGCCAGGCCTTCGCCCGCTGGCCGCTGCACGGCAACGTGCTCGAGGCGTTCGAGGAGGGGCGGCTGGAGGTGGGAGAGCACGTGCTGCTCGAGCCCCACGTGTGGCTGACCGCACCGGATGAGGCGCGCATCCGGATCGGCTCGGGCAGCTTCCTCAACCTCGGCGTGATGGTGGCCGCGGTCGACCTGGTGGAGATCGGCGCTCACTGCATGTTCGCCAACGGCTGCTTCATCACCGACGGCAACCATCGCTTCGACGATCCGGACAAGCCCGTGCCGTGGCAGGGATTCAGCAGCAAGGGCCCGACGCGGCTGGGCGACAACGTCTGGTGCGGCGCCAACGTGATCGTCACGAGCGGGGTGACGGTGGGGGAGCGCAGCGTGTTGGGCGCCAACAGCGTGGTGACCACCGACATCCCGCCGTTCTCGATCGCGGCGGGCGCGCCGGCGAAGGTGCTGCGCGAGGTGGAATACCCCGGCGCCGAGCCCGTCCTGAGACGGGCTCGGAGCTCAGAACAGCTTTCTCAGCAGGTCACCGCTAGGTGAAACGGCCTGTCGAGGTTCGCGCCGGCGTCGTTTGCGGTGCGCACTCGCACGCCGTTGACGTTGGTGGGCAGCGAGGCCACGCTGATCTGCCCTCCCGGTGGGACCGCGTCGACGCTCGGGCTTGCCGACCGTGGCCACGTAGCCGCAGCCGCGCACGTCGCGGTTGAAGATCACGTGGTAGATCCCCTCGCCGGTCCGACGCCGCCGGATCGCCGGCCACGAGGCCGCGTCCGCGAGCCAGCACGCCGTCGCTGTTGACGACCGCCCAGTAGTCGAGACCGGCCGAAGCTGACGGCCAAGGTCGGCCGACGGCACCTGCCCGAGCGACGATTCCTTGATCGATCCGCCACCGACGGCGTCCGCGCGCAGGTCATGGCCGCGCAGCGAGCGCTTCTTCGATGTCCTTGCCGGTAACGGTGTTGTTGCGGATCGACTTGCCGGTGATCACCAGCGCGTAGGCCGAGCCGCCGAGCGACATCACAAGCGCCACGATCGCCACGATCATGGCCGGCGACGGAATCAGCCGGCGAATACTTCGAGACATGAAGACCTCCCCTTGAGCATTGTGGGCGCTGAGGCTAACCCCTCAGGTGCACATAAGTTGCTCTCTGTACACGGCCTTGCAACACAGCGAGCCGCGTGTCGCGGCTAAGGGGCGGTCAGAGCGTGAAGCCGCCGGTGAAGGGCTCGCCCGTGCCCTGTCCGAGCAGCTCGGTCAGGCGATCGATCTCGTCGGGCGCCATGGTGTAGCCGTGCTCGGGCGCGGGGTAGCGGCGCGCCCGCACATCCTCCACGTAGGCCCCCACGCCGCTGATCATCTGCTCCCGGACGTTCGCGTAGCGCTTGACGAAGCGCGCAGCGTGCCCGTCGTAGATGCCGAGCAGGTCGTGGAACACGAGCACCTGGCCGTCGGTCGCCGGGCCGGCGCCGATGCCGATCACCGGCACGTGCAGCCTCGGCATGATCAGCTCGGTGAGCGCGCTCGGGATGGCCTCGAACACGATGGAGAAACAGCCGGCCTCCTGCAGGGCAACGGCGTCGTGCAGCACCTCGAGAGCGCGCTCGGCGGTGCGTCCCTGCGAGCGGTAGCCACCGAGCGCGGTGGCCGACTGGGGCGTCAGGCCGACGTGGCCCATCACCGGGATGCCCGCGCCGATGATCGCGCGCGCTCGCTCGGCCGAGGTGCCGCCTCCCTCGAGCTTCACGGCGTCGCACCCCGCCTCCTTGATGAAGCGCTGCGCGTTGCGGATCGCCTCCTCGTTGGAGGCCTCGTACGAGCCGAAGGGCATGTCGCCCACGAGGAGCGGGGTGGAGAGCCCGCGCCGCACCGCCGCCGCCAGCATCAACAGCTCGTCGAGGGTCACGGGCACGGTCGAGGCGTAGCCGAGCACGGTCATGGCGCCGGAGTCGCCCACGAGCACCACGTCCACGCCGGCCTGCTCGGCCACCTGCGCGCTCGGGTAGTCGTAGGCGGTGACCATGGCGATCGGCTCGCCGAGCGCCTTCTTCTCCACGAGCTTGGTCAGCGTGACGACCGGCGGCTGGGTGGGACGAGTCATCCTGAGCCTCCTCTGAGAATGGTGTTGTCGATCAGGCGCGCCTTGCCCACGCGGGCGGCCACGGCCAGAAGGGTGGATCCGTTGACGCGGTCAACGGGCGAGAGGTCGATGGCGGAGCGCAGCTCCAGGTAGTCGGGGTCGATCCCGGCGGCGTCGAGCTCCGCGCGCGCGGCGCTCAGCACCGAGCCCGCGTCGACCTCGCCGCCGGCCACATGCGCCTCGGCGGCGCGCAGCGCTCGGCTGAGAGCGGCGGCCTGTCCCTCCTCCTCGGCGGAGAGGTAGGCGTTGCGCGAGGAGAGCGCGAGGCCCTCGGCGCTGCGCACGGTGGGGCAGACCTCGATACGGACCGGAAAATCGAGGTCGCGCACCAGCTGGCGGATCACGAGGGCCTGCTGGGCGTCCTTCTGGCCGAAGAAGGCCACGTCGGGGCCGACCATGTTGAAGAGCTTCGAGACCACCGTGGTGACGCCGTGGAAATGCTCGCGCCCGCGCTGACGCGAATCGCCCTCGAGCGTCTCGGTCAGGCCGCCGATCTCGACGGCGGCGGAGAAGCCCGGCGGATAGACCTCCTCCCGCGGCGGCGCGAACACCACGTCGACGCCCTCCGCCTCGGCGAGAGCGAGGTCGCGTTGCTCGTCCCGGGGATACCCCTCGAGATCCTCGCCGGGGCCGAACTGGGCCGGATTCACGAACAGGGACACCACCACGACATCGCAGCTCTCCCGGGCGCGCCGCATGAGCGAGAGGTGTCCTTCGTGGAAGAAGCCCATCGTCGGGACCAGCCCGATGCTGCGACCCGCCCGCCGCTCGGGGAGCAGCGCCTCGCGCAGCTCGCTGACCGCGCGGATGGTCCTCACGCTCCCACCTCCTGAGCGGCGAGCGCCCGGGTGTGGTGGACGAGCTCGTCGAAGAGGTCGAGCAGGTGGGGAGCGCTCTGCTCCACCGCGCGGCGCTGAGCGGCCACGGTCAGCTCGTCGCCTCTGGCCACGGGCCCGGTCAGGGCCCGCTCGGGGCCCAGCTCGGCGAGATTCTCGACGGTGCGGCGCAGGAGCGGCGTGAGCAGCGCACGAGCCTGGGCGGGCTCGAGCCCCGCGCCGGCGGCGATGCTCTCCGCCGCCGCCGTGAGCGTGACGATGAAGTTCGAGGCCACCGAGGCGGCGGCGTGGTAGGCCGCCCGGCCGGCGTCGTCGATCTCGAAGGGCTCCATGCGAAGCGCCTGGGCCAGTGCGGTGACGAAGCCGAGTGCCTCGGGGGTCGTGCCGGCCACGGCGCAACCCGAGCCGGCGAAGGCACTGAGCCCCTCGGCGCTTGCCGAGAACGTCTGGAGCGGGTGCAGCCCGAAGGCCTCTGCGCGGGCCGGCGCGAGAGCATCCAGGCCGGTGGCGCCGCTGGTGTGCCCCACGAAGCGGGCGGCCCCGGCGACGGTGGCTGCGGCCACGGCGATCTCGGCGTCGGGCACGCACAGCACCAGAGCGTCGCAATCGTGCGGGACCTCGCCCCGGCCGACCGGACCCTCCACGCCAACAGCGGCCTCCCGCAGGGCCGAGGCCAACGCGGTCCCCACCCGCCCCGGGCCGATCACGCCCACCCGGGCGGCGCTGAGAATGTCGTCGTGGGGGTGCATATCCGAGCCGGTCCACTCCGCTAGTTGCGGTAGCGGCCTGCAGCTGAAGGATACCCGGGCGCGTTGCCGTCGACTCCGGGTTTTAGTCTTGCGTCATGGAGCTACGCAGCGCAGAGGAGCGCCGCGAGGAGCTCGTGGAGCTCTTTCGCGAGGTGGCGGCCTGTGAGCGCTGCCCGCTCCACCAAAGCAGGACCAAGGCGGTGTTCGGGGCCGGGAACGCCGACGCCGACCTCATGTTCGTCGGCGAGGCGCCGGGACAGCAGGAGGACCTGCTGGGGCTGCCCTTCGTCGGCCGGGCGGGCAAGCTGCTCGACACGCTGCTGGAGGAGGTCGGGCTCGCCCGCGGCGACGTGTTCATCGCGAACGTGCTCAAGTCGAGGCCCCCGGGCAACCGCGACCCCCAACCGGACGAGATCGACGCCTGCAAGCCGTACCTGCACCGCCAGATCGACCTGATCGAGCCCAGGGTCATCTGCACGCTGGGGAACTTCGCCACCAAGCTGCTCACCCGTTCCCAGCGCGGCATCACCGGCGTCCACGGCCGTCCCCAGGTGCACGAGCTCGGCGGCCGCACCGTCCGCGTGTTCCCGATCTACCACCCGGCGGCGGCCCTGCGCAGCACCAAGACCCTCGAGGAGCTGCGAGCCGACTTCTCGCGCCTTCCCGCGCTGCTCGCCGAGCCGATGCCGGTGCCGATAGGGGCGGTGGTGCCCGCGGCCGCCGCGCCCGAGCCGCCCCAGACCGAGCTGTTCGGCTGAAGCGGCGCGACACGCAGAGCCCGGAGGAGACCGAGCGCGCGGGAGCCGAGCTGGCGGCCGTCCTTCGGCCCGGCGACGTGGTGCTGGTGAGCGGCGAGCTCGGCAGCGGCAAGACGACGTTCGTGCGCGGAGCGGCGCGAGCCCTCGGGGTGGAGGGCCCGGTCACGAGCCCGACCTTCACCATCGGGCAGGTCTATGCCGCGAATCCCGACGTGGCCCATCTCGACCTGTACCGGCTCGGTTCCCTCGCGGGCGAGGACCCGGCCCTGCTCGACGACTACCTCACGCCCGAGCGGATCGGCTTCGTCGAATGGCCGGCGGTGGGGGAGCCCGCCTTCGAACGCATCGCCGCGCGGGTGACCCTGGAGCACGGCGGCGGCGACCGCCGCCGCATCACGGTCGAGTGATCCTCGGCTTCGACACCTCCAGCGCAGCCAGCTCGGCCTGTGTGCTGAGCGACGACGGCGTGGCGCACGAGGTCCTGCCGAGCCCCGCCGCGCTGACGGGCGGGCCCGCCCACGCCCGCGACCTGCTCCCGGCGATAGGCCGCGTGATGGACGAGGCGCGGGTGGACTTCGAAGAGCTCGAGGCGATCGCCGTGGGGGTGGGCCCGGGTGGGTTCACCGGCCTTCGCATCGGGATCGCGACGGCGCGCAGCCTCGCGGGCGCCGCCGGCGTGCCGCTGAGGCCGGTGTCCTCGCTCGCCGCACTCGCGCAGGGGATCGACCACGATCCCGCCCTGCCCCTGATCGACGCCAAGCGCGGCGAGCTGTTCGCGGCGCTCTACGAACGTGGAGCGACGCGCTGGGATCCCTTCGTCGCGTCGCCGGAGGAGGTGATCGACCGGCTGGGCGAATCCGGGCTGCGCCCGCGAGCTGCCGGGGACGGCTCGATACGATTTCGGGGGGTGCTCGAGGCCGCCGGGATGCCCGTCGATCCCGACGACTCGCGCTCTCACGTGGTGCGGGGCCTGCACGTGTGTCGTCTGGCACGGGACGTGCCGGACGCGCCACCGGACTCCGTACTCCCCGACTACCTCCGAGCGCCGGACGCCAAGCCGCAATGAACCCCGATCTCGAGATTCGCCCGCTGACCTACGCGGACCTGCCCCAGGTGATCGCGATCGAGCGTCGTGCCTTTCCCACCCCGTGGTCGCTGGCCATGTTCGTGCTCGAGCTCTCCAAGCCGTCGGGGATCTGCCTCGCCGGGCTGATCGACGGGCGCATCGTCGGCTACCTCGTCTGCTCGCGCTACGACACCGTGTGGCACGTGATGAACGTGGCGGTGGACAACCGGCTCAGGCGCCTGGGCCTGGCCACCGCGCTGCTCGAGCGGCTGTTCGAGCTCGCCGACCGCCCCAACGAGCAGTACACGCTCGAGGTCCGCACCTCCAACGACGGGGCGATCCGCCTGTACGAGGGCTTCGGGTTCCGGTCGGCGGGACGCCGCCGGGCCTACTACCACGACAATCGCGAGGACGCCCTGATCATGTGGCGCACGGTGCCCGACCGGGCGCCGGCGTGATACTCGCGCTCGAGACGAGCTGCGACGACACCTGCGCGGCGGTGGTCACGCACGGGGGCGAGATCCGCTCCAACGTGATCGCGTCGCAGGGGCTCATTCACGCGCGCTACGGCGGCGTGGTGCCCGAGATCGCCTCGCGCCGCCACCTCGAGCTGGTGAACGCCGTCACGGCGGACGCGCTCGAGCGGGCCGGAGTGCGCCTCGACGCCGTCGACACGGTGGCGGTGACCCGCGGGCCGGGGTTGATCGGGGCGCTGCTCGTGGGCCTGTCTTCGGCCAAGGCGTTGGCGGCGTCGCGCCGCCTGCCGCTGGTGCCGGTCGACCATCTCCACGGTCACGTGACCGCGAGCATGCTCGAACCGGATGGGATCCAGCCGCCCTTCCTGTGCCTGGTGGCCAGCGGCGGCCACACGTTCTTGGCCCGGGTCGACGAGCCGCGCACCTACACCGTGCTCGGCCAGACGCTCGACGACGCCGCGGGCGAGGCCTTCGACAAGGGCGCGCGGCTGCTCGGCCTCGGCTATCCCGGCGGACCCGAGCTCGATCGCCTGGCACGCGAGGGAGACCCCGAGGCCTACGAGTTCCCGCGCGCGGCGCCCGGAGAGCTCGACTTCTCGTTCAGCGGGCTGAAGACCTCGCTCCTGTACCGGCTGCGCGACGAGCCCGATGCCGGCCGCGCCGACCTGGCCGCCTCCTACCAGCGGGCCATCGTCGAGGCGCTCACGGCCCGCACCGCCAAGGCGCTCGAGCGCGAGGGGCTGGAGCGGCTGGCCATCGGCGGGGGTGTGGCCGCGAACTCAGAGCTGCGAGCCGCGGTGACCGAGTTGGGAGCGCCGGTGTGGGTGCCGCCGACCCAGCTCTGCACCGACAACGCGGCGATGATCGCCGGGGCCGCCCGCTTCCTCGAAGCGCTTCCCTTTCCGGACTACCTCGCGCTGGACGCGTCCGCCCGGCTCTAGGCCCCGTCGGCGATCCAGTAGCGCGGTCCCGCACCGAGCCGCGCCGCCCGGTCATCGGGGTTGGCGAACCGGCAGCGGTCGAGCGAGAGGCAACCGCAGCCGATGCACTCGGTGAGGCCGGCCTTGAGGCGCTCGAGCTCCGCGATCCGGGAGTCGATGCGCTCGGTCCAGCTGCTCGAGAGGCGCGCCCAGTCGCGCCTCGCCGGGGCCCGGTCGGGGGGCAGCTTGTCGAGCTCGCCGGCGATCTCGTCGAGCTTGAGCCCGATGCGCTGGGCGAACACGATGAAGGCGATGCGCCGCAGAACGGGACGGGGATAGCGGCGGTGGCCCGAGCCCTCGCGCTCGGAGGTGATCAGGCCGCGATCCTCGTAGAAGCGCAGGGCGGACGCCGCGACGCCGCTGCGGCGCGAGACCTCACCGATGCTGAGCAGATCGGACACCCGGACAGCGAATCACATATCGACCTTGACTTCAAGTTCACTTGAACTTGTAGTCTTGAGCCATGACCGCAAGTGACCAGATAACTCGAGAAGTGACCTCATGGCCCGGAGTGGAGGCGGGCACCGGCAGCCGCGGCGAATGGGCCTTCACGCACGGGCGGCGCGCCCTCGGCCACCTCCACGGCGACCGCACGGCCCACTTCGGCTTTCCCAAGGGTGTTTGGGCGGACCTGTTCGAGCAGGGGCGCATCGACTACCACCCCGTATTCCCGGGCAGGCCCGGCTTCGCGGCCCGGAGGATCGAGAACGAGGAGGATGTGCGCGACGTGATCGCGATGCTGCGCCTCAACTACGAGCGTTCCGCCGGCTCAGGGAGCTAGCCGCGACTCCTCGAGGTCGAGGTCGCGCTCGACCTTGCGCCGCACCTCGTCGCTGATCACCCGGGTGTTGCGCAGGTCGAGCAGCTGCTCGCGCTGGGCGTCGAAGAGCTCGTACATGAGTCGCGTGTACGCCCCGGTGCGTTCCTCGTAGACGCCGTCCTGGTTGCTCTGGTCGGCCTGAGCGTCGAAGCGGCGGCGGCGATACTCGTACATGCCGCGCACCCGATCGATCGTGTCGTCGCGGGCCCACTCCTCTCCGGACACCTCCTCCAGCCGAGCGATGGCGGCCTCGGAGAGACGCAGGCGGGCCACGGACTCCTCCTGGGCTTCCTGGCCGTCGTCGCAGATTCCCAGGCGGTCGATGAGCGGCCCGAGCGTCAGGCCCTGGCCCACGAGCGTGACCAGGATCACCGCGAGGGCGAGCAGGATGATGAGGTCGCGGTCGGGGAAGGGCCCTCCGGCATCGATGGTGAGCGGCACGGCCAGCGCGGCGGCCAGCGACACCGAGCCGCGCATGCCCGCCCAGCTCACCACGAGCCGCTCGCGCGGCGCGGCGCGGCGTGCGACCTGGGAGGGCCGCCGGTCGATCGCGCGGACCAGATAGGGCACGGTGAACCCCCACGCCAAGCGGACGACGATCACGACGGCGCTCACGAGCGCGCCCCAGCCCAGCAGCTCGCCGGTGGAGTAGCCCTCGACCTCGTCGAGCACTCCGGGCAGCTGGAGGCCCACGAGCAGGAACAGCACCGCGTTGAGCAGGAACGTGAGGATCTCCCACACCGACACGCCCTGCAGGCGCATCAGCGCCGTGGTCAGCTGGGGCGTGTACCAGCCCATGTAGACGCCGGTGGTCACCGCCGCGATCACGCCGGAGAAGTGGAGCTCCTCGGCCGGCAGGTAGGCCGCGTAGCCCGACAGCAGCGAGATCGTGATCTCGGTGGGCGGGTCGTCGATGCGCGAGCGTACGAAGCGGATCACCACGCCGGCCGCTAGCCCCACGGCCAGGCCCCCGACCCCGCTGAGCACGAAGCGCAGACTCGCCTCCCCGAGGGAGAACTCGCCCGACACCACGGCGGCCACCGCGACGCTGTAGAGCGTCAGCGCGGTCCAGTCGTTGGTCAGGTTCTCGCCCTCGACGATCGTGAGCAGGCGCCGCGGCGCGTTGAGCCGGCGCAGGATCTCCGCCGGCGCCACGGCGTCGGTGGGCGAGACGATCGCGCCCAGCACGAAGGACTCCGCCCAGCCGAGACCGATGACGACGTGGGCGACCGCCGCCACCGCGAACATCGTCGCGAGGACGACTCCGACCGCCAGCAGCGCGATGGGCCGCGCGTTGGCGCGCAGGTCGCGCAGCGAGGTGAAGAACGCGGCGCCGTAGAGCAGCGGGGGCAGGAAGATCAGCAGGACCAGCTCGGGATCGAGCTCCACCGAGGGCATGCCCGGCACCAGCCCGATCCCCACCCCGCCCAGCACGAGGATGATCGGATAGGGAACGCCGACCAGGTTGGCCAGCACGGCGAGGGCCGCGGTGCCGGCCAGAAGGCCGAATACGACGAGCTCCAGGTGCTCCACCGCCCTAGAGTGACATCCGTGCCCAAGCTGGTCCTCTATGGCAAGCCGGGGTGCCACCTGTGCGACGAGGCCCGGGCGGAGATCGAGCGTGTCCGCGGCGATCGGCCCTTCGAGCTGGAGCAGGTGGACATCACGCTGGACCCGGTGCTGAACCGCCGTTACGGCGAGCGGATCCCCGTGCTGGCCCTCGACGGCGAGGAGCTCTTCGAGCTCCGGGTCGACGGTGACGCCCTATTGCAGCGGCTAGAGTGAGGCCGTGAGCTTCCGCGAGCCCATGCCGGGCGGGGCCGGGGTGCAGGACGGCCCCTCTGAGCGCCTTTCGCTCGGCGTCGCGGCGCGCCTGTCGCGCTATCTCCAGGTGCTCACCCAGGCCAAGAAGATGGGGCGCGAGACCATCTCGTCGCAGGAGCTGGCCGAGTACACCCACGTCAACTCCACCCAGATCCGCCGCGACCTGTCCGGCTTCGGCAAGTTCGGCAAGCGGGGGGTGGGCTACAACGTCGACTCGCTGGTGTCGCAGATTCGCAAGATCCTGCGCACCACCGGCAAGCACAACATCGCGCTCTTCGGCGCCGGGAACCTGGGGCAGGCGATCGCCGGGTCGGACATCTTCGCGGACCACGGCTTCCGGGTGGTCGCGCTCTTCGAGAAGGATCCCGCCAAGGTCGGCAAGAGCATCGGGGAGGGCCTGGAGGTCCGCCCCTACGCGGACCTGGAGCGCGTGATTCGCGAGGAGGACGTGGTGGTCGGCGTGCTCGCCGTGCCCACCGAGGCGGCCCAGGAAGTGGCCAACGACCTCGTGGAAGCGGGAGTGAAGATCATCTTCAACTACTCCGAGGCCCTGCTCCAGGTTCCGCCGGAGGTTACGGTTCACACCTCGAGTCCCGCCGTCGACCTGCTCTACGCGCTCTACTTCTACCTGACCTGATCTGATGCTCGACATGGCCCGCGTCCACGAGGCGTTCGAGGCCTCGACGGACTTCACCGTGGGAATCGAGGAGGAGTTCGCGATTCTCGACCCCGAGACCCTCTCGCTCGCGCAGCGCTTCGAGGAGCTGCGCGACAGTGCGCAATCCGACCCGGTGCTCGCCCAGGCGGTGGCCGGGGAGCTGATCAAGTCGGAGATCGAGATCCGCTCCGGGCGCGGCGAGACCTTCGCCGACGCGATGGCCCTTCAGCGCGAGGCCCGGCGGCGACTGTTCGCCCTGGCCACCGAGCACGGCGCCCTGCTGGCCGCCACGGGAACCCACCCCTGGAGCCCCTGGCAGGAGCAGGAGATCATCGACACCGAGCACTACCGGCGAGTGGCCGAGGGCCTCCAGTACGTCGCGTGGCGCAACAACACCTTCTCGCTGCACGTGCACGTGGGCGTGCAGGGCGCCGACCGCGCCGTCCGGGTATGCGACCGTTTGCGGCCGGTGCTTCCCGAGCTGCTGGCGCTTTCGGCCAACTCGCCCTTTCTCGACGGGCGCTCCTCGGGGCTGCACTCGGTGCGCACGCAGATCTTCACCAAGAGCTTTCCGCGCTGTGGCATCCCCGACGCATTCGGCAGCTGGGATCGCTACGCCGATTACGTCAGCTTCCTGCAGCGGACCGGGTCGATCGTCGAGCAGACCCAGATCTGGTGGAGCATCCGCCCCCATCACTCCTACGGCACCGTGGAGCTGCGCATCTGCGACGCCCAGACGAGCGCCGCCGAGTCGAGCGCGCTCGAGGCGCTGGTGGCCGCCTGCGTGGCCCAGGCGGCGATCGACGAGGCCGAGGGCGCGCCGTTCGACGATCCTCCCTCGCGCTACATCGAGGAGAACTTCTGGCGCGCGATCCGCTACGGGCTCGACGGCCGGCTGATCGATCTCGTCCGCGAGGAGGAGTTCCCTGCAGCGCAGGTGGGCGAGCGGCTGCTGGCCTGGACCGCGCCAGCGCGGGCCGAGCTGGGAGTGGATCCGGCACTGCCCGACCACAACGGCGCCCAGCGCCAGCGCCAGGCCCTGGACGCCGGGGCCTCGATGCAGGAGATCTATGCGAACGAGGTGGCCGAGACACAACGAACCTACGCAGCGGAGGAGGTGAGCGCGTGAGCGAGCAGGGAGGGCCGCCGCCCCAGCTGCCGGAGGCCGACGACATCATCGTGAGCGCCGTGGCGTCGCTGGTGAACCTCGCCGGGGTCCGCCTGACCGAGGCCGAGCACAAGAACGCCCCCAAGGCCAAGGAGGCGATCGAGGCGGCGAGGCAGCTGCTGCCGCTGTGTCCCGAGGACGCGGTCGGGCCGATCAGGGACGCGCTGTCGCAGATCCAGATGCTCTACGTGAGGGAGACCCAGGGCTCCCCGCAGCCCACCGAGCCGGGTGAGCCCGCCGAGCCGGCCGCCCCGGGCCGGCCGAGCCCGTCCGACGCCGAGGAGCGAGCCAAGGCGCGGGCCAAGATCTGGATCCCGGGCAGCGAATGATCGGGATCTTCGGGGGCTCGGGCTTCTACCGCTTCCTCGACGAGGTCGAGGACATGCCGCTCGCCACCCCCTACGGCCCGCCGTCGGCCCCGGTGCGCGTGGGCAAGCTCGGCGGCGTCGAGGTGGCCTTCATGCCGCGCCACGGCGACGAGCACACGCTGCCGCCCCACCGCATCAACTACCGGGCCAACCTGTGGGCCATGAAGGAGATCGGCGTCCGGCGGGTGATCGGGCCCTGCGCCTGCGGCTCGCTGCGCCCTGAGCTCGAGCCGGGGACCTTCGTGGTCTGCGACCAGTTCGTGGATCGCACGCACGCGCGCGAGAGCACCTTCTACGACGGTCCCCAGACCACCCACGTGGCCGCCGCGGACCCCTACTGCACCGACCTCAGCCGGATCCTCGTGGAGGCCGCGCTGGAGGAGGGCATTCCGGTGGTCGAGGGCGGAACTGTCGTGGTGATCCAGGGCCCGCGCTTCTCCACCCGCGCCGAGTCGCGCTGGTACTCCGAGAGCGGCTTCGATGTGGTCAACATGACCCAGTACCCGGAGTGCTGGCTGGCGCGCGAGCTCGAGCTCTGTTACGCCAACGTCTCGCTGGTCACCGACTACGACGTCGGGCTCGAGGGGATGGAGCCGGTGTCGGCCGACGCCGCCTTCGGAGTGTTCCGCGAGAACCTGGACCGGCTCCAGGCCCTCCTTCGGCGGGCCATCCCCCGCATCGGCCCGCAACCCGAGGACACCTGTGCGCGGGCGCTCGCCAACGCCATAGTCCACGGGTAGTAGCTAGACTGCTGGCCCTCTTTTCGGGCGGCGTTGCAAACCCCCTGTGCGCCTACGCGCTCGAACCGCCCGCTGAATACCCCTTTGGAGGAAATACCCCTTGGAATTCCTGACTGACTGGGGCGTGATAATCGCGCTCGTCTGCGCCGGCGCCGCCGTGGCCTACGGCTTCGTCACCTCTCGCTGGCTGCTCTCGCTCTCGCCCGGCAACGACCAGATGCAGGAGATCTCGCGCGCCGTGCAGGTGGGCGCGAGCGCCTACCTGCGCCGCCAGTACCAGATCATCGCGGTCGTGGCGGCGGTGCTCGCCGTGGTGCTGGGAGTGGCCCTGGAGCTGACGGACGCCAACGGCATCCTCATCGCCGTCGGCTTCCTCATCGGAGGCACCTTCTCCGGCGCCGCGGGCTTCATCGGCATGAACGTGTCGGTGCGCGCCAACGCCCGCGTGGCCGAGTCCGCGCGGTCGGGCGTCTCCCGAGCGCTGGAAGTGGCCTTCAAGGGCGGCGCGATCACGGGGATGCTCGTGGCCGGCCTCGCCCTGCTGGGCGTGGCGGGCTACTACGGGATCCTGATCCTCTTCGGGGTGGAGGAGCGCGACGCCATCGACGCGCTGCTGGGACTCGGCTTCGGAGGCTCGCTGATCTCCGTGTTCGCCCGTCTGGGCGGCGGCATCTTCACCAAGGCGGCCGACGTGGGCGCCGACCTGGTGGGCAAGATCGAGGCCGGGATCCCCGAGGACGACCCGCGCAACCCCGCCGTGATCGCCGACAACGTGGGCGACAACGTCGGCGACTGCGCGGGCATGGCCGCCGACCTCTTCGAGACCTACGCCGTCACCGCGGTGGCCGTGATGCTGCTCGGCGTGCTGACCTTCCAGGAGATCGGCACCGTGGCCACCTTCCCGCTGGTGATCGGCGGCGTGTCGATTCTCGCCTCGATCATCGGCACCTACGCCGTCCGCAGCAAGACGGGCAACGTGGAGCTCGCCCTCTACAAGGGCCTGATCGTGTCCGGCGGCCTGGCCGCGCTCGCCTTCATACCCATCACGTTCGGGATGATGGACGACCTCAGCTTCAAGGGCGAGGTCTCCGAGCTGCTGCGCGGCGGCTCGGGCGAGGCCCCGAGCGGGATCGAGCTCTACCTCTGCACGCTCGTCGGCATCGCGATCACGGCCGGCCTGTTCGTGATCACCGACTACTACACGTCGACCCGGTTTCGGCCCGTGCGGACCACGGCGCGCGCTTCGCAGACCGGTCACGCCACCAACATCATCCAGGGGCTGGCTCAGGGCTTTCAGTCCACCGCCGCTCCGGCGATCCTGCTGGCGATCGGAATCCTCGTGGCCAACGAGCTGGCCGGCATCTACGGCATCGGGGTGGCGGTGATGGCCCAGCTGTCGCTGACCGGCCTGATCGTGGCCCTCGACGCGTTCGGTCCGATCACCGACAACGCCGGCGGCATCGCCGAGATGGCCGACCTGCCCGAGGACGTGCGCAACGTGACCGATCCGCTCGACGCGGTCGGCAACACGACCAAGGCCGTGACCAAGGGATACGCGATCGGCTCGGCCGTGCTCGCGGCCCTGGTGCTCTTCGCCGCCTTCGTGGAGGAACTGCGCGAGGAGGCGGTGGCCGAGGGAGCGGCGGTGGTCACCTTCAACATCTCCGAGCCCGAGGTGCTGATCGGACTGCTGATAGGTGGCATGATGGTCTACCTGTTCGCCGCTTTGGCGATCGAGTCAGTCGGCCGCGCCGGTGCCGGAGTGGTCGAAGAGGTGCGCCGGCAATTCAAGGAGAAGCCGGGAATCATGGAGGGCACGGACAAGCCCGATTACGCCCGCGCGGTCGACATCGTGACCGCGTCGGCTCAGCGCGAGATGATCGCTCCGGCGCTCATCCCGATCATCATCACCCCGATCGTCGGCCTGCTCTCCACCAAGGCGCTCGGTGGCCTGCTGATCGGCGTGATCGTGGTGGGCTTCTTCGCCGCCGTGTCCATGACCGCAGGCGGCGGCGCGTGGGACAACGCCAAGAAGCTGATCGAGGACGGTGAGTACGGTGGCAAGGGCTCGGAGGCCCACGCCGCGTCGATCACCGGCGACACCGTCGGCGACCCGTACAAGGACACCGCCGGCCCGGCAATCAACCCGATGATCAAGGTGGCCAACATCGTGGCGCTGCTGATCATCCCGTTCCTGGTCTGAGCGCGGGTGCAGAGGGCGCCCCTCTTCGTCGCCGCGGTCGCCAGCCTCCTGTGGCTGGCCCTCGCCGGCGGCGCGGCGGGCGCCCCTCTCACCGTCCAGGTGGTCAACGAGCGCGGCGTCGAGCAGGGAAGTCGCGTGACCGACGCGGCGGGCTCCCGTCTCACCAACGGCTATGGCGTGGTGTCGCTCGACGTGGAGCCCGGCGAGGTGATCTCCGCCTCGCGCGCCGACGGGGCGCCCGAGGGAGCGGCGGGTGTCTCGTACTCGGTGCCGTCGCCGGTGCCTTCGCTGGCCCGGATAGTCGTGCCCGCCCTGCCCGACGCCGTCGATCCGGCGCACGACGCCGGGGAGGCCTGGATGCTCGCGGCCGTGAACGGCGAGCGCGCGGGGCTGGGGCTGCCGCCGCTGCAGCAATCGGGCTCGCTCAACCGGGCTTCCGACGTGTACGCGCGCTACCTGTTCGAGACCGACACCTTCAGCCACACCGCCCTCTTCACCGCGTCGGTCCGTGCGCTCGACCAGGGGTGGCCCTTTGCCGGCGGATACGGGGTCGGCGAGGTGCTGGCGCTGGCGCAGTCGAAGGAGGCCGCACTGGAGGGCTGGCGAGGCAGCTCGGGCCACTGGACGCTCCTGATGTCGCCCACCGCGAACGTGACCGGCGTGGCCCGGTTCGGCAACCGCTACGTGATGAGCCCGAGCATCTGCGTGGCCACCGACGCCCCGGAGCGGTGCGAGATCGGCCAGAGCGGCGTGCGCGTGCTGGGCGCACCGCCGGTGGTGCCCCCCGTGGCCGGCGGCGGCGCCGGAGTCGCCCGAAACCGGAATGCGCGCCTCCGCGTGCGTATTCGCCGGGACGGGCGGCGCCTGTATGTCCGGGTGCGGATGCTGGAGGGCCGGGGCGCGCTGCGTCTCGCCGTCCGCCAGGCCGGTCGCAGGGCGCGCGTGCGGGCGCGCCGGAAGGGCAGCCTGCTGCGGGCCACGGCCACGCTGCCCAACGAGGGCCGTTGGAAGGTCACGGTGAAGTTCGAGGGCAGGGTCGGCTGGTCCGACAAGCGCCTCGCGCCGCGCTGGGTACGGGTTCGCTGATCCCGCCCTACGAGTAGCTTTTCCCCGCGATGGCCGAGTATCGCCCGAAGAATCGTGGGCTCGAAAGGGTGCTCGGCACGGGGGCCCTCTTCAGCACCGCCTACGGCAACGTAGGCTCGTCGATCTACTACGCGCTGGGTCTCGTGGCCGGCTTCGCGCTCGGCATGACCCCGGTGGTGTTCGTAATCGCGGGCCTGATCTTCGCCGCCACCGCCGCCACGTACGCCGAGGCCACCACGATGTATCCCGAGGCCGGCGGCTCCTCGTCCTTCGCCCGCCGCGCGTTCAACGAGTTCTGGTCCTTCTTCGCCGCCTGGGCCCAGATGCTCACCTACATCATCACGATCGCCATCTCGGCCTTCTTCGTGCCCCACTACCTGGGCGTGTTCTGGGAGCCGCTCGGCGAGTCGCCGGCCGACATCTTCGGCGGGATCTTCGTCGTGATCCTGCTTGCCCTGGTCAACATCGTGGGCGCCAAGGAGTCCGCCGGGGTGAACATCGGCTTCGCAGTGGCCGACTTCCTGACCCAGGTCGGGCTGGTGGTGGTGGGTGTGGTGCTGGTGCTCGATCCCGACCTGCTCATCCAGCAGGTCGACTTCGGCACCGTGCCCACGGTCGGCGACTTCCTCATCGCCATCCCCGTGGCCATGGTCGCCTACACGGGCATCGAGACGGTCTCCAACATGGCCGAGGAGGCGCGCGACGTCGGCAAGACCATCCCGCGCGGCATCGGCCTCGTGGTGCTGGCGGTGGCGGTGATCTACTCGTTCCTGCCCGCTATCGCGCTCTCGGCGATGCCGGTGCGCGACGGCGAGACCGCCCTCGGCCAGACCAAGGAGGAGGGCGGCTACGCCGACGACCCGATTCTGGGCGTGGTCGAGAACATGGACCTCGGTGCCCTGCAGGGCGCGGCCGAGATCTACGTCGGCATCCTGGCCGCCACGATCCTGTTCATCGCCACCAACGCGGGGCTGATCGGCGTGTCGCGCCTGACCTACTCGATGGGCCAGCACCGCCAGCTCCCGGAGCTGCTGCGGGCCCTGCACCCGCGCTTTCGCACCCCCTACGTGGCCATCATCATCTTCGGCGCCGTGGCGTGCCTGGCCATCGTGCCCGGCCAGGCCGAGTTCCTCGGGGTGATCTACGCCTTCGGCGCGATGCTGTCATTCACCATCGCGCACGCCTCGGTGGTCACATTGCGGGTGACCCAGCCCGACGCCGAGCGCCCGTGGCGAAGCCCGGGCAACGTCCGGATCGCGGGGCGAACGCTTCCCGTGCTGGCCCTCTTCGGCGGGCTGGGCACCGGTATCGCCCTCATCGTGGCCACCGCTCTGGACACGCGCGTGTTGGTGTCGGGCGTGCTCTGGCTCGCACTCGGGGTGGCGATCTACGTGATCTATCGCCGCCGCCAGGGGCTCTCGCTCACCGAGACCCACAAGGTCGTCATGCCCAAGCCGGTGGTCGAGCACGAGGTGGAGTACGAGTCGGTGCTGGTGGCCTTCGAGGACGGCGACTTCTCACACGAGGCCGTGGCCACCGCGGCGCGGCTGGCCGCCCGGCGCCGTCGCGGCATCCACGTGCTGGTCACGATCACCGTGCCGACCGGGTCGCCCATCGACGCCTCGATGCCCGACCAGGAGGCACGCGCCGCCTCGGCGATCGACTCCGCCCGCGTGCGCGGTGGGCGCCGCGTGACCGGGCACTGGGAGAAGGTGCGCCCCAATCAGGCCGGCCGGCGGATCGTCGAGGAGGCGCGCGAGATCCATGCACGCGCCCTCGTGATGTCCCTGCCGCCGCGGCGCACGGGCCGGTCGCTGTTCGGCAAGACGCTCGAGACCGTGCTCAGCGAGCGCCCCTGCCGAGTGATCATCGATTCCTCGCGCGGGGTCGACGGCGGTCGCGACGGGCGCTAGACGGGCGCAGCTCGGGGCCCGGATTACGATAGGAACGTGCAACGCGCTCTTCTCGCGTCCACGCGCGTGCTCAGCACGCTTATCGTGGCTCTTGGTCTCACGATGGTCGTTCTCTCGCTTGCACGAGGTGGTGGCCCGCTGGCGCTGGGAGTGGTGCTCGGCGTGATGCTCGCCGCCATCGGCGCCCTGCGCCTCTGGTTCGCCCGATGAGGCCCCAAGACTCCGAGCGCGCTCGCGTGGCCGAGCGCGCGCGCTCGGGGCTCAGGCGCGGCAGCGAGCGCGCCGGCCGAGCCGGCGCGCGCTTCACCCGCGGGCTCGGCGAGCCCGCCCTGTTCGCGATCGTGCTGAGCGCGGCCGTATCGGGCCTCTTCTTCACCCTCGGCATCGTGGCCGGCGACGCGCTCGGCCTCACCCCCTTCGTGTTCCTCGTAGCGGGGCTCTTCCTCGTGCTCGCGATGGCCAGCTACGTCGAGGGATCGGCCCTGCATCCCGAGCGCGGCGGCGCCTCGACGCTGGCCCGCTACGCGTTCGACGAGTTCTGGAGCTTCGTCGCGGGATGGGCGATCCTGCTCGACTACCTGATCGTGATGGCCATCGCCGCGGTGGCCATCTCCACGTATCTCACCCCGATCTGGACCGGCCTGGACGAGGGCATCGTCGAGATTGCGATCGGTGGGGCGGCGCTCGCCTTCGTGGCGGTCCAGAACGTGCGCGGGGTGTCCGCGGACCTGCTGCGGGTGGTGCTGCGCCTCTCCCTGTTCGGCATCGGGCTGCTCGTGGTGGTATCGGCCATCGCGTTCGCGCAGTTCTTCGACGTGGGGGCGATCACCGACGGCATCGAGCTCGGCTCCTCGCCGCGCTGGGGCGCGGTGATCTTCGCCACCGTGATCGCCTCGGTGGCGGTGATCGGCGTCGAGGCCGCCTCCGGGATCGCCGGGGAGGTGCGCGTGGGCCGGCGCGGACTGCGGCGGGTTGTGCTGGCCGGCGCGGGCGTGGCGATCATCCTCCTCGTGGCGGTGTCCGCCGCCGCGCTCATGGCTCAGCCGGTGGTGAACGGCGCCACGCCGCTCGGGACCGTGTACTCCGAGGCGCCCATCCTGGGCATCGTCTCGGACTTCGAGCCGGCCTGGCTGATGGACGTCTCGCGCTACGTGGTGGCGGCCACCGGCGCGGCGATGCTCCTGGTGACCATGAACGGCCAGATGCTGGGGCTCTCGCGGCTCAGCTACTCACTGGCCACCAACCGCCAGATCCCGAGCCCGGCCGGCCGCCTCGACGGGCGCCGTGGGAGTCCCTACGTGGCCATCTCGCTGGCCGCGATGGTGGCCTTCCTGCTCTCGGTGCCGCAGGACCTCGACTTCCTGGTCGGCATCTTCGCCTTCGGCGCGATGCTCACCGTCTCCCTCGCTCACCTGTCGGTCATCGTCCTGCGCTTTCGCGAGCCCGGCCGCGCTCGCCCGTTTCGGGTGCCGCTGTCGATACCGGTCCGCGGTGGCAGCATCCCGCTGCCCTCCGCCCTGGGCGCGCTGGCCTCGATCGGCGCCTGGGTCAGCGTGATCGCCCTCCACGAGGGCGCGCGCGTGGCCGGCGGCATCTGGATGGCGGCCGGCGTGCTCATGTACGTGACCTACCGGCGCAGCCAGGGCCGCGAGCTCACCAAGCGCTTCACGATCCCCGCCGAGGCGCTGCAGGAGGGTGCGGCGGCGGAGTACGGCAGCATCCTCGTGCCCATATTCGGCGAGAGCACCGACGACGAGATCGTCGGCACGGCGGGCCGCCTCGCGGCCACGCGCGCGGACGAGGGAGAGGGCGGCGCCGTGCTCGAGGCGCTCTTCGTCTTCGAGATCCCCATGTCGCTGCCGATCGACGCCCGCGTGCCCGAGGAGCGCGTTCGGGAGGCCAAGCGCGTCTTGGCCCGGGCCAAGGAGGTGGGCGAGGAGTACGCGGGCGTCGAGGTGGCCACCGCGATGGTGCGCGGCCGCACCGCCGGGCAGGCGATCGTCGGTGAGGCGCGCCGGCGCGGGGTGGAGGCGATCGTGCTCGCGGCCGAGGAGCCCACCCGCGTGGGCGGCGGGGTGATCCTCGGCGGCCGGGGGCGGGTGCGCGATCGCTTCATCGGCGAGACCACCCGCTACGTGGTGGAAAAGGCGACCTGCAAGGTCATCCTGACCGCGCCGCCGTCGGGCGAGGAGGGCACCCGCGAGGGGGTCCTGCCCTGAAGGTTGAGGATCGGTTTGCCGACCCGACCTTTTCGCCGGACTGTGGGTAAAGTGGGACGAGAATGTTCGTTCTCATAGTCGGCTGCGGTCGCGTAGGGTCCGCGATCGCTCACTCGATGCTCGCGGAGGGGCACGAGGTCTCCGTCCTCGACGAGGACGCTGAGGCCATTTCCCTGCTCGAACGCGACGCCAACGAGAGCTGGGAGGAGCGCGGCGGGCGCTTCACCGAGGGCACGGCGCTCGAGATCGACGCGCTGCTCGCCGCCGGGATCGATCAGGCCGACGCCTTCGTGGCCTCCACCGACGGTGACAACACCAACCTCGTGATTGCCCAGATCGCGCAGCGGCGCTTCGAAATCGAGCGCGTCGTGGTGCGCGTCCTGGATCCGGCCCGCGCACGCTGGTACGCCGAGCAGGGCCTGCAGACCGTGTGTCCGACCCAGACCGCCATAGAGCTGCTCGAGGCGGCCGTGCGCGGGCAGATCCGCTTTGAGGGAGTGTCCGGTTAACCCATGTACGTACTGATCGTCGGAGCCGGCAAGGTCGGGTGGAACCTGGCTCGTGAGCTCATCAACAAGCGCCATGAGGTCACGGTGATCGAGTCCGAGCCGAGGCGCTACGCCGTGGTCGAGCAGGAGCTCGAGCACAGCGCCCACTACGGCGACGGATCCGAGCTGTGGGTGCTCGAGCGGGCCGGGATCGAGCGCGCGGACCTCGTGGTGGCGGTGACCGGCGACGACGAGGACAACATCCTCATCTCCCAGGTGGCGCGCGAGAAGTACGGCGTGGTGCGCGTGGTGGCGCGCTGCAACAACCCGCGCAACCTCCAGCACTTCGAGCTGCTCGGCGTGAAGCCCGCCATCTCCGCCACCGACCTGATCCTGCGCCTGATCGAGCACGAGGTGCCCAAGTACGGGCTCGTGCACCTGCTCGACCTGCCCGAGGAGCGGCTCGAGATCATCGAGCTGGAGGTGGACGAGGGCTGTGAGGCGGCCGGGCTCGCGGTCAAGGACCTCGGTCTTCCCGACGGTTCCCTCGTGATCTCCATCCTCCGCGACGGAGGAGGGTTCGTGCCCCACGGCGACTCCGTGGTGCAGGCCGGCGACGAGGTGCTGCTCGTGCTCGACGTAGGACTCGAGTCGAGCGTGACCGAGCGCTTCGCGGGCCGCTCGGCCGGCGCCGCCGCCTGAGGCGATGTCCCGGCGCAAGGTCGACCACCTGCTGATCGGCGGTGGGCTGGCGGGTGCCAACTGCGCGCGCTGGCTGCGCGAGGAGGGTGCCGACGGCAGCATCCTCCTCGTGGGCCGCGAGCCCGATCCTCCCTACAACCGCCCGCCCCTCTCGAAGGGCTACCTGCAGGGCGATGAGTCCAGGGAGGACGCGCTCTTTCGCCCCGACGAGTGGTGGGACGAGCAGGACATCGAGCTGCTCACGCGCACCAGCGTGATGAAGCTCGACTCCGGCGAGCGCGTGGCGAAGCTGTCCACCAAGGACGAGGTCGAGTTCGGCACGGCGCTGCTGGCCACGGGGGCCAACGTGCGCCGCCTGCGGGCCGACGGCGCGGACCTCGACGGCATCCACTACCTGCGGGCCTTCGGGAACGCGGACGCGATTCGTGCCGACGCGCAGGCGGCCGAGCGCGTGACGGTGATCGGCGGCAGCTACATCGGCTGCGAGGTGGCCGCCTCCCTGACCGCATCGCTGGGAGTGAAGTGCAGCATGCTGATGATGGAGGACGTGACCTTCGAGCGCTCCTTCGGCCCCGAGATCGGCGGCTTCTTCCACGGCGTCCTGGAGGAGCACGGGGTGGAGATAGTCGCGGGGGACGAGCTCGAGCGCTTCGAGGGCTCGGACGGCCGCGTCCGGCAGGTGGTGACCAAGGGCGGAAGGTCGCTCGACTGTGACTGCGTGATCGTGGGCGCCGGGGTGATGCCCGACACGATGCTCGCCCGCTCGGCCGGGCTCGAGCTCGGCGAGGCCGGGGGAGTGCTGTGCTCGAGCGGCCTCGAGAGCTCGGTGTCCGGCGTGTTCGCCGCGGGTGACATGTGCGAGTACCAGAGCCCGGTGCACGGGCGCCCGATGCGCATCGAGCACTGGGACGTGGCCTTCAACCAGGGCAAGACGGCCGCGCTCAACATGCTTGGCCGCGGGGTGGAGCACGACACGATTCCCTACTTCTTCTCCGACCTCGCCGACTGGGCCTCCATGGAGTACGTGGGCCCGGGCGCCGGGGAGGTTGTGGTGCGGGGCTCGCTGGAGGACGGCGAGTTCACCGCCTTCTACGTGTCAGACGGGGGTGTCGCGGCCGCCCTGACGGTGGGCCGCTCCGGCGACCTCGACCACGCCAGGCGTTTCATCGCCGAGGGCGGGCAGCCGCACAGAGGCGCGCTGGCCGATCTCGGTACCGACCTTGCCACGCTCGGTCAGCTGGCGGCCGACACGTAGGCCAGCATGCGATTGGTGAGTGCGGTGGCGCGCTCCAGAGTCGAGCTGTCGGCCTCGGCCGGCTGGTCGATCCACTTCGGTATGCGTTCCCGTAGCGCGGGCCACCGATCGGCGGCCAGCTCCAGCCCGATCCGGGCCGCGTCGCGTACCACCTCAGGCTCGACGCACCAGAGCATCTCGAACACGCGTTGGCCGTCGTCGGCAACGCCGGGTCGCTGCCAGCCGGCGAGGCAAGCGCTCGCGCCGGGGCCGTCACAGACGATGGCCCATTCACGCGAAAGCGGCTGGCCGCGGTCGATAGGGATCTCCACGGGCCCGTCCTTCGGCGAGCGCGCCTCGGGGAAGTCGCCGAGTACGACCGCCAGCTCGGCTGTGTGGGCGAACGAACGCCAGCGCGCTTCGGCCTGGCGGTAGAAGGCCTCGCGCTGGAAGGAGCCGATCAGGACTGCGCTGCCGCCGCGCGCCGAGCACTCGTCCTCCATGGCGTGCGAAATGGGCACGAGCAGCCGCTTGGGCACAGGAGCAGGGGCCAGGTCAGGACGGCTCATGCGTAGCCCGGCGAAGATCGATGGGGCAGCGGCACCCGCCGGATCCTGGACGGCGCGCTCGATCGAAGCACTTACCGATAAGCCGAGCTCGCGCCCGCGCACCGCCTCGAGCACCCGCTCGACCTCGGACTCCGGGTAGCGCCGGTGCCCGCTCGGCAGGCGCTTGGCCCGGGGAAAGCCGTGGCGCTGTTCCCACATGCGCAACGTGCCCGTCTGGACGCCGGTGCGCTCGGCCAGTTGCCCGATGGTCAGGTGATCGGTCACAAGCTCAACATTCTGTTTGAATTCTGGTATACATCTTGTTTAAGTTCGCCTTCGACGGGAAATGGAATTTCATGACTCCCCTGACATCCACCTCCGGTTTTTCCTCCGCCTACCGACAACACGCTCCCCTGGCCTTCTCGGCCGCGTACCGTGTTCTCAACGATGCCGCCGCTGCCGAGGACATCGTGCAGGACGTATTCACGACTCTGTGGCGCGATCCTCGTAAGTTCGACCCTCAGCGCGGGAACCTGCCGGGCTACGTGGCGATGATGGCGCGTAGCCGCGCGGTCGACCGCGTGCGCTCGCGTAACGCGGGCTCTGCCGCGGTGGACCGGCTGGCCGTGCGCGACGCCGCTCGCGAGGCCGAGGTCGAGCTGCCCGACGACGCGGTGGTGCGCCGCGACGACGCGGGCCGGGTGCTCGCCGCCGTGGCGGAGCTTCCGGCCGCCCAGCGTGACGCCGTGCTGATGGCCTACGGTCGCGGCCTGTCGACCGCGGAAATCGCGCAGGCCGCGGGGGTGCCGCTCGGGACGGCGAAGAGCCGTCTGCGCCTCGGGCTTCAGCGCACCCGCCAGGCTCTCGCGGGCGCGGCAAACGCGTCCACACCGTCGGGCGCGGCAGCGGCCTGACGGCAATGAGCCGATCCTCTCCACCCTCGGGATACGCGCAGAAGGCGGCCCGAGGTCATTCGGGCAGCGGGTCCACGAGCTACTTCGACGACCGGTCGATGCTGCGCCGCATCAACCGCGAACGGGTGATGGCGCTCAGCGGGCCGCGCGCCCTGCTCATGCAGGCCGCCCACCCGCTGGCGGTGATCGGGCTGTTGGCGCACTCCAGTGGCCTCGACGATCCGTACGACCGCCTCGCGCGCACCGCTGAGGTGATGAACACGATCGGCTTCGGCTCACGCGAGGACGCCAACCGGGTGACCCGTCACGTGCGCGCCATGCACCGTCAGGTTCGCGGGCGCATCAAGGAACCCGTCGGGCGCTTTCCCGCCGGCACCGAGTACCGGGCGGACGACCCCGAGCTGCTCCTCTGGGTGCTGTTCACGCTGATCGACTCGAGCCTCGTGGTCTACCGGGCCTACATCGGCGAGCTGAGCCGCGAGGACGAGGCCGCGCTGTGGAAGGACTACCGGGTGGTGGGGCGTCTGTTCGGCCTGCGGGCCGGCGACATGCCGCGCTCGCTCGACGACCTCGAGGAGTACCGGCGCTCGATGTTCGAAGGCGACACGCTGTACGTGACCCCATGGGCGCGCGAGCGCGCGCGGGCGATCGTGATGGAGCCGCCGGTGCCGGTGGCCGCCCGCCCCCTGCTGGAGACCGCCAACTTCGTGACCATCGCGCTGCTGCCCGACCGCATCCGCGAGATGTACGGCTTCTCGGCACTACCGCCCGTGTTCGTTCGCAAGGCGCTGGTCCGGGCCGGCGCCGAGTACGTCAAGCGCGGCGTGCTGCCGTTCCTGCCGAGGCGCGTGCGGCTGACCGGGTCGGCCTAGGGAAGAGGCTGGGGAGCAGGGACTCGAACCCCGATAACCAGCTCCAGAGGCTGGCGTCTTGCCGATTAGACGACTCCCCAATCGCCCGGGAAGGATAGAGGGCCGGGATTGGTCCTACGCCACCGACTGCCGGGCCCAGTCGCGGTACAGGGCCGCGTACGCGCCGCCCGCCTCGAGCAGCTCCTCGTGGGTTCCCTGCTCGACGATGCGCGAGCGGTCGAGCACCAGGATGCGGCCGGCGCCGCGGATGGTCGACAGCCGGTGGGCGATCACGAGCGCCGTGCGGCCGGCCAGCAGGCGGCGTAGCCCGCGTTCGATCTGGGCCTCGGTGCGCACGTCCACGTTGGAGGTGGCCTCGTCGAGGATGAGGATGCGCGGGTCGGCCGCCGCCGCCCGGGCAAAGGCCACGAGCTGGCGCTGGCCGGCCGAAAGCTGGCCGCCGCGCTCGCCCACCTCGGTGTCGTAGCCGTCGGGCAGGCGCTCGATGAACTCGTGTGCGCCCACCGCTCTCGCGGCCTCGAGCACATGGTCGTCGGTGGCGTCGGGGCGCCCGAAGGCGATGTTGTCGCGGATCGTGCCCGAGAACAGGAACCCCTCCTGAGGCACGATGCCGAGCTGCGAGCGCAGAGACTGCTCGGTCACGTCGCGCAGGTCGTGGCCGTCGACCAGCACGCGGCCGTGGTCGGGGTCATAGAAGCGGGCCACGAGCTTGGCCAGCGTCGACTTGCCGGCTCCGGTGGCGCCCACGAGCGCCACGGTCTGCCCGGGCGGGACGTGGAGGTCGACCGAGCACAGCGCGGGGTCCTCGCCGCCGTAGGAGAAGGTCACGTCCTCGAACTCGATCTCGCCGCGCAGGCGGGGCAGGTCGATCGCGCCGGGGCGGTCGGCCAGGTCGGGTTCCTCGTCGAGCAGCTCGAAGATCTTGTCGAGCGCCGCCATGCCGGCCTGGTAGGTGGTGTAGAGCTGCGACAGGGATTGGATCGGGTCGAAGAAGCTCTGGAGGTAGAAGACGAAGGAGACCAGCACGCCGATCGTGAGCACTCCGTCGATCACCTGATTGCCGCCGTAGACCAGGATCGCCGCGGTGGCCACCGCCGACAGCAGCTCGACCGACGGGAAGTACGCCGCGTTGAGGTAGACGGTCTTCATGTTGGCCTCGCGGTGCTCGTCGTTGAGCTCGGCGAAGCGGCGCTTGTGCCGGGGCTCCTGGCCGAAGGCCCGGACCACGCGTACGCCGGAGAGCGTCTCCTGCAGGTAGGCGGTGACCCCGGCGATCTTCTCTCGCGTGAGGCGGTAGGCCCCGCTCGACGAAAGGCGGAAGGCCACGCTGGCGGCGAGCAGCACGGGGAAGGTGATGAACGTGATCAGGGCGAGGCCGGGATCGAGCACGAGCAGGATCGCCGCCGTGCCGACGAGCATCAGCGTGGAGGAGAACAGCGTGGCAATGCCCTCGGTCACGAGCTGATCGAGCGCCTGCACGTCGTTGGTGATGCGGGAGATCAGCACCCCGGTCCGGTTGCGCGAGTAGAAGCCGATCGAGAGGCGCTGTAGGTGGGCGAACAGCTCGATGCGCAGGTCCTGCAGGGCGCGCTGGCCGATCCAGCTGATCAGGAAGGTCTGCGCGTACGAGGCGGCCCAGTTCACCGCCGCGGCCAGCACGAACAAGATCACCACGATCGTGAGCGCGCCGGCGTCACCGCCCCGAATGCCGTCGTCGATCGCCTTGCCGGCCAGATACGGGGGAGCGAGCGCGGCGGCGGTGGCCAGGGTGAGGGCGCCGAGCATGAGCAGCACCCGGCCGCGGTAGGGGCGCAGCAGGCGCAGGAGGTGGCGCTGCTTTCTCAGTCTCGCCTCCTTCACAGCCCAGCGACCTCGCGCTCGGGGTCCTCGCGCGTGAGGAACACCTGGTCGGGAAGGCCCTTCTCGGCGATCTCGCGGTAGAGCTCGGAGCGCTCGAGGAGCTCGGTGTGGGGGCCGCGCGCGGCCACGCGCCCGTCCTCCAGCACCACGACCTCGTCGGCCAGGGAGATCGTGGACAGCCGGTGGGCGATCACGAACGTGGTGCGCCCCTCCATCACCTCGGAGAGCGCGGACTTGATGCGGCTCTCGGTGGTGGCATCGACGCTGGAGGTGGCGTCGTCGAGGATGAGGATGCGCGGCTCGGCCAGGAGCGCCCGGGCGATCGCCACGCGCTGGCGCTGGCCGCCGCTGAGGGTCAGGCCGCGCTCGCCCACCAGCGTGTCGAGGCCCTCCGGGAGATCGTCGATCAGCTCGCTGAGCCCGGCCCGCCCGGCCGCGGCTTCGACCTCGTCGTCGCCCGCCTCCGGTCGCGCGTAGGCGATGTTGTCGCGCAGGCTCGCGGAGAAGAGGAAGGCGTCGTCGGACACCACCGCCACCTCGCGGCGCAGCGAAGCCACGTCCACGTCGCGCACGTCGACGCCGTCCACCAGCACGGCGCCGTGGGTCACGTCGTACAGACGCGGGATGAGCATCATCAGCGTCGTCTTCCCCGAGCCGGTCGGGCCGACCAGGGCGACCGTGCGGCCGGCTTCGACGGTCAGGTCGATGTCCGACAGGACGAGCCCTGCGTCCTCGTAGCCGAAGGCCACGTCGCGAAGCTCGACTCGGCCTCCGCCGGCGGGCAGCGGCGGGGCGTCCGGCGCGGAGGTGAGGCGCGGGTCGCGGTCGAGCAGCTCGAACACGCGCTGCCCGCTGGCCACCGCGCGCTGAGCCATCCCCAGAGCGATGCCCAGCATGCGCACCGGCGAGGTGAGCATGAGCACGTAGCCGTAGAAGGCCACGAAATCGCCGATCGAGATGTTTCCGTTGATGGCCTGGCGCCCGCCCACGAGCAGCAGCGCCGCCAGCCCGAGCTGGGGCAGGAAGCCGATGAAGGGGGTGTAGAAGGCGCGCAGGCGCGTGGACACCATCGACTGGTCGAACACCCGGCGCACCGTGTGCCGGAAGCGGCGCAGCTGGCGCGCCTCCTGCGCGAACGCCTTGACCACGCGCACGCCGCCGATGTTCTCCTCGGCCTCGGCGGTCAGCTCGGCGATTCGCTGCTGCACCTCCATCGAGGCCGGGCGGTTACGGCGGCCGTAGCGGAAGGCCAGCCAGACCACGAAGGGCATCGGCGCGAGCGCTACCGCCGCGAGCACCGGGTCCACCCAGATCATCACACCCGACGCGATCACGATCGTGATGGCCGCCTGGAGGATGAAGATCAGCCCGTACCCGAGGAAGAAGCGCACCGCCTGGAGGTCGACGGTCGCCCGCGACATCAGCTGCCCGGTCTGCTGCGAGTCGAAGAAGCCGAGCTCGAGCGAGTGGAGGTGCTGATACATGCGGTTGCGCAGGTCGTACTCGACGCCGAGCGACACCCGGCCCGCCACCAGGCGGCGAGCGACGGAGAAAACCAGGCGCAGGACGCCGGCGGCCGTCACGGCGATCGCCAAGGGCCACAGGTCCGTGCCGCCGGTGCGGATCTCGTCGACGGTGCGACCCACGAGCAGCGGAATCAGGACGCCGGCACCCATCGCGGCGGCGGCCAGGAAGAACGAGATGCCGACGCCGACCCGGTACGGGCGCAGGAAGCCGAGCAGTCTCCAGAAGGTCTTCACTCCCTCATTACTTTACTTACTGAAGCGTGGCGGAAGTCGAAGATGCGCTCGAGGTCTCGGCGCACGATCAGCTGGTGGGCCAGCTCGCCCAGAGGGCCCAGCGGAAGGGCGTAGCGCACCTCGTCGCGCACGCGCGTGCCCCCGTCAGCGGGCTCGAAGGTGTGTGTGTGGTGCCACAGCCGGTAGGGGCCCTTCAGCTGGACGTCCACGAAGCGCACACCGGGCTCCCAGGTCTCGATCCGGGTGAGCCAGCTCACCGGCACGCCGTGCAGCTTGAGCCGGTACTCGATCAGCGCTCCCACCCCCATCTCGATGGGCTGCGGCGTGACGATCCGAAACCCGAGCCACGCGGGCGTGATCCGCTCGAGGTTGCCCGCGTCGGCGTAGAACCCGAACACCTCTTCGGGGCTCCCGGGCAGGACCTGTTCGCGAATGAGGGTGTGCTCCACTCGAGTGATACGAACGGCTGGGCCCGCGGGATGTCGGGCGGTACTGTGGTGACGTGGCCGTCTACGTCGACGAGCCGCTCTGGGAGGCCCACGGGCGGAAGTGGTGCCACCTGGTGGCCGACACCACCCCGGAGCTACACGCGTTCGCCGCCCGGCTGGGCCTGCTCCGGCAGTGGTTTCAGTCGAAGCCGGGGCGACCATGGCACGACCACTACGACCTGCCCGAGGAGATACGGCCGCAGGCGGTCGCGTGCGGCGCCCACTCGCTCACCACCAGAGAGATGGGGGCGCTTCAGGTCAAGCGACGGCGGGCCGCCCGGACGCCGGTCGCTGCCGGCGTCCGGGGACAGAGGCCCTCCTAAACGGTTGAGCCCGTCTCCTCGCGGGTCTCCTGCGCCTTCTGCTGGGCGGTGTCCTTGAGCCCGTCGGCGTGTTCGCGCCCCGCTTCCTGAGCGGTGTCCTTGGCCGACTGGGCAGCCTGCTGCGCGACGTCCTTGCCCCGCTCCATCGCCTCCTGGCCGGTCTCCTTGACCCTGTCCTTGACCTGATCGGCCATGGGCCCGATCTTCTCGTCCTCGACCCGGGTCGAGGGAATGAGCATTCCGCCGATGAAGCCGATGGCGGCGGCCCCGATGGCCAGGCCGAGCGGGTTCTCCTGAGCCACGCCGGCGGCGCGCTTAGCTCCGTCCTTGACCTCGCCGGAGTCGGGCGTAGAGCCCGTGACCTTCGACTTGACGGTGTCCACGCGGCTCGAGACGGCCTCCTTGGCCCGCCCCGTCACGTCGGTCTTGTGGCCGAGCGCCTCGACGGTGTCGCCCATGCGCTCTCGTGTCTCTTCTATGTCCTGCCTGATTTCGCCTGGGTCTTGGCCCATTCGACATCCTCCTTAGAACTTGCGATTGCTTGCTCGGGTACAGGCGGCCCCGCCTCTCGGACCTTGTTTCGTCCTTGGAGGGCGAGCACGCCCGCGATGACGGCGTACACGACAGCCACGATCAACGCCGCCAGCCATAGCGACAGCGGCGATTCGAGCGCCGCGATGATGCAGGTGGTCACGGCTGCGAAAGCGAAGATCGCGAAAAGCCCGGCTCCGCCGAACATCCCGGCGCCGGCACCAGCCTTCTTGCCCTTCTCGGTCAGCTCGGCCTTGGCCAGGTCGATTTCCTGCTTGACCAGCGTGGTCGTGTGATCGGAGAGCTGCTTGAGCAGGTCGCCGGTCGACTGGTCGCGTAGGTCGTCTTGATCTCGTGTGGTCATCGCCTAAACGCTGGGTTCGAGCTGATTCGGGCGGGTGTCGATGGTCTCCGTGGTGAAGCCGGGAGTCTCAACCCGCTCGGGCATGCCCGGGCTGCGAGTGGTGCCTCGGTTGGCGTAGTCGGCCTGCGAGGACTGGTAGCGCTGGGAGCTCGACGCCTTCAGCAGCCGTGAGGCCGCGAAGCCGAGCAGCAGGCCGCCGGCCGCGACGGCCCAGGGGTTGCGCCGCCCGAGATCTTCGACGTCGCGCAGGATCTTGTCGCCGTCGCTGTCCTCCAGGTATCCGCCCAGCCGTTCGGCTCTGTCGGCCGCCTGCTCGGCGTAGCGAGCCGGCGTGTCCTTGCCCTGCTTGCGCAGCTCGTCGGCCACCGAGCGCACGTCGTTTGCGTTCGACTTGACCTGTCCGCCGACCTCGGTCGAGCGCTGGTCGACCTGATCGCGGACGCGACCGCGCGCCTGGCCGGCAGCGTCGCGCGCCTTGTCCTGTGCCTGTGAGGCCACCTCTTGGGCCTTCTGTTGTGCTTGTCCGGTGGAGCTGTCTCCAGTTCCCTCGGTGGATCCCGTTGGGGCGGTTGTCCCGACCGTTTCGGGCATGTAAATACCTCCTTGAAGCCTAGGTTGCTCGGGGCGGCTACCCAACCGGCGCACCCGGAAACTGAGCGCGCTTGTCCGTGACCGCCTTCTAAGCCGCGAAGCGCTCGGCCGCGCTGCCGGCCAGGGCGGTGATCTGAAGCATGAGAGCCCGGCCGGCGCGGACGACGACGTCGCGGTCGTCGGTGAGCGCGTAGCGAAAGCGCCGCTCGGAATCCGGGCCCCCGTCGCCCAGGTCGCTGGCTATGAGCGCGCGGGCGAAGTGGGGGGCGACCACGATCACGTTCCACTCGCCGAGCAGCCGGTGGTTGGAGGCAAACGAGGCTCCCCGGACTCCGGGCTCGGGCATCTCCGGGAGGCCGGCGCCCAGGGCGGCGACGAAGGCCGCGCCCTTGGCCAGGGCGGCGTAACGGCGCCGGGTGGCCGGTGTGAAGCGCTCGGCGGTCTGGAACGTCCCGAGCACGACGGCGGCGTCCTCGAGCCCTTGCGCGCGCTGCTCGAGCTCGATGCTGTGCCGCAGCAGCTCGTCCTTTCGCCCTTCGGCCATGGGCATCAGCGCCTCCACGATCTCGACCGGCGTCTCGTCGCGGATGGCGGGCTGCTTGCCGAGCAGGGGAGCGGCGGGTCGTGGAAGGGCCGGGTCATGCGCGTCGAGCGGTCCGGGACGCCCGAACCTCCAGCCCTGTCCCAGGGTGGCCCCGAGCGAAAGCGCCCGCTCCACGTGGGCATCGGTCTCCAGGCCCTCGGCCAACACGCGCGCGCCCGACGAGCGGGCGTACTCCCGGGCGGCCTTGCCCAGCCGAGCGGCCCGGTCGTCGATCGGCTTGGCGACCAGGTCCATGTCGAGCTTGACGACGTCGGGACGCACGAAGGGCAGCAGGGCGAGCGAGCGCCAGTCGGCGCCGAGGTCGTCGAGGGCGATTCCCCAGTCGCGGCCGCGCAGCTCCTCGGTGGCGCGCAGCATCTCGGCCGGCCGTTCCACGAGGCCGCGTTCGGTGAGCTCGTGCACCACCCTGAGCTCGTCCCTCGCGCGCTGCAGGAGCGGCGCGTGCGCGGCGGGACAGCGGCTCGCGAACACCTCGGGCTCCGCGTTGATGAACAGGGCGGCCGGCGGACGGAGCCCGCCCTCCATCGCCCCGGCGAAGGCGGCGGCGCGGCAGGCCCAGTCGAGCTCTTCGAGACGCCCCTCGCCACGGCCGGCAGCGAAGAGGGCGGCCGGGCTCTCCAGGGCCGACCCGCGCGGACCGCGCGCCAGCGCCTCGTAGCCGACCGTCTCGCCGGTCCGGAGATCGACGATCGGCTGATAGGCGCTTCGGATCTGCCCCGAGGCGATGACTTCCGCGAGATCGGATCGGACCGTGGGCCATCATTTCTTTAGATCGGCAGTCACGGCGGGAGGCTTCAACCCGGCGCTCTCAGCCGGCTCTCAGCTTGGCGTCCATCATTGGGTTGAGATGAGGGTGCTCGTGGTAGAGGACGACGCGCGTATGGCCGCCGCGATCCGGCGCGGCCTGCGCTTCGAGGGGCTGGTGGTGGACCTGGCCGGTGGGGGCGAGCAGGCCCTGCGGATGGTGGCTGCCACCGACTACGACGCGATCGTGCTCGACGTGATGATGCCCGGGCTCGACGGCTTCGAGACGTGCCGCCGGCTGCGCCTGAGCGAGGTCTGGGTGCCGGTGCTGATGCTCACGGCGCGCGATTCCGTGGAGGACCGAGTGCGTGGTCTCGACGGGGGCGCCGACGACTATCTCACCAAGCCGTTCTCGCTGGCCGAGCTGATGGCCCGGCTGCGCGCGCTGGTGAGGCGGGGGCCCATCGAGCGGCCGAGCGCGCTCGAGGTGGGCGACCTGGTGCTCGACCCGGCCTCGCGCGAGGTGCGCCGCGCCGGCCACGAGATCGAGCTGTCGGCGCGCGAGTTCGCCCTGCTCGAGACCTTCATGCGCAGGCCGGGCCAGGTGCTGACGCAGCTCCAGCTGCTCGAGTCGGCCTGGGACATGGGCTACGAGCAGCGCTCGAACGTGGTGGAGGTCTACGTGCGCTACCTGCGCGAGAAGATCGACCGGCCCTTCGGCGTCGAGTCCATCGAGACGGTGCGCGGCGTGGGCTACAGGCTGCGACGGGACGGCGGCAGGTGAGCCGCCTGCCGATCCGCGTGCGCCTGACGGCTGCCTTCGCGCTCGCCATGGTGGTGGTGCTGGCGGCAGCCGGCCTGTTCGTCTATGTGCGCCTCGAGGACGACCTCGACGAGAGCATCGACGCGGGGTTGCAGACCCGGGCGGCTGCCGCGGCGTCGGGTGAGGTGGCCGCGGGAGCGCCGGACGACGGCGAGGAGGGATTCGCGCAACTGTTGAACCCCGCTGACGGAAGCGTCATCGACGCATCCGGCGGAGCACGAGAGCCGGTTCTGACCGCGGAGGAGCTCGCGCTGGCCGCTGCGGGCGGCGAGCGAACGGTGGAGCGCAGCGTGCCCGGCATCGAGGGCACGGCGCGCATTCTGTTCGGGCCCGCCGACCCACCAGAGGCCGGGTCCGTCATCGCCGTCGGCCAGTCGCTCGACGACCGCGACGAGACGCTGGCCGGCCTCGCGGCGTCGTTCGCGATCGGAGGTCCGATCGCGGTCGCGCTGGCCTCGTTGCTCGGCTACGCCCTGGCCGCCGCGGGGCTGCGCCCGGTGGAGGCGATGCGCCGGCGCGCGGGCTCGATCTCGCTCGAGGCGAAGAAGGAGGAGCGCCTGCCGCTGCCGCCGGCCCGCGACGAGATCAGGCGCCTGGCCGACACCCTCAACGAGATGCTCGACCGCCTGCACCGCTCGTTCGAGCGCGAGCGGCGCTTCGTGGCCGACGCCGGCCACGAGCTGCGCACCCCCTTGGCGGTGATCAAGGCGGAGCTGGAAGGCGCCCTGAGGGGAGGCCCGCACGATCCCCAGGTGCGTGAGGCCCTCGTGGCCGCACTGGAGGAGTGCGACGCGCTGGCGCAGCTGGCCGACGACCTGCTCGTGGTGGCTCGCAGCGGCGACGGGGACCTGGCGGTACGGCTCGAGAGCGTGTCGGCCGCGCAGCTCCTCAGCGGCACCGAGCGCCGCTTCGCCGACCGGGCGCGTGAACGCGGCCGCGCCATCCGCGTGGAGGCCGACGGCGACCTGCGCGTGGAGGCCGACGAGCTGCGCATCCGCCAGGCCCTCGGCAACCTCGTGGACAACGCCCTGCGCCACGGCGAGGGCGACGTCGTCCTGAGAGCCGAAGCGGAGGGGGAGGTCGTGGTGCTGCTGGTGAGCGACGCGGGGCCCGGCTTCCCTCCCGAGGTGGCCGGCCGCGCTTTCGAGCGCTTCGCACGAGGTGACCTGGCCCGCACCCGCGGCGGGACTGGTCTGGGCCTGGCCATCGTGCGCGCGATCGCCGAGGCCCACGGAGGCCGGGCCGAGATCGCCGGGGGCAGTGGCGGCACGACCGTTCAGATGGTTCTGCCCGCCTGAACTCCGCGGTCTACCATGGAGTACGAACGAAATGGTCGAGATAGGCGTCGTGCTCGTGCTGATCGGAGCCGCCCTGCTGGTGGCTGAGGCACACCTTCCCGCCGGCTTCTTGGGAGCCGCCGGCGGAGCCTTTCTCGTCGCGGGCGCCGCGATGGCCATCTCGGGCGCGGGCGCCGCGCTGGGCGTGGTGCTTGCCGGCGTGATCGCGGCGATTGTGGTGACCGGGTTGTGGCTCGGGATCGCCACTCGCAAAGGGCTCGCCACCCGCCGGCTGCGAGCCGTCTCGGGGCGTGAGGCCCTGAGCGGGCGCACCGGAGTGGTACGCAGCTGGGCCGGTCCGAGCGGCCAGGTGTTCCTCGACGGCGCGCTATGGCGCGCCCGTCGCAGCCCATGCGACGAGGATGCCGAGCTGGGAGCGGGCGACTCCGTGGTGGTGGACCAGGTGAGCGGCCTGACGCTCGCGGTTCGGCGCGCTGAGGAATGGGAGGAACCCTGGTGATCACCGTGTTGCTTGCCGTTCTCGTGGTGGTCGTCGCCACAGTGGCGCTGCTCGGAGCAGCCTCGGTACGAGTGCTGCGCGAATACGAGCGCGGCGTCGTGTTCCGCCTGGGTCGCCTGATCAACCAGAAGGGGCCGGGGCTGACCCTGTTGATCCCGGCCGTCGATCGCATGGTGCGGGTGAGCCTGAGGACCGTCACGCTGCGCATCCCTCACCAGGAAGTGATCACTCGCGACAACGTGCCGGTCAAGGTGGCCGCCGTCGTGTACTTCCGCGTGATCGACCCCACGAAGTCGGTGGTCGAGGTGGAGGACCACGTGAACGCGACGCTGCAGATCGCTCAGACCACCCTGCGCTCGGTGCTCGGCAAGGCCGAGCTCGACACGCTTCTTTCCGAGCGCGAAAGCCTCAACGAGAGCCTGCAGCAGATCATCGACGAGCACACCGAGCCGTGGGGGATCAAGGTCTCGGTGGTCGAGATCAAGGACGTCGAGATTCCCGATCGCATGCAGAGCGCGATCGCCCGCCAGGCTGAGGCCGAGCGCACCCGGCGAGCCAAGGTCATCAACTCCGAGGGCGAGTACCAGGCCGCGGCCAAGTTGGCGCAAGCGGCCGAGGTCATCGAGCCCAACCCGGTCACGCTGCAGCTGCGCTACCTGCAGGCGCTCACGGAGATCAGCTCCAACGCGGGCTCGACGATCGTCTTTCCGCTGCCGATCGACATGTTGCGCCCACTGCTGGACTCGAGCACCGGCGACAGCTCGGCGACCGAGCGCGCCGCCCAGCAGCCTGCGCTCCCCGAGGCTGCCGGCGCCCCGAGGGCGCCTCAGGGCCTCGTCTCGAAGGCCGACCGCGAGGACTGACGCCGGTTTGCTTGTCCGCTCCCCGGTAATCGTGAGGGAAAGGACCTAACGGGGAGTGCCATGCCCACCAAGAAGGAAGACCTGCCGAGCACGCTCAAGCGCTCGCCCAAGAAGGTGCAGGACACCTACGCCAAGACGCTGGACAGCGCGCACGAGCAGTACGACAGCGAGGAGCGCGCGCACAGGACGGCGTGGGACTCCGTCAAGCACGTGGCCGAGAAGAAGGGCGACCACTGGGAGCTCAAGGACGAGAAGGGCGCGTCGGACAGCCAGGCCGAGAAGACCGGCGCGGCGGCCCGTCGTGGCGGCCCGACGGCCGGCGGCATCAACGCCAAAAAGCCCAAGAAGGAGCTCTACGACGACGCCCGCGAGGCGGGGATCGAGGGGCGCTCGAACATGAGCAAGGACGAGCTGGTCAAGGCCCTCCAGAAGCACAGCGACCGGGAGAGCGACAAGGCTCGCTCAGGGGGATCCTGAGCCCTGGCGATCGCGCGGAGCTCAGCGCCGACGCTCGTTGAGCCGCCGCGCGGCCTCCACTACGCCCGATCGCTCATGGAAGTCGACCGCCACCAGGTTGGGCAGTTGCCCGCGCACGCGCTGGCAGCGGCCCAGGCGCCGCTGCAGTGCCCGCCCCGCAATCCGACTGTTGCGCGACACCGAGGGCGGGAACGGCGGGATCCAGTGGTTGACCAGGAAGAGCGGGCTGTCCGCCAGCCCGCGATTGCGCCGGCAGCGAAGCTCGCTCGGGGTGGTCGCGCCCAGGGGGGTGTCCTGCACGAACGAGAACCCGTCGAGATACCACTGCCGTGCGCCCCCGTCCTTCTCCGCCAGCACGACCAGGCGAGTGTCGGCGTCGACGAGTTGCTCGAGCGTAGGGAGGGGATCGTCGCGTGAGATCTGCGCGGCCTGCTCCAGCAGACCGGCTTCGTCGAGCGCGCTCTCGATGTCGTCCACGTCCACGTAGGGCTCGACGAAGAGGATGATCACCTCGCCGGGATTGGCCTCTAGAAACTCCTGGAAGATCGCCAGCTGCTCGTCGAGCGGCTCTGCCCCGAGCTCACAGAGGGTGTGGCAGAGATAGAGGCGCCGGGTCCCCTCGACCTCTTGCACCCCGACGCGGCCGGCCAGGCGCTCCGCAGTACGAAGAGCGCGCGGGCTCAGCTCCTGCACGACCTTGTTGCGCGAGGAGCCCTCGTAGTCCAGGTCGGTGCGTATGCGCCCACTCTGCTCGTCGCGAACCCCGTAGTGAACGTCGATCAGGAACGCGCGGATTCCGTCACGCAGCTGGCGCTCGATCCCGTAGCGCTGGTTGGTGAAGTACCAGCCCGGCTCCTCCGACGCGGCGTACGAGTTGTGCGTGGCCGGGAAGACGACATCGTCGAGACGCCGTTCGCAGAGCGCCCGCGAGCCGTTGCAGGCGCCTTCGCGCGCGGCGCTCTCGGCCGGAGCCGCCCGAGGCGAGGGCAGCACCACCACCAGCGCGACCGCCGTGGCCGCGAGGACCGCCGCGACTGCACCGGCCAGCAGCAGCGGCCCCGCATTGCCGCCGGGCTCTCCGCTGTGGGCGGCTTGGCTGTCGGACGCAGGCCCGGCGAGCTGGCCGACGCCGATCGCGACGATGAGCAGGCCGGTGGCCAGGAGCACGAGGCGTCCCAGGAGCGCGGGCTCGAAGATGATGGCCGCGCCGACGGCGATCAGGACCCCCGCGCGGGCGAATCGCGCGAGTCGCCCGGGCGAGCCGGCCGCACGGCGCACCCGCTCCCACCCCGCCGAGAGATCGAGAACGGGTATCCCGGTGGAGGCCAGCGCGGCGACCACCGCTCCCCCCAGTGCCGCCACCAGGGCGGCGTTGAGCAGATCCGAGAACAGCGCCATCCACAGTGTGCGGACCGCTCCACGTTCGGTGCTCTCGGTGAGATCCACCGCCTGGGCGGCCTGGGCCACCACGTATTCGCCGAGTCCCGCCACGAGGCCCGCGACGATGAGGCCACCGCCCGCCGCCGCCGCCCCCAGGTACAGCAGGGCGCCGCGTACTCCGCCCGCCAGCACGGCGCACCCGGCGGCGGCGAGCAGCGCCGCGATGAGCAGAGGCCAGCGCCACCCCGCGAAACCGGCGAGGGCCCGGGCGGCGCTCAGCTCGAAGTTGCGTGGGTCGAGCCGGAGCACCGGCACGCGTAGGTCGGGCGGGATCGCCGCGGCGGCCCGGGGCGCCACCCGGCTGAGCCCGTCGAACAGGAGGCCCTCCCCGACGGGCAGCTGGAAGCTGAAGGTGGTCTCGCCGTCGATGAGCGCCCGGTGGCGGTCGCGCACGGCCTCGGTGAAGATGCTCCTGAACACGCCGGTGTCCGCCGCGGCGGCGAGCGTTCTGACCAACAGCGGCCGCAGGGCCTGGGCGTCGGGCAGGACGCCTCGCGTGAGCCGCCCGGCCACGCGGTCCGCCAGCACCGTCCGCACATCGGGATCGTCGAGGGCGGAAGCGGCGCGGGCCCCGAACTCGCGATCGTCGACCAGCGCCGACTGCGCGTAGAAGGAGGTGGCTGCCGCGGCGAGCAGGAGCGCCGTCAGCGCCACCAAGGCGATTCCGGCGAGCCGCCGTCGTCGGCTCCGACTCAGAGCCCGCGACGGCGCAGCCATGCGTTCACATTATCTGGCTGGATGGCCGGAATGATCGCCCTGCTAGACCTGAGAGGCCACCACCCACCTGGATATCAAGGAGCAGCACATGCAGCAGCGCGCACTCGGAAGCGAGGGCCTGAGCGTCTCGGCTCTCGGGCTCGGGACCATGGGCATGACGATGGCCTACGGCTCGGCCAGCGAGGAGTCGGATGCCATCGCCACGATTCGCGCCGCCCACGACCTCGGCGTCACGTTCTTCGACACGGCCGAGCTCTACGGCGGCGGCACCGGCTCCAACGAGCAGCTCGTCGGCCGGGCGGTCAAGCCCTTCCGCGACGAGGTCGTGATCGCCACCAAGTTCGGGTTCGACCTGAGCGCCGAGCAGCTCGGCACGGAGATGGACAGCCGGCCCGAGCGCATCCGGGAGGTGACCGAGAACAGCCTGCGCTACCTCGACGTCGACGTGATCGACGTGCTCTACCAACACCGGGTCGATCCGGACGTGCCGATCGAGGACGTCGCCGGGACGGTCAAGGAGCTGATCGAGGCCGGCAAGGTCCGCTACTTCGGGCTCAGCGAGGCGGCCCCGGAGACGATCCGGCGCGCCCACGCCGTCCAGCCCGTGTCCGTGTTGCAGACCGAGTACTCGATCTTCGAGCGCGGGGTGGAAGCCGACATCCTGCCCGCGGTTCGCGAGCTCGGCATCGGGTTCGTGCCCTACTCGCCGCTGGGGCGCGGGTTTCTCACCTCGGACGTGAGGCCCGCGAGCGAGTACCCGGAGGACGACATGCGCAGCTGGGACGCGCGCTGGCAGCCGGGCAACTACGAGAAGAACGTGGAGGCCATCCAGCAGCTGACCGAGCTGGCCGAGCGCAGGGACATCAGCGTGACCCAGCTCGCGCTGGCCTGGCTGCTTGCCCAGGGTGACGACATCGTGCCGATCCCCGGCACGCGCAGCCAGAAGCGTCTGGCCGAGAACGTGGGAGCCGCCGCCGTGGAGCTCAGCGCCGACGAGCTCGAGCGCATCCAGGAGATCGTGCCTCGGGGAGCGCACGGCAGCCGCTATCCCGAGGCGATGATGCCGAAGGGCTGAGGAGCCCGGGCGCGGCATCGCCACTCCGGCACGTTCCCGCTTGTCTTTCGCCCTGTACCGGTTCGCGACCGAGGACCGCGTGCTAGCCGACTACACGCGCGATGAGATGGAGACGGCGTTCAGGCCGAAGCGGCGAGGTCTCGCGACGGCATGACGGCCGTCAGCCCTGGACGACGATCACCACGAGCGTGCCCAGGGCCAGGATCATCCCGGCCAGCGTGAGCGCAAGCACCCAACCCTCGCCCACGTCGGGGTACTCGCCCTGCGCCAGCCCCCGGGCGACCCGGCGGCGTCGCAGAGCCGCGCCGGCGAAGATCGCGGCCGCCAGTCCCGCATAGCCCGCTCCGAGCACCACGTACGCGGTCCGCCCTTCCTCCACGAGCTCGGGCACGACGCCTCCGACCGCCACCGAAGCCGTGGCCGCCGCAATGCCTGAGCGCCACCACGCAAGCCACGTGCGCTCGGCGGCGAGCAGGGTGCGGCGGGTGATGTCGTCATCGGACTCGCTCAAGCGGCCTCCTCTTTCTCACCTCGATCATTATCGCCGCCATAGAGTCGGCGTTCATGACCGAGTCGACGCCGGCGCTTCGCAGGGAGTGGAGACGCGCGGCGGCGGTCGTTCGCCGTCACCCGGTCGCCTCGCTGCTGCCGGCGGCGGTGCTGGGCGCGTCGGCGGACCTGCTCCAGCTGGTGGGTCCCGGCGTGCTGCCGCAGGTGCTGCTCGGAATGGCGCTCGCCATCGCCTTCGAGCTCTACGTGGCCTACGCCGAGCGCCTCCTCATCGAGATCGAGCGCGACCGTGCCCGCCTCGACATCAGGCGCATGCTGGGCGGCGCGATCGCCATTTTCCCGACTCTGCTGGTGGCCTCCCTGCTGGGCGTGACCGTGCCGCTCGCCGCGAGCGGGCTGCTCCTGATCCCCGGCCTGTGGCTGCTGACCAAATGGGCGCTCTTCGCGCCCGCGATCGCTCGCGAGGGACTCGGCGCCGTCGCCTCGCTGCGGCGCAGCGCCGAGCTCGTGAGCGGGCGTTTCTGGCGGGTCTTCGGAGTGGTGACCGTGGCCCTGTTGATCGAGCACGGCGTCATCCACGCCAGCGCGCACGGCGCCGAGCCTCTGCTCGGCTCGCGGGTGCTGGGGCTGCTGGCCGCGGCGATCGTGGTCGCCGCCGTATCGCCCTTTGCCGCGTTCACGGTGTCTCTGGTCTACGACCGGCTGGCCACGCCCGGCGTGTCTGGCGCGCGGGCGCGACAATGACGACCATGCTCGCTCTGGACGGTGGAGACTTCCTCATGGGGGCGGAGGACCCTGACGGCTTTCCCGAGGATGGCGAAGGCCCGGTGCGCGACGCTCACGTGGACGCATTCGCGATCTCGGCCCACGCCGTGACCAACGAGCAGTTCGCCGCCTTCGTCGAGGCCACGGGCCACGTGACGCGGGCGGAGCGATTCGGCTGGTCCTTCGTGTTCGCGGGCCTGTTACCCGACGATTTTCCCGACACCCGGGCCGTCGCTCGCGCGCCGTGGTGGCGACAGGTGGCGGGTGCCCACTGGCGGCATCCCGAGGGACCTCAGTCGTCCCTGGAAGGCCGGCTCGACCATCCGGTTGTGCACGTGGCCTGGACCGATGCCCGGGCCTACTGCCGCTGGACCGGGACGAGGCTGCCCAGCGAGACCGAGTGGGAGTACGCGGCCCGGGGCGGCCTCGAAGGAGTGCGCTTCCCATGGGGAGACGAGCTGACCCCGGGCGGGCAGCACCGCTGCAACATCTGGCAGGGCAGCTTCCCGGATCACAACACGCTTGAGGACGGCTATCTCGCGACGGCGCCGGTCGACGCCTTCGAGCCCAACGGCTTCGGCCTGCACAACACGTCGGGCAACGTCTGGGAGTGGTGCGCCGACTGGTTCGACGCGGCAGCGAAGCCCGGCCCCGGGCGGGGGAAGGTCATCCGCGGCGGCTCCTACCTCTGCCACCACTCGTATTGCAACCGCTACCGGGTCGCGGCGCGTAGCCGCAACACGCCGGACAGCACGACCGGTCACATGGGCTTCAGAGTTGCGCGCTAAGCGGCTACGCCGTGGGTATCCCACAGCTGTCGCAGCATCCCCGGACCGAACTCCTGCTTGCGGACCAGGGCAACGGCACCGGCGCTCTCGGCCTGGGGGGCGACCGTCGAGCTTGCGTCCACCGAGATGAGAATCACCACGACGTCGGGGTGGTCCTCCGAGATCCGCTGGGCCGTCTCGATTCCGTCCATCCCCGGCATGTTCACATCCAGCAGCACGAGGGCCGGGCTGAGCCTCGCGACGGCGTCCAACGCATCCACGCCCGAGGCCGCGCCGCCGACCCATTCGAAGCCGGGCGTCGCCACCACCACCTCGCGGGCCACGTCGAGGAAGATCGGCTGATCGTCCACTCCCAGCACCGCGACGCCGTCCGGCGGATCTCGGTCAGTCACCAGCACCGCCCAGGAATGCCCTCGAAGCCCGGTCACTACATAGGAAGGGTCTTCTTTGGCGCATAGGGAACACTCGCCGCCGCAGAGCAATCCGCGCATCACCCAGGTGGGGTGAGACAATTCTCAGCCGGGGCCGGGCAGGAGCCCGGCGCCGCGTGCGCGATCGACGGCGCTGCCGCGGGTCGAGACCTCCAGCTTGCGATAGATGCCCCGGGCGTGGGTCTTGACGGTGTTGGGCGACACATAGAGGGCATCGGCAATCTCGCGCAGCGACAGGTGGCTGGGCAGGTGACCGAGGACGCGGACCTCGGCGGCCGTGAGCGACCAGTCGATCGCGGCGGTGGTGCCCAGGGCGGCCTCGAGCGCGGCCTGCGTCTCGCGGAGCCAGGCGGCGAGCAGGCCCTGGATCGGGCGTTCTGGCCACCACCGAAGCGGCGATCTCCAGCCGGTCCCGTGCGGCGGTCAGCTCGTTCAGCTGCAAGGCCGCGCGCGCGAGCGTCAGGTGACACTCGGCCTCGTACCACGGGCTGGGGTCTGTCATACCGGCGAGGAGCTCGAGCGCATGCTCCGAGTCCCGCCGCGCGGCCTGGATCCGTCCGCGCTCGGCGCCGACGGCGGCGGACACGGCCAGCACCAGGGCCATCGACGAACAGTCGCGAAGGTCGCACCGCTCGACCTGTGCGGTGGCCCGGCCGATGAGCGCCGCGGCCCTCTCCGGATCGCCGGCTTCCGCGGCGATCAGCCCCAGTTGGGCCAGGCAGAGGGCCTGGAACGAGGGCGCTGATACGGCGAAACGGTGGGCTCCGTCCTGGAGGCGCTGCCTTGCTGCGTCGCGGTCGCCCGCGAGATGCCGGGCGACGCCCTCGAACAGGAGGCAGAGAGGGCGCCACGGGCTGTTCGCATCGAGGAGGCGGTGGGCGAGGGACGCGTCGGAGCCCATCCTCGTGATGCCCAGCCGCGCGGAGCCCGCCCGCATCATCGCCACTCCGGCCCGTACCCCGTCGTCGCGGCCGGCGACGGCTTCGGCGAGCGAGGTCAGGCGATCCGCTTCGCAGAGATCGCCGGTCGCGAAGCAGCGCCCGGCGCCCGCCAGCGCGAGATACGGGGTGCGTGCCAGCTCCTCCGGGCTGAAGCGGCTGAGGTGCGTACCGATGAACGCCTCGTTTCCACGCCCCACGTGGCGAGGCACGCTGTCCCACAGCAGGCGTCCCGCGCGCGGCACGTCATGGGCCTCGATCGCGTGGTCGATGGCGGCGTCGAGGTCCCCGTGGGCCTCGAACCAGTCGCTCGCCCGCCCATGCAGGTGGGCTCTTCGTTCGGGCTCCCGGCGGCGCAGCTCCGAGCCAAGCACGTCCGCGAACAGGTGGTGATAGCGATACGAGCAGTCGTTTCGGTCCAGCGGCACGAGCATCGCGTTGGACCGCGCGAGGCGCGCGAGCATGTCGCCCGAGCCCCTGCACTCGAGCACGGCGTCGCACAGCGGAGCTGACAGGCGCGTGAGCACCGAGCTGCGGATGAGGAACTCCACCTCACGCCGCGAAAGCCCCGAGAGGATCTCCTCGCGCACGTACTCCGACACGAACCGGTCGTCGCCCGCGAACGCGTCCGCGTCGCCCGGATGTGCTTCCTGGCTGCGCAGGGACAGCGCGGCCAGGTAGAGCCCTGCGGGCCACCCCTCGGTACGGCGAGTGAGTTGCAGTGCCTGCTCCGGCCCCAGCTCGACCCCGGCCATGCTCAACAGCGCCACCGCCTCCGATCTGGTCATCGCGAGATGCTCGCCACGGAGTTCGATCGAGTTACCCTGCGCGCGCAGGCGCCCCACGGGCAGGCCACACTCGTTGCGACCCGCGAGCGCCAGCTGAGAGCCTGAGGGAAGGGCTTGGGCCAAGGGGAGGAGCAACCGCCGCGCCTCCGGCTCCTCGAGCACGTGGACGTCGTCCAGCGCAAGCACCAACGGGATCTCCCGGTGGCGCAGGACCCTGGCGAGGCGCCGCAGCGCGACCGTCGCGGCGTCGGGTCGCCCTGACGACAGCGCCTCGAAGACCTCCCACCCGATCGGCTCGACCGAGTCGAGCGCGAGCGCCACGGCGGAGAGGAGGGCCGTCGGGTCGTTGTCCGGCGCATCGAGGCTGACCGAGGTGAACGGACGAGGGTCGCGCGCCTCCCACTGCGAGAGGACGGTGGTCTTGCCGTACCCGGCCGGCGCGATGAGCAGGACGACCGGTACGCCTCGAGCGCCCGACAGCCGTCTCAGGAGGTCTTCGCGTACAACAAGCCCAGGAGCCGAGGGCGCGCGCTCGATGCCTTCGAGCGGTGCGAGCAGTCGTGAATGCGTGCCGCCTGCGGGTACCGTCAGGGCTTGGGCCACGAGCCGGACCCTGGCAGCGCCCCCGCCCCCGGGCAACGGGGCGCCCCTGCCTCTGACGGTGCGGCCCACTTCCGCATGGGAGTGCGGTTTCCGCCCCGCCGATGTGCGGGGACGCATGCTTGCTTCGTGGCGCCCGCCCCCCGAAGATCCGCCGCGGCGTGCCGCCGATGCAGCGGCAGACGAACGGAGGTTGAATGGAAGCGCAAGAAGAGGAACTCGGCCCAATCGATCTGGTGGTGATCGGCTATCCGGCGGACGCGCCGATGACGGGAGAGGCCGTGCCGTTGCTGATGGACTTGGTCGACCGCGGGATCGTGCGCGTGCTCGATGTCCTGTTCGTGACCAAGAACGCCGACGGGACGGTGTCGGGGTTCGAGGCGGTCGGACTCGACGACAAGGGCGTCGGCGACCTGAGGATGTTCGAGGGGGCCTCGTCGGGCCTGCTCGGCGAGGATGACGTGGGCACCGCCGCGGACGCAATCGAGCCCGGGACCTCGGCGGTCCTGATCATCTACGAGAACCGCTGGGCGGCTCCGTTCGCCGCGGCGGTGCGCCGCAACGGCGGGGTGCTCATCGACAACCAGCGCATCCCGGTCCAGGACCTGGTCGGCGCTCTGGATGCGGCAGAAGCCGCGGCCTAGGACAAGAGGGGGAAAGGACTGAACATGCCCGGATTGCTTCGAGGAATGGCCCGGACCGCCGTCATCGCCGGCACCGCCACAGGGGTCTCGAACCGAGTGAGCCGCCGCCAGGGGCAACGCTGGGCGGCGCAGGAACAGGAGGAGGCGCCACCGCAGCGCTACGCCGAACCGCCACCGGCTGCTGCACCGGCCACGCCCCCGGCGAGCCGAGTCGACCAGCTCAAGGAACTGGCCGCCCTGAAGGACCAGGGAGTCCTCACCGAGGAGGAGTTCGCGGCCGAGAAGGCGCGCATTCTGGGCGCCTGAATCAGTTGCCGACGGGGCCCCATCGCGCCATGGCCGGCGCGTATGGTGTGCCCCGTGACCAGGGTCATCCTCGCCGACGACAACTTCATCGTCCGCGAGGGGCTACGCGAGATCCTCGACGGTCAGCCCGGCATCGAGATCGTCGCCGTCTGCGGCGACTTCGATGGTGTGCTGGCCGGCGTCGCGGCCAATCGACCTGACGTCGTCGTCACCGACATCCGGATGCCGCCTTCACACACCGACGAGGGCATTCGCGTGGCCGCCGAGCTGAGGACGAGCTGGCCGGACGTAGGTGTGGTCGTGCTCAGCCAGTACTCGGAGCCGGGCTATGCCCTGGCGCTGCTCGAGTCGGGCTCGGACGGGCGGGGCATATCTGCTCAAGGAGCGAGTCCACGACCGGCCGCAGCTCGCCTCCGCGATCGAGGTGGTGGCTCAGGGTGGGTCGGTGATCGATCCCAAGATCGTCGAGGTACTCGTGGCGGCGCGGGCCCGCGCGGAGAACTCACCGCTCGCCGCGTTGACGGAACGCGAGCGGATCGTATTGGCCGAGATCGCCCAGGGCAGGAGCAACGCGGCGGTCGCCCAGTCACTGGGTCTGAGCAACCGAGCGGTCGAGAAGCACACGCACGCCATCTTCGCCAAGCTCGGACTGGTGAACTCGGAGGACACGAGCAAGCGCGTGATGGCCGCGCTCATGTTCCTCGCCGACCGTGAGCAGATCACCCCAAACGGGTGATGCCGGTGAGCTGTGCGGCGCGCGAGCCTCCACCTCCCTGAGATAACGCAAGCCAGCAAAAGGAGCGGAAGTGTCAAACCTCATAGCGGTCGCCTATGACGACCTCGCCCAGGCCCAGGAGGTCATGGGCACCTTCGGCCAACTCGTCAAGGAGCACTCCCTGACCCTCGAGGACGCCGTGATCGTCGAGCACCGCCAGGACGGGAAGATCAAGGTGCACCAGCCGTCGATGGCCGGCGCCGGGGCAGCCGGCGGAGCTCTCTGGGGTGGCCTGATCGGCCTGATCTTCTTGATGCCCCTCTTCGGAATGGCGATCGGCGCCGCCAGCGGCGCGGCCGCGGGCGCGGCGAGCGACTACGGCATCGACGACAAGTTCATGAAGGAACTCGGGGAGAAGCTCGACCCCGGCGCGGCGGCGGTATTCGTGCTGGTCAAGGAAGCCACGCGCGACAAGGTCGTGCCCGAGATCTCCAAGTACGGCGGGCACGTGATCCAGAGCTCGCTCAGCACGGAGCAGGAGAACGCGCTGCAGGACGCGCTCGACCGCCGCGGCGGGCTGGCGTAGCTCGCGGCGTCCGTGTCTGCTGGGAGTATGTGCCGCAGATCATTCGTCAAACTCCATGGAGGGAGCCGGCGTGAATGAGGTACGCCCCGGCGGCGTCATCGGGCGCGCGTGGGATATCTACAAGAGCCAGTTCGGCCTGCTGTTCATCGCCGCCGTGCTGCTGACGTTGATCACCTTGGCGGCGGCGTTCATCATCGGCCCGTTCGCTGGGTTGGTGAATCTGATTCTCGGCCTGTTCTACACCGGCGCGGTGGTCCGCCTGGTCGAGGACGTGGAGGACGGCCGCCGCGACGAGGAGGCGAGTTCGCTGTTCAAGGGCGTCGCCCCGGTGTTCTGGCAGCTGCTCGGTGTGTCGATCCTGGCCGGCATCGCGATCGCCATCGGGTTCGTCCTGTTGATCATTCCGGGCCTGATCCTCATCACGATCTGGTCGGTGGTGGTCCCGGTCGTCGTGCTCGAGAAGCCCGGCGTGTTCGCTTCCTTTGGCCGTAGCCGAGAGCTCGTTCGCGGGCACGGCTGGCAGGTGTTCGGCACGCTGCTGCTGGCGTGGCTGATCGCGGTCGGCGTGGCGGTCGTGGCGAGCATCATTGTCGGCGTCGCCGGAGCCGGCGACGCCGTGGTCGCGGTCGTGAACTGGCTTGTGACCGCGCTAACGCTGCCGCTCGTGGCGCTGGTGTCCGCGGTGCTCTACTTCCGCCTGAAGGCGGTCAAGGGGGAGGCGACGGCGACCGAGACCCAGCCGGCCGACGCACGCCCACAGCCCGCGACCTAGACCCAGGGCAGGAGCGCCGCTGAGAGGCTCCGCTGATGCGGGCGCTGTTCACGTCGACGAGCGGTGAGGGGCATGTGGGTCCCCTCTTGCCGTTCGCCGAGGCGGTCAGACGAGCAGGGGGCGCGGTGGCCTTTGCCGCGCCCGGCCCCGCCGGGGCGGCGGCCCGCGCGGCGGGCTTTGAGGTCTTCGAGGTCGCCCAGGCGCCGCGGGCTCTGCGCGAGCCGTGGTTCGCTCGGGCGCGCCGGGAACCCGAGGGCAACGTGAACAGCCATGCCGTGCGTGAGGTGTTCGCCGGCATGGACGCCCGGGCGGCGCTTCCAGGCGTCCTCGCGGCCTGTCGGGGCTGGAATCCGGATCTGCTCGTGCACGAGTCCTGCGAGTTCGCGGCCGTGCTCGCCGGGGAGCTGAGCGGGGTGCCGGGCGTGCGCGTGGCGATCGGGAGCGCGGTCACCGAGCGCGTCATCCTCGACGCCGCCGCGGCGCCGCTCGCGGCGTGGCGGAGCGAGCTCGGGCTGCCGCCCGACCAAGAACCGCACGCCGGCGCGCTCTCGCTGACGCTCTGGCCCGCGCCGCTCGAGGATCCGGCCGTGCCCGAGTTGCCGGGCACCCACCGGTTCCGCGTTCCCCTACCGGCGCCCCGACCGCTACCGGTCGGGTGGACCGCCGATGACCGGCCGCTGGTCTACCTCACGTTCGGGACGGTAGCCCCCGGCAGCGAGCTGTTTCCCGGTCTCTACCGCGGTGCTGCGCAGGCGGTCGCGACCCTCCCGGTGAGAGTGGTCGTGGCGGTCGGCCGTGACGCGAACCCCGCCGCACTCGAACCGCTGCCGGCGAACGTGCATGCGCACGGATGGATCGACCAGCCCAGCGTGCTCGCGCGGGCCGCGCTCGTTGTCTGTCATGGCGGTTCGGGCACGATCGGCCAAGCCCTCGCCGCCGGCGTACCGCTCGCACTGCTGCCGTTGTTCGCCGACCAGCCGCACAACGCGCAGCGCATCGCCGCCCTGGGCGCGGGCGTGGTTGTCCGGGAAGCGCCGGCTGCCGCCGAAGCGCTCGCCGGCGCCGCCGCCGAAGTGCTCGCCCACGCGCGCTATCGCGCCGCGGCGTCAGCGGCGGCCGAGGCGATCGCCCGGCACCCGCCGGCCGACGAAGCCGCCGAGCTGCTCAGGTCCTGGCTATCGCGTGCAAGGCGGTGAACAGCCGTTCGACGTCCTCATCGGAGACGTGCAGATGCGGCGAAATGCGCAGTGACCCACCACGGACGGCGGCGTAGCAGCCGGCTTCCGCGAGCGCCGGGAGGATTCGCTCGCGGGCGTCGGGCGGCAGTTGGACGCCGAGCATGTGGGGGCCGCGCTGGTCGACGGGCAGCGGATCGAGGCCGAGCCGCGCGGCACGCTCGGCCATCGTCGCGGTGCACACGCCGAGCGTTGCGGCGACCCGCGGAATCTGCCACTCGGTCAGCTGCTCCAGCGCCGCGATGGCCATCGGTACGAGCTCGAACTGGGTTCGCTGTCCGACGTCGAAACGCCGCGCGCCGGGCGCGTAGTCATCGCGGTAGTCGACGAGCCGGGCAAAGTCCTCCGAGCCGGCGCGCAGGATCCAGTTCTCCTCGATCGGCTCGCCGTCGCGGTGCTCGGGGGCGACCCACATGTAGGCGACGCCGAACGGGCCAAGCAGCCACTTGTAGCCGACGGCGATCACGAAGTCAGGCCGGAGCGCCGTCACGTCGAGCGGCATCGCCCCGATCGACTGGCTGCCGTCGATCACAAGCCGCGCGCCCAGTTCATGGGCACGAGCCGCGACCGCCTCGAGATCCACGAGGGCGCCATCGGTCCAGTGCACGTTGGGAACGCTGACGATCGCCACACTGCCGTCGAGCGCGGCCAGGACGGCGTCGGTCCAGCTCTGGCCGCGCTCGCGCTCGACCGTGAGGATCTCCGCGTCGGTCGCCCGGCAGGCCGAGCGCCAGGCATAGATGCCCGAGGGGTACTCGTCGGCCAGGACGAGAACCCGCTGGCCGCGCTCGAGCGGCAGATTGCGCGCGGCGACCGCGAACCCGTAGCTCGTCGCGGGGATGATGGCGACGCCTTCGCCATCGCCTCCGACCATCCCTCCGAAGAGCGTGCGAAGGCGCTCAACGTCGGTAAACCAATCCTCGGCGCCGATCAACCACGGCCTGCCCCGGCGATCCAGCGCTGCCTCGCCGGCCGCCCGCACGACGTGCAGGTGCGGGGCCAGGTTCGCGGTGTTGAAGTACGCGACGTCGTCGGGGACGTCGTACGCGCTTCGCTGCGAGCTGAGGTCGGATCCGGTCACGCGCACAAGGCTGACGGGAGTGAAGGCGCCTGTACAGATCGGATCAAAGGTCCGACAGCTCTAGGACCTTCGAAGCCAAAGGGCGGCGGTGAGATTGCTCCGCCGTTGCGGAGGACGGTCGGCCGCTGATCGACGAGCGCGCTATTCCGGGCTACCCGCCCCCGCGCGCCAGCGTGATCAGGCGGTTGAGGACGCGCTCGCCATCGGCGCGCACCCCGTTGTGTTGGTACTCGTTCGTCACCCATGACCGCAGCCCTCGGACCTGGGCAGCGGTCTTATCGACCCGCTTCGTGCGAGCATGTCTATCCCTGATCGCGCTGCGTTCTGGTGAACTACTCGGCGAGCACCCAGCTGAGCGCTGCGGTCACCGGTTCGTGATCGGTTGTCACGGCGAGGTGATCGAGATCGGGGTAGGTCTGAACCCAGGGTCGTGCGAGCCGGACAGTCCTCGAGAAAGACGCGTCGGAGTCGCTCAACCCGGGCCAGGAGCCTCTACCGGCGCGTCCTGCCCTTGAGACTTCGCCAGAAGGGCCAGCGCCTCGTGCAGCGAGCGGACGACTAGCGCCCCGTCCCCCACAGCCGATGCCACCCTTTTTGTCGAGCCACGCCGGACGTCCCCGATGGCGAAGACGCCCGGTCGCGTCGTCTCGAGGAGCAACGGTTGGCCGTCGTGGCCCTCTCGATGCTCGGCGAAGCTCGCGTGGCGCCGTGCGTCCTCGCCGATCACGATGAATCCCTTGTCGTCGAGGCCGACCAAGCCGGCCACGTCCTCAGTCCGCGGGGAGGCGCCGATCATCGCGAACACGGCCGACGTGGGCAGCCTACGCTCGCCTCGATCGCGGCCCACGACGGTCACCGCCTCGAGCTCCTCGCCGCCGTGGAGGGCCTCGAGCTCGCAGCCCTCCCAGATCTCCACGTTCTGGGCGGCCTCGATGCGATCGATGAGATAGCGCGACATCGTCGCTTCCAGCGGCCGGCGAACCACGAGGTGGATGCGCCGGGCGTAAGCGGCGAGGTTGACCACCGCCTGCCCGGCCGAGTTGCCGCCCCCGACCACGACGACGTCCTCGCCCGAGGCCTGGAGCGCCTCGAGGTGGGTCGCCGCGTAGTAGAGGCCGCGTCCTTCGAAGCGCTCTGATCTCTTTGCCGGCAGCCGCCGGTAGTCGGCCCCGACAGCGAGAACGACGCAACGTGCGCGAGCCTCCTGACCATCGCTGAGCCACAGGTCCCGTAGTTCGCCGTTCTTGGACGTGGCGAAGCGGCACCCCTCGTGGGCGCTGGAGATGACGGCGCCGAACTTCTGCGCCTGCAGCGTCGCGCGTTGGGTCAACTCTGATCCCGAGAGACCGGTCGGAAAGCCGAGGTAGTTCTCGATCCGGGAGCTGGTTCCCGCCTGCCCTCCCGGGGCGAAGCGCTCGATGACCAGGGTCGTTAGGCCCTCGGAGGAGGCGTAAACGGCGGTGGCCAATCCCGCGGGGCCCGCTCCGAGGATCACCACATCGAAGCTTCGCCCATCCACCTGCGCCCGCAGACCGAGCTCGGCCGCGACCTGGCTTACCGTCGGGCTGCGGAGCACGTTGTGGGTGCGCACGAGCACGGGGCATTCCTCGGACTCGATACCGAGCCGCTCGAGCAGGGCCCGACTCTCTGCATCTGCGTCGATGTCGTGCCAGCTGAACGGCACGAGGTTGCGCTCCAGTAGCTCGCGAATGGCGAAGGCCTCACCGGACGAGCGCCTCCCGATCAGCCGTTCGTAGCCGAGGCCCTGCCCCCGCAACCACTCACGACGCGTGATCATGGTCCGCAGGAGGAGGTCTCCCAGCTCGTCAGAGCCGGCGACCAGCGCGCGCAGCGCGTCGGGTGGTACCGCAAGCAAGGTGGTCTCCCCGGCGGCGACGCCGCGGGCAATCGTCGGCTCGCCGGTGAACATTGAGACGTCGGCGGCGAAGGTGCCGGGCTGGCACTGCGTGAAGTAGCGATCGCTCTCGGGCTGGCGATCGATGACGTCGATGGCTCCCGAGAGCACGACGTACAGGGGCGCATCGCGCTGACCCTGTTCGAAGACGACTTCGCCCGGCGAGAAGGACAAGGTGTCGGCGCTCTCGGCCAGCCGCGCGATTTGGGTATCCGTCAGGCGCGGGAACAGGATCGAATCGTCCGGATCCAGGAAGCCTTCGGCCGGGGTCGGTGAGGTGTACTCGCTCACTGCGGCACGAGACTAACCTCGGCTCGCGTGGTGGCCGTGCATCCGCCGCAGCCGATCGTGACCCTCAGGCCCGCCTCTTCGCAGGGATTGGCGCTGGAGGCCGGTAGGTAGGTCACGGTGACCGCGGGCCGGTCGGCCGCTCCCGCCACCGCCACCGCCGGCTCGGGCACGGGTTCGGGGGCGGCCGCGGGCGCCTCTTCACGGAGCAAGCCGACCGCGATCGCGATCGCCGCGACTACGAGGCCCGCGCCGATCAGGTACGCCAGGTGATAGCCGGCGTTCAGTGCCTCCGCGGCGGCTTCGCCATCGGCGAGCAGGGCATTGGTGCGCTCGGTCGCGAAGGTGGCGAGTATCGCGAGGCCGATCGCGCCGCCCACTTGGACGCTGGTATTCACCAGGCCCGAGGCCAATCCCGAGTCGCGTTCGGTGGCGCCCGACATCGCGAGCGTCATCAGCGACGGGAAACCGAGACCGGACCCGAGCCCCATCAGGATCATCGCCGGCAGCAGGTCGACAACGTAGCTGGCGTCCACGGGCGTGCGCGCGAGGAGCAGCAGGCCGGCGACGATGCAGACCATCGCGGGGATCAGGGTCGCCTGGGGCCCGAACCGGAGGTTGAGCTGCCCGGTAAAGCGGAACGACATCGTTCCCATGACCACGGTCATCGGCAGATAAGCGAGGCCGACCTGGAGGGCGTCGTAGCCGAGGATCCGCTGCATATAGAGGGCCCCGAGAAAGAACATGCCGAACATCCCGACGACGAGCAGCGCCTGGACCAGGTTCGCGCCAGAGACGTTGCGGGAGCGAAACAGGCGCAGCGGCATCAGCGGGTTGGAGATCCGCGCCTGGCGGGCCACGAAGGCGGCGATCAGAGCGATCGAGACCGCCCCGAGCGCGAGCGTCCGGGTCGAGCCCCAGCCCTCCTCGGCCACCCCGAGGATGGTGTAGACGCCGAGCATCAGACCGCCCGTGAGCAGCGCGGCGCCGGGCAGGTCGGCCCCCGCCGTGAGGCCGATCCCCTCGCGGTTGGGGACGAGCCGCAGCGCAAAGAGCGCCGTAGCGACACCGATCGGCAGGTTGATGAAAAAGATCCAATGCCAGTTGATCGCCTCGGTGAGCACGCCACCGAGCAGAAGGCCGATCGATCCACCGGCAACGGCGACGAAGGTGTAGATCCCTATTGCCTTCGCCTGGTCCGCAGGCTCCGGGAACATGGTCACGATCATCCCCAGAATGACCGCGGAGGTCAGCGCTCCGCCGACCCCCTGGACGAAGCGGGCGGCGATCAACACGCCCTGGCTCTGGGCGAGGGCGCAGAGCAGCGAGGCGACGACAAAGACCGCGAGGCCGATCAGGAAGATCCTCCGCTGGCCGATCAGGTCACCGATCCGCCCCGAGAGCAGTAGCAGACCGCCGAAGGCGATCAGGTAGGCATTCACGACCCACGCGAGGTCGTTCTGGGAGAAGCCGAGGTCGTCCTGGATCGAGGGTAGTGCGACGTTCACGATCGTCGCATCGAGAACGATCATCAGCATCCCAACGCAGAGGACATAAAGCGCCATCCAGCGCTGCTTGTCCTCCACCGCACCCCGCTCCTTCACTTCTGTGGCGTCCATCTTGTCTCCCTTGCTAGTGATCCGTTGTTCGGAGCCGTGTGGGGTGTCAATGGAGGGTGGGTCGGTAGATGAGCTCCTGTGTGTGGCCGTCGAGGGTCCGGCTCTCGATCAGCTCGAGGTCGAAGTCGGCCGCACCCTTGAAGATGGGGTCCAGCCCGGTCTGACCGGTGATGACGGGAAAGAGAGTCACCTGGACGCGATCGACGAGGCCGGCGGCCATCAGCGCGCGGTTCATCGACAGGCTGCCGTGCGAGCGCAGCGGAACGTCTGACTCGTCCTTGAGCCGGGCGACGACGTCGACGGCGTCGCCGCTCACGAGGGTCGCGTCCGGCCAGTCGAGGGGGCCTTCCAGCGTTGTCGACACGACCGTTGCCGGCAGGCTCCTCATCCGCGTGACCCAGGCGTCACGCACGTCAGACTCCGCGGTGCTCGAGGCCAGCATCTCCACGAACTGTCGATAGGTGTTGGCTCCGAGGACCATCCGCTGCTCCTCGCCGAACAAGTCGAGGCGATGGTCGAGGAACTCGGGGCCTTGCTTGCCCCAGTAGCCGGACCAGTCGGCGGTGGCGGCGCCGTAGCCGTCGAGGCTCGAAAAGACGTCGAAGGTGTAGGTGGCGCTCAATGTCGTCCTCCTCAAGAGCGGTTGATTTGGTGGGTCGAGCGGTCCGTCACGAGTAATCTACAACCATATGGTTGTAGATAGCGTGCGCGGGCTCATCTGCCCCTTCTTACTTGCCTCAACGACCTGCCTAGCGGCTTATCTGTATCGTTATAGCAACCATGTCGAGATCTCGTTCAGCCGCCGGCGCGCCGGGTGCCGCGCGACGTTCCGGACGCAGGGTGGGGCTGCGCGCAGTGGCGGAGGAACTCGGGGTCTCGACGATGACGGTGTCGAACGCCTACAACCGTCCCGACCAGCTCTCGGCTGCGCTCAGAGAGCGGGTGCTCGACGCCGCCCGCGACCTCGGTTACCCCGGGCCGGATCCGCTGGCCCGTGGGCTACGGCGCGGGCGGGCCGGCGCCATCGGCCTGGTGCACGACACCCGGCTCTCCTACGCCGTGCGCGACCCCGCGTTGCTCCCGTTCCTCGGCGGAGTGGGTGACACCTCGGAAGAGATGGGGCTCGGCCTGCTGCTCATCTCAGGCAGCGCCGAGTCCCGCGGGGCAGTGGCGATCAGCGACGCGCTGGTCGACGGGCTGATCGTCTACTCGGTGGCAGCGGGCGACCCGCTGCTGGCGGCGGCGCTCAAACGCCGCCTTCCGTTGGTGATCGTCGACCAGCCGATCGTCGAGGGCGTAGCGCTCGTCGGGATCGACAATCGCGCCGCCGCACGCGAGCTGGCCGATCACGTGCTCGGGTTCGGGCATCGCCGTCTGGCGGTGATGAGCCTGCCGCTGGTGCCCGACGGCCGGCAAGGGCCGGCTGACCCGGCCCGCCAGCGCCAAGTCCGCTACCCCATCCACCAGGCCCGCCTCGAGGGCTACGGGGACGCGCTCGAGGCAGCCGACGTGGCTCGAGCGAGCACAACGGTCTACGAATGCGCCGCCAGCACGAGGCGCTGCGGCCGTGACGCGTGCACGGCTCTGCTCGACGATGCCGAGAAGCCGCCGACGGCGATCCTCGCCGCCAGCGACCAGCTCGCGCTGGGGGCGATCGAGGCCGCCCGCGAACGCGGGCTAGCGGTCCCCGAGCAGCTGTCGATCGTCGGCTTCGACGACATCCCCGAGGCAGCCTCGGCCCCCTGCCCGCTCACCACGGTGCGCCAACCGCACGATCGCAAAGGCACGCTCGCCACCGAGCTGCTCGCGGCCGCACTACGCGGCGACCGATCGCAAGACCACGCCCTGCTCGATCACCAGCTCGTGCGCCGGGAGAGCGTGAGCGTCCCGCCCAACTAAGAAAGGAGAGCCCAGTGTCAAGCCTCATGGTGGACTTCATCACCTCACTCGACAGCCACGGGGGGACCACGGGGGGCTGGCCCGGCTTCTGGGGCATGGAGGGGCCGGAGTACCTCGCTTGGATCAAGGAAGACGAGGAGAGGGAGCACATCGCCCTGATGGGCGCGACGACGTACCGGGAGATGGCGGGGTACGCCGCCGACATGCCCGACGAGCCCAGTCTCGCCGCGATGACCGAGGGGCCCAAGGTGGTGTTTTCCTCCACCCTGGAGAAACCACTGTCGTGGGCCAACACGGAGCTGGTCGACGGGGACGCGGTCGAGGCCGTGCAGGACTTAAAGCGGCGCGACTCGCGACCGCTGCGGACGGTCGGCAGCATCAGCCTGTGCCGGTCGCTGCTCGAAGCCGGCCTGGTGGACCGCCTCCGTGTGGTCGTCTTCCCAGTCATCACCGGCGCCACCGGCAAGGACCGCCTTTTCGAGGGGTGTCCCGACATCGCCCTCGAGCTGGTCGACAGCCGCATGTTCGACGGTCGGCTCCAATTGCTCGAGTACGTACCCACAGTGCTCGATAGGCCGCCCGGCGCCGGGTGAAGCACCGGGGGGCAACGAGCGTCGCGGTGGCCATGGTCGCGGTGTTTGCGATCGGAGCGCCGGCCTGGGCTGCGACGCGTCCCGCGGACGGCAACTGGCGTGGCGAGGGGATGCTCGCCAGCGGCGGATGTTGAGCGGCTTGGGGTGGAGCCCCTTTCGCCGGCGGGCGTCGCCGGGCTTGCCGAAACGCACGAGCTGGATTCGGTCGAGCTGTTTCGCAGGACGGCCGGCAATCCGTTTTTGTCAGCGAAGTGCTGGGGCGTGAGCCCCCGGCTGCTACCCCTTCCCGTGGCTGCCGTTGCTTGGCTTGCGGGCATCGCGTTTGGGGCGCTTGTATCCGGCCGCGGCCTGCACGCTCGAGGGACGCCATTCGGCGCCGCCGCGAAGGGTCGGCACGCCTTCTGCGTTGAGCGTGTCGGCGATGGCTTGGAGGGTCAGGCCTCGCGCCCTCATGTCGGCGATTCGATCCTTGAGAGCCGGGCGGTCGGCCACCGCGGGCCGGCCCGACGACTTGCGGCTGTCGCGGGCGGCTTGAAGGCCCTTTCGCGTGCGCTGGTCGAGGCTCTTGCGCTCGAGGGTGCCGACGTTCGCCAGCGCCTCCGCGGCAACCCGGCCATCGGGATCGCCGGTATCCAGCTCGATGTCGAGGACGACGAGCCGAATCCCGCTCGCGCCCAGGCGGTCGATCAATGTGCCCAGATGAGCGGCCGACCTGGTCAGGCGCTCGAGGCTCGCGACCACGAGCGCGTGCGCCTCCCCGGCCTCGAGTCTCTCGATGGCATAGATCAGGCCCGGGCGCTCCAGGTCCGAGCCGTTGTGAGACTCGAAGTCACGCACGACCTCGACCGATTCATATCCGTGGCTCACACCCGCCGCCCTGATCTGCTCGGTCTGCGTGTCGAGCTCGGTGATCCGAGAGTCGGCATCGGCCGCGCTGACGTAGCCGAGCGCCCGCTGAGGCTCCGACCGGCGCCCAATCCGGCCGGGCCGGGTGGGAAGCGGTATGACGTCGTCGGGGAGCGCTTCGAGCGGTTTTCGCTGCGCGGGCTCCGGAGCCTCCGGCTTCGCCTCCTGCCCTGCGGCCAGCGCGGATTCGGGCGGGGCCGGCTCCTTCTCGGCAGCCGTGGACTCCGGCGCGGGCTGCTCCGCCTCGACCAGCGTGGGAGCTTCCGGCGTGGACTGTTCGGTCTCCGTCGGCTCGACAGCGTCAGGCGATGGTTCCTTCGCCCCGGTCGGCTCGGCCCCCTCCAAAAAGGACTCCTCGGCTTCCTGCGGCAACCCGGAGACCTCTGGCAACGGGTCCGTACGCGTCGGCTCGGCCACGTCGCGCGAGGGCTGCTCCGCCCGGGCGGGCTCCACGAGGCTCGGCGTCGGCTGCTCGCGTGGCGTCGGCTCGACAGCCGCGGGCTCCGAGCCGTTCTTCATCCGCCCCTTGGCAGACATAGCCACGGCCGTTGGCCCGACCGCGACCGCTCCCGACGACCGATCCAGGCTCTGCGCCTCCGCCGTGCTGGTTCGCACCGGAGTCGGTCCGACACGAGCCTGGCGCCCGCGCCCGGCCTCGCGCCGTCTCCTGATGAGCCTCAGGGCGGCTTTTGCGGCGAAGACCCCGCCGAGGAAGGCGAGCACGTTCAAGACTGGAAACAGCCAGGGTGAAAGGCCGATGCCGGACTCGTTCGCCGCCCGCTCACCCTCTGAGGGAGCCGACGCCTGCGGGGCGGTCTGCATCTCCTCCGGCGCAGGTGACTGCCGGCCTTCGGGCGTGGGCCGCGGTGACTTGTCCGAGTCGAGCGGGAACTCCTCGGGCTGGGCAACCGCGCTTTGGACGGCCACGCCCGGCAGGGCGATCGTCATCAGGGCAAGCGCGAAAAGCACTGCGATCAGCGCGGAACGCTGCAGGAACATCCCGCGAGTCAGCAGCCCGGCGCCGTCGGTCGCTTCGGCGAGCGCACCGTCGGCCGAGCCGGCCACCAGCGCCGCGCGCCGCAAGTAACCCGCTCTTTGCATCCTGGCCTGCTCGGACTCGTGCATCTGACCCCCCTAGTCTGCACGGACTCTAGGCACCAAACGCTGCACCAATGCCCCAACTTGCCCTCGGAATCGCCGGAGCGCCACTTTTGGGCCGTTTACGCACCCAATGGATTGTGTAACGCGCGTGGAGCTCAGCTGCCGGTAGGCCGCAGGCCGTGGCAGCCGGGAAGGTCCTCTAAGCCCGCGTAGCCGCCGCGGGCGCTTATACCCAGAGGCCCTCTTCGCCGCGAGACCTCGAAGCTGAGCTTGTTCGACCGGCTCGATTTCGCCTACCTCGCACACTGCGCAGGGCCGAATTTCGCACCTCCCGGAGGTTTTTTCCGCTCACCTGGGGTAATCCTTAAGCATGGGGGTCGGCAGGACCACGCGCACGCTGTGCGCCGTCGTGGCGACGGTTGCGCTATTCCCTGCCCAAGCCGGGGTTGCCCAACAGCTTCCCTCGGTTCCCCCCACACCTAACCTGCCCCCCACACCTAACCTGCCCCCCGCGCCGAACCTGCCGCCGGCGCCTCCCGTTGAGGTGCCCAGCACGCCGTCTCTGCCCGCGCCTGACGTTTCGGCACCCGACGTACACGTGCCCGACGTCCGGACCCCTCAAGTTCCGGTCTCCCCGCCTTCGACACCGAAGCTCCCGTCAACGGGGGTAGGGACTAACGCGGTTCCCACTCCCGGATCTTCAGCCGGCCAGTCGTCCAATCCGAGCTCTCCCGGTGGTCAGGCCAGCGTGCAGGGCCAGACCGCAGCGGGGGGCGGACCTGGCTCTCCGGCCGACCGCAAGAGGCGCTCTGCAGACCAGCGTGGCGTGAGCGTCGCGCCGCCTCGAAGCCCGGGCCAGCAGCGGCTCGAGCGCGTCGTGCGGCGGCGGTCCGCGTGCCTGCCGGGACTTCCGTCGGCCCAGCGCCGGGTCGTCGTTTTGCGCAGCGGTTTCGGCCCGGGCGGCCCGCGGGCGCGGCCCGATGTCGCGCGGATGCTCGATACCGGCGTACGGCGAGTGGCACTTCTCGAGCGGCAGGCGATCGAAGCCCTTAGCACGGACGGTCCCGGCGGAGCCTGCTCAACGGCGCCCTCGTACCTTGCAAGCGCTTCGGGCGGCCTCCTCGACCTGCTGGGTCTCGGCGATAACCTGGGTGAGGCGGAGGGCCGCTCAGACGGCTCGGCCGAGGGCGCCCAGGCCCAGGCCCAGGTCGCCGGTCAGAGCGACACGGGCGGCGAATCGAAGTCCTCAGACAGCCCCACCGTTCAGCTCCCGCTGGGATTGCCGTCCACCAGCGTCGCGGACCTAACCTGGCTGTTCGTCATCGTGCTGCTGCTCTTCTTCGCGGCGGGGGTGGGGAAGGTGCTGTTGTCCTCGCGGCGCACCGCCCAGCACAGCTGAGAGACGGTTTCAGCCAAGCTGACGTGGCAGAGCGATCGCCCTGACGCTCTCGAAGCGGATAGCTCCGCCTGGATTCGAACCAGGGACCTCACGATTATGAGTCGTGCGCTCTAACCGCTGAGCTACGGAGCCGGGGGTACCGAGTTTAGACCGACCTCGGTGCCGTCGCGTTTGGCGCGGTCGGGGTCGGGGTACCTCCGGCGTGCCTTCAACGCACCCAGGAGAGAGACATGCGTTCTACTCGCGTCGCCGCCCTGTCGACCGCCGCGCTACTGGTCCTCGCCCTCGCGGCCGGGCCGGCGCAGGCTGCCCCGCCCTACGCCCCTTCGTCGCCCGGCAAGGCGGCCGACTGGGCTCCGGGGGACAAGGACGGCTTCGGTACGTCTCGCACCCTGAGGAGCAAGGCCTGGTACACGATCAACGACGGCACGCTCACCGAGGTCTTCTTCCCGCGGATCGACACGCCCGCCACGCGCGACACGCAGCTTGTGGTGACCGACGGCGAGACCTTCGCCGACCGCGAGGACGAGGACACCGACCACTCGGTGCAGCTGATCGACGGCCGCAGCCCGGTCTACCGCCAGGTGAACACCGCCAAGTCGGGCAACTACCGGATCACGAAGACCTACGTGACCGACCCCGATCGCTCGGCCGTGCTGGTCGACGTCCGCTTCGAGTCGCTGACCGGGTCGCCGTACGAGGTCTACGTGCTGCACGACGTCGGCCTCGGCCTGAACGCCAACGACGACAAGGGCCGCAGCGCCGGCGGCGGCCTGCTGGCCACCGACGGCCGCCTGAGCGGGGCGGTGCTCGCCTCCTCGGGCTTCTCCCAGACGTCCAGCGGCTACGCGGAGCGCAGCGACGGCTGGACCGATCTGGACAAGAACTACCAGCTGGATTGGTCCTACACCGCGCGCGATCGCGGCAACGTCGTGCAGACCGGCAAGACCGAGCTGACCGGCCTGGAGGGCGGCCAGCGGCTGCGCCTGTCGCTCGGCTTCGGGCGCAAGAACGGCACCGCGCTGAAGAACGCGCAGGCGGCCCTTTCTCGCGGCTTCACCTCGGCCCGCGCCGAGTATGCGTCCGGCTGGCGCCGCTACCTGTCGTCTCTCGATCGTGTGCCGCGCAGCGCCGCCGGTTCCCGCGCCGCCTACCTGGCCTCGGTGATGCTCCTGGCCTCGCACGAGGACAAGACCTACCGCGGTGGCTTCGTCGCCGCTCCGGGCCGCCCCTGGGCCTGGCGCGACGAGCTCCAGCACATCCCCGTCTACATCGCGGTGTGGTCGCGCGACCTCTACCAGATCGCCACCGGGATGCTCGCCGCCGGCGACGAGGCGGCGGCCGAGCGCTCGCTCGACTACCTGTGGGAGGTCCAGCAGGGCGAGGACGGGTCGTTCCCCCAGAACTCGAGGCTCGACGGCGAGGAGGTATTCGACGGCGAGCAGCTCGACGAGGTGGCCTTCCCCATAGTGCTGGCCTGGCAGCTGGGCCGCACCGGGGCGAAGGACTGGGACAACGTTCGCCTCTCGGCCGACTACCTGGTGGCCACCGGCCCGCGCACCGACCAGGAGCGCTGGGAGAACATCGGCGGCTACTCGCCGGCCACGATCGCCGCCGAGATCGCCGGCCTGGTGACCGCGGCCGACATCGCCCGCAAGAACGGCGATGCGGCACGGGCCGATCGCTACCTCGCGACAGCCGACGAGTGGCAGGGCAACCTCAACACGTGGACGCTCACCACCAACGGACCGCTTTCTCCTGAGCCGTATTACCTGCGCATCACCGACAACGGCGACGCCAACTCCGGCGCGGAGATCCAGATCTCCGACGGCGGGCCGCTGACCGATCAGCGCACCGTGGTCGACCCGAGCTTCCTGGAGATGGTCCGGCTCGGCGTGAAGTCGGCCGACGACCCGAACATCGCCTCCACGCTGCGGGTGATCGACCGCGACCTCAAGTACGACACGGACAACGGTCCCTTCTGGCACCGCGCCAGCTTCGACGGCTACGGCGAGAAGGAAGACGGGAGCCAGTGGGCGCCCGTGGACCCGGGCTCGGGCGAGACCATCGGCCGCGGCTGGCCTCTGCTCACGGGGGAGAGGGGCGAGTACGCGCTGGCCGCCGGTGAGCAGGCCCAGCTCTATCTCGACACGATGGCCAACGTGGCCGGCGACTCGGGCGGTCAGGTGATGGCCGAGCAGGTGTGGGACTTCGAGCCGCCGTTCGGCACCGAGGACGCGTTCACTCCCGGAGAGAACACCTTCTCCGCGACGCCGCTCGCCTGGTCGCACGCCCAGTTCATCCGACTGGCTCGCTCGATCGACGCAGGTCGGCCGGTGGAGACGCCGCAGGTGGTGGCCTGCCGCTACAGGACGACGCTGTGCGAGCCTTGAGCCCATGCTGCTCGTCGCCGTCCCCAACCTCAGCGAGGGACGCGACCTAGACAAGCTCGAGCGTCTTCAGGCGGCGGTGGCGCCCGCGCGGCTGCTCGACGTCCACACCGACCCCGATCACAACCGCTCGGTGTTCACCCTGGCCGGGCGGCAGGGTGAGCTGGCCCCGGGCCTTGCCGCGCTGGCCCGCGCCGCCGTCGAGGAGATCGACCTGGGCGAGCACGACGGCGTGCACCCGCACGTCGGGGCGCTCGACGTGATGCCGCTGGTGTGGGTCGAGGAGGAGGTCCGCGGCGCCGCCTGCGCCGAGGCGCTGACGGCGGCGGCGCTGGTGGGCGCCGACGCCGCTGTGCCCGTCTTCCTCTACGGCGACCTGGCCACGCGGCCCGAGCAGGCCGAGCGGGCGTGGCTTCGCCGCGGCGGCCCGGCCGAGCTCGCGCGGCGGATGGAGGCCGGCGAGCTGAGCCCCGACTACGGGCCGCCGCGCGTCCACCCGAGCGCCGGCGCGACCCTGGCCACGGCCCGGCCGCCGCTGCTCGCGTTCAACGTCGATCTCGACGGCGGCGACGTCGAGCTGGCCAAATCGATCGCCTCCGAGCTGCGCGAGTCGGGCGGCGGGCCGCCGGGCGTGAGGGCGCTCGGCCTGTTCCTGCAAGCACGGGGCCGCGCGCAGGTGTCGACCAACGTCCACGACCACACGTCGGTGTCACTGGGCGAGATCGTCGAGCGGGTGCGCGCGCGGGCGCCCGTCGCGGAGGCCGAGCTGATCGGGCTGGCGCCGCGCGCCGCGTTCGAGGGCTTTCCCGATGACGTGCCCCTGCGAGGCTTCTCGCCCGAGCGCCATATTCTCGAGAACGCCCTGACCGCCCTGGAGGACTGACCATGAACGAGTGCACGCACCTCGAGCTGATCACCGTCGACATGCCGGAGACCGTGGAGGGCTGCGAGGAGTGCCTGAAGACCGGCGACCGCTGGATGCACCTGCGCGTCTGCCGCACGTGCGGCAAGGTGGGCTGCTGCGACTCGTCGCCCAACCGCCACGCCTCGGCGCACGCGCGTGAGAGCGAGCACCCGGTGATCTCCTCGGCGGAGCCGGGGGAGGAGTGGTCCTGGTGCTACGTCGACGAGGTGGCGTTCGTGCTGCGGGAAGCGGAGTGAGCGGGCAACCGTTGGCCTGATCAACCTTGGTGTTCGGCGTGCTCGGCGTGGTGGTTGTGGCCGCCGGGCGGCGGGGTGGGCTTCTGACCCTTTCGCCGCACCTGCACCGTCTTCATCATCCCGCCGTCCTCGTGACCGAGGATGTGGCAGTGAAAGACGAAGTGGCCCGTGTAGCGGCGGAAGGGGTTGCGGATCACGACCGAGCCGTGCTTGGGGATGATGACCACGTCCTGCAGGCCCCTCGCTCGATAGGGCTTGCGGTTGACGCGCATGACCTGGAAGTCGTTGACGTGGATGTGGAAGGGGTGGTCCTCCTTCGTGACGTTGCGCAGCGTCCACTCCTCGACGCTGCCGACCAGGGGCGCGACGTTCGTGGCTTCGGGGTTGAAGGCCTCGCCGTTGATGCGGGCGAATTCCTTCTTCGAGAAGTCGAAGGAGAACGTGAACGTGCGCTTGCGCCGCACCGGCAGGCCGGCCGGGCTCGTGGCCGGCGTGTCGAGGGTTCTGGGAACCTCGACACTGGCTGTCGACGCCGGCCCTCGCACCCTGACCGTGGCCAGCTTGGTCCTGGGCAGCAGCTGGAAGCCCTCGTCGAACTTGCGCGTCCGGAAGGTGTAGGCGCCCGGCCTGCCTCCCTGGACGAGCACGTCGTAGCGCTTGCCCGGCGGCAGCACCAGGTGGCGCTTGCTCCACACGCGCCAGACCGGCGAGCCGTCCTCGGCGATCACGTGCAGGCGGTGGCCGGCGAGCTCCACGTCGTAGAAGAGGTCGGCTCCCACGTTGGCGATCCGCCAAAGCTGAGTTTCGCCCGACCGAAGGGTCATGCGCGGACGCAGCAGCCCGTTGACCAGGCGAGTGGAGGGCTTCTGGACGTCGATGTCGGCGGCGTCCATGATGATCGAGTCACCTTGGTGCTGGACGTCACGGATCGCGAGCTGGCGCTCGCGGATGTCGCGTAACCGGGAGGGCAGCAGTTGCTTCAGGCCGTCGACCACCAGCAGCCCCGACATGCCGCCCATCACCTGCTCCTCGGTGAGCCCGTGGAGGTGCACGTGGTACCAGTAGGTGCCGGGCGAGTGGCCGGTCGGGACCTGGACGATCGACTTGACGGTCTGCCCGGGCCGGAACACCCGGAACACGTTGTCCGATCGCCCCTGCGGTGACACGTGCATCCCGTGATAGTGGATGTTCGTCCGCTCGCTGGTGGCGTTGCGGATCGTCGCCTCGATCCTGTCTCCGGGCCGCACGTGGAGGGTCGGCCCGATGAGGCGTCCATTGAACGGCTGGGCCTCGATGCGCGAGCCGGACACGGTGATCGCCCGGCGGCGCGCGTTGAGATCCACCCTCAGCACGCCGTCGCGGCTACGCAGCTGAACGGGCTCCGTCAGCGGCAAGCCGGCTCTCGGCGTCCACTCCGAGGTGCCCTGGGCGTCTACCCGAAGCACCACCACGGCGACCGCCAGGAGGGCGGCCAGGGCGGTGGCGAGCATGGCCAAACGGGCGAGTGCGAGTCCTCGGGGGCGGTGGAGCATCGAAACCTCTCAGAGGGGCGGGGAACGAGGTTGCACCCCAGGCATCGGCCCGCACGGGCTCGCCCTTTAGCCCTCCAGCGCCGACATCACATGCTTCACGCGCGTGTACTCCTCGAGTGAGTACTGGGAGAGGTCCTTGCCGTAGCCCGACTGCTTGAAGCCTCCGTGAGGCATCTCCGCCACCAGCGGGATGTGGCAGTTGATCCACACGCAGCCGAAGTCGAGCGCCCGCGACACGCGCAGCGCGCGCTTGTGGTTGCTCGTCCAGACGCTCGAGGCCAGGCCGTAGTCGGTGCCGTTGGCCCAGGCGATCGCCTCGTCCTCGTCGGAGAACGACTGCACGGTGATCACCGGCCCGAAGATCTCGGTGGTGGCCATCTCGTCGGCCGACTGCAGGCCGCCCACGACGGTGGGGGAGTAGAAGTAGCCGCCGTCGCCGGCCTGCTCGCCCCCGACCAGGACCTGGGCGTGGTCGGGCGCCCGCTCCACCAGCCCGCTCACGTGCCCCATCTGGTTGGCGTTGTTGAGCGGCGGGATGTAGAAGTCCTCCGAGCCCTCCTCCTCGTCGCGCGAGAGCTTCACGTCGCCGGCCTGCTCCACGAGCGCGGCCGCGAGGTCCTCCTGCACGCGCTCGTTGGCCAGCACGCGCGTGGCCGCCGTGCAGTCCTGGCCGGCGTTGAAGTAGCCGGCCACCGCGATGTCCTCGGCCGCGCCGGCGATGTCCGCGTCGTCGAGCACGATCACCGGCGCCTTGCCGCCCAGCTCGAGATGGACGCGCTTCACGGTGTCGGCCGCCGCCTTGGCCACGGCCTTGCCGGCGGGGATGCTGCCGGTGATCGAAACCATCTCCGGGGTGGGATGGCTCACCACGCCCGCGCCGGTGTCGCGATCTCCGCAGACCACGTTGAACACGCCGGGGGGAAGGATCTCGCCGAACAGCTCGGCCATCTTGAGGGTGCTGGCCGGCGTGGTGTCGGAGGGCTTGAGCACCATCGTGTTGCCCGCGGCCAGGGCCGGCGCGAACTTCCACACCGCCATCATCATCGGGTAGTTCCATGGGGTCACGGAGCCGATCACGCCGATCGGCTCGCGCCGGACCCAGGAGGTGAAGCCCTCCATGTACTCCGTCGCCGCCTTGCCCTCGAGCGTGCGGGCCGCACCCGCGAAGAAGCGGATCTGGTCGCACATGGGTGGGATCTCCTCGCTGAGGGTCAGGCCCTTGGGCTTGCCGGTGTTCTCGGCCTCGATGCCCACCAGCTCCTCGGCGTTCTCCTCGATGGCGTCGGCCATCTTCAACAGGGCGGTCATCCGCTCGCTCGGGGTGGTGTTGCGCCAGCCGCCCTCGAACGCGGCCCGCGCGGCCTTCATCGCGGTGTCGATGTCGGCCTCGCGCGAGGCCGGCGAGGTGGCGTACACCTCGCCGGTGGAGGGGTTGACGATGTCGAGGGTCTCGCCGTCGCCGGCGGGCGTGAACTCGCCGTTGATGTAGTTGGACAGTTCGCGGACGTCGGACATCGAGTCTCCTCTTGGTCGTTAGGCGGCCTGGCGTTCCTCGGTGAAGCTCACGGTGTGGGTGCCCTCCTCAAACGAGTCGAAGGACTGCTCCCACGTGCGATCCGGCCAGCGGTACTCGGCGCGCCCATCGGCCGGGAAGTAGGCGGCGGTGTAGATCGTGCCCATGCCGGTGGAGTGGGCGGTGCTGTGGAGCGGAGGCTCGAGGAAGGCCGAGACGAAGCGATCACGGCTCACGTCGGGCTGCTCGAGGAGCTCCAACACGTACTGCTCGCGCTCGAGCGTGCGCACCGCTCGCGCGTACTCGGGCCAGTCGCCCTCGCGCTGGTGGTTGGTGGCCGCGGGCACGTGCTTGAAATGCGGCTCGCGGTCGGGACTGAGGCACACGGTCAGGAAGTCTCCCTCCCGGTCGAGCACCGTCACGTTCTGGGCGGCGTGCACGGGCACCCGCTCCAGCACCTCGCGCGCCTCGGCCACGGTCTCGCACACCTCGAGCAGGTAGCGGATCACCAGCGGGATGCCGAAGCCGTCGCCCACCTCGGTGCGCCCGCCGAAGGTGAGCGAGGCGGCCAGGCCGGCGTCGTTGATGCCGTCGAGCAGGCCCCAGAGGCAGTCGCTCATCCCGATCACCCGGCGGCCGGTCCAGGCGGTGGAGACGATGATGCCCTCGGCACGCGAGGCGGGGTAGTCGTAGTTGCGCACCAGCACCGGGTCGCCGGCGCGGTTCCAGGCGCCCTGCGAGCAGCCCACGATGAAGCCGGGCGGGCGATAGAGGGAGAGGAATCGGGCGGCCATCTCGTCGCCCTCGGCCAGCTCGACCAGTCGCTCGTAGGTGGGCATCAGCTCCGGCATGTGCTCGCTCAGCTTGCTGCGACAGGTCTCGAGGTCCGGCCGGGCGGACTCGCCCTCCTTGATGTACCAGCCGCGGTAGGCGGGCCACATCTCGCGAAACGACCGGCGCCAGCGCTCGCCCGGCTCGAGCTCTTCGATGGCCTCGAAGGTCAGCCACTCGCCGCCGTGAGCCGGCGGAGTCTGGGAAGGCCGCGCGCGGTGGTCGGGGAGCAGGTCGAGATGGTGCTTGACCTCGTCCCAGACCGGCTTCCAGTAACGATCGATGGCCTGGACTGCGACCTTGGGCAGGCCGAGCGACTTGACCCAGTCGGGAAGCTCGTTGAGGTTGGGCTCGGATGGCATCGCGGCTACGGTAGCGGCGCCTATACCCGCTCCAGGCCGCACCAGTCGCCGATGAGGAGACCGAGGGTCTGCGCCGTGTCCACCATCGAGGGCACGTGGACGCGCTCGTCCACGCCGTGGATGCCCTCGCCGTGGGGGCCGAAGCACACCGCGGGCGTGTCGCCGTAGAGATGGAAGGCGCGGGCGTCGGTGGTGGCGGTGGAGGCGAACACAGGCGGCGCCTCACCGGTCAGCCGCGTGCGCGCTCCGGAGAGCACGCCCACGAGCTCGGCGTCCTTCTCGAGGGTGTAGCCGCGGCAGGCGAAGCCGTCGTAGCGCACCTCGACCTCGAACTCGGCGAGCACGGGGTCCTCCGACGCCGCCGCGGCCACCGTCTGCTCGACCCGAAGCTTGAGCTCCTCCGGGTCCTCGCCGGGAAAGAGGGCGAGGCGGCAGTGGGTGACGCTCTCGCCCGCGACGGTCGAGGGCCAGTCGCCGCCGCGGATCATGCCCACGTTGAGGTTGATGGGGTGCGGGTAGACGTCGTAGGGCGCGGGCGGGGATTCGTTCAGCTCCGCCTCCAGCTCGCGCAGGGCCTGCACGATCGGGAAGGTGGCCTCGATCGCGTTCTGCCCCTCCGGAGCGTCGCCGGCGTGGGCGGGGCGGCCGGCCACGTGGACCTGGAACCACAGCACGCCCACCTGCGAGTGCTGGATGCCGCCGCTGGTGGGCTCGGTGACCACGGCCGCGTCGGCCGTGTGCCCGGCGGTCACGCAGGCCAGCGCGCCGTTGCCCGTGCACTCCTCCTCGACCACGCACTGCAGCTGTACCAGCCCGCGCGGGCGGCACCCTAGGGCGATGAGCCCGCGCACGGCGCCGGTATAGGCCACCAGGCCGGCCTTCATGTCGCCCGCGCCGCGGCCGTAGAGCCAGTCGCCTTCGCGCCGCGCCGAGAACGGGGGAGAGGCCCACATGCTGGTGGGCTCGGGGCTGACCACGTCGACGTGGCCGTTGAGCACGAGCGAGCGCCCGTCGGCGGGCTCGACGGGCTGCCAGTCCGCGACCACGTTGGCCTTGGCGCTCACGTCCCAGCTGAAGGCCGACCCGCCGGGATGGGCGCGCAGCGCCTCGGCGTCGAGCGGAACGTCGAAGGGCTCCAGGCCCATGTCGGCGAAGGCGGCGCGCATGATCTCCTGGCCGGGCATCTCGTCCCCCAGCAGGGTGGGCGCCTCGACCAGGCGTGCCAGCAGGTCCTCCATCGCCGGCGCCTCCGCGGCGATCGCGGCCGCGATCTCGTCGTCCTCGGGCCTCACGACGGGGGCACGTCGAGCGCCGGGTTTCGGTCGAAGAAGCCCACCGGCTTGAGCCAGAACGACACGGTGTCCACGGGCATCACCGGCCACTCCTCGGGGCGCGTGACGTGGTGCAGGCCGAACACGTACCAGAGCACGACGTCGGCGTTCTCGATCGGCCGGTTCTGCTCGGTCCACGCCGGTAGGCCGGCGTCGGCCTCGGCCTGCACGGGGAACTCGCCGCAGGGCCAGCGCTCGTGCTCGGAGTAGGGGGTGACCCAGAGCGTGTGGCCGATCACCTGGGCGCGGCGGAACACCGGCGACGCGGAGTCCATCATGGCCGGAAAGCAGCCGCCGGGCACGAGCTTGTAGCCCACCGGCGTGCCGAGACGGTTCTGGACGTTGTCGTTGACGACCTTCCAGGCCCGCTGGGTGTGCCAGTCGTAGTCCTGCTTGCCCTCCGCCTCGGTGCGCAGCGGGGTCGAGCGCTGGACGATGCCCAGCCCGTCGGGGTTGTCGGGTCCCGTGGGCAGCGCCTCCGACTCGGTCATGTGCACGGTGTTGGCCTCGCCGTCGATGTCGAGATCCAGTCGCGCCACGAGGAAGTGCTGGTGCATCGGCGCGTACGTGCGCTCGTCGACGAGCGTTCCGTAGGGCGGCTGCTCGCCCTCGGGGAAGCTGGTGGTGACCATGATCCCCGTGGCGCGCACCTCGCATTCGATGTTCCCGTCCTGGTAGAAGCGCCAGTAGACGAGGTACTCGTAGTTGGCCACCGTGGCGTGGAAGGACACCACCAGCCGCCGCGAGCGCCGCACCTCGGCGCCGGCCACGGAGTCGACGTGCTTCCACAGCACGGCGTCGTCCTCCTCGTGGATGCAGATGGCGTTCTTGACCGTGCGCGGCTCGCCCTTGGAGTCGTGAAGCACGGCGTCGAGGTAGGTGATCTCGCCGAGGCAGTCGCAGCCCAGCTCGAGCGAGGTGGTCATGAAGCCGAGGCCCCACTCGCCGATGTCGAAGGCCGTGCGCCGCATGTGGTCGGCCGTGGGGTCGCGGTAGGGCACGATCATCTCGGCGAACGACATCCGATGGGCCACGGGGCGCACCCGTCCGTCGTCCTCGTATCCCAGGGTGTGGATCACGAGGCCCTCGCGCGGGTTGAAGCCCAGGCGCATCGACCAGCGCTGCCACTCGAGGCCGTTGCCGTCGAACTGGAAGGAGACCCCCTCGGGTTGCCTGACCTCGAGCGGCTTCACATCGGTGCGCAGCTCCTGGCCGGGCACGAGCCCGGGGACGTACTCGCCCATCGTCTTGGGGCGGTCGCCCACCGGCACCTCCTCGATCTCGAGCAGCTCCATCGAGTTCACGTCGACCACGAAGGTCAGGCCGCTGAGCGGGTTCGCGTACGGGTTGGAGCCCTTCGAGTCGCGCACCCAGACATCGGTCCAGCCCACGCGCCGGCCGCGGAAGCGCTCGTCCACCAGGTGGGCGCCGTAGGCCCAGGTGTCGAAGAGGACCAGGTCCAGGTCGTGGATGCCGTAGCGCGCGAGCGCCTCGATCACGCGCGGCTCCTCGGCGAGCGCCTCGTTGCACTCGTAGAACTCGTCCTCGGTGAAGTTGGCCTGCTCGCCCGGCCGGTGCTCCCAGCTCACGACGGCGTCGTCGGTGAGCGAGACGCGCGCCTTGTAGGTCTGGCCGTCGTCGCGGTTCCAGCACGTCACCAGGGCCTCGCGCGCCGGTGGCTCGCTCCCCTGCAGCGCCTCCTTGGAGGGCTCGCCGAGCTCGATGATGCCGAAGCGCCAGCGCGGCGGCTCGACCTCCTGCTCGCGGCGCAGGATGGACACGACCTCGCGTATCTCGCCGGCCGACAGGGGGTCGAGGGGGTGCGCCATCGGCCGGGCAGACTATCCGTCGTACAATCGCCCGCGCCATGGCCGAGACGAGGACCCTGCGCGGGATCTCCGAGATCCGGGGCTTCTTCCGCACCAACGAGACGCCGATCCACTTCATCGCGCCGACCGCGTTCAACCTGCTGGGCATCGACCGCTGGGTGCGCAACTTCTTCTTCGTCAACTACTTCGACTCCTTCGAGGGCACTCACCCGCGCGTGTCGGTGCCCGAGGAGCGCCCCCACCCTGAGTTCGAGTCGAGCGAGGACGTGTGCCACTACCTGCTCGAGCACGAGCAGGTGCTCGATCTCATTCGCGCACGGGGGCCGGGCGGCAAGGCCGTGTTCGTGTTCTTCGACGAGGAGACCGAGGGCCTGGCGGCCAGGGCGGGGCTCGAGGTGGCGCTTCCCTCGGCCGAGCTTCGCCACCGCCTCGACTCCAAGATCGTGACCACCCAGCTGGGCGACGAGGCGGGCGTGCCGAGCGTGCCCAACACGCTGGGCCGGGCCGAGAGCTATGAGGAGCTGCTCGCGCTGGCCTCCGAGGCCGGCCTGGGCGACAAGCTCGTGGTGCAGACCCCCTACGGCGACTCGGGCAAGACGACCTTCTTCATCGGCTCGAAGGAGGACTGGGAGGACCACGCCAAGGACATGGCGGGCCAGGAGCTCAAGGTCATGCTGCGCATCAACCCGCGGGCCCTGGCGGTGGAGGCCTGCCTCACGCGCCACGGCACGCTCGTGGGGCCGCTGATGAGCGACCTCACCGGCCATCCAGAGCTGACGCCCTACCAGGGCGGCTGGTGTGGCAACGACATCTCTCCCGACGTGGTCTCCCCAGAGCTGCGCGAGCGCGCACGCGAGCTCACCCGCAAGCTCGGCGACCGCCTGGCCCAAGAGGGCTATCGCGGCTGCGTATGCGTCGACTACCTGGTCGACGCGGACGCCGGCGAGCTCTATCTCGGCGAGCTCAACCCGCGCCTCAGCGGGATCAGCTCCATGACCAACGTCAGCGCGCCCGCCTACGCCGACATGCCGCTGTTTCTCTTCCACCTGCTCGAGTACCTGGACGTCGACTACGACATAGACATCGACGACATCAACCGGCGCTGGTCGGGTCACGCCGAGAGCGACGTGTGGAGCCAGCTCGTGCTCAAGGAGCCCGGCGCCGCGGTGGAGATGCTCACCGCCGCCCCCCAGACCGGCATCTGGCGCTTGCAGGGGGACGGCGAGCGCGCGGCGGGCGCGAGCCCTGGATCTCCCGGAGAGCCCGGGATCGCCTTCAGCCGCTGGGGCAACGACTGGCACAGCCTCCACGACGACACGGAGGGCTTCTACCTGCGCGTGCTCGCCGCGGGCGACTACCGCTACAAGGGAGCGGACCTGGGCATCCTCGTCACGCGCTGTCGCCTCCAGAGCAACGACAACGAGCTCACCCCGCGCTGCCGCGAGTGGATCGACGCGATCCGTTCGCAGTTCGCCGGGACGGCGGCCGATGCCGTAGGCGCCGTGGCGCCCCTTAAGTAGGGTCCGTAGGCACCATGGCCCAGACCAAGCGCAAGCGCACCCGAAAGCACCGCGGCACCCCGGCCGGCACGATCGAGCGCGCCGGGCGCACCGGCCGTCCCCAGACGCGCGAGGACGCCAAGAAGATCGCCCGCGACCGGCGCAGCGAGCGGCTCAGCAAGCCGCCCAGCTGGCGCAGCGCGATCAACCGCGCGGCGATCGCCGCCGCCGTGTTCGGCGTGCTGCTGGTGATCCTGTTCGACCGCGATATCGCCCAGGGCGCCGCGCTCGCGGCCTTCATGTTCGTGCTCTACATCCCGCTGGGCTATGCCACCGACACGATGATCTACCGCTATCGCCAGCGAAAGCAGGGAGCTGGGTAGCGATGGACGTGCGCATGTTCACGGTCGGCCCGGTGGCCGAGAACACCTACATCTTCCGGCGCGAGGGCTCCGATCGCGCGCTGATCATCGATCCGGGCGACGAGGCCGACAAGCTGCTGGGCGCCATCGACGCGCTCGGCGTGACGCTCGACGGCATCCTGCTCACCCACACACATTTCGACCACGTGGGGGCGGTGGCGCCGGTGGCCAAGGCGACGGGGGCCGAGGTCTGGGTGCCGGAGGCGGAGAAGTTCGTGTTGGACGACATCATGGCCTTCGTCCCCTGGCCGGGCTTCGGGCCCTTCGAGTCCTACGACGCGGAGCACACGCTCAGCGGCGGCGACAAGCTGGAGCTGGCGGGCTTCGAGATCGACGTGCTCTTCACGCCCGGTCACAGCCCCGGGCACATGACGTTCTCCATTCCCGACGAGGGGGTGGTGTTCTCGGGCGACGTGCTCTTCGAGGGCTCCGTGGGGCGGACCGACCTTCCCGGCGGTGACTGGGGCACCCTGCTCGAGTCGATCCGCGGCCTGGTCGACGGCCTCCCGGAGGAGACCACGGTCTACCCCGGCCACATGGGCATCACCAGCCTCGGCGCCGAACGGGCCGGCAACCCGTTCCTCGCCGAGCTCACGCGGTGAGCTCCAAGCTCCAGGCCCCTCGGGGCACCTTCGACGTCCAGCCCGACGACGCCGAGCGCCGCCTGCTCCTGCTCCACGACGCCGACGAGCTCCTCGCCCGCGCCGGCTACGACCCCTTCGAGACCCCGGTCTTCGAGGACACCGAGCTGTTTGCCCGCGGGGTGGGGGAGTCGACGGACATCGTCCAGAAGGAGATGTTCACCTTCAAGGACAAGGCGGGCCGCTCGCTCACGCTGCGGCCCGAGGGCACCGCCGGGGTGTGCCGCGCCTACATCGAGCATGGGATGCACAAACAGGCCCAGCCGGTGAAGCTCTGGTACCGCGGCCCCTTCTTCCGCCACGAGGCTCCGCAGGCAGGGCGCTTTCGCCAGTTCACCCAGGTGGGCGCCGAGGCGCTGGGCTCCGACGATCCCAGCCTCGACGCCGAGCTGATCCTGCTCCTGGGCGAGCTGATCGAGCGCGCGGGGGCGGGCCCGGCGCGGCTTCGCCTGTCCAGCCTGGGGACTGCCGAGACCCGGGCGGCCTACCTCGAGGAGCTGGTCGCCTTTCTGCGCGCGCGCGAGGAAGAGCTGTCGGGCGAGGTCCGGGCGCGGCTCGACCAGAACCCGCTCCGGGCCTTCGACTCCGACCACCCGGGCACGCGCGCCGTGATGGCAGAGGCGCCCAGGCTGCTCGATCGCCTCGATCCCGATGACGCCGAGCACTTCGCGGGAGTCCGCGCCCTGCTCGACGCCGCGGGTCTCCCGTACGAGCTCGACTCGACGCTCGTGCGCGGCCTCGACTACTACACGCGCACGGTGTTCGAGTTCGAGTCCGAGCGTCTCGGCGCACAGGCCGCCCTGGGCGGCGGCGGGCGCTACGACCGCTTGGTGGAGGAGCTCGGCGGGCCGCCCACGCCGGGCGTCGGCTGGGCGGCGGGCATCGAGCGCATCCTCCTCGCATCCACCCGGGAAACGCCGGCTCGCGCCCGGGTGTACGTGGCCCTGGCCAAGCCCGGGCTGAGCGCGGACGCCTTCGCGCTGGCGCGTGTGCTCCGCGGCGAGGGGGTCCGGGTGGAGATCGAGCAGGCCGGGCGCTCGCTCAAGGGACAACTCAAGCACGCCGATCGCATCGGGGCCCGGATGACCGTGATCCTGGGAGATTCGGTAGACGTGAGGGACATGGAGACCGGAGATCAGCGCTCGGTGGCCGGTGTGGAGGAGGCAGCGACCATGGTCAGGGAAGCGATGAGTGCGTGTTGAAGGCCCCGCGCGCGAACCGCTACCGCGATCACTGGGCGGGCGACCTGCGCGCGTCCGAGGTCGGTCAGCGGCCGCGCGTGGCCGGCTGGGTGCACCGCCGCCGCGACCACGGCGGCCTGATCTTCATCGACCTGCGCGACCGCACAGGGTTGCTGCAGCTCGTGTTTCGCCCCGAGGAGGCCCCCGAGGCCCACGCCGCGGCGGGCCGGCTGCGCGCCGAGGACGTGATCAGCGCCGGCGGCGAGTTGCTGCGCCGCGAGGAGGGGACGGTCAACCCGAACCTGCCGACGGGAGAGATCGAGCTGGCGGTGTCGGATTTCGAGCTGCTGGCCGACGCCGAGACGCCGCCGTTTCAGATCGACGAGGACGAGCCCGTGGGCGAGGAGCTGCGCCTGCGCTACCGCTACCTCGACCTGCGCAAGGAGCGCATGCGCGACACGATGGTGCTGCGCCACGACGTGGTCAAGACGATTCGCGACCACCTCTCGGACCAGGGCTTCCTCGAGATCGAGACGCCCATCCTCACCCGCTCGACCCCGGAGGGCGCGCGCGACTTCCTGGTGCCCAGCCGGCTCATGGCGGGCTCCTGGTACGCGCTGCCGCAGTCGCCCCAGCTGTTCAAGCAGCTGCTGATGATGGGCGGCCTCGAGCGCTACTTCCAGATCCCGCGCTGCTTTCGCGACGAGGACTTCCGCGCCGACCGTCAGCCCGAGTTCACCCAGCTCGACGTGGAGATGGCCTTCGTCGAGGAGGAGGACGTCTACGCCCTGATCGATCCGCTGATGAAGCGGGTGCTGGCCCTGGGCGGGATCGAGGTGGAGCTACCGCTGGAGCAGATCACCTACGACGAGGCGATGCTGCGCTACGGCTCCGACCGCCCGGACCGCCGGCTGGGGGTGGAGATCGTCGAGCTCACCGACGTCTTCCGCGGCTCGGCCTTCAAGGTGTTTGGCGGTGCGATCGAGAGCGGGGGAGTGGTGCGGGCGCTACGGGCCCGCGGCGATTTCCCTCGCAGCCGCATCGACCGCCTCGAGGAGAAGGCCAAGTCGCTCGGGGCGAAGGGTCTGGCCTGGGCGGTGGTGGAGGACGGGGGTTCGTGGCGCTCGCCGATCGCCAAGTTCCTCGGCGAGGAGGAGATCGCGCGGGCCACGGCCGCCGTCGAGGCGAGCGAGGGCGACGTGATCCTCTTCGCCGCCGACACTCCCGCGATGGCCGCGCGGGTGCTCGGCGGCCTGCGCGCCGACGTGGCCGAGGGAAAGCCCGAGGGCCACGACTGCTTCTGGGTCGTCGACTTCCCCATGTTCGAGCGCAACGAGGACGAGGGGCGCTGGGACGCGATGCACCACCCGTTCACCTCGCCCAGCGGCGACCTCGACGCCGATCCGGGCACGTGGCGCAGCCGCGCCTACGACGTGATCCTCGACGGCTGGGAGCTGGGCGGGGGCTCCATCCGCATCAACCGCCCCGACGTGCAGCAGAAGGTCTTCGACGCGCTGGGCATCGGGCCCGAGGAGGCCCAGGCCCGCTTCGGCTTCCTGCTCGAGGCCCTCACCTACGGCGCCCCGCCGCACGGCGGCATCGCCTTCGGCATCGATCGCATCGTCGCTCTGCTCGCCGGCCGCGACTCGATCCGCGACGTGATCGCGTTCCCCAAGACGGCCAGCGGCGCCGACCCGCTCACCGGCGCTCCCGCGGCGGTCGACGAGCGTCAGCTGCGCGAGTTGGGTGTCAAGAGCACGGTGACGCCGCCCGCCCCCTAGTGATCGGCGGCTGGGGGGACGGGAGTACCTCCTTCATGCCACGAAACCGAATCTCCACGGGCGCTTCGCTGATCGCTCTCGCCGCATTTCTCTCCTTTGTGCTCTCGGTGACCCTGTGGTTCGCCGACTCACGCCAGGAAGCCCTGTTCACGGGGCTCTGGGTGCCGTCGATCCTCGCGGTGGGCGCGTTCTACGCCGCGCTGATGCAAGGTCGCCGGTCATGACCGCCTTTTTGCTGGTGGCGGGAATGGTGTTCTTCGCCATGGTGGTGGCCGGCGTATGGCTCATGCACTACGCGGAGGCCGAGCCCGCCGCACGCGCCGTCGGGCGGGCGCCCGATCCGGAGGAGGAACGAGAGGCCCGGGAGCCCGCCGCGCCGCGGTCGAGCTTCCTGTCGGATCAGCCCGGCGTCGGCCGGTAGATCGTTCCCCGGTCGATCACCGGCGCCGGACGGCTGGGCGCTGGGCGGGGGTCATCCGCCTCGACCGCCAGCGGCTCAAGCCGGCCGCTCGAGGGGCCGATTCTACGGGTATGTCGAGTGAGATCACACAGGAAAACGGGGGCAGCGATCTCGAGCGAGCCGTCGACGAGGGGCGGCTCCTGCAGACGTTCCTCGACAACACCCCCGATCACGTCTACTTCAAGGACGTGGAGGGCCGCTTCACGCACTTGAGCCGGTCGCTTTCGCGATGGTTGGGCGCCTGCAACCCCCAGGACGCCATCGGACTCTCTGACTTCGACTACTTTGCCGACGCTCACGCCTCCGCCGCCCGCAGCGGCGAGCGCGAGGTCATGCGCACGGGCAAGCCGATCGTGGGCCTCGAGGAGCGCGAGGTCTGGCCCGACGGCCGGGTCTCATGGGTCTCGACTACCAAGGTCCCCCTGCACGGGGACAACGGGCAGGTGGTCGGCATCTTCGGCATGTCACGCGACATAACGTCCCGGAAGCTTGCTGAGGAGCGCGAGCGCGAACAGGCCGATCAGCTGGCGACGCTCGCCGGCGAGCTCGCGCGGCTGACGCTTCACGACGAGCTCACGGGTCTCTACAACCGTCGCGGCTTCGAGCAACTCGGTAAGGAGGCCCTCGCGGGAGCCCGGGAGGCCGAGGCCGAGGTGAGCGTGCTTTTCGCCGACCTCGATGGCCTCAAGACGATCAACGACGACCATGGCCACGCGGCCGGCGACAGCGCGCTCGTTGCCGTCGCCACCGCGCTACGCCACGCCGTGCGGTCGACCGATGTAGTCGGAAGGATCGGAGGCGACGAGTTCGGGGCGCTTCTGGTCGGTCTCTCGGTGCCGGAGGTCGAGGGGGTCTGCAGGCGGGTCTGCGACGCGTTGGACGGCTGCGGCTCCGCGCACCCGCTGTCGACGAGCATCGGCGTCGCCACGTCTGGGGCCGGCGAAAGCAGGAGCCTCGAGGAGCTGCTCATCATGGCCGATCACGCGATGTACGACGGACGCCGAAGCCGGCCAAGGAGCCGAGCTTCGGCCTAGGCATGCCTATGCCTGCGGGGTTGGCCGGTAGATCGTTCCCCGGTCGATCACCGGCTGCAGCAGGGCCGGATCGTGGTCGTCCTCGAGCTTCAGCGCCTCCTGGCCCGGATAGCCGAGGCGCTCGCGCACCTCGTCGCTCATGAAGTAGCCGCCCGCGACCGCCGTGGTGAGCGCCTCGAAGAGCTCGGGCTCGTTCGCCTGCAGGCGGTCGACCTCGGCCTGGGGGTCCTGGCCCGCGGCGGCCGCAGTGATCGCCGCCAGCGGCTCCTCGAGGTCGTCGCGCACGCGCAGCACTTCGTCGAGCAGCGCGCCGGTGGCGCCGGCCTCGCTGGCCGAGGGCATGCCGTCGGCGGCCGGGATCAGGGCGTCGGCGAGGCCGGCCAGCGTCTCGCGGTCGATGGCGGCCGAGACGCTCATCGGGCCACCGCCTGGTCGCGACGGGTCTCCACCAGGTGCTCGGCGCAGCGCAGCGCGAAGGCGGCGATGGTGGCGGTGGGATTCATGCCCGACGATGTCGGCCACGTCGAGCCGTCGAAGATGAACAGGTTCTCGACGTCGTGGCTTTTTCCCCAGCGGTCGACCACGCTGGTGGCCGGGTCGTCGCCCATCTTGCAGGTGCCCAGGATGTGCCAGCCGGTCGCGTCGATGTACGGCGCGATGATCACGTCGTAGGCGCCGGCCGCGAACAGCGATTCCTTGGCCCGCTCGCGGTGGAAGTCCATCATCCGGTGGGTGTTCTCGGAGTTCCTGTACTCCGTCTTTACCCCGGGGATGCCGAACTCGTCGGGGTTGGCGTGGTCGAGGGTGACCCGGTTGGACTCCTCGGGCAGGTCCTCGGCGATGATGCCCCACATGGCGGAGTGGCCGAGGCGGCGCTTGACCTCGCGGTGGAAGCCCTCGCCCCACACCGCGTTCTCCTCCCCCCACGGGTACGCGCGCGTCATCGACAGCGGCCCCCCGGTGGGCTGCAGCCCCCACTTGGCCCCGCGCACGTGGTCGCGGTCCTCACCGGTCTCGTAGAACTCGAGCGAGTGGATGTGCTGTCCCCAGGCACCCTGCCAGCTGTGCAGGTCGTCCTCGAAGAGGCCGGTGACCGTGCCGAAGGGATGCAGCATCAGGCGCTTGCCCACCAGTCCCGACGAGTTCGCCAGGCCGCCGTTCTCGCCGGAGAGGAAGAGCAGCCGCGGTGTTCCGATCCCGTTGGCGCCGAGGATCGTGATGCCGGCGCGCTGCACGTGTTCGTCCCCGTCGGCATCTAAATACTCGGCCCCTTCTATCAGCCCGTCGGGGCGCTGGAGTAGGCGGCGCACCCGGGCGCGGGTGACCAGCTCGACTCCGTGGCGCTGGTTCACGGGCCAGTAGGTGCGGTCGACCGTGGCCTTGGCGCCGTCGGCGCAGCCCCAGAGGCAGGTGGCGCGCAGCACACACGGGTTGAGGGATCCGTACTTCTGCGTGGCGATAGCGTTGGGTCCCGGCCACCAGTGCCAGCCCAGGTCGTTGTGGGCCCTGGCCACCTTGTGTCCCATGGCGGAGAGCGGCACGGGCGGCATGGGCGGGCCCTCGCCCGGTGGAAAGGCGGTGTCGTTGGCCAGTCCCGACACGCCCCACTCCTTCTCCACCCGCACGTAGTAGGGCTCGAGGTCCTCGTAGGAGAGCGGCCAGTCGTCGCCCACGCCGTCGAGCGTCCGCACCCGGAAGTCCGACGGCAGGTTGCGCTGCCAGTGCGCCGCGTACACCACCGTGCCGCCGCCGACCCCGTTCCACATGAGCGCCTTGATGTCGGACTCCGAGTCGTCGATCGGGTAGTCCCCCGGGGCCCTGCGGACGTTGGGGTCCCACGCCCAGTGAACGCCCGAGGTGAGCTCGTAGTCGGGGTGCGCCGAGCGGGCCTTCTCGTAGTCGGGCCAGCCGCCCTGCTCGAGGCAGACCACGCTCATGCCCGCCTCGGCCAGCCGCCTGGCGGCGATCGCGCCGGTGGGCCCGGCGCCGACGATGAGGACGTCGGGGTCCCGGTGCGACGTAGTAGGGGTACTCCACGGCGCCCGCTGCACGCCGATCCAGCGCCGCTCGGTGAACTCCTCGAGGTTGGCCTCGCCGCCCGAGCGGCCGCCCATGCCCGAGGCACCTACCCCCCCGAAGGGCACGTGCGCCTCGTCCAGGCAGGTGGAGTCGTTCACGTGCACCATCCCCGAGCGGACGCGCTCGGCGAACGCCAGCCCTCGCCCGGGCGCACCGGTGTAGACCGCGTTGACCAGCCCGTAGGGGGTGTCGTTGACGACCTCGAGCGCCTCGTCCTCGGAGTCGACGGCCAGCACCGGCGCGACGGGGCCGAAGATCTCCTCGTGCCACACCGGCATGTCGCGGGTCACGTCGACCATCACCGTCGGGCGGTAGAAGAGGCCGTCGTACGTCGCGCCCTCGACCACCTTGGCGCCCATGCGCACCGATTCCTCGACGATCCCGTGCGCGCGCTCGAGCTGGCCCCGGGAGATCATCGGACCGAGCCCGACGTCGCCGGCGCTCGGGTCGCCCACCTCGATGCCGCGGGCGCGGGCGGCGAGCTTGTCGACGTAGTCGTCGAACAGGCTTCGGGCCACGATGTGGCGGCTGGCCGTGATGCAGGTCTGGCCCGAGTAGTGGAAGGCCGACCACGCGCCGACCATGCTGGCCTCGTCGACGTCGGCGTCGTCGAGCACCACGAAGGCGTTGTTGCCGCCCAGCTCGAGCGAGACACGCTTGAAGTCGCCCGCCGCGGAGATGGCGATCTGGCGCCCCACCTCCGAAGAGCCGGTGAAATGGATCATGCTCACGTCGGGATGAGCGACCAGCTGCTTGCCGGTGTCGTCGTCACCCGGGAGGGCCTGCAGCACACCCGCGGGCGCGCCGGCCTCGGCGAACAGCTCGGCCATGAGCAGCGCGCCGGTCACGGGGGTCTCCGGCGCGGGCTTCAGCACCACGGTGTTGCCCAGCGCGAGAGCGGGCGCGACCACGCGGAAGCCGAGCACCACGGGGAAGTTCCAGGGGGTGATGGCGGCCACCACGCCCACGGGCAGGCGCTGCACGAAGCTGAGCTTGCCCGTGTTGTGGGAGGGAAGGATCTCGGCGGTGGCCCGCGAGGCCAGCCCCGCGGCCTCGTAGAGCTCGTTCTGCGCGGCCCCGACCTCGTACTCGGCCTTGCCGGGGATGCCGCCGGTCTCGCGCACGATCAGCGCGGCCACGTCGTCTGCGCGGTCCTCCAGCAGGCGCGCGACGCGGCGCAGCAGGCCGGCGCGCTCGTCGTATCCCATAGCCGCCCAGCCGGGCTGGGCCGCCTTGGCCGAGCGCACCGCCCGGTCGACGTCGGCCTCCGAGGCGACCCCGGCCTCGGCCAGCTGCTCTCCCGTTCCCTTGTCGGTAACCGACGTGCGCCGGCCGCCCTCGGCGTCGGTGAACTCGCCGTCGACGAAGATCCTGCCCATCCAGGGCCGCTGCGCTACCTCGGTCGCCATGGACGCCCTCCCATCTCTGCGGTTATCGTTTTCCGTGACGCTATTGACGGCGGTCCGCCCATGTCAAGCATCTTCGCTGAAAACGTTTGCCACCGGTGAGCGCCCGCCGTTCATCGGGCTCGCTGGCCGACGTCGGCGAGCGCGCGGGCGTGTCCATCGCCACGGCGTCGCGCGTGCTCAATGGGTCCTCGCATCCGGTGTCGGAGACCACCCGCGCGCGCGTGCTCGACGCCGCCCGCGAGCTCGGCTACTCGCCCAGCGCGCTCGCCCGGGCGCTGGTCACCCGCCGCAGCCGGATCATCGGGGTGATGGTGGGCGACATAGTCGACGCCTACTTCGCCGAGATCACCCGTGGAGTCGAGGACGTGGCCGCGCGGGCCGGCTACATGACGATCATCTGCAACGCCGACCGCCGGACCGACGTCGAGATCGACCAGCTCGCGGTGCTGTGCGACTACCAGGCCGAGGGCGTGATCTTCACCGGAAGCGGATTCCTCGACGACCCGCGAGCAGCTGACCTCGCCGCGGCGGTTCAGCGCGCGCGGGAGCGCGATATTCACGTCCTGGCGCTCGCCATGCGCGACTTCGACTGCCCGCGCATCCTGTCCGACAATCGCAGCGCGGCCTACGACATCACCGACTACGTGCTGTCGCTGGGCCACCGCCGGTTGGCCTACATCAGCGGGCCCGCCGGCCTCTACGCGAGCCGCGACCGCCTTCAGGGCTTCCGCGAGGCGGCGTCGGACGCGGGCGTCGAATCCGGCCGCGTCTACGAGGGGGACTTCTCCTACGAGCGGGGCTATGCGGCCGCCCTGCAGATGATCGCGGAGGCCGAGCTGCCGGAGGCGATCATCGGAGCCAACGACGAAACGGCGATCGGGGCGCTGGCCGCGCTGCGACAGGCCCGCCTCGCGGTGCCCGAGCAGGTCTCGGTGGCCGGGATGACCGACACCCGCCTGGCCCGCTTCAGCGACCTCACCACGGTCAGCGTGCCGGTGTACCAGTTCGGCGCGGCGGCGGCTCGCTGCATCGTCAGCGACGAGAGCGCGCCCAGCGAGACCGTGCTGCCGCACCGCGTGGTGCCCCGGTCGACGACCGCGCGGCGCGGGCGCTAACAGCAACGCTCGAAGCGGTCGGCCACCGTTGCCATCAGCTCGGCGGTGGCCACTTCGGACAGCGCCGGGTTGATCACCTCCACCTCGATCGGCCCGTCGTAGCCCGCGGCCTCGACCAGGGCCCGGATGCGGGGCAGGTCGATCACCCCGTCGCCCATCATCCCGCGGCCGGCCAGCACGTCGGTGGTGGGGGAGAGCCAGTCGGACACGTGGTAGCCGGCGATGCGTCCGGCGGCCCGTTCGACCTGGGCCTCGAGCTCAGGGTCCCACCAGACGTGGTAGGCGTCGATCACCACGCCCACCTGCGCGGCGTCGAAGCGCTCGGCCAGGTCGAGCGCCTGGGACAGGGTCACGATCACCGAGCGCTCGGCGATCATCATCGGGTGGAGCGGCTCGATGCCGAGGCGCACGCCGTGCTCGGCGGCGTGTGGCAGCAGGGCCTCGATCCCCTCCAGCACCTGGCGGCGCGCCGCCCCCAGGTCGCCGTCGGGGGCCGGGCCGCACACCAGCACGAGCACGCCGGTGCCCAGCTCGGCGGCCTCCTCGACGGCCCGGCGGTTGTCCTGCTCGCGCTCGCGGCGTGCCGCGGCGTCCACGGCGGGGAAGAAGCCGCCGCGGCACAGGCTCGACACCCGGAGGCCGGCGTCGGCGATCCGCTGCGCGGAGCCGGGCGTGAGCTTCTGGCGCCAGGGACCGAACCAGCCGATCCCGGCGCCCACGCACGCCTCCACCGCCTCTTCAAGGCTCAGGTGGTCGGCGGTGATCTGGTTGAAGCTCAGCCTCGCCGGATCGAGGCTCACTGATCCACTCCGCCCACTGCGAGCAGGCGGCGCATGCGCTCCGCGGCCAGGGGCGGGTCGGCCAGCAGGCCGGCGGCGTCGGCGAGGCGGAACACGTCGGCCAGGTGCAGCAGCGTGCGCGCCCCCTCCGCGCCGGCCACCATGCGGAAGTGGCCCTGGTGGCCGTTGAGCCAGGCCAGGAACACGATGCCGGTCTTGTAGTGGTAGGTGGGCGCCGCGAAGAGCTTGCGCGCGAGCGGCAGGGTGGGATCGAGGGCGCGCTCGAAGCCCTCGGCGTCGCCGCCCTCGAGCACCTCCAGGGCAGAGGCCGCCGCGGGCGCGATGGCGTCGAAGATGCCGAGCAGCGCGTCGCTCCCCCCGGCGATCAGGGAGGGGAAGTTGAAGTCGTCGCCGGTGTAGAGGCGCACGCCCTCCGGGAGCGCTTCGCGCAGGGCGATCTCCCGCGCGTCGTCGAGCAGCGACACCTTGATGCCGTCGATCTTGTCCGCGTGGCCGGCGATCAGGCGCAGCACCTCGTGGGTCGCGCCGTCGAGGTCCGCTTCGCCCCAGTAGCCCGCGAGCGCGGGGTCGAACATGTCGCCCAGCCAGTGCAGGATCACCGGCTCGGCGCGCGGCCTCGAGCACGGGCTCGAGCACCGTTCGGTAGTCGTCGGCCCCGCGCGCCGCGGCGGCCAGCGCGCGGCTGGCCATCAGGATCACCCGGCAGCCCTCGCCCTCGACGAACGCGCACTGCTCCAGGTAGGCGTCGCGGATGCGCTCCAGTGAGGCCGGCTGCCCGGCGGGTAGCTGGTCGGTGCCCGCGCCCGCCGCCAGGAGGCCGCCGCAGGCTCGTGCTTCCACGGCAGAGCGGCTGATCAGCTCGCGGGCCTCGCCCCATCCGAGCCCCATGCCGCGCTGCGCGGTGTCCATCGCCTCCGCCACTCCCAGGCCCCAGGACCACAGATGCCGGCGGTAGGCCATGGTGGCCTCCCAGTCGAGCACCGCGCCGGTGGACTCGCCGCCGGCCAGCGGATCGGCCACCACGTGCGCCGCGGAGTAGAACACCCGCGAGGAGGGCGGGCGGGACGGGCGCTCGAAGGTCGCCGGGTCCCCGGGAACGAAGCGCTCGAGCCCGCCCCCCGCCGCCGGCAGCAGCAGCTCGCCGGTCGCGGCGACGCTCACAGCTCGAGCTCCGGCACCTCGAGCGTGCGGCGCTCCTTCCACGAGCGCTCGGCCAGTTCGGCGAGCTGAATGCCCTTCGCTCCTTCGAAGAGGTTCCAGGCAAACGGCTCGTCGCAGACCACGTGGCGCAGGAACATCTCCCACTGGACCTTGAACGCGTTGTCGTACTCGCGCTGGTCGGGCAGCTCGAGCCATGCGGCGCGGTAGGCGTTGGGGTCCTCGATGTCCGGGTTCCAGATCGAGCGGGGCGTGGCGTCGCGCGGCTGGACCCGGCAGCGGCGCAGGCCGGCGACCGCGCTTCCCTTCGTGCCGTCGACCTGGAACTCGACGAGCTCGTCGCGGTTCACGCGCACGCACCACGACGAGTTGAGCTGGGCCACGATGCCGCCCTCGAGCTCGAACGTGGCGAACGCCGCGTCCTCGGCCGTGCACTCGTACGCGCGGCCGGCCTCGTCGACGCGCTCCGGGATGTGGGTGACGCCCAGGGTGTAGACGGTCTTGACCGCGCCGAAGAGGTCGTCGAGGACGTAGCGCCAATGGGGCAGCATGTCGGCCAGGATGCCGCCGCCGTCCTCGGCGCGGTAGTTCCACGACGGGCGCTGGCCGGGCGGCTCGGGCCCCTCGTAGACCCAGTAGCCGAACTCGCCGCGCACCGAGAGGATGCGGCCGAAGAAGCCGCTGTCCATCAGGAGGCGCAGCTTGCGCAGGCCGGGGAGGAAGAGCTTGTCCTGGACCACTCCGTGCTTGACGCCCGCGTCGGTGGCCAGGCGCGCGATCCGCAGAGCCGACTCGAGGTCGGAGGCCGAGGGCTTCTCGCAGTACACGTGCTTGCCGGCGGCGATCGCCCGCTCCATGGCGCTCGCGCGGGCGGAGGTGGCGGAGGCATCGAAGTACACCTCGCACTTCGGGTCGGCCAGCGCCTGGTCGAGATCGGTGCTCCAGCGTTCCAGCCCGTGACGCTCGGCGAGCGCGCGGAGCTTGGGCTCGCTGCGGCCCACGAGCACGGGCTCCGGCCAGATGGTCAGACCGGTGTCCGTGCGCACGCCGCCCGCCTGGCGGATGGCAAGGATCGAGCGGATGAGGTGCTGATTGGTGCCCATGCGGCCGGTCACGCCGTTCATGGCGATTCCGACGGTGCGCACTTCGCCCTCCACCTCACCTCCACTGCGTCGGGAAAACGTTTGCCAAAAGGCAGCTAACCAGGGGTCCTGAGGGCTGTCAAGGCGTGGTAGCCTCGGAACAGGCCCGAGCCTGTGCGCGTGCCGGCCGTAAACGTTGAGCCGAATACAACCGGGATGGGAGTCCGGCTCGGGGTAGGGCCGTGGCCCGCCGCGGAGGACACCCAAGCTTGCTAGACAGCAGGCCCAACTCCCGGCCCGGAATCAGCGGCAGGCTGGGGCCAATCTTTTTCTCCTCCGCGGGTTTGTGCCTGCTGCCACTACTCTTGCGGACCCTTGAGCTTCGAGGACCATCTGAACGCCCCGCGCGGGCTCGGCGCGTTGCGCGATGGCCCCCATGCCGGCGCCGCGGGCGGGGCCGCGTGCGGCGACCTCATTCGCATCACCGTGCGCACCGACGGCGACCGCGTGACCGAGGCCGGCTTCGACGCCGAGGGCTGCGGCGCTGCCAGCGCCGCGGGCAGCGCGGTGGTCGAGCTGGTCGAGGGCAGGCCGTTCCTCGAAGCCGCCCGCCTGACTCCCGATCACGTCAGCGATGCCCTGGGCGGGCTGATCCCGCCCAAGCGCCACGCCGCCACGCTGGCCGCCGACGCGCTTCATCGCGCCCTCGGGTCCGCCGCCAGGGCGGGCAGGGTCACCCTCGAGCCCGTCGCGCGCCGGACGCTGGTGGCCATGAGCGGCGGTGTCGACTCCGCCGCCGCCGCCCAGCTCGCCCTCGACGCCGGCGACGAGGTGCTCGCCGTCACGCTCGAGCTGTGGTCCGACCCGGCCACCGACGGCGAGCGCTCGTGCTGCTCGCCCCAGGCCGTGACCGGCGCGCGGGCCCTGGCGCACCGGATGGGCATCCCTCACGTGACGCTCGACCTGCGCGAGCGCTTCCGCGCCGAGGTCGTTGACTCCTTCGTGAGGGGCTACGCCGAAGGGAGCACGCCCAACCCCTGCGTGAGGTGCAACGGCGAGGTCCGCTTCGACGCGATGCTCGACCTGGCCGGATCGCTGGGCGCGGCGCGACTGGCCACCGGCCACTACGCCCGCATCGCCCGCGATGAGCACGGCTCGCTCATTCGCGCCGGTGCCGACCCGGCCAAGGACCAGAGCTACATGTTGGCCCGCCTCGATCCTGCTCTGCTCGATCGCCTCTCCTTCCCACTCGGCGGCCTGACCAAGGATGCCGTGCGCCGGCTCGCGCGCGACTCCGGCCTGCCCGTGGCCGACAAGCGCGAGAGCCAGGACCTGTGCTTCGTGGCCGGCCTGGGCGGGAAGGCCTTCTTGCGCCGACACGGCGGGCCGCGCCTGCGCCGGCCGGGCGAGATCGTGGACCGCGACGGCCGCGTGCTCGGGCTCCACGAGGGCCAGCACGAGTTCACCGTCGGCCAGCGCCGCGGGCTCAACGTGTCGAGCACCGATCCGCTCTACGTGCTGAGCAAGGACGCCCGCACCGGCACGGTCACGGTGGGCCCGCGCGAGGCACTCGCCGCCACGACGGTGCGCCTCGAGAACACGACGCTGCACCGCCCGGCCCACAGCGTCCAGACCGTCCGGCTGCGCTATCACGCCAAGCCGCTGCGCTGTCGCGCCCGCGAGACCGGGCCCGGGACGCTCGAGCTCGAACTCGAGGAGCCGGCGAGCGCGGTTGCGCCCGGTCAGCTCGCCTGCCTCATGCACGATGATTACATCGTGGGCGAAGGGGCAATCGGGGAGGCGGCATGACCGCCGAGCGCATAGACCTCGAGGCTCCGCTATCGGACGACTTCCAGGCGGTGGTTCGGCTGATCATCGGCGGAATCGCCGAGCGCGTGGACTTCGCCTTCGAGGAGATCGACGACCTGCAGCTGGCCGTCGAGCGCATCCTGGCCGAGACCTGCATCGTCGACACGGTGCAGCTCAACTTCGAGGTCGAGCCGCGCACCATCCGGACGAACGTGGCCCCGCTCAGCGCGCCGATGGTCGAGCAAGCGCTCGAGAAGAGCGAACGGACTTCCGGGGGGCCGACGCTGCGCCGCGTGCTGCAGACCGTGGTGGACTCCTTCGACGTGCGCCAATCCGGCGACGGCGACGTCTCCGTGTCGCTCGAGAAGCTGAAGGCCACGCCGTGAGGGCGGCCGACGCGAAGCGCGCGGCGAACTCCGAGCAGGCCCGCGAGGAGGACCGTGCGCTGCTGCGCCGCTATCACGAGGCGGGTGACACCACCGCGCGCGAGGAGCTGATCGAGCGTCACCTGCCGCTGGTGCGCTCGCTGGCCCGGCGCTACGCCGGGCGCGGCGAGGCGCTCGAGGACATCGAGCAGGTCGGCGCGATCGGCCTGATCAAGGCGATCGACCGGTTCGAGCTGGCGCGCGAGGTTTCGCTTGCCACCTACGCCACGCCCAACGTGGTCGGCGAGATCAAGCGCCACTTCCGCGACAAGGGCTGGGCCATCCGCGTTCCCCGCGCGCTGCAGGAGCTGAACGCGTCGATGTCGGGTGCGATCGAGCGCCTGACCGGCCGGCTGGGGCGCTCGCCGAGCATCGCCGAGATCGCCGCCGAGCTCAAGACGAGCCCCGAGGAGGTGCTCGAGGCGATGGAGGTGGGCTCCGCATACTCGACGGTCTCCCTCTCCGCCGGGCCCAGCGGCGACGACGAGCTGGACCCGCTCGAGACCATCGGCGGCGAGGATTCCGGCTTCGAGCGCTCCGAGGACCGCGCCGCTCTGGAACCGGCACTCGAGCGCCTCGCACCACGCGAGCGCGAGATCCTCCGCATGCGCTTCGAGGAGGGCCTGCCGCAGACGCAGATCGCCAACCGGGTGGGTCTCAGCCAGATGCACGTATCGCGGCTGATTCGCAAATCGCTGGGGATCATGCGCGAAGAACTGCTCCGTTAAGGGCAGATTTTCTCTCCCAGGGTCGCAGTCGGGCACCCCGTACTAAGGGATATCTTGGCCTTGGCGGGCGCCCCTGTCCGCAAACCAAACCATGCTGGAGGGAATCTGAATGGGGAAGTTCGGTAGACGTGCTTTCGTGCTGCTCGTCGCCGCCCTGTCGATGCTCGTGATCGCTGCCTGCGGCGGCGACGACGAGAGCGACTCGGGCGACGAGGGCGGCGGAGGAGCGGCCAAGAGCGGCGGCTCGATCACCATCTCGCAGACTTCGCAGCCGGACCATCTGGATCCGGCGCTCACCTACACGGTGAACGGGATCGAGCCGCTCTGGCTGGTGTATACGCCGCTGATCACCTACCCGCACGAGGAGGGCCCGGGCGGCGCGGAGCTGATTCCCGGTCTGGCCAAGGAGCTGCCGACCATCTCCGAGGACGGCCAGACCTACGAGCTCACGCTGCGCGACGGCCTGAAGTACTCGGACGGCTCGCCGGCCAAGGCCTCTGACTTCGAGCACGCCATCAAGCGCGTGCTGAACCTGGAGTCCGGCGGCTCGGCGTTCTTCCTCGGCATCGAGGGCGCCCAGGATTACATCGACGCCGGCAAGTGCAACGGCGACATCTCGGGCATCGAGACCGACGACAAGACCGGGAAGATCACGATCAACCTGTCCGAGCCCGACGGCTCGTTCTCGCACGTGCTGGGCATGTGGTTCGCCGCGCTGGTGCCGAGCGATACCCCGTGCAAGGAGCTGACCAAGGATCCGCCTCCGGGCATCGGTGCCTACAAGGTCACCGAGTCGGTGCCCAACCGGCAGTTCGTTCTCGAGAAGAACGAGAACTTCCCCGATCTCGGCCCGGACATCCCGCCGGCCAAGATCGACAAGATCACGACCAAGATCGTCAAGTCGGCCCAGCGCCAGGCGCAGGACGTGATCTCGGGCCAGCTCGACTACATGCAGGACCCGCCGCCGGCCGACATCAAGCCGGAGGTCAAGGCCAAGTACTCGGACCGCTACAAGGAGCCCATCGCGGCCTCGACGTACTACTTCTTCATGAACACCCAGCTCGCGCCCTTCGACGATCCGAAGGTGCGTGAGGCGGTCAACTGGGGCGTCGACAAGCCCGCGCTGGCGCGTATCTTCGCCGGCGAGCTGGCTCCGGGCTGCTCGTTCCTGCCGCCCGGCCTGCCGGGCTACGACGAGGCGCTCGACGTCGAGGACTGCCCGTGGGGCAACCCCAACGACCCGCCGGACCTCGAGAAGGCGCGTGCGCTGATCAAGGAGGCCGGTGTCGAGGGCGAGGAGGTGACCGTCTACGGCAACAACGACGATCCCACCGACAAGGTGACCGAGGCGTACGCCGACATGCTCAACAAGATCGGGCTGAACGCGACGCCGAAGATCCTCGACGGCGGTGTGTACTTCCAGACCATCGGAAGCGCCAAGACCAAGGCCCAGACGGGCTTCCTGAACTGGTTCCAGGACTTCCCCCACCCGAAGAACTTCTTCTTCCTGGTGGACGGCAAGTCGATCCAGCCCACGAACAGCCAGAACCCCGGGAACGTCGACGACCCGGAGATCACCAAGGGCATCGCCGATCTCAACCTCGAGCCGGAGATCACCGACGAGGTGGCCGGCCAGTGGGAGGAGCTGAACACCAAGCTCGTCGAGAGCGGCTACATCGTGCCCTACGGCCACCGGAAGCTCTCCACGTTCTTCTCGGAGCGCATGGACTTCGAGAACTGCTCGGAGTTCCACCCGGTGTACTTCAACGACTACTCGAGCTGGTGCCTCAAGTAGCCACCGAAGTGCCGTAATCGATCGAACCTCGGGGGAGGGCGCTCCGGCGCCCTCCCCCTGAGGTATGTTGTCCCTTGAGGGAGGGATCAGAAGCGATCTGATGGCCACCGAGCCTGCACTGGAAGGGACACTTCAAGGCCCTGCCGCCTGGGAGGAGGAGGCCGAACGCGAACACGTCCATGGCGTGGGCCCCTGGCGTCTGGGCTTTCGACGCCTGAAGCGCAACCGGGTGGCCATCGCCTTCGGAGTGCTGTTCATCCTGCTGGTGCTGGCCTGTGTGGCCGCGCCGCTGTGGGCCAAGCACGTGGCCAAGACCACGCCGACCGAGAACCACCTCAGCGACACCATCATGGTCGACGGCAAGAAGACGAACGTGGTGGGCCTCGACGGGGTGCCGATCGGCCCCACCTACCAGGGCGAGTTCTTCCTCGGAGCGGACAGCAACGGCCGCGACATCATGGTGCGGCTGCTCTACGGCGGGCGCAACTCGCTGATGATCGGCATAGCCGCGGCGCTGATGACCACGATCCTCTCGATCATCCTGGGCGTGATCGCGGGCTACTTCCGGGGCCCGTCCGACGTGGTGATCCGGTCGCTGCTCGACATCATGTGGTCGTTCCCGGTGGTGATCCTGGGGGTGGCGCTGGGCGTGGCGTTTGCGCTGGGCGGCCTTCAGCTGGGCCCGATAAACATCTCCGGTGACTCCCTGCTGATACCGACCTTCATCATCGGCCTGGTCTACGTGCCCTACATGGCCAGACCGATCCGTGGACAGGTGCTGTCGCTGCGCGAGAAGGAGTTCGTGGAGGCGGCTCGCGCCCAGGGGGCCGGCCCGCTGCGGATCATGTTCACCGAGGTCGTGCCCAACCTGGTCTCGACCCTGCTGGTGTTCTTCACGCTGCTGATCGCCAATGCGGTGCTGCTGGAGGCCGCGCTCTCCTTCCTCGGCGCGGGCGTCCGGCCGCCCAACCCGTCCTGGGGCACCATGATCGACGAGGGCGTCGAGCGCATCGCCACCGCGCCGCACCTCACCGTGGTGCCGGGCCTGATGCTGGTGCTGACCGTGCTGGCGCTGAACGTGTTCGGCGACGGCGTGCGCGACGCGCTCGACCCGCGGGCCAAGGTCCGGCTGGAGCGCTAAGCCGCCGTGGCCCGCTTCATCGTCCGCCGGCTGCTGCAGATGGTGCTGGTGATGTTCGCGGTGTCGGTGCTCACGTTCGCGATCTTCAACGTGATCCCCAACAGCGACCCCGCGGTGCGGATGGCGGGGCGCCAGGCCAGCGAGTCCACGATCGCGGCCATCCGCGAGGAGTGGGGCTTCAACGACAACATCTTCGTGCAGTACGCCACCACCATGAAGAAGGTCTTCACCGGGGACCTGGTCTCGCAGTTCACTCAGCTGCCCGTGGGCGAGGAGATCATCAAGGGGCTGCCGCGCACGCTGTCCCTGGCCGTCGGCGCGGCGCTCTTGTGGATGTTCGTGGCCATCTGCTTCGGCCTCTACAGCGCCGTGAAGGCGGGAAAGTTCGCCGACCGCTTCCTCACCATCATCGCGCTGATCGGCATCTCCATGCCCGTCTTCTGGCTCGGCGCCCTGGCCAACCACTACCTGGGCTTCAAGCTCGGATGGTTTCCCAACGGCGGCTACGTTGAGTTCACCGAGGACCCGATCGACTGGGCATATCACCTGATCCTGCCCTGGTCGGTCCTTGCCATCCTGTTCATCGGCTTCTATTCGCGCGTGCTGCGCTCCAACGTGCTGGACACGGTCAACGAGGACTACGTGCGCACGGCGCGGGCCAAGGGCCTGGGTGAGCGCCAGATCATGATCCGGCACGTGCTGCGCAACTCGATGATCCCCATCATCACGCTCTGGGGCCTCGACTTCGGCGCCGTGGTGGGGGGTGGCGCGATTCTCACCGAGACCGTGTTCGACCTGCAGGGGGTGGGGCAGTACGCGGCGGAGGCGATCGGCCAGCTCGACGTGCCGCCGGTGCTGGCCACCACCATGTTCGCGGCCTTCTTCATCGTGCTGCTCAACGCGATCGTCGACATCCTGTACGCCTACCTAGACCCCCGGATTCGGCTGCAGTGAGCAGTGCCGAGCCGCTCCTGGCGGTCGATGACCTGCGCGTGAAGTTCGCCACCGAGGAGGGCTCGGTGGTGGCGGTCGACGGGGTCAGCTTCGACCTGAAAGCGGGCGAGGTGCTCGCGGTGGTCGGGGAATCGGGCTCGGGCAAGTCGGTGACCGCCATGACTCTGCTGGGCCTCACGCGCTCACCCAATGCGGACTTCGAGGGCACGGCCACCTACAAGGGGACCGAGCTGATCAACGCTTCGGAGGACGAGCTGCGCAAGGTCCGCGGGGCGGAGATCGCGATGATCTTCCAAGACCCGATGACCTCGCTCAACCCGGTGGTCAAGATCCGCAGCCAGATCGCCGAGCAGATCCAGGAGCACGAGGGGATCCCGGATCAGGAGGCCACCGAGCGTTGCGTCGAGCTGCTGGAACGGGTGGGGATTCCCCGGGCGCGCGAGCGTGTGGACAACTATCCCTTCGAGTTCTCCGGAGGCATGCGCCAGCGGGTGATGATCGCGCTGGCGCTGTCCTGCAACCCGTCGGTCCTGATCGCGGACGAGCCCACCACCGCGCTCGACGTGACGATCCAGGCCCAGATCCTGCAGACGATGCGCGAGCTGCGCGACGAGACGGGGGCCGCCGTGATCCTCGTGACCCACGACCTCGGGGTGGTGGCCGACATCGCCGACCGCATCGCGGTGATGTACTCCGGGCGGATCGTGGAGGAGGGCACGCTCGACCAGATCTTCTACGACCCCCAGCATCCCTACACATGGGGCCTCCTGGGCTCGATCACGCGCGTCGACCGTCCCCGGCCCGAGCGCCTGCCGGCGATCAAGGGCCTCCCGCCCTCGCTGGCCAACCGGCCCAAGGGCTGCCACTTCCGGCCGCGCTGCCCGCACGAGTTCGCTCAGTGCGCCGAGGTGCCGCCGCTCGAGGCGCGCATCGACGGGCAGGCCGGCCACCGCGACCGCTGCTGGCTGTCGGTCGAGGAGAAGCGCCAGCGACGCGAGGTGCGTCCCGGCGAGATCGGGCTCGCCGACAAGGCCGAGGAGGCGCCGGCGGCGTGAGCGTGGAGACCGAAACCGAGGAGCGCCCGCCACCGTCTGACCCAGATGAGCACGACGAGGCGCCGCTCGTATCGGTCGAGCACCTCAAGGTCTTCTTCCCGATCAAGCAGGGCATCCTGATCGAGCGCGAGGTGGCCCGCGTGCACGCGGTCAACGACGTGACGCTGTCGATCGCCGAGGGCGAGACGCTCGGCCTGGTGGGCGAGTCGGGCTGCGGCAAGACCACCATGTCGAGGGCGATCATGCGCCTGATCGACTCCACTGAGGGCACGATCCGCTTCCGCGGCGAGGAGATCACCAAGGCCGGGCGGCGCCAGATGGAGCCGCTGCGCCGGCAGATGCAGATGGTCTTCCAGGACCCCTTCGCCTCGCTGAACCCGCGCAAGCGCGTGGGCCAGATCATCGGCCTGCCCCTGCGCCTGCACGGCTCCAAGGACGAGTCGGTCGACACCCGCGTGGGCAACCTGCTGGCGAAGGTCGGGCTGGCGCCCGAGCACATCAATCGCTACCCGCATGAGTTCTCCGGCGGACAGCGCCAGCGCATCGGGGTGGCCCGCGCCCTGGCCCTCGAGCCGCGCCTGATCGTGCTCGACGAGCCGGTGTCCGCGCTCGACGTGTCGGTCCAGGCGCAGATCATCAATCTCTTGGACGACCTTCAGGACGACTTCAAGCTCACCTACCTGTTCGTGGCCCACGACCTCTCGGTGGTGCGCCACGTGTCGGACCGGATCGCGGTGATGTACCTGGGCAAGCTGATGGAGCTCTCGCCCGCCGAGGAGCTCTACACCAAGCCGATCCATCCCTACACCACAGCCCTCCTCGGGGCAATCCCGATCCCCGACCCCGAGGAGAACCGAAACCGCGAGCGCCTCGTGGTCTCCGGGGAGCCGCCCAACCCGATCGACCCTCCCTCGGGCTGCGTGTTTCACCCGCGCTGCCCGCGGTCGACTGAGATCTGCACCCAGGTCGAGCCACCGCTGGCTCGCTATCCCAACGGCCACCTGGCCGCCTGCCATCACCCCATGAGCGTGAGCGCCGAGGAAGTCCGCGCCGCGCAGAAGGATCCCTCGAGCCCGCTGTCCGCGGGCGACGAGATGCCGAGCGCCTCGGGCGGGAACGGCCGATCGGCCGCGCGCGACCCCGAGCGCGAATAGGCCGGGAATTCTCCGAACCAACTTCGGGATTGCGCCGGATCCTGCTGTGCTGTGCGCATCCTCGCGACCTTTTGCATAGAAACCTACGCAAAATTGCGCAGGCAAGTTGCACTAAGCGAAGCCTTCTGGAAAGGTCGCGCGGGTCCCGCCCCAGATTTCGCGCACCAGGTCCTCTTTCGCCTGCACGGATGCACGAGAAAGGCTTCTTATGGTCCACCGCAAGTAATCGAACCCCTAGTGGCAGCGGGGTCGTGCGAAGGCGCGGCCCCGCCGGCCACGATCGCCGGTTCGCGGCGAACTGTGCCCGTTCAGCTAGGGTCGCGGCCGAATGAGGCCGGTCATCGAGCTGCTGCGCACGGAAGCGCGCGCGCGCTGGTTCTTCCTCGCGCTGACGCAGTCTGCGGTCGGTACGGGCGCCGGGTACGTCGCTCTGCTTCTGATTGCTTATGAGCGATACGAGTCCCCTTGGGCGATCGCGTTGGTTCTCTTGGCGGATTTCCTGCCGGCCATGTTGTTCGGACCGGTGTTCGGCGCCGCTGCGGATCGATGGTCGCGTCGCGGCTGCATGGTCGTGGCGGATGTAGTGCGGGCCGTCGCTTTTGTGGGCATCGCGGTCGTCGACAGCTACGCGGCCACCCTGTGCCTTGCCCTGCTTGCTGGAGCGGGCACCGGGCTGTTCACACCAGCGGCCCTCGCCGCGCTGCCCTCGGTCACCAGGCCGGAGCGAGCCCCAGCGGCGACGGCCCTGTACGGGATCACGACTGATATCGGGTTCACCGTCGGTCCTGCGGTAGCGGCTCTCGCCCTCCTCGTGGCTGGTCCAGGGCAGGTGACGCTCTTCAATGGCGTCACCTTCGCGATCTCCGCTTGCGTCCTGCTGAAGCTTTCGTTTGGCGCGGTGTCGGGCGGTGTCGATGCCGGGGCCGGCGGCTTGCGGCTTCTCCGCGAGGCCGGGAAGGGACTCAGAGTCCTTGCTGCGGTGCCCGGGGCGCGGGCGGTTATCGCTGGGTCTTCAGCAGCATTGTTCTTCGGTGGACTCTTCAACGTTGCGGAGCTTCCTTTCGTCACAACGGAGATCGAAGCAGCTGGAACCGGCTTCTCGGTGCTCGTTATGTCCTTCGGCGTCGGCTTCATCATTGGCTCGGTTTCGGGATCGAAGGGAGGCAGTGGGCAACTGCTGCGACGGCGCTTCGTCCTTGGCCTGGTGCTCGATGGGCTGGGGATTCTGGCGTGCGCGGCCGCGCCGGTCATGCTTGTGGCGGTGCCCGCGTTCGCTCTGGCCGGATTGGGCAACGGCATGTACCTGGTGCATGAGCGAGTCTTCCTCCAGCAAACGGTTCCGGAGAGCTTCCTCGCTCGCGCCTACGGAACCAAGGATGCGCTGGCCTCGTGGGGACTCGGCCTTGCCTTTCTTGCCGCCGGCGGGCTTCTCGCTTCAACAGATCCGCGGACCGTGCTGTGGCTTGCGGGATCGGGGCTGTGCTCGTCGCCGGGCCGACATGGATCGCCTTACGGCGCGCAGGCAAGAAGACGGAAAATCAGCCCGTAGATCCTGACCGGGCGAAACGCTTCGATAGAGAGAGAGGCCGCTACGTCGAAGCGCCTACACGGTGAGGCACTTGTGTAGCAAGAATCGCGCGAACCTCGTCGATCGCCGGGGATGACTCGCGTGCGTGGATGACGACAGGAATCAGAGCCTCGACTACATTCGGATCGAACTGCTTACCCGCGTTTGCTTTGAGCTCGGCCAGTGCTGCGTCGCACGCGAGCGCGGGCCGATAGGAACGGTCGGTGGTCATTGCGTTGTAGGCATCGCAGGCAAAGACGATGCGCGACTCGAGAGGAATGTCGGGGCCCGCGAGGCCGTCTGGATATCCACTCCCGTCCCAGCGCTCATGGCACGAGCGGACTATCTCCCCAACCCGGCCCAGGAGGCCGCCGACCCGATCGAGCATGTACTGACCCTCGATGGTGTGCGTCTTCATCACCTCGAACTCGGACACCGTCAACGCCGACGGCTTGTTGAGGATCCGCTTGGGAATCGTGATCTTCCCGATGTCGTGAAGGAGGGCCGCAAACTCCAGCTCCTGTCGGCGCTCCGCTTCGATACCCATCTCGTCCGCCACCGCGTGCACCAAGTCGACGACGGAGCGTGAGTGCTCGGCGGTGTACTGATCGTCGAACTCGACGACATCGGACAAGAGCATGACGGTCCCGCGGTAGGCGCGGTGCAACTCCAGGGCGGCTGCGTAACGCTCCTGGCGATCCTCGGAAAACACTTGGAGCAGCCAGACGAGAGGAGCGATAGCCAGGAGGCTGAGCGGCTGCTCTACGGCAGTAATGGCGATCATGAACGCCGGCGGAGTCAGAATCGCGTCGACGCGGGCCGTGCCCACAAAGAAGATGACGCGGTCCTTGAGGGGAACGTCGTCGACAAAGATGTCTCGCACGAGCGACCATGCAAGATCTCCACCAAGCTGGGCGGCGAGCGCAAGCCCGTAGACGCCGGCGTCCGTGATGGTCGGTGTGCCGGGGGCGAATGCGGCCAGTACCAGAACGGGTGGAATCAACGACCAGCAGTCGCCCACGGACGTGATGCACCTGTCCCAGTGCCAGGAGCCCCTCAACAGGTCCGGCAGAACGGCAAGCGCCGAGGCGCCGGCAACTATGACCGGAATGAGATTCAGGGGGGCCAGCGCGAGCAGCGGGATATAGAGAAGCTGCTCCGGCACGACGTAGCTGTCGCCGAACTCGAAACGGACCTGCGACACGAGCGCGTAGCCAACGATCAGACCGGCGACGAGCAGACTGTCCGGATCACGATCCGACGGCAGCAGGGAAGCGATCGCGATCGCGGCAGTTAGATACAGCGCAGCCGACACACCCCGAACGACCGCTTCAGTGTGCGGCATGCGTCGGCGTCGTCGGACGCGTAGCTCCCCTACCAACTGCTCGGCCCGGTCCACAGTTTCATCGTCAGCCCAGATGTGCATCCGTGAAAGTAGGCGCAAGTAATGCATACCTTAGAACCGATTAACCTCCACGCCAAGCGCAGCCTTTGAGCGCAAATGGCGGAAGCTGAGTAATCCAGCGGCCAATTCGATCGGTCATGACGAGATCCGAGCCGATCTTACGCCTTGGGCGCACGGCTCCTAGACTCCACCCGTCATGAAAGCCGCCCAGATCCGGGAGCAGTACCTGTCGTTCTTCGAGGAGCGCGGCCACCTGCGCGTGCCGTCGGCCTCGCTCGTGCCCTCGTCCTATGACCCCACGGTGCTCCTCACCACCGCGGGCATGCAGCCCTTCAAGCCGTACTTCCGCGGCGAGGAGGAGCCGCCCTCCAAGCGGCTGACCTCTTGCCAGAAGACGTTCCGCACCACCGACATCGAGAACGTGGGAATGACTCATCGCCATCTCACCCTGTTCGAGATGCTGGGCAACTTCTCGGTGGGCGACTACTTCAAGGAGGGCGCGGTCGACTTCGCCCTCGACCTCGCCACCAATGGCCTCGGCCTGGACTTCGACAAGATCTGGATCACCGTCTTCGGCGGCGACGAGGAGCTCGGCCTGGGCCCCGACAGCGAGGCCATCGCGTGTTGGCGCGCGGTCGGCGTGCCCGATGACCGGATCGTCCTGCTGGGCCGCGACGACAACTTCTGGCAGTCCGGCCCGACCGGCCCGTGCGGCCCCTGCTCGGAGCTGTATCTGGACCGCGGCCCGGCCTTCGGCCCCGAGACCGACCGTCCCGGCGACGACACCGAGCGCTATCTCGAGTTCTGGAATCTCGTGTTCATGCAGTTCGAGCTTCAGGCCGACGGCTCGCTGCCCGAGCTTCCCGCGCAGAACATCGACACCGGGATGGGCCTCGAGCGGATGGCGGCCATCCTCCAGGACGTGGAGTCGATCTACGAGACCGACCTGTTCGTGCCTCTGATCGCGCTGGGCGAGGAGCTCTCGGGCCGGCGCAACGGCCAGGACTTTCCCACCACTCGCGCCCTGCGCATCCTCGCCGACCACGGCCGCGCGGCGGCGCTGCTGATCAGCGACGGGGTGGTGCCCAGCAACGAGGATCGCGGCTACATCCTGCGACGCATCATGCGCCGGACGATTCAGCAGGGCCGCGTGCTGGGCCTCGACGAGCCCTTCCTGCCCGCCCTCTACGCGCGCGCGGTGGAAACCCTGGGCGACGCCTATCCCGCCCTCAGGACCGAGTGGGACAACATCGAGCGCTGGGCGCGCTCGGAGGAGCAGGGCTTCGGGCGCACGCTCGAGCAGGGTGAGCGCCTGCTGGCCGAGATCGTCGAGCGGGCCAAGGAGGGAGGCACCAGCTGGGTCGACGCCGCCGACGCCTTCAAGCTCCACGACACCTACGGCTTTCCCTACGAGATGACCCAGGAGCTGCTCGCCGAGCAGGGGCTGTCGGTCGACGACCAGGGCTTCGAGGAGCTGATGGAGCGCGCCCGCGAGATCTCGCGCCGAGGCTCATCGCGCACGCGCGCGACGGCCGAGGCGGCCAGCGACGTCCACGTCGAGCACGAGGACGTGCTGCGCTTCGCGCGCGACGCCGGCTTTCGCACGCGCTTCGTCGGCTACGAGACCACCGAGGCCCAGACCGTGCTCAGGGTGGCCGAGCGAACCAACGGCTGGCTGTTGGCCAAGCTCGAGGAGTCGCCCTTCTACGCGGAGGGTGGCGGCCAGGTATCCGACAGCGGGGTGGTTGAGACCGCGTCCGGGCGCGCGCGGGTGGTCGACGTCTTTCGCCTGGGCGACGACCAGGCGCTCGCGCTCGAGCCCGTGGAGGGCGAGCTCGGCGAAGGCGAGCAGGTGACGGCGAAGGTCGAGCGCGGCACGCGCCTCGCCACCATGCGCAATCACACGGCCACCCATCTCCTGCACGCCGCGCTGCGCGAGCGCCTGGGCAGCCACGTGCGCCAGGCCGGCTCCTACGTCGGGCCCGACAAGCTGCGCTTCGACTTCACCCACGGCGAGCGGCTATCCGAGGACGACCTGGCCTTCGTCGAGGGCGCGGTCTCGGAGTGGATCGCCTCCAATCATCCGGTCCGCGCGATCGAGACGACAAAGGACGAAGCGGTGCGCCTCGGGGCGATGGCCCTGTTCGGCGAGAAGTACGGCGAATGGGTGCGCATGGTCGACATCGACGGCGTGTCGCGCGAGCTGTGCGGTGGAACCCACGTGGCGGCCACGTCAGAGCTGGGGCTCTTCCACCTGACCGGCGAGACCTCGAGCGCCTCCAACGTGCGCCGCATCGAGGCGGTCACGGGGCCGGCGAGCGCCGAGCTGTTTCGCGAGCGCACGCAGGCGTTGCGGCAGATCGGCGCGCTGCTCAAGGTGCCCGAGCACGAGGCGCTGCGCGCCGTGGAGCGCCTCAACGAGCGGGTCAAGGAGCTGGGGCGAAAGCCGGCCGGAGGACCCGACCGCGGCGCGGCGGACGAACTCGTGAACGCCGCCGGCGAGTTGAGCGGCGCGCGGATCGTCGTGGAGCAGGTCGAGGTGCCCGCCGCCAAGGCGCTGCTGGAGCTCTCCGACGCCGTCCGCCAGCGCCTGGGTGACTCCGTGGTGGTGCTGGGCACGGCCGTCGACGGCCGGGTGCATCTGGTGGCCAACGTCGCCCCCGCACTGGTCGAGCGCGGAGTGAAGGCCGGCGCCGTGATCAGCGCCGCCGCCCAGGCGGCCGGTGGTGGCGGCGGTGGGCGGGACACGATGGCCCAGGCGGGCGGGCGCGACCCGGACAAGCTGCCCGAGGCCCTGGCGGTCGCGCGCGCCGAGATAGAGAAGGCTCTGGCCGGCTGACGGTGGCGCGGATCGTCGCACTCGACCACGGGTCGGCCCGCTGTGGCTGCGCGGTATCGGACCCCTCGGCCACCCTGGCGACGCCGCTGCGGGCGGTCGAGCGACCCGACACCAAGAAGGGCCTGAGCGCGGTGGCCCGGCTCGTCGAGGAGCAGGACGCCGAGCGCGTGATCGTCGGTCTGCCGCTGACGCTGGCGGGCGAGGAAGGCGATCAGGCCGCCGAGGCGCGTGCATTCGCCGAGCGCCTCGAACGGAGGCTGCGCGTGCCCGTGGAGCTATACGACGAGCGTCTCACCACGAGGCTGGCCGAGCGGGCGGGCGGAAGCGGGGACGAGGACTCCCGCGCCGCCGCCCATCTACTCGAGAGCTATCTCGCCGGGCGCTCGGCGAGAACGTACGGATGAGCAGCGGACCGCCGCCCGTGCCCGGACGCTCGGCCGACGAGCGCGAGGCGGCGCGCCGGGAGCGCGAGGCCCGCCGTTCGGGCGCCGACGGCTCGGTCGCCACGCCGCCGCCGCGCGAGCCGGCGCCGGACGGCCGGCCCGACGCTCCCGAGGGCGCACCTCCACGCCGGGCGCGCCCACGGGTGGGGCGGCTGGTGGCCCTGGCGGTGGTGCTGGCCGCACTGGCCGGTGTGGCGTGGTTCGCCCTGAACCTCTTCCAGCCTCTCCAGGGCGAGGGGGAGGGGGAGGTGCGCGTGGTGATTCCCCAGGGTGCCAGCCTGGGCGACATCGCCGACCAGCTCGAGCAGGAGGGAGTGGTCGACTCGTCCACCTTCTTCGCCCTGCGGGCGCGCATCGCGGGCCGAAGCGGCGATCTCAAGCCCGGGCCCTACACCTTCCAGGGCGGCATGGGCTACACCGATGTGCTCGACACGCTCGAGGAGGGCGTCCCGCCGAACGTGGTGATGGTCACGATCCCCGAGGGCCGCTCGCGTGCGGAGGTCGCCCCGACGGTCCGGCGGCTCCGGGGCAACTATCTCCGCGCCACCCTGCGCTCGCGGCTGCTCAACCCACGCCGCTACGGAGCGAAGGGTGCCAAGTCGCTGGAGGGCTTCCTCTTCCCGGCCACCTACGAGCTGCGCAAGGGCCGGCCGGTGAAGAAGCTCGTGAACGCACAGCTCGAGGCCTTCAAGGAGAACTTCTCCAAGGTCGACCTTCGCTTCGCCCGGCGCAGGAACCTCACCCCCTACGACGTGCTGACCATCGCCTCGCTGGTGGAGCGCGAGACCGCGGTGCCCCGGGAACGCGCGCTGATCGCCTCCGTGATCTACAACCGCCTCAGGAACGACATCCGGCTCGACATCGACGCCACAACCCGCTTCGCCGTGGGCAACTGGAACCAGCCGCTGAAGGTGTCCGAGCTGCAGAACCCCTCGCTCTATAACACGCGCGTGCATTCGGGCCTGCCGCCGGGACCGATCGGCAGCCCCGGCCTGAAGTCGATCGAGGCGGCCGCCCGCCCGGCCAAGACGGGCTTCATCTTCTACGTGGCGGCGGTGTGCGGCAACGGCAAGCACAAGTTCGCCGAGACCGACGCCGAGTTCCAGCGCTACGTGGCCGAGTACGACGCCGCCCGCGCCGAGCGCGGCGGGAAGTCTCCGACCAACTGCTAGATCGAGTGACCCTCTGCGGCGTCCTCGGCTTCCCCGTCGCCCACAGCCGCTCGCCGGCCATGATGAACGCGGCCTTCGCCGGGCTCGGCATGGACTGGCGCTACGTGCACCTGCCGATCTCGCCCGCCCTGTTCGCGGAGACCGCGCGCGCTCTGCCGCGCAGCGGCTACCGGGGAGCCAACGTCACGATCCCCCACAAGGTCGCCGCCCACGATCTCGCCGGCGAGCTGAGCGCGGCCGCGAGAGCGATCGGCGCGGTGAACACGCTGGTGTTCGAGGAGGACGGCGGGATCGCCGGCCACAACACCGACGCCGGCGGCTTTCTCGATGCGCTCGGCAGCGAGCCCGCCGGCCGGCGGGCGCTCGTGCTCGGCGCCGGCGGCGCCGCCCGCGCGGTGGCCTGGGCGCTGCGTGAGGCGGGGGCCGACGTGGCGGTGTGGAACCGCACGCGCGACCGGGCCGCGCAGCTGGCCGAGACGCTCGGGGTGAGGCTCAGCGAGCAGGGCGAGCCGGCCGAGATCCTCGTGAACGCCACCAGCGTCGGGCTCGACGGCGAGGATCCGGTCAGCGCGCTGCCGCTGGGGGACGCCGACGTGGTGGTCGACCTGGTCTACGCGCGCGAGGCGACCCCGCTTGTCCGGTGGGCTCGGGCGCGCGGCACTCGAGTTGTCGACGGTCTCGAGATCCTGCTCGCCCAGGGGGCGCGGAGCTTCGAGCTCTGGACCTCTCGCCCGGCTCCACTCGCGGCCATGCGGGCCGGTCTCGACTCCGTCTAGAAACACCTCCCGCGCCTAAACAAGCCCCCGGCCATGCCGATATGCGTGGCAATGGCGATCTCCCGCCCCTTCCTGCTCGCCGTGCTCGGAGTCGCGCTGCTCGCGGCGACCTTCGTGTCGGTGCAGAACGCCCGCAACAAGGCATCCGAGGAAGCGGCCCCCGTCGCGCAGCAATCCCCGCCGCCGGCCGAGGCGCCCGCCACTCAGGCGAAGCCCGCCCCATCCCCCGTCGACACCCTCAAGTCCTCGCTATCCGGCAAGCTGCAGAGCGCGGCGTTCGACGTTCGCGTGAGGCTCTCCGGCGGCTCGGCCGCGGCCAAGGCCGAGCTCACCGGAGCCTTCGAGCGCGGCGCGGCCAACGACGTTCCCGCCATCGATCTCGACGCGCGAGTCACAGCGCCGGGACAGTCGTTCGCCGGCGGCTTCGTGGCGGTCGAGGAGAAGGCCTACTTCACCCAGGGAGCCCAGGCGTGGCTGGTACCCGCCCAGGCCTGGGATCCAGTGGTGCAGGCCGTGGCCGACCGAACCGGTGCCCAACCGCAGCCACAGCAGCTTCCCTTCGAGGTGCATCCGGAGACCTGGGTGCGCGACGCGAAGACCGTCGGCACCGAGCAGCTCGACGGCATAGAGGCCACCCACGTGTCCGCGTCGGTCGACGTCGAGGCGATGGCGCGCGACCTCGGCCGGTCGGTTCCCGGCGGCGCTGGCCTCCCCGCGCCCCGGCAGATCGGCGGGCTGGTGGAGCGAGCGGAGTTCGACGCCTGGGTGGGATCGGACCAGATCCTGCGCCGCGTGACCGCCCGCGTTGCCTTCGACTCGGGCGCCCGGCGGCCCAGCAGCGTCGACTTCGCCCTCGACCTGACCGGGGTCAACAAGCCCCAGAAGATCGGGGCGCCCGCCAACGTGCGCCCCGGCGTGCCCGGCGGCCGGTACGGACAGACCGCCCTGGGCTTCACCGCCGGCCTGGCCGGCCTCACCGGCGCGGAGGCGCTGTCCCTCGCCGCGCTCTCCACTGACAATCCGCAGAAGGCCGCGCGCGCGGTGAAGGCCCACAAGAAGGTCGTGATCTTCTTTCGCAACCCCCAGGGGCTCGACGACAGGGCCGTGGCCCGGTCGGTTCGAGCCCTGGAGCGCGGATCGCCGGCGGTGGTGCTGACCGATCACGTCGACGCAGTCGAGCGCTACGGAAAGCTGGTGGAGGACCTCGGTGTGTCGCAGACGCCCTCCCTGGTGCTGATCGACAGCACAGGCGACGCCCGCCTCATCGAGGGCTTCATCGACTCGAATTCGCTCACCCAGGCCGTCGCGGACGCGCGATGACCGAGGCGCCGGTCGCATCGGCCCCGAGCGCTGTACCGGAGGGCCGGCCTCCCGTCGCGCCGGAGAGTGCCGACGGGCTGACGGCGCCACAGCGCAAGGCGGGCTCGCGCTTCATCTCCGACGTCCTCGTGGAGATGGAGTTTCTCCCGCGCGAGCGCGTCGACCAGGCGGTCGAGCAGGGCAAGGGCAGCGGACGCTCGGCCGAGCAGATACTGATGGAGGCCGGAGCCATCACCGGAGACCAACTGGCGCGCGCCACCGCGCAGCGCTTCGGGCTCTACCACGTAGATCTCACGATGTTCAAGACCGACGTGTCGGCCCTGAACTCGATCAGCGCCCAGGCGGCCCGGCGGCTCAACGCCGCGCCGATCGGCTTCGACGAGCGCGGGCAGCTGCTGGTGGCCATGTCCGATCCCTCGAACGTGCTGGCTCTCGACGACCTGAAGCTGATGGCCGGCCACGAGGTTCGGCCGGTGGTCGCCTCGCCCGACGACATACACCAGCTGATCGGGCGCATGAGCCGGCTCGACAGCGCCGTGGCCGAGGCGGTGTCCGAGGGCGAGGAGCAGCTCGCCGACGTAACCGAGATCCGCGAGTCGGCCGAGGACGCCCCGGTGATCAAGCTCGTCAACTCGATCATCGCCCAGGCCGTCGAGGAGGGAGCCTCGGACATTCACTACGAGCCCGACGGCCGGGACATGCGTGTGCGCTTTCGTGTTGACGGCGTGCTGCGCGAGACGACGGAGATCCCGCGCCGGATGGTGGCCGGCGTGGTCTCGCGCGTGAAGATCATGGCCGACCTCGACATCGCCGAGAAGCGCGTGCCGCAGGACGGCCGCGTGGGGCTGACCGTCGAGGGCCACGCCATCGACACCCGCGTGGTGACCATGCCGCGCGTGGACGGCGAGGGGATCGTGATGCGAATCCTGGACAAGTCGCAGGCGCTGATCGGGCTCGACCATCTGGGCATGTCGGCGGGCAGCGAGGCGCTCTTCGAGGACGCCTTCCGGCGCTCCTACGGCGCGGTGCTGGCCACCGGGCCGACCGGATCCGGCAAGTCCACGACCCTCTACGCGGCGCTCAACGAGATCAACGAGCCCCAGCGCAACATCATCACCATCGAGGATCCGGTCGAGTACCAGATCGCCGGGATCAACCAGCTGCAGGTGAACATGAAGGCGGGCCTGAGCTTCGCCAGCGGCCTGCGCGCGATGCTGCGCGCCGATCCCGACGTGATCATGGTCGGCGAGATCCGCGACGGCGACACGGCCAAGATCGCGATCGAGTCGGCCCTCACCGGGCACCTCGTCCTGAGCACGCTGCACACCAACGACGCGCCCTCGGCGATCACCCGGCTGACCGAGATGGGGATCGAGCCGTTTCTCTCCGCCTCGGCGATCGTGGCCATCGTCGCCCAACGGCTCGTGCGCTCGCTGTGCACCTACTGCAAGAAGCGCACGATGCTCTCGGTCTCGTCGCTCGAGAAGGCGGGCTTCAACGTCGCCTTCGACCTCGAGGCCTACGAGCCGATGGGCTGCGGGCGCTGCGGCGGCTCGGGCTACAAGGGCCGGACCGGCCTGTACGAGGTGATGGTGATCTCCGACGAGATCAGGGACCTGACCGTGGAGCGCGGCTCGGCGGAGGACATTCGCAAGGTCGCGGTGGCCCAGGGCATGCGCCCGCTGCGCGCCGACGGCTTCGAGAAGGTCAAGAACGGAATCACGTCCATCGCCGAGGTGGCGCGGGTCACGTGATCAAAACCACCCGCCGATAAGGAAGACGATGGAGTTCGACTTCGCCGAAGTCCTGCTGCAGGTGATGGAGCGACAAGCCTCTGACCTTCACCTCACCGCAGGCTCACCGCCCATGATCCGCCTGCACGGCAAGCTGCACGCGCTCGATTACCCGCGCCTGACGCCACAGACCACGCGCGAGGTCGTCTACTCCATCCTCACCAACGACCAGCGCCAGAAGCTCGAGACCGACTGGCAGATCGACCTCGCCTATTCGATTCCCGGCCGCGCGCGTTTTCGCGTGAACGCCTATTTCCAGCGCGCGTCGCTGTCCGCCGCCTTTCGCCTGATCCCCCACGAGATCCCGAAGATCGGGAGCCTCGACCTGCCGCCGGTGATCGAGGAGTTCACCAAGAAGCCGCGCGGGTTCGTGCTCGTGACCGGACCCACCGGCTCGGGCAAGTCGACGACTCTCGCGGCGATGCTCGACCTGATCAACGACGTGCGCCAGGAGCACATCCTCACCATCGAGGACCCGATCGAGTTCCTCCACAAGCACAAGCGCTGCATCGTCAACCAGCGCGAGCTGGGGGCCGACGCCCCGAGCTTCGGGTTGGGCCTGAAGGCCGCCCTGCGCCAGGACCCCGACGTGATCCTCGTGGGAGAGATGCGGGACCTCGAGACGATCGCGACGGCGCTGACCGCGGCCGAGACCGGCCACCTGGTGTTCGCCACCCTGCACACCCAGGACACCGCGCAGACCGTCGACCGTATCGTCGACGTGTTCCCCCCCGAGCAGCAACAGCAGGTTCGTGTGCAGCTGTCGGTGGCCCTGCAGGGCATCGTCACCCAGCAGCTGCTGCCCAAGGCCGACGGCCAGGGCCGCATCTGCGCCTGCGAGATCCTGGTGCCCACGCCCGCGGTTCGCAACCTGATCCGCGAGGGCAAGACGCATCAGATCTACTCCGCCCTGCAGACCGGCGGCCAGTTCGGGATGCAGACCATGGACGCGGCGCTCGTCCAGCTGGTGCGCGAGCACAAGATCACTCGCGAGCTGGCGGAGTCGCGCTCGAGCGCCCCCGACGAGCTGCGCCGGCTGATGGGCACCGTGAGGGTCGCTTAACCGATGGCGACCTACGCATTCCAGGCCCTCGACCTCTCCGGCTCGCCCACCAAGGGCGAGATGGAGGCGGGCGACAAGCAGGCGGTGGCGTCGCAGCTGCGTACCCGAGGCCTGATCGTGATCGATATCGAGGAGCAGGCGCCCGCCAACGCGGGCGACATCCTCGCGCGCTTCCAGCGCATCAAGCCCGACGAGCTGGTGATCGCCACCCGCCAGCTGGCGACGATGGTCAACTCGGGGATGTCGCTGCTGCGGGCGCTCTACGTGATCGAGGAGCAGACCGAGAACGACAAGCTGCGCGACATCTGGATCGACGTTCGCAAGGACGTCGAGGCCGGCCTGGCGCTGTCCGATGCCCTCAAGCGCCACCCCGAGCTGTTCAACGACCTGTACGTGGCCATGGTCGAAGCGGGTGAGACGGGCGGCATCCTGGACAACACGCTGACGCGCGTAGCCACTCAGCTGGAGAAGGACGCCGCGCTCAAGCGCCAGATCAAGGCGGCCATGATGTACCCGTCGCTGATCGGCGGATTTGCCTTCGTCGTGCTCTTCGCCCTCGTCGCCTTCCTCGTTCCCGTGTTCGAGAAGATCTTCAAGGACTTCGGCGGCGACCTCCCCGCGATCACCAAGCTCACGGTCTGGATGTCGGACATGCTCACCCAGCGCTGGTACCTGATGCTCGCGGTGACCGTCGCGGTGGTGTGGTTGTTCCGGCTATGGAAGAAGTCCGACACCGGCGCCATGCAGTGGGATCGCCTCAAGCTGAAGCTCCCGATGAAGATCGGGGGCATCGTGCAGAAGGTGGCCCTCGCCCGCTTCTCGCGGACGTTCTCCGGCCTGATCGCGGCCGGCGTGCCGATGCTGGAGGCGATCGACATCACGGGCCGCACGTCGGGCAACAGGGTGGTCGAGAAGGCCATGGACGACGTGCGCGACTCGGTGAAGAAGGGCGGAACGCTGACCCAGCCGATGACCCAGGTGCCCGAGGCCTTCCCGGTGATGGTCACCCAGATGATCGGCGTGGGCGAGGAGACGGGCGCGCTCGAGACGATGCTCAGCAAGGTCGCCGACTTCTACGAGGAGCAGGTGGAGGCGGCGGTCAAGGCGCTCACCTCGATCCTCGAGCCGATCATGATCATCTTCGTGGGCGGGATCGTGGGCTTCATCGTGATCGCCATGTACCTGCCGATGTTCAAGGTGTACGACTCGATCAAGTAGGTGGGCCGGTCGCTCATCGCTTCGGCACGAGGACCTGCGCGAGGGCTCCGCTTCGGAAGCGCTCCTCGTCGACGACCTCGAGCTTCAGGTGCTCTCCCAGCTCGGCGAAGGGGCTGTGGCCCGCGCCGATCGCGATCGGGATCGTCGACAGCTGGTATTCGTCGACGAGGCCTAGGCGGGTCAGCGACTTGGCGAAGTCCGGACCGCCGTGGACCAGGACCGTGCCTTCGTCGTCCCGGGCCTTCAGGTCCGCGATCTCGGCGCTCAGGTCCCCGCCGAGGATCTCGGCCGGTCCCCATTCCGCCTTCTCCAGGGTGCGGGAGAAGACAGCCTTCGGCTTCTCGTTCATCGCGGTTGGCGATCGGCCCCTCGGACGCGGCCCAGTGCGGGCCCATGATCTCGTAGCTGCGACGGCCCATCGCGTGAACGCCGGCCTCCTCGAGCGCACGGAGGCTCCGCTCATTCGAGTCGTCGCCGAACCACTCGAACATCCATTCATGGGTCCCGTCGGGGCTGGTGGCAAAACCGTCGAGGGACATGACCATCTTGAGAATCACTTTTCTATCGCCCATGGAGGTAGAGACCTACCCTCTCGCGTGAATTAATCCCTCATCGATCGCTCGCGAAGGCTGGCGGCGTAAGACGCGTGCAGCTCCTCCACCTCCGCGACGATCACCAAGCAGGTGGTGAAGTTGTTCTCCGGCTCGCAGCGGGATCGCGTAGCCCGTCGCCACAACGCGGTGACTTCAGCTCCAGCAGGTCTCGACAGGATCGTCCGCGACGCGCAGGCTCGTAACCGCGCACGCGCCTCGCGGCGGCGACAAGGTCTACCGCGCCGGCGGCGATCCCGAGACGCTGCTCGAGCAGGCAGCCGGCACTGACTGAGCAGCCGATGCTGCGGACCGGCGCCCGCTGGGCGAAACCGCTGGGCTGCGCAACCAACAGCCCTAGGTCGGGTTAGGGTCGACAACCCCCGACCAGTGGGAGCGCACCCATGAGACAGGTCATACGGACACTCGGCTACCGGCGGGTCGCGCTGCTGGTACTAGTCGCCGTACTCACCGTTGCCGTCGGGGCCGAAGCCCAGGCCGCTAACCGTGGCAAGGTCGTCCGGTACTGGGAACGCCAGCTCCACACCGGTGGGACGATCCAACTACTTGACTACCGGGTGCTGCGCTGCGGACCGCGGGCCTGCATCGTGCGCTGGCACATCCGGGCGTTCGTTCCCGGCGACGAGCAAGACCTCAGCGGTTTCAACGAATACGTCGGCCAGGATGCCTGTTACCCCGCCGTGCGGGTTGCGTGCGACACTCGCGAGCAGACCGTTAGGTGGGTCGCAGCGGGCGGAGGCGGGCCCGGTACACAAGAGGCTACGACCGACGACTCCGCCAGGTAGCGCACTCCTGCTTTGCGCGACAAGCGGAACCGGGCGACTCGACGCAGGGCTGCTGCATCTCGTCCGGGGCGGTCATAGTCCTGCGGTCATGCGTCGTCGTGGGCGAGTGAGCTGGACAGTTCGCGGTGGGCGTCGATCTGCGCTAGCAGCGTCTTAGCCTTGTTCTCCGCGGCCTCGACCGCGTCGGCGCCGGCGACCCAGCGCGCAGGGGGCTCGTCCGAGCTGACGAGCTCGACGAGCGCGCGGGCCAACTTGGCCGGGTCGCCGCCTTGCTGGCCGTTCATTCCCTGCCATGCCTCCTTGGTGGCAGCGGCCTGCTTTGCGTAGTCGTCGATGGAGAGCTCGGCCCAGGTCGTCGACTCGGGCGTCAGCAGCTCGGTGCGGAAGAAGCCGGGCTCGACGATCGTCGTACCGATCCCGAACTGCTCGACCTCGGTGGCCAGCGACTCCATCCAGCCCTCAACGCCGAACTTGGCGGCGGCGTAGGCCGAGCAGAACTCCTGACCGAGCAGTCCGGCCACCGACGAGATCGAAACGACCTGCCCCGACCGCTGGGCCCGCATGGTCGGCAACGCCGCCCGCGTCACGGTCATCGAACCGAACAGGACCGTCCGCACCTGGGACTCCACCTGTTCGGCGGAGAGCTCCTCGAAGAACCCGGCGATGAAGTTGCCGGCGTTGTTGACGAGCACGTCGATCCGGCCGAAGCGCTCGACCGCAGCCCTGACGGCGGCGTCGGACTCCTCGGCACTCGTCACGTCGAGCGGGACAACGAGCAGGCTCTCGTGCTCACCGACCGCCGCCGTCACCGCATCGGTGTTGCGCCCAGTGGCCACGACGGCGTGGCCGGCGGCCAGGGCCTCACAGGCGATGTCGGTGCCCATGCCGCGTCCCGCACCGGTGATGAACCAAACCTTCTTGTCGCTCATGTCTCAGCCTCTCGTTGAATCGCTCGTTCGGTCTCTACGAAAGCACCGCTCCGCGGAAGCTGGGAGTCCTTGTCGATCCAGGTATTGGCAGGGCCTCCCAGGCCCGGGCTCGCGGGTCTACCCTCGACCCGTGGACACCAAGAACCAGATCCGCGAATTCCTCACGTCCAGGAGAGCGCAGATCACGCCGGAGCAGGCGGGGCTCTCTGCCTACGGGCCACGTCGGGTCCCCGGGCTTCGCAGAGAAGAAGTTGCGGTCTTAGCCGGTGTCAGCGTCGACTACTACACGCGGATGGAGCGCGGCAACCTGGCCGGCGTCTCCGAGGGCGTCCTTGAGGCTCTGGCTCGTGGGCTTCAGCTCGATGACGCCGAACGCGCTCACCTCTTCGACCTGGCCCGGGCGGCGCAGCCCTCTACGCCGAGACGCCCGCCCCGAACCCAGCAGCGCATCCGCCCGAGCGTGCAGCGGATGATCGATGCGATGACCGGGGCGCCGGCGCTGGTTCAGAACGGGCGCGGGGACATCCTTGCCACGAACTCACTCGGACGTGCGCTCTTCTCGGAACTCTATGTCGACCCGGCGCGGCCGGCGAACCACGGCCGGTTCGTGTTCCTCAGCCCCCGAGCACAGGACTTCTACCGCGACTGGGAGCGAGCTGCGCACGACACGGTCGCCATCCTCCGCACCGAGGCTGGCCGGGATCCCCACGACCGCGGTCTATCCGATCTCGTCGGCGAGCTCTCTACTCGCAGCGAGGAGTTCCGCACTCGCTGGGGCGCGCACAACGTGCGCATCCATCGGACTGGAGTAAAGGAGCTCCATCACCCCAGCGTCGGTGACCTCAGTCTCACCTACGAGATGCTGGACCTCGTGGCCGATCCCGGCCTCGCAGTCCTCACCTACACCGCAGAGCCCGGCACCAAGTCCGATGAGGCCCTGAACCTGCTCGGAAGTTGGGCAGCGACGCTCGACGAGGCGGAGACAGCGCCCGCAGACAACCGCCGCTGACCGCGACGAGCATGAAGCCGCTTCCATGCGAAGTAACAGTCCGGCCTTGAGTTGCGTCTTGCGCGAGTAGCGCAAGCGATCGCCACGTCACCGCGCCGTTCGGCGGTTGGGTGTAGGGAACCGTTCCTGTCAGGGCCCGGTGGTGCACTGCTTCGCGGCGCGATACCGAGAGTCGCCCGCGTGGGGGACTCAGGCGACCGGCGGCGGTCTGCCCTCGGCGCTGTCCAGATGGGCTGGGTCCCAGTCGCAGACGAGGCAGGCGTGGCGGAAGGCCGAGCGGGCGAACTCGAGCGCGGCGGCTCGGGGCTCGGGGGTGGTGCGGAGGTCGGCCCAGTCGAGGAGGTATTCGCCGAGCTGATCGTCCCAGCGGGCGGCGGCAGGGCCGAGCGGTGCGTGGGCGAATCCCTCCGGCGCTGGGTGGGCGTAGGCGTAGAAGGCCGCGCCGTCGTAGCGCTCGTCGCCGGGCCACCAGCCGATGGCGACCTCTTGCGCGTCCATCGCGTTGCGCATGATGAAGTCCTCTGACGGCGGGTCGGCCGGCAGCCCTGAGAAGAGGTTCACCGCCAGGTCGAACGACCCCCACCAGGCGTTCACCGGCGTCGAGCGGCCGCGATACGGTGCCCGGAAAAGGGCCAGGACGATCGCCGCCTGGGTGGCGGCGGCGAAGTAGGGCGCCACCTGAGCGGGGTCGTAGGTCGCGTGCTCGTAGTCCTCGTCCAGCGGCACGCTCCACGACACCTCCTGGGGTGTCGGGTTGATCTCGACCGCGCCCCCCAGTTTCCGAACGGCCCCCAGCACGTCCCGCGTCACGTCGGCGACCGGGCGATCCGGGGTCAGCGCGATCCGCTCGTCGTGACCGTTGCTGTGCTCGACAGCTACCTCGTGGCGGTGCAGATCAAGCGCGATGACCAACACGCCAGAACCGTCGGGCGCGGGCAGCGGCAGCGTCTCCCAGCCGCGCCCCGTGAGCCGCGACGCGGCGTGCTGCAGCTGCGGCTCCGGCGCCGCCAGCGCCACCGACAGCTTCCCCAGAAGCTGCGTGTGCGCATGCAGGGTGTCACACGTCGCGCTCCAGGCGGAGTAGGCAAGCGCCGGCCAAGACGAGGGCATCGCCCCAAGCTACACACCAACCTGTCACAGGCGGCGCCGCTGTCTCGTCTCAGGGTGCAAATGGAACGAGAGGAGCAGTCATGAAGGTCTTCGTAGCCGGCGCCACGGGCGTGCTCGGCAGAGAGCTGGTCCCGCAGCTCGTGGCGCGAGGCCACGAGGTGGTGGGGATGACGAGGAGCGCGTCGAAGCAGGACCTGGTGCGCAGCCTGGGAGCGCGCCCGGTCGTGGCCGACGCTCTCGACCCCGACGCGGTCGCTCAGGCGGTGGCGGCCGCCGAGCCCGAGGTGATCGTGCATCAGCTCACCGCGCTGTCGGGCGAGTTCGACATGCGCCACATCGACCGCTTCTTCGAGACCACGAACCGGCTGCGCACGGAGGGCACCGACCACCTCCTGGCCGCCGGTCGCGCCGTCGGCGCGCGCCGCTTCGTGGCTCAGAGCTTCGCGGGCTGGCCGGCCGGGCGCACCGGCGGACCCGTCAAGGGCGAGGACGCTCCATTCGACCCCGACCCACCGAAGAAGCTCCGCGGCATGCTCGACGCCATCCGCCACCTGGAGGAGGCGGTGACCGGGGCGAGCTGGCTCGAGGGCGTTGTCCTTCGTTACGGCGGGTTCTACGGACCCGGCACCACTCTCAGCGCAGATCCCGACGCCGCACACAGCGCGGCCATCCGCAAGCGCCAGTTCCCGCTGGTCGGAGAGGCCGGCGGGATCTGGTCCTTCATCCACATCGACGACGCCGCGGCGGCGACCGCGGTGTCCGTGGAGCGCGGCGAGCGCGGCATCTACAACGTGGTCGACGACGATCCAGCCCCGGTGCGCGACTGGATGCCCGAGCTGGCGCGCGCGCTGGGCGCCAAGCCGCCGCGCCGCGTGCCGCGCTGGCTCGGCCGGCTCCTGGCCGGTGAGGCGGCGACCGTCATGATGACCGAGGTGCGCGGAGCCTCGAACGAGAAGGTCAAGCGCGAGCTCGGCTGGAAGCCGCGCTATGCGAGCTGGCGGCAGGGTTTCGCGCAGGGCCTCGGCTGAGCGATGACCGAGGAGGATTTCGAAGAGCTGCGCCCGACGGCCTTTGCCATCGCCTACCGGATGCTCGGCAGCGTGAGCGAGGCGGAGGACGTGGTGCAGGAGGGGCTCCTGCGCCTCCACCGGGCGCGCGAGGGCGGCGAGCGGATCCACTCGCCGCGCGCCTACCTCTCGACGGTGGTCTCGCGGCTCTCGCTCGACCACCTGCGCTCGGCCCGGGTCCGGCGCGAGACCTACGTGGGCGAGTGGCTGCCGGAGCCGCTGGTGGCGAGCGCCGATGACGATCCCGCCCGCAAGGCGGAGATGGCGGACTCGCTGTCGCTGGCCTTCCTCGTGCTGCTCGAGAGCCTGTCACCCGAGCAGCGGGCCGCGTTCCTGTTGCGCGAGGTGTTCGACGAGCCCTACGACCGGATCGCGGAGATCGTCGGCACCAGCGAGCAGAACGCCCGCCAGCTCGCCACACGGGCCCGCCGCCACGTGGAGGAGCGGCGCCCCCGGTTCGAGGCCTCGCGCGAGCAGCGCGAGGAGCTCGCGAGCCGGTTCTTCGCGGCCGCCGAGGACGGCGATCTCGAGGGTCTGGAGGAGCTGCTGGCCCACGACGTGGTGCTCCACGGCGACGGCGGCGGCAAGGTGCCGGCCCTCGCACGTGCCGTCCACGGGCGCGCCAGGGTGGCGCGCACGCTGATGGCGTGGCGGAGCGCCGGCTCCCGCGTCGCCGACGTGACGTTGCGACGCGAGGAGGTGAATGGCCAACCGGGCGCGCTGTTCTTCGACCCCGAGGGCGGGCTGATCAGCGTGATGATCCTCGACGTCGCGGAGGGCCAGGTCCAGGGGGTGAGCTCCATCGTCAACCCGGACAAGCTGCGCCACCTCGGACCGGTGGCCGACCTGGGCGCGTTTCTGCGCCAACGGAGCTAGCGCAGCGTCCGCGGCAGTCCGAAGTGCGGGAAGACGCTGCGGGAGGTTTTAACCTTCGCGCGCCTGGCGTGTGGCCGCGGAGATCGTCTTGACGACGTAGAGCACAGACAGGACGAAAAATGCAGCCCCGAGTACCGCCCTGACCTGGTCTTCCTCGAGGGGGGCACGGTTTGCGACTGGCTGGGAGATCCCATCTGCCACCTTCTCACGCCACCCTTGCAGCCCCGCCTGTCCGAGTTCAGTCGCCTTCGCCATTTTCCGCTCCTGGTTTCGCCGGCAGAGCACTTCTGGTGCCCGGTGCCGGCCGAACTACGCACAGCGTGGCCATCGATGAGTCCGGCAAGGTGCGATGGTCCTACTGACATGACTGAGCGAGATTCCGCCCTCGAGCCGTTCGACGCGCTGATCGGTGCCTGGGCCACCGAAGCGACTCACCCACTGCTCGACGCCGTCGTGGCGGGCAGCACCACGTTCGAGTGGTTGGAGGGCGGCCACTTCCTGGTCCAGCGCGCCCATAACGACCACGAGCAGTTTCCCGACGCGATCACCGTCACCGGCGCCCCCGAGGGTGGCGACGGGCTGGTCATGGAGTACTTCGACTCGCGCGGCGTGCGCCGGACGTACGGCGTCTCGCTGGACGACGGCGTGCTGCGCATCTGGCGCGACGATCCCGCATTCGCCCAGCGCTTCTCCGCCACGCTGGGCCATGACACCTTCGACGGCCTGTGGCAGCTCGCCCGCACGCCGGGCGACTGGCGCGACGATCTGGCGGTGACCTACCGCCGCCTCGGCTAGCCGTCGCGCCGGGGCGGGCCTCCGAATCCGATCTCGTTGCCATCGCTGTCGCGGTAGGTCGCCTTCCGAACGCCGTTCGAGTACGTCTCGCGCTCGGCCGGCTCCAGTCCCCGCGAGCTGATCTCCCCGATGCGCGCGTCGAGGTCGTCGACGAAGACCGTGACGAGCGCGCTGCCGGCGCGGCCGGGATCCTCCTCGATGTACAGCGACCGACCGTCGGCCATCGTCCAGACGACCTCGGTCGCGTTCGGAGAGAACGAGGGCTCACCGAGGAGCCGCTCGTACCAGGGGCGCGCAGCCGTTAGGTCGCGGACGCGAATACCGGCGAAGAGCTCGACGGTCATCGGCGCACGATAGCCGCGCGCCCGCCGCGCTGGGCCGCGGGGATACAGTCCAAAGGGATGACCGATCGGCCCGCGCCTCAGCTCGGCCAGACCATTCCCGCCCTGCCCGTGCGCGACGCCGCGGCCGCCGTGGCCTTCTACCGGGACCGGCTCGGTTTCGCCGTTCAGCACCACGACGAGGGGTTCGCCGTGCTCGCGCGCGACGAGGCCGTGCTCCATCTCTGGCAGGCCGGCGACGAGAGTTGGCGCGAGCGGGGATCGCTGGAGAGGCCGGTGCGGTCGGGTGCCGAGTCCTTCATCGCGGGCACGGCCAGCTGTCGCATCCGGGTGGAGGGCGTCGACGAGCTGTTTCGCGAGCTCGCCGCCCAGGACGTGCTCCACCCCGTCGCCAAGGACGGTGTGAGCGACACCGACTTCGGCTCGCGGGAGTTCGCCACGCTCGATCTCGACGGCAACCTCGTCACGTTCTTCCAGTGGTCGTCCTAGACGTCGAGTACGAGGAGCGCTACTGGTACCCCGACGACGGGGGGCAGGTGTGGCTCGCCGGCTACAGCCCGATCGATCCCGAGAGCGGTCGTTTCCTTTCGCGTGACGATCCGGGGCTGGCGGCCCAGGGACTGCGGGTGGCCGGCGTGGCCGGCGCCGCCCAGCACCACGCGGCGGCGGTGGCGTCGGAGGACGTGGGCCCGGGCCGCGAGCTCGAGCTGCGGCGCGATCCGGCCAACGAGCACGACGCCAACGCGATCGCGGTCCATCCGGCGGGCGGGGGCGAGCAGCTGGGCTGGGTGCCGCGCGAGCTGGCCGCCGACCTGGCGCCCGACCTCGACGCCGGGCGGCCGTGGACGGCGGTGGTGCTGCGCGAGCAACGGAGCTCGCCCCGGGATCCGCGCCATGGGCTGACCATGCTCCTGGCGCCGGGGCCGGGCATCGAGCTGCGCGACGCAAGCCGGCGACCCTAGTTCGAATCTCCACTTGCCTTTCACAAGTTCTTTACGGGAGGATCGGTCAGTCGACCGAGGAGAAGACCGAATGCGCCGCTTGCCGGTTCTGCTGCTGACGCTCATATCGATGCTCGCGGCTTCGAACGCCGCCGCCTGGGCCAAGGACGAGCCGCCCAAGCGCGTGCTGGTACTGGTGCTCGACCAGCTCAGGCCCGACTACGTCGACAAGTTCGACATGCGCAACGTCAAGGCCCTCATGCGCCGCGGCGCCTCCTTCGACAACGCCTACCTGGGCCACATGGCCTCGGAGACGGTGATCACCCACAACGTGATCACCTCCGGAAAGCTGCCGCGCAACATGGGCTGGTCGGATGAGGCCTACCGCGATGTCGGCAACGTGCTGGGCGGCGGGGAAGGGGCCATGTGGATCACCGGCTCGCTCACCCGTGACCAGTTCAACCTGCTCATCGCCAACGGCGCCTACCCCAAGCTCCCCGACTACCTGCATGGCGCGTACCCGGGCTCGAAGTACATCGTGGTGGGCCAGAAAGCCTACGCCGCCCACTCCTCCTCCGGGCCCACGGGCGACATCACCGTCACGTTCTCCAGTCGCAACTTCGACTGCGACGGGGACGGCACCAACAACTGGCGCGGCCCGACGGGCTGGAACGTGCCCTCGTACATCTCAGCCCCGTCCTGCGGGCGCTACTACGTCGACTCCTCGTCGGCCGAGGAGGACTCCTACGGCACCGCGACCACGGAGCCGGCCTGGATGTACCCGCTGGACCGCAACCGCTTCGTGCCCGGCTTCGACCCCGCTCACTACGGTGGCGACGTCTGGGTGGCCGACGCCGGCATGGAGATGATGGAGAAGGAGCCGTGGAGCGGAATGCTGCTCACGATGGGCGGTATCGACAAGGCGAGCCACATGTGGGGCGGCATCACCGACGACGCCGAGTACCCGCCCGGCTCCGAGGAGGAGATGGCCCACCTTCCCTTCGCCGCCCGCACCGCGGACGAGCAGGTGGGACGCGTGGTGAAGAAGCTGCGTGACCTGGGCCAGCTCGACGAGACGCTGATCGTGCTGACGACCGACCACGGCGGCCAGCCCTCGCTGAATTTCCACGGTGTCAACGAGGCCGCCCGCGGCGACTACAACTGGTACTACGGCGACACCGAGAACGGCACCTATCTCGACCCGTCGCCCTCGCTGGCCCCGCTGCTCGACACCGGCAACGTGCGCTTCAGCTACCAGGACAGCGCCATCAGGACCTGGCTCACCGACACGTCGCGCGCGGCCAAGCGCGAGGCCGCCGCGGTGATGGCCACGCTGCCCGACGTGATCGCGAGCTACCGCCTCAGCGCGGACGGGGACCGCTACCGGCTGGACTCGGTCAACTGGGAGGCGATGAGCAGATCCGAGCGGCGCTGGTGGCTGCGCCACGGCGCAGAGATCGTGAACACGATGGCTGCGCCTCACGCCGCCGACGTGGTCGGCCTGCTGCGCGACAACACGAGCTACGGCGTGGCAGGCGACCACGGCGGCGCCCAGGAGCCGGTGCAGCGCATCCCGATCGTGTTCGCCGGAGCGGGCGTAGGGTCGCGGGACTCGTGGGCACCGATGAAGTCGGTCGACATCCTGCCCACGATCCTGCGCGAGATGGGGCTGCCGCTGGACTCCGGCCTCGACGGGAGGGCGCGCCACCTGCCCTAGAGATCACGAATGGGCCGGGCGGGGTTCCCGACCGCGAGCACTCCCGGCGGCAGGTCCTTGACGACCACGCCGCCCGCGCCCACCACCGTGTTCTCGCCGATGGTCACCCCAGGGCACACGATCACGCCGCCGCCGAGCCATACCCCGTCCGCGATGGTGATCGGCTCGGCCGACTCCCAATCGGCGCGGCGTGTGGCGGCGTCGAGGGGATGGGTGGCGGTGAGCAGCTGCACGTTGGTGGCGATCTGCACCTCGTCGCCGATCGTCACCTTCGCGCAGTCGAGGATCGACGCTCCGTAGTTGATGAAGGTGCGCTCGCCGATCTCCGTGAGGTAGCCGTAGTCGCACTGGAATGGCGCACGGATCCGCGAGCCCGCCCCGAAGCGCCCCAGCAGCTGCTCGAGCAGGCGCCGCCCCTCATCGGCCTCGGTCACGCTCAGGGCGTTGAACTGCTCGACCAGCGCGCGACAACGGTGGAAGTCGTCGAGCAGATCGGGATCGTCGGCGACGTAGAGCTCGCCGCGCAGCATGCGCTCCTTGTTCTCGCCCATGGCGCCGCCCAGGCTAACGGCGCGCCACGTGCAGCTCGACCGCCTCGATCTGCTTCTGGTCGTACGAGCCGCGGTAGACCGGTCCGGCCGCGCTGATCCGGTCGCCGGGCCCGGGCAGGGGGGAGGGGCGCAAAGAGGGCTTCACGTCGATCACCGACACCCCGGGGCCGGTGATCGCCTCGCGCGAGATCAGCACGAAGTGGGCGTCGCCGTCGCCGTCGGGGTCGGTGCGCTCCACGTAGATGATGCGCCCGCTGGCGGTGCGGCAGCCGGCGAGATCGGGAGGGCAGCGGGCGGGCTCGAGCGCCGCGCGGGGCTCGGACGCGGGGCGGGGCTCCGGGTCGCCGCCGGCGGGCGGCTCGGCGGGAGCGGAGTCGCCCGAGCAGCCGGCGGGCACGAGTGCGAGCGCCGCGGCGCAGGCGAGGAGCGTGCCGCCGCGGGTCAACCGGCGTCGGCCTCGATGGCCAGCGTGCCCACGGTGTCCGATTCGTCGGCCGACGCGGGGGTGAAGCGGATCTCGTAGCTCCCGGGCGCCGAGCCGAAGACGTCGAAGCGCGCGGGCGTGACCGGATCACCGGTGGCGCTCAGGCCCAGGTCGGGGATCTCCACCTGCCCGGCCTCGTCGACCTCCACGAGCACGGTGGCCGCCTGGCCGGCGGTCAGGCGCCGCGTGGGCTCGCCGCGGGCGGCGTCGTCGAAGGTCACCTCGACGGGCGGCTCGCCCGTGGAGGCGTTTCCGGGCGAGACCGTCGGTGCCGGCCGGTCTTCGGTGGTGGCCGGAGCGGCGCGCTCGCCCGCGGTGTCGCGCGGGCGCGAGACCGAGGCGGCGATCGCGGCCAGACCCAGCACGATCGCGAAGAGCAGGAGGGCGCGGCGCAGGTGCACGGTCCTGATGCTAGGGAGCGTCCATCGCGGAACGGCGGTCGATTGCGCGATCGCCCGGGCATGCCGATATACGGGCCATGGAGCGCAGCCTCCAAACCGCTCCCGTGGCCGGCCGCGCGCCTGGGCATGGTCGCCCTCTACTCCCTCACGCTGGTGGTGAGCGCGGCCCTGGTGTTCATGGTGCAGCCGATGTTCGCGCGCTTCGTGCTGCCTCTGCTGGGCGGCACTCCCGCGGTGTGGACCACCGCGATGCTCTTCTTCCAGTCGGCGCTGCTGCTCTCCTATCTCTACGCCCACTGGAGCACGCGGCGCTTCGGCCCGCGACGGCAGGCGGCCCTCCATCTGGCGCTCGTGGCCGCGGCCCTGCTGGTGCTGCCGCTCGGGGTGCCCGACGGATGGATCCCTCCGGTCGCGAGCTCACCGGTCCCGTGGCTCCTGCTGCTGTTACTGGTGTCGGTCGGGCTGCCGTTCTTCGTGGTCTCCTCCACCGCTCCGCTGTTGCAGAGCTGGCTCGCGGACACCGACCACCCCGACGGCCGCGATCCCTACTTCCTCTACCGGGCCAGCAACGTCGGCAGCGTGATCGGCCTGCTCTCCTACCCGCTGCTGGTGGAGCGCGAGCTCACCCTCGACGCCCAGAGCTGGCTGTGGTCGGCGGGCTACGGAGTGCTCGCGGTGCTGCTCGGCGCCTCGGCCATCGTGATGTGGCGCTCGCGCCGCGCGCCGGCGAGCGCGGCCGAGCCCGAGGAGGCTCCGGCGCAGCGCATCAGCGCGGGCCGCCGGGTGCGCTGGGTGGCGCTCGCCTTCGTGCCCTCGAGCCTGATGCTCGGCGCCACCTCGGCGATGACGATGAACCTCGCACCGATCCCGCTGCTCTGGGTGCTGCCGCTGTCGCTGTACCTGGTCTCCTTCATCCTGGTCTTCTCGCGCGGCGAGGGCGCTGGGCCCTGGCACCGGCTCGCGCTCTACGCCATGCCGCCGCTCGTGGTCGTGCTCGGCGGCATGGTCGTGATCGGGATCAGCGACCCGCTCTGGCTGGTGCTCGGCGCCAACCTCGCGGCGTTCTTCGCGGTGGCGCTGGTGATGCACGGCGAGCTCGCCGCCGACCGGCCGCCGGCGTCGCAGCTGACCAGCTTCTTCGCCTGGGTCTCGTTGGGCGGGGCGCTCGGCGGGGTGTTCAACGTGGTCGTGGCGCCCGTGGTGTTCAACTCGCTCACCGAGTACCCGCTCGTGCTGATTCTCGCCTGCTTCCTGCTGCCGATGCGCGCGGGGAGCTGGAGCGAGGAGCTGTCGGTGCGCCGGCACCTGGCCGGGCCGATCCTCGTCGGCGCGGCGGGCGCCGGCCTGCTGCTCCTCACCAAGGGCCACGTGTGGGAGCACCGCGCCGTGTTCATCGCGATGGGCGTGGCCTGCGTGCTGATGTTCCGCAACCCGCTGCGCTTCGGCCTGGCCATCACCTTGGCGATGGCGGTGATCTGGGGAGTGCACGTCGGCGACCGCGACGTGATCTACCAGGACCGCTCCTTCTTCGGGATCAACCGGGTCGAGGAGAAGCTCGACGGGATCATCCACGAGCTCAAGAACGGCAACATCGTGCACGGCGCGCAGATCGGCTCGGTGGGAATCTCGGCCACCACCTACTACCACCCGACCAGCCCGATCGCCCAGCTGCTCGACGGGGTGCCCGACCGCTCGGTGATGAACCAGGTCGCGGTGGTCGGGCTGGGCGCGGGATCGATGGCCTGTCTGAGCCAGACCGGAGAGAACTGGACCTTCTTCGAGATCGACCCCGCCGTGGTCGAGCTGGCGAGCAACCCCAGGCTGTTCAGCTTCCTGCGCGACTGCGACGGCAACTTCGACGTCCAGGTGGGCGACGGCCGGCTCTCACTGGGCCGGGAGCCCGACGACAAGTACGGGCTGATCGTGCTCGACGCCTTCAGCTCCGACGCGATACCGATCCACCTGATGACTCGCGAGGCGGTCGAGCTCTACGCGGGCAAGCTGCGCCCGGGCGGGATGATCTCGTTTCACATCTCGAACAAGTACCTCGACCTCGAGCCGGTGATCGGCAACGTCGCCCGCGCGGCGGGTCTCGCGTGCCACGGCCGGACCGACACCAAGATGCAGCGCGGCGCGCTCTACAAGTACCCGTCCCAGTGGGTGGCGCTCAGCCGTTCGCGCTCGGACCTCGGCCGAGTTGCCCGCGCCAAGGGCTGGCGTCCGTGTGCCACCGAGCCCGGGGCGCGCGCCTGGAGCGACGACTACGCCAACGTGGTCGGCGCGTTCAAATAGCGCGGGCAGGCCCGGAGCATGGACGCACGGCCAGGTGCGCCCCGGACAACTAAGGATCGGGCCCGCAAGGCCGATACCCGGGTCGAGGCCAGAAGCACGGTGTAAAGGCAAACCCACCGCGAGGCGGGGACGCAAAGCTCCGGAGCTCCAGGAAGGAGCCGGCCGAGCTGCCACCGGACGTTCAGGAGGCTCGCCGCGGCGACTGGCACCCACCAGACCAAAGTCACCTCAAAGGAGGGGACACATGCTGCGGAAGTTCCACGAACGTATTCATTCCGACGAGAAGGGCTTCACCCTGATCGAGCTCCTCGTCGTGATCCTGATCATCGGGATCCTGGCCGCGATCGCCCTGCCGGCGTTCCTCAGCCAGCGCTCGAAGGGCCAGGACGCCGACGCCAAGTCGCAGGCGCGTAACCTCGTCTCGCACGTCGAGGGCTTCTACGCCACCGAGCAGACCTACACCGGCGCGGCGGCATCGGACGACGTGACCCAGAGCGGCATCCCGCTGGGCGCCGGCAAGGGCAAGTCCGTGGTGAGCGGCGTCGGCGATACCTACTCGATCGTCGCCCACTCGCAGTCGGACGGCAAGTTCACGATCGCCAAGGCGGCGGACGGCACGGTCACCAGGTCGTGCGACAAGAAGGGCGACGGCGCCTGCCCGGCCTCGGGCGACTGGTAGCCCTCGAGCCTGACCAATCAATCCGCGACAAGGGCGGGTCCTCGGACCCGCCCTTGCGCTTTCTGCGACCGCCCAGCGCTCTAGCTTCCGCCCACCATGCCCGCCCTCTTCGAGATCGTCGCCGCCGGGGTCCTGGGCGGCCTGATCGGCAGCTTTCTCAACGTCGTGATCTGGCGGTTGCCGCGCGGGGAGTCGATCGTCTCGCCGGGATCGCGCTGTCCCTCCTGCGAGCGCCCGATAGCGCCCTACGACAACCTGCCGGTCGTCTCCTGGGTGTTGCTGCGCGGGCGCTGCCGGCACTGCGCAGCGCCGATCTCGCCTCGTTATCCCCTGGTCGAGCTGGTCACCGCCCTGGTCTTCGCCGCCGTGGTGGCCGTGCGCGGCGTCGACGCCGACCTCGCGCTCGAGCTGCCGTTCGTGGCCTGCCTGATCGCCCTGGCCGGAATCGACTACGACCACAAGCTGCTGCCCAACAAGATCGTCTACCCGATGGCGGCCTGGGGCCTCGTGGCCACGCTGCTCGTGGACCGCGAGGACCTCGTCGAGCACCTGATCGCGGGTGCCGGTGGCTTCCTGTTCCTCTTCGTGGCGCTGCTCGCCTACCCGCGCGGCATGGGCATGGGCGACGTGAAGCTGGCCGGAGCGATGGGCCTCTACCTGGGGCTGGCCATCGTCCCGGCGATGCTGATCGCCTTCTTGAGCGGAAGCGTCGCGGGTCTGGTGATCATCGCCCGCGAGGGCGCCCAGGCGCGCAAGAAGGCGATCCCGTTCGGGGTGTTCCTGGCCTTGGGCGGGGTGGCCGGCCTGCTGGCCGGGCCCGAGCTGATCGAGCTCTACGAGGACAACTTTCTGTCCTAGCGCGCCAGTCCGCGCGTACTGGCGTCCACTACGCGGCTCGGCGGCTAAGTACGCCACAGACTGGGCCGATAACGGGGGGACTCCCTATGGCGTTCTCCCTCCGAAAGTCTTCAGAGCGTGGCACCGTCGGTCTTGACATCGACGGGCGCTACCTCGCCGCCGCCCAGGTCGACAACGGCCGGGTGGTACGCGGCGCGAGCCTCGATCTTCCCGACGGCCTCGTTCGCGACGGCGAGGTGACCGACCCCGGCGCGCTCGGCCACCAGATCAAGCAGTTCGCCGCCACGGCCGGGCTGCCCAAGAACGTGCGCATCGGCGTGGCCAACCAGCAGATCGTGGTGCGCGTGGTCGAGCTTCCGCGCATCGACGACGACAAGCAGCGCGACCAGGCGGTCCGCTTCCAGGCCTCCGAGGCCATCGCCATGCCGCTAAACGAGGCGGTGCTCGATCACCAGATCGCCGGCTACGCCGACGCCCCCGACGGCACTCCCCGCATGCAGGTGGTGCTGGTGGCAGCCCGGCGCAAGATGGTGGAGACCCTGGTCGAGGCCGTGAAGGCCGCGGGCCTGAAGGCGGAGGGCATCGATCTCGACGCCTTCGCCCTCGTGCGGGCCCTGGCGGGAAGCGGACACGACGCCCAGGAGGGCGCCACCGTGTTCTGCCACCTCGGTGGCGTGACCAACCTGGCCGTCGCGGTCGGGTCGTCCTGCTTCTTCACCCGTCCGCTCTCGGCCGTTTGGGACGACGAGGACGCCGGCTCGCGGCTCGCCGACGAGGTCCGGCTGTCGATCGACTACTACATGACCCAGCCCCAGGCGCGCCCCGTGGGCGCGGTCGTGCTCTCCGGCCCCGGCTCGGCCGACGACGGCCTGGTTAAGGACCTGGGCCTGCACGTGGGCATGCCCGTCGAGGCCGCCGCGCCGCTCGGCCAGATCGACTCGTCGGGCCTCGAGGCCGGCGAGGATCCCCACCGCTATACCGTCGCGGCGGGACTGTCGCTCGGAGCGCTGGCGTGAAGGCCGTCAACCTCCTGCCCCAGGAGGCGCGGCGGCGACCGGCCGGCGAGGGCAGCAAGGCCGCCTACATCGTCTGCGGGGTGCTGGCGCTGCTGCTCCTGATGTCGGCCGCGTACGTCCTCACCTCCAACACGATCGCCGAGCGCACGAGCCAGGCCGCCGCCGCGGGCGCAGAGGCCGACCGCCTGGAGGCCGAAGCCGCCGCACAGGCGGGCTACACGAGCTTCGCCGACGTCGCCCAGCAGCGGCTCGCCTCCGTGGCCGGCGTGGCTCAGACGCGCTTCGACTGGGAACGGCTGATGCGCGAGGTCTCGCACGTGATGCCCGAGGGCAGCTGGCTGCAGGCCACCGACGCCTCGGTCAGCGGCGATCCGAACGCCACCGCCGCCGCGCCGCCGGTCGGCGCCGCGGCGATCCCCACCGGCCCCTACGCGAGCTTCGTCGGGTGTACGCCCGATCAGGACGACGTGGCCCAGATCATGGTCCGCCTTCGCCAGCTGCACCGGGTGGAGGACGTGAAGCTCAAGGAGTCGACCCAGGAGCTGGGCGGGGGCGAGGCGACGGTCGACAACTGCGGCGCCCTCTACAAGTTCGACGTGAGCGTGACCTTCAGCCCGACCGGGCCGCCGCGCGAGGCGCCGCGCGGCTCCACCGGGGTTCCCGCGTCACTGGGCGGTGGATCGTGACCCTCACCGAGCGCGATCGCAAGGTCATGATCTTCCTGGTCCCGGTCCTCGTGATCTTCGGCTACTGGTTCCTGCTCCTGTCCCCGCAGCGCAAGGAGGCCTCCAAGGCCGCCGAGGAGGTGGCCCAGCAGGAGGACCGCCGCGACACAGCCCAGCAGCAGCTCGACGCCGCCAGGGGAGCCGAGCAGGACTTCTCGGCCGACTACACGCAGGTGGTGCGCCTGGGCAAGGCCATCCCGGCGTCGGTCGACATGCCCAGCCTGATCGTTCAGCTCGACGCCGCGGCGGCCGGCACGGGCATCAACTTCACCAAGATCAAGACGGGCGAGCGCCTGGACTCGGCCGCCACCGCGCCCACGGGCACCAGCGCGATCCCGCCGGGCACGACGGCGCCCGCCGATCCCGCCACGCCCGCGGCGGCCGGCGGTGAGCAGGCCCAGAGCGCACCGGGGGGCGCCGCGGAAGCGGCCAACAACACGGCCCAGACGGCCAACGAGCAGGCCGCGGCCACCGATACCCCGACCGCCCCCGGGACCACGGCGTCCGCGCCGCCAGGGCTGGAGACGGTCCCCCTCGAGCTCGAGTTCACCGGCAACTTCTTCAACCTGGCCGACTTCTTCCACCGCGTGAAGCGCTTCGTGGAAGTGGCGGAGAGCGACGTGGTCGTGAGCGGCCGCCTGCTGACCATCGAAGGGGTGCGCTGGGCCAGCGACCCCGAGCTCTTTCCGAAGATCCGAGCCGAGATGAAGGCGACCATCTACCTGTCCCCGCAGGCCCAGGGCGCCACGGCGGGGGCCACGCCCGCCGGGCCGGCACCCACGGACACGACCCCGGCGGGCACCGCGCCCCCGGCGGGCACCGCGCCCGACCCCGCGGTAGCGCCGGCGGCGGCGGCCACCCCATGAAGAACCTGATCGACAACGTCTGGGCCGACCTGCGCGAGAAGCGACTCTGGCCGGTGGCCGCGCTGCTGCTGGCGGCGCTCGTCGCGGTCCCGCTGGTGCTCAAGAAGGTCCCCGAGGAGCCTCCGCCCGGCGCAGCCGGTCGCGGCCGCGCCCGCTCCCGCGCCCGAGTCCAGGGAGCTCAAGGGCCTGGCGAGCGTGAAGCTGGCGGAGACCCTGGAACAGAACGGCTCCTCGCTCGACGCCTTCGACCCGGAGGACCCGTTCCGCCCGCCGCGGCGGGTCGTGGAGGACGCGCAGGACGAGCTCGAACAGGGCGTGCAGGTGGACGACGAGGTCACCCTCAGCGAGGACATCGTCGAGGGCGGCACGGGCCTCGGCTCCGGCGATACGGGCGGCGGTGACACCGGCTCCGGCGGCGGCGACACCGGCGGGGACACGGGCGGCGAGACCGGCGGCGGCGAGGGCCCCACCACCGAGACCACCGAGTACACCTACGTGCTCGACGTGACGTTCACCAACAACGGGCGCACGCGCAAGATCAAGGGCATGGAGCGCCTCGACCTGCTGCCGAGCGCCGCCTCCCCGCTGCTGCTGTTCCTCGGCGTGTCCCCCGATGCGGGCAACGCGGTGTTCCTCGTCGACTCCAAGCTCGAGACGGCCGGCGAGGGCCGCTGTGAGCCGAACAACGCCGAGTGCGGATTCCTATATCTCGGGGCCGGCTCGGAGCACATGTTCACCAACGAGAACGGCGACAGCTACCGACTGCGGATCGACCAGATCCGCCGGGTGGAGCTGATCGAGCCCGGTGAAGCACAACCCAAGGCGGCGCTGAGCGCATCCGGCGCGCGCCGGCGCTTCAGCTCGCCCCTGATCTCCGACCTCGTGAGCGTGTCCAGCACCAGATCCGATAACTCAAAGCGCGCCCCGGGCCGTCGATAAGGGCTAGGCATGCGCGGTCTCGTCTCCACCCTCCTGCTTGCGCTCTGCGCCGTGGGGCTGCTCGTGGCCGCTCCCGCCTCCTTCGCGGCGGTGAAGAAGAAGACCGGGCCCACCCCCAAGATCACTCGCGTCGCGCCGATGCGCATCAGCGTCGGCGCCAAGCTCACCATCACCGGACGGCACTTCAAGAGCAAGCGCACGGCCAACACCATCATCTTCCGGGCGCCGGGCGGGCGCTCGGCGTTCGCCAAGCCGCGCCGCGCGAGCACCACCAAGCTCATCGTGACCGTGCCCGGCTCGGTGCGGCGCCTGCTCGCCGGCGGAGCCGGCAGCCCCCGGCCCACCCGCTTCAAGCTGCGCGTGCTGGCCGGCAAGTTCAGCAAGTTCACGACGCGCCGGTTGTCGCCGGTGATCACAAGCGGGGGAGGCGGGGGTGGCCCCGGAGGCGGCTCGGTTCCGTCCTGCGACTCGAGCGCGGACCACGACGGCGATCTCCTGACCAACAGCTTCGAGATCCAGATCAAGACCGATCCGTGCCTGCGCGACACCGACGCGGACAACGTGGAGGACGGCTACGAGTTCCAGTCCGCGCTCGACCTCAACTACTACCCGCGCACGCTGCCGCTGCCCTACCCCGGGCGCCGCCCCTACCCCAACGCGCTCGACCCGAGCGACGGCAACGTCGACTACGACGGCGACGGGCTCTGGCTGTCGGAGGAGTACAAGCTCTGGATCCGCTACTCGGCGGACGGCGCTTTGCGCGGCGGCCGGCCGCAGACGCTGAGCGGGCTGCTCTACAGCGACGGCCTGCAGAAGTCGATCGATCCGGCGCCGGCCTCGGCTCCCGTGGGCACGCTCGCGCGCTGGGCGCTCGACATCGACAACGACGGCACCCTGTGGGACGACGAGCGCGACGCCGACGCCGACGGCCTGGGCAACTGGGACGAGCAGCACGGCCGCTTCACCGAGGCATGGTGGCCCGCCACCTTCGACGGCAACGGGCTGCCCAAGGAGTCCAAGTACCCCGAGCTCGACTTCCTCGACAACGAGGATCTCGGGAACCTCGATGCCGCGGCCGATCCCGACATGGACGGCGACGGAGTGCCGGACGGATCCGACGACCACGACCACGACGGGCTCTCCAACGCCTTCGAGGTCCACCGTCCCGGGGACTACCTCGCCGACGCGTTCGGGCCGCCCGCGCCGGGTCCGAACATCTGGGCCTACGTGAACCCGTTCAACCCCTGCAAGCCGATCCGTTCGGAGCGCTGCCACCGCAGCGTGCCGTTCGGCTACTACGACGGCGACCAGGCTCCGCCGGTGGGCAACGCCCCGCCCGCGGGGTATCCGTCGAGCGGAGTCCCGCCGACTCCGGATAACTAGACGAGGGGCGTTTGTAGGGTAGGGGCGCTATGTCCCTGCGCTTCGTAACCGCCGGCGAGTCCCACGGTCCCGGCCTGACGACGATCGTCGAAGGCCTCCCGGCTGGCCTCGAGCTGAGCCCCGCGGACATCGACACCGACCTCGCCCGCCGCCAGCTCGGCCACGGGCGCGGCGGGCGTATGAAGATCGAGAAGGACCGCGCCGAGGTGACCGCCGGCGTGCGCCACGGCCGCACGCTCGGGAGCCCGGTGTGCCTGCGCGTGGACAACCGCGACTACCGCAACTGGGAGGAGCGGATGAGCCCGTGGCCCGTCGACGCCGAGGTGGCCGAGGTCCATCTGCCGCGCCCGGGGCATGCCGACCTGGCGGGCGCCATGAAGTACGGCCACAGCGACGTCCGCAACGTGCTCGAGCGCGCGTCGGCGCGGGAGACCGCCGCCCGGGTGGCGGCCGGAGCGCTGGCCAAGGCCTTTCTGCGCGAGCTCGGCGCCACGGTCGTGTCCCGGGTCACTCGCATCGGGGCGGTGGCCGCGCCGGGCGACGAGCCGCGCCTGGAGGACTTCGAGGGCGTCGACGAATCGCCGGTGCGCTGTCTCGACGCCGACGCGAGCGCGGCGATGGTGGCCGAGATCGACCGCGCCCGCAAGGCCAACGAGTCGCTCGGCGGGGTGTTCGAGGTGCGCGCGTTCGGCCTCGTGCCCGGTATCGGCTCGCACATCTCCTGGGAGGAGCGCCTCGACGGCCGCCTGGCCGGCGCGGTCATGTCGATCCAGGCGATGAAGGGCGTGGGAATCGGCGACGGCTTCGAGCTCGCCGAGCGCGACGGGTCTCAGGCCCACGACGAGATCTTCTTCACCGAGGAGCGCGGCTTCTTTCGCGAGACCAACCGCGCGGGCGGCCTCGAGGGGGGCATGACCACCGGCGATCCGCTGGTGCTGCGCGCCGCGATGAAGCCCCTGCCCACCCTCACCAAGCCGTTGCGCAGCGTCGACCTGGCCACCAAGGAGCCGGCCCAGGCCCTGCGCGAGCGCACCGACTCGTGCACCGTCCCCGCCGCCGGCGTGGTGGGCGAGGCGATGGTGGCCCTCGTGCTGGCCGCGGGCTACCGCGAGAAGTTCGGCGGCGACCACATCGATGACGTCCGCTCGGCGCTGAGCGCCTACACCGAGCGGATCGGATGGACTCGGGCATAGACGGCGCGCTCGTCCTCGTCGGCTTCATGGGCGCCGGCAAGTCGACCGGCGCGCGTGCGCTGGCGGCCGAGCTGGGAGCGAGCGCAGTCGATTCCGACCGCGAGCTCGAGCTCGCGCTGGGCGAGCCGATCGAGGGCTTCTTCGACCGCCGCGGGGAGGAGGCCTTCCGCGAGCGCGAGGAGGAGATCGTCTGCGAGCTGCTGGCCCGCGGCGACGCTCCGGTGATCGCGCTCGGCGGCGGCGCCGTGCAGTCCGAGCGCGTCCGCGAGGCGCTCGGCCGCCACACCGTGGTGCACCTGGAGGTCGATCCCGAGAGCGCCTGGCGCCGGGCCTCGGGCGGGGGGCGGCCCCTGGCGCGTGACCGGACCCGCTTCGCCCAGTTGCACAGCGACCGGGTGGCCCTCTACGAGTCGGTGGCCGACGGGGTGATGCCGCCCGGCGACCGCGATGCGCTGCGCCGCGCGCTGCCGTTCCTGGCCGCGCTGCGGGAGGCCCCCTCGGGCACGCGGCTCGTGTGGGCCACGGCGCAGTCCGGCGACTATCCCGTGTTCCTCGGCCGCGGGCTGATCGAGTCGGGCTTCTTCCCGCCGCTCGGCGGACGGCGCCACGTGGTGACCGACGAGAACGTCGCGCCGCTCCAGCAGGTCGACGGCCACAGCCGCACGGTGGTGGCGGCGGGCGAGGAGCGCAAGACGCTCGCCCAGGCCGAAGCGGTGCTGCGCTCGCTGGCCCAGGCCGGCGCCGAGCGCTCGGACCTCGTGGTGGCGGTCGGCGGTGGGGTGGTGGGCGACCTGGCCGGATTCTGCGCCGCCGTGTACCAGCGCGGGATGGGCCACGTGCAGGTGCCGACCTCGCTGGTGGCGCAGGTCGACTCGGCCTACGGCGGGAAGACCGGCGTCGATCTCCCGGAGGGCAAGAACTACGCGGGCTCCTATCACCAGCCCGCCGCCGTGCTGTGCGACCCCGCGGCGCTCGACACGCTGCCGGAGGCGGAGGCCGCGGCGGGCTATGCGGAGGTGGTCAAGACCGCACTGATCGCGGGCGGAGCGCTGTGGGCGCGAGTGCGCCAGGGCCAGCCGCCCGGAGCGCGGGAGATCATGGGCTGCGTGCGCACGAAGCTCGGGGTGGTGAGAGAGGACGAGCGCGACGGCGGGCGCCGGCAGGTGCTCAACCTCGGGCACACGGTGGGGCACGCGATCGAGGCCGCCACCGGCTACGGGCGTTACCGCCACGGCGAGGCGGTGGGGATCGGCCTGCTGGCCGCGCTGAGGCTGTCCGAGCGCGAGGCGCTGCGGGCCGAGGTTTCCGAACTGCTGGCGGCGCGCGGCCTGCCGCTCTCCTTCTCCGGGGCCGGCGTCGACGAGGTGGTGGCGCTGGTCGCGCGCGACAAGAAGAGCGAGGGCGGGCGCGTGCCGTTCGTGCTCGTGGAGGCGCCGGGCGTGGTGACCCCAGGCCACGAGATCGAGAGCGAGCGGCTGCGCGAGGCGGTGGAGGAGGTGCACGCATGGTGAGACACCGGATCTCCGTTCTGCACGGGGTCAACCTCGACGTGCTCGGACGACGCCCCACCGAGCACTACGGCGGGTTGACCCTGACCGAGCTCGAGGTGCGGGTTCAGATCTTCGCGCGCGAGCTCGAGCTCGAGGTGGCCTTCTTCCAGACCAACCACGAGGGCGAGTACTGCGAGTACCTGCATCGCGCCGGCGAGGGGGCCCACGGCCTCATCCTCAACCCCGGGGCGTGGACTCACTACTCGTGGGCCATCCGCGATGCGCTCGAGGTGGCGGGCCTGCCCGCGGTCGAGGTACACCTCTCCGCGGTCGACCAGCGCGAGGAGTGGAGACGGGTGTCGGTGATCGACTCCCTGTGCCTGGCCACCGTCCAGGGCAAGGGGCCGGAGGGCTACCGCGAGGCGCTCGAGCTGCTGCGCGCGGGGATCGAGGCATGAGCGAGCGAGCCGACCGCCTGGCCGCCCTCCTCGGCGAGCGAGAGCTCGAGTGCCTGCTGGTCAGCGACCTGGTCAACGTGCGCTGGCTCACCGGCTTCACCGGCACCAACGGCGCGTGCCTGATCACCGGCGACGAGCGGCTGTTCTTCACCGATTTTCGCTACGTCGAGCAGGCCAAGGCGCAGGTGGACGGCTTCGAGCAGGTGGAGGTGGGCCGCGACATGCTGGCCGGCGTCGCGGGGCGCCTCGCCGGCCGAGCCGGGTTCGACGACGCGACGGTCACCGTGCGCACGCACGCCAAGCTGGCCGGCAAGGCGGGGGAGGGCGTGGAGCTTGTGGCCGCCGGCGGCCTGGTCGAGCGCCTGCGGGCGGTCAAGGACCCGGCGGAGCTCGAGGCCATGCGCGGGGCGGCTCAGATCGCCGACGCCGCCTACGAACGCATCCGCGAACGCGGGCTCGGCGGCCGCAGCGAGCGCGCGGTGGCCCTCGACGTGGCTCGCTTCATGGAGGACGCGGGTGCCGAAGGTCCCTCGTTTCCGGCCATCGTGGCGGCGGGCGAGAACGGTGCCCGCCCGCACGCCGTGCCGCGCGACACGGAGATTCCCGCCGGCACGCTCGTGGTGATCGACATGGGAGCGCAGCTCGACGGCTACTGCTCGGACTGCACACGGACGTTCGCCACCGGCCCCTTGGAGGACGATGCGGTCGAGGTCTACGAGCTCGTGCGCGAAGCGCAGGCCGCCGCCCGCGATGCGGTGCGCGCCGGCGCCGCGTGCCGCGAGGTCGACGCCGTGGCCCGCGATCTGATCGACGCCGGCGGGCACGGGGAGCGATTCGGCCACGGGCTCGGTCATGGGGTGGGGCTGGAGGTGCACGAGGCACCGCGCCTGGCGCGGACCGCGGAGGGTGAGCTGGAGGCGGGCAACGCGGTGACCGTGGAGCCCGGGGTGTACCTGCCGGGCCGCTTCGGCGTGCGCATCGAGGACCTCGTCGTGGTGACCGAGGACGGCTGCGAGAGCCTGACCGCATTCCCGAAGGAGCTCGTGACGGTCGACTGATGGCCCTTGCGGCGCTCGCGGCCCTCGCCGGCGCCTTCGTGCAGTCGGCGACCGGCTTCGGCTTCGCGCTGGTGCTGAGCCCGGCGCTCCTGGCGGTGCTCGAGCCGGTCGAGGCGGTCACGACGCTGCTCTTCCTGGGCCTCGTGCTCAACGTGCTCGTACTCTTCGAGCACGGCCGGCCGCACCACGTGGATTGGCGCTCGCTCGTGCCCGTGCTGGTTGCGGCCGCGCCCGGGCTGGTCGTCGGCCTGGTCGCGCTCACCCAGCTCTCCAAGGCGACGCTTCAGGTGGCGGTGGGCGTGGCCGTGGTGCTCGCGGCCGCGTGGCAGCTGCTTAGGCGCTCGCGGCCCGCGCGGCTCCCGGCGAGCGGCGGCTGGGTCGCCGGCTTCGTGAGCGGCGCTCTCACCACCTCCATCAGCGTGAGCGGGCCGCCCGTGGTGATCTGGCTCGAGGCCCGCGGGATGACGCCCGAGGAGTTCCGCGCCACGCTGGCCGTCAGCTTCTTCGCGCTCAACCTGGCGGGGGTGGGCCTGCTGCTGGCGGCCGAGGGCGCGGGCGGGCTCGAGGCCACGACGATCCTGCCGCTGCTCGCCATCATCGTGGTGGGCCACGTGCTCGGCATGCTCGCCTTCCGGCGCCTCGATCGCGAGCGCTTCTTCACCGCCGTGCTCGCGCTGGTGGCGGCCACCGGCCTCGCGAGCATCGCGGCGGGGTTGGCGGGATAGAGCTCGGGTTCGAGCTTGCACACCGCCGAAGCTGATGCGAACATGCGTTCGATAGATGATCGTATGCGTCCTCTACCCCCGATTCGAGCTCCTCGCCGCTCTGAGCGATAGGCGGGCGCTGCTCGCCGAGCCCGCCGCGCTGGCCCCCGAGGCGGGACGCGAGCAGGTGGTGGGGGAGGTGTCCGCGCCGGCCGAGGCCTTCGGCGTCGTGCGGGGAATGCGCCTGGGCGAGGCGATGACGCGCTGTCCGGGCCTGCGGCTCGTGCCGCCCGATCCCGAAGGGGTGCGCTCGCTCTGGAACACCCTGCTCGACCGCCTCGAGGCGATCGGGGCGCAGGTCGAGTCCGATCGCGCGGGGGTGGCCTATTTCGAATCGGATGGGTTGCGCGGCCTCCACGGCGGCGATCTGGCCGGGGTGCTGTCGGCCGCCCGCCGGGCGCTGGGTCCCGGCGCTCGTTTCGGAGCGGCGCCGTGTCGCTTCGCGGCCCACGCCGCGGCGCTGCAGGTCAGGCCGAGAAGGGGTCGCAGGGCGCAAGCGTCCGGCTCGGCCGGACGCGCAGCGATGTTTTCCTATGTCGTGGAGGAGCATGAGCTGCGTCGATTCCTCAACCCGCTGCCCGTCTCGCTGCTGCGCACCCGCTTCGAGCTCGAGTCGCTTCCCGAGCTCTTCGCGCAGCTCGGGATCCGCACGCTCGGGGAGCTTGCGAGTCTCTCCGCGCGCGTGGTCGCCGAGCGCTTCGGCCATCCGGGGCTGCTGGCCCTCGACCTGGCCTGCGGACGTGATTCCGCGCTCGAGCCGCGACGGCCCCCCGAGCCGGTGCTGGAGCGGCTGGACCTGCCCGAGGCGGCCTCCGGGCAGCAGCTCGAGCGCGCGCTCGAGCTGCTCGTGGCGCGTGTGCTCGCCCGGCGCGAGCGCCGCGGCCGGGCGTTGCGCGGGCTCTCGGTGTCGGCGCGCTTCGTGGCCGGCGGCACGTGGCGCATCACCGTGACGCTGCGCAACGCGAGCGCCGATCCCCGTCGGATCCAACTCGCGGTCGGCCCCAAGCTGGCCGAGCTGCCGGCGCCGGCGGATTCGCTGGCGCTGGAGGTGGAAGCCTTCGGGCCGCCCGCTCAGGATCAGGGCCGCCTGCTCGACGAGGCGGCGGCGATCCGGCGCGGCCGCCTGGGCGAGGCCGTCCGCCAGGCGCGCCAGGCCGCGGGCTCAGAGGCCGCTCTGAGGATCCTCGAGATCGACTCGGGCTCGCGCATTCCCGAGCGCCGCGCGGTGCTCGCGCCCTTCCCCGACGCCCAAGCGCCCTGACTCCCGCCGGTTCGCGACGGCTCGGCGAGCCCAAGCCCGCGAGCGTGCAGGCCGACGAGAGCGGAGTGCCGCTGGCCGTGGGAGCCCGGGACGTCGACTCGGTGCGCGAGGAATGGGTCGTGGAGGACCGCTGGTGGACCGGCCGGCCCCTGCGCCGGCGCTACTTCGAGCTCGTGCTGGTGGACGGCCGCAACATCGTCGTCTTTCGCGACCTGGTCGCTGGGGGTTGGTTTCTGCAGCGGGCCTAGGGCTTGGCGGCCGGTGGCTGTAGGGCCAGGAGACCCTCAAAGCAGGACAGCGGCCTCCGAATCCCGCTGGCGCCTGTGCGCCCGCTTGGGCTGAATCTGCACTCTCGGCGAAAGCTTCCCGGCTCGAACCTCCAGCGAACCCCCATCCCTCTGGAGGGGGTTCGAGCGCGATCTGCACCTGCCGAATAGGGCGGGTAAGAGGCGCCGTTTTTCGGCGGTTACCCGTCCCGATTTTTACCGTCCAGGAGGATTCGATGAAGCCCCGTTTGCTTCTCGTGATGCTGGTTGCCATTTTCTGCACCGCGGCTGCTGCCGTGGTGGCCAGTGCCGGTACCGGCCACCACCCCAAAGACCGTGACCACCACAAGCGAGGCTCCTACGAGGTGTGGCTGGTCGATCAGGAAGACAGGTTCAACGCCGGCGCGGGCACGCTGTACGTGTTCGACGGCCCTGAGCTCACTCGCGACACCGCCAGCGCCCTTCCGGAGACGGTGGACCTCGCCGGATCCGTGCGCACCATGTGCCAGCAGAGGACCGGAACGGTCCCCGTGCGCCCGCACATGATCGTCTTCAACGGCGGCGACAACGACGGCGCCGGCGGCAACACCCACGCGGCGCTGGCCTTCGTGGCCAGCGGGCACGTGGTCTTCCTCGACGCCGACACCCGCGAGCCGGTCGAGTGCATCGACGTGGGCACCCAGGCGCACGCCGCCTGGCCGACCCCCAATCAGCGTCACCTGATCGTCGCCAACCAGAACGGGAAGCAGCTCCAGCGCATCCGCACGGACTACCGCAGGGAGATCTTCACCCTCGAGCCGTCGGCCACGATCGACCTGGCCGCGTGCACCACGCCGAGCGGGGCGGCCTGCCAGGACCCGAGCCTGCGCCCGGACAACGCGCCGATCTGCCCGCGCACCACCAGCGACGGCCGCTTCACCTTCGTCACGCTGCGTGGCGGCGGCATGTTCGTGGTCGACCACAACACCACGCCCATGCGGATCGTGGCGGAGTACGACCGCACCCACGTCGACGACAACGGCTGCGGGGAGATGGAGGTGCAGGACAAGATGTACGTGAACAGCGGGGCCGGGTTGACCGTGCCGCCGGTTCCCGGTGACGATCCCTACGGCCACGACGTCTACTCCTTCGAGCTCGACGACTACAGCCGCAGGCCCTCCACCACCCCCAACACCCCGGCCGGCAGGCTCGTGTTCAGCCGCGACGACGAGGGTGTGCCCGTGGATGGGCACGCCGTGGCCCTCACCGAGCACGGACGCTACATCTGGTGGGGCGATCGCACCCAGAACGACGTGGTGGTCGTCGATCCGCGTCGCGACCGCGAGGTCAACCGATTCGAGCTGGCCGGCCCCTTCAGCGCCGACCCGGCCCCCGACCTGTTCGACCTCTCGCCGCGCGGGGACTTCATGTTCTCCTCGCTGCGTGGCCCGAACCCGTCGTCCGGACACGAGGCATTTGGCTCCACGCCTGGCGTAGGCGTGATAGATGTGAAGCGTGGCGGAAAGAGCGGTCGGCTCGTTGGAGTGGCCCGGGTGGGCGAGGTGCGGGGCACGCCCGACCCGCATGCGATCAGGGTGCGCACCGTGCGCTAGTCGCAGGGAGAGCGCGCCAAAAGACTGGGGTAAGGGGGCCGCGGCTTGCGGCCGATAGACAGCTAGGTGGGCCGATGGACCCCCTCTATCTCCAGGCAGTCGCTTCGTAGCCTCCGCCTTCAGGTAAGCGTCGCTTTGACCGTCGCGGCCGCCGCATGCGCATTTGTGGCCAGCAAGAGCTCGAGCGACGAGCTGCGCGGCGCGTATCGCGACTCGGCACGCGACATCCTGCAGGTCGCCACCACGGCCTTCGACCGCGGTCGCGAGCCCGGGATGCTCGATTCGGAGGTGCAGCTGAGGGGTCAGGTTCGTACGCTCCTCGTCGACCATCCCGAGCTCGACTCCGTCTCGGTCTACCGAGCGGGCAGCGGAGGAGCCCTGGTCTCGGCGGGACAGCAGCCCGCGGGCTCCACCGAGGGCGATCTGGCCGTGGCGGCCATGAACGCCGGCCGGGAGGAGTCGGCCGAGCTGCGCAGCGACAACCGGCACGCCGAGGTGTTGGTGACGCCGCTGGAGGACGATGGCCGGGTGGTGGGGGCGCTTGCCACCACCTACGACCTGAGGCCGGCGCACGAGCTGCTCGGCGACCGCAACGAGCGCGTCGCGCTTGTGTTGGGTCTTCTGCTGTTCTCGTTCACGATCTTCACCGCAGTGGTGCTGGGGCGCGGCATATTTCGTCCCCTGGACAAGCTGCGCCTGGCCACTCAGGCGGTGGGCGCGGGCGATCTGGGCACGCGCCTGGGCTGGCGGCGCAAGGATGAGCTCGGCGAGCTCTCGCGTGACTTCGACGCCATGGCCGTCGACCTCGAGGAGAACAACCAACGACTCGAGGAGCTGGCCCACCGCGATCCCCTCACCGGCCTGGCCAACCACCGCCGCTTCCAGGAGGTGCTGGGCAGGGAGCTGGCCAACGCGCGCCGCGACGCCCGGCCGCTGGCCGTGGTGATCATCGACATCGACGACTTCAAGCGCATCAACGACTCGCGCGGCCACCCCTTCGGCGACGAGCTGCTGTTCGCCGCGGCGGCCAGTTTGCGCTCGGCGATGCGCGACATCGGCGTGGTCGCCCGCGTGGGCGGTGACGAGTTCGGGCTGGTGGTGCCCGACGCCGACGGATCACGGGCGCTCGCGCTGGCCGAGGCCGCCCGCACCGCCGTGGAGGCGGCGGCCCCGATGCGCGGCTCGTTGCGCTGCTCGGCCGGGATCGCCTGCTTCCCCGAGGACGCCCGCAACGCGGGAGCTCTCCTGCAGCTGGCCGACGGGGCGCTGTCTTGGGCCAAGGACGCGGGACGGGGGCGCTCGCGCCGCTATGACCCGGAGCACGTGTTCGTGGTCACCGAGGAGCAGCGCGAGGACTTCTCGCAGATGATCGGCCGGGCCGACGCGCTGACTCCGGTGTTCCAGCCCATCGTGTCCCTGACCACCGGCGAGACCGTGGGATTCGAGGCGCTGGCCCGCTTCCAGGACAAGCCGGCTCTGCCGCCGTCGTGGTGGTTCTCGCAGGCTCACCGGTTCGGGCTGGGCGCCGCCCTGGAGGCCGAGGCGGTGCGCATGGCGATCGACGCGCCCGAGCGGCCGTCGGGCTGTTTCCTGTCGGTCAACCTGAGCCCGTCCGCCCTCGCCTCACCCGAGGTCAACCGCCTGCTGCCGGACGAGCTGCGCGGGCTGGTCGTCGAGATCACCGAGGAGGAGCGCGTGCTCGACGTGGCCGGGCTGCAGCGTCACCTCGATCCCCTGCGCGCCCGCGGGGCGCGCATTGCCGTGGACGATGCCGGGGAGGGGTACGCCGGGCTGCAGCAGGTGATGAGCATGCGCGCGGACATCATCAAGCTCGACCGCGCGCTGGTGGCGGATGTCCACTCCGATCCGGCCAAGATCGCGCTGATCGGATCGCTGGTTCACTTCGCGCGCTCGACCAGCGCAGTGATCTGCGCCGAGGGGGTCGAGACACTCGACGAGCTGCGCGTGCTGATCCACCTGGGAGTGGCCTACGGGCAGGGCTGGGCGCTCGGCCGCCCCGCCGTTCGCTGGCCCGACGTGGACCCCGAGGCGGCCCGCGTGTGCCGCGAGATGCGCTCCGAGCAGGCCAAGGTCGTGCCCCTGGGATCCAAGCGCAGCGAGGCCACCGGTGCCTGACACCCTGGCCATGCTCTCGCGGCTCGGCGTGACGTTCGAGCGCACCGCCTCGGTGCGCGACGAGGCCGACCTCGAGGAGGTGCTGCAGGACGTTGCCGGCGCCATCGGCGAGGTGCTCGGTTACCGGGCCGTGGTGGTCAACGTCTATCGCCCCGCCTACGACGACATGCTCGCCGCTGCTGCGGTGGGCTCGGAGGAATCGGTGCGACAGCTGGTCGGCAAGAGCTCTCCCAGCGACACGTGGACCCCGATGTTCGTGCCGCGCTTCGAGCGCGGCGGCGCCTACTTCCTACCCGACGGCGAGTTCGACTGGGAGTCGCTCGGCATCGACACCTACGTTCCCGAGCTGCCCGCGAGCGAGGACCCGGATGCCTGGCTGCCCGGCGACGCCCTGTTCGTGCCCCTGCGCGACGGTCGCGGCAACCTCCTTGGGGCGATCTCGGTCGACGAGCCGGAGACCGGCCGGCGCCCGTCCGCCCCCGAGCTCGAGGCGCTCGTGACCATCTCGCGCCACGCCGCGCTGGCTCTGCAGATTGCCCAGAACACGGCCAACGACGTCCAGCACCAGCGCATGCTCGAGCGCGTGCTCGAGGTATCCGCTCGGCTGGCCGAGGCGGACGACGTCGACGCCGTCCTCCAGGCGGTGTGCGACGGCATCGAGGATGCGCTCGGCTTCGACAAGGTCGCCATTCAGCAGGCGGCCACCAGAGGCGGCCCGCTGCGGCCCATGGCCGCCACGGGATGGTCGATCGACGACCCGGCCATGAACCTCGGCACCACCATCGACATGCTCACGCCCGTGCTCACCGAGGAGTTCGAGGTGGCCGGCTGCTACCTCATCCCCGGGGAGATCGCCACGGCACGGCTGGGGATCGAGGAGCGCTCCTCCTCCGAGCGCAACGGCCGTGGCCCGCATGCGTGGTCGCGGCACTGGCTGCTCGTACCGCTGCGTGACGGCGAACGCTGGACCGGGATGATCTGGGTGGACGACCCGCGCGACCGGCTGCTGCCGACGCGCGCCCGCCTGCAGGCGCTGCGGCTGTTCGCCAACCAGGCCGTTGCCGCGTTGAGCGCCTCCGAGCAGGCGGTGAAGCTGCGCCACGAGGCCACCCACGACTCGCTCACCGGCCTGCCGAACCGGCGCGCGTTCGACGCCCACGTGGGCCGCGAGATCGACAGCGGCGTGGGCTTTGCGCTGGTGCTGTGCGACATGGACAACCTCAAGACGCTCAACGACACCCACGGCCACGAGGCCGGCGACGAGGCCCTCCAGCTGCTGGCCGCCGCCCTGCAGAGCCAGCTGCGGCGCTCGGACGAGGCCTACCGGGTCGGCGGTGACGAGTTCGCGGTGATCCTTCCCGCCGCCAACCGCCTCGACGCCGAGCGCGTGGTCAGGCGCCTGCGCGACGCGGTGGCCGGGCGCCTGCTCGCTTCGGGCGACGCCATCGACGCGAGCTTCGGCGTTTCGGTGTACCAGCCGGGAGACGATCCCGAGCGCCTGATGGTGCGCGCCGACGAGGCCCTCTACCGGGCCAAGCGGCGCCACGAGTCGGCCGCCTGAGCGCCGGGCCTAGCCTCCGTTCGACCCCGGCACGTAGGCGCGGCTGGGCTGGCCGCGCAGCGCCGTGGCCCCCGGGAGCGGAGTGCCCTTGGCGCCCGTTCCGGCCAGCACGGGCAGCACCAGCCGGGAGGCTCGCGCTCCGCCCAGGGCCACCGTGTTGCGGGCGCCGCCCCGGTCGACGGTGGCGAAGTCCCAGCGCGGGCGGTCGCCGCCCGTGGCCTGGATCGTGACTCTGATCTTCGAGCCGGCCCGAAAGGCGTGAGCCACCGGGTACACGGGCACCCGGACGAGCGTGAAGCGGCCCTTGGGCAGGGGCGCGGCGTCGGACTTCAGATGGGTGGGGAAGGGATCGAGCGCGGTCGAGCGCCGCGGATTGAGCCTGCGGTGCGAGGCGCGCAGCCATCCGTTCTGGACGTAGGTCTCGCTGCCGTCCGGGCGCACCTCGCTGAGCGTGACCTGGAGGTCGGTGTCACGCGCGGAGGACTTGAGGAAGACGTCGAGGCTGGACGGCCCGGCGATCACCACGTCGCGGTCCAGTGCCGCCGGTGGTGAAGCCGAGGCCCTTGCCCGCCGCGAGCGGGGCCCAGTCGTAGGGCGGCTGGGCCTTCCAGGCGTCGTCGGAGCCGTTACCGGGCAGCGTCTGCCTGGGCCGGGCGCCCGGGTCCGCCTGGTAGGCGACCGAGGACGACGCCGCGGGCTTCGCGCCCAGCGCCCCGTTCGGCCCGAGGAAATATCCCGTGGCCTTGGCCTGGGGCGGCGGCCAGGCCCGGTAGCCGAGCTCCCAGGTGGCGCCGATCGAGCCCGGTCCCTGGGGCCCGGCGCCGTTGTCCATCAGGATCCGCACCTGCGGGTCCTTCGCGAACTGGGCCCGGGCCGCGGCGACGCTGGAGAAGGTAGCGAAGCGCGACTGCTCGACCGGAGCGGCGCCGGCATCGGCGAGGAAGCGGTAGAGCTCGCCGCTCAGCCCGATCACGGTCGGCGGCACCACCGGCACCTCGCGAGCGACGTAGATCTTCATGAACTCCGCCCAGCGGGTGATGGTGCTCGGCCCGAGCGAGTCGGCGTGGACTCCGTTCTGCACTGAGATCCAGACGTTGGGCTTGCCGTTGAGGTAGGAGAGGGCCTCGGCGAAGTGGCCGCCGGTCTGCTCGTCCTGGAACTGGCCAACGAGGAAGGTGGGCACCTTCACGCGCTTCAGCCAGGGTCCCGGGGCTCTCTGTCCGAACAGGGATGGCGTGCGGAAGGGATTGGCCTTCTGCAGCGCCAGCGCGTCCTGGGTCTGAAGGCGCAGCCGCTGGTTGGCGCGGCAGCGCTTGTCGCCCGCCGCGACCAGCGCCCGAGCCCAGGGCTGGCCGCCGGCGGGGGCGGGCCGGGCGTCGTCCATGCGCTCCTGGATCCACGTCTGCGCGAAGCCCGAGTTGAAGATCCCGCCCGGGTAGCCCGTGCCCGTGTAGAGGTCGTCGGTCACCGACATCGGCGCGATGGCGGAAAGGTGCGGGGGCTGGGTGCCGGCCGTGAACAGCTGGGTGATGCCGGAGAAGGAGATGCCGGCCATGCCCACCTTGCCGCCCTTGACCCAGTTCTGCGCGGCGACGGTCTCGACCGCGTCGTAGCCGTCGTAGGTGGTGGGCAGGTCGAAGAGGTCGAAGGCGCCGCCCGAGCATCCCGAGCCGCGCATCTGCACGCTCACCACGGCGAAGTCGAGCAGCGGCCCGATGAGAGAGCCGACCGCGGTGGAGGAGGCGGGCGCCAGCGGATCGGGAGGCGCGCCGCTGCCGGTGAGCGAGTCGACCACCGACTGCAGCAGGTCGTTGGGGGCGGCCACCTGGTAGCCGGAGTACTCGATGAAGGTCGGGAAGGGGCCGTCGCTGAGCTTCTTGCCCGCAGGCAGGCGCACGGTCATGGCCAGCTCCACGCCGTCGCGGACCGTCACGTAGTTGAGCCCCTGCTTGAGCTTCTCGCGGCGATAGAACGACTGCGCCGGGTTCTCTCCGGCGCGCAGCACGCGGAAGGGCCGCGAGCGCTGCACCCGGTAGCCCGGGCCGGGCTTCAGTCCACGGAAGATCTTGCTGCCAAAGCGGTCCGCCCTCCCGGCGGCCACGAACCGCCCCTGGCCATCTCGGAGCACGAGACGCTGACCCTTCTTGGCCCCGACCACGTACGCCTGCTTGATGCTGCCCTTCGCCTTGAGCGCGGCGCCGGCGGGCGGCGCGGTGAGGCACAGAAGGGCAACTGAGGCTAGGGCGAGGCCCGCTGGGAGTCGGCGCATGGGCGGGGCACTCTAGCCGGAGGGTCAAAGAACGCCGAGATGGTCCCGCCGGGGGCGAGCCACGGTTCCGCCAGCGCGCGGGCCCGCTCGGGCTCGCGGTGAAAGAGGCCCACACGGACGGCAAACACCTTGTCGAAGCGCCGATCGCCGAGGTCCAGGTCCTCGAGCGCGGCGACGAGAAACTCGGCCCTCCCGGCCTCCACGTATGCGGCGTTTCGGAGCTCGGCGGCCTGGATCATCTTCGCCGAGCGGTCCACCGCGGTGAGGTGGCCGTGCTCGAGGCGCTCGCACACCATGGTGGCGGCCACCCCGTGCCCGCAGCCGATCTCGAGCACCCGGTCGCCGGGCTCGAGGTCGAGCTGCTCGACGACCGCGTGCAGGCGCTCACTCAATCCTGCAGCACCGACAGGATGTTGCCGGCCGGGTCCTTGAACCAGGCGATCTGCGGGCCCTCGTCACGGGAGATCCCCTTGTCGTCCTGCTCGAAGTCGTCGTAGCGCTCGAACTCCACCCCGCGCTCGGTGAGCCCGTCGACGACCGCGTCGATGTCGTCGACCGGGAAGTTGAGGATGGTGTAGTTGCTCGGGGCGTGGTCGGGCTTCACGTAGACCAGGACGTTGCGGCCGCCCGCCACCTCCAGCTGCATCAGCACGCCCTCGTCCAGGTCGCTCACCTTCAGTCCCAGGGTCTCGCCGTAGAACTGCTTGGCCTGCGCGAGGTCGGGGACCGCGAACCCGGTGAACGCTTCGCTCTGCTCCAGCATGGCTTTCTCCTTTTCTTTTCGGTTGTTCCCCATAGGACCGGCGAGCAAGCGGTAAGTCATCGATAATCGCCCGTATGTCCTTCGTGCCTCCCGCCCGCCACCTCCTGCGCGCCAAGGATCTGGCCGACGCGCGTTACTTCGAGGCGCTGGACGTCGACGACATGGCGCGCGCCGCCGGCCTGTCGCGGGCCCACTTCAGCCGGGAGTTCCGGCGCGCCTTCGGCGAGTCGCCCCACTCCTACCTCCTCACCCGGCGACTCGAGCGCGCGGCCGCGCTGCTGCGCACCACCGATCACTCCGTGGCCGAGATCTGTTTCTCCGTCGGGCTGCAGAGTGTCGGCTCGTTCACCTCGAGCTTCAAGCGGATGTTCGACGCGTCGCCCCAGGCCTACCGCGCGTCCTTTCCGCCCGCGGCTCGCCACGCACGGGTGCCGGCCTGCGTCGTGCGCTTCTACGGCCGCCCGCAACACCGCACGTTTCGAGAAGACAGTGGCTCGACGGCCCCTTAGCGTGCCTCTCGACCGTTCAGTCGACTCAAGGAGAGCAACATGATCAAGATCGCCAACGCGCAGCTGTGGGTCCACGACCAGGACGAGGCGCTCGCGTTCTACACCGAGAAGCTGGGCTTCGAAGTGCAGACCGATGTGACCCTCGCCGAGATGGGCGACTTCCGCTGGCTCACCGTTGGCCCGGCGGGCCAAGACGAGGTTTCGATCGTGCTGATGGCCATTCCCGGAGCTCCGGTGATGGATGCAGAGACGGGCGACCAGGTGCGCGCGCTCATGGCCAAGGGCTTCGCGGGCACGATCTTCCTCACCACCGAGGACTGCCGGGCCTCCTACGAGGAGCTCAAGGGCCGCGGCGTCGAGTTCGTGGACGAGCCCGAGGAGCGCCCCTACGGGATCGACTCCGGGTTCCGCGACCCGTCGGGCAATCACTTCCGGCTGACCCAGGTTCGCGAGGAAGCGCTGGCCTGAGCCGTAAACCGCCGGCTGAAGACTTTGGAGGGCCATAGACCCCCAAAGTCTTCAGCGAAGGCGGTTGTGAGTGTGCGAACATGTGTTCGTGCCCTACGTCGAGCTCCATTGTCACTCGGCCTTCTCCTTCCTCGATGGGGCGTCGCACCCGGTGGAGCTCGCGGGTGCGGCGGCCGAGCAGGGCCACTCGGCCCTGGCCCTGACCGATCACGACGGGCTCCACGGGGCCATGGAGATGGCCCAGGCGCTCAAGCCGCTCGGGGTGAGGCCGATCACCGGCGCCGAGATCACGCTCGACGACGGCAGCCACCTCACCCTCCTGTGCGAGACCCGCGAGGGCTACACCAACCTGTGCCGGCTGATCACCGCCTCGCATTGGCATACCCGGCGCTGGGCGCGCGAGGGCTGGTCTGACCCCACCGCCCAGGTCACCGACGGCCGCCGTCCGGGCCAGGACCCGATCGACGAGGAGCCGAGCGTCTCGCTGGCCGACGTCGAGCGCTGCTCGCAGGGGCTGGTGTGCCTGTCGGGCTGTGCCGGCGACGGCGCGGTGGCCGCGCGCGTGGAGGCCGGGGACCACCCCGGCGCCGCGGCGGCGGCCCGGCGGCTGCTGGGCATCTTCGGTCCCGATCGCTTTCGCGTGGAGCTCCAGCGCCCCTTCTGGCGCCATGACCGCCGCCGCAACCGGCTGCTGTCCGAGCTGGCCGAGCGTCTCGGCGTGCCCTGCGTCGCCACCGGCAACGTCCACGTGCACGCGCGTGAGCGCACCGCGCTGCAGGACGCAATGGTCGCGGTACGCATGGGCGCGACCCTCGACGAGACCGAGCCGCGGCGGCGCGGCAACTCCTCGCACGTGCTCGCCCCACCCGAGCGCATGGCCGAGCGCTTTCGCGAGCACGAGCGCGCGGTGGAGGAGAGCGGCCTGCTGGCCGAGCGCCTGCGCTTCGACCTGACCGAGGACCTGGGCTACCGCTACCCGGGCTCGGAGGATCCCGACGCCGACTCGAAGCTCGCCGAGCTGTGCCGGCTCAAGGTCGAGGAGCGCTATCCCGGCCGCGCCGACGCCCAGGCGCGCCTGGAGGAGGAGCTGCGCGTGATCCGCCATCTCGGCCTGTCGGGCTTCTTCCTGCTGCACCGCGACATGCTCGAGCTGGCGCGCGAGGTGGCCTGCGAGGTGCGTGGGCCGGAGTCCGCGCGGCGCCTGCTGCCGCCGGGGAGGGGGCGGGGCTCGAGCGTGTCCTCGGTCGTCTGTTACCTCACCGGCCTCTCCCACATCGACCCGATCGCCAACGAGCTGCTGCTGGGCCGCTTTCTCAACGACGAGATCACCTCGCTGCCCGACATCGACCTCGACTTCCCGCGCGACATCCGCGACGTCCTGATCCCCCGCGTGCACGACCGCTACGGGCGCGACCGCTGCGCGCTGGTGGCCGCCTACTCGACCTTCCAGGTGCGCTCGGCGGTGCGCGACTTCGCCAAGGCGCTCGGCCTGCCGCCCGGGGAGATCGAGCGCCTGGCCCGGGCGGTCGACCCCTGGAAGGACCGCAACGACATCGAGGAGGAGGTGCCCCAGCGCGACCGGCGCGGGCAGCGCTCGCCGCGCTGGGACGCCCTCGTCAAGCTGGCCCGCGACGCCTGGGGCCTGCCGCGCCACTGCTCCCAGCACCCGGGCGGGATGGTCATCTCCACCCAGCCCCTGATCGACCTCTGCCCGGTGCAGCCGGCCTCGATGGAGGGCCGCCAGATGGTCCAGTGGGACAAGGACTCCTGCGGCGACGCCGGCTTTCTCAAGATCGACCTGCTCGGCCTGGGGATGCTCTCCGCCGTCGAGCGCTGCGTGGTGGAGATCGAACGCGTGCGCGGCGAGAGCATCGACCTGTCGCGCATCCCCTACGACGACCCCGAGGTCTACGACCGCATCCAGGACGCGGAGACGATGGGGGTCTTCCAGATCGAGTCGCGTGCACAGATGCAGATGCTCAAGCGCACGCGCCCCGAGAACCTCGACGACATCACCGTTCAGGTGGCGCTGGTGCGCCCGGGGCCGATCGTGGGCGGCGCGGTGCATCCCTACATCGAGCGGCGCAAGGCCCTGCGGGCCGACCCGAATTTCAAGGTGCCCTATGAGCATCCGATGCTGGAGCCGGTGCTGCGCGACACGCTGGGCACGATCGTCTTCCAGGACCAGGTGCTCGAGGTGGCGATGGCCTTCGCCGGCTTTCGCGCCGGCGAGGCCGAAGGGTTGCGGCGAGCGATGAGCCGCAAGCGCTCGGAGGCCGCTCTGCGCGCCTACGAGGAGAAGTTCCTGGCCGGCGCGGTCGAGCGCGGCGCCGCGCCCGAGTCGGCCGAGCGGGTCTGGAGCCAGATCGTGGGCTTCGCCGGCTTCGGCTTTCCCAAGGCCCACTCGGCCGCGTTCGGCCTGCTGGCCTATCAGTCCACCTGGCTGCGCGTGCACTACCACCCCGAGTTCCTCTGTGCGCTGCTCAACGAGCAGCCGATGGGCTTCTATCCGCCCGACTCGCTGGTGCACGAGGCCCAGCGCGTGGGAGTGGAGGTGCGGGCGCCGTGCGTGGTGGCGAGCAAAGCGCACTGCGTCGTCGAGGGGGATGCGGTGCGCCTCGGCCTGGGCTACGTCAACGGCGTGCGCGAGCAGGAGATCCGCGCGCTGGCCGCCGAGCGCGACGAGGGCGGGCCGTGGCGCTCGCTGGGCGACCTGGCCGGCCGCTCGGGCGCCTCGGCGGAGACGCTGGGCAAGCTGGCCTGGGCGGGCGCGTGCGACGAGCTGGCCGAGGGCCCGCCGGCGGGGCGGCGGCGGCAGGCGCTGTGGATGCTCGGGGTGGCGGTGCCCGGCGTGCCCGTGGGAGCCCACGGCACGCAGCTGGCGCTGCCGCTCGAGCCCCACGCGGGGCCGGAGCTGCGCGCGCTGTCGGCCTGGGAGCGGATGCTGGCCGACTACGGCTCGACCGGGGTGACCCTGCGCGAGCACCCGCTCGAGCTGATGCGCCCCGGCCTGCCCTCCGACCTGCGCACGAGCGCGGAGCTCGAGATCGGACAGCACGGGCGCCGGGTGCGGGTGGCCGGCCTGGTGATCGCGCGCCAGCGCCCGGCCACCGCGAAGGGCGTGACCTTCATGTTGCTCGAGGACGAGCTGGGCACGCTGAACCTGATCGTCCCCCCGCCGATCCACGAGCGCTTTCGCCTGGCCGTGCGCTCCGAGCCGCTGGTGCTGGCCACGGGTCGCCTGGAGCAGCGCGAGGGCACCACCAACGTGCTGGTCGACCACATCGAGCGCCTGGAGCGCCCCGACCTGCCCGCGGCGAAGGTCAAGCACATCGAGCCGCGCCGGGCGTGGAGCACCGACTACGGGCAGGCCGACGCTTCGCACCCCTTCGCCGAGGAAGGCGATCTACGTGCGGTGGCTCCCGCGGGGCACTCCTTCGGCCGCCGCGGCCGCTAGGACGCCGAAAGCTCGCGCGGCGACCGCGCGAGCCCGTGCGTCGCGCGCTCGAACTCCCGCAACGCGTCGCGTTTCTCAATGCCTCCCACGTACTCCGCCGGCACTTCGTGCCCCCGTGTCACTCGGTGGCACGGAACGAGGATCGCCAGCGGGTTGGCGCCCAGGATCTGCCCGATCTCCTGTGCCCCGGTCGAGGGATCGAGACCGTCGTAGGAGACGTCCTCCGCGCAGGGAATGGTCATGGCGGCGCGCAGTGTCCCTGCGCCGGTGAGGCTGGCCCAGTCGATCGCGCAATCGCCGGGCTGGCCGCCGGCGAAGTACGCGGCTATCGCCTTTTTCGCGGCGGCGATCTGTCCGCGGGCGGCGCGGGTGCCCCGCCGGGCGCGGATCGCGTCCTCGAGCGCCGGGACGTCGGCATGGCTGTCGAAGACGACGCGCACCACTCCGTCGGGCGTCGCGCCGAGCGCGAGCGTGCCCACCGGCGTGCCGACGGTCGTGGCGGCGACGCTCGCGGGCAGCTCGGACGACGGCCGGTTGCGGGCGCGCCTCGCGCCGGCTCGCAGGCCCTTGTCGTAGGCCACGCATGCGGCGCAGATTCCCTCTGCGGTCACCGCCACGTGCTCAACTACGAAGCTCTTATCCGTGAGGCTCTCGGTCGCCGGCTCGGGGATCTCGATGTCGAACATCCTCATGCACAGCCGACAGCGGAAGTGGTGGTGCGGGTTGGTGTTCGTCTCGTAGCGCACCGGCTCCGGGCTGCCGAGAGCACCGAGGATCCCCAGCTCCGTCAGCTCGGCGAGGGTCGCATAGACGGTCCCGCGGCCCAACTCCGGAACAACGGCCGCCGCCCGTGCGTGGATCTCGTCGGCGGACAGGTGCTCGGCGGGCCCGTTCGAGAACGCGCCGAGGATGGCCCGCCGCTGGGGGGTCACCCGCAGGCCGCGCGCACGCAGCAGTTCGCCGTAGTCCTGCTCGACCGTCATCACCCCATGTTTACCTATCCAACTCTCGGGCAGTCGGTCCTAGTCAAGACTACGTCCTAGATAGGAGCACGCCAAGATGATCCTGCGTATCGACCGACTCCAGACCGAGCTGCCCCCGCCATCGACTCCCGACCCCGCCGGCGCCGCCGCCGTACAGGAGCTGCTGGGCGGCAAGTTCGGCGAGATGTCGACCTTCATGAACTACACCTACCAGTCGTTCAACTTCCGCGCTCGGCAGAAGGCACGCCCCTTCTTCGACCTGGTCGCCAACATCGCCGCCGAGGAGTTCGGGCACATCGAGCTCGTCGCGACCACGATCAACACGATGCTCACCGGTGCGGGTGAAAAGAACGCCCTCCCCGCCGCGGGCGACCTCCTCAACCCGCAGCATTTCATCTCGGGTGGAGCGGCCGCGCTCGTGCAGGATTCGAACGGCAAGCCCTGGAACGGCGACTACGTCACGTCGACGGGCGATCTCGTCGAGGACCTCACCCACAACTTCTTTCTCGAGACCGGCGCGCGCAACAACAAGCTCAAGGTCTACGAGATGGTCGACCACCCGGCGGCGCGGGCGCTGACGGGGTACCTGCTCGTGCGCGGCGGCGTCCACCAGGTGGCCTACGCGCGGGCGGTAGAGCGGCTCACGGGCGCGGACCTCTCGAAGATGTTCCCCTCGCCGCGGATCCCGACGGACACCATTCCCGAGTGCCAGCCGCACATCCAGAAGGGCGAGCACCTGAAGCTCTACCGCTTCTCGCCCGGTGACTATCTCGAGCTCGCGGCGGTCTTCAACGGGGCGCACCCCGAGACAGGCGAGGACCTCGAGGTCGTCGACGAGGCGCCCGAGGGCACCCCGCCGTTTGATCTGCCTGCCCAGGAGGGCGTCTTCGCTCCGGACTACGCGCCGGAGGAGATCGCGGACATCGCCCGGCGGCTGCGCAACGCGGCCGGCCTGTCCGATGAGCCCACCGGTGTGGTGGCCAACGATACGAACGGCGTCGTCGGCAAGGTCAAGGACGTCGTCGAGGGCGCCAAGGACGCCGTCTCCTAGCCATGGCCACCCTCTCAAACCTCGAGAGCAAGCTGGCCGAGGTGCTCGGCCTTGCAATGGCCGCCCAGGATGCCGCGCAGGAGGTGCGCGGCATGCTGGGCTCCGAGCACGAGCCGCTGGCCAAGAAGCTCGCACAGGCGCGCGAGGATGCCCGCGAGACCCAGCGCCGCTGCACGGCACTGGCCTCATCGTTCAAGGGCAAGAAGACGGCGATCCTCGACGAGGCTCGCGCGGTCAAGCGGGAAGCCACGGAGATGCGCCACGCCTATCTCGCCGACGAGGACGACCCGCTCGACGGGTTCGAGTTCCTCACGATGGCCGAGGCGGGCGAGGTCGGCCACTGGTCGATCGTCGCCAAGCTGAACGAGCGGGCCGGCATCGACGAGTTGCGCAAGCTCACCGACTGGGCGCTGCCGATCCAGCAGCGCCATTTCCAAGAGGTGCTTGACGGCTCCCTGAAGCTGGCGGCCGAAGAGGACCCGAACGAGGAGGCGTAGCGCGAGGACAAGCGGGTAGCGGTGCATCGTGGCAACCACCGAAAGGTTCATGCCCGTGCCGCCCGAGACGGTGTGGGACGTGCTGGCCAGTCCAGGTGGCTACGGCTATTGGGTCGTCGGCTCGAAGCTGATCCGTGACGCCGACCCCGACTGGCCCGCCCCGGACTCGAAGTTTCATCACACGATCGGGTTCGGGCCCTTCACGGTGAGCGATCACACGGTGTCGCTCGAGGCGCGCCGCCCTGACCTGCTGCGCATCCGCGCGAAGGCCCGTCCGTTCGGTACCGCACGCGTGACGCTGACGATGACCCCTCGCGACGGTGGCACCGTGGTTCGCATGACCGAGAACCCCGACGGGGTCACCGCGTTCCTCGCGTTCAGCCCGCTCGTGCAGCTCTCAACGCCCGGCCGCAACGCGGAGTCGCTGATGCGCCTCGAGGACCTTGCCCTGCGCAAGGCTGCCCAGCAAGGCAAGAATCCGTCCTCGGCATGAGCGTCGCCGCCACCACGAACGAGTCGGTCTGGATCGAGACCGGCCCCGAGCAGCCGGCGCATCCCTCGCTCGACGAACATGTTCACGCCGATGTCGTCGTGATCGGTGGCGGTATCGTCGGCATCACGACGGCGCTGTTGCTCAATGAGGCCGGCATCGACGTCGTGCTGCTCGAGGCCAACCAGCTCGCCCGCGGCGTCAGCGGCTACACAACGGCCAAGGTCTCCTCCCAGCACGGGCTGATCTACGCGCGGCTGCGCGCGAAGTTCGGTGCCGAGGGCGCTCGTACCTACGGCCAGGCCAACCAGGCCGCGCTGGCGTGGATGGCTGCGCGGGTGGAGGGCGACGGTATCGACTGCGACTTCCGCCGCCAGGCGTCCTACGCCTACGTCACCTCGGACGGCAGCCGCGCCAAGCTCGAGGACGAGGTGGCCGCCGCCGTCGAGGCGGGACTGCCGGCCACCCTTACCGACGAGCCGCCGCTGCCCTTTCCCGTCGCCGGCGCGGTGCGCTTTGGTGACCAGGCCGAGTTCCACGTGCGCAAGTACCTGCTGACGCTCGCAGAGCGCCTCACTCGAGCCGGCGGCAGGGTCTATGAGGACTCCCGCGCCGTGGAGGTCGACACCGACAAGGACTGCGTGGTCAAGACTCCAGGTGGTCGCGTGACCGCCGACAAGGTCGTCGTCGCGACCCACTACCCGTTCCTCGACCGCTCGCTCGCCTTCGCTCGCGTCCACCCACAACGGTCCTACGCGATCTTGTGCCACATCGCCGGCCCCCCGCCTGAAGGCATGCACATCAGCGGCGATTCTCCGACCCGCTCGGTACGGGCGGTGCCCCTTGCCGGCGAGGAGCTGCTGCTCGTCGGCGGCGAAGGCCACAAGACCGGGACCGGCGGCGACACCGAGGAGCGCTACCGGCGTCTGGAAGGCTTCGCCCGCGACCATTGGGACGTTCAGTCGGTCGACTACCGCTGGTCCTCACAGGACAACACGACGATCGACGGGGTTCCCTACATCGGCCCGCTCACGCTGCGGGCCGATCGCGTCTTCATGGCGACCGGCTTCGCGAAGTGGGGGATGACCGGCGGCACCGCCGCGGCGTTGCTGCTGGCCGATCTCGTGCGCGAGCGCGAGAACGCGTCGGCTGGGCTGTTTGACCCGAACCGCTTCACGCCGAGGGCCTCTGCCGCCAGCTTCGTCAAAGAGAACGCCGAGGCCGGGTTGCGCTTCGTCGCCGACAGGGTCTCAAAGCCCGGCTCCCGGTCGATCGAGGACCTCTCGCGCGGAGAGGGCGACATCGTCACCCACAACGGCCAGAAGGTGGCCGCCTACCGCGACGAGCAGGGAGAGCTGGTCGCGGTGTCGACGCGTTGCACTCACCTCGGCTGTCAGGTCAACTGGAACCGAGCTGAGCGAAGCTGGGACTGCCCTTGCCACGGATCGCGCTTCGCCCCTACCGGCGAGGTGCTTCACGGCCCCGCGGTCCACCGGCTCGAGCGCAAGCCGCTGGGCTAAGCCAGCATGCGCGTATCCGAGCTACCCACGCGCGTACCAACGTGCGCGCAAGGGCGCCGCGCCCTTATCACCACGAGCTCCTCCTCATCGACGCCCGGTTGAAGGCGACCATCTCGTTGGAGCCATTCGGCGCGCTCCGCGAGCAGCGGTCCCAGCGGGCCAACTCGTGAGGCCGCGATGTCCGCAGCCAGGCCTCCAGATGTCAGTTGGTCGAGCGTCAGCTGGGTGTCGCACACGTGCGATTGCACGACGAGCAATGTCCCACCGGGCGCCAGGTACCGCGACGCTTGGGTGCAGATGCGGTCCAGCAGCATGCGCCCGTCGCGGCCCGCGTCCCACGCCCTTGCCCGCCCACGTGCGGGAATGGCGTCCGTGGGGGTGGGTACATACGGCGGGTTGCTGACGATCAGATCAAGCTGCTCGCCTCCCAGCGGGCCGAAGAGGTCTCCGCGGAGGGAGCGCAGTGAGACGCCGTTGAGTCGGGCGTTGAGTCTCGCGGCGAGCACCGCTCGTCGGGATATGTCGATTGCCGTCACGCGTCCGGCGCCCGCCAGTGCGGCGAGCACAGCGAGGGCGCCGCTGCCGGTGCAGATGTCGGCGACCGCGTCGCCGGGGCGAAGCTCGCGGCGCATACACTCCGCGAGCAGCCGGGTGTCGCTGATTGGAGCAAAGACACCCGGGATCCGCAGCAGCCGCACCCTCAGCTTGTTTCCCAAGCTGGAACGTTGAAACCGTGACGGGCAACGACCTCGCAGCGACGTTCGACGCGCCGGTCGCCTTCACCGTCGGGCTGGAGGAGGAGATCATGCTGCTCGAGCCGCGGACGCTCGAGCTGTCGGACCGCGCACCGGAGCTGCTGGAGCGACTGGAAGGTAGTCCCGCCTTCAAGCTCGAGTTGCCGGCGTCGCAACTGGAGATCACCACGCCTCCGCACCGGGACGTGCCCTCCGCGATGCGCGATCTCGCCGCCAGCCGAGCAAGGTTGCTGGAGGCGAGCGAGGGTCATGTACGCCCGGCTGCGGCGGGGGTGCACCCGTTCAGTGCCGTCGAGGGGCGCCTCAACTCGGGTTCGCGCTACGACCCGACTGCGAGCGAATACGGCATCATTGCTCGAAGCCAGCTGGTGTGCGCCCTGCAGATCCACGTGGCGGTAGGCGGCGCCGCCCGCACGTTGGCGGTCTACAACGGCTTGCGGGGGCATCTTCCCGAGCTCGCCGCGCTCGCCGCGAACTCCCCCGTCTATCAGGGACGCCTGACCGGGCTTGCCGCCGTCAGGCCCAAGATCTCGGAGCTGCTGCCCCGGCAGGGAATCCCGCCTCACTTGAAAAGCTGGGACGAGCTGGCCGGCGAGCTGAGGTGGGGTGCCGCGGCCGGTGTCGTTCCCGACGCGGGGTCGTGGTGGTGGGAGCTGCGACCTCATCCGCTCTACGGCACGCTCGAGCTGCGCGTGCCGGATGCCCAGACCTCGCTCGCCGATGCCGGCGCAGTGGCGGCTGTCGCGCACGCTTTGGTGGTACTGCTGGCTGAGCGTCACCATGACGGCGACGGCGTGGACGACCCGCCTACATGGCGCATCGAGGAGAACCGTTGGTCGGCGTGCCGCCACGGCGTGGAAGGCACGCTCGCCGACCTCGATACGGGTGAGCGGCGGCCGACCCGCCAATGCCTTCATGCGCTCCTGGATCAACTCGAGCCCGTCGCCGATCGGTTCTCGAGCGCGGCCGAGATCGAGCGCGCCCGCCGGCTCGTCGAGCGCAACGGCGCTCTGGTCCAGCGAGACGTGGTCGCCCGCGAGGGTGCGGCCGGTCTCGCACGGTGGCTCGCCGATCGCTTTTGCGACTGAGCGCGTGGTTTGCCCGACCGGCAGGGGGTAGGGGGCACGTACGGTGGGGCTTCCTTCAGCGAGAGGCGAGATCAGCGGCTGGCTTTTCGACGCGCTCGGTCGTTCGCCGGACGAACCAGTGCCGGCGCGGCCCCCGATCGCGCGGACGTGCTCGCTGGAGGATGAGGACCTGCAGCTCGCTCTCTACTGCTGCTACGAACTGCACTACGGCGGTCTCCCAGGGGTTTCCGATCGCTGGGAGTGGAGCCTTGTCCTGCTCGAAGCGCGTGCCGAGATGGAAGCGGCGTTCGAGCGGGTGCTGTTCGACCTCGTCGGAGAGCCGCTCGACGGCGCGCCGGCCGACGAGATGGACCTTGCGCTGCGGGCGATCGCCGACGCGGACGACGGGCCCTCTCTCTCCTCCTATGTCGAGCGGACGGCCGGGGTCGAGCAGGTGGGCGAGTTCATGATCCACCGTTCCGCGTACCAGCTCAAGGAGGCTGACCCCCATTCGTGGGCGCTACCGCGTCTAAGCGGCCCGCCGAAGGCGGCGTTGGTGGAGATTCAGGCCGACGAGTACGGCGGGGGGCGTCCTGACCGGATGCATGCGGTGATGTTCGCCCGGTCGATGGAGGCTCTGGGGCTCGACTCAACGCCGGGCGCCTACCTTGACCAGATTCCCGCGACGACGTTGGCGACGGTGAACCTGATGTCGCTGCTGGGACTGCACCGGCGCTGGCGCGGAGCGATCGTCGGGCACCTCGCGCTGTTTGAGATGACCTCTTCAATACCGAACCGTCGATATGCCAACGGGTTGCGGCGACTGGGCTTCGGCACTGCGGCGTCGGCATTCTTCGATGAGCACGTTGTGGCCGACGCCGTGCACGAGAACATCGCCGCTGTCGACCTCGCCGGCGGACTGGCGCGTCAGCAGCCAGAGCTCGGCCCCGACATTCTGTGGGGTGCGCGAGCGCTGACCCTCGTCGAGGCCGCCTGGGCAGGACGAGTGCTCGACGCGTGGCAGGCAGGCTCCAGCTCGCTCCGCGGCATGGCCGTGGCCGCCTAGCCAAACGCTACGCGCGCTCTTCCCGCTCGCTTGGCGCTTGAAAGCGGATGAGCTTGTGTGTGCCGTCGCAGAGTGGGCGGATGCGCGACTTGCCGCACCGGCACAATGCCACCGTCTCGCGGTCGACCGCGATCGGTCGCCCGTGCATGTCCTGTAGCTGTACGGGTCCGCGTACGATCAACGGGCCGTCGCGGTACGGAGTAATCGTTACCCCTGCTTCGGAAGTGTCTGGATCTCTCACACGTCCCCGCCTTCCCGTATGTGAGTGCTGACAAACGGGAGCGTCGGAGCTAGCGGTCTTCGCCGCCCTCACCGCCACGCACGCGCTTGAGCCAGTCGCCGAGCTGCTGGCCCACCTCGGCGACGGATCCTCCCGCGGACTGGATCGCGTTGCCCACGCGGTCGGCGTAGAAGGCGCCGGCCGCGTCCGTCTCCTCGCGCGCGGAGGCCTCCTCGCCGCGGCGCAGGTAGTCGCCGCGCACCATGCGGTCGTAGTCGCCCTCGCGCACCCAGTCGAGCAGCAGGCGCACCCGGCGTACAGGCATGGGATGGGTCACGTTCAGATCCTGCATCAGCTTCGTCAGGCGCTCGATCCCCGAGCCCTTGACCTCGTAATCCATGCCCTGTGCGATGAACGCATCGAGGTTGAGGTCCTCGGCGGCTTCGCCCGCCGCGATCACCATGAGGGAGCGACACACCGCCTGCGGGTCGCGGGTGACGAGCGCGGCGGCGCGGTCGCAGGACAGCTCGGCGGCCCGCGACCACTCGAGCAGGGCCATGCGGATGGCCAGCAGCGGCAACCCGGCGAGGAAGGGCAGGCGCGCGGCGGAGCCGATCTGCATCAGGATGAGCAGCGCGGTCCGGTAGAGCACGTGGTCGGACTGGATGTGGGCCGCCTCGTGGGCGAGCACCACCCGCTGCCCCTCGTCGTCGAGGATGCGCACCAGCTCGGAGTTGAGCACGACGATGGGGCGCTCGGTCCCGATGGCGTAGGCGTTGGCCAGCGGGAAGTGGGTCAGGTAGAGATCGGGCACGGACCCCATGTCGAGCGTGTTGAACACCTGCCGGTGCAGCACCCAGATGTGCGGTAGCTGCTCCTGTCCCAGCCGCACCGCCGCTCCCAGCGAGGCGGCCCGCAGAGCGCGCTCGTAGCCCATCGAGACCAGCTTGCGCACGACCTGGTCGAGGTATGGCACCGTGGCCAGAGTGGCCGTGGCGGCGCGGTCGGCGGGATGCTGGTAGGCCCGCGACGAGATGCCCTCGAGTTTCCAGGCGGCTTCGGGAACGGTCATGAGCTCAGCCTAGGGGTACGGTGGTCGGGTGGCGGGCAAGATTCTGGTGGGAACCTCGAGCTGGGCCGATCCGGGCTTCGTGAAGGAGTGGTATCCGCCCAAGATGGCGGCCGGCGAGCGGCTCTCCTGGTACGCGGAGCGCTTCGGCTACGTCGAGCTCAATTCGAGCTTCTACGCCGTGCCCGATCGCACCACCGTGCACAGGTGGGCCGAGCAGACGCCGGACGGTTTCGTGTTCGACGTGAAGGCCCACCGGCTGCTGTCGCGCCACTGGGCGCCGCTCGACTCCCTGCCCCCGGACCTTCGCGAGCGGGCGGAGACCAGCGATCGCGGTCGGGTGCGCCTCACACCCGAGCTGGAGGCCGCGCTGGCGAGCCGGCTACTGGAGGAGACCGCCCCGCTGGCCGAGGCCGGGAAGCTCGGGTCCTTCCTCCTGCAGCTGACGCCCGCCTTCTCGCCCCGAAAGCACCGGCTCGAGGAGCTCGACGATCTGGTCGGTGCGCTGGCCGTGCAGGGCGTTGCGCTCGAGCTGCGCAACCGCGGCTGGGTCGACGACGAGCGCCGCGAAGGGACGCTCGCCTGGTTTGCCGACCATGACGTGGCCTACGTGTGCGTGGACGCGCCGCCCGCCGAGCACTTCTCGATCATGCCCTCGGGCCTCGACGCCGTGACCCGCGACGACGTCGCCTACCTGCGCCTGCACGGGCGCAACGCGGACGGCTACATCAAAGGCAAGTCCGTGGCCGAGCGCTTCGGATGGCGCTACGAGGAGGACGAGCTGAGCGAGGTGGCCCGCCGCGTCGAGGCCATGGCCGAGCAGGCCGGCGAGGTGCACGTGGCGTTCAACAACAACCGCGGCGACGACGCGCCCACCGCGGCGCAGCGCTTCCGCTCGCTGCTTGGCCAGGCCCCGGCGGGCGAGGAGCAGCTGCGGCTCTGAGGCTCCGTTCAGCTGCGCAGCAGCTCGAACCAGACCTTGGTGCAGCGTTCCTCGTGATGCACGCCCCAACGGTGGGCGAGCCGCTCCACCAGGAACAGGCCCCAGCCGGGGCGATCGGGGCTCGGCTTGCCGGCCTTGGCCGGATCGAAGCCCGGGCCCTCGTCGGTCACCTCGGTGAGCACGGCCGCGCGGCCCACGAGCACCTTCAGCACCACGCTGTCGGCCCCGCCATGTGTGACGCTGTTGGTTACCAGCTCGGTCACCAGCAGGCGCAGCGTCTCCATCAGCGGCGAGTCGATGTCCGAGCGCAGGCGCGTCAAGGCGTGGCGTGCGTGTGCGGCCGCTTCGGGATTGCCCTGCAGGCGCAGGGTCATCCCGTCCTCGACGCCGCGGTCCGTCCCCGGGATCATCCGCCCCGGATTTACCCGAAGTTCGGTCCGGGGCAACATGCCGGGGTTCTGGGCTAGCCCGCGACGCGGAGAACCAGCACGGCCACATCGTCCCGCGGGGTGCCATTGGAAGCGCTGAGCGCGGCGTTCTCCACCCGGGCCGCGATGTCGTCCGCCTCCTCGCCCGCGCAGGCCGCGAGCAGGTGCGCAAGGCCCTCGACGTCCTCGGTCACGCCATCGGTGTAGAAGACCAGGGCATCGCCGGGATAGAGCGATGCCGAGTGATCCTCGATGTCCGGGTCGGGAAGGATCCCGATCAGGCTGCCCGGCATGCCCACGGGCTCCACTTCGCCGTGGCTGCGCACGAGGAGGGGGAGGGGGTGTCCCCCAACCGCGCAGATGACTCGTGCGCCCTGGTCTGAGGGCTCCAGGTGGGCGCAGGCGACGGTGCAGAAGCGGCGGTCGTCGCGCTGGCGCAGCAGCGCGTCGTTGAGCAGCTCGAGGCTTCGGCTCGGCAGCCGCTCGCGCCCTGCGACCGCCCGCAGCGTGTAGCGGGCGAGAGCCGTGACCGCGGCGGCGTCGGGTCCCTTGCCGCACACGTCTCCCATCACCACGGTCCAGCCGTGGGCCCCGCTCTCGAAGAGGTCGTAGAAGTCGCCTCCCACCTCGTTGCCCTCGCCGCTGGGGCGAAACCGGGCCGCCACGTCGATCCCGGGGATGTCGGGCAGCTCGGCCGGCAGCAGGCTCTGCTGCAGTGTGTGGGCGACATGCGCCCGCTCGGAGAACAGGCGCGCGTTGTCGATCGCGGCGGCACAGCGACGGGCCAGCTCCTCCGCGAGCTCGAGATCCTGCTCGTCGAAGCAGCGGCCGCCGGGGTCCGTGGCGAGGGTCAGCGCGCCAAACGCGCGGCCGCGTGCGGCCATCGGCGCCACGATCGCCGAGCGCATCCCCATGGCGCGCCCCAGGCGAAAGTAGGCGGGCCCTTCGACGGGGCCGGAATCGAGCTCCTCCTGGAGGTCGCTGTGCAGCTCAGCGCGGGCCGTCCGCAGCACGTTCGGAACGCCCAGAGGGGCGTTTCTTGCCGGGGGCGCAGCCCGGTAGAGATCCTGTGCCTCGCGCAGGCGCGCGGGGTCGGCGTGGGCCACTGCCACCCGGTCGATCCCCGCGCCATCCAGCGCGAGGTCGATGAACAGCCAGTCGGCGATGGTGGGGATCGCGAGGTCGGCCACCTGGCGCAGCACCTCTTCGGGATCGAGGGAGGCGCCGAGCACCGCGCTGCTCTCGGCCAGGAACCTTTGCGCCAGCTCGGCTCGCTTGTGCGTGGTTATGTCCTCGATCACGTTGATCGCCATCGTCACGCGGTTCTCACCGTCGCGGATGGGGGCCGCCTTGACCGCCGACCAGCGCTCGTCGCCTGACCCACGTTCACGGAAGCGCACCACCGCCTGCGCCCTCTCGCCCAGCATCAGCGCACGCCGGCCCGGAAGCTCTTCCAGTAGGAACGGTTGGCCCTGCTCGTCAAGGATCTCGAAGCGGCCCATGATGTCCGCCGGCGCCGCGGACAGCAGCGCCTCGCTCGAGTCGAAGCCGAGCAGCTCGACCGCGGCATCGTTGGCGAACAGCAGCCGGCCGTCCGGCGCCTGGGCGGTCACCGCGTCGGCGACCCCGCTGAGGATGGCCTCGAGCTGGTCTCTGGCCTCTCGGGCGTCGACGGTGGCGACCTGTTCGAGGCGCAGCAGCTCCTCGCGCTCCTGATCGGCCTGCTGTCGCCGGCTGATGTCGCGGACCGTGCCCGTAAACAGCGGCGGGTCGGCCCCGGCAACGCGGGTGATCGCCAGCTCGACCGGGAATCGGGTGCCGTCGGCGCGCATGCCGGTCAGCTCGACCCGCCGCCCCAGGAGGGTGGACTCCCCGGTCTCGACGGTGCGGCGCAGGGCCGAGCGATGGTCCTCGCGAAACTCGGGCGGGACCACGAGCTCGGCCAGCTCGCTGCCGACGGCGTTCTGTGCCGCGTGACCGAACATGCGCTCGGCCGCCGGGTTGAACTCGGTCACGAAGCCCTTGCTGTCAATCACGATCACGGCGTCGAGCGACGAGGCGAGCACCGCCGATTTGCGGGCCTCCTCGTGGCGGACCGCCTCGGCGGCGCGCAGCCTCTGCATGAATTCGCCGATCAGGGTGCCGAGCGCGGTTGTGACCTCGAGCATCTCCGGCTCCGGGTCGCGCTCTTCCCGTGAGAAAAGCTCGATCACGGCGAGACAGTCCTCATGGGCGACGACCGGGAAGGCGACCCCGTCGCGGATCTGGGAGCGGGCCGCCGCCTCGGCGCGGATGAAGTTTCCCGCCGCGACGGCATCGGCCAGGAAGAGCGCACGGCCGCTGCTCCAGGCCTGGCCCGCGAAGCCCTTCCCGGACTCCACGGTGAGCCGGCGCGTAGCGTCCTCGAACTCCGGTACGTGTACGCCCGGCGCCGTCCACGAGACGACGGGCTCGAGCGTCTCACCGCGGACCACCCATAGGTGGCCGACCTGCCAGCCCAGCGGCTCGGCGATAGCCCTGAGCAGCGGCTCGGCGGAGTCCTGGACCGACTCCGCGTCGGCGAGCACACGGGCAACGCCGTATTGCACCTCGAGCCTGGCGGCGTTGCGTTCCCGCGTGTTGCGCAGATGCGCGATGGCGACGGCGAGGGCGCCCACCACGGCCACGGCGATCGCCCCGGCGACGTGCTCGGCCGACCCGAACGCGTCGTCGGGCAGGCCCAGCGGGATCGCCACCACCGCGGCGACGAGGGCGACGATGGCGGTCGCGGTGACCGTGGCGCCCATGGCCGCGATCAACGGGCCGACGATCAGAAACTCCACCAGGACCGCGCGACCGACCGCGACGTCGACGGCCGCCACCAGGCCGATCGAAGCCAGCGCGAGCAGGAACATCCCGCGCGAGCCCCTCAGTAGCCCCATATGGTTGTGCGAGCCCAACCGACTCCCAGATTACCGCTACGCCCCTGTCTCACGGTGAATCCGCCCGAACGCGAACCACAAGGCGTCGTCCGCGTACGGGCGCCCAATCCATCGGCGCTCACGCTCGACGGCACCAACACCTATGTGGCCGCGGGCTGGATCGTCGACCCGGGGCCTGACGACGAGCGCCATCTAGAGGCGGTGCGCCGCGCGGCGGGCGACCAGGCGGAGGGCGTGGTGCTGACGCACGGCCACGCCGACCATGCCGAGGGTGCGCAGCGGCTCGGGTTGCCGGTCAGCCTGCCCGCGGACGGAGAGGTCGTGGGCCCGTTTCGGGCGCTGGCCACACCCGGGCATTCCCCGGACAGCGTGTGCCTGGTGGCGGGAAGCGCCTGCTTCACGGGCGACACCGTGCTGGGCAGCGGCAGCGTGTTCGTCGCGCCCGGCGAGGGCTCGCTGTCGGCCTACCTCGAGTCGCTGCGGCGGCTGCGCGAGATCCAGCTCGAGGTTCTGTGCCCGGGCCACGGCCCCTACGTCTGGAATCCGGCGGCCAAACTCGACGAGTACATAGCCCACCGCCTGGACCGCGAGCGACGCCTCCTCGAGGCCCTCGACGCAGGGCTGCGCACCCACGAGGAGCTGCTCGATTCGGCGTGGCCCGACGCGCCGGCCGAGCTGCGGGCATTCGCCGAGCTGTCACTGCGCTCGCACCTGGAGAAGCTGGAGGAGGAGGGGCGGCTGCCGGACGGGGTCGCCTAGGCCGAACCTTTCCGGGCCGCTTCTTCGAGGAGCAACGCTTGGCGCAGGCCGTCGAGGGACTGCCTCGTCCAGCGGCGGAAGTAGATCCTGCCCAGCGCTTGGTCGAAGAGGCGGTCACCAAGCCGCTGGGGCTGAATGCCCATCTCAACCTCCACGAACGTGCCACCCTGCGCGTCGGTGAGCAGCCAGTCGGCATACATGCCGGTGAGTCGGCAGCTCATCCGTATCTCACGCAGGTTCTCGCGCCGCTCGAGCAGGAAACTCGACTCCGACCGCCCGCCGATCGGATCCTTTGTCACCTGCACGTACTCGTCGCCTTCCTCGAAGCGCTCTCCCCGCACCTCGATCACCCGCGGCCACCACTCCGGATATCGGCTGGGCGTGCCGACAAACCTCCACACCTCATCGAGCGGAGCCTCAAGATGGGCTTCCTGCCGGTGTGCGGACACGAGGCCAGTCTCTCACTCTCGGCTGCGGCGCGACTAACCTTCATCGCCGTGGTAAGCACCAACCAATTCAAGAACGGAATGCACGTCGACGTCGACGGCACGGTCTTCAAGATCGTCGACTTCCAGCACGTCAAGCCGGGCAAGGGCGGCGCCTTCGTTCGCACGAAGCTCAAGCGCGCCAACGACGGCGCGGTGATCGACCGGACCTTCCGCGCGGGGGAGAAGTTCCGCCCCGTGCGCACCGAGACGCGGCGCATGCAGTTTCTCTACACCGACGGCACGGACGCCCACTTCATGGACACCCAGACCTACGACCAGCTCGCGCTGCCCGAGGACTCCGTGGCGGAGTCGCTCAAGTGGATCATGCCCAACGAGGAGGTCGATCTTCTCTACGTCGACGAGGATCCCAGCGACGTCCAGGTGCCGAGCGCGGTGGAGCTGACGGTCAAGGAGACCCAGCCGGGCGTGAAGGGCGACACGGTGTCGGGCGGCGGCGACAAGCCGGCCACGCTCGAGTCCGGGGTCGTGGTGCGGGTGCCGCTGTTCGTGAACGAAGGCGATCGGGTGCGGGTGGACACCCGCTCGGGCGACTACATGTCGCGCGCGTAGGTCGAGTGCGGAGAACCGATCAGCGCCGGGCCGCGGTGGTAGCGCTCTACCAGTCCGATGTGACGGGCCGGCCGGCTCCCGGGCTCCTGCCCCACCGCGCCACCGAGTTCAGCCGCGAGCTCGTGGACGGCACGCAGCGCGAACAGGCCGAGCTCGATGAGCTGATCGAGCGTCACGCGAGCGGCTGGTCGCTGAGCCGGATCGCTCCACTGGAGCGCAACATCCTGCGCGTGGCCCTCTTCGAGCTGCTGCACCGTCCCGACGTGCCGGCGGAGGTGGCGATCGACGAGGCCGTCGAGGCGGCCAAGGAGCTGTGCTCGGTTGACGCCCCGGGTTTCGTCAACGGGATTCTCGGGGCCGTTGAGCGGGAAGAGGTGAGGTCATGAACGCAGAGCCCCCCAACCTGGAGGAGCTCGCCGCGGAGCTCGAGTCGGTGGCCGACAAGCTGCGTGCCGAGGCGATCGACCACGAGGAGGCCGCCGATCTGGTCGAGCGCTGCGCCGAGCTGGCCCAGCGGATCGGCACGGAGATCGACGCTCGCAGCCGCTCGGCCGCCGAGGCCGAGGGCCAGGAACGCCTTCTGTGAGCACCGGCGTGGAGGCACCCTCCTACCCGGTCGACCTCCAGAGACAGGTCGACGCCTACCTGCAGGGGCTGCACTTCGCCTCCGAGCCCGCCACCGCCCGGCTCGACGAGGCCATGCGCTACTCGCTGCTGGCGGGCGGCAAGCGCATCCGTCCCGTGCTCGCGCTGGCCACCGCCGAGGCGCTCGGCCGCGATCCGGCGAGCGTCCTTCCGCTCGCGGGTGCCATCGAGATGATCCACACCTATTCGCTGATCCACGACGACCTGCCCGCCATGGACGACGACGACCTGCGCCGCGGCCGGCCCACCTGTCACGTGGCCTACGGCGAGGATGTGGCGATCCTGGCCGGAGACGGCCTCTTCGCCGAGGCGCTGCGCCTTGCCCTGGCCGAGCAGCAGGGCCCGCCGGAGAACGTGCTCGGCGCCGTGCGCGAGCTGGTGAGCGCGGCGGGCACCACCGGCATGGTGGGCGGACAGTTCCTCGACGTGGCCGGCGAGGGAGACCTGGAGCTGCGCCACCTGCACGAGCTGAAGACCGGAGCCCTCATCGGCGCGGCAGTGTGCTGCGTGCTCGCGCTCGAGGGCCTCGACGAACCTGCCACACTCCCTTACCGGCGCTTTGCAGCGGAACTCGGAGTGGTTTTCCAGATCGTCGACGACATCCTCGACGTGACCGGGGACGAGGCCGAGACGGGAAAGTCACGCGGCTCGGATGAGCGCCACGGAAAAGCAACCTACGTGAGCGTTTACGGACTCGACAAGGCGAGGGAACTGGCGCGAGAGGCGCACGCGAGCGCCCGCTCGGCCCTCGACACCGCCGAGGGCTCCACCGACCGCCTGGCCCGCGTCGCGGACTACATCCTCGAGCGCACGGCATGACGACGCTGCTGTCCGCCATCGACGGACCCGAGGACCTCAAGGGCCTCGACGACGAACAGCTCGCCCAGGTCGCCCAGGAGGTGCGCGAGCTGATCATCGACACGATCGGCGAGATCGGCGGGCACTTCGGAGCCAACCTCGGGGCCTGCGAGATAGCGGTCGCCCTGCACTCGCTGCTCGAGTCCCCGCGCGACAAGGTGCTCTGGGACGTCGGCCACCAGGCCTACCCCCACAAGGTGCTCACCGGCCGCCGCGACGAGCTCGACACGATCCGCAAGTACGGCGGCCTCGCCCCGTTCTGCGCCATGCACGAGTCCGAGCACGACATCATGGGCGCGGGCCACGCCTCCACCTCGGTGTCGTACGCGGTGGGCATCAAGGAGGCCATGCGGCGGGGCGCCGCGCCCGACGGCAAGGTGGTCGCGGTGATCGGCGACGGCGCGCTCACCGGGGGCGTGTCCTTCGAGGCGCTGCTCAACGCCGGCGGCCTCGACGTGCCGATCGTGATCGTGCGTCAACGACAACGGCATGTCGATCTCCCCCAACGTGGGTGCGCTGTCGCGCTACTTCAACCGCATGCGCCTCAACCCGAAGCTCTACCACGCGCGTGAGGATGCCGAGGAGACCCTCACCAAGCTGCCGGCGGGCATCGGCAAGCGCATCGAGCGCCTGGGGCCGATCTTCAAGGAGTCGCTGAAGGCCTACTGGGCGCCCGGGCTGTTCTTCGAGGAGCTCGACCTGGCCTACGTCGGAGTGATCGACGGCCACGACGTGAAGGCCCTGCGCCAGGCCATCGGCGACGCGCTCGAGGCCGATCGGCCCGTGGTCGTGCACTGCAAGACGGTGAAGGGCAAGGGCTTCGTGCCCGCCGAGGAGGGCGGTCTCGAGGGCATGGAGCGCTGGCACGCGGCCAAGCCCGGGTCGATCGTCGACGGCGCCGCGGCTCCCAAGAAGAAGGCGCCGGCGAGCGCGAAGCCCGCGGCGCCGCCGCAGTACACGCAGGTTTTCGGCGAGGCGCTGACCGAGGAGGCGCGCCGCGACGATCGCGTGGTCGGCATCACCGCGGCCATGAACTCCGGCACCGGCCTGAACATCCTGCAAAAGGAGCTACCCGAGCGCTACTACGACGTGGGTATCGCGGAGCAGCACGCCGTGCTGTTCGCCGCGGGGCTGGCTCTCGAGGGCGCCAAGCCCGTGGCCGCCATCTACTCCACCTTCCTGCAGCGCGGCTACGACCAGATCGTCCACGACGTCTGCCTCCAGAGCCTCAACGTGGTGTTCGCCATGGACCGCGCGGGCCTGGTGGGCGACGACGGGCCCACCCACCACGGCGCCTTCGACATCTCCTACCTGCGCTGCCTGCCGAACATGGTTCAGCTCGCCCCGCGCGACGAGGCCATGCTGGTGAACATGCTGCACACCGCCCTCGCCTACGACGACGGCCCGGTGGCCCTGCGCTATCCGCGCGGCGAGGCCGAGGGAGTCGCCCTGCCCGAGCGCCCCGAGACGATCGAGATCGGCCGCGGCGAGGTCCTCAGCGAGGGCGAGCGCGTCGCGCTGCTGGGCTACGGCTACGGCGTCGCGGTGGCCCGCGGCGCGGCGGAGATGCTGGCGGCCGAGCACGGAATCGAGCCGACCGTGGCCGACGCGCGCTTCGCCAAGCCGCTCGACGCCGAGCTCATCGAGCGGCTGGCCGCCGACCACGAGCTGATCGTGACCGTCGAGGAAAACGTGCTGGCGGGCGGCTTCGGCTCGGGCGTGCTCGAGCACCTGGCCGATCACGACCTGCTGGGCGCCACGCGCGTGCTGCGGATCGGCCTGCCCGACCGCTACGTCACCCACGGCAAGCCCGCGCTGCTGCGCGAGGAGGTCGGCCTTACCCCCGAGGCCGTGGCGCAGCGGGTGGCCCAGGCCGTGCTGGAGCCGAGCGGCGCCTTGGCCTGAGGCCGCCCCGGCACACCTGACGGTCGGGCGCCTACCAGCGCGAAAAGGCCTGATCGGCCTCCAGCCGCAGCGCCATCGCGGTGATCAGCCGGATCACGTTCTCCACGTCGTCGAGCTCCACCAGCTCGACCGGCGAGTGCATGTAGCGCAGCGGAATCGAGACGATCGCGGTCGGTACCCCGGTGCGGCTGAGGTGGACCGAGTCGGCGTCGGTGTGCGTGGCCCCGCCGGAGACCTCGACGGTGGTGTCGATGCCCTCGGCCTCGGCCGCGGCGGCGAGCAGGTCGTTGAGCGGCCGGCTCACGATGGCTCCGCGCGTGACCGCGGGCCCGCTTCCCAGGCCGTGGTCGCCCAGCTCGCCCACCTCCACTCCGGGCACGTCGGTGGCATGGGTCACGTCGACCACCACGGCCAGGTCGGGCTGCAGGCCGTAGGCCATGGCCCGGGCTCCGTGCGCGCCGATCTCCTCCTGGACGGCGGCCACGCCGGCCACCGGCCCGCCGCCGCCGCCCTGCTCGTGCACTCGTCGCGCGACCTCGAAGGCCACGTAGATGCCGAGGCGGTTGTCCAGCGAGCGAGAGGCCACCCGGCCGTTCGGCAGCTCGAGCGGCTCGGCCGCGATCACGATCGAGTCGCCCTCGGCGACCATGCCGCGCGCCTCGTCGCCGTCGCGGGCGCCGATGTCCACGCGCAGGTCCTTGACCTTGACCGCCTGCTTTCGCTCCTCCTGCTCGAGCACGTGGATCGGCTTGCGCCCAACGACGCCGGGCACGGACCCGTCGCGCGTGCTCACCTCGACGCGCTGGCCCACCAGCACCTGCGGATCCCAGCCTCCGGTGCCCACCACGTGGAGAAAGCCCTTGTCGTTGATGTGGCTCACCAGCAGGCCGATCTCGTCGATGTGCCCCACCACGGCCAGCAGCGGGTGCTCGGAGCGCCCTCCCACCCGGGCCACCGAGGTGCCCATGGCGTCGGCGCTCACCTCGGCCCCGAAGGCCTCGGCGGCCTCGCGCCACACGGTCGCCACCGCCCCCTCGTGGCCGGGCGGGCCCGGGGTGGTGAGCAGTTGGCGCAGCAGGTCGGGGAGGCTCATGCGCGGACCTCGATGGTGGCTTCGATCGTCATCTCGCTGGTGAGGCTATTCGCGATGTAACAGTGCTCGTGCGCCGTGGTCACGAGCTTGCGCACCCTTTCCTCGCTCGCCGGCCCGGCGACTGCGATGCGCGGCCGCAGCGTGATCTCCGTGATCGACACCGGGTCGGCATCCTCGGGCATCAGCGCCGTGGCGTCGTCGTCGTAGGCCACCACGTCGATGCGGGCCTTGGCCGCCAGGTGCAGGAACCAAAGGAGCTGACACGAGGAAGCCGCCATCACCACGAGCTGCTCGGGGTTGAGCACCGCCGGGTCGCCCTTGGCCTCGCCCGTGGTCAGGTGGATCTCCTGCTCGGCCGGGGGCGCCAGCGCGGTGTGGGCGCGGTCGTAGCTCTCCCAGCCGAGGCCGGTGGAGCCGGTCCAGCGCACCTTGGCCTCATAGCGGTGGTCGCTCATCGGCACCACGCTAGTACCCCAACGAAACGACCCCGCTTTCGCGGGGCCGTCTCTGAGGGAGGAGTGATGCGTATGTGGATCTGTGAGAGGAAGTTTTCAGATACGCCCGGCGCCGTAGCGGGTGATGGCGGTGACCACGAGAGTCGAGATCCCGGCGGCCGCGAAGAGCAGAGTCGCCGCCAGGTCGCCGGAGAGAGCGAAGAGCGCCGAAGCCGCCATCAGGCCCACGGCCAGCCCGCGGTCGTATACCGCCTGGGCGGACAGGGGGAGGGTCCCGCGGCCCGAGTTGTCGGTGCCGGCCAGCGCCAGCGCCACCATCACCACGCCGACCGTGAGCGCGGTGGCCACGGCGGCCGCCTCCAGCGCGAGCATGAACGGGATCGTGATGAGCGCAAGGCCCGCGACCATGATCAGCGCGGACCGCATTGCCGGCGAGATGAGCCTCAGCATCGTCATCGCTCTTTCAAAGCTAAGCCGGGCCGGGCACCGTTTGTGTGAGGTCGATCACACAGCGATGCTGCGGGTACGCTGCCGCCATGTCGAAGCGGCGTCTCGACACGCTGCTCGCCGAGCGCGGCCTCTACGAGAGCCGCTCGCGGGCGGCCGCGGCGGTGATGGCGGGGGACGTCCACGTGGGCGAGCGCCCGGCCCGCAAGCCGGGCGAGCTGGTGGCCGCCGACGCCGAGCTCAGGGTGACCCAGCCACCCGCCTTCGTCTCTCGCGGAGGCATCAAGCTGGCCAACGCCCTGGATGCCTTCGCGATCGATCCCGGCGGCTGCCGCGCGCTGGACGTGGGCGCCTCGACCGGGGGCTTCACCGACTGCCTGCTCAAGCGCGGCGCCGCGGCCGTGGCGGCGCTCGACGTGGCCTACGGCGAGCTTCACTGGTCGCTGCGCCAAGACCCGCGGGTCACGGTGATCGAGCGCCGCAACGCGCGCGCACTCGAGTGCGGCGAGCTGCCCTTCGCGCCCGACCTGGTCGTGGCCGACGTCTCGTTCATCTCCCTGACCAAGGTGCTGCCCGCCGTGCTGGCCTGCGCGGCGCCCGTCCACGACTGCCTGGCCCTCGTCAAGCCGCAGTTCGAGGTGGGGCGCGAGCGCGTGGGGCGCGGGGGAGTGGTGCGATCGCCGGACGAGCGGCGCGCGGCCCTGGTGGCGGTGGCCGAGCACGCGCGGGAGCACATCGGGGCGGCGGTGCTCGGCTTCGCCTCCTCGGGTCTGCCGGGCCCCGCCGGCAACCGGGAGAGCTTCGTCTGGCTGGCCGAGGCCGGGCGCGCGGGTGCGGTCGAGGATCTCGAGACGGCGGCACGAAGAGTGGAGCCGTGAAGCCGAGCTCGATCACCGTCGTAAGCCACAACCGCGTGAACGAGACCGCTTCCGCGCTGCGCCGCATCGCCGAGCTGGCCCAGGAGGCGGGGGTCGAGGTGCGGCTGCCGGCCCGGGAGATCGAGAAGCACGGCCTCGTGCCCGGCACCGTCCAGGCCGAAGGCCCTATGACCGACACCGACCTGGCGGTGGTGCTCGGCGGCGACGGGACGATCCTCACCTACCTACGCGAGTTCGCGAACACCGGCGTGCCGGTGTTCGCCGTGAACTTCGGGGCGATCGGCTTTCTGGCCACCGTCGAGCCCTGGGAGATCGACGACGGCATGACCCGTGCCCTGGCCGGTGAGATCGACGCCATGGAGCTGCCCGGGCTGGTGATCGCGACCGCGAGCGGCGAGCACGTGGCGGTGAATGACGTGTCGTTCGCGCGCCGGCCCGACGGCCGCGTGGCCGAGCTGGCCTACTCCGTGCAGGGCGAGCGCCTCGGCGAGGTGCGCTGCGACGGCCTGGTGGTGTCGACTCCGGCGGGCTCCACCGGCTACAACCTCGCCAACGGAGGACCGGTCCTGGCCTGGGGCGTGGAGGGCTTCGTCGTGTCGTTCATCGCCCCCCACACGCTCACCGCGCGCGCGCTCGTCGTCGCCCCCGACGATGGTCTCGAGGTCACCAACAGCTCCTCCCGGGAACCGGTGGACGTGAGCACCGACGGCCGGCCGGTGGGTGCGCTGGCCCCGGAGGCCACCATGCACGTGCGCTTCGAGCACAAGCAGGCGCTGCTCGCGCAGGCACCGGGCGCGACCTTCTACCACCGGCTACGCGACAAGTTCGGCCGCCTGTCCTACTGAAGCGTTAATTCTCGGCCGCTCCGTCGGGCCGCACTGGTACACCTGACCGGTGCTCCTCGAGCTGCGCATCGAGAACCTGCTCCTGATCGAGCGGGCCGAGCTTCGCCCCCGCGGCGGGCTCACGGCGATCACCGGCGAGACGGGCGCCGGCAAGACCGTGCTCGCGCACGCGCTCGACCTGCTGCTGGGTGGCAAGCCCAGGGCCGGAATCGTCCGCCCGGGCGCCACCGAGGCCTACGTCGAGGGCGTGTTCGAGCTGCCGCCCGGGCTGCTGGAGGAGCCCGAGCTGGCCCACCTGGCCGACCTGGTCGGAGACGACCGCGACGAGCTGACGCTGGCCCGGAGGGTGGGGGAGAACGGGCGCACCCGCGCGCTCGTCGGCGGGCGTTCGGCCGCGGCTGCCGATCTGGCCGCGCTCGGCGGCCGCCTCGTGGCCTTCTTCGGCCAGCACGAGCATCGGCGCCTCACCCTCGCCTCGGCGCAGCTCGAGCTGCTCGACGGCTTCTGCGGGCGCGACGCTCTGGCCCTGCGCGACGAGCTCGCGGCCGCTCACGCCCGCGCGCGCGAGCTGGACGGTCGCCTGTCCGAGCTGCGCGAGCGCGCCGGCAGCCGCGACCGCGACCTGGACCTGCTCGCCTTCGAGATCGAGGAGATCGATGCCCTCGACCCCGGCGAGGACGAGAAGGCGGCTCTGCTCGGCGAACGCGAGCGCCTGCGCCGGGTGGACGGCCTGCTCGCCGCCGCCGGCGGCGGGGCCGAGGCCCTCGCCCCCGAGGCGGGGGAGGGAGGCGCGGCCGAGACGTTCGCGGCCGCAGAACAGCTCGCTGCCGGCGTGGCGGGGGTCGATCCCGAGCTCGACGAGCTCGTGGCTCGCCTCGCCGGGCTGCGCATCGAGGCCGAGGACCTCGGCGCCGAGCTGCGCCGCTACTCCGAGGGCCTGGAGTCCGAGCCCGGGCGCCTCCAGGAGGTGGAGGAGCGCCTGGAGGCCTACGACCGCCTCGAGCGAAAGCACGGCGGCACCGTGGCCGCGGTGCTGGCCCACGCCGAGCGCTGCCGCGCGCAGCGCGACGAGCTCGAGCGGGCCGACGTGGCCACCGAGCAGGCACAGGCCGAGCTCGACGCCGCCATGGGCCAACGGCGCGAGCTGGCCGCCAAGCTGAGCGCCGCGCGCGCCGCCGCCGCGCCCGAGCTCGCCGAGCGGGTCCGCGCCGAGCTGGGCGCGCTGGCCATGGAGGGCGCCTCGTTCGAGGTCCGCCTCGAGCCGCGCGAGGACATCGGCCCGACCGGCGCCGAGCGCGTCGAGCTCATGCTCGCGCCCAACCCGGGCGTTGCCGCGGCGCCCATCCGAGACGCCGCGTCGGGCGGCGAGCTGTCGCGTGTGATGCTCGCGCTGATGACCGTGGCCGGGGCGGGCGAGTCGCGCACGCTGGTGTTCGACGAGGTCGACGCCGGGGTTGGTGGCCAGACGGCCCGTGCGGTGGGCGAGCGCCTGCGCGCCCTGGGTGAGGACCGGCAGGTCCTGTGCATCACACATCTCGCGCAGGTGGCGGCCCTGGCCTCGAGCCACTTTCGCATCGAGAAGTCGAGTGCCGACGCGACCTCGCTCACCACGGTCGACCAGCTCGACGGCGACGGTGTGGTGGAGGAGCTCGTGCGAATGCTGGGGGCCGAGTCCTCCGACGGCGCCGCTCGCCGGCACGCGCAAGAGCTGCTGGCTGCGGCGTGAGCGGGTCTGCCGACCGTCCCAGTAGACTCGGTTTCCCAGAGTCGCCTGTGCCTGAGAGCCGTCCGGAAACCCGTTTTGTCTTCATCACCGGCGGTGTCGTCTCCGCGCTTGGGAAGGGAATCGCGGCGGCCTCGCTGGGGCAGTTGCTCGTGGCCCGCGGCCTCTCGGTGACGATCCAGAAGTTCGACCCGTACATCAACGTCGACCCGGGCACGATGAGCCCGTTCCAGCACGGCGAGGTGTTCGTGACCGAGGACGGCGCCGAGACCGACCTCGACCTCGGCCACTACGAGCGCTTCACCGACGTCAACACGAGCCGCTCCTCCAACGCCACCGCCGGCGCGATCTACAACTCGGTGATCCGGCGCGAACGGCGCGGCGACTACCTCGGCGGCACGGTCCAGGTGATCCCCCACATCACCGACGAGATCAAGAACCGCATCCGCCTCGTGGCCGAGTCCACCGACGTGGACATCGTGATCACCGAGATCGGCGGGACGGTGGGCGACATCGAGTCGCTGCCCTTCCTCGAGGCGCTGCGCCAGTTCGCCTCCGAGCTCGGCCGCGACCGCCGCATGTTCGTGCACCTGACGCTCGTGCCCTTCCTCGGGCACGCCGGCGAGCTCAAGACCAAGCCCACTCAGCACTCGGTGCAGGAGCTGCGGCGCATCGGCATCCAGCCCGACATGGTCATGTGCCGCTCCGAGGAGGCGCTGGGTGAGGACATCCGCGACAAGATCGCCCTGTTCGCCAACCTGCCTGTGGCCTCCGTCGTGTCGGCTCGCGACGTCGACTCCATCTACAAGGTCCCGCTGGAGTTCGAGCGCGAGCAGGTGGCCGAGCGGGTGCTCGAGCACTTCGGGATCGGCACCGCCGCGCCGGACATGGACGACTGGCGGGTGCTGGTCGACCGCGTGGAGACAGCCACCCAGCCGGTCCGCATCGCGCTGGTGGGCAAGTACAACCAGCTCGCCGACGCCTACCTGTCGGTGATCGAGGCGCTCGGCCACGCCGGAATCCATCACGGCGGGAAGGTCGAGGTGCACTGGGTGGATTCCGAGCGCCTCACCGAAGGCGAGGTCGAGGCGGAGCTCGCTACCTGCGACGGCATTCTCGTGCCCGGGGGATTCGGCGTACGGGGGATCGAGGGCAAGATCAGGGCCGCGCGCTTCGCCCGCGAGCGCGGCGTCCCGTTCCTGGGCATCTGCCTGGGCATGCAGATCGCCGTCTCGGAGTTCGCCCGGCACGTGGCCGGCATGGAAGGCGCCAATTCCACCGAGTTCGACCCCGAGACCCCCTTCCCGGTGATCGATCTCCTCCCCGAGCAGAAGGAGGTCCGCGACATGGGCGGCACCATGCGCCTGGGAGCGGACCCGGTGAAGCTGCACGACTCGACGCGCGCTCGCGAGATCTACGGCGAGGCGGTCATCTACGAGCGCCACCGCCACCGCTACGAGGTCAACAACTTCCTGCGCAAGCGCCTGGAGCACGCCGGGCTGGTGTTCAGCGGCACCTCACCCGACGACCGTCTCGTCGAGGTCATCGAGCTGCCCGACCACCCCTTCTTCGTCGCCTCCCAGTACCACCCGGAGTTCAAGTCGCGCCCGCTGCGCCCCCAGCCCCTCTTCCGCGAGTTCGTGGGCACGGCGCTGGAGCGGGCACGCGAGCGGGCCCCCGAGGTGGAGCCCGCGGTGCGCGCCGAATCCCGCGCCTGAGCCCTAGGTCACCTCGCGCAGCTTGCCGGTCTCGACCTCGTAGACGAAGCCACGCACGCTGTCCTTGTTGGGGATGAAAGGGCTCGTCTTGATGCGGGCCAGCGACTGCCTCAGGTCATCATCGAGGTCGGTGAACGACTCGGCGGGCCAGGCGGGCTTGATCCCGGTGTCCTGGCGGATCTCCTCGCGGAACTCGTCGTCGGTGAACGTGAGCATTCCGCAGTCGGTGTGGTGGAGCAGGATGATCTCCTCGGTGCCGAGCTTCCGCTGGGAGATGGCGAGAGAGCGGATCTCGTCCTCGGTGATCACGCCGCCCGCATTGCGGATCACGTGGGCGTCGCCCACCTCGAGGCCGAGCAGGGCGAACGGGCTGAGGCGCGCGTCCATGCAGGCCACGACCGCCACCTTGCGGCCGGGAGGCATCGGCAGGTCGCCCTTGTCGAAGGTCTCTGCGTAGCTCTCGGCGTTCTTCAACAGCTCATCGGTCTGGGTCATCGTCGTGCGTCCTCTCCGGGGGTTGTATTCGCCCCAAGTCCTATCGGGGTTCAGGCATTTTGGCACCTTCGTTACGCTCGCCCGGTGCGCGCCGCGACAGCCCTCCTGGCGACTCTGCTCCTGCCGGTGGCCGTCGCCGCCGAAGCGTCGGCCTCCAATCTCGTCTTCGTGTGCGGCAAGGACCTGTGCGCCGCGAGCGACACCGGAGGGAGCCGGCTGACGCTCACCCGCGACGGCGCGGCGCGCGGTGGCTACAGCCGGCCCAGCGTCTCGCGCGCCGGCACGCGTATCGCTTTCAAGATCGGCGACCCCGGGCGGGTCTGGACCGCCAAGGTCAAGCGCCGGCGCGGCCGGATCGCCGGGCTCGGCCGCCGTACCCGGATCGCGGCCTTTCGCGACGGCCCCCGCGACGCGACGCAGTTCGACGTCGCGATGTCGCCCGGCGGCAAGCGCGTGGCGTGGGTCGAGATCCGCGCCAACGTCGTGTTCGGCGGCTTCGACTTCCGCCGCTACTCCGCTCGGGTGGACGGCTCCGACGCGCGCCAGGAGGCCTCCAACGGCGGACGTCCGTTCGTCGGCTGGGCGAGTGACGGGGAGATCGTTCGCGAGGGTCTCGGCCCCACCTTCGACGCCGAGTCGGTCGACGCGGGTCTGTGCGTGCCCTCACCACAGAGCGAGACCAACGGCACCTGCGGCGCGGGCTCGCGTCAGCTCGCGGTCGACCCCGGCGGCCGGCACCTGCGCCACCCGGCGCTCGCCGGGAGCGGCCGCAGGCTGGTGGCGACGGCCTACGCATACGAGCTTCCCGACATCGACGACTCGATCGAGCGGCCCGGCGCGATCGCCCTGTTCGACACGGCCACCGCGGCGCTGATCCGCAACCTCACGGGCGGACCGCGCGATCTCTATCCCTCGTTCGCTCCGAACGGCGCGGCGGTGGCCTTCGAGCGCGGTGGCGCGGTCTGGACGGTGCCTACGAGCGAGGGCCAGCCGCGCCGCCTGCTGCGCCGCGCCCGGCAGCCGAGCTGGTCGAAGTGAGCCCCTCGCAGGCCTCCACCGCCGAGCGTGCGCGGCTGCTCGACGACTTCGTCCGCCTGTGCGAGATCGAGAGCCCCTCCAAGCACGAGCGCGGGGTCGCCGACGCCGTGCGCTCGGAGCTCGAAGCACTCGGGCTGGAGGTCGAGGAGGACGACAGCCGCGCGGACACCGGCTCCGACGCCGGCAACCTGCTGGCACGTATCCCCGGTGAGCCGGAAAGTCCCACGATCCTGCTCTGCGCGCACCTAGACACCGTGCCCCTGAGCGCCCCCGTCGAGGTGGTCCAGGAGAACGGTGTGCTCACCAATCGCCACGAGGCGATCCTGGGCGCGGACAACAAGGCCGCTGTGGCCACCGTGCTCGGTGCGGCACGCCGCCTCGCGTCCGGGGGCTCGCCCGTGGGCGTGGAGATGCTCTTCACCACCTGCGAGGAGTTGGCGCTCGCCGGCGCCAAGGCCGTGGAGCGCGCGCGCCTGCACGCCGACTTCGGTTACGTGTTCGATCACGCGTCCCCGGTGGGCGAGCTCGTGCTGGCCTCCCCGACCTACTACCGCCTCGAGCTCGACGTTCGCGGCAAGGCCGCTCACGCCGGCATTCGCCCCGAGGCGGGGCGAAACGCGATCGCCGCCGCCGCCCGAGCCGTTGCGGCCATGGACCTGGGTCGCCTCGACGACGTGACCACCGCGAACGTGGGCGAGATCGCGGGCGGAAGCGCCGCCAACGTGGTCGCCGAGCGCTGCCTGGTGGTGCTGGAGACGCGCAGCCTCGACGACAGCCGCGCCGGAGAGGTGGTCAGCTCCATGGTCGACGCTGCCACCGAGGCGGCCAGCGACGCCGAGTGCGACGTGGAGACCACAGTCGAGCGCCTGTTTCGCGGCTACCGGTTACAGCGCACCGCCCCGGTGGTGGAGACCGCCGCCCGAGCCCTCGAGACCTGTGGCATCGAGCCCCTCTACATCAACACCGGTGGAGGCAGCGACGCCAATGCGCTGATCGCCGCCGGTCTGCCGATGGTGAACCTGGCCAACGGGACGCAGCGAAACCACGAGCCCGAGGAGTCGGTGACCGTCGACGCCCTCGAGACGATGCTCGACGTTACGCTCGCCCTGGTGGATGCCGCGGTGCCGCAATGAAGTTCGAGCGCATGGACTCCGAGCAGGTCTGGCAGGGCCGGATCGCCACCGTCCGCGTGGATCGCTTTCGCTACGAGGACGGCGGGGAGTCCGAGCGCGAGATCGTGGCCCACCCCGGAGCCGTGGGGATCGTGGCCCACGACGGCGAGACGCTCTTCCTGGTGCGCCAGCCCCGCGAGGCGGTGAACGACCAGGGCCTGCTCGAGCTGCCGGCGGGAAAGCTCGACGAGGAGGGCGAGGAGCCGCTCGACACCGCCAAGCGCGAGCTCGCCGAGGAGATCGGCAAGGGCGCCCGGACCTGGCACAAGCTCACGAGCTTCTACACCTCGCCGGGATTCGCAGACGAGGAATGCCACGTCTACCTGGCCACCGACCTGTTCGACCAGAGCGCCGAGGCGGTTGAGGACGAGCGCATCGAGATCGTCGAGGTCCCGCTGAGCGACCTCGACCGGGTTATTCAGGAGTGCCGCGATTCCAAGACGTTGATCGGGCTGCTCTGGTTTCGCGCCTACTCGCGCTGACGTCTTCGTTGCAGCATCAAGGGATGGCGGGCGCCCGGCCGAAGCATGGGATGCGTGGCCACCGTCGAGCACCCAATCGAGAGCGCGCGCTTCGAACGCCTGCTGCTCGACTTCCTCGCCTACCTCGAGTTCGAGCGCGGCCTCTCGCGCAACACGCTCGAGGCCTACCGCTCCGACCTGTTGCAGTACGGGCGCTTCCTGGCCGAGCGTGACATCTCCGCGCTCGACGCGGCCGCCGTCGACGTGTCCGACTTTCTCACCCGCCTCGCCACCGGCCACAACGGCGACCGTCCGGCGTCGCCGGCCACGGTCCATCGCAAGTCGGCCTGCCTGCGCTCTTTCTACCGCCACCTGCGCCGCGAGGGGCTGCGCGATTCCGACCCCACGGCCACCCTCAGCGCACCGCGAAAGAACCGCAAGCTTCCCCACGTGCTCGCGCGGGGGGAGGTGGAGCGCCTGCTGTCTCAGCCTCGCGGGACCGAACCGTACGCGCTGCGTGATCGCGCGCTGCTGGAACTGATGTACGCGTGCGGGCTGCGCGCCTCCGAGGCCATCGGCCTCGAGCTCGAGGACGTCGACACCGAGGAGCGGGTGCTGCGCGCGCGGGGCAAGGGATCGAAGGAACGCCTGGTCCCCATCGGGCAGGCGGCGGCCCGGGCGGTGAGCGTCTACCTCGACCGCGGGCGCCCGGCTCTCGTGAAGGCCCGGCCGGAGACCGCACTGTTCGTCAACTTCCGCGGCGGTCAGCTCACCCGCCAGGGGCTCTACAAGATCGTCCGCCGGCACGCCACCACCGCCGGCCTGGAGGACAGGATGAGCCCGCACACCCTGCGCCACACCTTCGCGACGCATCTGCTGGCCGGCGGCTGCGACCTGCGCTCGGTGCAGGAGATGCTCGGCCACGCGGACGTGTCCACCACCCAGCTCTACACCCACCTGTCGAGCGAGCGGCTCAAGGACGTCTACTTCCGGGCTCACCCGCGCGCCGTCGTGCGCTAGAACCTTTCGGGCGAATGCCCGAGCTTCCCGAGGTCGAGACGATCCGCCGCCAGCTGGCGCCGGCCCTGGAGGGGCGGCGCATCGAGGCGATCGAGGTGCGCGACCCGCGCTGGTCTGAGCCCGCGCCCCCCGAGGCGGTCGAGGACGCCTTGCGCGGGCGAGAGGTCGAGCGGGTCTGGCGGCGCGGGAAGTACCTGGTGCTCTCGCTCGAGGACGACGTCCATCTCGTGATGCACCTGCGCATGACCGGCAACCTGCTGCTCGACGAGCAGGACGCCGACGAGCCCGGCCATCTGCGCGTGCGGGCGGACCTCGACGACGGCCGGCGCCTGCTCTTCGTGGACGTTCGCCGCTTCGGCACCGGCGACGTGCTGCTCGGCTCCGACGCCGTGGCCGAGTTCTTCGCCTCCCGGCTCGGAGTCGAGCCGCTCGACCCCGAGTTCACCGCCGACGCCCTCAGGGCCATGGCGAGAGGGCGAAAGCAGCCGGTCAAGGCCTTCCTGCTCAACCAGGAGCGGATCGCCGGCGTGGGCAACATCTACGCCGACGAGGCGCTGTTTCGCGCGCGCATTCATCCGCTGCGGCCGGTCGGGTCGCTCAGGCGCCCCCAGCTCGAGGCCCTGCGCGAGGGGGTGGTGGAGTCGCTGGCGCTTGGTATCGACTCCAAGGGCGCGTCGATCGACGACTACCGCCACGTCGACGGCGCCCGCGGCAGCTTTCAGGACCGCTTCCTCGTGCACCTGAGGGCGGATCAGCCGTGTCCGCGCTGCGGCACCCCGATCGAGAAGCTGCGGGCGGCGGGTCGCGGCACCTACGTGTGCCCGCGCTGTCAGCGCCGGCCGCGGGCGCGGCGTTCCTAAGCAGCCAGCAGCTCTTCGAGGGTCCCGGCCCGGTCGGCCTCGAGCAGCTCGCGAAAGCCTCCGATGGCCCGCTGTCCCACCACCAGCTGGGGAAATGTCATCTGGCCGGTGAGCGCCACGAGATCGGCGCGGCCGTCTGGATCCTTGGCCAGGTTGACCTCCTCGTAGGTGAACCCACGGGCCTGCAGAAGCGCCTTGGCCTGGCGGCAGAAACCGCAAGGCTCAGTCGTGTAGAGCACCACTCCGTTCGCGTCCGCCATCCCTTTCAGAGTGTATGTAGTGCCCGGAAGCTTCAAGACCGAAGCCATCGTGCTGCGCTCCATCCGCTACGGCGAGGCGGATCGCGTGCTGCATCTCTACACCGCGGACCGCGGGCGGGTCGGTGCGGTGGCCAAGGGGGTGAGGCGGGTCAAGTCGCGGCTGGGCGGCCGCCTCGAGCCGCTCAGCCGGGTGAGGCTCGTGCTGCACCAGGGCCGGGGCGAGCTGGGCACGATCAGCCAGGCCGACACCGTGCAGGCCTATGCGGCCCTGCGCGAGCGCCGTGGCTCGCTCGAGCGCGCCACGCAGGCATGCGAGGCCGTGCTGCGCCTGCTCGACTCGGCCGAGCCCAACCCGCCCGCGTACAACCTGCTCTGCCACGAGCTCGCGCTGCTCGACGCAAGCGCCGCCGCGGCCGGGCGCGCGCAGGCGCTGGCCTTTCGCCTCAAGCTGCTGCTGGCCGCGGGCTTCGCGCCCGAGCTGGCCTCGTGTGCCTCCTGCGGGGAGGCGGAGGACCTGGGCGGCTTCTCGCCCAGCGCGGGGGGCGTGGTGTGCGCCGGCTGCGAGGCGGGCTCCTTCCCGCTCGGCGAGGAGGCGCATCGCTACCTGGTCGCGGCCCTGGCCCGGCCACTCGCCGACGCGCCGGAGGCGCCGGCCATGGCGCTGGGCCAGGCCGATCGCGCCATCGCCGAGACGCTCGAGTACCACGCGCACGTGCGCTTGCGACGGGTCGCTTGATGCCGGGCGCCAAGCGGCCGAAGTTCCCCCGCGCGATTTATCGATCCGACGTACCTTGGCCCAATGGTCAGTAAAATCGCCTGGACGGCGCTTCTCTTGCTTGCCGCTGTCCCGGCCCTTGCCGAGGCCGCCAACTACTGCGTGGCTCCCAATACAGGCTGCGGCTCGCGGAATGTCGCCACACTCCAGCAGGCGCTCGGCCAAGCCGACAACGAGACCGACGCGGACCGGATTTTCCTTGGAGCTGCCACCTACACGGCACCGAGCGCCGCCGGCTTCGTGTACAACGCCCCCGGGGCTCCGGTGGAGATCATCGGAGCGGGGGCGGCGAGCACAACGCTGACCGCGCCCAGCGGGGCGATTCGGGTGGTGAACCTCAACGGTGGATCCGAGTCACTCATCCGCGACCTTCGGGTTGCGATGCCGGCCAACCTGCCGGTGAGGCCCGTCGCGGTCGGGTTGCAGATCGCCAGTCCCGCGCGCAACGTGGCTGTGGTATCCGACCCGACCAACACACAGCCGCACCACGGAGTCGACATTGCGGCCGGCGGGTCGCTCAGCGGCGCGACGGTGGCGCTGAGCCAAACCCTGGAAACGATCGGCGTGATGATCTTTGGATCCAGCGGCGATGCCCTGACCGACTCAACTATCGCGGCGAGAACCGGCGTGCGCGTTCAGGATCCCGGCACGTCGATCAGGCGTGTGCATGTCACGTCGGAAGGGATCGCCGTGCTCTCGCTGCGTCTCGGAGTGACGGTGCGTAGCAGCATCCTGCGGCCGCTCCTCGGCGGCACCGGCGGCCTCGTCGACGACCCACCTCGCGGTTTCGACGCGGAGCTGACCCTCGACGGAGTCACAATTTTCGGAGACGGTCTCAGCGGAGGCGGCTCGCCGACGACCGGCGTCTTTGTTCGCAGCGACAACGGCGGGCAGTTCGCTGACGCCATTCTCGAGAACTCGATTCTGCGAAACGTCCCCCGCGCCATCGGAATCTCCGCAGGGGGCATCGGAAGCAACGCCGGCGCCGCGGTCCGCTACTCCGACTACGACCCGGCGGCCGTGGCGATCATCGACGGGCCCGGCGCGGAGACGGTCACGCCCGTCCCCGGTCAGCTCGAGCCCGGCTCCAACCTCAACGCCGACCCGCGGTTCACGCAGCCGCCGGGCGACCTTTCACTGACTTCGGGCTCACCGCTGATCGACCGTGGCGATCCGGCCGCCCTGAGCGGGTTCGACTTCCTCGGCGGCCCCCTTATCCGGGATGGAGACGGTGACGGGACGGCGCGGCGCGACATGGGAGCGTGCGAGTACGGCGGGCCATCGAGTCGGTGCGGGGTGTCACCGCGTGCGCTTCCGGGTGGGACGGGTGGCGCGGCGGCTGACGCGCGACCCGCGTCGATCAACGGCTTTCGGGCCGTGCCCAAGCGCTTCGCCGTTGTCCCACGCAAGTCGCGATCGTCCGCCTTGCAGCGCGGCACCAAGTTCCGCTGGCGCCTCGGCGAAGCCGCGTCGGTCACGATCGCCATCGCTCGCGCGCTTCCCGGTCGCAGGGTGGGAGGTACCTGCCGGCGACCCAGGCGCAGCAACGAAGGCAAGCAGCGCTGCACGCGCTATCGGGCCGTAGGCACCCTCAAGGCCAAGGGGGCGGCCGGCGCAGGCTTTCGCGCCTTCACCGGTCGCTTCGGGCGGCGGGCGCTCAGCCCGGGTCGCTATCACGCCACCATCGGCGCGGTCGACCGGGCGGGCAATATCTCGATGCCGCGGACGACTCGTCTAGCCATCGTTCGTCCTCGCTAACCCCCGGCCGGTCGCGCGACATGCGCCGCCCGCGGACGCGCCGGCCTTGGCCCGTGAGCCAGGCCGATCGCGCCATCGCCGAGACGCTCGAGTATCAGGCGCACGTGCGCTTGCGAAGGATCGCGAAACGTTAGTTCGCGCACGCCAAATGCGCGTGAATGGGCCGAAGTTCCCCCTAGCGCCTCGCCCGATCACGACATAGCTTGGCCCGATGGTTAGGAAGACCGCCTGCTTGGCAATCGCACTGTTCGCCGCTCTGCCGGCCGCCGCTCAGGCCGCCGACTACTGCGTGGCTCCAAACACCACCTGCGGGGGGATGAACGTCGGCAGCTTTGGAACGGCGCTGGGCCAAGCAGGCATGACGCCGGGGCCGGAGGTCGATCACATCTACCTCGGAGCCACCACATACAGGGCTTCAGGCCTCTCCGGTTTCGTATACGACTCCGAGGACAGCAACCCGGTGGAGATCATCGGAGCAGGAGTCGGGAGCACGACCCTGACCGCGCCCAGCGGGGCCACTCGGGTGATGAATTTCCAGGGTGGGCCGGCGTCGCTGATCCGCGACCTCAGCGTGGCCATGCCGGCCGACCTGCCGGCATCGCCCCCCGCAGTCTTTCCGGTTGGGCTCGAGCTCGCCAGCCCGGCACAAGACGTTGCCGTGGTGTCCGACCCGACGAACACACAGCCGCACCGCGGAGTCGACCTCGACGACGGCGGATCGCTCACTCGCGCAACGGTGACGCTGAGCCAGGCAGATAGACACGATCGGAGTGGAGACTCTCGGTGTTGGGTCTCGCGTGACCGACTCGACTATCTCTGCGCGTAGGGGCATACGCGCCCGTGAGTTAGGGGCATCGATCGAGCGGGTTCACGTCACATCAGCGCTTGCAGCCGTCCAGTCGTACCGTCCAGGGGCCATCGTGCGCAGCAGCATCCTGCGGCCGATCCTGGGAGGCGCGGGCGGCATGGCCTGGGAGCCGCCGGCCTACTCGAGCCGAACTGACCCTGGACGGAGTCACGATCGTCGGCGATGGCGCCCCGCTCACGACCGGCGTTCTCTCGGTCAGCGAAAGCGGCGGAGAAACCGCGAGCCTCACTCTCACCAACTCGATCCTTCGAAATGTCCCTCGCAGCATCGCGGTCGCCACGGCGGGCATGTCAACCGGCACGGCGGCCAGCGCTACCGCGCTTTACTCGAACTATGACCCGGCGACCGTGACGGTTGTCGACGGCCCCGGCAGCGAAGCCTTCACCCCGGGCCCCGGCAATCTCAACGTCGACCCGCTGTTCAACGCGGGCGATTTCTCGCTTAGCGCGGGGTCACCGCTGATCGACCAGGGCGATCCGGCCACGCCCGGGCGGCCTGGACTTCCGCGGCGGCCCGCTCGTCGTCGACGGAAACGGCGACGGAACGCCGCGCCGCGACATGGGAGCGTGTGAGTACGCGGTTCCGCAGGGTATGTGCGGAATGGCATCGGGTGCGAGCTCCGTGCCGGGCGCGGGCGGCGGGGCCGGCGGCGCCGTCTCTGACTTCACCCGCGCGTCCATCAGCGGCTTCCGCGCCGTGCCCAAGCGCTTCGCCGTCGCCCCGCGCAAGCCCAAGGCTGGCGCAGCAAAGCGCGGCACCGAGTTCCGGTGGCGCCTCAGCGAGTCCGCCGCGGTCACGATCGCCATCGCTCGCGCGCTTCCCGGCCGCAGGGCGGGAGGCGCCTGCCGGCGACCCACGAGGCGCAATAAGGGCAATCGGCACTGCACGCGCTACCAGGGCGTCGGCCGGCTGAAGGCGAAGGGCGCGGTCGGCGCCGGCTCGCGGGCCTTCAGCGGCCGCTTCGGGCGCCGGGCGCTCAGTCCCGGTCGCTACCGCGCGGTGATCGGCGCGGTCGACCAGGCGGGCAACATCTCCAAGCCGCGCGCCACGGGCCTCAGGATCGTGCGTCCGCGCCCCCGCCCGTAGGCGAGCGTCGGGCTCAGGGGGGATACAGTCACCCCTGTGACGACCGCTTCGGCGACCAAGCTCGTCTACGACTTCGCCGAGGGGTCGCGCGACATGCGCGACCTCCTGGGCGGAAAGGGCGCGAACGTCGCGGAGATGACGCGGGTGTTGGGCGCGGATCGGGTGCCGGCGGGGTTCACGATCACCACCGAGGCCTGTGTGGCCTACATGGAGGCGGGGCGCGAGTATCCCGACGGCCTGGAGGAGCAGGTGGCCGAGGCGCTCGATCGCCTGGAGGAGCAGGCGGAGAAGAAGCTGGGCGACGGCGCCGACCCGCTGCTTGGTGTCGGTGCGGTCGGGGGCGCGGGAGTCGATGCCGGGGATGCTCGACACGGTCCTGAACCTGGGCATGAACGACGAGTCGGTGGAGGGGCTGGCGCGGTCGACCGAGAACGAGCGCTTCGCCTGGGATTCCTACCGGCGCTTCGTGCAGATGTTCGGCAACGTGTGCCGGGGGATCAAGGGCGAGCGCTTCGAGGACCTGATCAAGGAGGCCAAGAACGAGGCGGGGGTCGACGACGACGTCGATCTGGGCGTGGATGAGCTGCGTGGGTTGACCGAGCGCTTTCGCGAGCTGTATGCCGACGAGACCGGGGAGCAGTTTCCGCGGGATCCCAAGGAGCAGCTGCGCCAGGCGATCAGGGCGGTGTTCGATTCCTGGACCGGAGATCGCGCGGTGCACTACCGGCGCGCCAACCACATTCCCGACGAGTGGGGCACCGCGGTGTCGGTGCAGCAGATGGTGTTCGGCAACCGCGGTGACGAGTCGTGCAGCGGGGTGGCGTTCTCGCGCGACGAGATCACCGGGGAGCCCACCCCGTCGGGCGACTTCCTGCCCAACGCCCAGGGCGAGGACGTGGTGTCGGGGGTCCGCACGCCGCACGACCTGCACGACATGAAGGAGTCGATGCCCGAGGCGCACGCGGAGCTGATGGAGATCCTGCGCACGCTGGAGGAGCACTACCGCGACATGCAGGACACGGAGTTCACGGTGGAGCAGGGCAGTCTCTACATGCTGCAGACGCGCAACGCCAAGCGCCCGGCCCAGGCCGCGGTGCGCTTTGCCGTGGACGCGGTGGACGAGGGCCTGCTGGACAAGGCGGCGGCGATCTCCACGATCGACGCCAATCGTCTCGACGCGCTGCTGCATCCGGGGTTCGCGCCGGACGCGGATTTCGAGGTGCTGGCCAAGGGCGTGGCCGCCTCGCCGGGCGCGGCCAAGGGCGAGATCGTGTTCACCGCGGAGGAGGCGGTGAGCGCGGCGGAGGACGGTCGCGACGTGATCCTGGTGCGGCCCTTCACCGAGGCCGACGACGTGCACGGCTTCTACGCGGCCAAGGGCATCCTCACCGCGGAGGGCGGCAAGGCTTCCCACGCCGCGCTGGTGGCGCGCGGGATGGGCAAGCCGTGCGTATCGGGGGCGTCGGCGCTGGAGATCGACCTGCGGGCCAAGAAGGTGCGGGCCGGCGACACCGAGCTGGGCGAGGGCGACCTGATCACGATCGACGGCAGCGCCGGCGTGGTCACCGCCGACGACGTCGAGCTCGAGGAGCCAGGGGTGTCCGAGCAGTTTCAGACCGTGCTGGGCTGGGCCGACGAGCTGCGCACTCTCGGCGTGCGCACCAACGCCGACACGCCCGAGGACGCGCGCAAGGCGCGCGAGTTCGGCGCTGAGGGCATCGGCCTGTGCCGCACCGAGCACATGTTCATGGAGGGCGACCGCCAGCCCAAGATGCGGGCCATGATCATGGCCGAGAGCGAAGAGGACCGGCGCAAGGCGCTCGACGAGCTGCTGCCTCTGCAGCAGGAGGACTTCGAGGGGCTGTTCGAGGCCATGGCCGGGCTGCCCGTGACGATCCGGCTGCTCGACCCGCCCCTGCACGAGTTCCTGCCCAGCGGGGAGGAGATGGCCGAGCGCCTGGAGCGCGCCCGCCACGAGGATCCCGACCAGGTCGCCGAGCTCGAGCACGAGCTCGACCGAATCCACTCCCTGGCCGAGACCAACCCGATGCTGGGCACCCGCGGCGTGCGCCTCGGCGTGCTCCATCCCGAGGTCTACGAGATGCAGGTGCGCGCGATCGTGCGGGCCGCGCTCGCGTCCGAGGAGCGTCCTCAGGCGGAGATCATGATCCCGCTCGTGGCCTACGAGAAGGAGATCGAGCTGATGCGCGAGCTCGTCGAGCGGGTGATCGACGAGGAGGAGGGGGCCGGCATGAAGCTCCTGATCGGCACGATGATCGAGCTCCCCCGCGCCTGCTTCGTGGCCGACCGCATCGCGAAGCGGGCCGACTTCTTCTCCTTCGGCACCAACGACCTCACCCAGACGGCGCTGGGCTTCTCACGCGACGACGTGGAGGGCCGCTTTCTCACCCGCTACATGGAGCGTGAGGTGCTCGACCGCAGCCCCTTCGAGACCATCGACAAGCCCGGGGTGGGCTGGCTGGTCCGCCTGGCCGCCTGGACCGGCCGCGAGGCCAAGCCCGAACTGCACCTCGGCATCTGCGGTGAGCACGGCGGCGACCCCGAGTCAATCGCCTTCTTTCAGATGGCCGGCCTCGACTACGTGAGCTGCTCGCCCTACCGAGTGCCGATCGCGCGGGTGGCAGCGGCACAGAGCGCCCTCAGCCAGGAGTAGTCTCGACCGGGCATGGCCCAGGCCGCCCGCACCTCTTTTCGGGAGAGGATCGAGCGACGGGAGGATTCGCTCTCCCCACTCGCCACCCCCTCCTACCCGGCGCTTCGTGAGCGCGAGGAGCCCGATTCCGAGCACCGCACGCCGTTTCAGCGCGATCGCGACCGCATCGTGCACTCCAAGGCCTTTCGCCGCCTCAAGCACAAGACGCAGGTGTTCATCGCCCCCGAGGGCGACCACTACCGCACTCGCCTCACCCACACGCTCGAGGCGTGCGGGATCGCGCGCAACGTGGCCCGGGCGCTGGACCTCAACGAAGACCTCACCGAGGCGATCGGGCTGGGCCACGACCTCGGCCACCCCCCGTTTGGGCACATCGGCGAGGAGGTGCTCGACGGCTGCGTGCGCGCGCGCTGGGGTCACGCCTTCCGCCACAACGAGCACTCGCTGCGGGTGGTCGACCGCATCGAGCGGCTCAACCTCACCGAGCCGGTGCGCGACGGGATCCTGCGCCACACCGGCCCGGTGCCGCCGGCGTCGCTCGAGGGGCGGATCGTGCGGGTGGTCGACCGGATCGCCTACATAAACCACGACATCGACGACGCCCTGCGGGCCGGGGTGCTCACCTTCGCCGACCTCCCTCAGGAGGAGATAGCGGTGCTCGGATCGACGGGCCCCGAGCGGATCGAGACGCTCGTGGTCGACCTGTTGGAGCGCTCGGAGCACGCCGGCGACATCGTGCAGGGGGAGAGCGTGGGCGGCGCGATGCTTCGCCTACGAGAGTTCATGTTCCAGCGCGTCTACCTCGCCGCCGATGCGCAGCGTGAGAAGCCTCGGGTGGAGCGCATGCTGCGCGCGCTCTTCGAGCACTACGCCGCTGCGCCGCCGCCGCCCCTGACCGAGGGCGCGTCAGACGAGCAGCGCGTGGTCGACTGGCTGGCTGGGATGACCGACCGCTTCGCGATACGGGTGTTCTCCGACCTCTACCTGCCCGAGCGTTCCTGATGGGCCTGTTCACCCGCGACTCGATCGACCGGCTGCGCGACGCGATCGACATGGTCGACCTCGTGGGGGCCAAGACCGACCTGCGCAGGGTGGGAACGCGGTTCACGGGCCTGTGCCCGTTCCACGACGAGCGCACCCCGTCGTTCTCGGTCAACGCCGACGAGAAGCTCTTCTACTGCTTCGGCTGCCAGGCCAAGGGTGACGCGATCGGCTTCGTCGAGCAGTCCGAGGGGCTCGACTTCCCCGAGGCGGTGGAGATGCTGGCCGACCGCTACGGGGTCAAGCTCGAGCGCGAGAACGACGATCCCCAGGCCGAGGAGCGCCGCCGCCGAAAGGCGCGCCTGCAGTCGCTGCTCACCCGCGCGGCGCGCTACTACGCCAGCTACCTGTGGGATTCGCGGGAGGCGGGCCCCGCGCGTAAGTACCTGGCCGAGCGCGGGTTGGAGGAGCAGGTGCTCAGAGAATTCGAAGTGGGCTATTCGCCCAAGGCATGGGATCGCATGCTGATCGGAGCCGGGCAGCAGGGTTTTCGCCCGGAGGAGCTGGCGGCGGCCGGCCTGGCCCAGCGCGGGCGCGGGGGCGGCGTGTACGACCGCTTTCGCGGGCGCATCATGTTCCCGCTCGCCGACTTCCGCGGCCAGGTGCTCGGTTTCGGTGCCCGGGCGATGAGCGAGAGCCAGCAGCCCAAGTACCTGAATACCTCCGAGAACGACGTCTACCACAAGGGCCGCCAGCTCTTCGGCATCCATCTGGCCCGCGCCGCGGCGGCGAAAAGCGGTCGGATCGTGGTCGTGGAGGGTTATACCGACGTGCTGGCCCTCCACCAGGCGGGAATTCGCGAGTCCGTGGCGATCATGGGCACCGCCCTCACCCAGGAGCAGCTCGCGCTGCTGGGGCGCGCCGCGCCCCGGGTGGTGCTGGCCCTGGACGCCGATCGGTCCGGGCAGGAGGCCATGCTGCGAGTCGCGAGGGCCACGAACGACACCCAGCTCCACGTGGTCGAGCTCCGGGAGGGTCAGGACCCCGCCGACCTGATCGCACAGGACGGCGCCGAGGCCTTCTCCGAGCGGCTTGGCGGCGCAGTTCCGATGATCCAGTTTCAGGTGGGTCGTGTACTTGCCGATGCAGACCTCGAGACCCCGGCCGGCAGAGACCAGGCTTTGGAGAAGGCAGCCCGCTTGATCGCAGAACACACAACCCAAGGCAGCGCGATGCGCGACGAGCTCGTCCGCGAGGCGGCCGACCGCCTCGACGTGCCCCAGGAGTACGTGCGCGGAGCGCTGTCCGGCCCGCGGCCCACTGCGCCCGCGGCGTCCCCCGCGCCCAGCGCCCCTCGCCCCGCGCCGCCGGCGAGGGCATCGGCCGGCGAGGTGGCCCTGCGGGCCGAGCGGGAGTTCCTCTCCCGCTGTATGGCGAGCGGCGACCTCGGTGAGCGATACCTTTCCCTTCCTCGGGATGAGCAGTTCTCCTCAGACGCCACCCGCCGGGCGCGCACGCACCTGGCCTCCCACTTCGGCGATCCGCTCGCCGGTCTACCCGAGGACGAGCCGACGCTCGCCGCGCTCGTCACCGACGTGGCCCTCGCCGGGCTGGAGGGCTCGCCCTCACCGGAGGCCGTGCTGCAGATGAGCATCCTCCAGCTCGAGAAGCGGCGCATAGAGCGCGAGATCCGCCGCGCGGCCAGCGACGGCGACCACACCCGCCAGAGCGCGCTCGCCAAGGCCGAGCAGCAGGTGCGCGGCGAGCTCGACGCGGTGATGGGACAGACGGCATGAGCGTGCTCAACGGCGAAGGCGAGCCCCAGGAGCTCGGCGGGGAGCCGACCGACCTCTACGACGAGGGCGGAGTGGTCACCGCCGGCCTGCGCGTGTCGCAGCCCGAGCAGGGGGCCGAGGACGCCGTGCGCCTCTACCTGCGATCGATCGGCCGGGTGCCGCTGCTCACACGCGAGGACGAGGTGCGGCTGGCCAAGCGCATCGAGGCCAACGACATGGCGGCCAAGAACGCGCTGATCGAGGCCAACCTGCGCCTGGTGGTGTCGATCGCCAAGCGCTATTCCGGGCGCGGCCTCACGCTGCTCGACCTGATCCAGGAGGGCAACCTCGGCCTGATCCGCGCCGTCGAGAAGTTCGACTGGCGCCGCGGCTTCAAGTTCTCGACCTACGCCACCTGGTGGATCCGCCAGGCGATCACCCGCGCGCTGGCCGACCAGTCGCGCACGATCCGGATCCCCGTGCACATGGTCGAGCGCATGAACCGCGTGGCCCGAGCCCGGCGCTCGCTCATGCAGAAGAACAACCGCGAGCCCTCGCCCGAGGAGATCGGCGAGTTGGTGGAGATGCCGGCGAAGAAGGTCGAGGAGATCCTCAAGCTGGGCCAGGAGCCGGTATCGCTCGAGGCGCCGGTCGGCGGCGAGGACGGCGACGCGTCGCTCGGCGACTTCATCTCCGACGAAGCCGGCGACCGCCCCCTCGAGGTGGTGGCCAACCGCATGCGCGACGCCGACCTGCTCAAGGTGCTCGACTCACTGCCCTGGCGCGAGCGCCGCGTGATCGAGCTGCGCTACGGCCTGGGCGACAAGGGCCCGATGACGCTCGAGGACATCGGCCACGAGGTGGGAGTGACCCGCGAGCGGGTGCGCCAGATCGAGTCCAAGACGCTGGCCATGCTGAAGTCCTCGGGCGGCGCGGGGCGCCTGGCGGGGACGGCCGACGAGGCCTGAGCTGCCCTAAGCCGCGCTATTCTCGCCTGACGATCCCCGGTGATGTAACGGCAACATGACTGACTGTTAATCAGTTCTTGGTGGTTCGAATCCACCCCGGGGAGCTGAGTTTCTAAGCGGCTTGGAGTGCCCGATATCCCGCCTCAACCTCCGCGTGGCAGTTGGCGCAGAGCAGTACACATTTCCTGGCCTCGACCGCGCTTGGTCCAGGCCTCGAGTGAATCCCTCGGCCGACAGGGCGAACAGCTTGGTGCGCGGTTCCAGGTGATGGAAGTGGAGCGCCGCCACGCACCGGTCGTAGCCACATACGGCGCAGCTGCCGCCGGCTTCGGCGACGAGTATGCGCTTTACGTTGCGCCGGCGGGCGCTGACTGCCTCGGTCGAGCAGCGCGTACAGCGGTAGGTGCGCCTGCGGTCGAGGCGAAAGAGCGCCTGTCCATGCCGCGGACACGTTCGTTCGATCTCACCCGGGGCATCAGGCGGAGGTGGTTGCGGCGCGCGTCGCGCCGCTGGATGTCGCCAGCGCCGGAGCCAATGCCTCACCGTGGCCACCGACCGGTCGAGTTCGGCGGCGATCTCGCGCAACGGCAGGCCTGAGTCGGCGAGCTCCTCGAGCCTGACCCGGTCCGGAGCGCCACGGGGGGCGTAGCGATTGGCCTTCAGCGGTCACGAACACATGTTCCCATCAGAGTCGGACGCGATGACGCAGCGAAGCCGCTTGCCTAGGGCAGCCGCGCCGTGGCCCGCACCCCGAAGCCCGCCGCCCCTATGAGCAGCAGCGCCCCGCCGGCCGCGAAGGCCGCCGTGATCTCGCGCTCCTCCTTCTCGGTGGCCACGCGGGAGCCGAGGTCGCGGTAGAGGCCGGTCAGGTCCTCGCCGTCCTCGACCGCGAAGGAGCGCCCGCCCGACAGCTCGGCTATGCGGCGCATCGTCTCGGGGTCGGGGGGCACGGGGATCAGGGCGCCGTCGGGCGTCTGGATCACGCCCTCGCTCGTGCCCAGGGCGAAGGTGTGGATCGGGATCTTCAGGCGCTTGGCCTCGCGCGCGACCTCCACCGGGTCGCGACCCGTGGTGGTCTCCCCATCGGAGAGCAGGACGATGGCCGAGGGCGGGCGCTCGCCGGCCGGGCCGTCGACCAGCTTGAGCGCGGAGTCGAGCGCGTCGCCGGTCGCCGTGCCGCCGTCGGCCGCAAGGGCGTCGATCAGCGCGGCGATCTTGTCGTGGTCGTCGGTGGGGGCCTCGACGGTGTGCGGGTCGGTGGAGAACGCGACCATGCCCACCCGGGCCTCGTCCGGGAGCTCCTCAACGAAGCGCTGAGCGGCGTCGCGTGACGCCTCGAGGCGGCTCGGCTCGACGTCGTCGGCCAGCATCGAACGCGACACGTCGCTCACCAGCACGATCGACGCCTGCTCGCGCGGGACGGCGACGGTGGCGTGCGGCCGGGCCAGCGCCAGCGCGAAGGCGGCCAGGGCGGCCAGGAACAGCGCCAGCGGCGCCTGGCGCCGCCAGGACGGCACCCGCGGGAGCAGCGGTGCCAGCGTGGCCACTCCGGGGAAGCGCACGGCGTAGCGCCGCGCGCGCCGGCGCGCCAGCAGCTGAGCGCCCAGGGCCAGCGGCACGAGCACCAGGGCGGCCAGGAAGAGGGGGGAGGCGAAGCTCAAGCGAGCCTCCGGCCGAGCTCGCGGGCCCACGCGCCCGAGGTGGAGAGCACCACGTGCTCCACGTTGGCCCGCCGCAGCGCGCCGGCCACCTCCGCGCGCCCGTCGCGGGCGGCCTTGGCAAAGCGATCGCGCAGGCGCGAGTCGCGGGTGTCGACGTTCACGCGGGCCCCGGTCTCGGGATCGACCAGCGCCAGGCGCCCGACGTTGGGCAGCTCGGCCTCGCGGGGATCACGGATCTCCACCGCCATCACCGTGTGCCGGCCGCTGAGCGCGGCGAGCGGCCGCGCCCACTCCTCCGGCGAGCCGCCGAAGTCGGAGATCAGCACCACCAGCGAGCGCAGGCGAGCCACGCGGCCGAGCCGCGCGAGCGCCTCGGGCAGCGACTCCCCGGCAGCACCGTCGCCGGCCACGCCCTCGCCCAGCGCCCGGCGCAGCCCGACCCGGGCCCCGCGGCCGCCGCGGGGCGGAACGAGCTGGGTCTTCGGGGCTCCGTAGGTGAGCAGCGCCACGCGGCCGCCGCGGCGAACGGCCAGCGCGCCGAGCACCTCGACCACTCCCTCGGCCACGTCGCTCTTGAGCCGGTCCGCGGTCCCGAAGGCCATGGAGGGTGAGATGTCGAGCGCCATCCAGGTGGTGAGCATCCGCTCGGGCACGTGCTGGCGCACGTGGGGAATGCCCGTGCGCGCGGTGGCCGAGGGGTCGAGCTGGCGCACGTCGTCGCCGGGCTGGTAGGGCCGCAGCTGAGCGAGCTCGGTACCCGTGCCCACGCCGGCGCCCCGGTGCTCGCCCGCGCTCACGCCTCCAGCGCGGCGCACGAAGGCGAAATCGAGCGCTTCCACGAGGGCCCCCGGCACCGGCCCGGGGCCCTGACGCCCGGGGGGCGGTGCCAGAGCAGGGGTCACGCCGCCTGAGCCTCGGAGCCTCGCCGGTCGGGCTCGGGCACGGCCTCCAGCACCTTCTCGAGCAGGTCGTCCGGCCGCGCGCCCTCGCTCAGCCCCTCGTAGCTCAGCACCAGCCGGTGGCGGAGCACCTCGGGCGCGAGGTCGGTCACGTCGCCAGCGAGCACGTGGCGCCGGCCGCGCAGCAGCGCCAGCGAGCGCGCGGCCTGCACGAGCCCGATGGGTCCGCGCGGCGAGGCTCCGTAGCTGATCAGCGGCTCGACCTCGTCCAGGCCGTAGCGGCCGGGCCGGCGCGTGGCGTCGGCCAGCGCGACCGCGTAGTCGATCACCTCGCGGTCGACCATCACCTCGGCCGCGGCGGCGCGAAAGCGCAGCAGATCGGCCACGTCGATGCGCTCCTCGACCATCGCCGCCGCCGTCAGCGAGCGATCGACGACCATGGCCTCGTCGCCGGGCGACGGGTAGTCGACCAGGATCTTCATCAGGAAGCGGTCGACCTGCGCCTCGGGCAGCGGGTAGGTGCCCTCGGACTCGATCGGGTTCTGGGTGGCGAGCACCAGGAAGGGGAGGGGCACCACGTGCGTCTGGCCGCCGATCGTGACCTGCTGCTCCTGCATCACCTCGAGCAGGGCCGACTGGACCTTGGCCGGCGCGCGGTTGATCTCGTCGGCCAGGAGGAAGTTGGCGAACACCGGGCCGAGCTCGACGTCGAAGCTGCCGCTGTCCGGGCGGTAGATGCGCGTGCCCACGAGATCGGAGGGGACAAGGTCGGGCGTGAACTGGATGCGGCTGAAGCTGCCGCCCACCGCGGAGGCCAGCGTCTTGATGGTCAGGGTCTTGGCCAGGCCCGGCACTCCCTCCAGCAGCACGTGGCCGCCGGTGAGCAGCGCCACCATCACGCGCTCGAGCATCGCGTCCTGGCCGATGATCACTCGCTTGATCTCGAAGAGCGCGCTCTCCAGCGCCTCCCGCGGGTCCTCGTCTCTGTGGCTCTCGCTCATGCGGCCAAACTACGAAGGCGCCTGTCACCGGTGGATAACGGAGGGTGGGGGGCCGCTCACTACCCTGAATCCGGTGCGCGTGCTGCTTGCTGAGGACGAACGCAGGGTCGCCGACGCCCTGGCCCGCGGACTGCGCCGCGAGGGCATGGCGGTCGACGTGGCCTACGACGGCGCCGCCGCCCTGGACAAGGCGCGGCTGAACCCCTACGACGTGGTCGTACTCGACCGCGACCTGCCCGAGTTGCACGGCGACGAGGTCTGCCGCACGCTGCGCGACGAGGAGCCCGACAGCCGAGTGCTGATGCTCACCGCCGCGGCGCGGACCGACGATCTCGTCTACGGCCTCTCGCTCGGCGCCGACGACTACATGTCCAAGCCCTTTGCCTTCGCCGAGCTCGTGGCGCGGCTGCGGGCGCTCGGGCGCCGGGCCGGGTCGGCGCGACCGGTGACCCTGCGCACCGGCGACGTCGAGCTGGATCCCGCGAAGCGCACCGCTGCGCGCGCGGGACGCACTCTGGACCTGACCCCCAAGGAGTTCGCCGTGCTCGAGGCACTGATGACGGCGGAGGGCGCGGTGGTGTCCAACGACGAGCTCGTGCAGCGGGTGTGGGACGAGAACGCCGACCCCTGGACCAACTCGGTGCGCATGTCGATCCTGCGCCTGCGCCGCAAGCTGGGCGAGCCGGCGGTGGTGCACACCGTCAAGGGCGCGGGCTACCGGGTGTGAACCTGCCCCGCCTCACCGTCCGGGCCCGGCTCACCGCGCTGTACGCCCTGCTGGTGGGCGTCTCGACCGGCGTTCTCCTGCTCGTGAGCCTGTGGCTGCTCGGTCGCAGCTTCGACCGCACGCTCCCCGACACGCTGGCCGGCGATGCGTTTCGCGAGGTGGCTCTGCAGTACGGGCTCGCCTTCACCGGCGTGCTGCTGCTGGCCGCGGTGATCGGATGGACGGTGGCCGGGAGGGTGCTCGCCCCGCTCAAGCACATCACCTCCACGGCCCGGCGCGTGTCCGACGAGAGCCTCACCGAGCGCATTCCCGTGGCCGGTGCCGACGACGAGCTGCGCGAGCTGGGGGAGACCCTCAACTCGATGCTCGACCGCCTCGAGGGCTCATTCGAGAGCCAGCAGCGCTTCGTGGCCAACGCGAGCCACGAGCTGCGCAGCCCCCTCACCGTCATCCGGGCCGAGGCCGAGGTCGCGCTGGCCAATCCGCAGCCCGACATCGACGAGCTGCGCGGCATGGCCGAAGCCGTGGTCGATGCGAGCCGGCGCACCGAGGCGCTGCTGGCCGGCCTGCTCATCCTGGCCCGCAGCCAACCCGACCTGCTCAACCGCCGTAGCGTGGAGCTCGACGTCGCGGTCCAGTCCGCCCTCGAGGACGCTCAGCCCGTGGCCGAACGCGAGGGAGTTCGCCTCAGCGCCCGCCTCGACCCCGCCGAGACCGAGGGCGACGCTGCCCTGCTCGAGCGCGTGGCGGCGAACCTGATCGAGAACGGCATTCGCTACAACCGCCCCGGCGGGTTCGTCGACGTGAGCACCCGGGCCGAGCTCGGGACCGTCGAGTTGCGGGTCGAGAACAGCGGGCCACCGGTGGCCGCGGAGGCCGCGGCGCGCCTGACCGAGCCCTTCGAGCGGCTGGGCCGCGAGGCGGATGCTCGCGGCGCCGGTCTGGGCCTGTCGATCGTGAGCGCGGTCAGCCGGGCCCACGGCGGCTCCTTGACCATCGAGCCACGCGCCGAGGGCGGGCTGGTGGCCTCGGTGCGCCTGCCTAGAGGCGAAGCTCGCCGGGCGGCGGAGCCTCTTCGCGATGCTCCCGCCACGGGCAGTCGCCCGGCTTTCGAGTCTCCTGCTTGACGTCGATCTGCAGCGGCGCGGGCCGCTCGGCGGCGTCGGAGAGGCGTCCGTCCACGTCGGCCACGCCGGCCAGCCCGGTGCCGAACAGGGCCACCCCCGCCACTGCCGCCGTCGCCGTGAGCAGACGCTTCATGCAGGACAGATTAGGGATCAGGGCAAACGGCCGAACCAGCGCAAGGACATCGCGCCGCCGGTGAGCAGCAGAAGGCCGGCGCCGGCGACGAAGGCCGCCGTGACCTCACGCTCCTCCTCACGCGTGGCCACCTGGGAGCCCAGCCGGTCGTACACCGCGCCCAGCTGGTCCCCGGCGTCGGCCGAGAAGCTGCGCGCTCCGCTGATGGTTGCGATGCGCCGCATGGCGTCGCGGTCGGGCGGCACGGAGCGCGTGGCGGTGCTCCCGTCGGGGCGCTCGACCTCGATCGTGCCGCCGTCGGTGCCGAGCGCGACGGTGTAGACCGGGATGCGCGCCTTCGCGGCCTCGCGGGCCACCTCTATCGGGTCGCGGCCGTGGGTGGAGGCGCCGTCGGAGAGAAGGATCACCGCGGCGGGAGGGCGCTTGCTGTCGCGCGCCCCCTCGCGGTTGAGCAGACCGACCGCGGCGGCGAGGCCCTCGCCGGTGGCCGTGCCGCCCCGGGGCCGCAGGTCGGCGATCAGGTCGCGCACGTCGCGGCGGTCGGCCCGCGGCGGCTCGATCGCGCGCACCGAGTGGTTGAAGGCCACGGCTCCCACGCGCAGCTCCTCGGGCGCGTCGTCGAGCAGCTGCAGCGCCGCGCGGCGGACCGCGGTCATGCGCGAGGGCGGCACGTCGCGGGCCTCCATGGAGCCCGAGGTGTCCGTGGCGAGTATCACGGCGGCCCGTTCCTCGGATACCGCCACGGTGGCCTCCGGCCGGGCCAGGGCCACGGCCACGGCGGCCAGCGCGGCCCCGTAGAGGATCAGCGGCAGGTGGCGGCGGGCGCCAGGGCGAAGCGGAGCCACCGACGCCATCAGCGCGGGTGAGGCGAAGCTTCCGGCCTTCGCCTTGCGCCGGCGGTCGGCGAGCACGTAGAGCAGGGCCGCCAGCGGCACGAGCACAAGCGCCACGAGGAACAGCGGGGCCTGAAAGCTCATGGGCGCGTGCCCAGCTCGACGTCAACCGTGCGCTCGACGCCGCCTTCGGTGACCTCGATCTCGACCCGGTCACCCGGCTCGTTGGCCGACACCGCCTCGGCCACGTCGTCGGGGCTGCGCACCGTCCGGCCGTCGACTCGCGTGATCACCTCGCCGTCCTCGAGGCCGGCGTCCTCGGCCGGGCTGCCCGCGGTGACGCTCTGGATCTCGGCGCCCTGCGGATGCTCGGCGGTCGAGACGCCCAGGAAGGGCCGCTCGATGGTCTCGCCCCGGCTGAGGGCGGGCAGCACCTCGCGGACGGTGTTCGAGGGCACCGCGAAGCCCACGCCGACGTTTCCGCTGCCGCTGCCGCCGGTGGCGATCTGGGTGTTCACCCCCACCACGCGCCCGCGGGAGTCGAGCAGCGGACCGCCCGAGTTGCCCGGGTTGATGGCGGCGTCGGTCTGGATGACCTCGTCGATCTGAAAGCCGTCGGGCGCCTGGATCTCGCGCTCGAGGCCGGAGACGATTCCCGCGGTGGTGGTGCGCTCGAGGCCGAAGGGGTGGCCGATGGCGATCACGGCATCGCCCACCGCCACGTCGCCGGAGTCGGCGAGCGGCAGCGGCTTGAGACGGTCCACGCTGCCCGGATCCACGCGCAGCACGGCGAGATCCGACGAGCGGTCGGAGCCGAGCACCTCGGCCTCCACCAGCGCGCCCCGGTCGGCGAAGCGAACACGCGCCGTCTCGTTGTCTCCCACCACGTGGGCGTTGGTCACCATCGTGCCGTCGTTTCGCACCACGAACCCGGTGCCGGTGGCCGACCCGGCCTGGACGCGCACCACGCCCGGGCCCGCGGAGTCGTAGACGCGGCCGATCTGCGTGGGGGCGAGCCGGCCGCCCGCCGCGGCGAGCGAGGCGGGCTCACCGCCGTCGTCGAGCAGAAGGCCCGCCAGCGCGACGGCGAGCGCGATGAACGCGACGGCGCACGCCAGGGCGGGCAGCAGCCGGCGCCGGCGCGGCGGCTCGGGCGGGGTCTCGGGCCCGTTGCCCTCCCCGGACGGGCCGCCAGGACCCTCCGCCTCGAGCGCCTGCCGGCGCCAGCGCGCCGCGGAGAACGGTCCCGCCTCGGGGTCGCGCCCGTTCTCACGATCGATCCAAAGGGACTGGCGGCTCACGGAGGCGACGCTACGCGGCGCCGCGTCACTGGGAGATAACGCTCCGGGCCTGGAGCTATCCGCGGCGCATGAGCCGGCCCACGGCCGACATGAGCTCGTCGGCGCGGTCTTCCTGCTTGGACTGCTCGGCACCGATCACGCAGTGGCGGGCGTGGTCGTCGAGCAGTCCCAGCGCCACCTTGTCGAGCGCGGCCTGCACCGCTCCGATCTGCGTGAGCACGTCGATGCAGTAGCGGTCCTCGTCCACCATCCGCTCGATTCCTCGCACCTGGCCCTCCACCCGGCGCAGGCGGCTCTTGAGCTGGTCCTTGGTGGCGGTGTACCCGCGGGCTTCAGTGGCCATGGGTCGATTTTACCCCGAGGGGGTATCCGGCGGCCGACTCCTTCCACGGCGTCCGCCGCCGCGGCCGCGCCGTCGTTTCGTTCCGACCAGCCCGCCAGGGCGCCGGCGCGCCGGCGGTAGCGCGGGTCACCGAGCAGGCGCCGCACGGCGAGGCGGACCCCGCGAGCGGTGTGAAAGCGGCGTGGGAGGGAAACGCCGAGCCCGGCCCAGCGGACCCGGGCGGCGTTCTCGGCCTGGTCGCCCGCGTACGGGCAGGCCACCACCGGCACGCCACAGTGAAGCGAGCGGGCCAGCGTCCCGTGGCCCGCGTGGCACACGACCGCCTGGCACAGCGGCATGGTGCGCGCGTAGGAGACCCAGTCGACCACGCGGGCGTTGGCGGGCACGGCCAGCTCCGGTGAGGCGGCTCGTCCGTTGAGCGTGGCCAGCACGCGCACGGGTTCGCCGGCCAGGCCCTCCAGGGCGGCGCGCACCAGCCGGTGCTCGGGATCCTGGGAGGTCGAGGGCGCCACGAGCACCAGCGGGCCCGAGCCCGGCGGCAGTTCCACGTCGCCGTAGGGCTGTTCCCACAGCAGCGGTCCGGTCACCCGCAGCCACGGCTCGGGCACCGCCCGGGGGTACTCGAGCTGGGGGAAGGTCGCCACGAGAGCCAGCGCGCGCGAGATGCCGCCGTGCACGTGGGAGAGGGGTGGCAGCCCCACGCGCTCGCGGGCGCCGTTGAGCTCGCGCCGCCCCTGCTCCTCTCCCTTCATGAGCAGGGGGCGCGTCGAGCGCCACAGCCGGTCGCCGACCGGGGTGCGCGCGGGCACGGCGCCCAGGGCGTACACCGGGAAGCCGGCCTGGCCCATCGGCATCGGGTGGGGTACCAGGGTCACCCAGGGCCGCTCCTCGCACTCGGCGGCCAGCGCGGCGGCGACGGTGAGGATGTCGGCCACCACCACCTCGGGGTCGACCCGGCGGATCAGCTCACGCGTACTGCCCGACGCGCGCACCGCCGCCACGTAGGGCTTCAGCGCCCGCTCGCTGGTGGGGAACACCTGATACTCCGGCGCGGCCGCGAAGCTCATCCCCTCGCTCTCCACGTGCTCGCGCCACTTCGACCAGGTCTCCAGCGTCACCTCGTGGCCGCGGCTGGCCAGCTCGCGCCCCAGCGCAATGGCCGGAAAGGCGTGTCCGGGGTCGCCGAAGGCGGCGAGCAGAATGCGACGGCGCCCGGCGCCCGGGCTCACCCTCAGAGCATCTCCGCGAGATCGCGAACCGTGCGCTTGCGGACCTCGGGATCGGGCGCCATCACCGAAGCGATCAGCGTCCCCACGCCCGCCTCGCGGTAGACCTCGAGCCGCTCGCGCACGTGCTCGCGCGGCCCGCACATCGTCACCAGGTCGATCAGGTCGGGCGGAATGGCGGCGGCCGCTTCCTGCTTCTTGCCTTCGAGGTAGAGATCCTGGATCCGCGTGGCCGCGTCGTCGAAGCCGTAGCGGCGCACCAGCTGGTTGTAGAAGTTCTTGTCGCGCGAGCCCATGCCGCCCACGTAGAGCGCGATGAACGGGCGCATCACGTCGCGGGCGCGGTCGACGTCGTCGTCGATTGCCACCTGGACGGTCGGGGCGATGTCGAAGCTCGCGAGCGAGCGCGCCGAGCGCGAGGCACCCTCCTCCAGCAGCGAACGCGAGTGGCCCACGTGCTCGGGCGAGAAGAACACGGGCAGCCAGCCGTCGGCGATCTCTCCCACCAGGCGGGTGTTGTTGGGTCCGATCGCGGCGATGTAGATCGGGATTTGGTCCTGCACCGGATCGATCATCAGCTTGAGCGCCTTCCCGGGCCCGTCGGGCAGGGGAAGGGTGAACTGCTCGCCGGAGTAGGTGAGGCGCTCGCGGGCCAGGGCCTTGCGCACGATCTCCACGTACTCCCGCGTGCGCGCGAGCTGATGGCCGAAGCGCTGGCCGTGCCATCCCTCGGCCACCTGCGGGCCGGACGTTCCGAGCCCGAGCGTGAAGCGGCCGTTGGACAGGTGGTCGATCGTGACCGCGGTCATGGCGGTCATCGCCGGCGAGCGTCCCGGGATCTGAAGGATCGCGGCGCCCAGGCGTATGCGCTCGGTCTGGGCGGCGAACCAGGCCAGCGGGGTCGCGGCATCGGACCCGTAGGCCTCGGCCGTCCACACGGAATCGAACCCGCTCGACTCGGCCTCGCGCACCAGCTCGATCTGGTCGCTCGCCGTCAGGCCCAGCCCCCAATAGCCGAGCATCAGGCCCAGCCGCATGCAAGTCTCCTTTCGCTGCTTGTGCGAATCCGGTGGGTGCTTCAGCGTCGAAGCCCGCGTGGTAGCTCATCACATGCGACGTCGCCACCCCGCCCGCGACCTCCGCCGGGCGATCGACTGCCTGCCGCTCGCAACCCGACAGGCCATGCTGCACGGCATCGATTCCAACCGCATCATCGTCGGGGCCTACACCGACCCCCAGGGCGGGATCTGCCCCATGCTGGCCGCGCACCGAAACGGCGGGCGTACGAGCCTCGCGAGCTTCGCGCGCGCCTGGGATCGCTACACCGGGGCGAAGGGAAAGCCCCGCCCCGCGACCGAGCGCGAGCTCAACACGCTGCGCGCGATGCTCGAGGTGAGCGCCGGGCTGGAGGAGATCGCCTCGCTGGCGTCTGTCCGGCGCCCGCGCCGCGCCCCCCGGCCGACGGGCGAGCTGCATCGCGGCCGCGAGCTCCGCTCGAGGCCGGGCTGGGCCTGGCTGCGGCCCTTCCGGCGCCTCGACGACTATGAGGAGGCTCTAGCCCTCGCTGTCGCCCGGGCGGATGAACTGGACCTCCGGCACGAGGCAGTTGGGCGAGGTGCGTAGGAGGAAGCGAACCGACTCCGCGATGTCCTCGGGCTGGATCATCCGGTCCTTGGGCACCTGACCCTCGACCCAGTCGGTCATCGCGGTGGCCACGAAGCCGGGGCACAGGGCGGTCACCTGGATGCCGTCGCCCGACAGCTCCTTGTGCATGGCCTGGCTCAAGCCGACCACGCCGAACTTGGTGGCCGAATAGGCCGACAGCCAGCCCTGCCCGCTCTTGCCGGCGATCGAGGCGGTGTTGGCGATCAGGGCCTTGCCGTGCTCAGCGCCCGCCTCCTTGAGCATGGGGATGCACTCACGGGCCACCAGATAGACCGCGCGCAGGTTCACGTCGAGCTGAAGATCGAGCTTCTTGGTCTCGGTGTCCGCCACCGCCGCCCCGATGCCGATGCCCGCGTTGTTGATCAGCACGTCGAGGCGGCCGAAGCGCTCGCGGTGGCCGTCCACGGTCTTCTTGATGTCGTCCTCTTCGGCCATGTTCGCGGGGATCGAGTGGACCTCGATGCCCTCCCCGGCCAGCTCCTGGGCGGCCGCCTCGAGCTTTTCCGGCCGGCGAGCCGAGACCGTGACCCGGTAGCCGTCCTGGCCGAGAGCCCGGGCGATGGCCAGCCCGATGCCGCCCGAGCCACCGGTGATCAGCGCCGCGCGCGCGTCCGAGTTCATGGCGGGCAGGCTATGCGAACAGACAGTTAAGGATCGACCCGGGGCGCCGGAACGGGCGAGCTCGTTCCATACCCTTGGCCTTTCGTGAGCTCACGACGCGCGATCGCCGCCGTCCTTCTCGCGTGCGCGATCGTGACCGGTGGTTGCGGGGGCGACGACGCGGCGGACAGCACCAACAAACCGCCCCCGGAGGCGAGGGCGGAGCAGTTCCCGAGCGCCGCCGGGAAGACGCTGGTCGACCTGCGCCAGGAGCTTCCTCAGGCCGGTCCGGTGCTCGCGCCCTCGGTCACGCAGTTCACCGTGGGCGAGAACCGCCTGGGCTTCGGCCTGTTCACGGCGTCCCGGGCCCAGATCGCCGACGCCGCGGCCGCGGTCTACGTGGCGCCCGCGGGCGGGGGGGAGGCCAAGGGGCCGTACGTCGCGCGCTACGAGTCGCTCGAGGTCAAGCCGCAGTTCCAGAGCCAGTCGTCCTCCGCCGACCCCGACGCGGCCCGATCGGTGTACGTGACGAGCCTGCCGTTCGACAAGCCCGGCAAGTACGACATCCTCGGAATCGCTCGCCTCGACGGGCGGCTGGTGGCCGCCCAGTCGGCGCTGCCCCAGCTCACGGTCGCCCGCCAGGACCTCGTGCCCGGTCCCGGCGACAAGGCGCCCGTGATCGACACCCCGACCGAGGCCGACGCCGGCGGCGACATCGCGTCGATCGACACCCGCGTGCCTCCGTCGACGATGCACGAGGAGAACTTCGCCGACGTGGTGGGCAAGAAGCCGGTGGTCCTGGTGTTCGCCACTCCGCAGCTGTGCCAGAGCCGGGTGTGCGGGCCGGTGGTGGACGTGGCCGAGCAGCTCAAGGCCGAGTACTCCGATCAGGCCGAGTTCATCCACATGGAGATCTACCGGGACAACGACATCAGCAAGGGCTTCCGGCCCCAGATCGCGGCCTGGGGCCTGCCCACCGAGCCGTGGGTGTTCACCATCGACAGGAACGGCAAGATCGCCGCCCGGCTCGAGGGCGCCTACAGCGCCCGCGAGCTCGGGGACGCGATCGAAATGGCCCTGCGCGGTTGAGCCGTCGTGCGCCGGCGGCTCTCGTCGTCGCGCTCGCGGGTCTCGCTGCCGCCGCTGTACCTGGCGCCGGGGCGTCCGAGCTTCCGCTCGGCCCTCGGTCACTCGACGAACGCCGCTCGAGCGCCGAGCTGACGCCGGGGGTGCGCTGGACGCGGATCGTGCGCGAAGGCGGACCGTGGCGAGTGAACGTGCTCAGCATCGCGCGCGGCGCCCGGGTGACGGTGGCCCCGGGCGGAGAGTCGACGGGCGTTCGGGCCCGCCCCAGCGCGGTCAGCCGGCGACTGGCCGGCGTGGCCGCCGTGAACGGCGGCTACTTCGCGGCCGACGGCAATCCGGTCGGGGTGCTGGCCGCCGGTGGCGGCCTGATCAGCGAGCCGGTGGGCGGCCGCAGCGCCCTGGCCCTGGGTGGCGATCAGCGGCGAATCACCGCGCTGCGCTTCGCCGGTGAGATCGCCGTGGGCAGCGCCACCCGGCTGCTCGACGGCGTCAACCGGCCTCTGGGCCTCGTGCCCGCCTGCGGCGGGCGTGGCGGCGACCGGCCGACCGAGCGCCCCGACGCGGTCACCACCTGCACCGACCCCAGCGAGACCGTGCTGTTCACCCCGCAGTGGGGCACGCGGGCACCGCGGGCCGGCTTCCGCGCCACCCTGCGCGACGGGGTGGTCAGTGCTCTGGGCCGCTCCACCGTCCCCGCCGACGGCCTGGTGCTCGGCGCCAGCGGCGACGACGCGCGCTTCCTGCGGCGCAGGATCTCCGTCGGCGCGCAGGTGGGGCTCGATCTGGGCGTGACGACCGCCGCGCGGCGCATTGGCCGCCAACGCGCTCGGCGATGTCGTGGGCGGCGGGCCGCGGCTGGTTTCCGGCGGACGGGTGCGCGTTCGCGGCGCGGCCGAGGGCTTCGCGCCGCCCTCCGAGCCGTTGTTCTACGGGTCCTTCGTGGCGGCCCGCAATCCGCGTACCCTGGCGGGCGTGCGCGCGGACGGCACCCTCCTGCTGGTGACGGTCGACGGACGGCAACCCGGCTGGAGCGCGGGGGTGACCCTGCCCGAGGCGGCCCGCGTGATGCGAGCTCTCGGCGCCCGCGACGCGCTCAACCTCGACGGCGGAGGCTCGACGTCCATGACCGTCCGCGGCCGTGCGGTCAACCGCCCCTCCGATCCGGGCGGCGAGCGCGCCGTGAGCGACGCCCTGGTGGTGCTGCCTTGATCGGCACGGTGCTGGCGGCCGCGGCCATGGCCCTGGGAGGGCAGGCCGGTCAGGAGGCGCCCGCCGACCAGCGGGCGGTGGTGTGGGCGCTCGGCGACGGCGCGGACGGCACCCCGGTGGCCAAGCGCCTGGCGCGCCGCATCCGGCGCGACGATCCCGACGCGGTCCTGTACCTGGGCGACGTGTATCCGAGCGGCACCGCCGAGGACTACGAGCGCAACTGGCAGCCCGTCTACGGAGCGCTGGCGCCGATCATGTGGCCGACGGCGGGCAACCACGAGTGGGCAAACCGGGCGGAGGGATATCTGCCCTACTGGCGCCGCTACCGCCGGGCCAAGCCGTGGTATCGCTTCAGCGTCGGGGGGTGGGAGCTCGTCAGCCTGAACTCGCAGGAGTCCCACGACCCCGGCTCGGCTCAGCTGAGCTGGCTGGAGCGGGTGCTCGACCGCGAGAGCACCACCTGCCGGCTCGCCTTCTGGCACCGCCCGCGCTTCAGCGCCGGGACCGTTCACGGCGACGCCCCCGACATAGGCCCCCTGTGGGCGGCGCTGCGCGGGCGAGCGCGGCTGGTGCTCAACGGGCACGAGCACGTGATGATGCGCTACCGCAAGCGGGCTGGGCTGACGCAGTACATCTCCGGAACCGGCGGAAACGTGCGCTACGGCCTGGAGCCCGACTCCCGGGCCGCGTTCGCCCGCTCGGACCGCACGGGCGCCCTCCGAATCGTGCTCACCCCGGGCGGCGCTCAGCTCGAGTTCCGCGACGTGGCCGGAGAGGTGCTCGACCGAAGCCGCGCGAGCTGCCGGCCGGCCGATCGTATGCTCTAGCGGTGATCGACCAGAGCAGCGAGTTCGGGGAACGCGTCGCGCGGCATCTGCGCGAGGACATCGTCGTATGGATGACCACGGTCACCCGCGCGGGGGCGCCTCTTCCCATGCCCGTCTGGTTTCTCTGGGACGGCGCCGAGTCGGCCCTCATGTACAGCATGCCCGGCGCCCGCGTTCGCAACATCGAGGCCAACCCGAAGGTGACGCTCAACTTCGACGGTGACGGCGGTGGGGGCGACATCGTGGTCCTGTCGGGGACCGCGACCATCGACCGCGACGCTCCGCCCGTTGATCAGGCGAGCGAGTACCGGGCCAAGTACGACGAGCAGATCGAGCGCATCGGGATGAACCCGGAGTCGTTCGCCGAGCGCTACAGCGTGCCCGTGCGCGTCGACTTCACGCGTCTCCGAGGCCACTGACCTCGCCCTCGACGCGGGTGCAGGTGGCGCCGCCGACCCAGATGGTGCCGTCCGCCTCCCGGGAGATGTGCACGCGTCCCGCGCGACCGAGCGCCGTGCCCTGGCGGGCCACGTAGGGCGCCTCGACGCGTCCGGTGCGCAGCAGCCACTCCGCGAGTGAGGCGTTGAGGCTGCCCGTGACCGGGTCCTCCACCGTGGCGCCGTCCTTGGGGAAGAACGCGCGCACCTCGAGGGCCTCGCTCGAGTCAGCGGGCAACGGCCCCGCGACGCCCACGTCGAGGTCGACGGCGCCGGGGCGCAGGCTCAGCACCGCATCGGCGCTCTCGAGCAGCACGCCCACCCAGCCCGGTCCGTTGTCGACCCATTGACTGTCGACGATCTCGTCCGGTTCGATCCCGAGCACGGCCGCAACGTGGTCGACCAGCGCCTCATCCACCGGTCCCGAGCGCAGCAGCGGCGGCGCGGCAAAGGCCAGGCCGGCCTCGGTCCGGCGCACGGAGATCAGCCCGGCTTCGCACTGCTGCACGACCTCGTCACCCCCGCCCGACCGGTGGGCGAGCCACGCGTGGCAGGTGCCGAGCGTCGGGTGTCCGGCGAAGGGCAGCTCGGCGACCGGGGTGAAGATCCGCACGCGGTAATCGGCCTCGGGGGCGGTCGGCTCGAGGACGAACGTGGTCTCCGACAGGTTGGTCCAGCTCGCGAAGCGCTGCATCTCCTCGGTGCCCAGGCCCTCACCGTCGAGGACCACGGCGACGGGATTGCCGCCGAAGGGAACGCTCGAGAAGACGTCGACCTGGGCGAGCTGGCGGGAGGCTGGCACGGCCCAAAGGATGACCTACCGAAGCACCACTGCCTTGATGGACCGGTGCAGGTTGTCGGCAATTCGTGCCGGGGGCCACCCCAGCGTCTGATGCTGGTCGAGTATCTCCCGCGGGTCGGCGAGGGCATTCCAGACGGCGAGCACGTAGCTCAGCTCGTTCTTGGATGGCGGTCTGCCGGTGAGCGCCAAGCACTCGGCTCTCAGCGTGGGCTCGGCCACCCCGACGAGGCGTTGCACACGCGGGTCGTCCAGCGAGCGACGCTCCAGAAACCCGCGCCGGCTGCGCAGGTGCACCAGTGCGTGGCCCCAGTCGAGGACCGCGTCGACCCAGAGCCGGCTGAGCCTCATGAGCTGCCCGTGGCCGGGCTCCAATCGAGACGCACGGTCTTCCACGTCGTCCCAGAAGCCGGCAACGAAGGCATCGACCACGTCGTCGGCCGAGCGGAAGTGGCGGTAGGCGGTGGCGGTCGAGACCCCGGCGAGCCGTGCCGCGTCGGCCAGTGTGAAGGGCCGATCGGCCGCCAGGAGCTCGCCCGCCGCGCCGAGAAGCCGACTTCGGTTGCGGCGGGCGTCGGCGCGCATAAGTGAGAGTGTATTCTCGTTTGCATGCCTGAGAAAGCCACCGCGTGATCGCCCGGACCTGGAGCGGGACCGTGCGAAGCCGGGACGCCGATGCCTACGCGCAGTACATCCGCGAGACCGGGTTCGACGAATACGCGCAGACCGAGGGCAACCGTGGCGCCTGGATGCTCCGGCGTGACGAAGGCGACACGACCGAGTTCCGGACGCTCTCGCTCTGGGAGGACGAGGAGGCGATCCGCAGGTTCGCCGGCGAGGACATCGAGGCCGCGGTGCTCTACCCGGGCGACGAGGACTATCTGCTCGGGCCATCGACCGTCACCCATCACAGGGTCGTCGCGGACCTGGCTGGCGGCTCGTGAGCGGGTACGTCGAAATCGGCGGCGTCGAGACGTGGTGGGACGTGCACGGTGAGGGACCCGCCCTCGTCCTTCTGCATCCCGGCGGCGCCGACTCCCGTGCCTGGGATCCCAACCTCGATGGCCTCGCGAAGTCCTTTCGCTGCTACCGCTTCGATCGCCGCGGTCAGGGACGGACGCCCGATCCAGGCGGGCCGATCACCTTCGACCAGATGACCGAGGACACCTCGGCCTTCATCGAGCAGGTGGTCGAGGGTCCCGCGCACCTCTTCGGGCACTCGGTGGGCGCCCCCGTTGGCCTGCTGGTCGCGCAGGCGCGGCCGGACCTGGTGGGGGGCCTCGTCTTCTCCGAGGGCGTCTTCCACTTCGACGGGTGGCTCCCCGGCGTGCTCGATCCTCTGGCCCCTGACGTTCTCGCGTTTCTGGGCGACCTCTACGGCGAGGTGTCGCCGCACGGCCGCGAGCACTGGCCCGAGGTGTGGGCACGCCTGGACCACGAGCACCATCGCGCACCGGCGCTCACCGTCGAAGATCTCGCGTCGATCGAGACGCCGTCGCTGCTCATGTTCGCCGACAACGAGAGCGAGGTCGGCACCGACCACATCCACGCGATGCACTCGGCGATGCCGAACGCCCAGCTCGCGATCGTGCCGGGCACCGGTCACGGCCTTCCGGCCGACAAGCCGGAGCTCTGCAACTGGATGGTCAGGGACTTCCTGAACGAGCTGCCGTCCACCTGACGAGCGCCCCGGCCACCAGGACCAGCGCGATGCCGATCACGAGCGCGCGCCGTCCCCAACGCAGCAGTGTCGAGAGCCAGTCGGGGGTGGGGCAGGTCGGGGAGGTCGGGCAGGGGGATGTCGGCCACGAAGAGGGCCCGCCGAAGCGAGCCCTCTTGCCAGCCGCACGTGCATCGGCCGAGGCTCAGCCGGGGTGATTGTTCCCGCCCGGGTTCGGTACGCCGCCCCGGGGCTCGGTGGTGGGGATCTCATCTCCGCCGCGGTTGCCGGCTTTGAACGAGTTGCCCGGGTCACCGCCGTAGCAGTGGTCGCCCTCGACGAAGGTGACGGCGTCGCTGCCGTTCCCGTTTCCGGCGTTGCACTTGGCTTTGTGCTTCGGGGGTCCGGTTGGGCTTCGGCTCTACCGGCTTGGGTCCCCCGTCGGGCTTCTTGCACTTGTGCTTGTCGTGCTTCTTGCTTGTCTGCTTCTGGTGCTTAGGCAGTTTCTTGCACCCGGGCTTCTTTGTGGGCGCCGGCGCGGGATCTTCGGTGGTCCCCCACGCCGTTACCGGAAAGGCCACGCCCAGCGCCAGAGCAGACGCGATCGCGATTGTCGACATCCTCCGTCTCCGGTGGCTGACTCTCATGGTTCCCTCCTAGGTATGCGGGCTCGGCCCGAAAAGGTTGGCCTTCACTCGGGGGAACGCGTCAGAGCCGTTCAGGTTCGGAAGTTAAATCGCGGGGTCGCTTGCCGGACCCTTCGTGTGCGTTGCCAGGTGCTAGGGCTTGGTCTTGTGCGTGGGCTTCTCGACGGGTGGTGGCGCGGGTGCGGAACTCTTGACCCCGGGCGCAGCCGGGGCGTGGTCCTCGACCTTCGGAACCGGACGCTCCGGCGGCTTCGGCTTCGCCCCGTTCGCGCTGGTGGCACCGTTCGCCCCATTTACGCCGTGCCCGGGCGGGCCATCCCGCTCGGGTCTTGCCTGCCCCGGGGGGGAGGCGCCGTTGTCGGTCTTCTTGGCCTGACCGGGAGGGGCGCCGTTGTCGGCTTTTCTGGCCTGTCCCGGCGGCGGCGCCTTGCCCTGCGCCGACTTCGCGTGCCCAGGCGACGCGCCCTGGGTCGGCCGCCGCTCGGCCGGCGCGGGCTTGATCCGCGGGCTTGGGGCTATCAGCGCGGGCACGAGTCTTGACGCTTCCCGACCGTTCGGCGTCAAGCGTCGACAGCGGCTGAAGCCCCGCCGTTCGCTGGGACTCTTGCACGGCGGCCGGGACGCCCGTTACCGTGCGTTGGGAGGGCTGCTTTTCGGCACCGGTCTCGGGGGCACGTGCGTCGCGGCGCGACTCGAGCGCATCCGGTACGGCGATCACAGTTCCGCCGGCCAGCACGGCGACCACGGCGACCTTGGCGAGCGCTCCGCCTCCGAAGGCGCCGGCTACTGACGACAGCCCAACCGCCAGACCGCCGCCCGCCGACCCGCTGCCGATCCCCAGGGCTGCCAGCACGGTCGACTTCAGGCCCAGGCTGGGCACCACCGGCAGAGCCGCGGCCAGCACCTTCCTTTGGCTGCGCACCTCTTCGCGGTAGCTTCGACAGGCCGCGCACTCGCGCAGGTGCATGCGCAACGGGGTTCGCCGCAACGAGCCGCCGCTCAGATTCGCAAGCTGCTCCTGGATCTCTACGCAGGGCGTCTCGCGCGCTCGGCGGCGATCCATCAGGGCGCCGCGGGCGCGAAACACGAGCGCCTTCACTCGGGCCACCTCACAGCCGAGCACCGCGGCGACCTGGGCGTGGGACATGTCGCTCACCTCCGCGAGCAGCAGCGCCGCGCGCTGCTCTTGCGGAAGCTCCCGGACATCGCCGAGCAACTGGCGCAGCTCGGCCCGCTCCTCCACCTGCTCGCCAAGGCCGACCGTCGGCACGTCCCTGAGCTCGGCCGGCGGCTCGCGCCGCGCGCGCAGAATCGAAAGGCAGCGGTTGCGGGCAATCGTGAACAGCCAGGGCTTCAGGGCGACGACTCGGTCGGATCGGCGCAGGAGGTCGCTGTGGGCGGCCGCGAACGTAAGCTGGACGGCGTCCTCGGCCTCCTCCCGCGAGGAGAGCATGTGGCGGCAGAAGGCCAGCAAGCTCGGCGCATAGCGCTCGAAGACCACCTCGAACGCCGCTTCGTTGCCGCGGCGGATCTGCTCGACGAGCCGGTCGTCAGCGGCCAGAGAGAGCAGCCGACGAGACCGGACCACAGGCCGCGCAATTGATCGAGCCCCGACTGAAGCTGCATCCATGCTGAAAGTCCCTTACCCATCGACCGAGGTAACGCGATCGGTCAGCGTAGGTTCGTGACTAACTCCCGAACCTGGTCGTTCCTTACGCGTTGGTATCGGCAATGACCAGAGTTTTCGTAGTCTCTGTGCTCCTGGCCGGCTTCGCCGTGCCGGCCGGCGTCGCGGCGAAGACCGACCACTCAGACGAGCGCGCGGCCAAGCAACAGTGCAAGTCTGAGCGGGGCAAATCAAAGGCGACGCGCGAAGCGTTCCGCGCGAGGTACGAGTCGTCGGACCGCTGCGTCCGCCGGAAGAGCGCCGAGGAGCATGCCGAGAGCGACGCGGCCAGCAAGAACGCGGCCAAGGAATGTAAGGCCGAGCGCGACGACCCGCAATTCGGCGACCTTCACCAGGGCAGAACCTTCGAGGAATTCTACGGAACCAACGAGAACCTCACGAACGCCTACGGTAAATGCGTGTCGTCCAAGACCAAGGCGCACAAGGACGACATGGACGCCGAGGACGAAGAAATGGCGGAGGAGCGCAAGAACGCCGCCAAGACGTGCGCCGCGGAGCGGGGCGAGATGGGAACGGAGGCCTTCGCCGCCGAATACGGAACGAACCACAATCGGCGAAACGCCTTCGGCAAGTGCGTGTCGAAGAAGGCTCGGGAGTCGGACGACTAGAACACCTCCCGCCGACGGGAAGGGCGTTGACCAGGCGCCCTTCCTAAAGAGGGCGAAGAGCTCCCTTTCGGGGGCTCTTCGTCGTTGGGGGCGCCGCCCAAGCTCGACACCTCCCAGAGCGAGGACGCTCCCGAACCTGCTCGGGAAGGGGGTGTAGGAGTCGCGCTGTGACCTGGCGGGGCGAGTCATGGCGTCTTTGAGATGGGCCCAACCCTGTTGCGTAGGATGACGTCGACGGGAGAGTTCGTCGACCATCCGTCGACCATCGAGTTGAGCCAAGATGCGAGATTTCGCTCTACGGGCCGGTAGCTCAGCGGTTAGAGCAGCGGACTCATAATCCGTAGGTCGTAGGTTCGATCCCTACCCGGCCCACTGCAAAGGCCTGCTTCTAGCCGGCCGGCTGGAACAGCGTCACCCAGAGGCTCCTGTTCGAGAACTGGGATTGGCCGCCGGCTGAGGAGTAGCGGAGGCTCACCGTATGCGAGCCGGCGCTCACCGGGAAGACGATCGGGCGCGAGCTGAAGGGGTCCGTGGTTCCGGCGGCGACACCTTGCTCGAGGTAACGCGTCTCGACGGCCAGTGACGAGGACTGCATGATGGTGGTGTCGACGCCGTCGACGCGCAGGCAGACAGCGTTCGACGCGCCGCCGCTGCGCTGCATGCTCACCGCGGCCATCACCTGCACGTAGGAGCCCGCCGGAGCGTTGAAGGTGATGCTCGGCCCGCCCGGGGTGCCTGTGCACGGCCCGGTGCCGAAGTTCGTGCCCGCACCGGCAGACTCGAACAGGGTCTCGCCCGACGATGTTCCGTCCGCTCCCGGCGCCCCCGGCGCCCCGGCGCGCCCGGCGCTCCCGGCGCGCCGGCCTGGCCGGCGGGACCGACCGCACCGACAGGACCAGCCGGACCCTGCAGTCCGGCGACCCCGGCTCGGCCACGCTTCGCCCACGTGACGCGGCGCTCGCCGCGGCGACACTTCTTCGCCAGGCGCACGGCGCCACCCTGCTTCTTCACGCAGGCTCTTATCGGCTTCGCGGCCCTGCCGGACTGGGCGACCGCGTAGCCCGACACGCCGCACACGAGGAGTGCCAGGGCCACGACGCCGGCGAGCTTGGACATCAGTCGCCTGCGCCCGGACGACTATGCGAATTCATGGCCACATGATCGGCCGACGGGGTGCAATCTTTAGCTCTGAACTAGTGCAGCACGTCCTCGTGCAGCGCCGTCATGAGGCTCGGGTTGTCGCGGTAGTCGACCGGTACGCCGACGATCACCGGGCCGGGCGTATCCATGGCTTCGCGGAGCGCGGGCGCCACCTGGTCCGGCCCCTCGATGAGCAGGCCCCGCGCACCCATGGATTCGGCGAACTTCACGACGTCGACCGGCCCGAGATCCACCCCGGCGTCGCGTCCGTACGCCGCAACCTGCTGAATGCCCACCATGTTGTAGCTGCCGTCGATCCACACGAGATGCGCGAAGTCGCAGTTCAGCCGCACCGCGGTCTCGAGCTCGACCGCGGAGAACAGGAAGCCGCCATCGCCGGAGACGGAGATCACCTTCCCGCCGGGGTTGGCGAGGCAGGCCGCGATCGCCCACGGCAGCCCGACCCCCAGCGTCTGCTGGCCGTTGCTGAACATGATCTGCCGCGGCCGATGCGCGGTGAGGTGTCGGGCTATCCAGATATGAAACGAGCCGATGTCACAGCAGAGCGTTGCGTCCTCGTCGAGCAGGCCCTGCAGCGCGTGGACGATCTGGAGCGGATGGATCGGCGGGCCGGCATGCTTTCTCGCTTCGGCGCTCAGTCCCTCGTGGGCTTGCCGGATCTCGGCCAGCAGCTCCGCCTGGGCGGGAGCCGGCCGGGCCTCGATCGCGCCGGTGAGCGCCTGCAGCGTGGCGGCGATGTCGCCCAGCAGCTCTGCGTCCGGCCGGTAGTCGCCACTGATGTCGGCCGGCACGCAGTCGATGTGGATCAGCTTGCGTGCGCGGCCTCGGTTCCACAGTGCCGGGTCGTATTCGACCGGGTCGAAGCCGATCGTGACCACCACATCGGCGGCATCGAGGAGTTGGTCGGCCGGCTGGTTGTGGAACAGGCCGACCCGTCCGGCGAAGCAGTCGAGCCGGTCGCGCGGCACCACGCCCGCCGCCTGATAGGTGCCGGCGACGGCGAAGCGCGCCTTGTCGAGCAGGGCGCGAACCGCCGCCGTCGCGGCAGGCCGGCTGGCCAGCATGCCGAGCAGTACCAAGGGGCGCTCCGCTGCATCGATCAGGCGGGCGGCCTTGGCGACCGCGTCCGAAGCGGCGGCGCCGAGCCGCGGCGGCGCGAACGGTGCGAGGACCGGGCCCGGCGCGGCGGCCTTCATGATGTCCTTGGGCAGGCCGACGAAGGCTGCGCCCGGACGTCCCGACTCCGCGGCGCGGAAGGCGCTGGCCATGATCTCCGAGCCGGCGTCCACCGCGTCGATCTCGGCGGCGTACTTGGTGACTGGACGCAGCATCGCCACCGCATCCATGCTCTGGTGCGTCTGCTCCAGCCGCTGGGCCACCGGGACCGCGCCGCCCAGTGCCACCACCGGATCGCCCTCCGTGCAGGCGGTGGCCAGCCCGGTCGCGAGGTTCGAGCAGCCCGGCCCGGAGGTCACCAGCACCACGCCGGCCTTGCCCGTGAGGCGGCCGAGGCCCCCCGCGATGAAGGTCGCGTTCTGCTCGTGGCGACAGACCACCGTCTTGATCGTCGAGTCGACCAGCGCGTCGAACACCGGATCGACCTTCGCGCCGGGAATGCCGAAGACATACTCGACGCCCTGCGCCTCGAGGTGGGCAACCAGGAGTTGCGCGCCGTTGCGGTCGGCGCTCATGTCGCTGCCTTCGTCTTCTCCGCTCCGTCGTGGTCCTGGAAGACCGCCTGCGCGGTCATCAGCGCGTTGGTCGCGGCCGGGAAGCCGGCATAGGCGATCATCTGGGTGATCACCTCGACCACCTCGTCGCGCGACGCTCCGGAGCGCAATGCCGCGTCGATGTGGATCTTGAGCTGAGGAAGGGAAAACCCCTGGACCGTGAGCGCCGCGACGGTGCACAGCTCGCGCGTCTTCAGATCGAGGACGTCGCGCGTATAGAGCTCGCCGAACGGAAAGGTGACGTTCACCCAGGCAAACTCCGGGGCCAGGGCCTTGATCTTCTCGATGTAGGAGTCGGCCATCGGTCCGAGCTGCTTGCGGATCTCGTCCATTCCGCGCTGATACTCGGCGGATGCCTCGTCGTGCTCGACCGGTGAGATCGTCTTCGAACTTGCCTTGGGCTTGGCCATTGCTGCAACTCCCTTGTCTCGTTGTCTGCGAGTCTCGACTCGCCCAGGTGGCAGATGATCTTGGTCGGGTCGGCCCGGAGAGCAGCTTGCCCCGTAGTCGTCCGAGGCGTGCTGCGCTTTAACTCGTGGGACCCTGACGCCGCCGTTTCAGCGGTAGGTCACGAGCGAGCGGCCATCACGCTCGAGATGTGAGTGCTCGTTGAACGAGACGAGCGTCGTGCCGCTACGGCCATGGACCACTTTCGTGACGCCGGTGTTGGCCGTGACCCGGTTGAAGGCAACGAAGGCCTGTGCGGGCAGGCCGAGGAGCGCAACGCACGTCGCGGCCACGACTCCCCCGGATGTCGCGACGACGGCCGTCTCGCCCGGCCCGAGCCCCGCGAGGACGTCCTCCAGTGCCGCCGCCACGCGTGGCGCGAAGGCCGACCAGGGCTCCTGTGTCGGGCATTCCTCGCCCGCCTGGACCCAAGCCAGCAGAGCCGGGTCCATCAGGTCCTGGAACTCGCGTGAGGAGACGTGAGCTCCGGCGCCGTCCGCAGGGCGGTCGAGGCGCGCCGTGGCCGTTGAGTGGTGCGCGAGGACGTCGTCCGCGCTGTACTCATCCCAGCGGGGATCGACGTCGACCGCGCGATCGGCCGCGGCGGCGATGGGCTCGGCGGTGCCGCGCTGCCGCGTGGCCGATCCGCTGACGACTCGGTGTGCTCGGACGCCCCGGCGGGTCAGGTCCTCGGCCAGCGCGGCGGCCTGCTCGAGGCCGTGCGGCGAGAGGACGTCGTAGTCACGCGATCCGAACGAGGCTTGCGCGTGCCGGACGAGCAGGACCGTCGGCATCGCCGGCAGCCTACCCGCCCCTCGTCGTACTGGCGCAAGCGCCAGTTCTCGCGCGATCGGGCCCGGCCTACGTTCGCCTCATGGCTCCGGAGGGGAGTTCCGTGTGATGGGCTACATCGTGGGCATCGACATCGGCGGCACCTTCACGGACTGCGTCGCGCTGGACGACGGCGGCAACGTGACCTCGGTCAAGGTTCCCTCCACTCCGCCGAACTTCGAAGAGGGCTTTCAGAACGCCCTGCGGGCGGTGGCCGAGGAGGCCGGCGCCGACCTCGACAGCTTCCTCGGCGATGTCGATCACGTCCTCCACGGGACCACTGTGGCCACCAACGTCATGGTCCAGCGCTCGGGAGCGAAGGTCGGGATGATCACCACCCGCGGCCACGGTGACGCGACGCTGATCATGAAGGGGCACGGTCGCGTCGCCGGACTGCCCACCTCGGCGCTGACGCACCCCCAGGTCACCGACAAGCCGGCTCCGCTCGTGCCGCGCCGGCACATCAAGGAGGTAGACGAGCGGATTGACGTGGCCGGCGACGTGGTCGTCCCGCTCGATCGCGAGGCCGTGGGCCGCGCCGGCCGCGACCTGCTCGACGAAGGCTGTACCGCGATCGCAGTGTGCTTCCTGTGGTCGTTTCGCAATGACGAGCACGAGCAGGCGGCCAAGGATGAGCTCGTCTCGATGCTGCCGGAGGGCTTTCCGGTGATCACCTCCGCCGAGGTCGTTCCGCGCTGGGGGGAGTACGAGCGCTTCATGGCCTGCGTTCTGAGCGCATACCTCGCGCCGGAGACCGACCGCTATCTCGAACGGATCCGCTCGACCCTCGAGGCGCTGCGCGAGGAGGTGCTGATCATCCAGTGCACCGGCAGCGTCACCCCGCTGAGCCGAGCGGGGAGCGCGGCGGCGTTCCTGATCGGCTCAGGTCCGGTCGGCGGCGTGAACGGCTCGGAGGTGCTTCTCGAGCGCAACACGATCGCGAACGCGCTGTGCACCGACATGGGCGGGACGAGCTTCGACGTCGGCCTGATCGTCGACGGACGCGGGCTGCGCACGCGCAAGGCGATCGTCGACCAGTTCGAATACCAGGTCCCGGCAATCGACGTCCGCTCGATCGGCAGCGGTGGCGGCTCGATCATCTGGCAGGACCCGACGAGCCTCACCATGCGCGTAGGCCCGCGCAGCGCGGGCGCATTCCCCGGACCCCCGTGCTACAGGCGCGGGGGCACCGAGCCGACGGTGACGGACGCCAACGTCCTCATCGGATACATCGATCCCCAGTACTTCCTCGGCGGCGACCTCGAGCTCGACACGGAGCTCGCGCGCCGGGCGATCGAGCCTGTTGCCGGCGCGCTCGGCATGGGGGTCGAGGAGGCGGCGGCCGGAGCCATCCACATCGTCGAGAACCAGATGGCGGAGCTGCTCCAGAAGATGACCCTCGAGCAGGGCTACGACCCGCGGGACTTCACCGTCCTCGCCTACGGCGGCGCGGCGTCCCTGCACGCGACCTCCTACGCGCGCCATCTGGGCGCGCGCGATGTCGTCGTCCCGGGTTCGAACATCGCCTCCGTATGGAGCGCGTTCGGGATCGGGTCGAGCGACCCCGGTCTTATCAGGGAGTCCGCGGTGCTGCTCGCGGAGCCCTTCGGCGCGGACGACGTCGTCGCGCCGCTTCACGACCTGCGCGACGACGCGATGGCGGACCTGCGCGACCAGGGCTGGGACTCATCGGACGCGGTCTTCGACGTGAGCCTCGACCTCAAGTACAAGGGCCAGCTGCACGTGATCGAGGTGCCGCTCTACGAGGACCTCCACGAGGGTGACGCGCTCGAGGTCGACCTCAGGGCGGTCTACGACGACTTCGAGCGGCTCTACGCGAAGAAGTACGGGGAGGGGACGGGGTTCCGCGAGGCCGGGTATGCCATCGACGCGATCCGCCTGCGCGCGCGGGTCCCGATACCGAACCCCGTGGCTCACGTCAACGGGCACGGGTCCGGCGTGTCAGGGAAAAAGGCCGAACGCGAGGTCTATTGGCCGCACCTGCGGGAACGCCACACCGTCGCGATCTACGACGGCTCTTCTACGAGCGAGGCGACCGGACCGGCGATCCTGGAGTTCCCGTTCACCAGCATCGTCCTCCACGAGGGCGATCACCTGCAGATGACCGAGTTCGGCGACGCGCGCATCACCATCGAGGCCTAGGGCCGAGGGGAAAGAGAGGAGAGTCATGGCCGACACCAACGAAAGGTGGGACGGGAGCGTGCTTCCGTACCTGCCCGCCGACGACTACCGCGTCGACAAGTACGTCGAGACCCACACCGACGCTTCCGACGAGCTCGATCCGATCACCTTCGAGGTGATCCGCCACGCACTCTGGAACGTCAACGAGGAGCACAGCCTGGCGATCATCACCACCTCGCCCTCCCCGGTCGCGGCGATCGTCCACGACCTCAACTGCGCGATCCTCACCGACGACGCGGAGTACGTCTACTTCGCGCCCTATCTCCAGCACCTGAACGCCGCAGCGGACTCGGCGATCAAGTGGACCTGCGAGCACCGGGCGCCCACGATGGGCATCCGCGACGGCGACGTCTTCATGAACAACGACCCGTGGATCGGGACCAACCACCAGCAGGACGTCTGCATGTTCAGCCCCGTCATGGTCGACGGCAGGGTCTTCTGCTGGGTCACGAACTCTCTGCACCACTTCGACCTCGGTGGCACGACTCCGGGTTCCTTCTGCCCCGACGCGACGAGCGTCTTCGTCGAGCCGAATCCGTGCCCGCCGATCAAGATCGTGGACGCCGGTGAGGTCCGCCCTGATGTGGAGCACATGTTCGCCCGGCGATCTCGGATGCCGACCATGGTCGCGCTCGACCTGCGCTCGCAGCTGTCGGGCATCAACGTGGCGCGCTCGCGCGTCCTCGGCTTGCTCCAAAACTATGGGGCGCCGACCGTCAAGGCGGTCATGCGCAAGATCATCGACGACGGCGAGCGGGGCTTCGTCGACAAGCTCCGCCAGATCCCCAATGGAACGTGGAGCGAGCTCGTCTACCAAGAGAGCGCCTACGTCGGCGACCGTGGCGTCCACCCGGTGCAGCTCAACATCACCAAGCACGACGACGAGCTGATCTTCTCGAACGCGGGAACCGGCGAGGCGGCCGGGGCGCTCAACACCAGCTTCGTCGGCTGGAAGGGCGCCATCACGGCCGGGATCATCCCGCTGCTCACCTACGACCAGCACTTCGCGATCGGCGGTGGATTGCGCCACGTCCGCTTCGACCCCACGCCGGGGACGATCACGTGCGCGACCTGGCCCGCCCCGACGAGCTCGGGGCCGGCGACCGCGGTGCACCTGACGATGAAGCAGTCGACGCAGGCGCTCAACCGGATGCTGCTCACCGCCCCCGAGCTCGAGGAGGAGATGCTGTGCTGGGGCTCGGTCAGTCAGTGGCCGCTCGTCTCGGTCGAGGGCAAGACGCGCGACGGCGAGTACTTCGGAAGCTCGCTGCTCGAGCCGATGATCGGCGGTACCGGTGCGCGCCGCCATCGCGACGGCGTCGACAGCGGGGGTCACACGTGGGATCCCAAGAGCTCCGGCGCCAACGCCGAGGAGAACGAGCTGTTCTACCCGATGCTCTACCTCTCGCGGGAGGAGCTGCCCGACTCGGGCGGCGCGGGCGAGTACCGCGGCGGCAACACGGTCGTCTCGCGCTTCATCGCGCACGGAAACGAAGGCATCAACCACTCGTTGACCTCGAGCGCGCAGGAGTCGTGCGCGACAACGGGCGTCGCCGGGGCCAATCCGGGGGCTCCCAACCGGATCCGGCTGGCGCGCGGCACACGGGTGCGCCAGATGATGAGCGACGGGGTGATACCGACGACGTTCGAGGACGCCGGTGGAGAGGTCGAGCTGATCCCGACGAAGGCGCGCGACTTCTTCCAGACACCAGATGACATCTACGAGCTCGTGTATACGGGCGGCACGGGCCTCGGCGATCCCCTCGACCGGGACCCCGAGGCGGTGGCGCGCGACGTCTCCGATACGAGCACGACCCCAGAGGCGGCGCGCGAGTACTACGGAGTGGTCCTGACGCGGTCCGGGCCGTACGACTGGGAGGTCGACGTCGAGGCGACCACGGCGGCTCGCCGCGAGCGCCGCGAGGCGCGCGGGCGGTTGCCGATCTTCGACGGGTCTCCACCGGAGGAGGAAGGCGAGATTCCCGACGACCGGCCGTTCATCCGGGTGCTGCTGAACCTCGGCGTGGCGGAGAGCTCGGGCGGGCAGGTGTGCTTCTGCACCCGCTGCCGGCGAATCGTGTGCGACGCGAGCGAGAACTACAAGCTGCGCTCGCGCTTCGAGGAGCTCGAGCTGCCGCGCACCAACAAGCACTTCATCGAGCCGAAGACCTTCCTCGATACCGGGTTCGTGGCACGACGCTACTTCTGCCCCGGATGTGCGGCGCTCTTCGACCTGGAGGCGTGTGAGGCAGGCGCAGAGCCGTTTCGCGACCTGACGCTCGCGCCGCTGGTTTAACGCCCACCACCGGGGGCATGACGTTTGTGACCATTCCTACGAGGGAGGCCACCGATGCGTGAGGAAAACGAGCCGGGCCGCGCGAGCGAAGAGACCCTGCCGGATACTCCGCTCCACGCCTACGGCGATGACCGCGAAGACGATGTCGAGGGCAATGTCGAGAAGCTGAAGTCGGGCGACCCCGAAAAATCGCAGCGTAAGGAGATCATGGAGGGCGCCGAGGAGTCGGACCTTCCCAACCCCGACAAGCACTGAGCGGGGCGGTCAGGTTCCGGGGCTAGCTCACTCTCGTAGCCGGTCGCGCAACTCGGACTCGAAGAAGGCCAGGAAGGCATCCACGTCCGGGCCCGCGCTGATGAGCGCGAGGTGGTCGTAGCCGGCCTCTCGGAACTGCTCGAACACCTCCACGTGGCGTTCGATGTCCGGGCCGCACGCTGCCGACTCCCGCATGGTGTCGGTGGTCACGTGCGCGGCGGCGGCCTCGAAGTTGATCGGGTTGGGCAGTTCGGCCATGACCTTCCAGCCCAGCTGGCCGAAGCGAAACAGCGAGTGCGCTGACTCGACGGCGGCCTCGACCGTCTCGGCGTAGGCCAGCGGCACCTCGCAGTAGCGCGGGCCGTTGCCGCCGGCGTCGGAGTAGGCGGCGATCAGCTCGGGCAGCGGCTCGGTCGCAAACATGCCGTCGCCCAGCTCGGCCGCCAGCGCCGACGCCTGGTCGCCACCCGACGCGACGATGATCGGCGGGAGGGTCTCGGGTAGGTCGAACACGCGCGCGTCGGAGAGCTGAAGGTGCTTGCCCTCATAGGACTGGTAGCCGCCCGACCACAGCAGCCGGATGATCTCCAGCGCCTCCCTCAGCATGGCCTGGCGGACGTCGACCGAGGGCCAGCCGCCGCCGATCACGTGCTCGTTGAGCCGCTCGCCCGAGCCCACACCGAGCACGAACCGCCCGTCGGCCAGCAGCTGCGTCGTCGCGGCGGCCTGAGCCACGATCGCGGGGTGGTAGCGCATGCTCGGGCAGGTGACCCCGGTGGCGAGCCGGATCCGCTCGGTGCTCGCCGCCGCCGCGGCGAGAACCGACCAGGCGAACGGCGAGTGCTCCTGGCTGTAGAGCCATGGGTGATAGTGGTCGGAGATCTCCACGAAGTCGAAGCCGGCCTCCTCCGCGCGAACCGCCTGGCGGACGAGCTCCTTCGGCTCGTACGCCTCGGCCATGAGCTTGAATCCGATCTGCATCCGGGCCCCTGTACCCGGTTCGGTCGCGTTAAGCCTGGACGAGTGCGGTGTCAGTCCGCCGGCCGAGAACGACGGAGGGCCCCCGAACCGGGGGCCCTCCGCGCCCTGCCCGAGCTTGTGCGGCGCGGGTCAGTCGGTGCTGAATCCCGGGGCGACGGGGCTCTCCGCGGCGGGCGAGCCGATGTCGCGGGTGCCCTCCTCCGGTCCGCCGTCATAGCGGAGGCCGGGGGCCTGGGCGGCGACGATGCCGCGGGTGCCTTCCTCGGGGCCGCCGTCATAGCGGCTCAGCGGAGGCTGAACGGTGGTGGCGCCGCGGGTGCCCTCCTCGGGACCGCCGTCGAAGCGCACGCCGGGCGGCAGCGCCGTGCTGCTCGTGCCGGCCTGGACGCCCTCGAAGTAGCGGGGGCTGCCGACCGGGTTGGCGGGCTCCGCCGACTTGGCGGAGATCGTGCCGCTCACGTCGTCCTGCTCGTCCGCGAGGATCACGACCGCGCCGGAGAGTCCGACGAGGCCCACCATTGCAACGGCGAGCAGGTTGCGCAGGTTGTTGTAGTGAGAGCGGAGGACGACTGCGGGGTGCTGCGCGGAAATGGACTGGCTCATGACTTGCTCCTTCGGTGTGGGGATCAACATTGGGGCCGATGGTGCAGGCGGCCGGTAGCAGGACGCTTGCGCGGCGGTAACAGCGCGGCAACGGCGGTTTGGCGGTCTCGCAGGGCCTGCGGTACGTTGGGGGCCGCCGGACCCAGGGTTGGCTGCTCGCATGGACTTCCGCATCCTCGGTTCCCTCCAGGTCCTCGACGAGGGCCGTGAGGTCGCGCTGGGAGGTAGCAAGCAGCGCGCGCTGCTCGGCGTGCTGTTGCTGCACGCCAACCAGACCCTCAGCAGCGACCGGTTGATCGACGAGCTCTGGGGAGAGCAACCCCCCGCCACGGCGGCCAAGACCGTGCAGGTGCACGTGTCGCGCCTGCGCAAGGCCCTGGCCGGGGGCGACGTCGTGGTTACCCGTGAGCACGGATACGCGCTGACGCTCGAACCGGAGCAGCTCGACGCCAATCGCTTCGAGCGGCTCGTGGTCGCGGGGCGGGACCGCCTGGGAGCAGATGACCCCGCCGGCGCGGCCGCCTCGCTCGAGGAGGCGCTCTCCCTGTGGCGAGGCGCGCCGCTCGGCGACCTCGCCTACGAGCCCTTCGCGCAGCGCGAGATCGCGCGCCTGGAGGATCTCCATGTCGGGGCTTACGAGGAGCTGATCGAGGCAAAGCTTCAACTCGGCCGCCACAGCGAGGTGGTGAGCCGCCTCGAGGGGCTGATCGAGGACCACCCCTTTCGGGAGCGCCTGCGCGGCCAGCTCATCCTCGCCCTCTACCGCTGCGACCGGCAGGCCGACGCGCTGCAGGCCTACCAGGATGCTCGGCGGGCCCTGGTGGAAGAGCTGGGAATCGAGCCCGGCGAACGCCTGCGGGAGCTCGAGCGCGCAGTGCTCGCGCAGGATCCTGTGCTCGCTATAAGCGCGCCCGCGGTCGTCGAGCTTCCGCAGGAGGTTCCCAAGCCCAGCGTCGACACTCCGGCGCCGCCTGCCAGCGAAGCGCGACGCGCCGCACGCCGGCTCGTGAGCATCGTGTTCGCCGACATCGTCGGGTCGACGGGTCTGGCCGAGCGCCTCGATCCCAGAGTCGATGCACGGCCTGCTCGACCGCTATATGGACGCCTGCAGCGCGGTGATCGAGGACCACGGGGGCTCGGTCGAGGGCTTCGTCGGCGACGCCGTGGTGGGGGTGTTCGGCCAGAACGAGATCCACGAGGACGACGCCCTGCGGGCGGTCCGGACCGCGCTCGAGATCCGCGAGGCGGGCGCGGCGCTGAGCGCCGACCTCGAGCGCGACAGGGGAGTTCGGTTCGGAATGAAGCTCGGTGTCGAGTCCGGCGAGGTGTTCGTGAGCGCCGGCGCCCGGCGCTCGATGTTCGCCGCGGGCGACGCCTTCAACGTGGCCGCCCGGCTCGAGGGCGCTGCCGCCGAGGGGGAGATCCTCCTCGGCGAGAACGTCTACCGCCTGCTGGGAGGGGCCGCCCGAGTCGAGCAGCTGGAGCCGCTCGCCCTCAAGGGGCGCACCGCGAAGGTGCAGACGTGGCGGCTGATCGGGCTCGAGGTGGATGGCTCGGCGATCGTCCGGCCACCCTCGACCCTGCTGGTGAATCGCGAGGGCGAGATGCGCGAGCTGCATGCCGCTCTCGCGCGGGCGCGCGACGAAGAGGCCTGCCACGCGCTGACGATGGTCGGCCCGGCCGGAATCGGCAAGTCGCGTCTGGCGCAAGAGCTCGTGGCCCAGGTGGGCGACAAGGCCACGGTCCTGGTGGGGCGCTGCCTGCCCTACGGGGAGGGCGTGACCTACCGTCCGCTGGCGGAAATCGTCACGCAGCTCGGGGGAAGCGACCCGCGCGAGCGGATCACCGAGCTGCTGAGCGACGACCAGTCGGCGGCGGAGTTGGTGCTGGGTGCCGTCGGCCTGTCCAGCGGCGCCTGCTCACGCGGAAGAGACGTTCTGGGCGATCCGCAAGCTGTTCGAGCGCGTGGCCTCGGACCTCCCGCTCGTCGTAGTCCTCGACGACCTTCACTGGGCAGAATCGACTGCTGCTCGACCTTCTCGAGTACCTCGTCGCGTTCTCCAGCGGACACACGATTCTGATCGTGTGCCTGACGCGGCCCGAGTTGTTGGACGCCCGGCCGGCTTGGGCGGCACGCCGGCCGGGCGGCGCACTCGCTCTGGGCTGGACGGGCTGTCGGCCGCCGAGGCACGTCAGCTCGTCGAGAACGCCGGCGCCGATGACCTGGGTTCGAGCGCGGCAGCTCGGATCGTCGACACGGCGGAGGGCAATCCGCTGTTCCTCGAGCAGCTCGTGGCGATGGGGACGGAGAACGAGGACGCCGCGCTGCCGTCGAGCATTCAGGCGGTACTCGCCGCACGTCTCGATCGCCTCGAGATCGGCGAGCGAACGCTGCTCGAGCTCGCGTCGGTCCAGGGACGGAGCTTCTACGTCGGCGCGAGTGGAAGAGCTCCTGCCCGAGCCCGACCGCGCCGGGATCGCCGAGCACCTTGTCTCGCTCGTCCACAAGCAACTGATTCGCGCGGACCGATCCGACATGGCCGGCCAGGACGCATTTCGCTTCTCGCACGCACTCATTGGCGAGGTGGCATACCAGGGCATGCCCAAGGCAGCGTCGCGCCGAACTACACGAGCGCGTGGCGCACTGGCTCGAAGCATCGACCGGACGCACCGGACGAGACCGTCGGGCACCATCTGGGCGAGGCCTGCCGCAACCTGGCCGAGCTCGGCCGGGTCGGCGCAGCACGAGCGGCGCTGGCCGTCGCCGCCGCGGACCGGCTCGGCGACCGCAGCGGACGCCGCTCTGCTGCGAGGCGATGCCCCAGCGGGAGCGCGTCTGCTCCAGCGCGCGGAATCGCTCCTCGAGTCCGACGATCCGACGCGCGCGGAGCTGCTGCCGGCGCTGGGGGCCGCGCTGTTCGAAGCGGGCGAGCTCGAGCGGGCCGAGCAGGTTCTGACCGAGGCGATCGAGCACGCCGGAGCGGACCAGCGACTCCGCTCGCGCGCCCTCGTAGAGCGACGAGCTCGTCCGCCTGCAGGCCGGGACCGGCCGGTCCGCCCGACGAGGTCGCTCACATCGTGGACTCGGCGCTCAGAGCGCTCGAGGGCGACGAGCGCGGCCAGTGCCGTGCCCTGTGTCTCAAGGCGATCTGCAAGCCTTTGTCGAGGGTCGTGCCGCCGAGGCCGACGAGGCCTGGCAGCGCGCCGCCGAGCACGCGCGCCGGGCAGGCGACGAGGCGGCGCTGTTCGAGATCCTCGGCTGGCGGGCCTCCGAGGCCCTGTTTGGGCCCACCCCGGTGCCGGCCGCGATAGCTCGCTGCCGGCAGATCTGCGACCAGGTCCAAGGCAGCCCGGTCGCCGTCGCCCGGACGTTCCGGCCGATGGCGGCGCTGCACGCGATGGCCGGAGACTTCGATGAGGCCGACCGGCTCGTCCGCGCCGCCGACGAGATCCTCGGCGAGCTCGGCGGCTTGACAGTCGGCGGTGGCCCAGCAGGAGGCCATGGTCGACATGCTGGCCGGCCGGGCCGCGGCGGCCGAGGCGAGGCTGCGCGCGGGATACGAGACTCTCGAGGAGATGGGTGAGAAGGCGCTGCTCGCAGATACGGCCGCGATGCTGGGACGCGCGCTCTATGCCCAGGGCCGCCGCGACGAGGCCTCGGAGTTCTGCCGAGTGGTCACAGGAGGCCGCGGCGGACGAGGATCTCTCGGCGCAGGTCAGCTGGAGGGGCGTGCTGGCGAGGCTGCTCGCCGATCAGGGGAGCTGGGAGGAGGCAGAGGCGCTTGCCACCGAAGCCGTGCGGCTGGCTGAGCGGACCGACTTTCTCACCCTCCACGCGGAGGCTCTCGTTGACCTCAGCGAGGTGCTCGTCCGCGGAAGCGGTCGTCCGAAGCGGACATCGTGATGCAAGCGGCACTCGAGCTGTATCGCCGCAAGGGCGATCTGGTGTCGCTCGCGCGAGCACGCTCGGGCCCTATCTGAAACGATCGCCAACATGCGACGGTTCGACGAGAAGCTTCCTCTTGAGTCGAGAGCTCCGATACCGGACGAGATGCGACCCGGGCCCGTGCGCGATGGGTCCAGCCGGGGACGACGAGATGCCGTCCATGCACGTTTGGATCTTCCAGCAGACCGATAAAGGAGCGGCGGTTGCGTCGGGCGACAAGCGCGAGCAGCAGCTCACCAACCGGCCGGGACCACCTGGTGGAGAGTCGCGACCGGACTGGATCCAGCGTCGCAGAAGTTCACACCGGGCAAGCCGGCGGTGGCCATGGCCATGGCCATGGTGCGCCGTGAGGACGGAAGCCTCGAGGTGGAGCACTGGAGCCAGGCGGTGATCGTCACCGACGAGGGCGACGTTCGGGACGACGGGGTCGCCCTGACGGCATCCGATCGTTTTCGGTTTCGATACGGGCCAAGCCGGTAATCCCAGTTCCAACGGAATTCAACCGAGGAGCACTGCCAGCATGAGCCAGACCGAAACTCCGCCCGAACCCCCCACCAGCACGGAAGCCTCCACCACGCCGGAGCCGGACTCCAAGAGCAGCAAGGGCAAGGTGGCCGCGATGGCCGGAGCCGGAGCGGCGGTGGCCGGGCTCGCGGGCGGCATCGCCGTCGCGACGCGGGACACGCGCCGCCGCGTTCTCGGTGTGCCGGTCGGCAAGCGGGGCCGTCTGGAGGAGACGGCGAGCACGGTGGTCGGCAAGGTCGGCGAGCCGGTGAAGAAGGTCGGCTCGCGCTTCTCGCGCGACTAGAACCAAGCGCCGTTTCGGGCGGCGCGTCGGCGGCTTGCTGACGCGCCGCGGAAGGAACTTCCCGCGTCCCGGCGAAAACCTCGCCCGTGACGAGAACGGGGACGACCGCACTAACCCTCTCCGAGGAGATCCGCCAGCGCTTCGACGAGTTCTCGCGCTCCCAGAAGGATGTGGGCCAGTACATCGTGGACCATCTGGAGGAGGCGGCCTTCCATACCGCGGAGGAGCTCGCCCGCCGGGCCAACACCTCCAGCTCGACCGTGGTCCGGTTCGCGCAGGCGCTCGGCTTCGAGGGCTTCCCCGAGCTGCAGGCCGCGGCTCGCGACGAGTATCGCCGCGCGCGTGACGACGGCACGGCGGCCGAGCTCACCAGCGCTCCGCTCTTCCCGATCGACCAGACCGAGTTCGAAGGCGCCCTGGCCGCCGACCACGCGAACCTCGCCGACACCGCTCGCAAGGTGGACCGCGACGAGGTGACCGCCGCTGTCGACCTGATCTCCCACGCCGACCGCATCGTTCTCTGCGGCACCGATCAGATGGCCTTCTTCGCCAGCTACCTGCGCCACCTGCTCATGCTGCTCGACCTTCGCGCCGAGGTCGTGGCCTCGCCGAGCCAGGACAACCTGGGCAAGCTCGGCCGCGTGACCGACAAGACGGTGATGATCGGCTTCTCCGCCGGTCGCCCGCACCCGCTTGTGGTCCGCGCCATGAAGCTGGCGCGAAACCGGCATGCCGCCACCATCGCCATCGCCGACGCCACGCTGTCAGAGGTGGCGAAGCTCGCCGACCATCGCCTCTACTACTCCTCGAACAGCCCGGCTTTCGTGCGCTCGCACTCGGCGCTGCTGGGCGTGATCCAGGCGCTGGCCTACGGCGTGTACGCCATGGACGAGCCCGCCTACGCGGACCGAATCAAGGCGTTTCGTCTGAAGTAGACCGGGGATGGTCCCCGGTGGATGCTCGCGCTGAACGGACTCTCGCGGCGCTATGGCAAGACCGTGGCCCTGGACGGGCTCTCGCTCGAGGTCCCGGAGGGCGAGGTGGTCGGCTTCGTGGGCCCCAACGGCGCCGGCAAGACGACCGCGATGCGCATCGCGCTGGGCGTGCTCGAGGCCGACGAGGGCGAGGTCAGCTGGCGCGGGGCGCCGGCTACGCGTGAGGTCCAGCGCGGCTTCGGCTACATGCCCGAGGAGCGTGGCCTCTACCCCAAGATGCAGGTCGCCCGCCAGCTGCGCTACCTGGCCGTGCTGCACGGCCTCGACGAAGCCGGTGCCGAGTCGGCAACCGGGCGCTGGATCGAGCGCCTCGGCATCGATGAGCGGGCCGAGCAGCGGGTGGAGGAGCTGTCGTTGGGCAACCAGCAGCGCGTCCAGCTGGCCGCCGCGCTGGTGCACGATCCCGACGTGCTGATCCTCGACGAGCCCTTCTCGGGCCTCGACCCGATCGGCACCGACGTCATGTCCGGCGTGCTGCACGAGCGCGCGGAGGCGGGTGCCGCCGTGATCTTCTCGTCGCACCAGCTCGAGCTGGTCGAGCGGCTGTGCGACAGCGTGGCCATCGTCAACCGCGGCCGCATCGTGGCCGCCGGGCGCGTCGACGAGCTGCGCGCCGAGCGCTCCGCCCCTCGCGTGCGCGTGGAGGTGGAGGGCGCCGGCGAGGGCTGGACCGAGGGGCTGAACGGGGTGGAGGTGGTGGCCCGCGACGAGACCGGCGTGGTGCTCGAGATGCACGACGGCGCCGACGACCAGGCCATACTCGAGGCCGCCCGCCGCGCCGGGCGGGTGCGGCGCTTCCAGCCCGCGCGACCCACGCTGGCCGAGCTGTTTCGCGAGGTGGTGGAGGAGTGAGCCCCACGCGAGCTGCGCTGGTGGTGGCACGCCGGGAGTTCACCGAGCGCCTCCGCACCCGTGCCTTCCAGATCTCGATCGTCGTGACGCTGCTCATCGTCGGCGCGGTCGCTCTGCTCGCCGGCGTGCTGAGCGACGATGGCCCGACCGACTACACGGTCGGCGCGCAGGGCGCCGAGGGCGCGGCGATCGCCGCCGCGGCGCGCGCCGCCGGCCCGGGCTTCGGCGCCCGGGTGGATGTCAGGCGCTTTGACAGCGCGGCCGCGGCGCGGGCGGCCGTACGCGACGACAGCGTGGACGCGGTGGTCGCCGGCGGCGTGATCGTGACCCGGGACGAGCCGGATGACGAGCTCGAGCAACTGCTCCAGGCCTCGGCCCGTCAGGTGCGGGCCGCGGGCGCGCTGCGCGCCGAGGGGGTGTCGGGTGACGAGGCGCGCCGAGCCCTCGACCCGCCTCCGTTGCGCACCCGCGCGCTCGAGGGCGCGGGCGACGAAGGCGACGACGGCGTGGCCTTCGCCGCCTCGCTGCTGCTCTACCTGCAACTGATCGTCTACGGCCTGGCGGTGGCCTCGGGGGTGGTGGAGGAGAAATCGTCGCGGGTGGTGGAGGTGCTGCTGTCCGCCATCCCGCCGCGCTCGCTCCTGGCCGGGAAGATCGCGGGGATCGGGCTGCTGGGCCTGCTGCAGCTGTTCCTCACGGTGGTGGTGGGCCTGGGGGTGGCGTCGGCCAGCGGCGCCATCGAGCTGAGCGCCGACGACGCCGGCGTGCTGGCGGTGGTCCTGCTCTGGTTCCTGCTCGGCTACGTGCTCTGGGCCTGCCTGTACGCAATCGCCGGGGCGATCGTCTCGCGCCAGGAGGACCTGCAGTCCTCGACGACGGTGCTGACCATGGTGCTGGTCGTGTCCTACCTGGTCGCCTTCCCCGCGCTCGACGACCCGGACTCGACCATCGCGGTGGTGGCGTCGCTGGTCCCGTTCTCCTCGCCGATCGTGATGCCCGTGCGCGTGGTGGTGGACTCGGCCAGCACCGCCGAGATCGCCGCCTCGCTCGTCCTCCTGGTGGCGGGGATCGCCGTGCTCGTGCCCCTCGGCGCTCGGATCTACGAGAACGCCGTCCTGCGCATGGGCAAGCCGCTCAAGCTGCGCGAGGCCTGGTCGCGCGGATAGGCTGCCGCCCGGTGAGGAAGGGAGCCCTTCTGGTGGCGCTCGGGGTCCTTGCCGGCACGATCGCCGGCCCGGCGAGCGCGGCCGCGCCGGGCTGCGACCCGATCGATCCGGCGCAGTGCCTGCTCCCCTGGCCCAACGACCACTTCACCGAGCGCGACCCGAGCACTCCCACCGGCCGGCGCGTGCAGCTCGACCCGGGCGCGATGCCCACGAACGCGTCGGGCGTGGCGATCGAGCCGTCGGACTACAACCGGGCCGACGGGTTCAGCCCCGGCGCGCTCATCGTGACCAAGGTGCCGGGCCTCGACACGCCCGAGGCGTTCGCGCGCAGCGGCGCCGTGCCGATCACCGACCTCGGCCGCTCCTTCGACCGCGACCAGCCGATCGTGCTCATCAACGCCCGTACGGGGCGCCGGCAGCTGATCTGGTCCGAGCTCGACTCGAACGCCACGTCGCCTCGGGACACGGCGCTGCTCATCCATCCGGCCAAGAACCTGCGCGAGGGCGAGCGCTACATCGTGGCCCTGCGCCGCCTGCGCGGCGCCGACGGCTCGCTGCTCGAGCCGAGCCGCGGCGTTCCGGCGCTACCGGGACCGGATCCCCGGCGGGTCGGTCCGCCTTCGAGCGCCGCCGCCCCCACATGGAGGGCATCTTCAGGCGTCTGCGCCGGGCCGGCGTCGCGCGCCGGGGGCTCTACCGGGCTTGGGACTTCACGGTGGCCAGCGCGGACACGCTGTCCGGGCGAATGCGCCACATCCGCGACGACGCCTTCGCGGGCCTGGGCGACCGGCGCCTCGGCGACCTGCGGGTGGAGGGAGCATCGCCGCCCTTCTCGGTCGACGCGATCACGGAGTTCGCGCCCTGCGGGGACGACGGCTGCGGGCCCGGGGAGGACGCCGACATCCGACGTCGCGTCGAGGGCACGGTGGAGGTGCCCTGCTACCTCGACCAGCCGGGCTGCCCGGCCGGCTCGCGCTTCTCGCTGGGCCCGGATGGCCTGCCTCGGCGGCTGCCCGGCAACGTCCACCGGGCCGGCTTCATCTGCAACATTCCTCACTCGGTCAGCTCGGCCAACCCCGGGCGCGTATCGCTCTACGGCCACGGCCTGTTCGGAAGCGCGCGCGAGGTCAACAGCATCGCGCGCGGGCCGATCGCCACCGAGCACGGGGTGATCCTCTGCGCCACCGACTGGATCGGCATGTCGGGCGGCGATCTGCCCAATACCGCATCCATCCTGGGGGAGCTCTCGCGCTTCCCGACCCTGGCCGACCGCCTGCAGCAGGCGATGCTCAACTTCCTCTTCCTCGGCCGCGCGATGATCCATCCCCAGGGCTTCTCCTCGAGCCTCGCGTTCTGGGACCCGGGCGGCCCGCTGATCGATCGCCGCGAGCTCTACTACTCGGGCGGGAGCCAGGGCGGGATCGCCGGAGGGGCCCTGACCGCCGTGGCGCCCGACTTCCGGCGCTCGGTGCTGATCGTGCCGGCCATGAACTACAGCCTGCTGCTCACGCGCAGCATCGACTTCGACCCCTTCGCCGCGCTGATGTATCCGGCCTATCCCAACGAGCTCGAGCGGCCGCTGCTGCTCTCGATGATCCAGATGCTCTGGGATCGCGGCGAGCCGAACGGCTACGCGCAGCACATGACCGACGACCCCTACCCCAACACGCCGGCGCACACGGTGCTGCTGCACATGGCCTTCGGCGACCATCAGGTGGCCAACGTGGCCACCGAGATCGAGGCGCGCACCATCGGCGCCCGCCTTCGTACCCCGGCGCTCGACCCGGGCCGCCACACCGACCGCGTGCCCTACTACGGCATCGAGCCGATCCGCCGCTACCCGTACGGAGGGAGCGCGCTCGTGGTGTGGGACACCGGGCCGGTGCGCGGAACCGAGGGCACCGCCCCGCCCCCGATCACCAACACGCCGCCGCGACTGGGCCGCGACCCGCACGGCCTCACGGGGCGCGAGCCGGCCGCCCAGCTGCAGTTCTCCGAGTTCATCGACGGGGCGCTCATCGATGTGTGCGGACTGGATCCCTGTTATGCCGCCGGGTGGGCAGGCCCGTCGGGCCCCTAGGTCAGCCGCCGATTGTCCGACATAGCAGCGCCCAAACGCGCGGATACACTCAGCACATGCGCGACGTGGGCACGCTGAGGGTCAAGACCGGCCTCGCCGAGATGCTCAAGGGCGGGGTGATCATGGACGTGGTCAACGCCGACCAGGCGAGGATCGCCGAAGAGGCCGGCGCGGCCGCGGTGATGGCGCTCGAGCGGGTGCCCTCGGACATCCGGCGCGACGGCGGCGTGGCCCGCATGTCCAATCCGGCGATGATCGAGGAGATCCAGGAGGTCGTGACCGATCCCGGTGATGGCCAAGGCGCGGATCGGGCACTTTGCCGAGGCCCAGGTGCTGGAGGCGCTCGCGGTCGACTACATCGACGAGTCCGAGGTGCTGACTCCGGCCGACGAGGCCCACCACATCGACAAGTGGGCCTTCAAGGTGCCCTTCGTCTGCGGCGCCACCAACCTGGGCGAGGCCCTGCGGCGCATCGCCGAGGGGGCGGCCATGATCCGCTCCAAGGGCGAGGCGGGCACGGGCAACGTGGTCGAGGCCGTGCGCCACATTCGCATGATCACGAGCGAGATCAAGCGCCTGGCCACGCTCACGCCGATGGAGCTGGGCAGCGCGGCCAAGGAGCTTCAGGCGCCGCTCGACATCGTCCGCGACGTGGCCGAGAAGGGGCGCCTGCCGGTGGTGCTGTTCTGCGCCGGTGGGATCGCCACCCCGGCCGACGCCGCGCTGATGATGCAGCTGGGCGCCGAGGGCAACTTCGTGGGCTCGGGCATCTACAAGTCCTCAGATCCCGAGCGCCGCGCCCGGGCGATCGTGGAGGCCACCACCCACTACGACGACCCCGAGCGCGTGGCCGCGGCGTCGAAGCAGCTGGGTGAGGCGATGCCGGGCCTCGAAATCGGCACGCTCGAGGCCGACGGCGGGCTGCTTCAGAACCGCGGTTGGTAGACGCCGTGGGCGAGGGGCCGGGCTCTGCCCGGACCGGAGCGATGTTGTCGTGACAATAGGTGTGCTGGCCCTCCAGGGCGGCTTTGAGGCCCACGCCAAGGCGCTCGAGGAACTCGGTGCCGAGGCACGCCGCGTGCGCGTGCCCGCCGATCTCGAGGGCATCGACGGGCTGGTGATCCCCGGCGGTGAGTCGACCACCATCACGCTCGGTGTGGAACGCGAGGGACTGGCCGAGCCGCTGCGCGAGTTCGTGCGCGCCGGGCGCCCGGTGCTGGGCACCTGCGCGGGCATGATCGTGCTCGACCGCGACCACCTCGACATGCTGGACGTGACGGTGCGGCGCAACGCGTTCGGGCGCCAGCTGGCTTCCTTCGAGGCCGAGCTGGACTGGGACGACGGGCCGCTGCATGCCGTGTTCATCCGCGCGCCCTGGGTGGAGGATGCCGGCGCGGGCGTGGAGGTGCTCGCCCGGGTCGACGGCCATCCCGTGGCGGTGCGCCAGGGCAACATCCTGGCCGTTTCCTTCCACCCCGAGCTGACCGACGAGCGCCGCCTCCATCGCTGGCTGCTCGAGCATGCGAAAGTCACGTCCGTATGAGAGACAGCCGAGCCGAGGCCCTAGCCCAGATACTCGTCCGCTACTCGACCCGCGTCGAGAAGGGGGACGTGTGCGTGATCCAGTCCACCAGCGCCGCCGAGGTGCTGGTGCAGGCGGTCTACGAGGAGGTGCTGCGGGCCGGCGGCCTGCCGGTGATGCAGCTCACCAGCGAGGGCGCGAAGTCGGCTTTCTTCGAGCTGGCCGGGCCCGAGCAGCTCGACTGGATCGCTCCGCCGGCCACGTGGGCGGCCGAGAACGCCGACGTGCAGATCGGCGTGATGTCCGACGTGAACGCGCGCGAGCTCTCGAAGATCGACCCCAAGAAGCAGGCGCGCGCCCAGAAGGCGCGCCGGGGCCTGATGGAGACCTCGATGAAGCGCTCGGCCGCCGGGGAGTACCGCTGGGCGCTCACGCTCTTTCCCACGCACGCCTACGCGAGCGAGGCGGGCATGTCGCTGCGCGAGTACGAGGACTTCTACTACGCGGCCTGCCTGGCCACCGACTCCGACCCGCTCACGGCCTGGCAGCGCCAGTCCGACCAGGTCAACCACCTCGCCGAGTGGATCGAGGGCAAGGAGGAGGTGCGCATCCAGGGGCCGGGCACCGACATCACACTCGGCACGGGCGGGCGCCACTGGATCCCCTGCACGGGCGAGCACAACATGCCCGACGGCGAGTTCTTCACCGGCCCGCTCGAGGATTCCGCCAACGGTGAGATCAGCTTCTCCTTCCCCGCCTCCTACGGCGGCCGGACGGTCTCCGGCGTGCGCTTTCGCTTCGAGGACGGCAAGGTGGTCGACGCCTCGGCCGACCAGGGCGAGGAGTTCCTCATCGAGATGCTCGACACCGACGAGGGCGCGCGCCGCCTCGGCGAGCTCGGCATCGGCACCAACTACGGGATCTCGACCGGCACCAAGGAGATCCTGCTCGACGAGAAGATCGGCGGCACCGTCCACCTCGCGGTGGGGATGAGCTACCCCGAGACCGGCGGGCAGAACAGCTCGGCGGTCCACTGGGACATGGTCTGCGACCTGCGCGAGGGCGGGATGATCAGCGTCGACGGCGTCGAGCTGCAGCGCGACGGGCGCTTCGTGGTCTGATCCATGGCCGGCCACTCCAAATGGGCGTCGATCAAGCACAAGAAGAAGGCCGTCGACGCCAAGCGCGGCGCTCTGTTCACCAAGCTCACGCGCGCCATCACCGTCGCCGCCCGTGAGGGTGGGGGGGACCCCGAAGGCAACCCCGGGCTCGCGCTGGCGATTCAGAAGGCGCGCGACGCCTCCATGCCCAAGGACAACATCGAGCGCGCGATCGCCAAGGGAACGGGAGCGGACTCCGACGCCGACGCGTTCGAATCCGTGCTCTACGAGGGCTACGGGCCGGGCGGCGTGGCGATCCTGGTGGAGGCGCTGACCGACAACCGCAACCGCACCGGGTCCGAGGTGCGCCACACCTTCACCAAGCACGGCGGCAGCCTGGGCGAGCCCGGCTCGGTGGCCTGGATCTTCGAGAAGAAGGGCGAGATCGTGGTCGACGGCTCGCGCTACGCGGAGGACGAGCTGCTGGCCGCCATCGACGCGGGGGCCGAGGACGTGGCGATGGACGGCGACGTCTGGGAGATAGTGACCGGGCCCGCCGACGTGGCCGCCGTGCGCGACGCGCTCGCCGCCGAGGGAGTCGAGATCGAGTCGGCCGAGCTCGTGCAGCGCCCGACCACGCGAACGCCGGTCGGCGAGGACCGGGTGCGGACGCTGATGAACCTGATCGAGGCCCTCGAGGACGACGACGACGTGCAGGCCGTCCACGCGAACTTCGACGTCGACGCCGACGTGCTCGAGCGCGTGGCGGCGGCGTGACCCAGAGCGGGCCGCGCGTCGCTCTCGGCGCCTTCTGGATCCTTGCCGGCACCCTGCACTTCGTGGCGCCGCGGACCTACCAGGCCATCATGCCCACCTATCTGGCCCGCTGGAAGAGCGAGCTGGTGGCCGCCAGCGGCGCGGCCGAGATCGCCGGGGGACTGGCCGTGCTCCCCGAGCGCACCCGGCGCGTGGGGCGCTGGTCGCTGCTGGCCACCGTGGTGGCGATCTTCCCCGCGAACATCCACATGGCGGTCAACGCGCAGGACTTCGCGAGGATCCCGGAGCCGCTGCTGTGGGCCCGCCTGCCCTTCCAGGGCGTCTTCGCCTGGGCGATCTGGCGTGCCACCCGGTAGGGAGGCGTCCGCCCCCGTGCGCAGAATCTCTCCTATTGGTGATCGTCCTCGGTATCGACCCCGGCACCGCGAACACGGGCTACGGGGTGGTTGTCTCACGCGGCTCCACGCTCGCGGCGCTCGACGGCGGCGTGATCAACACGCGGCCGGGCAGCCCGCTCGAGCGCCGGCTGGCCGACATCCACGTGCGGGTGTGCGAGCTGATCGCCGAGCACCGGCCCGTGGCCGTGGCGGTGGAGGACCTCTACTTCGGGCGCAACGTGCACTCCGCGTTCGCGGTGGGCCAAGCGCGCGGCGTGGTGCTGCTCTCTGCCGGGATGGCCGGCGTGCCCTGCTTCTCCTACACGCCGCAGGCGGTCAAACAGGCGGTGTGCGGCTCGGGGTCGGCGGCCAAGGACCAGGTTCAGCGGATGGTCGGCGCGCTGCTCTCGCTGGCCGAGCCGCCTCAGCCCGACCACGCCGCGGACGCTCTCGCCGTGGCCATCTGCCACGCCAACGGCGCGCCGCTCAAGGCGGCGCTCGGATGAGCACGGGCGCGCGGCCATGATCGCCTCGATAAGGGGCGAGGTCATCTCCCGCCTGGGCGGGGAGGTGGTGATCGAGGCCGCCGGCGTGGGCTATCGCATGGCGGTGTCCACCGAGACGCTGACCAGCGTTCCCGCCGCCGGCGAGCAGGCGCGGCTGTTCACCCACCTCGTGCTGCGCGACGACGGCATGCACCTCTTCGGCTTCGCCAGCCAGCCCGAGCGCGAGCTCTTCCTCATGTTGATCGGGGTGCAGTCGGTCGGCCCCAAGGTTGCGTTGGCCGTGCTGTCCGGCGGCACGCCGCGCGAGCTCCTGAACGCGATCGCGTCGGGCGACAGCGCCCGCTTCCAGGCCGTGCCCGGGATCGGCAAGCGCACCGCCGAGCGCATCATCGTCGAGCTCCGCGAGAAGGTGGCGGGAAGGTCTCCGATGAGATCGTGGTCCGCCACACCCCCTCCGACGATCCGCGCACCCTGGCCCGCGAGGGCCTGCTCGGGTTGGGCTTCTCCATCCAGGAGGCCGACTCGTTGCTCGACAAGGCGGGAGGCGACACCCCCGAAGAGCTGATCGCCGGGGCGCTGCGAGGCGCGCGGTGAGCGGCATTCGTACTCCTGGGGTCGAGCGCCTCCACGATCCGGGCCCCCTGCCCGAGGACGAGCTCGATCGCTCGCTTCGCCCGCGCCGGCTCGAGGACTTCGTCGGCCAGGAGCGGGTGAAGGAGCAGCTCGCGGTGTTCATCGAGGCGGCCAAGGCGCGCGGCGAGGCCCTCGATCACGTGCTGCTGGCCGGACCGCCGGGCCTTGGCAAGACGTCGCTGGCCCAGATCGTGGCCAACGAGCTGGGCGCCGATTTCGTCAACACCGCCGGGCCAGCGCTCGAGCGCAAGGGCGACATCGCCAGCTACCTCACCGCGCTCGCCCCCCAGAGCGTGTTCTTCGTCGACGAGATCCACCGCCTTCCGCGTGCGCTCGAGGAGACGTTCTATCCGGCGATGGAGGACCGCAAGCTGCCCATCACCGTGGGCCAGGGGGCCGGGGCCGCCGTGGTGACCCTCGACCTGCCCGAGTTCACCCTGATCGGGGCCACGACGCGCGCGGGACTGCTCACCACCCCGCTGCGCGACCGCTTCGGCGTGACCCACCGCCTCGAGCTCTACGACCCGGCCGACCTGGGGCGCATCGTGCGCCGCTCGGCCCGGATCCTCGACGTGACGATCGACGACGCCGGCGCCGAGGCGATCGCCTCGCGTTCGAGGGGCACGCCGCGGGTGGCCAACCGCCTGCTCAAGCGGGTGCGCGACTTCGCCGAGGTCCGGGGGGCGGGGACCATCGACGCCCGGGTGGCGGCGGACGCACTCGAGATGCTGGAGGTCGACGCCGCCGGCCTCGACCGCCTCGACCGCGAGATCCTGCGTGCCGTATGCGAGAAGTTCGGCGGCGGGCCCGTGGGACTCTCGACCCTGAGCGTGGCGGTGGGCGAGGAGTCGGACACGATCGAGGACGTCTACGAGCCGTATCTGCTCCAGCAGGGCCTCCTCATGCGCACCCCCCGGGGCCGGGTGGCCACCGACGCCGCCTTTGCCCACATCGGGCTCGAGGCGCCGCGCGGCGGCGCCGGGCGCCTGTTCTGACTAACCTGCCGGCCTTCATGCTCCGGAGACATTTCACCGCCCTGCTCCTGACCGTCTCGGCCGTCGCCGCGCTCCCTGCCGCGGCACAGGCGGACCACGCCTGGTACGTCAACGGACAGCCCGCCCACTGGGCTTCGACCGTCGAACCGGCACAGGTCGACCTTGGCGAGAACCTCAGCGATCCCGTGTGGGAGAGCCTGGGTCACATCCCAGCTTTCGTGTGGTCGCTCAGCCCGTCCACATCCGGACAGCTTGGCCTCAGTCCCGTGCTGCGCGTGAATCTCCGCGCAGGCGGCCTCCCCTCGAACGAGGTGGAGCTTTACGACGACCTCTACGGCCCCAACGGCTGGATCGGCCAGGCCACTATCAGCGTCGACGCGCAGGGTCACATCACCAACGGCACCGTCCAGCTCAACCGCTCCTACACGCTTTCGCAGAGCCAAAAGCACGCGGCGATCAACCACGAGGTCGGGCACACGCTCGGCTTGGATCACGAGGATACGACCGTCATGTGCGCGGTCCTGTGCGGGATCGAGAACCCGGTCAGCCACGACTACGAGGTGCTGACCGACGTGAATGCGCACGTCGACGCCTACAGCACCACCGTGGGCGACGTACCAGTCGCCGCCCCGGTGGGACGGGCCACGGTCCGGCGCCATGGCCCCCGCGCCGTGGTGTACGTGACACGGCTGCGGAATAGAGGGGCACGGGTGATCTTTCGCGATTTCGTGAGCGAAGCCGCGGCCACGGCCGCGCTGCGCGGCTAAAGCCGGAAGGGCGCCTCGCCCCACGTCGCCGAGCACCGCTCGGGAGCGCTCGAGGGTGCGGGTCCAATCAGTTGAACTGAGCCTCTTCGGTCGAGCCGCTCAGCGCCCCGGTCGACCCCTTGCCGCCCGAGATGATCTCCGCCACCTCGTCGAAGTAGCCGGCGCCCACCTCGCGCTGGTGCGAGGTGGCCGTGTAGCCGTTCTCCTCGTTGGCGAACTCGCGCTGCTGGAGCTCGGCGTAGGCGGTCATGCCGCTGTCGCGGTAGCCACGGGCCAGCTCGAACATCGAGTGGTTGAGGGTGTGGAAGCCGGCCAGGGTGATGAACTGGAAGCGGTAGCCCAGCTCGCCCAGGCGCGCGACGAAGCCCTGGATCTCGTCGTCGGACAGCTGGCTCTTCCAGTTGAACGACGGTGAGCAGTTGTAGGCCAGCAGCCGCTCGGGGAACTCGGCGTGGATGGCCGCGGCGAACTTCTCTGCCTCGTCCATGTCGGGCTCGGCCGTCTCACACCAGATGAGGTCGGCGTAGGGCGCGTAGGCGAGGCCGCGGGCGATGGCCTGGTCGATCCCCGCCTCGGTCCGGTAGAAGCCCTCGTCCGTCCGCTCGCCGGTGAGGAAGCGCTCGTCGGCGGAGTCGGCGTCGCTGAGGAGCATGTCGGCACCGAGGGCGTCGGTGCGGGCGATCAGCACGGTGGGCACGTCCTCCACGTCGGCCGCGAGCCGGGCGGCCACAAGGTTGCGCACGGCTTGGGCGGTGGGCAGGAGGACCTTGCCGCCCATGTGGCCGCATTTCTTCTCCGAGGCGAGCTGGTCCTCGAAGTGGACCCCGGCGGCGCCGGCCTCGATCATCGCCTTCATCAGCTCGAAGCAGTTCAGCGTTCCCCCGAAACCGGCCTCGGCGTCGGCCACGATCGGCACGTACCAGTCGACGTCGTCGTTGCCCTCGGAGTGCTCGATCTGGTCGGCGCGCCGTAGCGCGCGGTTGATGCGGCGAACGACCGCCGGAACGGAGTCCGCGGGGTAGAGCGACTGGTCGGGGTACATCTCCCCGGCCAGGTTCGCGTCCGCCGCCACCTGCCAGCCGCTCACGTAGATGGACTCGAGGCCGGCCTTGACCTGTTGCACCGCCTGGTTGCCGGTGGAGGCGCCCAGCGCCTGGACTGGGGTATCGCGGTCGAGCAGCTCGCGCAGGCGCTCGGCTCCGCGCCGGGCCAGTGTGTGCTCGACCCGCAGCGACCCCCTCAGCCGTTCGACGTCGTCGTTGCCGTACGGCCGCTCAGTGTCCATGCCTACGGGTTCCCCGACCCTCGGAGCGCAAAACTCCTAACGGCTCACCGCTCAGCGACCGATGGCTAATCTGAGCCCTCTACCCATGCCTATCTTCATCTGCCCCAACTGCGGCGACCGCAGCGTCTCGACCGAGCGGACCGCCGGCTTCCAGAGCCGCGCCCGCGCGTGCAGCAAGTGCGGATTCGGCTTTCTCTTCGAGCTGCTCGACGACTACTACCCGGCCCCCAACGCAGCGTTCTTCCTGCTCGACCAGCAGGGCCGCCTGATCGGCACCGGCCGCGGGGCGCGCGAGCTCACCGGGCTCGGCGACCTCGACGTGATCGGCCGCGATGTGACGGAGGTGCTCAACCTCGCCTCCGAGTCGGGCGACGACCACATCGCCACCGCGCTCGAATGGGGCGTGCGGGTGCTCGACAAGCACGTCGTCGTGCACGCGGAAGGTGACCGCCCCGAACCGGCGAAGGCAGACATCTTCCCCGCCTACGACGACGACGGCGGGCTTCTTCTCGTGCTCACGCCGCGATGACCAGCCGCACGCGCAACCTGGCGATCCTCGGGGCCGTTGCGGTCCTGCTCGTGCTGGCGTTGCTCGTGATCCTGCCCGGCTCGCCCCTGTCGAAGGACACCAAGCTGGGCCTCGACCTCGAGGGCGGCATCGAGCTCGTCTACGAGGCGCGGCCCACGCCTCAGGTGCCCGAGGTCACCCAGCAGGCCATCGACGACGCCATCGAGACGATGCGCAAGCGCGTGGACGCCCTGGGTGTCTCCGAACCGGAGATCCAGCGCTCGGGGCGCGAGCAGATCGCCGTGGGCCTGCCCTCGGTCCAGAACGCCGAGCGCGCGAAGGCCCAGGTGGGCACCACGGCGCAGCTTCAGTTCTACGACTGGGAGCCCAACCTTCTCACCGACCGCGAGACCTACGCGGGCGGCAACGCCCTCTACGACGCCACCGAGGCGGCCTCGAGCCTGAGCGGCAAGGCGGAGCGCGTGGACATCGTCCCCGGCTCGGGCGACAGCGCGGAGGAGGCCGACCGAAAGAACAACACCGCCAACGAGCGCTACTACCTCTTCGGCCCCGACCAGCTGCCGATCGGCCCCGACGGCGAGCCCGTGCGCACCGGCACCTACGAGCCGTCGGGCTCCTGCCGGGAGCTGCTGGCCGAGTACCAGCCCGAGGGGGGCGCGCCCAAGGAGTACGCGCGCGACACCGCGTGCCAGTCGGAGCTCGAGGCGCTCGGTTCCGGCGGCCCGCCGTCGGGCTCGCGCGTGATCCAGGTGCCGGAGGGCGTCGTGGTGGTCGAGCAGGAGCGCTCGCCCAACCAGCCGCCGCAGATCAAGCGCTTCAGCGTGCTCGAGGACGACTCCGAGCTGTCGGGGCAGGACATCAAGAACCCCGAGGCCAACACCGACCCCAACACCAACGCCCCGCTGGTGTCGATGGAGTTCAGCGACGAGGGCCGGGAGGCGTTCGCGCGCGTGACCAAGCGGATCGCCGAGCGCGGCTTCGACGCTTCCACGCTCAGCCCGGGTGGCGACAAGGAGCAGTTCTTCCAGCGCTTCGCGATCACCCTCGACGACCAGATCGTGTCCCTGGCCACGATCGACTTCGTCCAGCTCCCGGAGGGGATCGACGGCCGCAGCGGCGCCCAGATCGAGAACGTGGGCGACTTCGAGGCCGCCAACGACCTGGCCGAGAGCCTTCGCATCGGCGCGCTGCCCGTCGACCTCAAGCTGATCTCCGAGACCCAGGTGTCGGCCACGCTCGGCCGCCAGGCGCTCGACCAGGGCCTGCTCGCCGCCGGCGTGGGGCTCGCGCTGACGGTGCTGTTCCTGCTCATCTTCTACCGCGTGCTCGGCATGGTGGCCACGGCCGCGCTGCTGACCTACGCGGTGCTGCTGTTCGCGCTGGTCAAGCTGATCCCGATCACGCTCACGCTGCCCGGCATCGCGGGCCTCGTGCTCACCCTGGCGGTGGCGGCCGACGCCAACATCGTCATGTACGAGCGAATAAAGGAGGAGGTGCGCGAGGGGAGATCGATCCCCGCCGCCATCTCGGCCGGCTACACCAAAGCGCTGCGGACGATCATCGACGCGAACGTGGTCACCGTCGGCGTGGCCTTCATCCTGTTCACGCTCGCCACGGCCGGGGTCAAGGGCTTCGCCTTCACGCTCGGTGTGGGAACGCTGGTGTCGCTGTTCACTGCGGTGCTGGCCACCTCGGCGATCCTGGGCTCGATGGCGCGCTCACGCCTGCTGCGCCGCCCGAGCGCGCTCGGCGTGGGCAAGGATCACAAGTCCTGGAGCTTCGACTTCATGGGCAACGCGCGCTGGTTCTTCTCCTTCTCGGGCGTGATCCTCCTCGTGGGCGCGATCGCCATATCCACGCTCGGCATCCAGTTCGGCATCGACTTCGAGTCGGGCACGCGGATCACCACGCCGCTCGAGCAGCAGGCGAGCGTCGACGACGTGCGCGGCACGCTCGCCCCGCTGGGCTATGACGAGGCCAAGATCCAGGCCGTCGACGACCCCGAGCTGGGCGACAACGTCTTCCAGATCTCCGTGCCGGAGCTCGACCCGTCGGAGGTCGACGAGGTGGAGAACGCGCTGAACGCGGACTTCGGGGTGGCGGTCGACGACTTCTCCTCGCAGTCGATCGGCCCGACCTTCGGCGAGCAGATCGCCCAGACCGCGCTGATCGCGGTGATCGCCTCGCTGCTGCTGATCTCGCTCTATATCGGCTTCCGCTTCGAGTGGAAGTTCGCCGTGCCGATCCTGATCGCGCTGGCCCACGACCTGCTCATCACCGGCGGCGTGTACGCCCTGTTCGGAAGGGAGGTCACGACCTCCACGGTCGCCGCCCTGCTCACGATCATGGGTTACTCGCTCTACGACACGGTGATCGTGTTCGACCGAATACGCGAGAACGTGCCGCGCATGCCGCGCGCGACGTTCTCGCAGATCGCCAACCGCTCGATGTCCGAGGTCTTCACGCGATCGCTGGCCACGAGCTTCGTGGTGCTGATGCCGGTCGGCGCGCTGCTGTTCTTCGGTGGCGACACGCTCAAGGACTTCGCCTTCGCGCTGCTCGTGGGCGTGGCCTCGGGCGCCTACTCGTCGATCTTCATCGCCACGCCGGTGCTGGTGGAGTGGAAGGAGCGCGAGCAGGTGTACATGCGCCGCCGCCGGCTCGTGATGGAGCAGTCGGGAGGGCTCGTGCCCGCCTTTGCCACCGGCGCCGTGGCCGCCGGCCCCGCCGTGGCCACCGCCGCCGCCGGTACCGGGGCCGGAGCGCCGGCCGGGGCTCCGCGGCCGCCGCGCGAGGGCCGGGCCGCCCGGCAAGCGGCGCGAGCCGCGAAGCCGAGGCCCGCCACCGCCCCGCCGCCCACGCGACCGGCGCCGCAGCCGGCCTCCCCGCCGCCGGCCGCCACGCAGCCCACCGACGCCGGCACCACCGAGGCGGACAAGGGCGCCGCGCCGCCGCCCGAGGCCACGCGCCCGGTGCCTCCGCGCCCCGATGGGGACGGCAACGGCGGGGACGGCAACGGCGCGCCGGCATCGCGCACCACGTCCACGGCGGGCAGCGGCAAGCCCAAGCGCCAGCGCCCCCGAAAGAAGCACGGTCGCCGATGAGCCTCGTCGTCTGGGTAATGATGGGCATCGCCCTCTGGCATTTCACGGTCTTCGTGCCCGACCGCTTCTACGGCGGGATCGTGGGCGCCTTCCTGGCCTCGGCTTTCTTCGCCGGGCTGTTCGGGTTCCTGGCCAATGGCCTCACCGTGCCGGGATCGAGCGACACCGACATCATGCAGGCGCTGATCGCCGTGCCCGGCTCGGCGATCGGGCTCGGGCTGTCCTACTGGTGGGGCTCCCGGCTAGACCGCGAGCACGGCATCGATCACGGCTTCACGCGCGCCGGCTCGCACTGAGCTTCAGGAAGACCCTGGTCAATCGCGCCAGGCCGTACTCATAGGCGGCGGCGCCCAGGTTCGCCCCCCCGAGGAACACGAGCGCGTCGGTCGAGGAGACCGAGTCGCTGAGCACGACGGCCCCGAAGGCACCGGCGTAGTAGGGCGCTTCCTTGACGAGCTCGGTTACCACGTAGCCGGCGGCCGACGCGATCCTCCGCGTGCGCAGGCTCGCCGACCTGAGCTTCGCCAGATCGTGGGCCGCCTTCGACAGCGCATTGGTGCTCGTTCCCGTGGCCTCGAGCAGCGCCCAGTTCGCCTGGAGATTCACTCGCAGGCCCGCTCCCCAGACCAGGTAGGTACCGGCGACCAGCACGAGCACGAGCGAGTGATCGAGGCCGCGCAGAACATGCGAGGCCGCCAGCAGGAGCCCAGCCGCGGTGGCGATCGCGTCCAGCGCGTACGTAGATACGGCCGTGGCAACGAAGGTGATGGCCCATTTCCTCAGGGCGGGCCGTTTACCTGTTGGGGCGGCTTCCGAGGCGGTGACGAGCGAGTCCTTTCGCGAGCAGGGTTCCGAGGTTGGGTACGTACGGTACGTATGTACGTGCGTACCGTACGTATTGAGTAAGGTGAAGTCAAGGCTATGCCGCGCAAACAACACCTGGGACGCTCCACGCTCTCCAAACCCGAGGCGCGCGAGCGCTACGTCGAGATCGGCGAGCTCGTTGCCCTCGAGCAGATCAAGAAGGACTCCGAGGGCCTCGACGCCCGGTCGATCGCGGTCGGGCCCGTTCGCCCGCCTCGACGCCAACGTGGTCGCCGCGCACGACGGCAAGACCCGCGGGGCGATCACCAACCTCTTCGGCAGCCAGGCTGCTTTTCAGGTCGAGACGATGGAGCGCGCGCTCAGCGCCGGTGAGTCGATCGAGCAGATCGAGCTGCCCGCTCCGCACGACTACCCCAGTGCTGAGGAGTGGCTCGATGCCTTCCTCGTCGGCGAGTCGGCCCGGGGACCGCGCCAGGGAGCCAGGCCGACGACCGGCTACGCCTTTCTATGGGCGCTCTGGCTCAGCGCCGTGCCGTACGGACTCTGGAGCAAGCAGGTTCGCCGGCCCAGTATGGACGAGCACGCGCGCTGGGTGGAGCGCCTGGAAGGGATACTCGAGCACGCCCTCGACCACTTCGACATGGCACTCGAAGGGGAGACGACGGTCAACGACCTCGCGTGCGCGTTCGCGAGCCTCGTCGAAGGCGTGTGGCTCAACCAGTGCCTGACCACCCGCCACCCCTCCGATCCCGCCGAGCCGATCTCCACCGTCCTGCGCCGCTCCGGGCGTCTCCTGTGGCTCGGGGCCACGGGCGCGCGCTAGGCGCTGCCGCGCTGACCAAGTAGACCGCGAGAGCGGCGGGCCGAGAATCCCGTTCTGTCCGCTTCTCACCCCACGATGGGGCGGATGCAGTCCAAGCCGACCAGGTGGGTGTCCGAGCCCTATGAGGTGGCCGTCGCCGAGCGCCTGGCCGCCGGGCTCGGCGTTTCGCGCATGGTCGGGGCGATCCTTGCCCGCCGCGGCTTCGGCGACGTGGGGGAGGCCCGTCGTTTCCTGGCCGCCGAGGAGCGCCACGATCCCGCGACCCTGCCCGGAGCCCGCGAGGCCTCCGAGCTGATCCTCGGCCACCTCGAGCGCGGCTCGCGGATCGCCGTGTTCGGGGACTACGACGTGGACGGCGTCTGCTCCACGGCCATGCTGGTGCGAACGCTGCGAGCGCTGGGCGGCGACCCGGTGTGGGAGCTGCCGAGCCGCTTCGACGAGGGCTACGGCCTCTCGGTGGCCGCGGTCGAGCGCCTGGCCGCGCGCGGCGTCGCGCTGCTGGTGACGGTCGACTGCGGGGTGACCGCGGTGGAGCAGGTGGCGGCCGCGCGCGCCGCGGGGCTCGACGTGGTCATCACCGATCACCACCGCCCCGGCCCGGCCCTGCCGGACTGCACCGTGGTGCACCCCGCGCTCGGCTCCTACGGCTGCCCCGAGCTGTGCGCCGCCGGCGTGGTCCTCAAGCTGAGCGAGGCGCTCCACGCCGCCGCCGGCGCGGACCCCGCCGCCGCCGACGAAGACCTCGACCTCGCCGCGCTCGCCACCGTCTGCGACCTGGTGCCGCTGCGCGACGAGAACCGGCGCATCGTGCGCGAGGGCCTCACGGCCCTCTCGCGCACGCGCAAGCCCGGCCTGCGCGCCCTGATGGCGGTGGCCTCGGTGGAGCCCGCCGAGCTCAGCGAGCAGCACCTGGGCTTCCGGCTTGGCCCGCGGATCAACGCGGCGGGGCGGATGCGCCGCGCCGACGCCGCGCTCGAGCTGCTGCTGACCGAGGACGAGGTCCGCGCCGAAAGAGGTGGCGCGCGAGCTCGACCTGCTCAACGGCGATCGCCGCGAGACCGAGACGCGCATCCAGTTCGCCGCCGAGGCGGCCTGCGCGGCCCAGGCCAGCCGGGCGGCGATGGTGGTGGCGGGGGAGGGCTGGCACCCGGGAGTGGTGGGCATCGTGGCGTCGCGGCTGGTGGAGCGCTGGCGCCGGCCCTGCGTGGTCGTCGCCCTGGAGGACGGCGCCGGCCGGGGCTCGGGACGCAGCATCTCGGCCTACGACCTCCACGCCGGGCTGGCCGCCTGCGCGCAGCACCTGACCCGTTTCGGCGGTCACCGGATGGCGGCGGGAGTGGAGCTCGAAGCCTCGGCCCTCGACGACTTCGCCCGCGCGCTCGCCACCCACGCCGGACACGCCCTCACGCCGTCCGACATGGTCCCGCGCGAGCGTGTGGACGCCGTGGTGCCCGGCGGGCTGCTCGGGCTCGAGCTGGCCGACGAGCTCGAGTGCCTGCGCCCCTACGGGATGGGCAACCCGCAGCCGACGCTGCTCGTGCCCGCCGCGCGCTTCCAGCACGTGGTCGCGATGGGCGACGAGAAGCAGCACTCGCGCTTCACCCTGGTCACCGCGGGCGGGTCGCGATCCCGCGGGGTGGCCTTCGGCACGGCTCCCAAGACGCTGGCGCCCGCCCAGGCCGCCAACCACGACATCGCGCTGCGTCTGGAGCGCAACCGCTGGAACGGGATGGTCGAGCCGCGGGTGCTCCTGCGGGCGCTCTGTCCCACGGTGCCGGGCGACCTGTGCGTGGTCGGGGAGGAGGGCACCTTCTGGGAGCAGCTGGCTCGTGCGCTGGAGCGCGGGAGCGCTGGAGCGCAAGCGCCGGCGCCCGGCGCCCGGGAACCGGTCGACCGCCGCGGAGAGGGCTTTGCGGGGGTAGCCGGAGACCTCTTCACGAGCGGCGAATCCGTGCTCGTGGCCGTGGCCGATGTCCCGCGCAGGCGGCGGGGACTGGAGGAGATCGTGGCCGGGCTCGCCTCGGGCCCGATGCCGGTGGCCTCGTGGGAGACGATCGAGTCCGACCCCGCGCTCGCCGGCGCGTTCGCTCACCTGGTCGCTCTCGATCCGCCTCCGGGTGGGCGCGGTGACCCGTTGCTGCGCTCGGGGCCGCGCGCACACCTCGCGTGGGGGCCGGCCGAGGCTGAGTTCGCGCTGCTCGTGTACCGCTCGCACCTCGACCTCAGGCCGGCGCTGGCCGACGCCTACCGCGCGCTTCGCGACCTGGACCCGGAGGCGGCGCCCGACCGGCTGCGGGAGGCGCTGTGCGGAGGGGGCGCCCATCCGCGGGCGCCAGAGTTCTGCGCGCTGCTGGTGGCGGTGCTGGCCGAGCTCGAGCTGGTCGAGTTCAGCACTCAGCCGCCGGCCGCCCGGATCCCGCCGGCCGCCGGCCGCCGAGACCTCACCGACTCGCCGCTCTTCGTCGCCTCCAGCCAGAGGCTCGCGCGGACCCAAGCTGCGCTCGCTGCCGAGGTCGAATCCCGGCCTGCTGCACGGGCGGCCTGATTTCGAAGGGCTTTGGGCGAGAGCACCGGCCACTCGCTCTAGACTCGACTTCATGGCGAAGGGCAACGCCAAGCGCGATGCACCGGGCGGCCGGACCGCGACCGCTTCCGCCACCAAGCGCCGAAAGCTGCCCAAGTCCGGCCGCGGCAACGGGCGCGACTTCGACCACCAGCGCGTCGACGAGCACGAGGCTCGCGGCCCCGCGGGGCCCAAGACACGCCTCAGCGACGATCAGCGCGTACTGCTCGGCGATCTCTTCGCGGTGGTGGAGGAGCACGCCGAGGAGGCCGTCGAGGCGGTCGACCGCGAGCTCGTGACGAACGCGTTCGTCTTCGCATGCGCGCGGCACGCCGACCAGCGCCGCGCCAGCGGCGAGGACTTCATCGTGCACCCCGTCGGCGTGGCCAAGATCTGCGCCGGCATGCGCATGGACACGGCGACCCTGTGCGCCGCGCTGCTGCACGACACCGTCGAGGACACGAGCGCCTCGCTCGACGAGGTCGAGGAGGTGTTCGGCGAGGAGGTCGCGCAAGCTCGTGGACGGCGTGACCAAGCTGTCCGGGGTCACCTTCCAGAGCCGCGACGACCGCCAGGCCGAGAACTACCGCAAGATGATGGTCGCGATGGCCCAGGACATCCGGGTCATCCTGATCAAGCTGGCCGACCGGCTGCACAACATGCGGACGCTCGGCTCCATGCCCAAGCACAAGCAGCAGGAGAAGGCGCGCGAGACGCTCGACATCTTCGCTCCGCTGGCCCACCGCCTCGGCATCCACGCCATCAAGTGGGAGCTCGAGGACCTGGCCTTCGCCACGCTGCACCCGCGCAAGTTCAGCGAGATCAAGCAGCTCGTCTCCCAGCAGCGCCAGGAGCGCGAGGCCTACGTCTCGCGGGCCGGCCAGTACCTGCAGACCGAGCTCGGGGCGGTGGGCATCGAGGCCCAGATCTCTGGGCGCGCGAAGCACTTCTTCTCGATCTACTCGAAGATGACCAAGAAGGGCCGCGAGTTCAACGAGATCTACGACCTCACCGCGATGCGGGTGATCGTCGGCTCGGTCAAGGACTGCTACGGCGCGGTGGGCGTGATCCACTCGTTGTGGAAGCCGCTGCCCGGGCGCTTCAAGGACTGGGTGGCAATGCCCAAGTTCAACATGTACCAGGCCCTCCACACCACGGTCATCGGGCCCGAGGGCCGGCCGCTCGAGATCCAGATCCGCACGATGGAGATGCACCGCACGGCCGAGTACGGAGTGGCCGCGCACTGGATCTACAAGGTCGACGGGTCCAAGCCGATGGAGGAGCAGGCCGAGTGGCTGGCCCACCTGCTCGACTGGCAGGACGACATGAAGGACCCCCAGGAGTTCGCCCAGACGCTGAGGGCCGACCTCTTCGAGGACGAGGTGTTCGTGTTCACGCCCAAGGGCGAGGTGAAGTCGCTGGCCGCCGGCGCGACCCCGCTGGACTTCGCCTACTCGATCCACACCGACGTGGGCCACCGCTGCGTGGGGGCCAAGGTCAACGGCAAGATCGTGCCGCTGCACTACGAGCTCGAGTCGGGCGACATCTGCGAGGTGCTCACCTCCAAGAAGGAGCGCGGCCCCTCGCGCGACTGGCTGGCCCTGGCCAAGACCACCCGGGCGCAGTCGAAGATCCGCGCCTGGTTCAAGGCCGAGCGCCGCGAGGACTCCGAGCGCACCGGACGCGAGACCCTCCACGAGCACCTCAAGCGCGCCGGGCTGCCGCCGCAGAAGATCGCCGGGTCGCCGCTGCTGGCCGACGTGATCCGCGAGATGGGCTTCCGCAAGGGCGAGGACTTCTACATCGCGCTGGGGCAGTCCAAGATCTCGCCCAAGACGGTCACCTCCAAGCTGATGCACCGCCTCAAGGAGGGTGAGGCCGCGGTCGAGCCGGCCTCGGCGGCAAGCGAGCTGCTCGAGCGCCGGGAGAGCCCCAAGAAGACGGCCGCCTCCTCGAACTTCGGCATCAAGGTCGAGGGCGTCGACGACGTGATGCTCAGGCTGGCCAAGTGCTGCCGCCCCGTGCCCGGCGACCCGATCGTCGGCTACATCTCACTGGGCAAGGGCATCACGATCCACCACGACCACTGCCCCAACGCCGAGGCGCTCAAGCGCAATCCCGAGCGGTTCACGCCCGTGGCCTGGGAGGGCGACACCTCGGCGCCCTTCCGCGTGGAGCTGCAGATCGACGGCTGGGACCGCACCCGCATGCTCGAGGACCTCTCGCGGACCTTCGCCGAGACCGGCATCAACATCCTCGAGGCGCGCTGCACGGTGGTGCACCCGATGGTCAAGAACCGCTTCGTGGTGGAGGTGGGGGACACCCAGGCGCTGAAGACCTGCATCGCCCGGCTGCGCAACATCGAGTCGGTTTTCGACGCCTATCGCGTCACTCCAACGGGCTAGGCCGCGACTTCCGCCGCCGTGCCGGGTTGACGCCCGTATGGGCGCGCTAGGCAGGGCAAAGGACCGGTTTCGGCCAACCACTCCGGTTGGGGGGCGACGGAGTTATGTCGACTCCCTATCATGGCCGCCAGTGCGAATCTTGCTGGCCACCCTAGGGGTCATGGTGGTTGCGGTCGCTCCTGCTGCGGCTGCGCCTGAGCCCTCCTTCACGGTCTCGCCCAACCCACCCGTGGCCGGGCGAGGTAACGACGTACACGTCGACGTCCACTCCGGATCCCGGTCAGACGATCACGCTGTCGAGTGGGACTTGCGGCGGGCACGGTGCTTTGAGCAGTCCGGCGGGACTACGACCTTCACCTACGGCTCCTGCGGCCCAGAGACGCTTCGGCATGCGGGTCACGGATGAGGACGCGTCGGGCATCCCCGATTCACCGTCAACGTGCGTGCCAGGTCCCGTAACGCGCCACGTGGCGCAGTTCCGGTTCGTCCCCGACTCTCGCCGTCGGTCGGTCAGGAGGTCTTCTTCGAGTCCCTGAGCTACGACGCCGACGGGGAGCTGACCGCGTCGCGTGGGACTTCGACGGCGACGGCTTCGACGACGGCAGCACGCCAACGGGTCGACGCACCGGTTCTACGACCGCGGGCGCGAAGACCGTGCGGCTACGCGCGGACGACAACGGCTGCCGGTCAGCAGTGGCGACCGAGTCCGTCAGTGTCTCCGGCCAACCGCCTCCCCGTCGCCCAGTTCTCCGTCTCGCCACTGCGCCCCGTGGTCGGCCAGCAGGTCTCCCTGCGCTCCTTCTCCTACGACCCCGACGGCTCGATCGTCGCCCAGCGCTGGGATCTCGACGGTGACGGCGACTTCGACGAGAACATCAACGGGCCCACGGCCTTCACGGTGTTCCCCAAGCGCGGCGAGCGACTCGTCCGGCTCCAGGTTCGCGACTCCGACGGCGGCGTTCAGACCGACACGGTCAACGTGAACGTCAGGCGCCGGCCCGCCTCGCCCGTGGCGCTCATCAACCCCTTCCCGGTGGCCCGGCTGGCGGGCAGCGTCTTCCCCGGCGGGGTGAGGGTGCGGATCCTGGAGGTGCGGACGCCGGCCAAGTCGAAGGTGGTCGTCCGCTGTATCGGTGAGAGCTGCCCGGCCAAGGAGCTCAGGAAGACCTCCAAGAAGAAGCCGGTGCGCTTCAAGAGCATGTCTCGCTTCCTGCGAGCCGGCACGGTTCTCAAGGTGTCGATTCGCAAGAGCGGACAGATCGGCAAGTACACGCGCTGGCTCATCCGCGGCGGCAAGCTCCCCAAGCGCCAGGACCTGTGCCTGTATCCGGGCCGCAGCAAGGGCCGCCCCTGTCCCTGAGCCTCGCTCAGGAAACCGCGAGCAGCGCGCCGGGTACCGCTTCGAACTGCACCTCGGTCGATTCACCTATGTATTCGCCGTCGACCTGCACTGGGAAGGGCTCGTCGTCGATCGCTTCCACTCGCAAGCCCCCGAGCGCGCCGAGCGACTCGACCTGGCGGTGGCGCAGCACGGCTTCCGGGCGGCCCGAGAGCAGCCGGGGGATCAACGTGGGCAGCTCCAGAGGTGTTGCGCTGCGCAGCACCGCCACCCCAAGCGTCCCGGTCTGAAGGCCGGCGCCGTCGGCCACCCGGACCGGCCGCTTGCGGAAGTAGGTGAACGGATCGGAGTTCTGGACGATCACGGTCACCGCCTCGAGCTCCCGCCCGTCAGCGTGGACGCGCACCCGTGGCGCGTTCACGAGGTAGCGCCGCGTGAAGATGTCGACCCCCGCCCAGCTGTAGTACCAGGCCCCGTAGCGGGCCTTGAGGCGGGGGTGCTGGTCGACTCGCTCGACCACCGAGGCGTCGAGGCCCACGCCCGAGGCAAACACGAAGTGGCGGCCGTTGGCGCGCCCGAGGTCGATCCGCCGCGGCTCGAACTCGTCGGCCATCCGCAGCATGTGCTCGGTGGCGTCGACCACGTCGTTGGGGATTCCCAGCGTCCGCGCCCAGACGTTGGTCGAGCCGCCCGGCAGCGCGGTGAGCGGCGTGTCCGACCCGGCCAGGCCGTTGGCGGCCTCGTTCACGGTCCCGTCCCCGCCGAACGCCACGACCACGCTGTAGCCCTCGCGGGCGGCCTCGCGGCAGAGCTCGGTGGCGTGGTGGGGCTGCTCGGTGTCGATCGCCTCCACCGAGTAGCGCGACTGCAGGGCATAGACGACGAGATTCCGCAGCCGGTCGGAGACCGTGGTGGCGTACGGATTGACGATCACCAGCATGCGCCGCTTGGGCGATCGATTGGGCAGAAGGCGCTCCGCAAGCTCCTCGGCGCGTTCGAGGGCAGTTTCCGCGGCCGGCAAGGGCAGAGAATCTATCGCGGGTCGATTGTTGCCGGAATCTTGCGATTTCGCGAAGGCGTGCATACGCTGGAACCCCACTCGACATGACCCTTCGCCTCTACACGGACGAGTCCGAACCGGAGGAGTCAGGCTCAGCGGCGAGCGATGTGGCCATCTTCGAGCGCGACACGGAGGTCGCGCTGATCGGAGCGATCATCGACCGTGCTCTGGCCGGATCCGGCGCTTTTGTGATTCTCGATGGACCGCCCGGATCGGGCCGGTCGAAGCTACTCGAGCTGGCCGGCGAGCACGCGGCGTTCAACGGCATGCGCGTGCTCTACGCGATCGGCAAGGAATCCGAACGCGACCTGACCTTCGGCGGGGCCCTTCAGCTCTTCGAGGAGGAGCTCGAGCGCACCGAGCCCGACGAGCGGGCCACGCTGCTCTCGGGCGCCGCGGCCCTGGCCGGGCCGCTGATGGCGAAGGGCCCGCGCGACCTTCGTCCCCAGGAGCCGGCTCCCTCGGTCGTGCACGGGCTCTACCGGCTCTGCTGCCATCTCGCACAGCGCGCTCCGCTGCTCATCTGCGTCGACGACGCCCACGTGGTGGACGACGCCACCATGCAGTTGCTCCTCTACCTGAGCCACCGCCTTGATGACCTGCCCGTGGTGGTGCTGTTGGCGGCCAACACCGAGATGATGCCTCCCGCGGTGGCGGGCCTGGTTCGCCACCCGCGGGCTATTCACGTGCGCCTGGCGCCGCTGTCGCCCGACGGCAGCGCCCGCTGGCTGCGCGAGAACGCCTTCCCCGACGCCGAGGACGAGTTCTGCCGCGCCTGCCACGAGGCCACCGGCGGCGACCGCTACTTCCTCCACGAGCTGTCGCGGGAGCTCGCCGCCCGCGGCTGGGCGGCGACGGCCGAGGAGGCACCCGGGGTGGCGGAGGTCGCGCCCGCGGCGGTGGCCGATGCCGTGCTCCTGCGCCTCGCCCGGCTGGGCCCCGGCGCGGTGGAGCTGGCGGGCGCCGTCGCCACGCTGGGCGCCGGTTGTGATCTCCGCCACGCCGCGGAGCTCGCCGGACTCGATTCCGAGGAGGCAGCCCGGTCGCTCGAGCGATTGGCTGCCGCCCGCCTCGTGAGGGGAGGCGGCATCCTCAGCTTCTACCACCAGATCGTTCCCCGCTCGCTCGAGGCGCACTGGGCTCCGGCCGGGCGCGGGGAGGCGCACCTGGCGGCGGCGCGGATGCTCCACGCCGACCACGCGGAGGACGTTGCCGTGGCCGAGCAGCTGATGCGCGCGCGGCCCGCGGGCAGCGACTGGACCGTCGACCTGCTCGAGCGCACCGCCCAGACCGCCGTCGCCCAGGGGCACCCCGAGCAGGCGGCCGGCTACCTCAAGCGTGCTCTGGCCGAGCCGCCCGACGGCGAGCGCCGTCGCGAGCTGGTGGCCACCCTGGGCCGCGCGGAGGCCATGGCCGGCGCCCCCGAGGCCCTGGGCCGGCTGCGCAGGGCGGCCGAGATGCTCGATCGCGGGCCCGAGCGCGCGGTCGCGAGCCTGTGGATGGGCCGCATCCTGATGGCCGAGGCGCGCTTTCGCACCGCGGCGACCGCCTTTCGCCGCGGCGCGGCCGAGATCGGCGACTTCAACGAGCCGCTACACACGGAGCTGGCGGTGTCCTACGCCGTGGCGGCCCGGCTCGGATTCGCCGACCAACCCGACGACCTGCAGACCGGTTGGAGCCTCGGCGACGCAACCACTCCCCAGGGTCGCCTGAGCCTCGCCTACTGCGCCTACGACGGCGCGCTTCAGGGCAAGCCGGCCCCCGAGGTGCGGCAGATGGCGCTGTCCGCGCTGGGGCCGGGAACGCTCGTCGAGGAGCACGGTGCGGACGGCCTCGGGCCGGCGCTGGCCGCGCTTGCGCTGATGCTCACCGGCGACCTGCAGTCCGCCGAAGCGGTGCTCACCGCCGTGATCGAGATAGGGCGGGAACGCGGCTCGGCCGTCGGCCTGACGATGGCCCACAGCCTGCGGGCCACCGCGATCCTGCGCCGCGGCCGGGTCGGGCACGCGCTGCGCGACCTGCAGGCCGCCCGCTCGACCCATCGCGACGCCTGGCGCGACCGCGCCTTCCCCGCGCAGGGGCTCGTGCCGCTGCTGCTGCTCCATCAGGCCGCTCCGGAGATCGCCCTGGCGCACGTGCGGCGCTGGGAGCGCAGCGCCGACCCCACCTCGGGGATCCCCTACGCGAACTTCCTGCTCGTCCGCGGACAGGTGCGGCGGTCGATCGGACAGGCCGAGGAGGCCCTGAGCGATCTCCGGGACTGTGGCGAGCGGGCGGCCCAGCTCGGTGCCGGCAACCCGGCCATGTTCCCGTGGCGCTCGGAGGCCGCGCTGGCCGAGCTCAGCCTGGGGCGCCGCGAAGAGGCTTCGGCCCTGGCGCGGGCGGAGCTCGAGCTGGCCAATTCCTTCGGCGCCCCGGAGACGGTGGGGCGGGCACTGCACGTGCTCGGCCTGGTCGAGGGGGGAGCCGACGGCCTCACGCTGCTAGAGGAGGCGGTGACCGCGCTCGACTCCTCACAGGCCATGTTCTCGCTGGCGTCGGCGCTGATCGACCACGGAGCGGCGCTCAGAAAGGCGTCTCGGCGCCGCGACGCCCGGGAGCCGCTGACCCGCGGGGTCGACCTCGCACAGCGCTGCGAGGCCGAGGCTCTGGCGCGCTACGGGCTGGACGAGCTCTCCGCCGCGGGGGCCCGCCCTCGGCGCGTCGCCCTGAGCGGAGAGGAGTCCCTCACCACCCGAGAGCGGCAGGTGGCGCTGCTGGCCAAGCAGGGACACTCGAACCGCGAGATAGCGGAGAAGCTCGTGATCACGCTGAAGACGGTCGAGTGGCATCTGCGGCAGTCCTACCGCAAGCTCGGCATCGAGTCGCGCCGTGACCTGGCTGGCGCGTTCGGCGCCGGCACCGCGTCCGAACACCCCGTGTGATCCGATCCGGCCGCAACCCCGAAGATTGGGGTAGATGTACAGGGCCATGCGCGAAGTCGAGGTCGCGCTCGACGAGTTCGCCCTAGAGGAGCTCGAGCGCGTCGCCGGGCTGCTCTACGTGCCGCGTGCGCGACTCGTGCAGCGGGCCGTTCGCCACTGGTTGGATGTGCAGTCCTCGGGACGGCTGGCCGCCCGCCCGCCTGGCGAGCGCCGTCCGGCTCCTTACCCGGCCGTGGCTCTGGCCGTCGATCTGGCGCCGGCGGACTGGCACGCGGTCACCGACGAGGCAGAGAAACTCGACATCGAACCCGCCGCGCTGGTCGAACACGCCGTGCTCCTGCTGCTGGCCGACGTGCACTCCGGCCGCGTGGCCGCGTGCGTCGCCCGCGCCTCCGACCCGGGGGACCGCGAGGCGGCCTAGGCCTAGGCCGCGCTGCCGGCCTGGACGACCGGCGCGGCGTCGAGCGCGCGCAGGGCGATCTGGAGCGCTCCGCGGCCGCGATGGTGCAGGCCGTGCACGGAGCTCTCGGTCTTGTCCATGTGGCGGGCGATCTCCAGGGGAGACAGGCCGGCGACGTGGCGCAGCACCAGCACCTCGCGCTGGTCCTCGGGCAGCTCGGCCAGCGCGTCGCGCAGCGAGGTGTAGCGGTCGAAGCGCAGCTCGTCCTCACCGTCCTCGCTGATGCGCACCTCCTCGACCGGGACCATGCGCCTGCTGCGCAGGTGGTCGAGCGAGGCGTTGCGGGCGACCCTCAGGATCCAGGCCGAGAAGGGCACCTCGCGCTGCTCGTAGCGGCGGACCTTGGTCAGCAGCTTCGAGAACAGCGTCTGAGTGATGTCCTCGGCCTCGAAGCGGTCATGGACGATGCTCTGCACGTAGCCGCACACGTCGTCCGCATAACGCACGTATAGGAAGTCAAGCGCCGCCGGGTCGCCTTCCTTGGCCCTGGCGATCGCACGTTGCAGCAGATCACTTTCGTCGCGGGGGCCGCGGGAGAACCTGGGGGTGTCTCGCCGGGGGCCCTCGACGGAGGCGATGGCCGCGGGGTGAATGCGAAGGGAACTCATCCTTTCGCGACCGTAATCCGATACCGGTCCCCCCGCGCTGGGGTAGCTACCCCAGAATTTATCCTTTGCTTAGGGTCGGACTAGGTGAGCGACACTTCCGCGCCCTCACCGACGGTGAGGCGCAGCGCCCTGGGAAGGCGGAAATCGCGCGAGACCTTGGACCCTTGGCCGAGCACGCTGGCCTCCAGGCGACCGCCCAGGTAACTGATGGACGCGCCGCTGAGTATCACGGAGTACTCCACCTCCGCGCCCTCGACGATCACGTCGTCGCCTATGGACGTGTAGGGGCCCACGTAGGCGTTGCGCAGGTGGGCGCGAGCGCCGATCACGGCCGGGCCGCGCACGATGCTCGATTCGATCCGGGCGAGCGGATGGGCCACCACGGGCCCCTGGATCTTCGAGTTCACGATCTCCGCGCGCTCGAAGTCGGCCGTCTGGCCCTCCAGGGCGAAGCGGTTGCCCTCCAGCAGGGCGTCGGTGCCCCCGCCCCTGAAGCGCCACCAATCGTGGACCGGCCGGGTGCGGACGGAGCCACCACGGTCTCCGATCACCCCGGCGAGCGTCTCCGCCACGTGATCACTGGGGTCGTCGAGTGAACGGGCGACCTCGATCGCCTCGGCGCTCAGCACGGCCACACCCGCGGCGTTGCCGGCGAAGCCGGGCCGGGGTCGCGAGCCGTTGCGGTGCAGGTCGATCACCTGGCCGAGCTCGCCGCCTCCGGTGTTCTCCTCGATGAAAACGGCCTCGGCCCCGTCGGCGCCCTCCGTGAGCGAGCTGAGGCTCTGCTTGGACACGCTGTCGGCCGAGTGGAGAACGAAGGAATCGCCGTCGATGAACTCGCCCAGCTGCCCCAGGGAGCAGGACAGGGTCTCGTCGGGCAGCTGCTCGCGCCAGCTCACGTCGAGCCCGTTGCACGCGCCCGAGGCGGCGTGGCGGACGGGTTCGGTGAGCTCGCAGGGCGCGATGACCATCGCCTCGCGCACCCCGGACTGGGCGAGCCAGTCGAGCGCGTGCGCCAGCAGAGGCCGGTTGGCCACGGGCAGCAGGGGGGCGGGAGGGAGGCTCTCGCGTACGAAGCGGGAACCTCGGGTAGCCGACTTGAGCGCTTGCCGGGGGTGCGCCAAGACGACTGCCTTGGTGGGCGTCACATCAACGACCGCCGAAGGTGGCGAGGCCGGGTTCGGCACTGTCGGTGCCCAACACGATCGACATCAGTCCCTCCTCGGGATCGAGCACGAGGGTTGCCGCTTCGCGGCGCGAGCGTACGCCCAGGCGGTGAAAAGCCGCCGAGAGATGACTCTTGACGGTGCTCTCCGCCAGGCACAGCGCGGCAGCGATCTCCCCGTTGGTGCGCCCGGAGACCGCCAGCTTGAGCACCTCGCGCTCGCGATGGCTGAGGGTCGGCTTGTCCACCGCCACCTTGAGCGCACGCGGCACGCAGGTCTGGTTGGCCGCCACCGCGCGAATGGCGGGCACCAGCGCGGTATCGACGTCGGTGTCGAGCACGAGCCCGCTGGCTCCCGCGCTCAGAGCGCGCCGGAGGGCAGCGCCGTGGGTGTCGGGCGACACGATCACGGTCTGGGTGCCCTCTGATTCCTGAACCTCGGCGCGAAGGTCCACCAGGCGGGCAACCTTCGAAAGGTCGCGCACCAGCACCACCACGTCCGCTTCGCGCCCGTCGGGCGGGGCGCCGTGCAGCCCCACGCCGGCGTTCGCCAGCGTTGCGTTTATGCGCCTGCGCAGCAGTCCGTCCTCGCCTGTCACGGCCACTGTGACTTGATCGTAGGAGAGTGCGCGGCGGTCCCGTCCGGCTTCGGGTTGTGCTTGGTACATGGTTGACTAACGGACGAATGGCCGCCGCCCTTTTGCGCCGTGCAAGCACCGTCCGCGCTCCATCGTTGTGTGGGGTGCCGGACGCGGGCGGCCGAGCGGTTAGCTATGGGCAAATCGGGCAATCTCTAACTGCGAAATGTCGCCTCATTGGACATGCGAAAGTTGTGGCGCCCGTCTCTACAGCGCCAGCGAGAGCCTGCGCTGGGGGGACTGCCCGGTCTGCGCCAGCGTCCTCAGGAAGGAGGGCCAGGAAGAGCCTCGAACCGGCTTCGACCCTGCTGCGTCGACTCCCGAGCACGTCCCTCGTTCGTCAGCAGATCCAGGTGACCAAGCACCTCCGAGAGGGTCAGATACGCCTGAGTGACGGCGATGTTGCCCCACAGGGCCTGCGCGATCTCGTACGCCGAGCGGCTGCGCTCCTCCAGCAAACGCTGAATCTTCCCCGCCCGGCGCCGGTGCAGGGCCAGGCGCCGGTCGATCAGAGCGTGGGGGTCGGTTACCGGATCGCCGTGGCCGGGTAGCACCAGATCGACCTCCATCTCGCGCGTGGCGGCCAGCGACTCCAGATAGTGCACGAGGGCCTGGGGCCGTTGACCGGAGCCGTCGCGGGGCCTCGTGATCAGGGGGTTCGAGGAGATGTGACCTATCAGGTGATCCCCGGCCACGAGCATCCGGCGATCGCGATCGTGGAAGACCGTGTCGGTGGGCGAGTGGCCCGGGCGATGATGGACGTGAAAGGTGCGGTCGCGCAGCGCGAGCGCCTCCCCGTCGCGCAGCGGGCGCGTGACCTCGGCCGCGGCGCCCCAGGCCCGATAGGCCCGGGTGACCGAATGCAGGGCCGCGGCCACGTCCTCGGGGATGCCGTGACGCAACATCATCCCGAGGGCGAAGTCGTCGTCGGCCTGGGCCTCGTCTGAGAAGTTCTCGATGTAGGGGACGGCCACGTCGAGAGCGGCCACCTCGGCTCCCGAGTGATCGGCCACGAGCGACACCAGGCCGAGGTGGTCGATGTGCTGGTGGGTGATGATCACCAGCTCGATGTCCTCCAGCGCGTGGCCGAGCTCGGCGATCCCCCGCCCCAGCTCGTCGAACGACGTGCCCGAGTTGGGGCCCGTGTCGACGAGGGTCAGGGGATCGTCGTCGATCAGGTACACGTTGACCCGCCCGACGGCGAACGGCGTGGGTATCCCGATGCGGTGTATCCCGGCCGCCGCGTGCACAGCGCGCTCACCCTATTGGGCCTGAGAACCTATGAGCGTGGCCGTGCGCATTGCCCTCCTGTGCGCGCTGGTGGGTGCTCTGGCCGGCGTGGGGTTCGCCCTCGCCCAGGAGCGCGACTACACCGCGCGTGCCTTCGTGATCCGAGTTCCGCCCCTCGACGGCCGCGACAGCGTGCTGGCCCGAGCTCGCAGCGATGCGATTCTGGAACGCGCGCTCGAGCTCTCCACGGTGCCCGCTGCCGGCGGCCTGGCCTGGCTGCGCGACCACTCGGAGGCCGAGTTGACCGGTCGGCTCGACCTGGCCCTCAGCGTGCGCGCCGGGGATCGCGAGCAGGCGATGGAGCTCGCCACGGCCTACGCCAAGGCGGTCAAGCGCAGCTTTCCCGTGGAGCCCGGCCTGAACACCCGCGGGCGGGGAGCGCGGTCGGCCCAGCTCGAGCGCGGGCCGCTCGCCTGGGGGCTGATCGGGGCGGCGGCCGGCCTGTGGATCGGCGCCGCCCTGGCGATCGTGATCAGGCGCGGATCAGCGCGAGCAACTCGTCGCGCTTAGCCTCCATGTCCTCCCGGGAGGTCAGCGACTCGAGGTTGAGGCGCAGCAGCGGCTCGGTGTTGGAAGGCCGCACGTTGAAGTGCCAGTCGTCGTAGTCGATCGAGATGCCGTCGAGCTCGCCCAGCCGGCCGTCGGAGTACTCGGAGCGGATCTCGTCCATCTTCGCCTCCTGGTCCGACACCTCGCTGTTGATCTCGCCGGAGATGAAGTAGCGCGAGCGCAGCGGCTCCAGCAGCTCGCTCAGCTTCTTCTTCTCCACCGACAGGAGCTCGAGGATCAGCAGAGCCGGGAGGGTTCCGGAGTCCGCGCAGTAGAAGTCGCGGAAGTAGTAGTGGCCCGACACCTCGCCCCCGAACGCGGCGCCGGTGTCGCGCATGCGCGTCTTGAAGAACGCGTGGCCGACGCGGTTGACCATGGCCTCGCCGCCGCCGGCCTCGACCATGTCGGCCACCGCGCGCGAGGCGCGGACGTCATAGAGCACGGTTGCGCCGGGCTCCTTGCGCAGCAGCGCCTCGGCGAGCAGCGCCGTGAGGAAGTCCCCGGCCACGAACTCGCCGGTGTCGTCGATGAAGAAGCAGCGGTCGGCGTCCCCGTCCCAGGCGATGCCGAGGTCCGCGCCCGCCTCGCGCACCTTGTCGATGATGAAGCGGCGGTTCTCCTCGAGCAGCGGGTTGGGCTCGTGATCGGGAAACGTGCCGTCGGGTTTCCAGTAGAGGCGCGACAGCTCGAGCGGGAACGTGTCGAGCAGCGGCCCGACCATGGGCCCGGCCATGCCGTTGCCGCCGTCGACCACAACGTTCAGCGGCGCGATGTCGGCTTCGATGTAGCCCAGGGCGGCCTGGCGAAAGGCATCGCCCACGTCCTCGCGCTCCACCCGGCCCGGCTCGGCGGCCTTCTCGCCGGGCTCGCCCGCGGTCACGATCTCGCGCAGCTCCCCGATCCCCGAGTCGCCCGACAGCGCCAGCGCGCCGCGCTTCACGAGCTTCGCGCCCGTGTAGGCGGCCGGGTTGTGGGACGCGGTGCACATCAGCCCGCCGTCGAGCTCACGCGAGCCCACCGTCCAATAGAGCATCTCCGTTCCGACCATTCCGATGTCGAGCACGTCGGCGCCTTCGTCGGCGATGCCGCGGACGTACTGCTCGGCCATCTCCGGGGCGGTCAGGCGCATGTCGCGGCCCACGCCCACGCGCAGGTCGGACACGGGGGTGTCCTGCAGCTGGCCCAGCACCTGCGCAAACGCGCGCCCGAGCCGGTAGGCCAGAGCTTCGTCCATCTGGTCGGGGTGGATGCCCCGGACGTCGTACGCCTTGAAGATCGATTCGTCGACCACGGGTCCGGCAGGGTAGCTCAGGACGTGCGACGGGTATGAGCCGCCCCATGCCGCTGATCGGACTCCACTGCTCGCACGAGCAGATCCCGCCCGGCGAGCTGCTCGCCGCCGTTCGGCACGCCGAGGAGGCCGGCTTTGGCGCCGCGATGTCGTCCGACCACTTCTCGCCCTGGAGCGAGCGCCAGGGGGAGTCCGGCTTCGCCTGGTCGTTTCTCGGGGCCGCGCTGGCCACGACGGAGCTGCCGTTCGGCGTGGTGAACGCTCCCGGGCAGCGCTACCACCCGGCGATCGTCGCCCAGGCCGCCGCTTCGCTGTGTCACATGTTCCCCGGCCGGCTGTGGGTGGCCCTGGGCACCGGGGAGGCCTCGAACGAGCACATCACCGGTGCACGCTGGCCCGACAAGGGCGAGCGCACTGCCCGCCTGAGCGAGTGCATCGACGTGATCCGCGCGCTGTTCGCCGGCGAGGTGGTCGACCACGACGGACTGGTCAAGGTCGACCGGGCCAAGCTGTGGACCCTGCCCCCGGAGCCGCCGCTCCTCATCGGACCCGCGATCAGCGAGGACACCGCGGCGTGGGTGGGAGGCTGGGCCGACGGCCTCGTGACCGTCAACCAGCCGCGCGAGAAGCTCGAACGGATGATCGCGGCGTTTCGCGAGAACGGAGGCGAGGGCAAGCGCCTGGCCGTCCAGGTCCACCTGTCGTGGGCCGAGAGCGAATCGAGAGCGCTGGAGATCGCCCACGATCAGTGGCGCACCAACATCTTCCCCCCGCCGCTGTGCTGGGACCTCGCGACGGTCGAGCAGTTCGACATCGCGGCGCTCCACGTGCGGCCCGAGGACGTGACGCAGACCGTCGTGGTGTCTTCCGATCCGGGCCGCCACCTCGAGGTTCTCCACGAACTGGCCGAGCTCGGGTTCGAGGAGATCTACCTCCACCATGTCGGTCAGGACCTGGGGCCCTTCATCGACACCTTCGGCGAGCGCGTGCTGCCCGAGCTGGCGGGCGCCTGATGCGCCTCGACCAGACCAGCGACCTGTGGTGGAAGAACGCGGTGATCTACTGCCTCGATGTCGAGACCTACCTCGACACCGACGGTGACGGGGTGGGCGACTTCGCCGGGCTGATCCGCCAGATCGACTACCTCGCCGGCCTAGGGGTCACCTGCCTGTGGCTGATGCCCTTCTATCCCTCGCCGGGCCGCGACGACGGCTACGACATCAGCGACTACTTCGGTGTCGACCCCCGCCTGGGCTCGCTCGGTGACTTCGTCGACCTCGTGCGCACGGCCAACGACCGCGGCATCAAGGTGATCGTCGACCTGGTGCTCAACCACACCTCCGACGAGCATCCGTGGTTCGCCGAGGCGCGGGCGAGCGAGGACTCTCCCCGGCGCTCGTTCTACATCTGGCGCGACGAGCCCTCCGACGAGCCCAAGGGCATCGCCTTCCCCGACAAGGAGACGAGCAACTGGGAGCGCGACAAGACCACGGGCCAGTGCTACCTGCACCGCTTCTACCGCTTTCAGCCCGACCTCAACGTCGCCAATCCCGAGGTGCGCGACGAGATCGCCAAGATCGTCGGCTTCTGGCTGCAGCTGGGCGTGGCCGGCTTTCGCATGGACGCCGTGCCCTTCATGCTCGAGCTCGACGGGATCGCCGAGCAGGTCGACGGCGATCCTCACGAATGGCTGCGCAGCCTGCGCGCCTTCGCGTCGCGGCGAAACGGCGACACGGTGCTGCTGGGCGAGGTGAACACCGGCCTGAAGGATCTGGCCCGCTTCTTCGGTGACGAGGACGGCGACCAGCTCAACATGCAGTTCGCCTTTCTGCTCAACCAGAACCTCTGGCTCTCGCTCGCGCGAGAAAACGCCGAGCCGCTCGAATCCACGATCAGCAGCCTGCCCGACCCGCCGCCCGACAACGCCTGGGCCACGTTCCTGCGCAACCACGACGAGCTCAGCCTCGACAAGCTCACCGCACCTCAGCGCGAGGAGGTCTTCGCGGCGTTCGGGCCCGACGAGGGCATGCAGCTCTACGGGCATGGGCTGCGCCGGCGGGTGGCGTCGATGCTGGGCGGCGACGGCCCGCGGCTGCGGATGGCCTGGAGCCTGATGCTCTCGCTGCCCGGCACGCCGGTGATCTTCATGGGCGACGAGATCGGGATGGGCGAGAACCTGGACATCCCCGACCGCATGAGCGTGCGCGTGCCGATGCAGTGGTCGGACGCCGACAACGGCGGGTTCTCCACAGCCCCGGCGAAGGACGTCGTGCGCCCGCTCACCGGCGGCGGCTTCGGCCCCAAGAAGGTCAACGTGGCCGCCCAGCGGCGCGAGCCCGACTCGCTGCTCAACTGGATGGAGCGCCTGATCCGCCGCCGCAGGGAGAGCCCGGAGTTCGGGTGGGGCACCAGCGAGCTGATCGAGACCGCGGAGCCGGCGCTGTTCGCCCACCGCTGCGTGTGGCAGGGCTCCACGGTCGTGGCGGCACACAACCTCTCGCGCAAGGCGATCAGCTGCACCCTCGAGCTGGGGATGCCCGAGGGGGAGAAGGTGGAGATCGACGACCTGCTGGAGGAGCGCGGCCACAAGCCGGGACCGGACGGCACCCTCGACATCGAGCTCGAGGCCTACGGCTACCTGTGGCTGAGGGTCCGGCGCGAGGGCGAACGCGCCCTCAGCTAGGTGGTGGTTTACTCGCCACCATGACCGACAAGGCTGACTTCAACGCGGAGGAATGGTCGACGCTGACGGAGGCCCCGGCCCTGGTGGCGCTGCGGGTGATCGCCGCCGAGCGCGGCGGCACGCTGCGCGAGAGCCTTTCGCTGGGGCGCGCGTACGCCGAGGCCCGGAAGGCCCACGGCGGCGACCTGCTCGAGGCGATCGTCTCCTCGCCCCCCGAGATCGACCGGGACAGGACGAAGAACGTCGAGGGGCTGGACGCCCGAGCCGACGCCGTTCTGCGCGACGCGCTCGCGCTGCTGGGCCAAAAGGCGACGCCGGAGGAGACCGACGCCTACGGGCAGTTCGTCATCGGGGTGGCCGACACGGTGGCTCACGCTCACCGCGAGGGAGGCTTCCTGGGCATAGGAGGCAAGGAGGTCAGCGAGCGCGAACAGGCGGTGCTCGACGACGTGGCGGCGACCGTGCGCGGCTCGAGCGACTGACGACGGGCATATAAGCTCCAGCCCAAGCGAGCGAGGGAGATGGCGTGGCCGGCGACGACGAGAAGACGAGGGCCGGAGAAGCCCAGCGAGCAGCGCGGTGGAACCACGCCCGACGAGGCCGAGGCCCGCGAGAAGGGCGCCTGGGTCGCCACGGCGGACGAGGGCGTAGTGCCGGCCGACCTCGGGGGCTCCGACGCGCCGCGCGAGATGCTCGACGAGGATCCCGAGCTCGGGAGCTCGGTCCTGGGCGAGACCACGGGTTCCGACGAGCCGGCCACCGAGGGCGGCGTCGACCTGAGCGCGGGTGACAACGCGGACGCGGTCACCGACGGCGGTCCGGACACTCCGTCGGACGCGGAGCCCGACACGAAGGACGTGGGGCTTGCCCCGCGGCCGGCCGACAGCGAATCTGCGGGCTAGGTGACTGCTATAAAATCCGCTCCCAGGAGGGGAATGAGGGAGACGAGGAGGAGCAGTTGACCGGCTGGGTGGTGGGTCTCGTGATCGGCGTCGTCGTAATCGCGGTCGCCGCCGCGATCCTGATCACGATCGTGATGCTGGCCACCCGGATCGCCAAGCAGGCCAAGACGGCGGAGGACGCGGTCGAGGTCGTCCGCGCGCAGACGGCCGAGCTGGACGGCGTCGCGCGCATCAACGACTCGGGCGTGAGGATCCTGCACGCCGCGCGGGCCCTGCGCAAGGTGGCGGTCGGCAGGTGACCCTGCTCGCCGTCTCGGGCGACACCTACTGGGGCATCGCGCTGGCCATCGGCTTGGTGGCGGCGCTCGTGGTGGTGGTCCTGCTGGCGATCCTGCTTCAGAACATCGCGCGCATCCAGCGCTCGGTCGAGGGCCTGCTTCAGACCGCCGGCAAGGTAGCCGCCAATACGGCGAACATCCCGCAGCTCGAGGCGACCGCGCCCGTGCTGGCCATGATCGTGGACGAGGCCGTGGTGCAGGACGGCTACATGAACGCGCTCACCGACGGGTACGGCGAAGAAGGATGATGGTCCTGACCGTCATCCTTGCCGTGGTCGTGATCGCCGTGCTGGCGGTCGCCCTGGTCCTGATCCGCCGCGGTCTCATGGCGATCTCGGAGGGGCTGGCCACGCTGGGCGGCGCCCTGGAGGGCGTCGAGGCCGAGCACCTGCGCCCTCTCGAGCCGGCGGTCAAGGCGATCAACGCGCAGTTCGACGTGATTCTCGGCGCGCTGCCGGGGATCGGTCGCAAGGCGGCGATCGTGGCCGAGAGGCGGCCGCGATGACCCTGCTGTGGATCGGCAACGCCGTGCTGCTGCTCGTGGTTCTCCCGCTCGTGATCTATCTGCTGCGCGGCGTGCTGAATGCGGCCGCGAGCATCGTGCCCTCGGTGAACAAGATCGCCGCGGTGGCCTCCGCCGGATCCAAGGATCTCGACGCCGCCGCGCTGCTGCTCACCACCCGGGAGCAGGTCGAGCAGACCGTGGCCGGCGTCGCCGGCTACGGCGGGTCGCTGGACGTGATCCTCGACGACGCGGAGGAGGAGCGATGACCGCCGCGGGGGCCGTTCTGATCGTCGCCGTTCTGCTGATCGTGCTCGCGCTCGTCTACTTCCTCGTCTCGACGATCGTGCAGCTGCGCAAGATCACCGCCGGCCTCGACGAGGTGATCGCCGGCGTGGGCGAGATCGTGGAGAAGAGCGGTCCCGTGAACGACGTGGTGAACGCGATCAACGGGCAGCTCGACGCGGGCGTCGACCTGCTGGAGGGCCTTCTCGTGAAGAAGGCCGGCCTGCGCGATGCCATGGGCCTGATCGACGGCGTCTACCCCGGCGCCGCGGCCGCCGGCCTGCGCAACTTCCCCGAGAGCACCGAGGTCGATGCCCCGCGCATCGGCGAGGTCTACACCCGGGGCACGCTCACGCTCGCGCGGTTCGGCCGCGAGGCTCCCATCGCCGCCCTCAGCCCCAAGGGCGCGGTGCTGCGGAACATCGAGGGCGGCAGCCTGGCGGCGCGGCAGCTCTACCCGGACGTCCGCCACGAGAGCCCGGAGAAGCTCCCCACCTCGCCCACCATCGGCGCCGACGCGCCCGAACAGTACGAGCAGCGCGACGACATCGGAGCCCCGCGCAAGCGGCTCCCGGTCCGGCCTTCCTGATCGCAGAGGAGCAGCTACTTGCAGACTCCAGCCCCCTTCGAGTACGAGCGTGCCACCAGCGTGGAGGGGGCGATCGAGGCACTCGGCCGCCTGGGCTCCGAGGCCCGCGTGATCGCCGGCGGCCACAGCCTGCTGCCGATGATGAAGCTGCGGCTGGCCACCCCCGAGCACCTCGTCGACATCAACGACCTGCGGGAGCTGCGCTACATCCGCGAGGAGGACGGTGAGGTGAGGATCGGGGCGCTCACCCGCCACGTCGACCTCCTGAAGTCCGAGCTGCTGGGCCGGCGCTTCCCGCTCTTCGCCGACGCCGAGGCCGTGATCGCCGACCCGGTGGTGCGCAACCGCGGCACGATCGGCGGCTCGTTGTGTCAGGCCGACGCCGCGGAGGACCTCTCGGCGGTGTGCTCGGCCGCCAAGGCGCGGGTGGTCATCCGCGGCCCCGGCGGCGAGAAGGTCGTGGCCATGGAGGACTTCCACGTGGGGCCGTACATGACCGCCGTGGGGGAGGGCGAGCTGCTCACCGAGGTGCGCCTGCCGCTGCGCCCGGGCGCGGGTAGCGCGCACGAGAAGGTCGAGCGCCGCGCGGGCGACTGGGCGATCGCCGCGACGTCCGCCGCCCTGTGGCTCGACGGCGGGAGGATCGCCGACGCCGGGATCGCGCTCAGCGCGGTCGGCATGACGACCATTCACCTCTCCCGCGCGGAGGAGCTCCTGCGGGGCCAGGCACCGTCGGACGACCTCTTCGCCCAGGCGGGCGAGATCGCATCCGAGGACTGCTCGCCGAGCGCCGACGGGCGTGGGCCTATCGACTACAAGCGCCACCTCGCCGGCGTTCTCACGCGACGCGCGCTGGGCCGCTCGGCGGCCCGCGCGACCCGACAGGAGGGCTGATCGTGCAGGTGTCGATAGTGGTCAACGGGGAGCGGCGATCCGAGGAGGTCGAGCCGCGGCAGCTGCTCGTGCACTTCCTGCGCGAGACCCTCGGCCTGACGGGCACCCACTGGGGCTGCGACACCTCCAACTGCGGCGCCTGCGTGATCCAGATGGACGGCGAGCCGGTCAAGTCGTGCACGGTGCTGACCGCCATGTGCGAGGGCCACGAGATCCGCACGGTGGAGGACCTCGAGGTCGACGGCCGCGCTGGACCCCGTCCAGCAGGGCTTCCACGAGCGCCACGCGCTCCAGTGCGGGTTCTGCACGCCGGGGATGATCATGACCGCGCGCGCCCTCCTGGACGAGAACCCGGATCCCAGCGAGGAGGAGATCCGCACCGCGATCTCCGGCGCGATCTGCCGCTGTACGGGCTACAAGAACATCGTGAGCGCGGTCCGCTGGGCGGCCGAGCATGAACAGGGGGCACGAGCATGACCGTTGTCGAGAACCTTCCCAGTCCCACCACCGAGCGCCCCATCGGCTTCGGCCGCCTCAAGCGCAAGGAGGACCCGCGTTTCATCCGCGGCGAGGGCACCTACCTCGACGACATCAAGCTGCCGGGGATGGTCTACGGCGCGATGCTGCGCAGCCCCTACGCCCACGCGAAGATCGTCTCGATCGACACCTCGGCCGCGCTCGAGCACCCCAACGTGGCCGCCGTGGTCACGGCCAAGGACCTCGAGACGCTGGGCCTGGCCTGGATGCCGACGATCTCCTACGACACACAAGCCGTGCTGGCCGGCGACAAGGTCCGCTTCCAGGGCCAGGAGGTCGCGTTCGTGATCGCGACCGACGAGTACTCGGCCAACGACGCCCTCTCGCTCATCGACGTCGAGTACGAGCCGCTGCCGGCGGTGGTCAACGCGCGCAAGGCGCTCGACGACGACGCTCCGTTGATCCGCGACGACAAGTCCGGCCAACGCGACAACCTCGCCAGCCCGACCTGGGAGGCCGGCGACCAGGAGGCCACCGACCGCGCGTTCGCCGAGGCCGACACGATCGTCACGCGCGACATCATCTACCCGCGCTGCCACCCCGCGCCGCTCGAGACGTGCGGCATGATCGCCGACTTCAACCCGGAGACGGGTCAGCTCGACATCTACAACGGCAACCAGGCACCGCACGCCCATCGCACGGTCTACGCGCACGTGGCGGGGCTGGCCGAGCACATGATCCGCATCCAGTGCCAGGACATCGGCGGCGGCTTCGGCAACAAGGTGCCGGTCTACCCGGGCTACGTGTGCGCCATCGCCGGCTCGATCGTGGCCGGGGTCCCGGTCAAGTGGGTGGAGAACCGCTCCGAGAACCTGATGTCCACCGGCTTTGCCCGCGACTACATCATGCGCGGCGAGATGTGCTCCAAGGACGGCAAGATCACCGGCCTGCGCGTGGACGCCATCGCCGATCACGGCGCCTTCGACAGCACGGCACAGCCGACGAAGTTCCCGGCCGGCTTCTTCCACATCGTCTGCGGCTCCTACGACCTCGACGCGTCGCACGTCAAGGTCAAGGCGGTCTACACCAACAAGGCACCCGGCGGCGTGGCCTACCGCTGCTCGTTCCGCATCACCGAGGCCGTGTACCTGGTCGAGCGCATGGTCGACGCCCTTGCGCTGGAGATGAAGGCCGATCCGATCGAGCTGCGCATGAGCAGCTTCATCCGCCCCGAGCAGTTTCCCTTCGAAACGACCACCGGCTGGACCTACGACTCCGGGAAGTACGCCGAGACCATGCGGGTGGCGATGGAGATGGCGGGCTACGAGGACCTGCGCCGCGAGCAGGCCGAGAAACGCGCCCGCGGAGAGCTGATGGGGATCGGCGTGTCGTTCTTCACCGAGGGCGTGGGCGCCGGGCCGCGCCAGCACATGGACATCCTGGGGCTGTCGATGAACGACGGCGCCGACCTGCGCGTCCACCCGTCGGGCAAGGCGGTGGTCTCGATCAGCGCGCAGACCCAGGGCCAGGGACACGAGACGACCTTCGCCCAGATCGTGGCCGAGGAGCTCGGCATCCCGCCCGAGGACGTCGAGGTTCGCCACGGCGACACCGACAAGTCGCCCTACGGCCTGGGCACCTACGGCAGCCGCTCGACGCCGGTGTCCGGCGCGGCCGTGGCCGTGGTCTCGCGCAAGGTGCGCGACAAGGCGCGCCTGATCGCGGCGACCATGCTGGAGACCAGGCCGGAGGATCTCGCCTGGGAGAAGGGCCGCTGGTACGTGAAGGGCGACCCCGAGAAGGGCGCCCTGATCGAGGACGTCGCCGAGCGCGCCTACAGCGGCGAGCCGATGCCGGACGGCATGGAGGGCGGCCTCGATGGCCAGGTGATCTACGACCCGCCCAACCTGACCTACCCCTACGGCGCCTACATCGCCGTGGTCGACATCGACCCCGACACCGCCCAGGTCACGGTCCGGCGCTTCATCGCGGTCGACGACTGCGGTGTGAAGATCAACCCCATGATTGTGGAGGGCCAGATTCACGGCGGCCTAGCCGAGGGCATCGGCATCGCCCTGATGGAGGTGATCACCTTCGATGAGGAGGGCAACTGCCTCAACTCCTCGTTCATGGACTACCTGATCCCCACTGCTCTCGAATGCCCCGACTTCGAGGTGGGCGAGACGGTCACGCCCTGTCCGCACCATCCGCTCGGCGCGAAGGGCATCGGGGAGTCGCCCAACGTCGGCTCGCCGCCGGCGATCGTGAACGCGGTGATCGACGCCCTCCACGAGACACACGGCGTCGACCACGTGGACATGCCCTGCACCCCGGCGCGCGTGTGGGCGGCGATGCAGGGGCGCCCCGAGCCGCCGCAATGATCTCCGCCGCGATGTCCCGGAGGGCCCAGGAGCTCGCCGAGCAGGGTGCGGCCTTCGTGACCGCGACCGTGGTGCGTGCGCAGCGCCCGACGAGCGTGGAGGCCGGCGACGCCGCGCTGGTGCTCGCCGACGGGTCGATCGAGGGCTTCGTCGGCGGTTCGTGCGCCGAGCACAGCGTGAAGGCGTACGCGCTCGAGGCCATCAGCAGCGGGGAGCCGGTGCTGCTGCGGATCCTGCCCTTCGGCGACCACGAGGAGGAGGTCTCGCGCGAGCCCGGCGCGGTGACGGTCCAGAACCCCTGCCTGTCGGGCGGCTCCATCGAGATCTTCCTCGAGCCCGTCCTCCGTGCGCCTCGTGTGCTGGTGGAGGGCGACACGCCGATTGCCCGCGCTCTGCACCGGATGGCGCCGGAGCTGGGGCTGGAGGCGGTGGCCGTGGGCGGCGAGGAGTTCGAGCTGCGCCCCGACGATCTGGCACTGGTGGCCGCCGGGCACGGACGCGACGAGCTGAGCGCGCTGCGCCGCGGCCTGGAGGCGGGGCTGCCCTACGTGGGCCTCGTGGCCAGTCCCCCGCGTGGCCAGGGCGTGATCGGCGACCTGCGCGGCGACGGCATGCCCGACCGCCTGCTCGAGCGGATCGACACGCCCGCCGGCTTCGACCTCGGCGCCCGCACGCCGTCCGAGATCGCGCTCTCGATTCTGGCTCGGATCGTGGCCGTGCGTCGCGGCATGCCGGTCCCCGAGACCACCGAGCGTGCCGCCTTCAGCGACTGACTCCTTCGTGACCGGGCTCGTGCTCGGCGCGGGGGGCTCCAAGCGGCTCGGCCGTCCCAAGCAGCTGCTGCCCTACGGCGGCGACACGCTGCTGGGCCACGTGGTCGGCGTGGCGCGCACCTGCCCGTTCGACCAGATCGTGGTGGCGATCGGCGGTGCGGCGCCGGACGTCCGCGCGGGCGTGGATCTGTCCGGGGCCGAGGTCGTGGTCAACGACGCGTACGGCGCCGGCTGCTCGTCGTCGATCGCCGCGGCGCTCGGCGTGGTCGACCCGCGGTGCGATGTGATGGTCCTGATGCTCGGCGACCAGCCGGGAGTGAGCGCGGGCACCGTGGCGGCGCTGCTCGGCGGCCGAGGCGACGCGCCCTTGGCCATCTGCCGCTACGAGGACGGTCGCGGGCACCCAATCGCATTTACGCGCGAGGTGTTCGCCGACCTCGGCGCTCTCCACGGTGACAAGGGGGTCTGGAAGCTGCTCGACCAGCGCGCCGCTGAGGTGGCGGAGGTCGAGGTGGCGGGCCGGATCCCCCTCGACGTGGACACCCCCGAGGACTACCGCGCCGTGCTGGCGGCGTCATGAGCGAACTGGGCGGCCTGGTACCCGACGTCGAGACGCTCGCCCAGCGACTGGGCGCCGTCGACTACCTGGTCGACGAGGGCCTCGCCACGTCGATGTTCCTCAGCCTGCGCCTGCCCCAGCCCCTGCTGCTCGAGGGCGAGGCGGGCGTGGGGAAGACCGAGGCCGCGCGCTCGCTGGCCGCCGTGCTCGACACGCCGCTGATCCGCCTCCAGTGCTACGAGGGAATCGACGCGGCCGAGGCGCTGTACGAGTGGAACTACCCGCGGCAGCTCCTGAGCATCCGGCTCGCCGACGCGGGCGGCTCGGCTCTGAGCGAGGAGGACCTGTTCGGGCCCGACTACCTGATCCGGCGGCCGCTGCTGCGCGCGCTCGAGCATCCGGGCCCGCGGCCGGCCGTGCTGCTGATCGACGAGATCGACCGGGCCGACGACGACTTCGAGGCCTTCCTGCTCGAGCTGCTGGCCGAGGCCGAGGTGACGATCCCCGAGCTCGGCACCATCGTCGCCACCCATCCGCCGGTGATCATCCTGACCTCCAACCGCACCCGGGATCTCCACGACGCCGTAAAGCGCCGCTGCCTGTACCACTGGATCGACTACCCGAGCGCTCAGCGCGAGGTCGAGATCATCCGCCGGCGGGTGAAGAGCTCCTCACAGGCGCTCGCCGTCCAGGTGGCGGACGCGGTCTCGCGCATGCGCGACTCCGACGTCCAGAAGCCTCCGGGGATCGCGGAGGCCATCGACTGGCTGGCCGCGCTGGAGCTGCTCGGCGTCGAGCGCCTGGACCCCGGTTCGGTGGAGCTCACGCTCGGGTCGGTGCTGAAGTACGAGGAGGATCAGGAGGTGATCCGCGCGGCCGGCTTCGAGGCGCTCGTGCACGGCGAGTGACCGCCTTTGGTGTGGAGACGATCGAGCTCGACCTCCCGCCGCTCGCGGGTGCTCTGAGCCGCCGCCTGCACGACGCCGGACTGCCCGTGACCCCGGAGCGCCCGGCCGAGTTCGCCCGCGCGCTCACGCTGGTGCGCCCGGTGAGCCGCCGGCGGCTGTACTGGACGGCCCGCGGGGTGTTCGTGTCCGACCGTTCGCAGGTCAGTGCCTTCGACGCCGTCTTCTTCTCGATCTTCGGGGCACCGGCGCGCGACGAGGCCTTCGAGCCCGACGAGGTCCCCACGGTCGCCACGGCGCCCGACCAGCGGTCGGTGGCCGATCAACCCGGCTCGAATGCCTCCAGGAGCGCGGACGGGGTGGCCTCGCCCTCCGGCCACGGCGCGCGGCGAGGACACCGGCCCCGAGGCCGGCGTCCCGCTCGCCATGGCCAGCGACGAGGAGGTGCTGGCGGGCAAGAGCTTCGACGGGCTCGACGCCGAGGAGCTCGCGCGGCTCTATCGGCTGATGACCCGGCTGGAGCTGGCCACGCCGCAGCGGCGCACGCGCCGTTATGAGCGCGGGCGCCACGGGCGGCAGATCGACATGCGCCGCACGCTCAGGGCCGGACTGCGGACCGGGGGCGATCCGATCCGGCTCGCGCGCCGGCGCCGCCGCGTCGCCCGCCGGCGACTCGTGATGCTGTGCGACATCTCCGGCTCGATGGAGCCCTACGCGCGCGCCTACCTGCATTTCCTGACCTCGGCCGCGCGCAGCGGGCCCGACGCCGAGGCGTTCGTGTTCGCCACCCGCCTCACCCGACTGACCCGGGCGCTCGCCTCTCGCCATCCCGAGCGCGCCATCCAGCGCGCCGCCGTCACGGCTCCGGACTGGTCGAGCGGAACGCGGATCGGCGACGCCCTGAAGGCCTTCAACGACCGTCACGGGCGACGGGGCATGGCCCGCGGCGCCGTGATCGTGATCCTCTCCGACGGCTGGGAGCGCGGCGATCCGCAGCTCGTCGGCCGTGAGATGGAGCGCCTGGCGCGCCTCGCCCACCGGATCGTCTGGGTCAATCCTCGTGTCGGGGCGAAGGAGTTCTCGGTGCGGGCCGGTGGCATGGTCGCCGCGCTGCCCCACTGCGACGCCCTGGTGAGCGGGCACAGCTTCGCCGCGCTGTCCGAGGTGGCTGACGCCATCGGCGGAGCGCCCGCGGACATGGAGGCGCCGCCCGCGCCACCCGCCGAGGAGGAGGAGGAGGAGTGGGCCAGCGCCACGCCGGTGGCGGGCAGCTCGGTGGCGATGCCCAGCGGCTACGGCCCGAGCCGGGGCAACACGACGCCGGGGGGCTGGGGCGAGCGATGACCACGGGCAAGACCTGCATCTACCCGGGCTGTGAGCGCCCGGCGGTGCCCCCTCACCCGGCCGGCGGGCCGCAACCGGCATTCTGCGACCTCGAGGAGCACAACGCCCTGAGAGCCCATCAAGAGCGAGAGCGGCTCGCGTCCGAGACCAAGACCGATCACGAGGAGAACCAGTAGTGGCTGACGAGGCTTACCGAGCAGTCTTCCTGCGCGTGCATCCGACCGGCAAGATGGTGCTCAGCCTGACCACCGACTCCGACGGCAAGGAGGGCGAGTACGCGCAGCTGGTGGGTAGGGAGCTGGGCGTCCACGCTCTCGACGTGAAGGTCGTGGCAGCCGACACCAACCGCTTCGGCACCGGGCACGGCTACAACACGAGCCCGTCCGCGTCGACGCCCGCGGCCATCGAGAGCGCCACCGCCAAGATCCGCGACAAGGCGCGGCTGCTGGCGGGCATGGCGCTCGACGCTCCGCCCGAGAGCCTCAGCTGGTCCAAGGGCGCGTGGGTGGCCGGCGACGGCACCGACCCCGCGCAGGCGAAGACGGTGGAGGACATCGCCCTCTACGCGCACGGCACCGGCGCGCTGCCGCCCGGGGTCGAGGGAGGACTCGACGCGCAGACCGTCTACCGCGACTGACGGCTAGAGCCGGCCCTCGAGCACGACCCTCACGTCCTCGTGGACCTTGAGCGCGCCGAAGAGAGCGGAGTAGGGCTTCATGCCCCAGTCGGTCTGGGTCACGAGCGCGGTGGCGCTCAGCGCGCCGTCGTCGCCGATCTCGAGGTCGAACTCGACCGGATGGGTCTGCCCGGCCAGGGTGAGATCGCCGACCGCGCGGATCTGATTGCCGTCGCCCTGGACGTCGGTCGAGCGGAACCTGATGTCCTGGCGCCGGAGAACCTCGTCGTCGATCGTCTGATGGATGCTCGCCTTCTCCTCGTCGCCGAGGGCCTGAATCCCGCCGGTGCCCTTTTGCACGCGCAGGGAGGTGGAGTCGGCGCTGAGCTCCATGGTCGTGGCGGCCACGTCGTCGGCGAGCTCGAGGGTCGCCTCCCACGCGGTCACGTGCATAACGAGGTCGTGCCCGGCCTTCGCCGCGGCGCCCTTTCGCCCCGTATGCACCGAGAGGGTCGCGTTGTCCGGTCCGAGCCGGTGGGTGCCCGCCTGCATGGCCATGGGCCGAGCATATATTGGGGAGCCTCGACACAGGAGATGAGCTGATGGCAACCGAGCTGGATCATTCCTTCACCACCGACAAGTCGATCGACGACAACTTCGCGGCGATCACCGATCTCGAGCGCGTCGTGCCCGCCGTGCAGGGGGGCCGCGTGATCGAGCCCACCGGGCCGGACTCGGTCAAGGCCGAGATCCTCATGAAGATGGGGGCGATGTCGATGAAGATGCTCGGCACCGTCGAGGTGGTCGAGAAGGACGCCGAGACCCACCGCGCCGTGCTGCGGGTCAAGGCCAGGGAGTCGCAGGGCCAGGGCCACGCCAACGCAGACGTGACGTTCGAGCTCAACGACGGCGGGGGAACGATCCACACCAGAGCCCAGATCACCGGAAAAGCGGCCTCGATGGGGGAGGGCGCGGTCGTGGGCTTCCTCGACGGGATGATCACCGACTTCAGCACCAAGATCGGCCAGGTCTAGGCGTTTCGATGGCCGACGTGGTGATGCGGGAGATCCGCGACGGCGAGGTGCCCTTCGCCGCCGGCACCGCGGTCCAGGAGGACCCCGGCCGCCCCGCCTTTCGCGGCAACGGACCCGACGACTACGTCTGCGTGAAGTGCGGCAACGTGCTGGCCGAGGCGATGGACTCGACGCAGATGACCAAGAAGGTGCGCGTGCGCTGCGGGCGCTGCTCGACGGTGAACGTGGCGGTTACGGGCGACTAGCTACGGCCAGTTCGCGAAGGTGCTGCGCAACGGATTGACCACCTGGGCCTTGCGCCGCGGCCCGTCGGCCTTGCCCGGCGAGTCGTAGAACAGGCTGCGGGTGACCGACAGGCGGTTGGCGGCGCCGATGGTCGGGTCGGTGTTGGGCAGCGAGCTGGTGACCCGGGTGCCGCTGGAGCCGTAGGACGAGGCGTCGCCGGTGCACTGGGTCTCCGCACCGCCGGCCGGGTTCTGCTTGTCGAAGTAGTACGAGGTCCAGTTGAGCGCGATGTCCGTGTTGAACGTGTGCACGATGCCGAGCGAGCCCTGGGGGCCGTCGACGCTCTCCCAGGTGATGGGGCCGGCGGCGGGGGAGTCCGGCACGCCGTCGATCGTCACTCCGCCGGTGGCGAATTCGCTGCGGTACGTCATCCCCGCGGCGGCGGGCGCGTAGTCGAAGAAGTCCATCACGCCGGGAATCGCGTGCACGCGCAGGTACGTGGTCACGTCGTGGCGGCGCTGGTAGAAGAGGTGCTCGCGGTGGGTGTACACGCCCGAGTTGGCCCCGATGTAGGAGCGGATGGCACGCACGGGGCCGTTCTTGTTGGCGATCATCGCGCCCGCGCCACTCGAGAACGTGTTCTCGCTGCGCCCGCAGTTCCCCGGAGCGAAGAGGTTCTTGTGGCGGTCGAGAATGTCGGCCCCGCCCGCCTGCGGAGCGGTGATGGCCAGCGCGTCGTCGATCCAGCGGTCGGAGAAGTGATGGCGGTAGAAAGCGGTGGTGACGGTGGAGTTCTCGGGGTTGGGGCCGGCGCCGAGGTTGTAGGTGCTCCTGTAGTCGCCCGACAGGAGGTTGAAGCGGTAGTCGACGTAGCGTCTGCCCGCCGACGGATCGAGCGATCCGGTCTGGCGGAAGAGGTACATGTACGCGGGGGAGGGCTCGCCGATCGAGTCGACCACCCTCACCTCCACGCCAGAGCCGGCGACGGTGCCGGGCGGCGACGAGCCGGCGGGCGCCTTGATCCCGGCGTCGATGCCCATGAAGGCGATCTCGTCGTTGGCGTCGACGTTGGCGTCGGGGTCGGGGCCGGTGAACGTGTTGGGGTCGGTGTAGGTGAGGAAGGTGTGGCCAACCGGCGCGGCGTTCTTTGGCTTGGCCAGGTCGAGCACGGCGCGCTCGTCCACCTGGACCGGCACCTGTGTCCACACGCCGTTGAGGTAGTGGAAGGCGAGCACCTTTCCGGGGGCCGCGCCCTGGAGGCGGGGGACGTCGGCGCCCGTGATGACGACGGGATCGGCGGGGCGCTCGGCCACGCAGCCCGCGAAGGCCAGGGCGAGCGGCGCGAGCACGAGGAGGCGAGAGCGGCCGGGCACGGGGCCCGCCAGGCTACAGAAAGCCGCGCCGGCGAAAGTAGGTGACCATGCCCGCCAGCACCACGAGCATGCCGGCGACGATGCCCCAGAAGGCAGCCACGCTGCCCGCGAAGGGGAACTTCACGTTCATCCCGAACACGCTCGCGAACAGCGTGAGCGGCAGGATCACCACGCTGAACGCGGTCAGCACGCGCAGCACCTCGTTGACCCGGTGTGAGAGCACCGACTCGTTGGTGTCCTCGAGCGCCTCCACCACCTCCTTGTAGTTCTCGAGCATGTCCCAGATGCGCTCGGAGGCGTCGACGATGTCGTCGAAGTAGATCTCGAGGTCCTCGGCCAGATAGCGCTGCTTGGTGCGCTCCAGATCGCGCAGCACGGCGCGCTGCGGGCGGATGACCTTGCGGAAGTTGATGATCTCCTGCTTGGAGTTGGAGAGATCGCGCACGACCTCCTCGGCCTTGCCCTCGAAGATCTCCTGCTCGAGGCGCTCGAGCTTGTTCCCGATCTTGCGCAGCATCGGGAAGCAGTAGTCGAAGGAGTCGTCGACGATCTTGTAGAGCAGGTAGCCCGAGCCCTTGGAGAGCATCGCCGCGCGCGTCTCGGCCGAGGCCCGGCAGCGCTCGAAGAGGTACTCGACGGGCGGCAGGGGCGAGTTCGGCAGCGTGATGATGTAGTCGGGCCCGATGAAGATGTCGAGCTCGGCGGCGTTGAGGCGGCCGACCGTCTTGTCGAACACCGGGAAGTGCAGGACGATGAACAGGTAGTCGGGGTACTCGTCGATCTTCGGCCGCTGGTTGCGCGAGCCGACGTCCTCGTAGTCGAGCGGGTGGAACTCGAAGTGCTCCTCCAGCCAGGCGCGGTCGACGGTGCTGGGACGCTCGATGTTGATCCAGCGCAGGTCGCCGAACTCGACGACCTCTACGTTGGGCTCAGTGGCAGGCTGGACCGACGAGCCGTCGGCCCGGGAGCGCGCCGAGCGCCTGAGGCGGGGCTTTGGAAGGCTCGGCATAGGGTCTCAGCGGGTCGTCCAGCGGGTTCACGCCCTTCATTCTAGCTCTGGGACGCGCTATCCTCCCGCGTTCATACATAGCCGTTGCATCGAGAGGGGTGGAGGGACATGGCCCTGTGAAACCCCGGCAACCTCCTTCGACCGACGTTTTGGTCGAAGGGACGGTGCCAATTCCATCGAGATGTGGCAGGGCGCCTTTCACGAGGCCTCCGTCACAGGGCGACGGAGGCTTTCAACGTGAAAGGGGCTTTTCATGGCTGTCCAGGCGCTTGCCTGTAAGGAATGTGGAACGGAGTACGAGCTGGAGGCGCGCTACGTCTGCGAGCGCTGCTTCGGGCCGCTCGAGGTGCGCTACGAGCTCGGCTCGCTCGACGCCGACGGCGTCAAGCGGCGCATTCAGGCGGGACCTCAGAACCTGTGGCGCTACGCCGACTTCCTGCCCTTCGCGCAGGCGCCGCGCAGCGCCCTGCCGGCCGGCTGCACGCCGCTGGTGAAGGCGCCGCGGCTGGCCGAGCGGCTCGGCCTGCGGGAGGTGTGGGTCAAGAACGACGCCGCCAACCCCACCCACTCGTTCAAGGACCGGGTGGTGTCGGTGGCGCTGGCCAAGGCGCAGGAGCTCGGCTACGGGGTGGTCGCCTGCGCCTCAACCGGCAACCTCGCCAACGCCGTGGCAGCACACGCCGCCGCGGCGGGGCTCGAGTCCTATGTGTTCATCCCCGCCGACCTCGAGGAGCAGAAGATCCTCGCCACCGGCGTCTACGGCACCAAGCTCGTGACCGTCCGGGGCAACTACGACGACGTCAACCGGCTCTGCACCGAGCTCTCCGGGGAGCACGACTGGGCCTTCGTCAACGTCAACGTGCGGCCCTACTACGCCGAGGGCTCGAAGACGCTCGCGTACGAGATCGCCGAGGGGCTGGGGTTCGAGCTGCCCGACCGCGTGGTCGCGCCGATCGCTTCGGGATCGCTGTTCACCAAGATCGCCCGCGGCTTCGACGAGTGGCGCAGCGTCGGGCTCGTGGAGGGGGACACGCCGATCATGAACGGCGCCCAGGCCGAGGGCTGCTCGCCCGTGGCCCAGGCCTACGAGGCCGGCTGGGATGTCTGCAAGCCCGTCAAGCCGTCGACCATCGCCAAGTCGCTGGCCATCGGCAATCCCGCCGACGGGCCCTACGCGGTGGACCTGGCGCGGCGAAGCGGCGGTTCGATCGACGCGGTGAGCGACGACGAGATCCGCGCGGGCATCCGGCTCCTGGCGGAGACCACCGGCATCTTCACCGAGACGGCGGGCGGCACCACCACGGCGACGCTGGCCAAGCTCGCCGAGCGCGGGGACATCGACGCGGGCGAGCGGGTCATTCTGGTGATCACCGGCGAGGGGCTCAAGACCCTCGACGCGGTGCGCGGCACGTTCGAGACCCACGAGATCGACCCGACGCTCGCCTCGTTCGACGCCGAGGTGCCCGTGGGGGCGGCCGTCTAGTATTCCCGCGCGATGTCCGTGACCGTCAAGATCCCCACGCAGCTGCGGACCGTCACCGGCGGCGACGGCGAGACCACCGTCGAGGGCGCCACGACCGTCGGCGAGGTGCTCGACGGCCTCTATGACCGCTTCGACGGCCTGCGCGACCGGATCGCCGAGGACGGTGACCTGCGCCGCTTCGTGAACGTCTACGTCGGCGGCGAGGACATCCGTTTCCTCGATGGCCTGGAAACCACGGTCGAGGACGGCGACGAGGTCACGATCCTGCCCGCGGTGGCGGGCGGTTGAGCGACCCAACACTGCGTCGAATCGCACCGGTCAATCTTTCGACCGGTGTCCATATGGATTTTGGTGGATAGCGGGGAAAATGGGCCTCATGGCCCAGCCCCGAATCAAGCGTTACGCACTGGTGCCGGAGCGAGAGGGGCAAGGTTTGCGCCGGTTCCATCTGGCGCGGGTGGCCCCGTCGTCGCGTTCGGCGCTGGGGGTCGACCGCCTGGAGCGGATGGAGGAGATCGCCGCCCTGGACCGCATCCGCGAGAACGGGTCGCGGCTGCGCCCGGACTAGCGTCAGGCGGCTAGCGTCGGGTGAGCACGCGCCCGGCAGGATTCGGACCTGCGACCTCTCGCTCCGGAGGCGAGCGCTCTATCCACTGAGCTACGGGCGCCCGCGTGGCAGTGTAGAGGCGGATGCTCATCGCGATCATCTCCGACACGCACATGCCGCGGGGCGACCGGCGGCTCCCGGAGACCTGCGTGGAACGCATCGCGCGAGCGGATCTCCTTCTGCACGCCGGTGACTTCGGCACGCTGGACGTGCTGCGCGAGCTCGAGGCGATCGGCCCGCCGGTGCTGGGCGTGAGGGGCAACGTGGACAGCGCCGAGCTGAGCCGGCTGCTGCCGGCGGAGCGGGTCGTCGAGGCCGCCGGCGCCCGCGTGGCCATCACCCACGACGCCGGAGAGCGCTCGGGACGCCTCGAGCGCATGCGGCGGCGCTTCGGCGGCCGGGCCGAGGCCGTTGTATTCGGGCATTCACACCTGCCTCTTCACGAGCAGGCCGACGACGGCTTCCAGATCTTCAACCCCGGCAGCCCGACCGAGCGCCGCAGGGCCCCGGCCCACAGCATGGGGATCGCTCGGGTGAAGGACGGACGGGTACGCTTCGAGTTGATACCGTTTACGGTGTCATGACACCGGGAGAGCTGATTCGCGAGACGCGCCGGCGCAAGGGCCTCAGCCAGCGCCGCCTGGCCCTGCGCGCGGGCACCAGCCAGAGCGCGATCGCCCGCCTCGAGGCGGGCACCGAGGCGGTCACCTGGCCGCGCCTGCGCGCGATCATGATCTCCATGGGGGAGGAGCCGGTGCTCTCCGCCCAGCCGCTGGCAAGCCGCTACGACGCGGCCGATCTACTCCGCGACCGCGCCTCCCCACCGGAAGTGCGGCTCAGCAACGGCGTCGACTTCAACGGCTTCGCCACCAAGCTCGCGATGGCCGGAGAGCGCGCCAAGGCGGTCGATGAGCCAGGCTGAGTCGCCCCTGCGGCTCGACGAGATACTGAGGACGCTCACCGAGTTCGGGGTCGAGTTCGTGGTCGTGGGAGGCGTTGCGGTGCAGGCGCACGGATACCTCCGCGCGACCGCCGATCTGGACGTGGTCCCCAACCCGACACTGCTCAACCTCGGCCGCCTGGGCGAGGCCCTGTCGGACCTCGACGCGCGGCCCCGCAGGGCCACGCTGCCCGTGGATGTGACCGATCCACAGCTGTTGAGTCGCGTGCCGCTGGCGCCGTTGACGACGCGCTACGGTCGGCTCGACCTGCTCAATATCGCGCATGTGAGCGGCGCCCCTGGATCGTTCGATGAGCTCCGGGGACGCGCCCTGACGGTGAACCTCGACGGCCTCGCGGTGTCGATCGTCGGTCTCGACGACCTGCTGCGCATGAAGCGAGCGGCGGGCCGCCCGCAGGACCTGACCGACATCGGCGCGCTCACCCGCACCGACGAAGAGCTCGAACGCGAGGCCAGCGAGTCAACATAGGGCGCGATGGATCTCGACGTCCTCTTCCTCGGCACCGCCGGCTCCGCGCCGACCGCCCGGCGCGGGCTGCCCGCCACGCTCGTGCGGCGCGGAGGGGAGCGCCTGCTGTTCGACTGCGGCGAGGGCACCCAGCGCCAGCTCGTCCGCTCGATCGGCCTCGTCGAGCTCGAGGACGTGTTCCTCACCCACTTCCACGCCGACCACGTGCTCGGCCTGCCCGGGATGCTCAAGACCTTCGGCCTGCGCCATCGCGAACGCCCCCTGACCATCCACGGGCCGCGCGGGCTCGGCGAGCTCTTTCGTCTCCTCGGCCCCCTCGTCGGACGGCTGACCTTCGAGATCGAGTTGGTGGAGCTCGAGGCCAACGACGAGCTCGAGCGCGACGGCTACCGGATCGCCGCCTACGCGACCGACCACGTGGCGCACTCCATCGGCTACGCGATCGTCGAGGATTCGCGGCCCGGCGTGTTCGACCCGGCCCGCGCGAAGGAGCTCGGCGTCGCTCCCGGTCCCGACTTCGGGCGCCTCCAGCACGGGGAGGCGGTGAACGGCGTCCAGCCCGACCAGGTGATGGGCGAGACGCGCCGGGGGCGCAAGGTGGTGGTGACCGGGGACACCGCCCCGTGTGACATGACCCGCCTCGTGGCCTGGGAGGCCGACCTGTTGGTGCACGAGGCGACCTTCCTCGACGAGGAGGCCGAGCGCGCGGCGGAAACCCGTCATTCGACGGCTCGCGGCGCGGGCGAGCTCGCCGCCGCGGCGGGCGTTCTGATGCTGGCCCTCACCCACGTGTCCCCGCGCTACGGCGGCCGCGAACTGCGCGAGGAAGCCGGCCGGGTGTTCGAGCCGGTGATCGTCCCGCGCGACTTCGATCGCGTCGAGATTCCCTTGCCCGAGCGGGGGTCGCCGCTCTACGTCAGAGAGAGCGTGCCCTCGCCCGAGCGCGCCCTGCGCGAGGCCCCGAGCGGCGGGCAGTAGACAGCGGCTCAGCCGACGGCGGCAAGCGGCCCGCACGACTCGATGTCGCGCAGGAGCTGCTCGGCTCGCTGGGGGCCCCAGCGGCCGCTGCCCACGAGCTCGCCGGCCAGGTCACCCACGCGGGTGAGACCGTCGCGCGCCTCGTCATCCCAGGCGAGGTCGTCGCAGAAGAACAGCGAATCCGCGGCCTCGCGCACCAGCGCGCGCTCGTCGGGGCGCAGCGTCGGGCTGCCGTCTTCGTTGACCGTCTGCATCAGCCGGCCGTACGCCTCTGCGCGCTCTGGACTCATCTCGGCTCAGGTTAGCGCCGGTCCAACGGCGCGTGGCGGAACGGGTCCGTTTGTCCCGCTTCGGTCGGGGCCGGGTGTTAGTCTCATCGCACGTTCCTTTAACCCGGTCCCGTGAGGCCAGGAAGGGCAGTGCTTTGAGTGAGAAGACGGTCCTCGACCGCGAGGACGTGCGGCGCACGCTGGTGCGAATCGCACACGAAATCGTCGAGAAGACGGGCGGAGAAGGAGTCGCGGTCGTGGGTATCCACCGTCGCGGCGCCGTGCTCGCCGCGCGGCTGCGTGACCACGTGGCCGACCTGCTGGGCGAGCCCGTTCCGCTCGGTGATGTCGACATCAGCTTCTACCGCGACGACCTCGACCGTCGCGATCCCACCGCCCAGCCGGTGGTGCACGCCTCCCACGTCGACTTCCCGGTCGAGGACACCACGGTCGTGCTGGTGGACGACGTGCTCTACACGGGCCGAACGGTGCGCGCCGCCATCGACGCGCTCTTCGACTACGGGCGTCCGGAGCGGGTGCAGCTGGCGGTGCTGGCCGACCGCGGTCATCGCGAGCTGCCGATCCGCCCCGACTACGTGGGCAAGAACCTCCCCACCGCGCGCGGCGAGCGGGTGAACGTGCGCGTCGAGGAGATCGACGGGGTGGACGAAGTGGCCATCGCCGCGCACGCGGAGGAGCCGGCATGAACGCTCACCTGCTGTCCATCGAGGATCTCACGCGCGAGGACATCGAGCGCATCCTGGGGCGGGCCGAGAGCTTCGCGGAGGTGTCGGGGCGCGAGATCAAGAAGGTGCCGACGCTGCGTGGGCGCACGGTCATCAACCTCTTCTACGAGGCCTCCACGCGCACGAGCTCGAGCTTCGAGCTGGCGGCCAAGCGCCTCAGCGCGGACCTCGTGAACATCAAGTCGAGCGGCTCGGCGGTGGACAAGGGCGAGTCGCTCAAGGACACGGTCCAGACCCTCTCGGCCTACGACCCCGCCGCCATCGTCATTCGCTCGCCTCAGGTGGGAGCCGCGGCGCTCGTCGCTCGCTGGACGCGCGCTTCGGTGATCAACGCCGGCGACGGCAAGCACGAGCATCCCACCCAGGCGCTGCTCGACCTCTACACCCTCAAGCGCCGGGTCGGCTCGCTGGATGGCCTGAACGTCTGGATCGTGGGCGACGTGCTGCACAGCCGGGTCGCTCGCTCCAACATCCTGGCCCTCTCGCGGATGGGCTGCCAGGTGACCGTCTGCGGCCCGCCCACGCTGATTCCGCGCGGGGTCGAGTCACTCGGCTGCCGCGTGCGCACCACGCTCGACGACCTGTCCGAGGCCGACGTGGTGTACGCGCTGCGCATGCAGCTCGAGCGCATGAGCGGCTCCTTCGTGCCCTCGCTGCGCGAATACGCCGCGCAGTACCAGATCGACGGCCGCCGGCTGGGGCCCAACCAGCTGCTGATGCACCCGGGCCCGGTCAACCGCGGGGTGGAGCTCGCGGCCGAGGTGATCGACTCCCCGCAGGCTCTGATCGTGCAGCAGGTCGAGTCCGGAGTGGTGGTGCGCATGGCCGTGCTCTACGAGCTGCTGGCCGGCCGCGGAGCCCCCGCCGGCGCCCGCGCGGAAGCGGCGAGCGAGCCCCAGCCGGCGTGAACACCGCTCAACAGGACAACCGAGCGGGGGCGGTCGAGCTCGATTTCGCCTCCCCGGCGCCGGCCACGGTGCTGCTGAGCGGCGCGCGCGTGCTCGACCCGCGCACCGGCGTCGACGGCGTGACCGACGTGCTGGTGCGCGACGGCGTGATCGCCGAGATCGGCGAGGCGCTGGAGGCTCCGCCCGGCGCCGAGCGGGTGGACGGGGAGGGCCTCCATGCCTTTCCCGCCTTCGTCGACCCGCACGTGCACCTGCGCACCCCGGGCCGCGAGGACGAGGAGGACATCGACTCGGGCACCCGGGCCGCCGCGGCCGGCGGCTTCTGCGCCATCCTGGCCCAGCCCAACACCGAGCCGGTGGTGGATTCCGCCCCGGTGCTGCGCTCGCTGCGCGAGCGGGCGCGCGCCGAGGCCCGGATCCCGACGGGGTTCCTGGCCGCCATCACCGCGGGCCAGCGCGGCGAGCAGCTCACGGAGATGGCCGAGCTGGCCGCGGTGGGCGCGGTCGCCTTCACCGACGACGGGCTGCCCGTGCGCTCGGCCGGCGTCATGCGCAAGGCGCTCCAGTACCAGCGCCTGGCCGGGCGGCTGCTGGCGCTGCACGAGGAGGACCCTTCGCTGTCGGGCGAGGGGGTGATGCACGAGGGTGCGGTCTCGGCGCTGCTCGGGCTGGCCGGCATACCCTCGGTTTCGGAGTCGACCCAGGTCGCGCGCGACTGCGCGCTGGCCGCCTACGAGCAGGGCCGTATACACGTGCAGCACGTGTCGGCACGCGAGACCGTCGAGGTGATCGAGAGCGCCAAGGCCGGAGGAACGCAGGTGACCTGCGAGGCCTCGCCCCACCATCTGCTGCTCACCGAGGACGAGGTCCGCTCGCTGGACACGAACTTCAAGATGAATCCGCCGCTGCGCGCCGAGGAGGACAGGCTGGCCCTGGTGGAGGGGCTGCGCTCGGGGACGATCGACTGCGTGGCCACCGACCACGCGCCGCACGCTCGCGAGGAGAAGGAACACCCATTCGAGCAGGCGCCCATGGGGGTCACGGGCCTCGAGACCGCGTTCGCCGCGCTCCACACGGGCCTGGTGCTCCCCGGGGCGCTCGATCTTGCCTCTCCTCGTGGAGCGAATGACCGCCGGGGGCGAGCCCTTCGGGCTGCCGGTTCCGCGCATCGAGAAGGGTGCGGCCGCGGACGTCTGCCTCGTCGACCTCGACGCCGAGTGGGAGGTGGGCGAGCCCGGCTACGAGAGCCGCTCGGCCAACTGCGCCTTCGCCGGGCGGCGGCTGACGGGACGGGTGCGCATGACGATCGCCGCCGGCGCGGTGGCCTACCGGGAGCGCACCTTCGCACTGGGGGCGGTGCGATGAGGCCGGCCTATCTGCTGCTCGAGGACGGGAGCCGCTGGGACGGCGACGAGGTAGGCGCGCGCGGAGAGGCGCGCGGCGAGGTGGTGTTCAACACCGCGATGTCGGGCTACCAGGAGGCGGTCACCGACCCCAGCTACGCCGGGCAGATCATCGTCTTCACCTACCCGCTGATCGGCAACTACGGAGTGGCGGCGGAGCACATGGAGTCCGATCGCATACACGCGCGCGCGGTGATCATGCGCGAGGGCGTCGACCGCGAGGACGCCGCCCAGGCGGAGGGCGGATGGCTGACGTGGCTGGCCGACTGCGGTATCCCGGCGCTGACCGGGGTGGACACCCGCGCGCTGGTGCGCCACATCCGCGACAAGGGCGCGATGCGCGGAGGCGTTTTCGGCGCCGAGGTGCCGGAGGCCCGGGCGCGCGAGCTGGTCGCCGAGGAGCCCTCGATGTCGGGACGCGACCTCGCCCGCGAGGTCACTCCACGAGGCCCGACCGTGATGGAGGGGCCCGGGCCGCGGGTGATCGGCCTGGACACGGGCATCAAGAGCTCGATCGTGCGCAACCTGCGCGAGCGCGGTGTGCATCTGGAGCTGCACCCGTGCAGCGCCGGTCCCGACGAGCTCCTCGCTCGCAACCCCGACGCCGTGTTCCTGGCCAACGGGCCCGGGGATCCCGCCGCGCTCGACCACGTGGTCGACACCGTGCGCGCGCTCGTGGGACGCGTGCCGGTCTGGGGTATCTGCCTGGGTCACCAGCTGCTCTGTCGAGCGGTCGGCCTCGAGACCTTCAAGCTGCCCTTCGGCCACCGCGGCGCCAACCACCCGGTCAAGGACCTGGAGACCGGGAAGATCGAGATCACCTCCCAGAACCACGGCTTCGCGGTGCTCGGCCCGAACGGCGAGCGCACCATCGACAGCAACGAGCCGGTGCGCTGGGAGACCGACTTCGGCACCGCCGAGCTGCAGCAGCTCAACCTCTACGACCGAACGGTCGAGGGGCTCGTGTTGCGCGACGTGCCCGGATCGACGGTGCAGTACCACCCCGAGGCCGGCCCCGGCCCGCACGACGCGCTGCACCTCTTCGACCGTTTCATCGAAAGGCTGGCCGCGGCCTGATGCCGCGCCGCGACGACATCGAGAAGATCCTCGTGATCGGCTCGGGGCCGATCGTGATCGGGCAAGCCGCCGAGTTCGACTACTCGGGGGCCCAGGCGTGCAAGGTGCTGCTCGATGAGGGCTACGAGGTGGTGCTCGTGAACTCCAACCCGGCCACCATCATGACCGACCCGGAGTTCGCCACCTCGACCTATATCGAGCCGCTGCTCCCCCGCTCGGTGGCTCAGATCATCGAGCACGAGAAGCCCGATGCCATGCTGCCCACGCTCGGTGGCGGCACCGCCCTCGATCTCGCCCGCCAGCTCTCCGAGGACGGCACGCTGGCCCGCCACCGCGTCGAGTTGATAGGCGCGGACTACGAGGCGATACGCCGCGCCGAGGACCGCGAGCTGTTCCGCGTGACCATGGAGCGGGCCGGGCTGCGCGTGCCCCGCAGCGCTGCGGTGAAGTCCATGCGCGAGGCCGAGCAGGTGCTCGGCGACGTCGGCCTTCCCGCCATCGTGCGGCCGGGCTTCACCATGGGCGGCGCGGGCGGCGGCATTGCCCGCTCCGAGGTCGAGTACCGCCAGGTGGTGGCCGAGGGGCTGGCGGCGTCGCCGATCGGCCAGGTGCTGGTCGAGGAATCGGTGATCGGCTGGGGCGAGTTCGAGCTCGAGGTGATGCGCGACGCCAACGACAACGTCGTGATCGTCTGCTCGATCGAGAACATCGATCCCATGGGCGTGCACACGGGCGACAGCGTGACCGTGGCGCCCCAGCAGACCCTGACCGACCGCCAGTACCAGCGGTTGCGCGACCAAGCGCTCACCGTCATCAGGGCGGTGGGGGTGGAGACCGGCGGCTCGAACATCCAGTTCGCGGTCAACCCGCGCACCGAGGAGATCGTGGTGATCGAGATGAATCCGCGCGTCTCGCGCAGCTCGGCGCTGGCGTCCAAGGCCACGGGATTCCCGATCGCCAAGATCGCCGCCCGCCTGGCGGTGGGCTACGCCCTCGAGGAGATCGACAACGACATCACCAAGAAGACGCCCGCGTCGTTCGAGCCCTCGATCGACTACGTGGTGGTGAAGATGCCGCGCTTTGCCTTCGAGAAGTTCCCCGGCGCGGATGGCCAGCTGCACACGGCGATGCAGTCGGTGGGCGAGGCGATGGCGATCGGGCGCACCTTCAAGCAGGCCTTCGCCAAGGCGCTGCGCTCACGCGAGCTCGATGTGACGGCCTCTCTGGAGGGCGACCTGCTCGAGCGCCTGCGGTCCCCCTCGCACGACCGCTACGAGCTGATCTTCGAGGCGGTGCGGCGCGGTCACTCCGAGGAGGAGCTCTGCGCGAGCACGGAGATCGACCCGTGGTTCATGGCCGAGATCGTGGCGCTGGCCCGCGGGGAGGACCCGCAGGCCGGCCTCGAGCGGTCGTTCAAGGCGGTGGACACCTGCGCGGCAGAGTTCGAGGCCGAGACGCCCTACTACTACTCGGGCTGGGAGCGCCGGGCCACCCACGAGGTGCGCCTCTCCGACCGCGACGCCGTGGTGATCCTGGGCAGCGGGCCCAACCGCATCGGCCAGGGCATCGAGTTCGACTACTGCTGCGTGCACGCCGCGATGACGGTGCGCGAGTCGGGACGCGACGCGGTGATGATCAACTGCAATCCGGAGACGGTGTCGACCGACTACGACACCTCCGACCGCCTCTACTTCGAGCCGCTCACCCTCGAGGACGTGCTCGGGGTGCTCGAGTACGAGCAGCCGGAGGGCGTGATCGTCCAGTTCGGCGGGCAGACCCCGCTCAAGCTGGCGGCCGGCCTGGCCGCGGCCGGGGTCCCGTTGCTCGGCACCCCGCCGGAGTCGATTCACCGGGCCGAGGACCGCCCGAGCTTCGGGGTGCTGCTCGAAGAGCTCGACCTCAAGGCACCGCCCTACGCCACCGCGGAGTCCGCTGACGCGGGCGCTCGAGGTGGCCGAGGGGGTGGGCTACCCGCTGCTGGTGCGCCCCTCGTACGTGCTCGGCGGGCGGGCGATGGAGATCTGTTATTCGCGCGCCGCGCTGGCCAACTACCTCGAGCGCACCAACGGCGACGGCGGGCAGCGCACCATCTTCCTCGACCGCTTTCTCGAGAACGCCATCGAGATCGACGTCGACGCGCTGTGCGACGGCGAGCAGGTGCAGATCGGGGCGATCATGCAGCACGTCGAGGAGGCGGGGGTTCATTCGGGCGACTCGGCCTGCGTGATCCCGGCGATGTCTCTCGGTGAGGACATGCTCGCGCAGGTCGAGCACGCCACCGAGGCCATCGCGTTGCGCCTGGGGGTGATCGGCCTGATCAACATCCAGTTCGCCGTCTACGGCGACGAGGAGCTGTACGTGATCGAGGCCAACCCGCGCGCCTCGCGAACGGTGCCCTTCGTGTCCAAGGCCACGGGCGTGCCGCTGGCCAAGCTGGCGTGCCGGCTCATGCTGGGCGAGCGCCTCGGCGAGATGGCGCTCGACATCGGAACCGCGCCGCGCCACGTGTCGGTAAAGGAGGCGGTGCTCCCGTTCGGGCGCTTCCCGCACGCCGACGCCGTGCTGGGCCCGGAGATGAAGTCGACCGGCGAGGTGATGGGCGTGGCCCCCGACTACCCGACCGCCTTCGGCAAGGCGCAGGCGGCCGCCGGTGCGGAGCTGCCCCAGTCGGGCACGGTGTTCATCAGCGTGACCGACGGCGACAAGCCCGCCGCCACCCAGATCGCGGGCGCCTTTCACGACATGGGCTTCCGCGTGCTCGCGACGGGCGGGACGGCCCAGTCGATCCGGCGGATGGGCGTGCCGGTTGAGCGTATACGCAAGCTTTCGGAGGGCTCGCCCAACGTGGTGGAGCGCATCGAGGCCGGCGCGGTCGACCTGGTGGTGAACACCCCAACCGGCTCCGGCGCCCGCGCGGACGGCTGGGAGATCCGGCGCGCCGCCATCGGCCGCGGGGTGCCGTGCATCACCACGATGTCCGGCGCGAGCGCCGCGCAGCGCGCCATTCGGGCGCGCCGCAGTGGCGAGCCTCGGCCGATATCGCTGCAGGAGCTGCACAAGCCGGCCGAACAGAACCGGGCGCACTCGGCAGAGCCGAGTGCTTCCGGCTAAGCCGACCGTGAGCGCAGCCCCAGCCGCTGAGCCGCGCAGCCTCGCTCCGCCCGAACGCCGCACCGTCGCGGTGGACGAGAACGCGCGGCTGGGCGCGTACCGGTTGATCACGGTGCGCGAGGCGGGCGGCGTCCCCGTGCCGCGGCCCGGCCAGTTCTTCATGCTCTCCAGCGCCGCGGGCTGGGGCGGAGGCCTCGACGAGCGGCCCTACCTGCCGCGAGCGTTCTCCCACGCGCGTGCGCGCGAGGGGCGGCTGAGCTTCCTGGTGGACGCGATCGGCCCGGGCACCGAGCGGCTCGCGGAACTCGCGGCGGGCGAGGAACTGAACCTCGTCGGGCCGCTCGGGGTCGGGTGGCGCCCCGCACGCGAGGACACCCGTCCCGTGCTCGTGGGCGGCGGGATCGGCGCGGCGCCGCTCCTGTGCCTCCAGGACGAGCTCGGACCGAGCGCGCCGGTGCTGCTCGGCTTTCGCTCCGCGGCCCACTCAGAGGCGGCGGGGCTGTTCGCGGGCCGGCCCGAGGTGGCCACCGACGACGGCACGGCCGGCCGCCAGGCCCTCGTCACCGACCTGCTGCGAGAGGAGCTCGACCGGGGGCCCACGGCAACCGTGTTCGCCTGCGGGCCGCCGGCCATGCTCGAAGCGGTGCGCCTGCTCTGCGCGGACGCCGGCGCGCCCGCCCAGCTGGCGCTCGAGTCGGGAATGGCCTGCGGCTTCGGGGCCTGCTTCGGGTGCGTGGTTCCGACCAAGGCGGGCTACATCCGGCTGTGTGTCGAGGGCCCGGTGCTCGACGCCGCCCAGCTCGACACGGCGCTGTTCCCCGGAGCCGGCCACTGATGGTCGACCTCTGCGGTGTCGAGCTCAAAGGCCCGGTGCTCAACGGCTCGGGCACGTTCGACGCGATCGCCGCGCGCCGGGCGTTCGGGGACTCTCTGCTCGAGCGCTTTCCCTTTCACGCCTTCGTCTCCAAGACGATCACCCTCGCCCCGCGCGAGGGCAACCCGCCGCCGCGGCTGTGGGAGACGCCGGCCGGCCTGATCAACTCGATCGGGCTGCCCAACAAGGGCCTCGACGGCTTTCTCGCCTCCGATCTGCCGGAGCTGGCCGAGCTGCCGGTGCCGTTGGTGGTGTCGGTAATGGGCTTCAGCCGCGACGAGCTCGGCACGCTCGTGGCCGGCGTGGGCGACCGGGACGAGGTGGCGCTGATCGAGCTGAACGTGTCCTGCCCCAACGTCGAAACCGGCCTGATCATGGGCGCCGACCCGGCGGAGACGGCCCGGGCCGTCGAGAGCATCCGCCCCCTCACCGGCAAGCCGCTGATCGTCAAGCTCACGCCCAACGCCACGGACCCGGCCGCGGTGGCCCGGGCCGCCCAGGAGGCCGGCGCTGACGCGGTCTCCCTCATCAACACGCTCAAGGGGATGGCCCTCGACCCCCGCAGCGCGGCGCCGTGGCTGGGCGGCACCACCGGAGGCCTCTCGGGGCCGGCCGTGCGGGCGGTGGCGCTCGAGCAGGTGAGCAGCGTGGCGCGCGCGGTCGAGCTGCCCGTGATCGGCATGGGGGGCATCGCAACCGCCCGTCACGCGGCTGATTTCCTCGCCGCGGGCGCCCGCTGCGTCGCGGTCGGCACCGAGAGCTTTCGCGATCCGGGAGCGGGGCGCCGGGTGGCCGAGGCGCTCGCCGAGGCCAACTTTTCGACGCAAGGAGCGGGGTTTTTGCCCTCTCGCGAGGGTCTGGCGCCTACGCGATCTTGAAAATCCCTGCAAACCGTGCCATTACGCTCAACTTCCCGCAACCCGCCTCAAGCTAAGGTGGAGGTCGAGCCAAATTCGCGGTTTTTTTGCGATTACCGGCCCTCCGACGGGGCTTCAGCGTGTACTATCGCCGCCCATGTCGGCCCCCCCGCAGACGCCCACCAAGCCACCCTCGGGGGGCCTGGCGCCTGAGCGGTCGCTGAACCAGAGAATGGACGCCCTCAAGCGGGCCAACGAGATCCGCACTCGGCGGGCGCGGCTCAAGCGGGATCTGAAGGCTGGAAGGTCACAAATTCACGGTTTGCTGCTCGATCCTCCCGAATACCTACTCACCGCGAAGGTTTTCGACCTGCTTTTGGCCGTGCCGAAGTACGGCCGGGTGAAGGTCAACCGGATTCTCACGCACTGCCGCATCTCGCCCAGCAAGACCATCGGCGGGCTATCGGACCGCCAACGCAACGAGCTCGTTTCCTTCCTCCGGCGATAACCCCGATCCTGGTCATCACCGGCCCCTCGGGAGTCGGTAAGGGAACCCTGATCAAGGGCCTGCTCGAGCGCGTGCCCGGGCTGCAGCTCGCGGTGTCCGCCACCACGCGCGCCCCGCGCGACGGAGAGGCCAATGGGGTCGACTACCACTTCCTGAGCGCGGAGGACTTCGAAGATCGCGTGGCGGGCGGTGAGTTCGTCGAGCACGCCGACTACGCGGCCAACCGCTACGGCACGCTGAAATCCGAGCTGGCCCGCCCGGCGCGCGCGGTGGTGCTGGAGATCGACGTCCAGGGAGCGCGCCAGGTCCGCGAGGCGCTGCCCGACGCGGTCCAGGTGTTCATCGAGCCACCGTCCTTCGAGGCGCTGGAGACCCGGCTGGCCGGGCGCGGGTCGGACCGCCCGGTGGAGATCGCCCGCCGTCTCTACGCGGCGCACCAGGAGCTCGAGGCCGCGCCGGAGTTCGACCACCGGATCGTCAACGACGATCTGCAGCGGGCCCTGCAGGAGCTCGAGGATCTCGTCGCTAAGATGTACGGGCCGTGATCTACCCCCGCCTAGACAACTTGCTCGAGCAGGTCGACTCGCACTACGCCTGTGTGCTGGTGGCCGCCAAGCGCGCGCGGCAGATCAACTCGTACTACCACAACCTCGGCGAAGGAACGTTCGACGAGTACCCGCCGCCCATGGTGGAGACGGGCTCGAAGAACTACCTCAAGATCTCGCTCGAGGAAATCGCCGCCGGCAAGATCAAGTACCGCTACAGGTAGCGGCGCGTAGGGATCAGCCCGTGGCGCGAATCCTGCTCGGCGTCTCCGGCGGGATTGCCGCCTACAAGGCGGTCGAGTTGGTGCGCCTCGCCACCGCGGCCGGACACTCGGTGCGCGTGGTTCAGACGCCCTCGAGTCTCCGTTTCGTGGGCCGGGCGACCTTCGAGGGGGTCACGGGTGCGCCCGTGCTGGTGGAGGAGTTCGAGCGCGACCCGGCCCGCGGGGCCTACCCCGGCGAGCCGGCGCCCGAGCACGACCCGATCTCGCATCTCGAGCTCGCCCGCCGCGCGGACATCCTCTGCGTCGCGCCCGCATCGGCGAACACCATCGCCAAGCTGGCCGGGGGGTTGGCGGACAATCTGCTCACCGCGGCCGCGCTGGCCTGCACGGCTCCCGTCGTCGTCGCGCCGGCGATGAACAACCACATGTACGAGCATCCGGCCACGCAGGCCAACGTGGAGACCCTGCGCTCGCGCGGAGTGACGATCGTCGATCCCGAGCGCGGCCCGCTGGCCTCGCACGGCGAGTGGGGGGTGGGCCGGCTGGCCGACCCCGCCACCATCCTGGCCGCGCTGCAGGCCCAGCTGGGGGTGGCCGGTGGGGCGCTCGACGGCCTGCGGGTGCTCGTGACCGCCGGCGGCACCCGCGAGCCGATCGATTCCGTGCGTTTCGTGGGCAACCGCTCGTCGGGGCGCATGGGCCTCGCCCTCGCCGAGGAGGCCGCTCGGCGCGGCGCCGACGTGACCGTGATCGCCGCCAACGTGACCCTGCCGAGTCCCGCGTCGGTGCGGACCATCGAGGTCGAGACCGCGGCGGAGCTGCTCTCGGCCGCCCGGAGCGCGTTCACCGAGTCCGACGTGCTGCTCATGGCCGCCGCGGTGGCGGACTTCCGGCCCTCCGACGCGCTCGACTCCAAGATCGTCAAGACGGGCCGCGACCGGCTCGCCCTCGAGCTCGAGCCGACCGAGGACGTGCTGGCGAGCCTGGCCGGCCGGCGCACCGCAGGACAGACGCTGATCGGGTTCGCCGCCGAGCACGGAGAGGGCGCCGTCGAGCGCGGCGTGGCGAAGCTCGAGCGCAAGGGTCTCGACGCCGTGGTGGTGAACGACATCTCGCGGCCGGAGATCGGGTTCGACGCGCTCGACAACGAGGTGACCATCGTCACCGCCAGGGGCGCGCACCCCGTGCCGATGGGCTCGAAAATGGAGGTCGCCGCGGCCATTCTGGACGCGGTCGAGGCGCTGCGGGCCACCGCCGCCGAGGTGGCTAACTTAGGAGACGGATCGTGAGCTCCGAGGGCGCATACGAGCTGTTCAAGAAGGGCAGCGACCTGCTCGAGAAGGGCGACTTCATGGCCGCCTCGGTACCGCTGGAGCGAGCCCGGGAGCTCGAGCCCGACAAGAGCTCGATCCGCGAGGCGCTGGGCCGGGCCTACTTTCGCTCCGCGCGCTTCGAGCAGGCCGCCGAGGAGTTCGCCGCCGTGGTCGAGCGCTACCCGGTCAACGACTACGCCCACTTCTGCCTGGGGCGCTCGCTCGAGAACAGCGGACGCCGCGCCGAGGCCCGAAAGCACGCGGCCCTCGCGGCCTGCATGCGGCCGGATCGCAAGGATTACCAGGCGTTCCGAGAGCGCCTGCAGGCGGCCTAGCGCCCCCGCACCGCCACCACCGCCTCCACCACCAGGCCGAGCAGGCGGTCGATCGCCTTCTCGTCCACCGCCGCCACCGGCATGTCGGCGTGCACCCAGATCTCGCGCGAGCGGGTGCAGGCGAAGCGGACCATCCGGGTCTGGCGGTTCCACCACAGCAGCATCCACGGGTCGAGCTCATCGGTGGAGGCCAGCGCCGGCGCCTTGGCGCGCAGGAGGCCGTCCGACACCGAGAGGCCCATGTCGAGCGGCTCGCCGAGCGTCTCGGCCGGGATGGTCAGTCCCCACTCGGCGTGGGCGAGGCGCCTGACCTGACCGGGCAGGGAGCTGAGGTAGGTGTCGAGCACGTCCGTCGCGGCCACGTTGTCAATCTACGGGCGAGTGCGGGCCCTGGTGCAAAGAGTGAGCGAGGCGGCGGTGACAGTCGAGGGCGAGGAGGTGGCGCGCATCGGCCGGGGGCTGCTCGTGTTGCTGGGAGTGAAGACGGGTGATGGCCCAGACCAGGCAGACCGCATCGCGGGCAAGCTGACTCGCCTGCGGGTGTTCGAGGACGACGCCGGGCGCATGAACCTCTCCGTGGCGGACGTCGGCGGGGAGGTGCTCTGCGTATCGCAGTTCACCCTGTACGGCGACGCCCGCAAGGGCAACCGGCCCAGCTTCGTCGCGGCCGCGGCGCCCGAGCAGGCCGAGCCGCTCTACGAACGCGTCCGCGCGGCGCTGGGCGCCCGGGGCGGGGTGTTCGGGGCGCGCATGAGCGTGGCGCTGGTCAACGACGGGCCGGTTACGATCCTGCTCGAAGCCTGAGGAGGAGAGACATGGCCATTGCCCCCGACACCCTGACCCGCGACAAGCTCTTCATCGGGGGCGAATGGGTCGAGCCCGACGGCATCGGAGCGATCGAAGTGGTCAACCCGACCACCGAGGGGGTGCTCGGCAGCGTCCCCGAGGGCACGGAGACGGACGCCGAGCGCGCGGTCAACGCCGCGCGCGCCGCCTTCGACTCCTGGTCGGCGCTCCCGCCCGAGGAAAGGGCCGGCTACTGCGAGGCCATCGGTGCCCGGCTGTCGGAGCGGGTCGACGAGCTGGCCGCCCTCATCACCAGCGAGCTGGGCATGCCGCTCGAGCACTCGCGGGCCTACCAGGCCGGCCTGCCGCCGCTCGCCTTCTCCTCCATGCCCGAGCTGGTGAAGGAGCTGGCCTGGGAGGAGGAGGTCGGGAACTCGGTCGTGGTGCGCGAGCCGGTGGGCGTGGTGGCGGCGATCACGCCCTGGAACTACCCGCTCAACCAGATCGCGCTGAAGGTCGCGCCCGCGATCACCGCGGGCTGCACCGTGGTGCTGAAGCCCAGCGAGGTGGTGCCCTTCAACGCGTTCGTGCTGGCCGAGGCGTGCGAGGCGGCCGGGCTGCCGGCCGGGGTGTTCAACCTCGTGACCGGATATGGCCCGGTGGTGGGCGAGGCGATCGTCGCGCATCCCGAGACCGACATGGTCTCGTTCACCGGCTCCACCCGCGCGGGGCGGCGGGTATCGGAGCTGGCCGCGGCGCGGGTCAAGCAGGTGGCCGTGGAGCTGGGCGGCAAGTCGCCCAACGTGATCCTCGAGGACGCCGACCTGGAACAGGCGGTCACGGCGGGCGTGGGCAACGTCTTCCTCAACTCCGGCCAGACCTGCAGCGCCCTCACGCGCATGCTCGTCCCGCGCGAGAAGCTCGAGGCGGCGGAGCGCATCGCGGCCGAAGCGGCCGAGGGCTACCCGCCGGGCGACCCCTTCGCGGAGGGCTCGGCCATCGGGCCATTGGTATCCGAGGTGCAGCGCGAGCGCGTCCGGGGCTACATCGAGCGGGGCGAGGAGGAGGGGGCGAGGCTCCTGACCGGCGGGGCTGAGGCGCCCGAGGGCCTCGAGCGGGGCTGGTTCGTGCGTCCCACGATCTTCTCCGGCGTCACGACGGACATGACGATCGCCCAGGAGGAGATCTTCGGACCCGTCCTCGCGATCATGCCCTACGACGACGAGGAGGAGGCCGTGCGGATAGCCAACGACTCCGCCTACGGCCTGTCCGGGGCGGTGTGGTCGGGCGACGAGCAGCACGCCCGCCGGGTGGCGGCGCGCATCCGCACGGGGCAGGTGGCCATCAACGGCGGGGCCTACAACCCCATGGCCCCGTTCGGGGGCTTCAAGCAGTCGGGACACGGACGCGAGGCCGGCCGCTTCGGGCTCGAGGAGTATCTCGTGACCAAGAGCCTGCAGCTCTGAGCCGCGTCTATACTCGACGCTTGGACTTCAGCCGTACGCCGCCTGCCGGGCGGCGCCTGAAGGTGGGCCTCACGGTCCACCTTTTTCATTAGAGGACCCACATGCAGACCGACGCCCACACCCAAGAGATCGAGCAGCGCCTTGCCTCCGTCGAGCCGGAGGTGGAGCTGCTCATGGTCGAGAAGGCCGGGCCCGAGCGCCTGCGCCTGTTCATCGATCACCCCGACGGTGTGACGCTCGAGCTGTGTGAGCGGGTCACCCACCACCTGCGCGACCTGCTCATGGACTACGGGCTCGAGGTCTCCTCGCCGGGGCCCGAGCGCCCGCTCACCAAGCCCGACCACTTCCGCGCCTTCATCGGCCGCCGGGCCCGGGTGCGCCTGCGCGATGCTCGCGAGGGCCATCGCAACTTCACCGGCGAGCTCGTCGGCGCCTCCGAGGAGGAAGTGACCGTGGCCGCCGAGGAGGGAATCGTCTCGATTCCCTACGCCGAGATCAACCGCAGCAACCTGCTGGAGGGAACGGGATGACCAAGGAGATCGTCGAGGCCGTCGGCGTACTCGAGCGCGAGAAGGGGATCTCCGCCGATCGCCTGATGGAGGCGCTCGAGGACGCGCTTCTCTCGGCCTACAAGAAGACTCAGGGCGCAGCCCAGTACGCGCGCGTGGAGGTGGACCGCGACAGCGGGGACTTCCTCGTGTACGAGCTGATCCTGCCCCCGGACCTCGAGGAGCAGCTGCTCGACGAGGTCGAGGAGGAGGCCGGCGAGCCGAGTGTCGACCCCGAGACGGGGGAGATGGTCTACCCCGAGCCGCCCGAGATCGACCAGCAGCGGTTGATGCAGTACCGCGACCAGATCGAAGAGCACGACGTCACCCCCGATGACTTCGGCCGCATCGCCGCGCAGACGGCCAAGCAGGTGATCCTGCAGCGAATCCGCGAGGCCGAGCGCGACATGATGTTCGACGAGTACCAGGACCGCGTCGGCGAGCTGATCACCGGGATCGTCCAGCAGTCGGACTCGCGCTACACGCTCGTTCAACTGCGCGAGCGCGTCGAGGCGCTGCTGCCGCGCGGCGAGCAGGTGCACGGAGAGCGCTACGACCACGGCCAGCGCGTGAAGGCGATCATCACCGACGTCTCGAATCAGTCCAAGGGGCCGTCGATCATCGTGTCGCGCCGCTCGCCCGAGCTGATTCGCTCCCTGTTCGAGCTCGAGGTGCCGGAGATCGCCGACGGACTCGTGGAGATCCAGAACGTCGCTCGCGAGCCCGGTTACCGCTCGAAGATCGCCGTGGTCTCGCACGCGTCGGGCGTCGACCCGGTCGGCGCCTGCGTGGGCCCGCGCGGCTCGCGCGTGCGCATGGTCGTGTCCGAGCTGCGCGGCGAGAAGATCGACATCATCCCCTTCAACGAGGAGCCGGCCCGCTTCGTGGCCAAGGCCCTCTCGCCGGCGCGCGTGCGCGAGGTGCTGGTGGACGACGAGGCTCGCCAGGCCACGGTGATCGTGCCCGACGACCAGCTCTCGCTGGCCATCGGCAAGGACGGCCTCAACGCTCGCCTCGCGGCCCGCCTGACCGGCTGGCGCGTGGACATCCGCTCGGAGACCGAGTTCGCCGAGGAGGAGGCCACGATGGGCTACGACGAGGAGGAGGTCAGCGGGCGCTGCGCCGCCATCCTCGCCAACGGGAAACGTTGCCCCAACGCCTCGCTGCCCGGCTCGCGCTACTGCGGCCTGCCGGTCCACCAGGCGCTGAACGACCAGCCCACCGACTACGTGGTCCCCCCGGAGAACGGCGGGCCCGAGTTGGCGGAGGACGGCGAGGTGGCCGAGGGGCCCTCCGCCGAGGAGCTGATCGAGGGTGAGCCCTCGGTCGAGGAGCTCATCGACGGCCAGCCCCCCGCGGAGGACGTGCTCGAGGGCCAGCCCGCGCCCACCGAGGTGGTCGAGGAGCAGCCCTCGGTCGAGGACGTGATCGAGCAGGAGCCGGTGGTCGACGAGGTGGTCGCCGATCCGGTGACCGACTCGGTCGTCGACGACCCGGCTGTCGAGGAGGAGCCGGCTGCGCCGGCCGAGCGGGAAGAGGGGTCGTAGATCCGCTGCGTCGCTGCGTCGGCTGCCGGCGCTCGCTCCCCAAGAGCGAGCTGCTGCGGCTGGTCCGTGACGAGTCCGGTGAGGTCCGCCCGGACCCAGACGGCCGAGAGGAGGGGCGGGGCGCCTACGTGTGCCACCGCCCGGAGTGTGCAAAGAGATTGGCCGAAGGCCGCCCGCTCGCTCGAGCGTTCAGGGCGTCGGCGGCAGTTCGACAGGAGACCATAGAATCGGTTTGGGAATGGCAAAGAAGCGCGTCCACGAAATAGCGAAGGAACGGGGCATCACCAGCAAGGAGGCCCTGGAGGTTCTGCGCAGCGCAGGCCTCGAAGTGAAGGTTGCCGCCTCGAGCGTCGAGGAGGCCGATGCCGCGCGCGCGTTTGGCAACGGCGCCGCCGCAGCGGCCGCCGAGCCCGCCGCGGAGGCCCCGAAGGCCGAGGCCGCGCCGGCGCCAAAGGCCGAAGCCTCACCGGCTCCACAGGCCGAGGCCGCGCCGCGCCGCCCGAAGTCCAAGGGCCGCCCTCGGCCGCAGCGCGAGGGCGGGCCGCCCCAGGCCCGCCCGGGCATCCAGCCGCCCGCCGGCGAGCCCGTGCGGCGCGCCGGCCCCGAGGGCCGCGGACCGAGGATTCTTCAGGACGCGCCACCGCCGCAGCCCGAGCGGCCCACGCAAGGCGATCGTTCCGCCGCCGGAGGAAAGGGCGGGGACGGGAGCGCTGCCGGGGGCGGAGCACAGGACGGCGGCCCGCGCCCGGCGCGCGGCGGGCGCGGCGAGGCCGGCGGTCAGGGTGGCCGGCGCCGCCGCGTGGTGATCGATTCCCAGGCCGCGCGGCGCGACCGCGTACCGCCCCCGCCGCAGCAGCCCGCGCGGCGCGGCCGCGGCCGCCGGCGTCGGCCGCAGTGGGTCGAGCCCGATCTCGAGGCGGAGGCACGCGCGCGCCTGGAGGCCGAGAACGCCGAGGACCCGGCGGTTTCGGTGCGCTCGGGGTCGACGGTCAAGGAGGTGGCGGAGTCGCTGCAGCTCTCCTCGTCGGAGGTGATCAAGAAGCTGATGGAGCTGGGCGAGATGGCCACGCTCACCCAGACCCTCTCCGACGAGGCCATCGAGGTGCTCGCCGAGTCCTTCGACAAGAAGGTCGACATGGTCGGCGCGGCGGAGTCCGAGGACGACGATCCCGTCTACGAGGACACCGACGAGGAGCTGGTCGACCGCCCGCCGGTGATCACGATCATGGGCCACGTCGACCACGGCAAGACCTCTCTGCTCGACGCCATCCGCGAGACCGAGGTGGCGGCGGGTGAGGCCGGCGGCATCACACAGCACATCGGCGCTTACCAGGTCCGTCACGACGACCACCTCATCACCTTCCTCGACACCCCCGGCCACGAGGCCTTCACGGCCATGCGCGCCCGCGGGGCCAAGGTCACCGACATCGCCGTGATCGTGGTGGCCGCCGACGACGGCGTGATGCCGCAGACGGTCGAGGCCATCGACCACGCCAAGGCGGCCCAGGTGCCGGTGATGGTGGCGGTGAACAAGATCGACAAGGAGGGCGCGGACCCCAACCGGGTGCGCGGCGAGCTGGCCCAGCAGGGGCTCACTCCCGCGGACTGGGGCGGCGACACCGAGTTCGTCGACGTGTCCGCCAAGACCCACCAGAACCTGGAGGACCTGCTCGAGACCCTCGTGACTCTCGCCGAGATCCAGGAGCTCAAGGCCAATCCCGACACCGAGGCCAGCGGCTTCGTCATCGAGTCGAAGCTCGATCCCGGCCGCGGCGCCGTGGTCACGCTGCTCGTGCACCGCGGGCGCATGCAGGTGGGCGACGCGGTGGTGGCCGGCGACCACCAGGGCCGCGTCAAGGCCATGCACGACTTCCGTGGGCAGCGCCTCGAGGAGGCCACACCGGGCATGCCGGTGGAGATCCTCGGCTTCGACGGCGTGCCCGGAGCGGGCGAGCACTTCCGCGTGGTGGCCAACGAGCGCGAGGCGCGCCGGGTGGCCAACGAGCGCGGCATCCGCCTCAAGCAGGAGGCGATCGCGCGCCAGTCGCGCCGCCGCGTCTCGCTCGAGGACGTGCTCGCGCGGGCCGAGCGGGGCGACAAGGAGCTCAATCTGGTCGTCAAGGCCGACGTGGCGGGCTCGCTCGAGGCGCTGGCCGACGAGATCGCCCGCCTGCCTCACGAGCAGGTCACGGTCAACATCATCCGCGACGGCGTGGGCGGCATCTCCGAGTCGGACATCATGCTCGCTTCGGCCTCCGACGCCGTGGTGATCGGCTTCAACGTGCGCCCGGTCGGCAACGCCACCCAGGTGGCCGACCAGGAGGGCGTGGAGATCCGCACCTACTCGGTGATCTACAAGATCCTCGAAGAGATGCGGGCGGCCATGGAGGGAATGCTCGAGGCGGTCGCGGTGGAGGAGCAGATCGCGCGCGTCGAGGTGCGAGCGACGTTCAAGGCGTCGCGCGTCGGCACCATCGCCGGCTCGTATGTGACCGAGGGGACGGTGCGCCGCGGCGCGCAGTGTCGCCTGGTGCGCGACGGCACCGTGATCTACGACGGGCGGATCGGATCGCTGCGGCGTTTCAAGGACGACGTGCGCGAGGTCACCGCAGGCATGGAGTGCGGCATCGTGCTCGAGAACTATCCCGACCCCAAGGAGGGGGACGTGATCGAGGTCTACGAGACGAGACAGGTCGAACAGACGCTTACGTAGCCGTGAGCTACGTCGCGCTTCTCGAGATCCACCTGCACTTCCCCACCAACGGAAGCCTCAAGGGCAAGCGCAAGGAACTGTCCTCGCTCAAGGCCCAGCTGCGCCGGCGCTTCGGCGCCTCGGTGGCGGAAACCGACCACCACGACCTCTGGCAGCGCTCGACTCTCACAGCCGCGATGGTGGGAACCGATGCAAAACCTCTGCACCACGCGGCGTTGAGCATGGAGCGCTACGTGTTGGGCACGTTTCCCGAAGGAGCGCGGGTGGAGATTCAAATGGTTTCCCGAGCAGACCTCTATTAGGATGGCCGTCGACCGCATGCGGAGAGTGAACGAGGCGGTCCGGGAGGTCCTCTCGGCACGAATCGCCGAGGGCCTCAAAGATCCGCGCATTGGATTCGTGACCGTTACCTCGGTGGACACCAGCCCTGACCTGCGCCATGCCCGCGTCTACGTGAGCGTGCTCGGCGACGAGTCCGCGCGTGAGGAGACGCTGGCCGGGCTCGGCTCTGCACATGGGGTGCTGCAGCACTCGATCGCGGACCAGCTGCGCATGAAGCGCACCCCCACCCTGGAGTTCGTATTCGACGAGTCGATCGACCGGGGCATGAGGATCACGGAGCTGCTTGACGAAGAACAGGACTCGTGAGCATCGCAACCGAACAAGAGAGCGTGCTCGCGGAGCTGCGCGCGGCGGAGAAGCTGCTGCTGACCACCCACGAGAACCCCGACGGCGACGCCCTGGGGTCCCTGCTCGCGATGAACTGGATCCTCGAGCAGCTGGGCAAGGAGAGCGTCATGTACATGTCGCCCGACGAGTTCCCGCTGCCCTGGGAGTACCGCGCGTGGACCTTCGACGGGATTGCCGGCGCGCCGCCGCCCGACGTGGACGAGCGCACGATCGTCTTCCTCGACTGCGGCAACATCGACCGCATGCCCGTCGGCTTCCTCCAGAAGGACGGGCTGCGCATCCTCAACATCGACCACCACCACGACAACACCCGCTTCGGCACGGTGAACCTGGTGGTGCCGGAGGCCTCGTGCACCGCGGAGATCGTCTACGGGCTGGCCCAGGAGCTCGGAGTGGACATCACGCCGCCCATCGCCGACGCCCTGTACACCGGGCTCGTGACCGACACGGGCAAGTTCATGTACGAGAACACCTCTCCGGCCGCGCACCGCATGGCGGCGGAGCTGATCGAAGCCGGCGTCGAGCCACATGAGGTCCACCGCCGCCTCTACGAGGACCTTCCCTTCCGGCGCCTGCAGCTGCTCCAGCGCGCGCTGGCCAGCGTCGAGCGCCACGACGAGGGCACGATGACGGTCGCCCAGCTCGTCAAGGACGACTACGCCGCCACGGGAGCCTCCGAGCAGGACTCCGAGGGCGTGGTGGATCACATGCGCGCGGTCGAGGGCACCGCCGTGGCCGTGCTCGTGCGCGAGCTGCTCTCCGAGGACCGCAACGGCCTGCGCAAGGTCAGCCTGCGCGCCACCGACGGACGCGTCGACGTGTCGCGCATCGCCCGCGAGTTCGGCGGCGGTGGCCACCCCCAGGCCGCCGGCTTCTCCACCCCGCTCGACTACGCCGCGCTGATCGGCCGGCTGCGCGGGCTCGTGGCCGAGCAGCTCCAGCCGGCCTAGAGCCCGTGGACCTCTCCGGCGTCCTGCTCCGCGCGAAGCCGGCGGGGGTGACCTCGCACGACGTGGTCGCCCAGGCGCGACGAGCCCTGCCGCGCGGTACGCGGGTCGGGCACGCGGGGACGCTCGACCCCTTCGCCACCGGCCTGCTGCTCGTGCTCGTGGGCCGGGCGACCCGGGCCCAGCGCTTTCTGGTGGGTCTCCCGAAGACCTACCGCGCCGTGGCCCGGCTGGGATGGAGCTCCGACACGGGCGATCGCGACGGGGAGCTCGTGCACACGGGCTGTGTGCCCGCCGAGACGAGGATTCCGGTCGGCGAACAGCAACAGCGCCCACCCGCGTACTCGGCGCTGAAGGTGAGGGGCGAGCGGGCCTACGCGCTGGCCCGGCGCGGGGAGGAGGTCGAGCTCGAGCCGCGTCCGGTCACGGTCTACCGCGCCGAGCTGCTCTGGCGAGAGGGCGACCGGGCCGCGTTCGAGATCGAGTGCTCGGCCGGAACCTACGTGCGCACCCTGATCAGCGACCTGGGGGATGCGTACTGCGAGGAGCTCGAGCGGACGGCGATCGGGCCGTTTCGGCTCGAGGACGCGGGCGACGAGGTCCTTCCCCTCGCCGACGCCCTGGCGTTCCTGCCCGAGCGGCGGCTGACCGAGGAGGAGCGGCTCGCGGTGAGCCACGGCCGCCGCGTCGCGCTGCGCTCCGACACCGAGGGGCCCGTGCGCCTGCAGGCCGAGGGCGGGCTGATCGCGATCGGCGAGCCGCGCGATGACGAGATCCAGCCCGTCGTAGTGTTCGCGCCCGCATGAAGGTCACCCGCCTACCCGACGTCGACCCGTCCGACGGGCCGCGCAGCGTGGCCATCGGCACCTTCGACGGGGTGCATCTCGGGCACCGCGAGGTCATCCGCGGCAGCGACACGGTCCTGACCTTCGATCCGCACCCGCTGTCGGTGATCCACCCCGAGGCCACCCCGAAGCTGCTCAACACCTTTGCCGTGAAGCGCGACCTGATCGCCGGGCTCGGCGTGAAGGAGCTCGTTGTGATCCCGTTCGACTCGGGCTTCGCCGCCCAGAGCGCGGAGGAGTTCGTCCACGAGGTGCTGATCGCGAGGCTGGGCGCCGAGCGGGTCTCGGTGGGCGAGAACTTCCGCTTCGGCAAGGGCGCCAAGGGCACCGAGGAGCTGTTGCGCTCCCACTCGGAGTTCGAGACGCACGTGACACCGCTGGTAGAGGTGGAGGGCGAGACGGTGTCCTCCACACAGATCCGCGGCCTGGTGGCTGCCGGTGAGGTCAGGGAGGCGGTGGCCTTTCTGGGCGAGCCCTTTCTCTTCGAGGGCGAGGTGGTGCACGGCGACCAGCGCGGCCGCGAGCTGGGCATGCCCACGGCCAACCTGGTGCCCGACGACCGCTTCGTATGCCCCGGCCACGGCGTCTACGCAGCCCGGGCCGGCGTGAATCGCGTCGGTGCGCACTCGGCAGAGCCGAGTGCTTCCGCAAGGCACTGTGCCGCCGTCGAACGTGGGCGTGCGCCCGACCTTCGTCACCGGCCGTGGTCTCCTGGTGGAGGCCTACCTGCTGGGCTTCGAGGGCGACATCTACGGGGAGACGCTGCGGATCTCCTTTCTCGAGCGGATGCGCGGCGAGAAGGCCTTCGACTCCGTGGACACGCTGGTGAAGCAGATGAACCGCGACGTGGAGCAGGCGCGGGAGATCTGCGAGCGGGCCGCGGTCAGGTAGCCGGGACCCTCACCGCCACTCGTCTCCCGCCGAGACTCCCTTCGATGCTGATGCTCCGGGCTTCGGGGCTGAACCAGTCGCCGCGCAGGCGCAGGCGGCCATCCGCCCCGGCTGGACCATCGACCCTGACCCGTGCAGTGACGAAGCTGCCCTGCGCAAAGGCGAGCTTCGCCCTTCCGCTGATCCGGACGTCGCGGCTGAAGCGCAGGCGCCGCAGGCGGAACTTCACGGCGCCCTGCTCCTCGCTGAAGGCCCCCACGAAGCGGCCTCCGCGCAACCCCACGCCCTTGACCGTCGGGGTCGGCACCGAGCCGTTCAGGAGCATCGCGTCCTGCAGGGCCAGCCAGGCGACGCTGGCCACGCGCCGGTCGATCGTGCGCGACCGATCGCCGCGGCGAGAGCTCGCCGGGCGCGCTCCGCGTGCGCGAAGCGGGAAGCGCCCGATCGCCGGGCGATCGGCGTCCCCGCGCTCGACGCAGCTCGTGTTGCCGGTCTCGAGCGTCCTGAAGAAGCGGGCGTACAGCGGCGGGGTGCACTGGCTGTAGAAGCCGGGCGTGTGTCCGCCGTTTCGCAGCACCACGAAGCGGCTGCTCGGAAATAGCCCGGCGGTGAAGCGCCCGTTGCTCTCGGTGGTGATCAGATCGAGCTCGGCGGAGATCACGAGCGTGGGCACGTCGGGGAAGGCGACCCCAGGAGTGAAGACGGGCTCAGGATCGGTGGGCGCCGGCCACTCGACGCAGAACTCGGGCGCCCAGTAGCCGAGCCAGCCTTGCACCGAGATGGGGCTGAAGGCGTTCTGGGGAAGGGTGGCCCAGGCGGTGGCGGCCTGGGCTCGCCGCTGCTCGACCGGGGCGTTCACGTCCCACGGCACCGGGAAGTCGGTGCAGCCGGCGGCCGCGCTCATGCCGGCGGAGTCTCTCCTGTAGCCGGCGTCGTATTCGAAGTCGGGACCCGTGAACGCCGCCAGGCGCAGCAGCGGCGTGCGATCGCCGTTGCGCAGGGCGGCTGCGGCGGCAGGCAGCTCACTCTGCCCGATGTAGGCGTAGTCGTCCCTGCCCATGATGCGCGCCAGCATCGGCTCGTCGATCCTCACCCGCTTGCGGACGCCCAGCTCGTCGCGGCCGACGCCGCGGAACGGACGGGCCCGCAGGCTGGCGGCAAGACGCGCGAGCGCTCGCGCCGGGCGCCCGTTGTCGCGGGCACACGACGGCGAGCGGCGGCAGATGAGCGCCACGCTCCTCGCGCTCGCGTCGGCGACGTCGGCGCCCGCCTGCAGGGCGGTGTCGAACTGGAGTGGGCTGAAGGCCCCGTCGAGTATCAGCGAGCGGATGTGCGATCCGTGCCGAAGCGCGTAGGCCTGGGAGTGGAGCGTGCCGTAAGACTGTCCGTAGAGGTTGATGAGCTCATGGCCGAGCGCTGCCCGCACCGCCTCGACGTCGTCGGCGACGTCCGCCGCTTCGTAATCGTCGGCCGTGCTGCCGAGCTGAGCGCCGCAGGCGCCGACTGCGCCCTGAATCGCTGCCGCGTTGCTCGTCTTGAGCCGCTGGAGAGGTCGGCAGTTGACGGCGTCCGAGCGCCCCTCCCCGCGATAGTCGATCACGATCAGGTCGTGGCGCCGGCGCGCCTGTTCGAGCAGGAACAGCCCCTCGGTCGAGTAGCTCGGCGCGAAGCCCGGCCCGCCGTAGATCACGTAGACGGGCGTGAGGGGCTCGCGCTTGCGGTTGGTGTGCCGGAAGACCGCGAAGTGAATGCCGATCTGGCGCGAGGCCGGATTGCCGCGCTCGAGCGGCACCTGCACCTTCCCGCAGCGCGCCTCGGGGTTGACCTTGGGGCAGCGCTTGAGGTCGACCTGCGCGCCGGCCGGCGCCGCGCCGGCCAGCAGGGCGACCACCATCGCCACGTAGATCGACGTTCTGGTCCACTGCCTCGCCCTGCGACTCATCGCCGCTCCCCTCTCCTGCATGGCCGGACCTGCGCAACGTATCCCGCTCACGCAGGCCCTGCAACCTGCGAAATCGCTGCTACGGTTTTCCGCCGATGTCACTGACCGCCGAGAAGAAGCAGGAGATCTTCGCCCAGCACGGGCGGGGTGACGCCGACACCGGATCCACCGAGGTCCAGGTCGCGCTGCTCACGGCGCGCATCAACGAGCTCACCGAGCACCTGCGCGAGCACACCAAGGACCATCACTCGCGCCGCGGGCTGCTGATGCTGGTGGGCAAGCGCCGCCGCCTGCTCAAGTACCTGCAGGCCAGCGACATCGACCGCTACCGGGCGCTCATCGCGGAGCTCGGTCTGCGTCGGTGATCGAGCCCGGCTCCGAGGCTCCCGACTTCACCCTCCCCGACCAGGACGGGGAGAAGGTCTCGCTCGCCGGCCTGCGCGGGCAGCGGGTGGTGCTCGTGTTCTACCCCGCCGACTTCAGTCCCACCTGCAGCGACCAGCTGAGCGTCTACCAGGAGGTGCTGGGAGAGCTCGAGGAGCGCGGCGCCAAGCTGCTGGGCGTCAGCGTCGACGGCGCGTTCTGCCACAAGGCCTTCCAGGATCACCTGAATCTGACCATGCCGCTGCTGGCCGACTTTCACCCCAAGGGCGAGGTTGCCAAGGCCTACGGCGTGTGGTCCGAGAAGTACGGCGTGTCGGGCCGGGCGCTGGTGATGGTGGGGCCGGAGGGCGAGGTCGAGTGGGCGTACATGTCGCCGCCGCTCGAGGTACCCGGGGCCAACCTGATCTTTGACGCGTTGGACCAGCGCAGCGCCGCCTGACCTGGGGGCCGACGACCACGTACGGGGCTCCGGCCCGGTCGTGATCGAGTACTCGGACCTCGAGTGCCCCTACTGCGCGCAGGCCCACCTCCTGCTCAAGGAGCTGGCCATCAAGCGCGTGTTTCGCCACTTTCCCGTGGTCTCCAAGCACCCGCGGGCGCGCGTCTTGGCCGCCGCGGCCGAGGCGGCGGCCCGGCAGGGCCGCTTCTGGGAGATGCACGATTCCCTGCTGGAGGATCAGGGCCACCAGGACGACCCTCACCTCTGGGAACGGGCACGGCGCCTGGGCCTCGACCTCGTGCGCTTCGAGGCCGACCGGCGCTCGGAGGAGATCGCCGAGCGGGTGGAGCGCGACTTTCGCACCGGGGTGAGGGCCGGGGTGGCGACCACGCCGACCCAGTTCGCGTGCGGCGAAACGCACCCGGGAGTGCCCGGCCAGGGCTTTCTGGCCCGCTGCTAGCCTTGACGCCGTTCTAAAAGGAACAAAAAAGAAGCCATTGCCGCCAACCGGAGGCGGCCGAAAGGAAGCATATGACTGATGGAGTGAGCCGCGTCTCGGTAGAGATCGGCGGCACCTCGATCGCGTTCGAGACGGGCAAATACGCCAAGCAGGCGTCCGGCTCGGTGGTAGTGACGGCAGGGGACACGATGGTGCTGTGCACCGCGACGGCGGGCAACCAGCGCGACGTCGACTTCCTCCCACTGACGGTTGACGTGGAGGAGCGCATGTACGCCGCGGGCAAGATCCCCGGCAGCTTCTTCAAGCGCGAGGGACGGGCCGGCGAGAAGGCCACCCTCACCGCGCGCATGATTGACCGGCCTCTGCGCCCGCTCTTTCCCAAGGGCTGGAGGCGCGAGACCCAGCTCGTGTCGATTCCCATGTCGATCGACCACGAGAACCCCTACGACATCCTCGCGATGAACGGCGCCAGCACCGCGCTGATGCTGTCCGACATTCCCTTCCCCGCGCCGGTCGGCGCGGTCCGGATCGGCCAGGACGCGGAGGGCAACTTCCTCGTCAACCCCGATGAGGAGTGGCTGCTCGAGTCCCCGCTCGACCTCGTGGTCGCGGGCACCGAGGAGGCCATCCTGATGGTCGAGGCCGGCGCCAACGAGATCACCGAGGCCGAGATCCTCGATGCGCTCGACATCGCCCACTCCGCCATCAAGGAGCTGTGCCAGGCCCAGCACGATCTGCGCAAGCAGGCCGGCAAGGACAAGGTCGAGTCGACACCGCAGCAGGTGGACGAGTCGGTCCTCGCCGAGGTGCAGGACCGTTTCGGCGCCGCCCTCGGCGAGGCCACCCAGGTGGTCGACAAGCTCGAGCGCCAGGAGGCGACCAAGCGGGTCGAGGAAGACGCCTTGGAGTCGCTCTCCGGCAATCCCGACGAGCCTGAGTCCTACGCCATCCGCCGCGGCCAGGTTCAGCTGGCGTTCGACAAGCTCGAGAAGGAGCTGATCCGCAAGCGGATCGCGATAGACAAGAAGCGCCCAGACGGCCGCGGCGCTCAGGAGATCCGCGACATCTGGATCGAGGTGGGAATGGCGCCGCGCACGCACGGCTCCGCCATCTTCACCCGCGGCCAGACCCAGGCCTTCTCGGTCGCCGCACTGGGCACCACGCGCGAGGAGATGCGCCTCGACACCCTCGGGCTCCAGGAGAAGAAGCACTACTTCCACCACTACAACTTCCCGCCCTTCTCGGTCGGGGAGGCCGGGTTCATGCGCGGTCCCAAGCGCCGTGACATCGGCCACGGGGCGCTGGCCGAGCGGGCGCTGCTCGCGGTGCTGCCGACGGTGGACGACTTCCCGTACACGATCCGTGTGGTCTCGGACATCCTCGAGTCCAACGGCTCGTCGTCGATGGCCTCGGTCTGCGGATCCTCGCTCTCGCTGATGGACGCCGGCGTGCCGATCAAGGCGCCGGTGGCCGGAGTGGCGATGGGCCTGATCAAGGAGGGCGACGACTACATCGTGCTCACCGACATCGCGGGCGTGGAGGACCACCTGGGCGACATGGACTTCAAGGTCGCCGGTACCTCCGAAGGCATCACCGCCCTGCAGATGGACATCAAGATCACCGGCGTGACGTTCGACATCCTGCGCGACGCGCTCGCCCAGGCCAAGGACGCCCGCCTGTCGATCCTCGGCAACATGAAGGACGCCATCTCCGAGCCCCGCGGCGAGCTCTCGCAGTACGCCCCGCGGATCAGCGCGATCCAGATCGACACCGAGAAGATCGGCGCCGTGATCGGCAAGGGCGGCGAGACGATTCGGGCGCTGTCCGAGGAGTTCGACGCCCAGATCGACATCGACGACGACGGCATGGTGCGCATCTACGCCCAGACGGGCGACCAGGGCGACGCCCTGGTGGACCGCATCCGCTCGATGACCAAGGAGATCGAGCTCGGCGACGAGTTCACCGGCAAGGTCGTGAAGACGACCACGTTCGGGGCCTTCATCGAGCTGGCCAAGGGCACCGACGGCCTGCTGCACATCTCGAACATCAAGCCCGGCGAGCGGGTCAACACGGTCGAGGACGTCCTCAACCGCGGCGACGAGCTCAAGGTGAAGGTGGTCGAGGTGGACCGCGAGCGCGGCCGCGTCGGCCTGCGCCTCGCCGACGACCCGGAGATCTCCGGCAAGTCGCCCGAGGAGCTGTCCTCGATGGGCACCGGCGACAAGGGCCCCCGTGGCGACCGCGGCGACCGCGGCAGCCGTGGCAACGGCCGTGACCGGGACCGCCGCCCGCGGGACCGCGACCGCCGTCCGCGCGAGCGCACGTAAATGACCGATGGCAGCCGGGGGCTCACGCCCCCGGACCCCCGTTGATGACTGGCCTGCCCGAGGCAGCGCAACTGAGCACTCTGGGTTCGGGCGTGCGGGTCGTGACCGAGGCGATGCCCTCGGTCCGTTCGATCGCGCTCGGCTTCTGGATCCGCAGTGGATCCCGTGACGAGCCGGTCGAGCAGGCCGGCATCTCGCATTTCCTCGAGCACCTGCTGTTCAAGGGCACCGACCGCTTCAGCTCGCGCGAGATCGACGAGGTGTTCGATGCGATGGGGGCGGAGGTCAACGCCGGCACCGGCAAGGAGACGACCTCCGTCTACTCGCGCTTTCTCGACCGTCATCTCGAGCATGCGTTCGACGTGCTTCAGGACATGGTCCTGCGGCCCGCCTACCCGGACATCGACTCCGAGCGCCAGGTGGTGATCGAGGAGATCGCCATGTACGAGGACGAGCCGTCGGACAAGGTGCACGACGTGCTGTCCGGCGCGGTCTTCGGCGACCATCCACTCGGCCGGCCGATCATCGGCACGGCCGACGTGATCGCATCGGTGCCCGTGCCGACGATCGCCGAGTGGCACGACCACCGCTACACCGGGGCCAACATCGTCGTCGCCGCCGCCGGCAACCTCGAGCACGACGCGATCGTGGAGCTGGTGTCGGGCTCGGTGTCGCCCGGCGAGAAGGGCACGGCGGCGGTAACCGGATCGCCCAACGGCGTCACGCCGGTCCTGCGCTTCCACGAGAAGGAGACCGAGCAGTACCACCTGTGCATCGGCGGCCCGGGCATCCCGCGTGGCGACGATCGCCGTTACGCATTGCGAGTGCTCGACACCATCCTCGGCGGCTCGACCTCGTCGCGGCTGTTCCAGGAGGTGCGCGAGAAGCGGGGCCTGGCCTATGCGGTCTTCTCCTACTCGAGCCACTACCTCGACTCGGGTCAGGTTGCGGTCTACGTGGGCACGCGGCCCGACAACGTGGCCGAGGCGATGAAGGTGATCGGCGACGAGCTCGGCCGCCTGCACGCCGAGGGCGTGAGCGAGGAAGAGCTCGAGCGCGCGCGAGAGAACGTGAAGGGCCGCACCGTGCTCTCCATGGAGTCGACGCTGAGCCGGATGAACCGGCTGGGCAGCTCGGTGCTCATGGACGTTCCGCTGCTCTCGGTCGACGAGGTGCTGGGCGCCTTCGACGCGGTCACGCTCGACGACGTGATGGGCCTCGCCCGGGAGCTGTGGAGCCCCGAGCGGATGTCGGCCGCGGGCGTGGGCGGCAGCGAAGACGCGTTCCGCAGCGCGCTCGAGTCGGTCTCGCCGGGGCTCGCCCAGGCGGCATGATCAACGTCGCCGTCTCCGGCGCCGCCGGGCGGATGGGGCAGACCGTCTGCGACGCGGTCGACCGAGAGGACGACCTGGCCCTGGTGGGCCGCGCGGATCCGCTGTTGGACGCCTCTCTGCCCGACGTGCTGGGCGACGCCGACGTGGTGGTCGACTTCTCGACCCCCGACACCGCCCTGGAGAACGCCCGTCACTGCCTCGAGGCCGGGGTGCACTGCGTGATGGGCACCACCGGCGCCGATTTCGCGGAGCTCGAGGGAGTGGGGGAGGCCAACCTCTTCGTGGCCCCGAACTTCGCCATCGGCGCGGTGCTGATGATGAAGTTCGCGACCGAGGCGGCGCGGCACATGCCGGAGGTGGAGATCGTGGAGCTCCACCACGACCGAAAGCTCGACGCCCCCTCGGGTACGGCGCGGCGCACCGCGGACCTCATCGCGGCCGCCGGGGGCAACGTCCACGAGCCGATCCACTCCATCCGCCTACCCGGCCTGGTGGCCCACCAGGAGGTCGTGTTCGGCGGGCCGGGACAGACGCTCACGATCCGTCACGACTCGATCGACCGCGAATCGTTCATGCCCGGCGTGCTGCTGGCCGTGCGCAGGGTGGCGACGCTGGAGCGCTCGCCGACGGTGGGCTTGGAGCACCTGCTCTAGGAGCGCAGCGTGAGGCGGTAGCGCGCCTAGCGCGTGTGGACCGTCCAGTGCTCGCCGTCCCACCAGCGCTGGCCCGGCGCGCCCGAGGGATCGGGGTACCAGTCCGGGGCGGGCGCCGGCGCGGCGGACCCGGCCTCGCGGCGGTCGACGACGTAGGTGCCGGCGACGAAGTCGGCCACCCGGCGGTGCTCGCGGGTGGCCAGGATCAGGATGAAGCCCACCAGGCCGGGCAGGAGGTAGGGAAAGCCGTCGGCGATCCAGGCGAATGGCCGGATGAGGTTTCGCCACACGCCCGCCCGGCGGCGGTCGGCGCGCACCACCCGAAGCCCGGTCAGCAGCTTCCCAGGCGTCCAGCCGGTCAGGCCCGGAAGCAGGCCGAAGTAGACCAGCGCCCCGGCCAGCTCGATCAGATACACGCGGCCCGCGTCGCCGCCCTCCACGTACCAGGTGCGGTCGCCGAGCTGGATGTGGATGTTGGTGCTGCCGAGCACGACCGAGCCGTCGGTGGACTGGGCCGTCAGAAAGAAGAGGCCGAGGCACAGGGCGGCAAATATGAACAGGTCGATGAAGGCGGCGCCTATGCGCCGGCCGCTGACGTTTCTTGCCGGCATGCCCGCGTAATCGGCCCGAGGCCGTCGCGGATTTAGGCGGCGTTGGCCCCGCGCAGCGAGCGTGGCACGACGAAGCGGATGCCCGATCGCTCGTCGTCGATCGAGCAGGTCTTGTTGTCGATCAGGCCCAGCCGCTTGGCGTGGGGCACCAGCGCCATCTGGTTGAGATAGCCCTCGTGGCCCCGCTTTCGGGTGATCACCCACATGTAGCCGGTGTCGCGCATGCGCGAGCGGTAGCGGGCCAGGGTCTCCCTGGCCTCGTCCTCGGACTCCACGAGCACGATCACGCCGTCGAGCTCGCCTGACTTGACGAGGCCGCGCCCGAGCGCTTCCTTGACGTCGCGGCGCAGGCCGGATCCGACGTCGCCCGTGACCTCGATGCGCTGGTCGGGCTGCACGCCGAGCTTCTGGACCGTCGTCCGGTGGCTGTAGTCGCGTTCGGTCGTCATCTGCGCGTCGGCCATTCTGACATTCGCGACCACCGTTTCGGAAGGGTTGAATGCCCGCACCCGTCCGTCCGGCGGCGCGGTACGCTCCTTCCTGACGATCGGAGGAAGAACCATGGGCTTCATGGACAAGGCCAAGAAGCTCGCCGAGCAGGCACAACAGAAGCTCGACGAGGCTCAGACGCAGTTCAACCAGAACCAGTCTCAACCGTCTCAGGGGCAGCAGGGCGGGGTGCAGTACGACGAGCACGGACGCCCGATTCAGCAGGCGCCCCCGCCCGCCGAAGTGCCCCCCGCGACCGATGCGCCGTCCGCGGATGCGCCCGTGGCCGAGCAGCACGACGACGAGCCACCGCCCCGCCCGCCCTCCGGCGACGTCAACGCCAGCCCCGACCCGTTCAAGCCGCTTCAGTAGTGCCCCGCATCGGCGGAATCCTCACTGCGATGGTCACGCCGTTCGACCGCGACGGCGGTCTGGACGAGGACGCCGCCGTTCGGCTCATGGGCCACCTGCTCGACAACGGGTCTGACGGCCTGGTCCTGGCCGGCAGCACCGGGGAGTCCTCCACGCTGACCGACGAGGAGAAGTGCCGGCTTTGGGAGCTCGCCGTGGCCGAGTGCCCCGAGGGCACGACGATCGTGGCGGGCACCGGCACCTACGACACCCGGCACTCGGTCGAGCTGACCGAGCGGGCGTCGGAGATCGGCGTGACCGCCATGCTCGTGGTCGCCCCCTACTACAACAAGCCCAACCGGCTCGGCATCAAGGCTCACTTCGAGGCCGTGGCCGGGTCGACCGACCGGCCGATCGTCGTCTACAACATCCCCGCCCGCTGCGTGATCGACATCTCCAACGATCTCCTGGGCGAGCTGGGGGAGATCGACAACGTGGTGGCTGTCAAGCAGGCCCGCTACGACGACATGCAGACCATCGACGGCCTCGACCTCCTGGCCGGCAACGACGAGGTGCTGGGCCGGGTGATGGACATGGGCGGCAGCGGGGGCATCCTCGTCGCATCGCACCTGGTGGGCCGCGAGATGCGCCGCATCATCGACGAGCCCGACAGCCGCTCGGAGATCGAGGACGGGCTGCGCGACCTGTACGACGCACTCACCGTGACCACCAACCCGATCCCGCTCAAGGCGGCGCTCAACATGGCGGGCCATGAGGTCGGTGGGCTCAGGCTGCCGCTGGTCGAGGCCACCGAGCGCGAGAAGACAGTCCTCCGCACAGCGCTCGAGCGCCACGGTCTCCTGGCCACGGTTTGACCCCGAGCAAGACCCTCAGGATCCTCCCGCTGGGCGGGCTGGGCGAGATCGGCAAGAACATGACCGTCGTCGAGTACGACGACCGCCTCGTGGTCGTTGACACCGGCCTGATGTTCCCCGCCCCCGATCAGCTGGGGATCGATCTCGTGCTCCCCGACTTCACCTACCTGCGCGAGCGGGCAGGGGACATCGAGGCCATCGTGCTCACCCACGGCCACGAGGACCACGTCGGCGCCCTGCCGTTCGTGCTGCGCCAGCTCGGGTCGACGCCACCGATCTACGGAGGCCCGCTGACCGCGGCGATGGTCCGCTCCAAGCTCGACGAGCACAAGCTGCGCGACGTGCCCGTACAGGACGTGCTCGCCAGCCAGACCTTCGAGGCCGGGCCCTTCTCGGTGGAGATGGTGAAGATGGCCCATTCGATACCCGACGCCTTCGCGGTTGCGCTCACCTGCGAGCTGGGCACGACGCTCCTGACCGGCGACTACAAGTTCGACCAGACTCCTGTGGACGGCGTGCCCGCCGACGTGGCGCGCCTGGCCGAGCTCGGGCGCGAGGGGCTTCTCCTCCTGTGCGGCGACTCCACCAACTCGGACCGCCCCGGCATGTCGCCCTCGGAGTCGAGCGTCGGCCCCAAGCTCGAGGAGGTGTTCGCGCGCTGTCCCGGGCGCATCGTCGTCACCTGCTTCGCCTCGAACATCCATCGCGTCCAGCAGGTGGTCGACGCGGCCTCGGTGGTGGGCCGGAAGGTGTCGCTGGTGGGCCGGTCGATGCGCAAGAACGTGAACATCGGGCGCATGCTGGGGCACATCGACGTGCCGGAGGGAATGCTCGTCGGCCCAAAGGAGATCGAGGACTTTCCCGACCACAAGCTGGTGGTGATCTCCACGGGCAGCCAGGGCGAGCCGCTCTCGGCGCTGCGGCGCATGGCCCACGGCGACCACCCCAACGTCGAGCTGCACGACGGCGACACGGTCATCTTCTCGGCCACCGCCATCCCGGGCAACGAGCGGGCGGTGAACGAGACGATCGATCGCATCTACCGCCTGGGCGCCAACGTGATCACCGCCGCCGACGTCCCGGTGCACGCGTCAGGCCACGGGTACGCCGAGGAGCTCAAGCTGATGCTGAACTTGACCAAGCCCCGTTACGTATTGCCCGTGCACGGCGACTTCAAGCGCCTGCGCCTGCACTCCGAGCTCGCCGAGGCGGTCGGGGTGCCGCCCAAGTCGATCTTCCGCGGCGAGAACGGCCTGCCGCTCGAGATCGACGCGTCGGGCGCGCGCTTCGGGGAGCGCGAGCAGGCGGGGATGATCTTCGTGGACGGCGTGGACGTGGGGGACATCGAGGACGTCGCGCTGCGCGACCGCCGCATGCTCTCGGCCGACGGGATCTTCATCGTGGTGGCCACCGTCTCCGAGCAGGACGGCCGCTCGGTCGTGCCGCCGGAGATCATCTTCCGGGGTGTGCCGTTCCTGGACGACTCGGACGGCTTCGTCGACGAGCTGCGCGAGGCGGTCGACGACTCGCTGGGGCGCTCGGCCGACGAGCAGGTGCGCGAGATAGACCTGCTGCAGGACCACCTGCACGACGACGTGGCGGCGTTCGTCTACGACCGCCTGCGTCGCCGGCCGATGATCCTGCCGGTGGTGGTGGAGGTCTAAAGGCCCGCGCGCTAGTTCGCGTGGGCCATCCCGAAGAAGCCGCAGTCGTTGGTGGTGCTCAGCACCTCGTTGCTGTCCTGGCGCGTCTCGGCCTGGATCGTGACCACGTGACCGCCCGCATTGGCGTACACGAGTTGGGCGATCCCCGCCGGCGCGTTGTTGGCTACGAGGACGGTCTCGCCCACGTCCAGGTCGGGCTCGTTGAGGCTCGAGCCCGGGAAGATCGACGAGAGCTCGGAGTTCGAGGACGCGGTGCTGGCCCGCACCTGCAGGATGGGGGACATGCCCAAGCCGCAGGCGGCCTCCAGCCTCAGCCCGCCGAGGTTCAGCACCTCGACGAACCCGCTGCCCGCCTGAGCCGCGTAGGAGATGGGCTTCGGCGTCACGCCGTTGGCCGACCCCGCGGTCAGCGCGGAATCCGCCGCGATGGCGCTCGGCACCTTCTCGAGGTCCCGTTCGCTGACGTCCGCGCCGGTCAGCGTGTTGAGCGCCACGTCGCGGCCCTGCACGGTCGAGTTGCGTATGTCGAAGCCGCGCACCTCGTTGTTACGCAGGTCGAAGGTGCGAACCGTGTTGTTGCGCAGGTCCCTGCTGCTCACCGAGTTGTTCTGGATCTCACGGCTGTCGATGAAGCCGGTGGCCACGCCGTAGGACACCCCGCTCAGGGACACGAACAGCGCGACGCAGGAAATGACTAGGGCCGGCGACGGGCGCCGGCGCAGAATGGACTTCAAGAGAGCCTCCGAGGAGAGAACGATTGGTAGCCGTCAGGACTTCTGTGGCGTGAACACCGTAGTCGGCGGATCGGAGCGCAGCGGCTCCGATTCCGTCGCGGGCAGCCTGACCACAAAACGCGCCCCACCGCCGTCTGCTTCCACCAGCTCCACGCGGCCGCCGTGGGCGTCGGCCACCGCCTTGACGATGGCGAGGCCGAGTCCGCTGCCCCCGCTGGGCGCCCGGTCGCCTTCACCGCGTGCGAAGCGCTCGAACAGCCGCCCGCGCAGCTCAGCCGGCACTCCGGGGCCGCGATCGGCCACCTCCAGCACCGCCCAGCCACCCTCGCGCCGCACCGACACCGTCACCGGCGTGCCCGCAGGGGTATGCAGGAGGGCGTTCTCGATCAGGTTGCCGGCGAGGCGATGGAGGTCGTCGGCCGCGCCGTTGATCACCACCGGCTCCCGCACGTCGAGCGAGAGCGGATGTTCGGAGGAGAGGGCGCCGGCCTCGGCCGCCGCCTCGCGGGCCACGGCCACGAGATCGACCGGCACCCGCGGAGCCTCGCGGCCCGCGTCGGCGCGGGCGAGCAGCAGCAGGTCGGCCACCAGGCGGCGCATCCGCCTGGACGAGCGCAGCGCCGACTCCGCCATCTCGCGCTGTTCTCCGCTGAGCTCGGACTCGAGCAGCTCCAGGTTGGCCAGAATGCTGGTGAGCGGGGTTCGCAGCTCGTGCGACGCGTCGGCCACGAACTTGCGCTGGCGGTCGAGCGTGTCCTCGGTCTCGCCGCGCGCGGCGCTCAGCTCGCTGAGCATGGCCTCGAAGGTGTACGCGAGGTCGGAGATCTCGTCGTTGGCCCTGGGCTTGGGCAGGGTCACGTCGGGGTCGCGCGTGCGGGCCACCTCGCGGGCGGCCCGGGTGAGGCCGGCGATCGGCCGCATCGCGCGCTGGGCCACGTAGAGGCCGCCCAGGAAGGCCAGCAGGGTTCCCCCGATCACGCCAAAGGCGAGGAAGATGCGCACGCGGCCGACCGTGCGCGAGACGGTGCTCTTCGGCTTGCCGTACTGCACGAAGCCGGCGTAGTCGGCCACCGACTCATCCAGCAGCGGGCCGCCGAACGGCTCGCCGCTGCTGTTGCGCGAGACGGTCAACGGGCGCGAGACGATGCGGTAGTCGTCGACGTCGACGATCCCCTCCACGCCGAACGGAACCAGGGGCGGCAGCCCCCGGGGAAAGGCGACCAGACCGCTGCGATTGAGTAGGCGGACCTCGGCGTCGCCCAGGCTCGCCGCCACAAGAGCCTCCTGGTCGGAATCGGTGATCTGCTCACCCAGGCTGTTGAGCAGGTCGGCTGTGGTGGCCCGCAGGTCGTCGTCGAAGCCGGCCCGGATGCGCTGCTCGGCCACCGCGCCGATCACGATGGCGAACAGGCAGAGGATCCCGAAGGTGAGCGCGGCGGTGACCACCGCGAGCTTGAGCTTGACCGGGAGCCGGGTTCTCATGCCTCTCTCAACACGTAGCCGGCCCCGCGCACGGTGTGCAGCACGCGCGGCTCGCCGCCCGACTCGAGCTTGCGGCGCAGGTTGGAGATGAACACGTCGACGGTGTTGGTCTCGGCGAACGGGTGGTAGCCCCAGACCTCGTCCAGCAGGGCCTGGCGCGAGACGACGATGCGCTCGTTTCGCATCAGGTGCTCGAGCAGCTCGAACTCGCGGGCCGTGAGCTCGAGCTCACGCTCGCCGCGCAGGACCTCGTGGCTGTCGGGGTTGAGGCGCAGGTCGCCCACCACCAGATAGGCGCTGCCCCGCGGGGGGCGGCGGCGCAGCAGTGCCCGCATGCGGGCCAGCAGCTCCTCGCGCTCGAAGGGCTTGACCAGGTAGTCGTCGGCTCCGGAGTCGAGCCCCGCCACGCGGGCCTCGAGGGCGTCGCGCGCGGTGAGGATGAGTATGGGCACGTCGCCCTCCTCCCGCAGCCGGCGGCACACCTCCACTCCGTCGAGCTTGGGCAGGCCCAGGTCGAGCACAACGGCGTCGGGCTCGAAGTCGTCCGCCTGGTCGAGAGCGGTCTCACCGTCGCCCGCGATACGGACCTCGTAGCCCTCCTTGTCGAGGGAACGGCGGAGCACGCCGGCGATATCGGCGTCGTCCTCGACAACCAGCACCCGGGGTCGTCCGCTCATCCCGCCTCATGGTAGGGAGGGCGATGGCGGGCTTTGTCGAACCTTGGCGGGATGGCTGCATCACGCCGCCGCAAGCGTCGACGCTCCCGGTCGCCCTGGCCTTCGCTCGAGCTGCCCTCGCTCGAGCAGCGCCACTGGGATCTGGTCGGCCTGGCCCTGGTCGCCTTCGCGGCCTTCTTCGCCTGCGTCTTCTACCTCAGCTGGGCCGGCGGCGAGGTCGGCGAAGCGCTGGCGGACGGGATTCTCTTCTTCTTCGGCTCGGTGGGCTACCTGGCTCCCGTGGCGCTGTTCGCGACGGGAGCGCTGCTCGTGGTGCGCCCGATGATGGGGGTGGTGCACCCCCTCCGGACGGGGGCGGCCTGCCTGGTCGCCGCCCTGACCCTCGGCCTGGCGGCCGGCACGCTCGGCCTGGGGCCCGGGGAGACCGCGCGCGACGGCTTCCTCGACGCCGGCTACCTGCGCGAGCACGGCGGCCTGGTGGGGGAGACGCTGTTCTGGGTGTCGAGCACGCTGTTCTCGAAGGCCGGGTCACACATCCTCTTCGTCTTCCTGATGCTCGCGGCCATCCTCCTGCTCACCGGCGCGTCGATCGCCGGGGTGGTGCAGGCCGGCCAGCAGGCGGCCACCACCACGGGCGACCGGGTGCGCCGTACCGCTCAGTCGCTCAACCTGCCGACCGAGGCCACGCGCCCGGTGGGTCCGCTGCCGGGCGACCCGATCCCTGAAGTCGGTCGAACCACCCGAACCCGACGGCCAGGAGCCGGTGGTGCGCGCCACTCACGTCGAGGCGCCGGCGCTCGATGCCGCCGAGCGCTACCCCGATCTCTATCCCGGGGACGAGGGGGAGGAGGCCGAATCGGACGAGGTCGATCCGCCCGACGATCCCACCGAGCCGCTGCCTAGCCCCGACGAAGAGCCCGAGCCCGAGGAAGAGCTCACCCCGATGGGCAATCGCCGCTCCGCGGTGACCGAGGCCGACGACGTGGAGTACCGCATGCCCAAGCCGTCGTTTCTCGCTCGTTCCAGCGGGGCCCAGAAGGTCGACACCAAGGGGATCGCGAAGGTCGGGGCCCAGCTGACCGAGGCGCTCAGCCACTTCAACGTCGACGCCCGCGTGATGGGAACCGTGACCGGACCTCACGTGACTCGTTACGAGCTGCGCCTCGCCCCGGGGATCAAGATGTCCAAGGTCTCTCAGCTCAAAGACGACATCGCCTACGCGCTCGCCGCCGAGCAGGTGCGCATCCTGGCCCCGATCCCCGGCAAGACGGCGGTGGGCGTCGAGGTGCCCAACCGCGTGCGCAAGATGGTCCACCTGGGCGACGTCTTCCAGGACGCTCCCAAGGGCTGGTCGCCGCTGTCGGTGTGGCTCGGCAAGGACATCGCCGGCAAGGCCATCGGGACCGACCTGGCCAAGCAGCCGCACATCCTCATCGCGGGCACCACGGGCTCCGGTAAGTCGGGCTGCGTGAACGCGATGCTCTCGAGCGTCCTGCTGCGCTCCGATCCCAACGAGGTGCGCATGGTGCTCGTGGATCCCAAGCGCGTCGAGCTCAACCACTACGAGGGCATCCCGCACCTGCTCACCCCGGTGGTCACCAGCCCGCGCCTGGCCGCCAACGTGCTGCAGAACCTGATCAAGGAGATGGAGGAGCGCTACGGCGTGATGAGCAAGGCCAAGACGCGCAGCCTCGTGGAGCTCAACCGCGTGCGCGTGAAGCAGGGCGAGCGCCCGCTGCCCTACATCCTCTGCGTGATCGACGAGCTGGCCGACCTGATGATGGTGGCCCCGGCCGACGTGGAGGACTCGATCATCCGCCTGGCCCAGAAGTCGCGCGCCGTGGGCATCCACCTCGTGCTCGCCACCCAGCGGCCCAGCGCCGACGTGATCACCGGCATGATCAAGGCCAACGTGCCGGCGCGCATCGCCTTCGCCGTGTCCTCACAGACCGACTCGCGCGTGATCCTCGACCAGAACGGCGCGGAGTCGCTGCTGGGCCAGGGCGACATGCTCTTCCGGCCCGCGGGCGAGAGCCGCTCGGCGCGCATCCAGGGCGCCTTCATCACGGAGGAGGAGATCGAGCGCCTGACCGAGTTCTGGCGCCGCCAGGGCGAGCCGGAGCTCCAGGAGGAGCTGCTGGAGGCGGTGGAGAGCGACGACGAGCCCGAGGCCGGCGAGGGCGACTATGACCCCGACCAGGACGATCTGCTCCCCGACGCGATCGCCACGGTGGTGCAGATGGGCACGGCGTCGACCTCGATGTTGCAACGCCGCCTGCGCGTGGGCTACACCCGCGCCGGGCGCCTCATCGACATGATGGAGCGCCGCGGGGTGATCTCCGGCTACGAGGGCTCCAAGGCGCGCCAGGTGCTGATCACCGAGGCGGACGTGCCGCGCGTGCTCGAGGCCCTCGCCGAGCCCGCCGCAAGCTGACCTGCTTGTCGATCCGCGCCCGCCACGATCCGACAGAATGGGGCCCGCGATGGCGACCATCGGGGAAACGCTGCGAGAGGCGCGAATGCGGCAGCGACTCGACATCGCGGACGTCGAGGCCTCGACGAAGATCCGGGCGAAGTACCTGCGTGCGCTGGAGAACGAGGAGTTCTCGATGCTCCCCGGCCCGACCTTCGTCAAGACCTTTCTGCGCACCTACTCGGAGGCGCTGGGGCTCGATCCCCACCTCCTGGTGGAGGAGTACCGCGCGACTCACGAGGCGGGTGAGGAGCCCGAGCCGCTGAGGCCGCTCGGACCCCCGGGCAGCCCGCGCGAGCGGCGCCGGGGGGCGGCGGTCCCCGGAACGTGCGGCCGCTGGCCGTGATCGCCCTGGGTGTGCTGGCTGTGCTGGCGGCGCTGCTGGTGATCGGACTGCTGAGCTCGGACGACGGCGGGGGCGACGACGACCCCGGTCAGCAGGCAACGCAGCCAACTGAGACCGAGCCGCCCCGCGAGCGCACCGAGCGCGAGCGCCCCGCCCCGCGGCCGCGTCGGGTGGTGCTGCGCATCGCGCCCGCGGCCGAGACCTACGTCTGCGTCGACCGGGGGCCGGGTACCGAGACCAGCTTCGAGGGGACGCTTTCGGCGCCACGGACGTTCCGGGGCCCGCGCCTGCGGGTGAACCTGGGCAACACGTCGGTGGAGATGACCCGCAACGGGAGGCCGTTTCCGATCGAGGCGGGTGGGGAGCCGGTGGGCTTCGCGTTCACCCCGCGCTCCAGCCGTCCGCTGCCCCTGGGGGAGCGGCCCTGCGCATAGTCTTCGCTTCTTGGCGGCACGGGCAGGAATAGTCGTAACCGGCACTGAGGTGCTCACCGGGCGGGTGCGGGACCGAAACGGCCCCTGGCTCTCCGATCGCCTGCTCGAGCTGGGCATCGAGCTGGCCCACATCACCATCTGCGGCGACCGGCCCGAGGACATGCGCGCCCAGCTCGAGTTCCTGACCGCCCAGGGCGTCGATCTGATCATCACGAGCGGCGGTCTCGGGCCCACCGCCGACGACCTCACCATCGAGGTGGTGGCCGAGTTTCGCGAGCGCCCGCTGTTTCTCGACGAGGACCTGGAAGCGCGCATCGCGGAGATTCTCCGCCCGCTGATGAAGCGCTTTCGCGACCTCGACTTCGAGGCGGTGCGGGCGTCCAACCGAAAGCAGGCGCTGGTGCCCGAGGGCGCCCACGTGATCTATCCGGCGGGCACGGCGCCCGGCCTGGTGGTGCCGGGCAAGCCGGCCATCGTCGTGCTGCCCGGCCCACCGCGCGAATTGCACGAGATGTGGCCTCAGGCGGTGGAGACGGAGGCATTTCAGGAGGCCGTGGGGGCGCGCACCCGCTACGAGCAGCAGACCCTGCGCCTGTTCGGCATACCCGAGTCGGAGATCGCCGAGACCCTGCGCGTGGCCGAGGGTGAGGTCGAGGGATTCGACTCCCTGGAGATCACCACCTGCCTTCGCCGCGCGGAGGTGGAGGTGGTCACGCGCTGGGAGCCGAGCGCGGACGAGGCCTGGCGCGCCCTGCTCGAGTTGATCACCGAGCGTCACGGGCGCACGCTGTTCTCGACCGACGGCTCGCGCGTCGACGACCAGGTGGCCGATCTGCTCGACGGCCGGCCCATGGCCGTGGCCGAGTCGTGCACCGCCGGGCTGATGGCCGCGCGCCTGACCGAGCGGGCGGGATCCTCGGCCTACTTCGCCGGCGGAGTGGTGGCCTACTCAAACCAGGCCAAGGTCGACCTGCTCGGGGTGGATCCGACGCTCATCGAGCGCCACGGCGCGGTTTCGCCCGAGGTGGCCGAGGCCATGACCGACGGCGCGCTCGAGCGCTTCGGGGCGCAGGCCGCGGTGTCGATCACCGGCGTGGCCGGGCCCGACGGGGGCACGGAGACCAAGCCGGTGGGCTACGTGTGCTGGTGCGCGAAGCTCGCCGGAGGTGAGGCCCTCGCGCGCGACGTGCGCCTGCCCGGCGACCGGGCCGAGATCCGCGACCGCTCCACCACGGTGGCGATGCACCTCATGCGGCGACTGCTGATGGGGGAGGACCTCCCGCTCTGAGCGGCCCCCGCGCGCGCATGTTCGTGGCGCTCGACCTGCCCGACGAGGCTCGCGAGCGCCTGGCGGCGTGGCGCGACGAGCTCACCGCGGGCCGCGGCGACCTCCGCCCCGTGGCCGAAGAGGCCCTGCACGTGACGCTCGTGTTCCTCGGCTGGCAGGACGAGAGCGCGGCGCAGGACATCGCACGAGCGGCCTTCGGCGCCGGCGAGGGGATCGGCGCGCCGGTCCTGAGCCCGGGCGGCGTGCGCGCGCTGCCGCCGCGCAACCCGCGCCTGTTCGCGCTGGATCTCGCGGACGAGGCCGGGCGAGCCACGGCGCTCCAGGGAGCGATGTCGGACGCGCTCGAGGCCGGGCGCTGGTATCGCCCCGAGAAACGGCCCTTCTGGCCCCACCTCACGCTCGCGCGGGTGAAGCGAGGCGCCCGGCGCGTGGCCGGCCTGGCCGCCACGCAGCCGCCGGCCGGGCCTTTCCGGGCCGGCCAGGTGACGCTCTACCGCTCGACGCTTCGTCCTCAGGGCGCGCTATACGAGCCTCTGCAACGAACTAACCTCGCGGCGTGAGCTACGTCAAGGACCCCCGCGTCGACGAGTACATCGATCCGCTGCCCGAGTGGCAGCAGCAGATCTGCCGGCGCGTGCGCGACCTCGTCCACGAGGCCGATCCCGAGGTCGAGGAGACGATCAAGCGCAGGGTCCAGCCCTACTTCGTGCTCGAGGGCAACATCTGCGCGCTGCTCGCGACCAAGAAGCACGTGAACGTCTTCCTGTACGACGGGGCCATCGTCCCCGACCCCGAGGGCATAATCACCGCCGGCCACGGCAACAAGACCGCGCGGACGATCTCCATTCACGAGGACGAGCCGATCAACGAGCCCGCCCTCGTGGAGATGTTCCGGCAGATCATCGCCAACAACCGCGCCGGCGGCTGGCGCAAGATCAAGGCCGCCCGCGGCGAGGCCTGAGCTCCGTGTACGCAAGGGTCGCCCGGCCGCTGCTCTTCCGCCTCGACGCCGAGCGCGCCCACAACCTCGCGCTGCGCTCGTGCGAGCTCGCGGGCCGGTTCGAGGTCACGCGGCGCGCCGCCGGCAACGCCTTCGGCTTCCACGACGAGCGCCTGCTCGTGGAGTGCGGGGGGCTGCGCTTCGCCAACCCGCTGGGCCTCGCCGCGGGCTTCGACAAGAACGCCCGCGCGGTCGCCCTGCTCAGCAGGCTCGGATTCGGCCACGTCGAGATCGGCTCGGTGTCGGCCTATCCGTCGGGCGGCAACCCGCGCCCGCGGCTGTTCCGGCTGCCCGAGGACGAGGCGATCGTGGTGTGTTACGGGGTGCCCAACGAGGGCGCCGAGGCCATCAGCCGCCGCCTCGACGGGCGGGTTCGCGGCGCGAAGCTGGGCGTGAACCTGGTCAAGACCAACGATCCGCAGCGGCCCGCCGTCGAGCCCGACGTGTACGAGGACTACGCGCGCTCGTTCGCCCTCGTGCAGGACCGGGCGGACTACGTCGCGCTCAACATGAGCTGCCCGAATTCGCCCGGCGATCGCGACTTCTTCGACCACCTGCCGCGCTTCGACAGCCTGCTGGCGCGGCTCGGTGAGCTCTCGCCGCGCGCGCCCGTGATCCTCAAGCTCAAGCCGACCCGCGACGAGGGCGTCCTGCGTGAGATCGTGGCCATCGCCGACGCCTACCCCTTCGTTGCCGGCTTCTCCATCAACCTCCCCGCGGGCAAGCCGGCCGACCTGCGCCTGAGCGCGCCGCGCGAGCGCCTGGAGGGCATGCCCGGAGCGGTCGGGGGCCGCCCGGTCGAGGCCTTGATCAACGACATCCTGGCGCGTCTGTACGGGATCGTCGGGCCGGACAGCCGCTACGGCCTGATGGCCGCCGGCGGCGTGTTCAGCGCGGCGGACGCGATGCGCAAGATCCGCCTGGGCGCTTCGGTGGTGCAGCTCTACAGCGGGCTCGTCTACCGCGGACCGCGGCTGGTGCGGGAGATCCTCGCCGGGCTGGTGGAGCAGCTGGAGCGCGAGGGCTTCGCCGGCGTGGCCGACGCCGTCGGCGCGGACGCGCGCGCGTGATCCATCCGTCCGCGGCAATCGGCTTCTCGCGCTCGGCCGACGCCTACGAGCGCGCGCGGCCCGGCTATCCGGCCAACGCCGTCGAGCACGTGGTCTCCCAGCTTCCCGCCGGGGCCCGCGTGCTGGATCTCGCCGCCGGCACGGGCAAGCTCACGCGCCCGCTGATCGCCGCGGGGCTGGACGTGGTGGCGGTGGAGCCCGTGGCCGAGATGCGCGCCGCGCTGCCGGATTCCGTCGAATCTCACGAAGGCACGGCCCAGGCCATACCGGTCGCCGACGGGTCGGTGGACGCGGTCACCGTCGCGCAGGCCTTCCACTGGTTCGCCGAGGCGGCGGCGCTGCGGGAGATCCATCGCGTGCTGCGGCCGGGGGGCCTGCTCGCCCTGGTGTGGAACCGCCGGACGGAGGACGACCCCGTGAACCGGCGCATCGACGAGCTGCTGGCGCCCTACAAGGACGCCGCGCCGACGCATCGCTTCAACGCCTGGCGATCGGCGTTCGAGGCCGTACCCGGGCTGTTCGGCACGCTGGAGGAGCGCGTGTTCGCCAACGAGCAGGTGCTCGACGCCGCCGGCTTCGAGGGGCGCATCGGCTCGATCAGCTTCATCGCCGCGCTCGACGAGCCCGAGCGCTCGCGGGTGCTCGAGCAGGCGCGCGCGCTCGCCGGCGACGGGACGGCGGTGGTCCCATATCGCTGCGAGGTCCAGACCTGCCGGGCGCGCTGACCGTGACCAACGTCACGGATGCTTGCCGCCGGCGTTCCTAGCTTCTCGCTCATGTCCGATACCTACACGCCGGTTGTCGCCGGCGATGCCAAGGAACTCGCCATCCAGACCCTCGACGCCATGCGCTCGGGCACCCGAGCCGACTTCGACGCGGTCTGTCATCCCGACTTCTACAACCACGAGCAGTTCGACGAGCCGCCCGCGGCGCGCGGCCTTGGTCCCTCGACCGCCCACGCCACCGCGCTCTGGCTGCGTGACGCGTTCGCCGACCTGCGCTGGGAGGTGCACGGCGTGGTGGCCGAGGACGACCTGGTGGTGGTCCACTGCACCATGTCGGGGCGCCACGTCAATCCGTTCGCCGCGTACGCGCGCGACGGATCCGTCGACGAGGTCTTCCCTCCGACCGGTGAGCGTTTCGCCACCACCCAGACCCACTGGCTGCGCATAGCCGACGGCAAGATGATCGAGCACTGGGCCAACCGCGACGATCTGGGCACCGCCAAGCAGCTCGGCTGGGTGCCGCCCACCCCGCGCTACCTCGTCCGCATGGCCCTGGCCAAGCGGCGGGCCCGGCGGGCCGCGGCTAGGGGACCGGCGTGAGCTCGATCACCGGGATCTGCCGGTGGGCCGCCCGCTTGCGGTAGGCCTTCCAGCCGGGATAGATCTCGATTCCCCGGGCGTACTCGCGCTCGCGCTCGTCGCCCTCGAGCTCTCGGGCGGTCATCTGCCGCTCCGTGCCCTCGAAGGCGACGGTGGCCGCCGGGTGGGCACGGAGGTTGTGGTACCAGGCCGGATTTCGGTGCTGGCCGTAGTTGGACGCGATCACCATCAGCCGCTCCCCCTCGGGGAGGGCGACGAGCGGCAGCGTGTGGCGGCGGCCGCTCTTGGCGCCGGTCGTGGTGAGCATGACGATCGGCAGGCCCGCGACCCATGAGGCGAACGTCGCGCGCCCGCGCGTGAGCCGGAACACGACCCGGTCGATGTGGTGCAGCGTGCGCGCGTAGAACCAGGACACGGGCGGCCACGCGGCCGACACGCGCACGAATCGCCGGAGCGGGTTGGCCTGTTGGAGGGCGTACACGGCAGATGGGAGTATGCGGCAATGGAGCAGCGAGTGAGCGTCATAACCCTCGGCGTGCGCGACCTGGAGCGAGCACGAAGCTTCTACGAGGCGCTCGGATGGCGCACGCGAGCGGCGCCGGGCGACGACGTCGTGTTCTTCGCGGCGGGGGGCATGGTCTTCGCGCTGTGGGACCGGGCCCGGCTCGCCGAGGACAGCGGCGTGCAGGACGGCGGCGGCTGGGGCGGCGTGACCCTGGCTCACAACGTCCGCTCGCCGGCCGAGGTGGACGCCGTGACCGAGCAGGCGCGCTCGGCGGGCGCGACGATCGTGCGCGAGCCGGGGGAGACCTTCTGGGGCGGCTATTCGGCCGCCCTGCTGGACCCCGACGGCCACCCCTGGGAGATCGCCCACAATCCGCGGTGGAAGCTCCTCGAGGACGGATCGGTCGAGCTGCCCGCCTGACGGAACGGGGGCGAACGTCTGTCCGATCCGACTCCTACCTTGTGCATTCCGAGAACTTCGAGAGGACTGACCGATGGACAAGGAGCAGCAGAAGGCGGCGCAGGCGCGTGACTCCGCGCTGAAGAACGCCCTGGGGCAGATCGAGCGCCAGTTCGGCGCCGGCTCGATCATGAAGCTGGGCGAGGCGGCGGCCGCGGTGCGCGTCCAGGCCATCCCAACCGGTGCGCTGTCGCTCGACCTCGCACTCGGGGTCGGCGGGGTGCCGCGCGGGCGCATCGTCGAGGTGTTCGGCCCCGAGTCGTCGGGAAAGACGACCCTGCTCTATCACGTGCTGGCCAACGCCCAGCGGCTGGGCGGGATCTGTGCGTTCATCGACGCCGAGCACGCGATGGACCCGGGCTACGCGAAGCGCATCGGCGTGGACGTCGACGAGCTGCTCGTGTCCCAGCCCGACCACGGCGAGCAGGCGCTGGAGATCGCCGACCTGCTCATCCGCTCGGGCGCGGTCGACGTGGTGGCGATCGACTCGGTGGCCGCGCTGACCCCCAAGACCGAGCTCGAGGGCGCGATGGGCGACCAGACGGTCGGCCTCCAGGCCCGGATGATGTCGCAGGCGATGCGCAAGCTGGCCGGCAACCTCAACCGCGCCAACACCCTGTGCATCTTCACGAACCAGATTCGCGAGAAGGTGGGAGTGATGTTCGGTTCCCCGGAGACCCAGCCCGGCGGCCGCGCGCTCAAGTTCTATTCCTCCCAGCGTCTCGACATCCGCCGCATCGAGACCCTCAAGGAGGGCACCGAGGCGGTAGGCAACCGCGTGCGCGTGAAGGTGGTCAAGAACAAGGTGGCCGCGCCCTTCCGCCAGGCCGAGTTCGACATCGAGTACGGCGCTGGTATCTCGAGCGAGGGCTGCATCCTCGACCTGGGCATCGAGCACAACATCGTCCAGAAGTCGGGCTCGTTCTTCTCCTACGGAGACGAGCGGATGGGCCAGGGGCGCAACAACGTCAAGGGCTACCTGCGCGAACATCCGGAGATCAACGCCGAGATCGAGCGCAAGATCTACGAGGCGCTCGAGGTGGAGCCGGCGCCGCTGATCGCGGTCGCACCGGTCGACCCACCGGACGGCGAGGCGCCCGCGCCTGAGGCGCCGCCGGCGCCCGAGGAGCAAGCCGCCTGAGCGAGGAGATCGAGCACCGGCGAGCGGTCGAGCTGGCCTACCGGGCCATCGGCTACCGCGAGCGCACGGTGGCCGAGCTGCGCGGGTTTCTCGAGCGCAAGCACGTCGGGCCGCTGGTGATCGATGATGCGGTGGCCGAGCTGATTGAGGCCGGCGTGCTCGACGACGAGCGCTACGCCCGGCGCTTCACCGAGGACAAGCGCGAGCTCGATCGGTGGGGCTCCCAGCGCATCGCGCGCGACCTTGCTCGGCGAGGGGTACCGCCCGATCTGATCGAGGCGGCGATCGCCGGGCGCAGCCGCGACGCGGAGCTGGAGAGCGCGCTGCAGGTTCTCGAGGGGCGCATGGGCCCGCCGGGGGACGACCGCGAGCGTGACCGCGCCTGGCGGCTGCTGGTCCGGCGCGGCTACGAAACCGAGGTCGCCTATGAGGCGGTTCGCCGCTACGAGCGGGCTGACCGAAACCTCCCGCTCGCTTGATCGAGTCCCAGTGCGGGGTTACCCTCTTGTTAACGCGGTCGCACCGGCCGCCACTGAGACTTAAGCACCCAGCGAACCGAATTCTTTAACGGACATGACCACACCCCAACTGCCTGGAGGAACGACTCGGGAAGGTCCATAGAGCCGCATCGTGCGCGCCCGGAGTGGCGCGCGCTCCGTTGAGGAACTCGTACTGGTGTCTCGTGGCGCCGAGCCGGCTGCTCGGAGATTGACTGACGAGGTCGGCGCCTGGGCGCCGGGACATAGGAGACACCCAAATGGAGATTGTGTTGGCGGCTCTTGTGGCGGCAGCGGTGGCCGCGGCCGTGACGCTGGTGGTGCAGCGTCCACGGGCGGCGGGCATCGCGCCCGCGCCCCTCGCAGCACCCGAGCGCCGCGAGGCCGGCACGCCCAGCGCCGCGCCCGCGGGCGGCGAGCAAGCCACCGACGACCTACTGGCTCGGCGCTCGGAGATCGCGCGCCTCGAAGAGCGACTGAGCGCGAAGGAAGGCTCGCTCGAGCTCCAGTCCCAGCGGGTCGCCGAGCGCGAGCGTTCACTCGACGACCGCCAGCGCAACCTGGAGCGCGACCGCGAGGAGCTCAAGGAGGCCAAGGTACGCCAGGTGCGAGAGCTCGAGCGCCTGTCCGGGCTCAGCGCCGGCCAGGCCAAGCAGCTGCTCATGCGCGAGCTCGAGGACAACCTCCGCCACGACAGCGCCCGCCTGATCCGCCAGGTGGAGGAGGAGACCCGACAGGACGCCGACCGCCGCGCGCGCAGCATCCTCGCCGCCGTGATGCAGCGCGTGGCCTCGAGCCACGCCGTGGAGACCACGGTTTCGGTGGTCGAGCTGAAATCCGACGAGCTCAAGGGCCGGATCATCGGACGCGAGGGGCGCAACATCCGCGCGCTGGAGACCCTGACCGGAATCGACTTCATCATCGACGACACGCCCGGCGCCGTGCTGCTGTCGGGCTTCGACGGCGTGCGGCGGGAGACCGCGCGGCTGACCCTGGAGAAGCTCCTGCAGGACGGTCGCATCCATCCGGCCCGGATCGAGGAGGCCTTCCACCAGGCCAAGTCCGAGATCGACCAGCACGTGGTCGAGGTGGGCGAGCAGGCCGTGTTCGAGGCCAACGTGGGCTCCGTTCACCCCGAGCTGGCCAAGCTGCTCGGCCGGCTGCGCTTTCGCACGAGCTACGGCCAGAACGTGCTCCACCACTCGATCGAGTGCGCCCGGCTGGCCGGGATGCTGGCCGCCGAGCTGGGCGCGGACCCGCGCACCGCCGCGCGGGCGGCGCTGCTGCACGACATCGGCAAGGCGGTCTCCCACGAGGTCGAGGGCCCGCACGCGCTGGTCGGAGGTGAGATGGCGCGTCGCTACAAGGAGACCGAGGGCGTGGCGCACGCCATGGAGGCCCACCACAACGAGGTGGAGCTGCAGACCGTGGAGGCAGTGATCGTGCAGACCGTGGACGCGCTATCCGGAGCGCGGCCGGGGGCCCGCGGAGAGTCGCTGGAGCACTACGTCAAGCGCCTGCGCGAGCTGGAGTCGATAGCCACCCGCCACGACGGCGTGGAGAAGGTCTACGCGATGCATGCCGGCCGCGAGATCCGCGTGATAGTCCAGCCCGAGGAGATCGACGACGACCATGCGGCGCTGCTCTCGAACCAGATAGCGCGCGCGGTGGAGAAGGAGCTCGACTACCCCGGCCAGATCAAGGTGACGGTGATCAGGGAGAGCCGGGCGACCGACTACGCACGCTAGCCCCGGGCGTTCGCGGTAGCCTCGCGGGGGTGAAGAGCTACCACCTGACCACCTTCGGGTGCCAGATGAACGAGCACGACTCCGAGCGCATGAAGGGCATGCTCGAGTCGCTGGGATATGCGGAGGCCGGAGAGCGCGAGGCCGCCGACCTGATCCTGTTCAACACCTGCTCGATCCGCGAGAAGGCCGACAACCGGCTGGTCGGCCACCTGGGCGAGGCCAAGCGGCTGAAGAGCGAGGACCCGCGGCGCGTGATCGGCATCGGGGGCTGCTGGTCGCAGTCGATGAAGGAGCAGGTGTTCGACATGTTCCCCTTCGTCGACGTGGCGTTCGGGCCCGGACAGGTGCATCGGCTGGCCGAGTTCCTGACCAGCGACAGCCTCAGCGCCCAGGGCTACTTCGAGTTCGAGGGCTTCACCGGCCACCTGCCGATGAAGCGCGAGCGCGAGCACCAGGCCTGGGTCCAGATCTCCGTGGGCTGCAACTGCGCCTGCTCCTACTGCATCGTGCCCTCCACCCGCGGTCGCGAGGTATCCCGGCCGGTCGGAGAGCTCGTGGCCGAGGTCGAGCGGCTCGCCGCCGACGGCGTGAAGGAGGTCACGCTGCTGGGCCAGAACGTCTGTTCCTACGGACGCGACCTTCCCGTGGGGGCGAAATCGTCCTTCGCCGAGCTTCTATCGATGATCGACGCCATCGACGGAGTGGAGCGAATCAGGTACACGAGCCCCCATCCCAAGGACATACGCGAGGACGTGATCCGCGCGCACGCGGAGCTGCCCAGCGTGTGCGAGCACATCCATCTTCCGCTCCAGTCCGGGTCGACGCGCGTGCTCAAGGCGATGCGGCGGACCTACAACCGGGAGCGCTACCTCGATCGGGTGGCCCTGATCCGCGAGCTCGTGCCCGATTGCGCGATCACCACCGACATCATCGTCGGCTTCCCCGGCGAGACCGACGCCGAGTTCGAGGACACGATGGACGTGGTCGAGCAGGTCCGCTACGACTCCGCCTTCACGTTCGTGTTCTCGCCCCGGCGCGGCACGCTCGCGGCGGAGCTCGAGGACGTGCTGCCCCACCAGGTCAAGCGCGAGCGCATGGGGCGCCTGGTCGAGACCGTGCAGCGCCACGCGACCGAGCGCGCCCAGCGCTTCGTCGGGCGTACGGTCGAAGTGCTGGTGGAGGGGCCCTCGCGCACCGATCCCTCGCGCCTGCGCGGCCGCACCCGGCACAACAAGACGGTGCACTTCGCCGGGGTGGCGGCGCCGGGCGAGATGGCACGCGTCGAGATCGACTCGGCCACCAGCACCACGCTCGCGGGCCAGGAGCCCCTGCTGGCGCGTCTGGGCTAGCTGCCGAGCGTCCGCTGCAGGTCGGCCAGCGCCGCGCCCGCCGCCAGCGCGCCACCCTCGCTCGCCCAGGCTGCGCTCTTGAGCTTCGCACCGTCGCCGTCGCTGCGGACGAGCTTCACCCCGGCGTCGGCCAACACCGCCGCGGCGAAGGAGTCGCGGGCGTAGCGCCCGGCCACCTTTGCGTTGTTCGGCAGAGAGTCGCGCACGCTCGCGAGCTGCTCGTCGTAGGCGCTGAGCAGGGCCTCGGCGTCGTTGGTGCGCCCGAGGCCCTCGCCGACCAGGCGCAGGTTGAGCTTCCACTGGGCACCGCCCTCGTCGATCACGACGGTGGGCGCGACCGCGCTGAGCTCTACGAACTGCGCCTGGTCTGGGGTGCGCTGGCGATGATCACGTCGGCGTCGACCGGGCGGTGCGGTCCCCGGGTCGATCAGCGGCACGTCCGCGGCCCGGCTTCGCAGGTAGGAGGGCAGCTTTCCACCGGCCACGGAGGCGGCCACGGGCTCCACCCCCAACGCGAGCGTGTCGTCGAGGGCCTCGGTGCTCAGCGCGGCCGGCGCCTCGGCCTGGCCGGGAACCTTGCTCTCGCCGAGCACGTGCTGGACCTTGAGCGGCCGGGCGGTCTCCTTGGCCTCATCGAAGCCCGACTCCTGACAACCGAGCGCCGGCAAGCAGGCAGAGGCCCGCGACGGGAAGGGCTAGGGCGCGCACGCCCGGTATTACTAGCGATCGTGCACGTGATCGCGCTATTCGGGCCCACCGGGGTGGGCAAGACCGCGGTGGCGATCGCTCTGGCCGATCTCCTGCGCGCCCGGGGCGAGGACCCCCTCGCGGTGTCGGCCGATGCACTCCAGGTCTACCGCGGCCTCGAGCTGCTCACGGGCGCGGCCGGCGTGGACGAGCAGCAGCGCCTGGAGCACCGGCTGCTCTCCTTCGTGGAGACGGATGAGACCTTCTCCGCCGGCCGGTTCGCGGAGCAGGCACGCGAGGAGATCGACGCCGCGCTCGCCGCGGGGCGGCGCCCGCTGGTGGTGGGCGGCACCGGCCTGTACCTGCAGGCGGCGCTGACCGACCTCGAGCTGCGCCCGCCGCCGGACCCCGAGCTGCGCGAGCGGATCGAGGCGCGCGTAACCGAGCACGGGTCACAGGCGCTGCACGCCGACCTTGCGCGCCGGTCGCCGGAGGCGGCGGCTCGGATCGAGCCGGGCGACCGCACGCGCGTGATCCGCGCGCTCGAGCTGCTCGAGATGGGGGAGCAGCCCGCTCCCACGGGCGAGGAGTCGCGGCTGTGGACCGCGCGCCTGCGCCATCCGACGCTGCTGTGCGGCCTGGTGATGGAGCGGACGGCCCTCTACGCGCGTATCGATGCGCGCGTGGACGAGATGGTGGCCGCCGGGGCGGGCGACCAGGTCCGCGCCGCCGCGCAGGCGGGCGCATCGCGCACGGCACGCTCCGCGCTGGGCTTCGAGGAGCTCTTGCGCGGCGACGTCGAGGCCACCAAGAAGCGCACCCGCAACTACGCCCGGCGCCAGCTCTCCTGGATGCGCAGGCTGCCGGACGTGGAGCAGATCGACCTCACCGGCCTGGCTCCCGAATCCGCCGCGGAGCGGATCGCCCATATACTGGCTGCGCGGCCAGGGGAGGCCCCAACCTGAGGAGAGATCTGTGAAGCGCGCGTTCCTGTTCGCCGCCGTCATGGCGGCTTTCTTGTCCACCGTTCCGAGTGCCCACGCCGTGCGCGACTACTCGCGCACCGCTCGCAACATCATCCCGTCGGGCCAGTACGGCGGCGTGCCGGTGCCGCCGGGAGGCGATCGCCAGGCCAAGATGTACGACGCGCTCACGCCGCTCTTCGACGACGTCGACAACGGCGATCTCTTCACCTTCTTCAAGTCCGAGAAGCTCGGCACCAGGGGGCAGGGCCCACTCAAGACCCAGCGCCCGCGCAAGGGCGTGCGCATCGTGCGCGACGCGTTCAACGTTCCGCACATCTACGGCAAGACCAACGACGCCGTGACCTTCGGCGCGGGCTACGCGCTGGCCGAGGACCGGGCGCTGCTGCTCGAGCAGGCGCGCTACAACGCCCGGGTCGCGGCCATCGACGCTCCGGGGCTGCGGGCCATCAACCTGATCGTGGGGCTGAAGACCTTCCAGCCGAGCCGCCAGACCGAGCGCGAGGTGGCCAAGGAGGCCAAGATCCTGCGTCAGCGCTATGGCCGGCGCGGACGCCGCTTCCTCCACGACATCGACGTCTTCGTAAAGGGCATCAACACCCAGTTCCGCGACTCCGACAGCGCGGCCAAGCCCTGGACCCGCAACGACGTGATCGCGCTCAACGCGGTCAAGAGCGAGTTGTTCGGCGAGGGCGGCGGCGGCGAGGTCAACGCGGCCCAGATGCTCGACGGGCTGCAGGACTCGCTCGGGGGCGACCGCGGCCTCTCGGTGTGGAACGACCTGCGCCAGCGCCAGGATCCGGAGACCCCGGTATCGATCAAGGGGAACTTCCCCTACGCGCCGCTGCCCGATAGCCGCAGCGGCAACGTGGTGATCGACAACGGCTCCTTCCAGCCGATCCCGGTACCGGGCACGACCACCGCACGGGCGGCCGACACCACGCCTTCGCAGGCGAGCAACGTGCTGATGGTGGCGGGCAAGCGCTCGCAGTCGGGCAATCCGCTGTTCGTCGGCGGGCCGCAGATCGGCTACTTCTATCCCGGCCTGACGCTCGAGATGGACCTCCACGGCCCGGGCTGGAACGCCCGCGGCGCCACGTCGGCGCCCTTCCCCGGCTACATCCTCATCGGCCGGCGCGAGGACTTCGTCTGGTCACTGACGTCAGCCGGCGCGGACATCATCGACATCTACGTCGAGACCCTCTGCGAGGGCAGCGACACCAAGTACCTGTACAAGGGGAAGTGCCGGTCGATGAGGCACTTCGACGCGGGCAGCATCGACGGCCAGCGCGTGGAGTTCGACCGGACGGTGCACGGGCCGGTGCAGGGCTACGCCACGGTGGACGGCCGGCGCGTGGCGATTTCGCGCAAGCGCTCCAGCTACCTGCTCGACGGCGTGGACCTGTTGCTCTTCCAGCGCCTCACGCGTGGCCGGATCCGCAGCGCGAGTGACTTCTTCGACGCCGCCGCCGTCTCGCCTCAGACCTTCAACACGTTCTACGCCGACGACGACGAGGCGGCCATGATCACCACCGGCCGCCTGCCGATCCGGGCCAAGGGCGTCGACTCGGGCCTGCCCACCGACGGCCGCGGCGGACACGAGTGGCGCGGGTTTCTCAAGCCGAAGGCGCACCCACAGGGCATCGTGCGCTCCGGCGTGCTCAACAACTGGAACAACAAGCCGGCGCGCGGCTTCCCGGGGGCCGACAACCAATGGGCCTACGGACCGCTGGGCCGCGTCGACCTGCTCAACCAGAACACGTCCAGGCGGCGCAAGCACACCCTGGCCAGCCTGACCGGCGCGATGAACGCCGGGGCCACTCAGGACGTGCGCGCGATGACCTTCGTGCCGCTGCTGGCTGAGCTGCTCAGGGGCGGGGCGGCGCCGTCGCCGCGGGCCACCAGGATGCTCGAGCTCTTGGAGGACTGGAACCGCCAGCGCGGCAGCCGGCTCGACCGCGACCTCGACGGCAGGATCGACCACCCCGGTGCGGCGATCCTCGACACCGCCTGGAACCGGCTGGCCGACGCCGCGATGGTGCCGGTGCTGGGCCGGCCCCTGGCCGACCAGCTCTCGGGCACGCTGCACCGTCGCTTCGACCTACCGCCCGGTGGACAGTTCGGCGGGTGGCACATGTACATGTCCAAGGACCTGCGGACGCTGCTCGGCAAGCCGGTGAAGGGCCCGCTGCGCAACCGCTACTGCGGCACGGGCGACGTGAACCGCTGCCGCGCCGACCTGTGGGCGGCGATGGAGGCCGCGGGCGCGGAGCTGGCCGCGGCCCAGGGCGCCGATCCGGCGGCCTGGCGGGCCGACGCCCTGCGCGAGCGCATCACGTTCGCGCCCGGCCTGCTGCCGTACACCATGCGCTACACCAACCGGCCGAGCGGAATCCAGCAGGTGATCGAGTTCAAGGGGCACCGCTAGATAAATTCCGCGGGCGTGGAGTTCGAGAAGTGGCAGGCCCTCGGTAACGACTACCTGATCGTCGAGGAGCGAAAGCTCCCCTTCGAGCTGACCCCGGAGCGCGTGAGGGCGCTCTGCGAGCCCCACACGGGAATCGGCTCGGACGGCCTGCTGCTGCTGCGCGAGAGCGACGCGGAGGGCATGGTGGCGGAGGTCCGCATCTACAACCCCGACGGCTCGGAGGCCGAGCTGTCGGGCAATGGAGTTCGCCAGGCGGTGATGTACCTGCGCCGCTCCGGCTGGGTCGAGGACGATTCCTTCTCGGTGCTCACCGCCGCCGGCCCGGTGCACCCGCAGATCGATGGTGAGCTCTGCACCATGGGCATCGGCCGGGCGCGGCTGCGAGCGCCCGACGACTTTCCGTCCGGTGGCGACGACGGCACCGGCACGCTGCGCTCCGCCGACCGGGACTTTCCCTTTCAGTTCGTGCAGGTCGGTAACCCTCAGTGTGCGATCGAGGCCGGCGACGAGCTCGAGTCGCTCGACCTGGGGCGCTACGGGCCGGAGATCGAGAGCAACGAGCTCTTCCCGCGCCGCACCAACGTGTCGTTCTGGCGCCGGACCGGGGAGGATTCCATCCGTGCCCGGATCTTCGAGCGCGGGGTGGGGGAGACCATGTCCTCGGGCACCGGTGCGACCGGGGCGGCGGTCGCCGCCGTGCGCAGCGGGCGTGAGCAGCCCCGTGACCGTCGCACTCGACGGCGGGGAGCTCGAGGTCGAGGTGGGCGAGGATCTCGACGTGAACCTGACCGGCTGGGCGCGCCCCGTGTACACGGGCACGCTCAGCGATGAATTCGTAGAGGAGCTCAATGCAGCCAAGTAGCCGCCTGGACCGCCTGCCGCCCTATCTGTTCGCCGAGCTCTCGCGCAAGATCGCCGAGAAGCAGGCGGCGGGCGTGGACGTGATCTCCCTGGGCATAGGCGATCCCGACCTGCCCACCAACGAACCGGTGATCGACGCGCTCTGCGCGGGGGCCCGGGAGCCGGGCACCCACCAGTACCCGTCCAACCTCGGCCGGAGCGAGCTGCGCGAGGCCTTCGCCCGCTTCTATCAACGCCGCTTCGGTGTGGAGCTCGACACCGAGAGCGAGATCGTGCCCGCGCTGGGGGCCAAGGAGTGCGTCTTCAACCTCAACCTTGCCTTCCTCGACCCCGACTCGGTGGCCTTGGCGGCCGACCCGGGCTATCCCGTGTACACCGGCGGGCCGCTGCTCGCCGGCTCCGAGGCGGTGCTGATGCCTCTGCTGCCCGACCTCGGATTCGCCCCGGACCTCGCCGCCATCGGCGGCGACGTGGCGGAGCGGGCGCGGCTCATGTACCTCAACTACCCCAACAACCCGACCGGCGCCATCGTGCCCGACGGCCTGTTCGAGCGCGCCGTCGAGTTCGGGCGCGAGCACGATGTGCTGATCGTGCACGACGCGTCGTACACCGAGACGACCTTCGACGGCTACGTGGCGCCGAGCTTCCTGGAGACGCCGGGGGCCAAGGAGGTCGGCGTCGAGATCTTCTCTCTGTCCAAGGGCTGGAACATGACCGGATGGCGCACCGCCGCCATCGTGGGCAACGCCGACGCCCTGAGCGCGTACTGGCGCCTCAAGACCAACATCGACTCGGGCATGTTCGAGGCGGTGCAGCTGGCGGCCGCGGCGGCTCTCGACGCCGGCCCCCCGGCGGAGATGATCGAGATCTACCAGCGGCGGCGCGACCTGGTGTGCGATGCGCTGGCGGAGATCGGCGTGGACGTGACTCCTCCGCGGGGCACGATCTACGTGTGGGCGCCGGTGCCGGATGGGCACACCTCGGCCTCCTACTGCGAGCTGGTGCTCGAGGAGTCCGGCGTGGTGGTGTCGCCCGGCGGGGCGTACGGGCCCAACGGCGAGGGCTTCTTCCGCATCTCCCTCACCGTGCCCGACGAGCGCCTGGCCGAGGCGGTGGAGCGCCTGCGGGGTAGCCTGGGCGGCTGATGCACTACTGCGGTGTCGTTCCGATGCAGGGAGCGCTCCAGCTCGCGATGCTGGAGGAGGTGCGCGCGCCCGAACCGCCGATCCGGCTGTCGGCCATGTTCTTCGAGCCCGGATCGGCCGCGCAGGTGGCCTCCGAGCTGCGCGGTCTGGGCGACGTGGTGCTCGGGTTGGGCGGAGCGCTCGGCGCTTCTCGCGCCTGCGACGCCATGCTGGTCGAGCGCGGGGTGCCGCCGCAGCCGGCCGACCAGGAGACGCTGCGGCTGCGCGAGCTGCTCGGCGAGCTGGAGGCCTTCGCGCCCCACGACGACCATCGCGAAGGCGCGGTGCCGGACGGCGCCTACCGCCACTCGGCTCTCTTCGAGACCAACCCCGACGGGATCTTCTGCGCCCTCCAGGGCCGCCGCCTGCCGGCCAAGCGCCACCCGCTCGGCCTGCAGCTTCGTATCGCCGAGCTCGACGACGATCACGTGATCGACGAGGGCGGCGACCTGTGGCACCGCCGCATCGAGGAGATCGACGCCGTGGCCTGCGCGCTGTGCGCCCACCGCTACGCCCTGGGGCACGCCTGTTGGCTGGGCGACCCCGACGAGGCGGTGATCGTGCTGCCCGGCAGCTCGCTGCCGTCGGAGTTCCCGCGAGACGGAGTGCTGCCGCCCGTGGAGCGGTTGCACCTGCCCGCTGTGCCCGGGTAGAGGCGGCCTAGACTGGAAGGCATGCAGCAGGGCCTGAACGGACCAAATCCACGCGCCCGACAGCGTGCTCTGTGCATCGCGGCCGGGCCCGACCCGCACGACCTGGCCGAGCTCGGCGAGCTCCTGCGCACGGCCGGAGTGGCCGTGGTGGGGGAGATGAGCCAGCGGCGGCCCGAGCCCGATCCCGACCGCTATTTCGGCAAGGGCAAGCTGACTGAGCTCAAGCAGGCGATCGCCGAGTCGGGGGCCAACCTCGTGGCCTGCGACGACGAGCTCAAGCCGCGCCAGGAGCGCAACCTCGAGGCCGCGCTCGACGTGCCGGTGATCGACCGGACGGCGATCATCCTGGACATCTTCGCCGACCACGCGCACTCGGCCGAGGGCAACCTTCAGGTGGAGCTGGCCCAGCTCGAGTACAACCTCGCGCGCATGCGCGGGCTCTGGACGCACCTCGAGCGTCTGGGCGCCGGGCGCATGGACGGCGGCATCGGGACACGAGGGCCGGGCGAGACGCAGATCGAGACCGACCGCCGCCTCGCGCGCGACAGGATCTCGGCGCTGAAGCGCCGGCTTTCCCACACCAAGAGCACCCGCGACACGATGCGCCGCGAACGCGAGCGCGCCGCTCTGCCCACGGTGGCGCTGGCCGGCTACACGAACGCGGGCAAGTCGACTCTGCTCAACGCGCTGACCGGTTCCGAGGTGGGGGTGCGCGACCGGCTCTTCCACACCCTCGACCCGACCACGCGCTCCTTCGAGATCTCGGGGCGCACCTACCTGCTCACCGACACGGTCGGCTTCATCCGCAAGCTTCCCCACCAGCTCGTCGACGCCTTCTCGGCCACCCTGGAGGAGGCGCTGGGCGCCGACCTGATCGTGCAGGTGGCCGATGCCTCGGCTCCCGAGGAGGAGCTGCACGAGATGCTCGCGGCCGTGGACGGCGTGCTGGCCGAGACGGGCGCGGCCGAGCGCCAGAACCTGCTCGCCCTCAACAAGGTCGACCTGCTCGACGACGAGCGCCGCCGCGAGCTCTCGTTTCGCTTCCCGCGCGCGGTGCAGGTGTCGGCGGCCGGGGACATCGGGCTCGACGACCTGCGCGCCGCGATCGAGGCACGCTTCCTGGCCACGCTCGAGCCGCTGGACCTGCTGGTGCCCTTCGCCAACGGGGGCACGCTGTCCGAGCTCCACGAGCTGGCCGGCGAGCTCGAGCGAGAGGACACGGCGGAGGGCGTCCGCGTCAAGGCGCGCGTTCCGGCCGGCGCGGCGGCCCGCTTCGAGCGCTTCTCGGTCAACGGGCGCTAGTTAGCGGTAGTCGCCCGAGCCGTGCAGGACGGCGCGGTCGCGCCGCGAGAGGAGCTTGGCCAGGTTCGACTCAGCGATCTCGTCGAGCTCGAGCCCGGCCTCGGTGGCGAGCTGGGCGAGATACCAGAGCACGTCGCCTAGCTCTCCGGCCAGCGCATCGCGCCGCTCGGGGGTGAGCTCACCGCCGTCGTCGCGAATCGCCTTCTTGATCTTCTCCGCCGCCTCGCCCGCCTCACCGCAGAGGCCGAGGGCCGGGTAGGTGAGATTCGACCCGGCGTCCGGGTACACCGCCGTCGCCCGGGAGCGGCGTTGATAGTCGGAAAGAAGCACAGAATCAACCTACCGGCCTGGGCGGTCGGCCCTTTCGCGAGGTAGGGTAGGCGCGCCTTGCTACCGCTTGCCGTGGAGCGGACGTCGCGTGACGGCGTCGATGTGTTGTTGGTCGAGGGGGAGATCGATGTCGCCACCGCCCCTCGGCTGATCTCCGCATTGAATGAAGTGGTGGCGGAGTCCACCGGCTCGGTGATCATCGACCTGACGTCGGTGGGTTTCATGGACTCCACCGGCCTGGCGCTGTTGATCAACGCCCATCGCCGCCTGACCCGCGCGCGCAAGCGCTTTGCCGTGGTCTGCCCGATGGGCCCTCTGTGGCGGGTGTTCGAGCTCACCGACATGCTCGACACCCTCAGCGTTTGCCCGGACCGCCAAAGTGCGGAAGATGCGGTGGCCGTGGCGTGACAGCGGTCAACCCCTGAGTCCCGTCTGCCGATAGCTGGGTAATGGCCCAGACCCAGGTCGCCCCGGCCGGCCCGTCGTCCAGACGCGGGATCACGCCGCCCTCTCAGCGCACCGGCGCCAAGCGCCGAATCGGTGACGTGATCGTGATGCTCGGCTTCGCCGAGCGCGACATAGTCGAGTCGGTGGTCAGCGAGGGCCGGGCGCGCGGAGTCACGCTGGGCCAGTCGCTGATCGAAGCGGGCATCGTCGACTCCACCCAGCTGGCCCGCGCCCTGGCCGAGCGCAACGGGCTCGACTTCGTGAACCTCAGCGAGTTCCAGGTGGACAAGGGCGCCGCGAATCTGATCGACGCGGCGAAGGCCCGGCGCTACCAGACGATCCCCATCGCCTACCTGAGCGAGAGCACGCTGCTGGTGGCCACCGCCGACCCCGCCAACGTGCTGGCCTTCGACGACATAACGATGGCCACCGGCTACGAGGTGTCACGTGCGGTCGCGTCGCCCGACGACATCGAGGCCCTCATCGGCCAGCTGTCGCGGCTCGGCGATGCCGTCGAGGAGGTCGACGAAGAGCCGGAGCTCGCCAAGGCCGAGGTGATCGAGCTGCGCGACCAGGCGGACGAGGCCCCGGTGGTCAAGCTCGTCCACACGATCATCGCCGACGCGGTTGGGCGAGGCGCGTCGGACATCCACTTCGAGCCGCGCAAGGCCGACATGCGCGTGCGCTACCGCCTCGACGGCGTGGTGTTCGACAGCACCACCGTTCCCGCCACGCAGATGGCCGGGCTGGTGTCGCGGGTGAAGATCATGGCCGACCTCGACATCGCCGAGAAGCGCCTTCCGCAGGACGGGCGCATAGGGCTGAACGTCGACGGCCACCACGTGGACCTGCGGGTGGCGACCCTGCCCGTGGTGCGAGGCGAATCGGTGATCATGCGGATCCTCGACAAGCAGCAGGTGGTGATGGACCTCGACGGGCTCGGCATGAACGCGCACGACCGCGGGATATTCGAGCACGCGATCGCCTCCACCCACGGGTCCGTCCTCGTGACCGGGCCCACCGGGTCGGGCAAGACGACCACCCTCTACGCCGGGCTGTCGGCCATCAACACGCCGGACCGGACGATCATCACCGTCGAGGACCCCGTGGAGTACGAGCTCGACGGGGTGAAGCAGGTGCAGGTCAACCCCCGCACCGGTCTGAGCTTCGCGGCCGGGCTGCGCTCGATGGTGCGCGCCGACCCCGACGTGATCATGGTCGGCGAGGTGCGCGACCGCGAGACCGCGCAGATCGCCATCGAGTCCGCGCTCACCGGCCACCTCGTACTGACCACGCTCCACACCAACGACGCGCCGCTCGCCGTGGCCCGCCTGGTGGAGATGGGCATCGAGCCCTACCTCGTGGCCTCGGGCGTCGTGTGCGTGGTGGCGCAGCGGCTCGCGCGGCGCCTCTGCGATTGCAAGATCGCGGTGGAGCTCTCGCGGGAGACGCTCGCCGGCAACCGCTTCGAGGTCGAGGAGGGCTTTGACGCCTTCGAGGCCGCGGGCTGCGTGCGCTGCGCCCACACGGGCTACCGCGGGCGCCTGGGGCTGTACGAGCTGATGGCCGTCACCGACGGCCTGCGGCGCAGGATCCTCGACGGGGCGTCGGCCGACGAGCTGCGCAGCTACGCGCGCGTCGAGGGGATGCGCACGCTGCGCGAGGACGGCGTCGAGAAGATTCGCCGCGGTCTCACCTCGGTCGCCGAGGTGCTGCGCGTGGTCGGCACCGCCGGGCGCTGAGCTCGCTTCATACGCCCGCGGCGCGCCGGGCGGACGCGTGCGCCGCGTCCTCGAGCTCGTCGTCGTCCAGTGGCTCGAGCTCGATGCCGAGCGCCAGCTCGATCAGGCGGTCGGCCAGCCAGATGTTCTTGGGCAGGAGCGGCCCGTGCAGGTAGGTGCCGATCACGTTTTCGCGGCGCACGCCCTCGAAGCCGTCACTCCCGTTGTTGCCGTGCCCGGCCAGCACCTTCCCCAGCGGCTCCTCGCCGGCCGCCAGATACGTGCGCCCGCCGTGGTTCTCGAACCCGGCGATCACCCGCGGGCCGCTGCCGAGGTCGGCCTCGATCGCGCAGTTGCCGATCAGGCGCGGACCGGGCTCGCGGACCGTGGTGAGATCCACCAGGCCCACTCCGGGCAGCTCCCGCCCCGCCATCTCGTAGGAGTGTCCGAGCAGCTGATATCCGCCGCAGACGGCGAGCACCACGGCGCCGCGGCCGGCGGCCGCGTGCAGCGCTTCGCGCTTGGTCTGAGCCATGTCCTGGGCCACGGCCTCCTGGTCGCGGTCCTGGCCACCGCCGATGTAGAAGAGGTCGTGGGCGTCGGGGTCGAAGCGCTCACCGATGCTGGCGGCCGCGTGCTCGAACCCCAGCCCACGCCACTCGCAGCGTGCCCGCAGCACGGCGATGTTGCCGCGGTCGGCGTAGATGTTCATCAACTCGGGATAGAGCGAGCAGACCCTCAGCGCCGGCACACGACCACCGTGCTTCCGATATAGGCCGGCGTCTGGCTCACCTCGTGCCTGGATTCCGGCCTCAGGCCCTGCCCGGCCGCCTCGCGCTCGAGCTGGCCCGCGTCCAGCGAGTCGAGCATATGGGTGTGGCGCTCCTCGGTGAGCGTTCCGCCGGGCGACACCTTCTGGCGCAGCCACTCCACCGCCACTCCGCCCGGCTCGGGGCGGACGTCGAGCGGAAGACTCGAGTAGATCCAGCCGCCGCGCTGGCTCACGTCCGGGAGCGGCGGCGCGGCGTCCTCGGCGGCCACGGCCTCGTCGAGGTCGGCGATGGCGGCCGCGAACGCACCACCGGGCTCAAGGCAGCAGGCGGCTCCCGCCAGCAGCCCGGCGCGCCCCGAAGCGCCGCCCAGGATCTGCACCAGCTGCATGGGAGCGATCACGAGGGCGAAGCGGAGCGTCGGGTCGAGCCGGCGCGCGTCGGCGTGCACGCACTCGACGCTCAGGTCCCGCTCGGCGGCCCGGCGCGCGAGCTCGGCGAGCAGCGCCGGGTCGGAGTCGAGCGCGGTGACCTCGTGCCCGGCTTCCGCCAGGTCGAGCGCCACCCGGCCGGTGCCCGCGCCCACGTCGAGCACCGGGCCCCTTTCCGCCCGCGCCAGCTCACGCCACAGCGCGAGGTCGGCGTCGTAGCCGCCGTTCTCGACGTCGTGCCAGATGACGCTGTCGCTCAGTCCGACCACCGCTTGGCCAGGCCCCGCCGGGAGAGCAGGTCGCGCAACTCGAGCAGGGCGGTGTAGGTGGGCAGCGCGTACAGGCGCCCGTCCGGGGCGTTGCTCACCGCCGTGTCGAGCGAGCGGGGCAGGTCGCGGTCCACCACCAGCTCGGTCTCGATGTCCGCGTACTTGAGGCGCAGCGCCATCTCCTCCGCGCGGGTCCCGGTGCAGGTGACTCGCCGCACGTGGCCGGCCAGCACCTCGAAGTCCGCGTCCCAGATCCAGGAGACGTCGCGCCCGTCGGCGATGCGGTCGTTGAGGGCGAGCCACAGGTCGTGGCGTCCCTTCTCGAGCGTGAGCGTGCGGAGCACCTCGTTGGCGCCCGCCGGGTTCTTGATCAGCAGGATGGAGAGCTCGCGGCCCTCGATCGGGATCGTCTCCACCCGCCCGAAGGCGCCGCCGAAGCCCTCGAGCGCCCGGGCGGCGGTCGCGAGCGGCACGCCGAGCTCGAGCGCCGTGGCCGCGGCGGCGACCGCGTTGTAGACGTTGTAGAGACCCGGCAACGGAAGGGCCAGGTCCACCTCGCCCGCCGGCGTGCTCAGCGTCACCCGTGAGCCGCGCATGCCGTCCAGCGTCACCACGCGCGCGGCCACCTGCAGCTGCGGGCGCTCGCGGCCGCAGTTCGGGCACCGGTAGCGCCCGAGATGCCCCAGGTACACCGCCTCGTAGACGTAGGCGTGACCGCAGTTGCGGCAGTGCTTGGAGTCGGCCGCGTGCTGCATGCCCGGCAGCGCCTGGGATTCGTCGTCCACACCGAAGTAGGTGACCTCGGCGCGGCCGCGGCCGAGGTCGGCCACCAGCGGGTCGTCGGCGTTGAGCACGAAGGCCGCCCGGCCGTCCAGCTCGCCCACCAGGGCGGCCCAGCGGTCGGCCAGCGTCTCCAGCTCGCCATAGCGGTCGAGTTGGTCGCGAAAGAGGTTGGACAGCAGCAGCAACCGAGGGGCGATGGCGCCCGCGACCTCCGGCAACCAGGCCTCGTCGAGCTCGAAGAGCCCGAGCTGGTGCGGCTCGCGGCCGGCGTCGAGCAATGCCGTGGCCACGCCCCAGGCCATGTTCGACCCGGCGCGATTGGCCACCACGCTGCGGCCGTCGGCCTCCAGGCAGGCCGCGATCATCGCCGCGGTGGTGGTCTTTCCGTTGGTGGCGGATACGAGCACCGAGCCTTCCTGGAGCTCCCCGGCCATCGATCCCAGCGCGCCGGGCGAGAGGCGCAGCAGCAGCCGCCCGGGTGCGGTCGTCCCGCCCGTGCGCCCGAGGCGGCGGCTCGTCGCCCGCACCGCGCGGGCCAGGGGACGGGCCACGCGCAGCATCAGGCCGGGGCTATCACGCGCAGGCAGCGGGCCTCCACGCCGATCACGGCCGGAGTGGCGCCGATGGGGTCGCCGTCGGCGTAGATCACGAACGGGCGGTCGGAGGCCACCTCGATCCGCCGGCCCTCGAGGAACTCGACGTGAGGAGAGTCGACGTGCGCGCCCTTGAACACCTTGGGCAGCTCGCGCAGGAAGGTGAGCTTGGGCGCCTCGGTGGAGAGCATCACTTCGAGCCGGCCGTCGTCGAGCTGGGCGTGGGGGAGGATGAACATCCCTCCGCCGTAGGCCTTGGAGTTGCCGACCGCCACGGTGTAGCCGGTGGTCTCGCGGCGCTCGCCGTCCACGGTGACCGCGAAGCGGGCCGGCTTCCACGCCGCCAGCGCCCGCAGCGCGGCATAGAGGTAGACCGCGTTACCCCTCACCAGCTTGGCCTCGTTGGCCACGTGGTTGGCGTCGGAGTCGAAGCCGAAGCTGGCGATGCCCATGAAGGGCACCCCGTCCACGTCGGCCACGTCGAGCAGCCGCTCCTCGCCCTCGACCGCCAGCCGGGTGGCCTCGGCCGGATCGCTCGGCACGCCGAGCACCCGGGCGAGGTCGTTGCCCCGCCCGCAGGGCACCAGCGCCAGCGCGCAATCGCGCCCCCTGAGCACGCCGACCAGCGGCCGCAGCAGCCCGTCGCCGCCCATGGCCGCGATCGTCTCGCCCTCGCCGGCGGCCCGCTCGGCCTCCTGCGCGGCGTGCTCCATGCTGCGCGTGATCACCGTGCGGTGCGGCGCGCCGAGGCGGTCGAGCTCGGCGTGCACGGCGGGCAACGCCTTCAGCGCCCGCCCCCCGGCCGAGGCGGGGTTCACCACCAGCGCGAAGCGCCGGCTCACTCGCTCGTCACTGCGGCGCGTGCCCGCTCGGCGGCGGCGGCCCCGCGCTCTTCGCCGCGCAGGTGGGTGTGCTTGTCGACCGTGTGGATGTTGGCCTGCGCGAGCAGCTCGTCGCCGATCAGGCGCTCGGCGTGCGGCTCCTCGAGATCGTCGGGATCGAGCACCAGCAGCACGTCCTGCTGGACGGTGTGCCAGCTCTCGCCGGTCACGCGCTCGGAGGCCACCAGGAGCTGGCCGGGGCGGTGGAGCCAGTGCAGCTCGAACAGGCCGAGCCGGTACGCGTAGAGCCGGTCGCCGTCGGAGAACAGGAAGTTGAGGCCGCTCATGGAGGAGCGCTCCACGGTGGTGGCGACGGCGCGGCGCAGGGACCCGACGGGGTCGGAGCCGTCGTAGCACGACATGAGGAAGTTGAAGAAGGCCTCCGAGTCGGTGTCGCCCTTGGGCCGGGCCACGTGCGGGTCCTCGAGCAGCCGCGGGTAGCGCACGATCGTCCCGTTGTGGCCGAGCGAGTGGCTTCCCAGGCAGAACGGGTGGGTGTTGTCGAGTGACAGGCCGCCCATGGTGGCGCGCCGCACGTGGACGTTGAAGATCCGTCCCCTCTTGCTCGTCACCTCGAGGAACTCCTCGTCGCCGTGGGCGGCGTTGGGGTAGCGCACCAGTTCGGGCTCACACCCGTCGGCGCGTTCGTAGACGGCCATGCCCCACCCGGAGTCGTGCTCCTCGGATTGGCGGATCAGGGGGTTCTCCGCCTCGACCAGCTCGTGCCGGATCGAGGCCGGCTCCGCCGTTACGCAGCCGAACACGCGGCACATATTCAGCCAGCTTACCGGGAGGGGGAGAGTTTTCGCCGCGGCCGCCTTATCGGTTCATGGAACCGGCGACGAACGAGCCGAAACGCATCTGGTGGGCGCGCCCGCGCAAGCTGTGCGCCCTCGAACGGCCGGGTGGGGGAGGGCGGCTCCACCGTACCGACAGGCGCGGCGTGGAGATCGCATACCTGCGCGCGCGAGGAGTGCGGACGGTGATCTCGGTGATGACCACGCGCCACAACCTCGCGGCGTACGAGGAGCTGGGCCTCGAGTGGCACCACGTGCCGGTGGCCCGGACCGAGGACGGCGCGGAGGGGCTCGAGGAACTGCTCGGCCTGCTGCGGCGCGAGACCCGCGCGCGCGGGGCGGTGGCGCTGCACGGGAATCTCTACACGGACTTCGTGGCCGCCGTGTGCGCCGCGCACCTGCACGAGACGCGAGGAGTCGACCCGGCGCTCGCGCTGGAGCGTGCCGCGGCGGCGGGCCTGACGGTCACCCCCGAGGCCTGCACGCTCATCGGCGTGCGACCGCGCGACGTGGAGGGGGTGGCGAAGGCGGCGTGACCAGCGCGGCGCGGCACCCTCACCCGACGAGCAGGCCCGCGAGCGTCTCGCCCACGGCCACCGGGTGCGGCTCGAACCCCTCGAGGTCGGAGCGCGCGCCCCCGCCGCTCAGGACATAGGCGGCGTCGAGGCCCGCCGCCGCGGCGGCGGCCAGATCGGAGTCCACGCGATCGCCGACCACGAGGGCCCGGCCCTCGCCAAGGCGGTCGACGGCGGTGAGAAAGAGCTGCGGCTCGGGCTTGCCCACCAGCTCGGCGTGGGCGCCCGTGGCGTATTCCACGGCGGCCAGCACCGCGCCGGTGCCCGGCCAGTGCCCGTCGGGCTGGGGGTAGGTGGGATCGCGGGCGGTGGCGAGCAGGTCCGCTCCGCGCAGCACGGCCTGGACGGCGTTGCGCAGGTCGTCGTAGACCAGGTCGGTGGTGCCGGCCACCACCACCACCTCGGCGCGCGAGGCCAGGTCGGTGTTGTTGAGGACCTTCAGGCCGGCGTCGGTCACGTGGCGCTGCATCGCCGGGGTGCCGATCACGAAGGCCGTACGTCCCGTTCGCGTCTCCGCCAGCAGATGCTGCATGGCTCCACCCACGGTGACCATGTCCCGCAGCGAGGCGCGTATCCCGACCTTCCACAGCCGGGCCACGAGGTCCTCGCCGGACTCGTAGGCGTTGTTGGTGGCGAAGGCGATCCCCTTCTCGGCCTGGCGCAACGTCTCGAGGGCCTCGACGATGCCCGGAGTGGGCACACCGCCGACCCACACGCAGCCGTCCAGGTCGAGGATGAACTGGTCGTAGCGAGCTGCGAGGGGGGTGAGCGGCACCGTCGCTAGCCTACGCGCCCGTGCTGCGCCTCCTGCTCGTAGTCCTCGCCCTGCTCGCGCTCGCTCCTGGCCGCCTGCGGCGGGGACGACGATCCGCCCGCGCCCAGCGAGCAACCGGCGGCCGAGTCGCCCAGTGATTCCGGCGGCGGCGAAGCGGGCGGCTGCCAGGAGGTGGCGGCGCCCGAGCCCAAGCCCGACGGGGGCGCGAAGAAGCCGGCGAAGGCGCTCGCCGCCGGCCGGACCTACGACGTGGTGATGACCACGAGCTGCGGCGAGTTCACCATCCGCCTGGACCAGAAGACCTCGCCCAGGACGGCGGCGTCGTTCGCCTCCCTGGCGCGCAGCGGCTTCTACGACGGCACCGTCTTTCACCGCATCGTCCCCGACTTCGTGATCCAGGGTGGCGATCCCACCGGCAGCGGCACCGGCGGGCCCGGCTACTCCACGCGCGACGTGCCGCCGGCGGACACGGTCTACACCCAGGGCGTGGTGGCCATGGCCAAGACCGCCGTCGAGCCGCCGGGCACATCGGGAAGCCAGTTCTACGTGGTCACCGCGCCCGACGCGGGTCTCCCGCCGGAGTACGCGCTCCTGGGCAAGGTCGTGAAGGGCCAGGACGTGGTCCAGGCGATCGGCCTGCTGGGCGACCCGGCCAGCGGCGGGGCGGGCACGCCGCTGCAACCCGTCGTGCTCGAGACCGCGAAGCTCGTGATGGAGGGCTGAGGGTTGGCCCTCGAGGTAACCGACGCCGATTTCGCCCAGCGCGTGGTCGAGCGCTCCTCAGAGCTGCCGGTGCTGGTGGACTTCTGGGCCGATTGGTGCCAGCCGTGTCACATGCTCGCTCCGGTGATCGAGAAGGCGGTGGCCGCACAGGGCGGCAAGCTCGAGCTGGTCAAGCTCGACGTCGAGGCCAACAAGGAGACCGCCGCGCGCTTCGGCGTCCGCGGCCTGCCCACGGTCAAGGCCTTTCGCGACGGGCAGGTGGTGGATGAGTTCACCGGCGCCCAGCCGGCCCCGGTGGTGGAGCGGTTCATCGACGCGCTGGTGCCCTCGGAGGCCGACGAACTGGCCGAGAGCGAGGACGAGGCGGCGCTCCGGCGGGCGCTCGAGCTCGAGCCGAGCCATGCCGTGGCGCGGCGGCAACTAGGGCGGCTGCTCCTGCGCCGCGGCGAGCCCGAGGCGGCGCTGGAGGTGCTCGAGGACGTGCCGGGCGACTTCGTGGCCGACGGCCTGGCCGCCCGGGCGCGCCTGGCCGGCGATCCCGAGCTCGAGGCCGCGTTCGCGGCCTGGGATGGGGGAGACCCCGCCGCGGCGCTCGAGGGCCTGCAGGCCGCGCTGGCCGACCCCGAGCGCCAAGACCTGGTGCGCCGGGTGATGGTGGCCATCTTCACCGAGCTGGGCGCCGATGACCCGCTGGCGCGCGAGCACCGGCGCCGGCTGTCGGCCGCGCTGAACTGAACCTGCTGAGCTGACCCCGCGGCGCTAGGCCGCGGGCCCGGCCGCTCGCGCGCTGCGAGCCCGGGCTTGGCGTCGCCGGCCGAACAGCACCAGCACACCGAGTGCGATCACCACGAGCAGGAAGCCGAAGAAGAGCGAGCTGCCGAGGCCGATGCCGCCGAACGGCAGCGCGATCAGGGACACGATGCCCAGGCCCACGGCCAGGAGCGCGATGACGAGGAGGATCAGGAGCACGATGCCCCGGACCCGGGCCACCATGCCCGCGCTGGCGGGCGGGATGAGCAGGCCCATCATGCGCAGCAGGAACAGCTGGCGTCCCGACGGGGCCTCCTGGCCCAGCTTCTCCATGGCGGCCTTGAGGTCGTCCGGCCGGCGCTCGGCGAGAGCCATCGACGCCTTCATCATCTGACGCAGGGCGGGCCGCTCCTGGGGATGGCACCCGGCCAGCGCCTGGTTGAAGTAGCTGCGGGCGGCGTCGACGTCGTAGCGCTCGGCCGCGCGAGCACCGAGGATCGCCTTGGCGGCCACGCGGTGCTTGGACTCGCTGGCCAGCTGCTCGTCGGTGCGGCTCTCGAGCTGCGGGATCGCGGCCAGGGCCCCGACCTGCATCTGCATCTTCATCTGCTTCTGCTTGGCCACCGTCTGGCGAAGTTTCGCAGACGCGGCGCGTCCTGCCGAGCCGGTTTGCGGCGCGAGTCACGCCGGGTATGAGGGACGCATGACCATCGGAATCATCATCGCCGTATGCATCATCCTGTTGGTTCTGGCCTTCCTGGTGCCCCGGCTCACGGGGCCACAGAGGGGTGTCGACCGCACTTTGGGGGTCGGACAGCGCGCTGGAGGCAAGGCACCGGGTCCGCTCGGGAAGCTCTTCTCCAAGTCCTTCGGGACGTCACGCAAGGCGACCAACAAGAGCGCCAACACCGGCCGTAAGGGCCGCGGCAAGATGCCGTTCTAGAAATCGAACTGGGGCAGGGGGACCGCGGAGCGGCTTAGTCGCGCTCGCGGTCCCAACCCCGCTCAGGGGACCTGGCGGGACGCTCCTCGCCCGCTTCGCTTCCGCCACCGGGCAGCGCCTCGAGCTCGACGGTGTGGTCGCTTTCTTCCTCCGCGGGGACCGTGTCCGCGGGCGGCGGCTCTTCGTAGGCGCCCGGCGGGTACGGATCGTTGCTCTCGGTGACCACGTAGCTGGCCGTCTCGTCCGTGGCGGGCGGCTCGGCCTCGACCTCCCCGACCTCCCAGGCGCCCGTGTCCTCGGGCGGCGGTTCGCCGGCCTCGGGCGCGGGCACGCCGACGGGTCCAACGGCTTGGGTCTCGGCGGTACTCGGCTCCGGATCGCCGTCGGGCGCGTCGGCGATGCCCTCGGGCAGCTCCAGACGCTCCATCGCATCGTCGGCGGTGGTCAGCACCGTGTCGGCCAGCGCGCGAATGTCCTCGATCAGGCGCTGGCGCTGCTCCCAGAGAACACGGGTGTCGACCACGACCTGCTGGGAGTACTCGTAGGCCTCCCGCCGGATCTGATCCGCCTCCGCCTCGGCTCTCTGCACGCGCTGGTCGGCGTCGATGCGCGAGCTCGAGGCGAGCTGGTCGGCGGCCACGTGAGCGCGCTGGAGGATGCCCGCGGTCTCGACTCCCACATCGTCGAGGGCCTTCTGCACCGCCCCCTCACGGGTCTGGCCGGCCTCGAGCTGGGCCACGAGCGCCTGGACCTCTCTGACGAAGTCGTCGACCGCGCCGCGCTCGTAGCCGCGCACCGCGTGCGGGAAGCTCACCTGGCTGAGGCGCTCGGAGGCAGAGGCGGCGCCGACGGGGGGCGGGTTGGGGGGGTCGCTGCTCTCGAAATCGGCCATGTCCGCAGTATGCCCCGCGGTCGGACGGCTAAGCGGCCTTGGGCGATAGGGTGCGCGCGGAGGGGCGCGCCTTCAACGACCCCCAGTCGGAGACCAACGGGGACCCGGGAACGCCCCCGGACCGGAACGTGGAGCTGCTGCTGCCGGATCCGCGCCGCCAGGGAGGGGAAACTGCGGGGTCCGGGCGGCGGCGGGCGACGGGCGGAAGTCGCCTCCGGCGGGGTCGGCGAACCCAGCGCGGCTGCGAGCGAACACGTTCTCGGCGCGCAGCCTGCCGGCGTTGCAGGTGGGGTGGGAGGCCGAGCACCCGGAGCCGGCGCCTCCGAGCCCGAGCGGCGTCCTGCCGCGCCCGTTGAGCACGAAGTTGCCGCGGATCTGCAGCCCGTCGTCGGCCCGGGCCGGGCTGGGCCCGCTCGACGCCCTCTGCGCGGCCGAGTCGTAGGACCCGAAGATCGTGAACACCTGGCCGGCCCGCGGGTGTCCCGGGGGGTTGTGGATCAGGTTGTTGAGCACCCACACGTCGCGGTTGGGGATGCGTACGTAGTTGTTGCCGTCGTCGACCGCGGTGGTGCCCCAGCCGCCCGCCTCGATGTGGCTCCGGCAGCGCTCGCGGCCGTCGTCGCCGGGCCGGCCGTCGCAGCTGCGTGCGCCGAACACCACCTCGAGGGTGTGGCTTCGGCGCCCAACCCGGTAGAGCGTGTTGTGCGCGACGAGGATGCGCGTGCCGCCGTTCACGCCCAGGCCGGCCCCTTCGGTGTCGTGCACGAAGTTGTCGGTCACCGTCCACGTCGTAGGCCTCGTAGTTGAGCCACGGCGGGGTCATGAACTGGAGGCCGGTGCCCTGGCCGGCGGAGAAGCCGCCGGTGCCGCAGGCGTAGATCTCGTTCCCGCTCACCCGGATGTCGGCGGAGCCGCCCTTGGCGTACGCGCACCAGTCCGCGGCGTGATGGATGCGGTTGGCCAGCAGGTGGCCGTGCTGGACGGCCACGAAGTCGATCGCGTTGTCGGCGGCCCCGAACACATCGCTGCGCTCCACGTACACGTGCTGAGACTGGTTGACCTTGAGCGTCTCCGCGGCCTCGCCGCGGCCGGCGAGGCGTGAGCCGCGGATCAGGAGGTGGTCGCAGCGCTCGCAGTGAACGACGTCGCCACCGCGTGCGCTCACGGTCACGCCCTCGAGATAGAAGTAGCGCACGTCGAAAAGGTTGAGCGCAGGGAGCCGGACGGTCCCTGGGCCGCCGGCCGCCGCCACGACCACCGGCGCCTCGCGCGTGCCGTAGCGGCGCTCCCAGTAGACCGGCACGTCGGCGGCGCGGTAGCGCCCGGGCGCGAGGAGGATGCGATATCCGGTCTCCCGCAGCTCCGTTCCCTCGGGGATGCGCCGCCAGGCGGCGGAGACGGTGCGCAGGGCGCTCGCGCGGCTCGCTCCGCTCGCCCCGTCACGCCCGCGCTTCGGGTCGACCCAGATGTCGGTCAGGCGCGGCGAGCCGGCCTGATAGCTCCCGTCCGCGACCGCGCGCGGCACGAGCGAGCGGGCGTCGCGCACGTCCTTCGGATGATCGGGCGCTCCGCGAGGAGCAGCCGACGCCGGCCCGCACGCCGTGCTGCCGACCGCGAGCAGCAGGAGCGCGACCGTAAGAGCGCGGATGTCGACGGTAAGGCGCATGCGTGGCACGGGCAGGGGCGAGCCGCGGCGCCGGCGCCCCTGCCGCGCCCGTCCAACCTAACTCAGGCGGCCATGGTTCGCCGGGTTTCCATAATCACGGTTATCGCGCGTGGAATCCGCGGAATCAGTCCCAGAAGCCCTCGACCTTCTCGCCGTCGGGGCCCTCGGGCTTGCGGCCGCCGATGCAGATGACGTCGAGGCCCTCCGGCCCGGCCTCGAACGAGCGGGCCACCGAGGGCGCTACGCGCAGCACGTCCCAGGCCGCCAGCTCGATGATCACGTCGTCGAGCTTGGCGCGTCCGGAGCCGGCGACGACGACGTAGGCCTCTTCCTGCACGCGATGCCGGTGACCCCACGGCATGCGGGCACCCGGCGCGTAGGTGAAGCGGCTTACGCCGAGCTCGGGCGATCCCATTGCCTCCCGGGCGAACCGCCACTCGATGTCGACACCCTCCGGGCTGACGTCGCGTAGATCGCTGAAGTTCTTCTTCGTCCAATCGGGCATGGCCGGTACCCCTTCGGTTAGCCGACCTCGCCGATGAGCGTGCGATGCAGGCCGGTGGCGGCGAGGCTACCGCCCGCGACCGAAGCGGCGACGTTGCCCGCGCCCGCCGCGTCGCCCGCGGCGAACACCCCCGGCACGGACGTGACGCCAAACGTGTCGGTGACGGCGATTCCCGTGCCGTTTGGCAGCTCGGTCGTCGCGACGCCCAGCTGTGCCGCGAGGTCGTCGCGCGGCGCCATCGGCGCCAGCACGTGGAGCGCATCGATTGCGAGCTCGTCGCCGTCGGCGAAGCGGACGAGCCCAGGCGCGACTTCGGCCACTGGCTGCTCGGTGGCCGGGACGCCGGCGGCGCGCAGGGCGTCGCGGTCCTCCGGCGCCAGCTCGCCGTCGGCGAGCACGATCAGGTCGTCGCTCCACGAGCGCAGCAGCGCCACCCGGTGCGCGGCGCCGGTCGCGCCGAGGATGCCGATCCGCCGGTCTCGGTTCTCCCAGCCGTGGCAGTACGGGCACGTGAAGGCCGCCCCGCCCCACAGATCCGCGACGCCCGGCGTGTCCGGCACGCCGTAGTGCATGCCGCCGGCCAGCAGCACCCGGCGAGCGGTCACGGCTCCGCCGTCGGCGAGGCTCGCATGGAACGCCGGCTCCCCGCCGTCTCCGGCCGGCTCGATCGAGTTCACGGTCCCCGATCGCAGCTCGACCGCGGCCAGCGAAGCGAGCTGCGCGCGCCCGGCGGCGTAGAGCTCTTCGGGACTCGTTTCGTCCTGGCCGAGCAGGCCGCCGATCGCGGCCGCGGCGCGGTTGCTCGGCTCCCCGGCGTCCACCACGAGCGTGCGCACCCGCGCACGGCCGAGAACCAGCGCGGCGGAGAGGCCGGCGGCCGCGCCGCCGACGACGAGGGCATCGATGTTCGTGTCCATGTTCATGTCTCCAAGGGTGGTGACGTCATCCCCATATGACAAGGTACATTGCCAAGATGGCAACAGATTCGGCCGACGAGCGAACCCGCAGGCGCCTGCGCGAGCTGCGCGAGCAGGCCGGCCTCTCGCTGGAGGAGGTCGGCAGGCACGCGGGCATGGCCGCGTCGACGGTGTCGCGCCTCGAGACCGGCGCCCGCCGGCTCACTCTCGGCCACCTGGCGCCCCTGGCCCGCGCCCTCGGCGTGAGCGTCGACGCGCTCCTCGCCCCGCCGGAGCGCTCCGACCCGCGCGTCCGCAGCCGCGCCTTCACGCGGCAGGGAATCACGTTCGTGCCGCTCACCAGAGCCGGGGCGGCCAACGGGATGCACGCGTACAAGGTGCTCTACCCGGCGGACGAGCGCCTTGCGGCGCCCAGCGTGCACGAGGGCCACGACTGGATCTACGTCCTATCCGGCCGGCTGCGCCTCGTGCTCGGCGACGAGGACTTCGTGCTGGAGCCCGGCGAGGCCGTGGAGTTCTCCTGCCGCGTGCCGCACGCGCTCGGCGCCGTCGACGGCCCGGCCGAGGCGCTGGCGATATTCGGCCCGCAGGGCGAGCGGATTCACACGCGATAACGGCCGCGTGGTCATGGCGCGATTGCGCCAACGCGCCAGTTCTCCCTTCAGAGGTCGCCTCTTGCGGTCGATGAGACGGGTGTGTCCACGAGGCTCCGTCCCGGTGCTGGCCTTGTTGTTCTCGTCGTCGGGCTCGTCATGCCAGGCCCGATCGCGGTTGCCGCGCCCCCGGTGATCCCGGCCCCTGAGGTCACCGCGGGCGCACCGTCAATGGCCGGGCCGGCGCCCACCCTGCAGGCGACCCCGCCATCGGTCAGCCTCGACCTGGCGGTGCCTTCGCTGCCGGAGATCAGCCAAGGGGTGACCGAGGTCACCGGCTCGCAGGTGTCCGGCTCCGCACAAGCCGCGGCGGGCGCCGGCGGCGATGTGAGCGGAGCGCAGCAGTCGTCGCGCTCCGAGCCCGCCTCACCTTCCCCGTCTTCTCCCGCTACTGACGCCCCGCGGTCCGGCACGAACGCCGGCGCAGGCTCGACGCCGACGGAAACCTCGCGTCCGGCCTCCCCCTCGCGCCCACGCCGGCCGAGTACCGAACAGCGCGGGGCCGACAACGCGCAGTCCGGCAGCGCCCCGGCCGCGGCGTCCGAGGATCCGCCGGCGCAGTCCCGGCAGCCGCGTGGGAGCGCCGGCAGCGGGGAGCCCCCCGCCACGGCACCGACCACCCGGCCGGCACCAACACATGATCGAGCGGATCGTGGCGGTGGTGCCGTTGCCGCTCAAGATCGCGCTCGGAGTGCTGGCGTGTCTTCTCGCGCTCGCACTCGGCGCCGCCTGGCGTACGCGACGGCGTCTCGCCCGCGCCGAGCGGCTGGCCGCCACCGATGCGCTCACCGGTCTGCCCAACCGCCGCCAGGCGGATGAGATGCTCGAGCGCCTGGTCGCCGCGGCTCGACGCGGCGGGCGCCCGCTCGCGGTCGTGCTCGTCGATCTCGATCACTTCAAGGCGATCAACGATCGCTTCGGCCACGCCGAGGGCGACGTCGCGCTGCGCGAGACCGGAGCCGCCATCCGCGAGCTGCTGCGGGCGAGCGACCACGTCGCGCGCTTCGGCGGCGAGGAGTTCCTCGTGCTTCTTCCCGACACGAGCGGGACCGACGCGGTCGCGGTGGCCCACAAGCTCCGTCGCCGGATCGCCGGGCTGGACGTGGAGGAGATCGACCGCGGGTTGTCGGCGAGCCTGGGGGTCGCCGCCCTTCCGGAGGACGGAGACGACCCCTACGAGCTGATCAGGGCGGCCGACGCGGCGCTTTATCGCGCCAAGGAGAACGGTCGCGACCGTGTGGAGAGCGCCACCGAAGAGGAGCTCGCGCTGGTGGCAGTTGCAGCGCCCGCGGCCTAGGGCCGCAGGCCGCTCACGTCAAGGCCGGGATCGTCGGGCGTGGTTCCCGGCGCGTAGTCGCGCACCCAGTAGGAGTTGTCCTCCAGCATCTCGTTGATCTCGGGCGACTTCATCGTGCTCACGATGAGCACCCGGACGGGCTCAGCGGTCTCGTTGTCGAGGCGGTGAGCGCCGTCGCGGCCGGCCGGGCACGCCACGATCTCCCCCGTCTCCAGCTGCCGCGATTCGCCGCCGACACCGGTCAGCGTCGGTCGGCCCGAGAGCACGACAAGAAGCTCCTCGTTCGCGTAGTGGGCGTGCAGCGGGAACGTGGCCGCTCCGGGCGGCACCTCGAACAGCGACGCGCCGAGCTCGCGAGAGCCCGCCTGCCGGGCGAGCAGGGCGCGGCGCCAGCGAAACGGGGGCTCGTCGCGCTCGGCGTCGAACTCGGGCTCGAAGAGGTTGGCCACGGCGGCCAAGGCTACGACAAGGCGTCGGCGGCGTTGGTCACCGGGCAGATCCCCTGGTTGTGCCCGCAGGCGTGCAGGTCGCACAGGCGGCAGATGTTGCGAGCCGACTCACGCCCCTCGGTGAGCCCGCCCAGGAGCTTTTCGTGCAGCCGGGTGAGCTCGGCCCGCTCGCTTGCCGACAGCGGGCCGAGGATCTCGTCGAGTGCCGCCTGCCGGGCGCTGAGGGCGCTCTCGGCGGCCTCGCGACCCTCGGCGGTCAGCTCCACGGCCACCGACCTCCCGTCTCGGCCCGGACGGCGCCGCGCCAGTCCCGCCGCCACAAGCCGGTCGACCACGCGTACAGCAGCGGAATGTGTCAGCCCGAGCGGGTCGCGCAGCGCGTCGATCGGCCGGCCGTCGAGATATCCGGCCAGGCTTATCAGGGCGGCGGGCGCCGATCCGCCCTGGCCGGCCCCCGCCTCGGTGCCGCGGCGCAGCCGGTCGGAGATGGCCAGGGACGCCGAGCCCAGCAGGTTGGCCGCCCGCCCTTCATGTGCATGACGCATACATGTACGCTATCGCGAGAATGCCCGCGCCGGTGCAGGAACCATCGCGCAAGGACGACCGCTACGAGCCGCTGCCCGGGATCGCCGGCATTCCGGGCTGGGCATGGCGCCGCCTCCCAAAGGCCGGCAAGGTGGCCGTGGCCCTGTTCCCGCTGGTGGTGATCGCCCTCGTGGTGGCGCTCGGTCCCGGCATCGACCGCTCCAAGGACGAGCGTGCCCAGGCCGAGGCCGAGCGCCTGGCTCGCGTGCGCGCCGAACGAACGGCCCGCCTGCGGGCCGAGCAGCGGCCGCGCTTCGGCCGCGGGGCGCACGCGGGCGCCGATGTCGGCCGACGCACCACTCTGTTGCGCGAGGCGCGCGTGGCGGTGGACGCCGATGCCCGCAGGCGCGTGGCCGCCGGCTCGCTCGACGGGCCCATCCGCGGCGTGGCCTGCGAGCCCTATCCGCGCAGCGTCGACTCCACGGGCGCCCACCTCGACCCGAGCCGCGAGAGCGGCCGTTACTCCTGTCTGGCCGTAACGCGCGAGGTGCCCGGCGGTGAGCGGGGCGAGGGCTCGCTGATCGGCCACCCCTACCGGTTGAGGATCGAATTCGCCAGTGGCCGCTACGCGCTGTGCAAGGTCAGCGGCCGCGCGGGCGAGGGCTCTCTCGCCGTGCAGGAGCTGGTCCCGGTCCCGCGCGCCTGCGGCGGCTCCTGAGCAAAGCAGCGCATAGGGCAGACTCCCTCAGGTGAGCGCGCCCTGGGACCGCCCCCTGGAGGCGGAGGACCTCGACCCGGATCCCCTGGTCCAGTTCAGCCGCTGGTTTCGTGACGCTCAGGAGCGCGGGGCCTTCGAGCCCGAGGCCGCCGCCCTCGCGACCGCGACGCCTCAGGGTGCTCCCTCGGCGCGCATGGTGCTCACCAAGGGCTTCGACGAGCGCGGGATCGTCTTCTTCAGCAACCACGCGAGCCGCAAGGGCACCGAGCTGGCGGCCAATCCGCGCGCCGCGCTGCTCTTCCACTGGCCCGAGGTGGGGCGCCAGGTGCGAATCGAGGGGCCGGTGAGCCTCGTACCCCGCGCCGAGACCGAGGCCTACGCTCACAGCCGTTCCCAGGAGAGCCAGCTCAGCGCGCTGGCGTCACCCCAGAGCCGGCCGGTCGAGAGCCGCGAGTGGCTCGAGCGCGAGGTGGCGGCGCTGCGCACCCGCCACGAGGGCGCCGAGCTTCCCGTGAAGAGCGACTGGGGCGGGTATCGCCTGGCGCCCGAGGCGTGGGAGTTCTGGCAGCACGGCCGCAATCGCCTCCACGACCGCTTCTCCTACCTCCCACAGCCGGATGCGGGCTGGCGCGTCGAGCGGCTCGGGCCCTAGCCCGCGTGGAGGGACTGCTAGAAACATCGCCATGCCCGACGAACCCGTTCTCGTAATCACCGGCGCCAGCACCGGCATCGGCGCCGCCACCGCCCACCGGGCCGTCGAGTTCGGCTACCGCGTCGTGCTCGCGGCGCGCTCTGAGGACAAGCTGCAAGAGCTGGCCGGGCAGCTGGGCGGCGAGGACAAGGCCGTCGCGGTTCGCTGCGACGTGACCAGCTGGGACGACCAGCAGGCCCTCGTGGCCACCACCCTCGAGCGATTCGGGCGCATGGACGTGTTCTTCGCCAACGCCGGCTTCGGCGCGGCGCGCGGCTTTCTCGAAGAGTCCGTCGAGCACTGGAAGTCGATGATCGACACCAACGTCTACGGCGCCGCGCTGTCCATCCGCGCCAGCCTGAGCCACTTTCGCGAGCAGGACAGCGGGCACCTGATCCTGACCAGCTCGGTGGCCGGCCGGCGCGTGCTCCCGGGCTCGCTCTACTCGGCCACGAAGTGGGCGGTGTCGGCCATGGGCGAGGCGCTGCGGCAGGAGATCGCCGACACCGCGGTGAAGATGACCCTGATCGCGCCGGGCATGGTCGACACGCCTTTCTTCGAGAACCGCCCGAGCGGCGCGCTGGAGGCCGACGACATCGCCCGCGCGGTGATGTTCGCGCTCACCCAGCCGCCCCACGTCGACGTGAACGAGATCCTCGTTCGCCCCATAAACCAGTCCGGCTGAGCACGTAGCGTTTCGTGCGTGTGGATCGCGCACGTCGACATGGACGCCTTCTACGTGAGCGTCGAGCTGCAGCGCCGTCCCGAGCTCCGGGGCAAGCCGGTGGTCGTGGCCGGCTCGAGCCCGCGCGCCGTGGTCACCACGGCCTCCTATGAGGCGCGGCGCTTCGGCATCTTCTCCGCCACGCCGGCCGAGCGCGCCCGGAGGCTGTGCCCCGAGGCGATCTTCATCCCTCCCGACTTCGAGAGCTACCGGGCGCGCTCACGCGAGCTGATGGCGGTTCTGCGCGCTCACGTCGAGCGCGTCGAGGTGGTGGGGCTCGACGAGGCGTACCTCGACCTGACCGGTCTCGACCGCCCGCGTGCGGCCGCCCGCCGGGTCCAGGCGGCGGTCTCCGAGGCCACCGGGCTCAGCTGCTCGATCGGCCTCGGCCCCAGCAAGCTGGTGGCCAAGGTGGCCTCGGACGCGGAGAAGCCCAACGGCTTCGTGGAGCTCAGCGCGGAAGGGGCCCGCGAGCGCTTCGCCGGCTCGCCGCCCGGCCTCGTGCCCGGCATCGGCCCCAAGACGGCCGCCCGGCTCGAGGCCCAGGGCATCACCACGCTCGGCCGGCTGGCGGAGACGCCGGAGGACGTGCTCGCCGGCTGGTTCGGCTCTCGCCTGGGGCCCTATCTGGGGCGGCTGGCGCGCTTCGAGGACGACCGGGTGATCGAGACCGAGCATCACGCCAAGTCGGAGTCGCGCGAGACCACATTCGACCGCGACCTGCGCGGGGTGGGCGAGCTGGAGCCCGAGTTGCGGCGGCTCACCGAGCAGCTATGCGCGACTCTGGTGGAGCACGATCGCCGCGGGCGGACGGTGGGCATCAAGGTCCGCTACGACGACTTCTCGATCGTCACGCGCGCCCGCTCGCTGCCCGCCGCGGTCAACGAGCTCGACACCGTTTGGGGCGTGGCGATCGACCTCCTGCGCCGCCTCGAGCCGCCGCGGCCCGTGCGCCTGATCGGGGTGCGGGTGGCCGGCCTGGACGAGGTGGCGCGCGCATGCCCGGCAGAGGACCAGCTCACGCTCTCGTTCCACTAATCGATGGTCTAGCTTTCGGTGGGCTATGGCCAGCGACCGCCTGACCGGGCTCGACACCTCCTTCCTCCACCTGGAGGACGGCACCGCGCACATGCACGTGGCCTCGGTGATGGTTTTCGAGGGGCCCCCTCCCCCCTACGACGACCTCCTCGAGGCCTTCGAGCGCCGGCTGGCGCTCGTTCCGCGCTACCGCCAGCGCCTCGCGTTCGTCCCGCTGGGCCAGGGCCGCCCGAAGTGGGTCGACGACCCTCACCTCAACCTGCGCTATCACGTGCGCTCCACCGCCCTGCCCTCGCCCGGCTCCGAGGATCAGCTGAGAGCACTCGCCGGCCGGGTCTTCGCACAGCAGCTGGACCGCGACAAGCCGCTCTGGGAGGTATGGCTGGTCGAGGGGCTCGAGGACGATCGTTTCGCGGTCCTCTCCAAGACCCATCACTCGCTCGTCGACGGGATCTCCGGCGTCGACATCATGTCCGTTCTCTTCGACACCTCCCCGGCGCCGGCCGCTCCCACCGCGGCCGGGGATCGCTGGCTTCCGCGCCCGCTCCCGAGCTCGGCCCAGCTGCTGGGCGAGGCGCTGGTCGAGCGAGCCACCGTTCCCGGGGAGCTGACCCGCACGCTGCGGGCGATCGTGCGCGGCCCGCGCCGGCTCCTGGAGGGCGCGCGCGACGCGGCGGTGGGCGTGGGCGCGATGGCCTGGGCCGGCCTCAACCCGGCGCCCGCGAGCCCCTACAACAAGCCGATCGGCCCGCACCGTCGCTTCACCTGGGTCAGAGCCGACCTGAACGACGTGAAGTCGATCAAGGACGAGCTCGGCGGCACGGTCAACGACGTGGTGCTGGCCACGGTGGCCGGGGCCCTGGGCAAGCACCTGCGCCGGCGGGGCCAGAACACCGACGGCCTCGAGCTGAAGGCCATGGTGCCGGTGAGCGTGCGCGGAGACATCGAGCGCGGCGACCTCGGCAACAAGGTGGCGGCGATAATGGCCCCGCTGCCCGTGTGGTGCCAGGACCCGGTCGCCCGTCTCGACCTCGTGAGCGAGCAGCTGAAGAACCTCAAGTCGGGCGGCCAGGCCGTCGGGCGCCCAGGTGCTGACCGACCTGTCGGGCTTCGCCCCGCCCACGATCATGGGCCAGGCCTCGCGCCTGATGTCGCGCCAGCGCTTCTTCAATCTCGTGGTGACCAACGTCCCCGGACCGCAGTTCCCGCTCTACCTGATGGGGCGCCGCATGCTGGACCCGTTCCCGATGGTCCCGCTCGCCTCCGGTCAGGGGGTCGGGGTGGCGCTCCTGTCCTACGACGGGCGCATCAACTTCGGCTTGGTGGGCGACTTCGACCTGCTGTGGGATCTCGACGACCTCGCCCTTGACGTGGCGGAGTCCCTGGCCGAGCTGGCCGAGGCGGCCGGCGTGGAGCTGCACGACACCGTGGAAGCCCGCGCATGATGTCGCGCCTCTCCGAGCGGGCGCGCGAGCTCGGCCTCGAGCTCGACGTCCAGCGCCTGGAGGCCTCCACGCGCACGGTCAAGGACGCGGCGGCCGCGGTGGGCTGCGAGGAGGCGGAGATCGCCAAGTCGATCGTGTTCGTGGCCGACGGCGACCCAGTGGTCTGCGTGGCTTCCGGGCGCCATCGAATCGACACCGAGAGGGTGGCCGACCTGCTCGATGTGGCCGAGGTGCGCCAGGCCGCCGCCGACGAGGTTCGAGCCGCCACCGGCTTCGCCATCGGCGGGGTGCCGCCCTTCGGTCACGACCTCCCGGTCCTTTTCGACGAGGCGCTGCTCGAGCACGGGCGCGTCTGGGCCGCCGCCGGCGACCCCCACAGCCTCTTCTGTGCCGATCCCCGCCGCCTTGCCGACTGCGTGAACGCGCGGGTGGTGTCGCTGGGCGACGGGAGCGCTCAGGACGCGTAGCGCTCGCGCACCATGTCCGGCCAGGGCAGCGCCTTGACCGCGACGGCGATGGCCGAGCCGAGAAGCACCCACACGGGCCAGAAGTAGCCGGCGCCGGCCGCCAGCCACACGCCGATCACGAACAGGTTGACGATGGCCACCGCCCCGGCGTCGGTGCGCAGCCGGCGGCGGCGTCGCAGCGCGCGGGCGGCCGCCGCGTCGGCCACCTCGGAGCGTCGCAGCGGCGGGTTCGCGAGCACGAACCAAGCATCGAGGCCCGCCACGAGGCCCAGCGCGAGTAGCGGCCACACGGGCCAGGCGTTGGGCGCTCCGGTGAGCCCCCAGACGGCCAGGATCACGGCGGCCGCAATCCCCAACGCCCCCAGCCGCGCGGCCAGGAGCCGGCGGCGGCGCGCCTGGCGCTCGGCGGCCTGGGCGTCATTGAGCACGAGCGGGCGGCGGACCGCGAGCGTCGGCTGTATCTCCTCGGCCAACGGGATGGTGGCGTGCACCCGGGTCCCTCCGTTGGGAGGGCTGGTGACCGAGAGCGCTCCCTCGAGCGCCCCCACCCGGTCCTGGAGACCCTGGAAGCCGGATCCGGCGGCCACGTCGGCGCCGCCCACCCCGTCGTCGCCGACCACGACCTCGACGCGGTCACCGCCTGCCGTGACCGTCACGAAGGCCTCCTGCGCCTGCGCGTGCTTGCCCACGTTGGCCAGGCACTCCGAGACGACGAAGTAGATGGCGGCCTCCACCGCCTCGGGCAGGCGCTCACGCGGGGCCGTGACCTCGACCGGGACGGTCGCCCGGCCGGCGAGGTCGTCCAGCGCCGCGGCGAGCCCGCGGTTGGTCAGGATCGCCGGGTGGATGCCGCGGGCGAGGTCACGCAGCTCCTTGAGGGCCAGACTCGCCTCCTCCCCCGCGCCGCGGACGAGCTCGGCCGCCTGCGGGTCGCCCTCCGCGGCGCGCTTCTCGGCCATGCGCAGGTTCAGCGCCAGCGCCACGAGGCGCTGCTGCGCGCCGTCGTGCAGGTCGCGCTCGATGCGCCGGCGCTCGGCGTCGGCAGCCTCGATGATGCGCGAGCGGGCGTCGCGCAGGTCCGAGACCTCGCGGGTGAGCACCGGGTCGGCGTTCGAGCCCAGCAGGAGCTCCGCGTAGGCGCCGTAGGCGCGGGCGAGCGCTCCGAGGCACGGAATCCCCAGGCGCAGCACGAGCGCGCCCAGCACGGCCAGCACCAACGCCTCGGGGAGCGTGTCTACCACCACCACACCCATGTCGATGCCGTCCGGGATCGCCCAGAAGGTGACGGGCGCGAAGAGCGCCGCCACACCCACCGAGAGAACGCTCGCGGTCACGACGAACGCCACCGCGCCGAGCGGGAGCTGCAGGAGAAGGAACACGAGGTCCTTCCAGGTGGCCGGGTCGGCCAGGCGTGCCCCGAGGCGGCGCCAGAGCGACCCCTCGGGCGGCAGCGGCCGGTAGGGGTCGGCGATCACCCGGCCGGTCATGGCCGCGATCAGGCGGCGCTCGAGTTGGGCGATCCAGCGCCACGCGTAGACGGTGACGATCAGGATCGGGATGCCGATCAGGGTGACCGCGAGCCCGGCACCGAGCGAGATGGCCGTGACCAGGAACGTGAACTCGGCGATCCCGAGGGGCAGCGCGAGCAGCAGGTAGGCGATCCCGCCGTAGGTGCACGGGTTCAGAATGTCCCGATCGAGCCATTCACGCATGCAGCGCCAAGACTAGATCCGTTCGCCCGCGCGGTGGGTACGGACACCCGTACAGGGCGGTAGCTTGGAGTGATGTCGGTTCGATGCCTGCTCGGCCTGGTCGCGATCTCGGTGTGCCTGCTCGCGACGGCCGATGCCGGCGCCTCGCACGGCACGGCCTCGGCAGTGGCGGGCGAGGCGGCCGCCGCGCCGGCCTTTCCCGCGCGCGCGCAGGTCAGGGCGGCCCGCAACTACGTCCGCGGCCGCGCCGGCAGCTCGTTCGCGCTCATCGACACGCGCGGGCGCCGGTATGGGTTCGCCGAGCACCGGCGCTACATCAGCGCCAGCGTGAGCAAGGCGATGATGCTCGTGGCCTACCTGCGCCAGATCGCGCCCCGGCGACCCAACGCCGGGGAGCGCGCGGCGCTCGGGCCGATGATCACCATGTCGGACAACGACCGCGCCGACGCGATCTACTCGCGCGTCGGGGACGGCGGGATAATCGGCGTGGCCAAGCGGGCGGGCATGCGCGATCTCACGGTGGCCGGCTATTGGGGCAGCGTGTTCTTCAGCGCGTCCGACCAGGCCCGGTTCTTCCGCCGTCTGCCGGCCATGCTGCCGCGCCGCTCGCGCGCCTACGCCCTGGGGCTGCTCTCGTCGATCATCCCCGGCCAGCGCTGGGGCTTCTCGCGTGTGGCCTCGCGCAGCGGCTGGCGCACGTTCTTCAAGGGCGGCTGGCGCCAGACCGACAGCGGCTCGCTGGTGCACGAGGCGGCCCTCTTCGAGCGCGGAAAGCGGCGTTTCTCGCTCGCCGTGCTCACCGACGGCGCCCCCTCCCACGCCTATGCAACGGCGACGCTGCGAGGGGTCGCACGTCGCCTGTTCGCGCCGGGATCCACGGGCCGCCTCATCCGCCCGCCGCCAGGCCGGCCTGGTCGACCTCCTGCGCTACGCACCAGGCCTGGAGGTGGACCTCGTCTACCGCACGGCGCGCAATCTCACCGGGCACCCGCTTCCCGGTTACTGCCGCAACCGGGCGCTGATGCTCGAGCCCGCGGCACTGTCCGTCGGACGCGTCCAGCGCCGGCTGCGGCGGCGGGGTCTGGGCCTGCTGATCCAGGACGCCTACCGCCCGGCCCGTGCGTCGCGGGCACTCGTGCGCTGGGCGCGGAGCACCGGGCGCGGGGACCTCGTGGGCACCTACATCGCGCAGCGCAGCCGCCACAACACCGGCTCGGCCGTCGACCTCACCCTGGTGCGCGCCGCCGACGGAAAACGCCTGGAGATGGGCTCGGGATACGACGAGCTGGGGCCGCGCGCGCACACCCGCAACGCGAGCGGCAGGGCGCTGCGCAACCGGCTCACGCTCGAGGGGGCCATGGAACGCTTCGGCTTCACCGGCTACTGGCGCGAGTGGTGGCACTTCGAGCACCGGGTGACCGGATCCCGGTATCTCGACGTTCCCATCGGCTGCGGCTGATCCGCGCCTCTGCCTGCGCGATAATCACCCCATGACCTCCACTCCCGACCCGCTGCGGGTGGCGCTCGCCCAGATGAACGCCACCGTCGGCGATCTGACGGGAAACTCCGCCCTGATCGCGCGACAGGCCGCCACCGCGCGCGACGAGGGGGCTGCGCTGGTGGTGTTCCCCGAGCTGGCGCTGACCGGCTATCCGCCCGAGGATCTGCTCCTGAAGACCGCCTTTCTCGAGGAGGCCGGCGCCGCGCTCGAGGATCTGGCCGGCCAGACCCGGGGCATCGTCGCGCTGGTGGGGTTTCCCGAGCGCGCGGAGGACGTCTACAACTCGGCCGCCGTGCTGGCCGACGGCGAGGTGGCGGCCGTCTACCGCAAGATGTACCTGCCCAACTACGGCGTGTTCGACGAGCAGCGCTACTTCCAGTCGGGCGCCGAGGCGGCGATCTTCGAGCTGAACGGGATTCCGATCGGCCTGTCGATCTGCGAGGACATCTGGGAGCCCGGGCCGCCGGCGATGACCGAGGCGCTGGCCGGAGCGCAGGTGATCGTCAACCTGTCGGCATCGCCGTACCGCGCCGGCTACGGGCGCGCGCGCGAGCGCATGCTGGTGCAGCGGGCGGTCGACTACCTGGCCGCCGTGGTGTTCGTGAACACGGTCGGCGGGCAGGACGAGCTGGTGTTCGACGGCCACAGCCTCGCCATCGATCAGGACGGCCGCGTGCTGGCGCGCTGTCCGCAGTTCGAGGAGTCGCTCACCTTCTGCACCATCGACCCGCGCGAGGTGTCCGCGGCGCGGCTGCGCGACACGCGCCACCGCGTCAACGTGCGACGCCAGCGCCGCGCCACGCCGATGGCCGAGCCCCCCGTGGTGCACGTGGCCGCCCTGGAGGCCCCGAGCCGGGGAAAGACGGTCGGCGGAAGCCTCGCTCCCCTGCTCGAGCCCGAGGCCGAGGTCTACGCGGCGCTGCGCACCGGCCTCGCCGACTACGTCGACAAGAACGGCTTCGACCGCGTGGTGATCGCGCTCTCGGGCGGCATCGACTCCGCGCTGGTGGCGATGGTGGCGGCGGACGCGCTCGGCGCCGAGCGGGTCAGCTGCGTCTCGATGCCCTCCCCCTACTCCAGCGAGGGCACCCGCTCCGACGCCCGGGCCATAGCCGTGAACCTGGGTTGCCAGTTCACGGAGATCTCCATCCAGGAAACCATGAGCGCCTACGACGACATGCTCGCCGAGGCCTTCGCGGGGCGCGAGCCCGACATAGCCGAGGAGAACGTCCAGGCCCGCATCCGCGGGAACGTGGTCATGGCCCTGTCCAACAAGTTCGGCTGGCTCGTGCTCACCACGGGCAACAAGTCCGAGATGTCGGTGGGCTACGCGACCCTCTACGGCGACATGGCGGGCGGCTTCGCGGTGCTCAAGGACGTGTACAAGGGCTGGGTCTACCGCCTGGTGCGCTGGCGCAACGCCGAGGCCGGCCGCGAGCTCGTGCCGGCCAGCGTGCTCGACCGCCCGCCCTCGGCCGAGCTGCGGGCCGAGCAGACCGACCAGGACTCCCTGCCCGAGTACGACGTGCTCGACGCCATCCTCCAGGGGTACGTCGAGGAGGACCACGACGCCGTGGAGCTGGTGCGGCGCGGCCTCCCCGCGGACGACGTCGAGCGGGTCATCAGGATGGTGGACCGCGCGGAGTACAAGCGTCGCCAGGCACCGCCCGGGATCAAGATCTCGACCAAGGCCTTCGGTCGTGACCGCCGGCTGCCGATCACCAACCGCTACGTGGGCCGCTCCGACGACGCGCCCGAACGGCGGCTGCGGGCCCTTCGCTAGGGCCGGTTGGACGGCTCGGCGCCGCGCACCGCCATCGTCACCCGCGTGACGGCGCAGACACGACCCTCGTCGTCGGTGAAGGTCACGTCCCAGACCCAGGTCGTGCGACCGCTGTGCAGGGGCCGGCCCTCGGCGTGCACGGAGCCGCTCGTGACCGGCCGCAGGAAGGTCGTCTGATTGGACTGGCCGACCGCGTAGCTGCCGGAGTCCCTGACCGCCCGGTAGGTGGTGACCGACACCAACGACTCGGCCAGCGCCGCGTAGGCCCCGCCGTGCACCAGCCCCATGGGCTGCTGAACGCGCTCCTCCACGGCAAAGCGCGCGCGACAGCGCTCCGGGCCGGCCTCGAGCAGCTCGAAGCCGAGCACGTCGTCGAGCGTGCCGGGTGCGGGATAGCTCTCAGCCTGGGGGTCCACGGGGGCGCGCACACTACAGTTCCCGCGGGTTTTCGAATGGCGACTTTCGACCAGCTTTCAGATGAGCAGCGGGCGATCGTCGAGCTCGTCCTCCAGCAGGGCAAGAGCTACGACGAGCTCTCCGGCATGCTCGGCCTGCCCGAGCGCCGCGTGCGCGAGCTCGCCCGCGACGCGCTTGTCGATCTGGCGCCGCTCAGCGCCCGCGGCGTCGAGGAGGATTGGCGCGGGCAGCTGGCCGACTACGTGCTCGGCCAGCAGGCCGGCCCCGAGGTCACCGCTACCCGCGGCCACCTGAGGCGCTCGGAGAACGCCCGCATCTGGACGCGCTCGCTGCTCGACTCGCTCGAGCAGCTCTACCAAAACGGCGACCTGCCCGCCATTCCCGAGGGTGAGCGCGGAGCGGGCCGGCGCTCCGCGGCCCGCGCGACCGGCGAAGCGACGGCGAGCGAAGCCGTCACGCGCCGCCGCATCCTGGCCGCGGCGGGAGTGGTGGCCCTGCTGCTGGTGGGTGTGCTGGTGTGGCCGGGCGGGGTGCTCACGGGCGGCGACGACGGCGAGCAGCAGGCCGGCGGCTCCGGCAACGCCTCCGGCGACCAGCAGGCGGCCGCCGGCGAGGGCGGCGCGGTGCCCGTCGACACCCAGGGGCAGGCCATCGTCGCGCAGCAGGGAGGCAAGACCCAGCTCGTGGTCACCGCCACCGGCCTCGAGCCGAGCACCCAGCAGAGCGCATACCAGGTGTGGCTCTACAACTCCGCCGACGACCGCAAGTCGCTGGGAGCGACGGCGACCGACCAGCAGGGAAGCCTCCAGTCGGGCGGCGAGCTGCCGGCTGACTACCGCAAGTACCGCTTCATCGACGTGACCTCGGTCGCCGTCGAGCCGGGCAACGAGCAGCGGTTCAAGACGGGCCCCTCGGTGATGCGCGGGCTGCTCGAGCTGCGCGACAAGCCGGTCACCCGCGGCGAGGGCAAGCAGCAGGTGACGCTGCTGGCCGAGATCCCCCTGCGGCCGCTGCCCCAATCGGGCGGCTGATGGACGTCCCCGCCGGCTTCGTCCCCTTTCCCGAGCAGGGCCCGTTCCTCGAGCACATCGGTCCGGTGCACGTGCGCGAGGACGGGGAGCAGCTCGTGCTCGGGCTGCGCGCAGAGGAGCGCCACGCCAACCATCGGGGCACCGTCCAGGGCGGCCTGCTCTCGACCTTCGCCGACTTCGCCCTGGGCCGGGCGATCGAGGCCGACGCCGACGACGGCCGCGACCGCGCCACGGTCAGCCTGACCGTCGACTTCCTCAAGCCCGCGCGGCCGGGAGCCTGGATCGAATCGCGCACGCGCGTGGACCGGGTGGGCGGCACGCTGGCCTTCGCCGACTGCTCCCTGACCGTCGAGGAGCGCGAGGTGGTGCGCGCCCGGGCGGTGTGGGTCGTCGCGGACTGATCCGCCGGGCCCGGGCGTTTCTGAACGGCAGCAATAAAGGGTGGTTCGGCCGGGCCGTTGCCTTTGTCGCGTTGCTGTAACGCGGTTTGGAGGCCACTGTCCTGCTTTGAGGGGCTCCTGGCCCCCTAAGTCAGGACAGCGCTGGATTCCGGGGTCGAGGGCCAAGTGTCCCGACCCGAAGGCGCGCACGAGACCTCCGTTACCGCCCCGAGCCCGGCACTCGCAGAGCGCGAGCCGAGCTCGGACGTTTCTGAACGGCAGCAATGAAGGGTGCACGGAGCAGGGCCTACTGTCCTGCTTTGCTGTCGTGGTACGACATCTAGGCAGGACGGCACCCGGTCCCGCGGCGGCACACCTGACCCTCTTTGCTGCCGTTAAAACGCCGGCCCCGGCAGCCCGGCCGCTCGCACAGCGCAGCCGAGACGCCGCGCGCTAACCGGGCAGCAGCTTGCCCGGATTCATGATCCCTGCCGGGTCGAGGCGCTCCTTGGCCGCGCGGATCAGGTCGAGGCCGAGCTCGCCCACCTCGGCGCGCATCCAGGGGGCGTGGTCGCGCCCGACGGCGTGGTGGTGGGTGATCGTCCCGCCCGTGGACATGATCGCCTCGCTGGCCGCGTTCTTGGCCGCGCGCCATTGATCGAGCGGGGCTTCGGCCTCCTGGCGAGCCAGAAAGGTGAAATAGAGCGAGGCGCCTGAGCGGTAGAGGTGGGACACGTGGCACATGACCAGCGCCGGCGTGCCGCGCCCGGCGAGCGTGTCGCGAAGCGCGTCAGATACCGCGAGGTAGAGCCGCGACAGGTTGCTCCAGTCGGTAGCGGTCTCGAGCGTGTCGACCAGCGCGCCGCGGTCGAGCAGCTCGTCGCGCAGGTAGGGACCCCCGTAGCGGTAGCGCAGCCAGCGCTCGCCGGGCCGGCGGCCCAGGCGCAGCCCTCCTCCGGCGCGCAGCAGCGCCGATGCGCGCAGGCGGCGGCGCTCCACGTCGTCGGCATCGCCGTCGAAGCCCATGATGGCAACGCATCCGCCCTCGCGGCCGCGCAGGCGCAGGTAGGTCTTGCCGATCCGCTCGGTCGCGCCCCCGTTCGAGGCCAGGGCCAGCGACAGCCGCGTCTCCTCCTCGTCGGACAGCCGCGCCACGTCCGGCGACGCGTCCGCCTGCTCCATCACGCGCAGCGCGTCGCACCCCTCCGCGAACGAGTGGAACGCCCACCCCTCGTAGCGGCGCACGGCGGGCAACGGGCGCACCCGCAGCGTGGCCTCTGAGATCACTCCCAGCACCCCCTCGGAGCCCACCACGAGCTCGCGCAGGTCGGGTCCCGCCGCGCTGGCCGGCAGCGCGCGGCCGTTGAGCTCGCCGGAGGGGGCCACCAGCCGCACTCCCTCGACCAGCTCGTCGATCCGCCCGTAGCCGGTGGAGGCCTGTCCCGCGGACCGCGTGGCCACCCAGCCGCCGACGGTCGAGAACTCGAAGGACTGCGGCAGATGGCCGAGGGTCAGGCCCTCGCGGGCCAGCCGGCGCTCGGCCTCGGGGCCGAGCAGCCCGGCTCCGAAGCTTGCGGTGAGGGAGACGCGATCGACGTCGCCGAGACCGTCCAGGCGGCGCAGGTCGAGCGAGATCGCCCCCGCGAAGCCGTCCCTGACCGGTTCCACGCCTCCCACCACGCTCGTACCGCCTCCGAAGGGCACCACGGCCAGCCGCGCCTCGGAGCAGAGGCCCAACACAGCCGCCACCTCCTCGGCCGAGCCCGGCGCGACCACCGCGTCGGGAGCGCTGGAGGCATCGCCGCCGCGCAGGCGCACCAGGTCGGGATAGCTCTTGCCGGCGGAGTGCAGCACCCGCTCCACGCGCTCCTGGGAGACATGCTCCCGCCCCACGGCGTTCTCCAGGCGCACGCGGGCGGTCTCGGCGAGCCGGGGCTCGGGCAGCCTCACGTCGGCCAGGTCCACCGGCCCCCGGCGGGCGGCGGGATCGACTCCGAGGTCGTTACGCAGAAGATGCACGGCGGCGTCCGGAAGCACCACCTCGTGGCCCTCATCGCCCCACCCCCACCACCTCACGGGCGCGGCCCTCCGAAGAGCGCGCTCAGGCCCTCGAGGGCGCCCTTGACCTGGCGCGCGGCGGCGGCGCGGAACTGCAACGGGGCAAAGCGCGCCCAGCCGCGCGGCCGGTGGTCGAGGGCGATCGCCACCCTGGTTCCACCGGGCTCGCCGGGCTCCAGCGACACCTCGGTCGACGCGGAGGCGAGAATGCGCTCGAACGGCGTGCCGGCCAGCTCCTGGCTCCACTGGACGCGCTCGCCCTCCACGGCCTCGACCCGCGTGTAGTCGGCCCGCACGACCTTGCCCCGCGGCGAGGCGAGCACGGTGGTCCACGAGTCGGGCGTGGCCTCCTCCACGCGCGCGACCCCCGGCCACCAGCGCGGCAGCTGGGCGGGATCGCTCACCACCGCCCAGACCTCGGGCGGTGCGGCCTCCACCGTCGTCTCACGGCGCAGTACCACCTACTCGGACCGGTAGCTGATCAGGCTGCGTACGTCGTAGCCCTCGAGCCGCTCGCGGCCCTCCAGGAAGGCCAGCTCGATCACGAACGCGCAGCCCGCCACCGCGCCCCCCGCCCGCTCGACCAGCCCGCAGAGCGCCGACGCCGTGCCGCCCGTGGCCAGCAGATCGTCGTGCACCAGCACCCGGGAGCCGCTGGGTATGGCGTCCGCGTGGACCTCCAGCGAATCCACGCCGTACTCGAGCTCATACTCGACTGAGGCCACCTCGCGCGGCAGCTTGCCCGGCTTGCGCGCGAGGACGAAGCCCGCTCCGAGCTCGACGGCCACCGCCGCACCCAGCACGAACCCCCGGGCCTCGGCCGAGATCACGTACTGGGCGTCGCGCTCGCGCCCGTAGGCCACGAGTGCGCCGACCGCCTCCCGCAGCGCACCGGCGTCGAGAAAGAGCGGCGTTATGTCCTTGAAAACGATGCCCGGCTTCGGGAAGTCCGGGATGTCGCGGATGTGGTCCTCGAGGGCCAGGGGGACCGCAGCTCAGCGCGCCAGCTTGCGCAGGTCGCGGATGAGGAGCAGGTGCTTGAGGTGGGACGCGATCGCGGCGAGGTTCTCGAGCGCCTCGACCGCCTCCTTGCGGCGCTCGGGGTTGCGTGACCGCAGGGCGGGGGCCAGGATCTGCTCGAGCAGGGCCGCCTCGCGGTCGGCGGAGGTGCGGAACACCCGGAGGTTGCGCCCCCCGACGCCGTAGCGCTTGAGCTCGCTCACCGCCCTCACGATCTCGCGCTCGGTGTCGTCGTAGAGCACCTCGCCGTCGCGGCGCTCGCCCTTGATCACGCCGTAGTCCTCGAGCTCCTTCACCAGCGCCGGGTCCGCGCCGGTCTCGTCGAGGACCTCCTCGAGGCGGTAGAGCGAGCCCGGGCCGCGCAGCGCGACCGTGGCCCGGCGAGGCGAGCGGGACTCGGCGACCGCAGGGCTCTCGCCGCCCTCCGGGGGAGTCGCTGTCGGCCCGTCCCGCGGCCAGCTCCTGGCGAATCACCCTCAGCGGCAGGAACTCGTCGCGCTGTAGGCGCAGGATCGTGCGCAGGCGGTCGACGTCGGCCGGGGCGTACAGGCGGTAGCCGCCCGGGGTCCGCCGCGGCGCGAGCAGCTTCTGGTCCTCGAGATAGCGGATCTTCGAGATCGAGATGTCGGGGAACTCGCGCTCCAGCTGCTTCACGACGGCGCCGATCGTGAGGGCCTTCTCCTTGCGCGGCAGCGGCTCGCCCGCGACCTCCGTGCTCATCGCTGCTCCAGGTAGGTGAGCTTGTACTTGCCCACCTGCAGCTCGTCGCCGTCCTGCAGATGGTGGGACTCGATGCGGTGCTGGTTGACGTAGGTGCCGTTGAGCGAGCCGAGGTCGTCCACGAACAGCCCGTCGCGGCGACGCACGAGCAGCGCGTGGTTGCGCGACACCGTCACGTCGTCCAGGAAGATCTCGGCCTCGGGCGAGCGACCGATCGTCATTCGCTCGCTCGCCAGCATGAACGCCTCGCCCGAGCGCCCGCCGCCCGAGCGGATCACCAGAGTGGCTCCCTCATGGGTGACCTCCTCGAGGTCGACGGCGCGCAGCTCACCGGTCTCGTCGACCTGGTACACCTCGGTCGTGTCGCCGCTCTTGCCCTCCGGCTCGCCCAGGAAGGCGCCGCACTTCTGGCAGTAGTTCGCTCCCTCGGCGTTGACGAAGCTGCACTCCGGGCAGTGCACGGAGTCCCCCTAGCCGCGGTCGGCGTCCGAGGGAATTCCTTTGCCGGCCAGGATGTCGGTGAGCTGCTGAACGTCGGCGCCGCTGATCACGGACTCCCCCTCTTCGTGCTTCTTGCGCAGGCGGTTGACCAGCTCGGCCCGCAGGATGTCGATCTTGCCGTGCAGGATGCGCCTCCGGTAGGAGACTTCCTGTTCTTCTTCGGTGAGCTGCTGGATCAGGTCCTTCAGCTCTTGGTCGGACAGGGCCCCCAGGTCCGGAAATGTGTCCAACGAAGTCCTTTCAGGGTTGAGATTCGACTATACCGATTCCTCAAGTAGAGGTTGAGTCTTGGCTGATCGCCCGCCAACCATCTTGCAAGTAGAGGGCCGTTGCCGCAAGCGTCATCGCTATTCCCAGGTAGAGCAGCGCCTCGGGAACCCACGAATCCACGACCAGCGCGAGCGCCAAGGCGGCCATCACCGGCCACACGGCCCAGCGGCCCATCATGTTCACCTTCAGGTCCATGCCCCGCCGCAACGCCACCTGGGTGAGCAGCAGCATGAAGGCCTCGCGCCCGGCCAGCACGAGCAGAGCCCAGCGCGGTAAGAGCTCGAACTCCCAGGCCACGATGGCCCCCGAGAGCACGAGCAGGCGGTCGACCAGTGGGTCGAGCATTGCGCCCAGCCGGCTGTACTGACCGGTCACGCGGGCCACGATGCCGTCGAGATAGTCGGTCCCGGCGATCACGGCAAACAGGGCGAAGGCCAGGCCGCTTCGCCCGTCGCCGGACTGAAGGGCCGCCACCAGGAACACCGGGATCAGAGCCAGGCGCGCGAAACCGATCGCGTTGGGAATCGTCCATGGATGCAGCGCCTCGCCGCGGCGCGTCTCGGGCGGAGGCCCGCCGGAGCGATCGAGCCCGACCAGGCGGCGGAAGGTGAGCGGCCGACGGCCGGAATTGCTCACGGAAGCGTGTCGAGGAGCGCCGCGGCGGCGGCGGCCGCGCCCTCCAGCGGCAGCGCGCGCTTCTCCTGCCCGCGCCGGACCTGCACCTCGACCTCCCCCGCCTCGAGGCTCTTGCGGCCGATGGTGATGCGCAGCGGGCAGCCCAGCAGCTCGGCATCGGCGAACTTCTCCCCCGGGCTGGCCTCGCGGTCGTCGTAGAGCGTGTCCAGGCCCGTCTCGCGCAGCTCCTCGTAGACCCGGTCGGCCACCGTGCGGGCCTCCTCGCCGGGCTTGCCGAGGGTCACGAGCTCGACGTCGAAGGGAGCGATCGACCGCGGCCAGGCGATGCCGCGATCGTCGTGGAACTGCTCGATGGCGGCGGCCACGATGCGGGCCGGCCCGATGCCGTAGGAGCCCATCCAGATCAGCTGCTCCTTGCCCTCCTCGTCGAGGTAGCGGGCGCCGAGCGGCTCGGAGAAGCGCGTTGCCAGCTTGAAGATGTTTCCCACCTCGATCGCCGGCTCGATGCGGATGCGGGCCCCCGCGGGGCAGCCGTCGCCCTCCTCCACCGAGCGCACGTCGACCCATTCGGTGGCGAAGTCGCGCTCGGGCTCGACGCCCTCCAGGTGAGCGTCCGCTCGGTTGGCGCCCGTCACCAGGCCGTGCAGCCCGCGCAGCGCCTCGTCGCTGATCACCCGGACGGAGCTGCCGACCGGCCCGATGAACCCGGGCTCGGTGCCGAAGAGCTCGCGCACCTCGGCCTCCTGCGCCAGGCGCGCCGGAGCGCCCAAAGCGTTCTGGAGCTTGATCTCGTTGAGGCGGTGGTCGCCGCGGACGAGCACCAACACCGGGTCGCCGCCGTCGGCGATCACGGGCATGGCCTTGATCAGCGCGCCGGCGGGAACGCCCATCATCTCCGTGACGGCGTCGATGGTCCGCGCCCCCGGCGTCTCCACCGGCCGCGGCTCGGCCAGCGCCTCGGGCAGCCCCTCGACGGCCTGAGCCGTGGCGCTCGCCACCTCCAGGTTGGCCGCGTAGCCCGCGTCGGAGAGCGCGACGTCGTTCTCTCCGGCGGCGCAGGGCGCCATGTACTCGTGCGCGCCGATGCCGCCCATCATCCCGACGTCCGACTCGACCCGGTACCACTCCAGCCCGCTCCGGTCGAAGATGCGGTCGTAGGCCCCGATGTGCAGCTGGTAGGACTCCTCGAGCCCCGCCTCGTCGCGGTCGAAGGAGTACGAGTCCTTCATGATGAACTCACGCGTGCGCAGCACGCCCGCACGCGGGCGCGGCTCGTCGCGCTCCTTGGTCTGGAAGTGGTACAGGATCTTGGGCAGCTGGCGGTAGGAGCGGATCTCTCGCGCGACGTGCCAGGTGAGGTTCTCCTCGTGCGTGATCGCCAGCACCAGGTCGGCCCCCCGCCGGTCCTTTAGCTTGAAGACCTCGTCGATGTCGTAGCGGCCACTGCGCTTCCAGAGCTCCGCGGGCTGCAGCACCGGCATCAGCATCTCCCCGGCGCCGATGGCGTCGAGCTCCTCGCGCACGATCTGCTCGACCTTGCGGTGGGCGCGCCAGCCGGCGGGCAGCCAGGTCCACATCCCCGCCCCCAATTGCCGGGCCAGCCCGGCCCGCACCAGCAACTGGTGGGAGATCGCCTCGGCATCGGCCGGGGCCTCTCGGGTGGTGGGAAGGAAGTAGCGCGATAGGCGCGTCACGGGCCGCGACTATAACCCGCAAAAGCTCAGTTTCCGCCGGGAATAGCCGATTGAGAGGTAGATGCTCGCGCGGAGGAAGCAGAGGATCCTGCTGATGGCCTGCGGCTGGGCCGCGGCCGCGCTTCTGGCCCTGTACAGCCTCCAGAACGCCACCGGCCTCGCGGGCAGCGAGGTCACGGCCGTGTTCGAGGACTACCTGTACAACGCGCTGCTCTTCGCCGGCGCGGCCTTCTGCATTTGGCGCGCCGCCGCCGTTCGCAGGGAGCGGCTCGCCTGGGGGATCATGGGCGCGGGCATCGTCGCCTGGACCGCCGGAGACATCCTCTGGACCGTGGTGTGGGCGGAGGACCCCAACGCGCCGTATCCGAGCATCTCCGACGCCCTGTGGCTGAGCTGGTACCCGACGTGCATTGCGGTGCTGTTCCTGCTCGTGCGGTCGCGCCTGACGAACTTCCGGTCCAGCCTGTGGCTCGACGGCACGATTGGCGCGTTCTGCGTCGTGGCCCTGGCCTTCGCGTTCCTCTACGAGCCGATCGCCGAAGGCGCCACGGGCACGACGGCCGAGGTGCTCACCAACCTTGCCTACCCCATCGGCGACATGCTGGTCCTGGGCGTGGTCGTGGCCATCTTCGGGCTCACCGGCTGGCGCCCGGGTCGCGGCTGGCTGATTCTCGGGGCGGGGATGGCGCTGAATGCCACAGCCGACGTGACCTACCTGGTGCAGATCGCGCTCGGGACCTACGAGGACCCCGCGGTGGTCGACGCCGGCTGGCCCGCGTCGGCGCTACTGATCGGGCTCGCTGCGTGGCAGCCCGCCAAGCGTGGCACCGCGCCGGAGATCGACGGGCTGCGCGTGGTGGCGGTGCCCTTCGTCTGCGGCCTCGCCGGGATCGGCCTGCTCGCATACGACCATTTCGACCGCCTGAACATCCCGGCGCTGGTCCTCACCGCCGTCACGGTCTTGCTCGTGCTCACCCGAACGGGACTCGTGTTCGTCGACTACCAGCGCATGCTCGGTCGCAGCCGCCACGAGGCCCTCACCGATCCGCTGACCGGGCTGCGCAACCGGCGGAGCCTCATGATCGACCTGGAGAAGGAGCTGCCGGCCGCCAGCCACGCCTATCCGCGCGCCCTCGCCCTCTTCGACCTGAACGGCTTCAAGGACTACAACGACACCTACGGACACCTGGCGGGCGACGGCCTGTTGGCCCGGCTGGGCCTGCGGCTGGCCGACGCGGCGCACGGTCACGGGCGCGCCTACCGGCTCGGAGGCGACGAGTTCTGCGTGCTGATGAGGCCCGGCGCCGCCGGCGTGGATCCCCTGGTGGGCGCTTGCGTGGCGGCGCTGACCGAACGCGGAGAGGGCTTCGAGGTGACCACGGCGTACGGCTCGGTGATGGCCCCGGAGGAGGTCCGCGACGCCACCGAGGCCCTCCAGATCGCCGATCGGCGCATGTACGCGCGCAAGGGCGGGCGGCGTACCTCCGCGGGTCGCCAGTCGCGCGACGTGCTTCTGAGCATGCTCTCCGAGCGCGAGCCCGACCTTCACGCCCATCTGCGCGACACCGCCGAGCTGGCGCTGGCGGTGGGGCGCGAGCTCGGCATGGAGCCCGAGGCGCTCGACGAGGTGGCCCGTGCCGCCGAGCTGCACGACCTGGGCAAGGTGGCCATCCCTGACGAGATCCTCAGCAAGCCAGGACCGCTCGACGAGACCGAGCTCGGCTTCATGCGCCGTCACACGATCATCGGGGAGCGCATCCTGCTCGCTGCGCCCGCACTGAAGCCGGTGGCCCGGCTCGTGCGCTCGAGCCACGAGTGCTACGACGGGTCCGGCTATCCCGACGGCCTCATCGGGGACGAGATCCCACTCGGGGCCCGCGTGGTGAGCGTGTGCGACGCCTACGACGCGATGGTGTCCGAGCGCCCGTACCGAAAGCCGTTCGACGACGCCGCCGCCGTGTCCGAGCTGGAGCGCTGCGCGGGGCTGCAGTTCGACCCGGACGTGGTCGCGGCGTTCGTGCGGGTGATCGGGCGCGCACGAGCCCAAGTCGCCTGAGCGCGAAAAGCGCAAGGATGGCGCCATGGGCGCACGGGCGGTGATCGTCGAGGACCACGACGCCCTGAGCCGCGGCCTCGAGCTCGTTCTCGGCCGGGCGGGGTTCGAGGTCGTGGGGTCGGCGCGCACCGAGGACGAGGGCTACGAGCTCATCCTGCGCGAACGACCTGGCCTGTCAGTGATCGACATCGGCCTGGAGCAGGGCTCGGGCGTGGCTCTGGCGCGCCGGCTGGCGAAGGCCGAGCCCGAGCTCGGCGTGCTCATCTACACCGGCCTCGAGGACGAGGCGCTCCTGCGGGATGCGCTGCATTCCGGCGCGCGCGGCTTCGCCCTCAAGGCGGGACCCGCTCGCGACCTCGTGGCGGCGGCCGGCGCGGTCGCGGCCGGGGGTAGCTACGTCGATCCTCACCTCGCCGCGATGCTGGGCGACGCGGTGCCCCGCGATGTCGCCCTGCTCTCGCCGCGCGAACGGCAGGTCATGGCCCTGCTCGCCGGAGGCCTCAAGGGCCCGCAGGTCGCCGAGCGGCTGCATATCTCGCCGGACACGGTGCGCACCCACGTGGAGAACGCGATGAACAAGCTCGATGCGCGCACCCGGGCGCACGCGATCGCCATCGCCCTGCGCCACCGGCTCATCGAAATCCCCGATTCGACGTATTGACCGCGGCCCGGCGGCCCGGGAACCTTCCCTGCGGAAAACGAGACGGCGATGCGACCCCAATCGAGCGTCCCCGTCCCGCCCCCGAGGATTCAGGGGAAGAGCGGCCGAGGTGCCTGTAGGGGCTGCTTGGGCACCTCGTGCCGCTCGCACCCCGGGCCCTGCTAGGGCCTACGTCCTCAGGCTCGTGTGAACCGGCGGCCCTCGACCGGCGAATCCGCTTCGTCGAGCTCGATCCGCTTGGCCTTGGGCGCGCCGGCCATCGGAAGCGCCTCGCCGTTGCTCAGCGCGTCCTCGGCGGCCGCGGCCGCTTCCATCGCCGCGATTCGCTCCGGGGTCAGCTCACCGGCGTTCTCCTCTTCGATCTGGTTGAGCCAGGCCGCGCCCTCGGCCGCCTTGCCGTCGTCCACGACGATCTCGCCGCGATCGATCGACTTGTCGATCTCGGTGAACAGCGCGTCGACGAGATCGTCCTGCGGAACCTTTCGCAGCGGCTTGCCGTGGGCGAAGATGAGCCCCTCGTTCTTGGCGCCGGTGATGCCGAAGTCGGCGTGCGAGGCCTCACCGATGCCGTTGACCGCGCAGCCGAGCACGGCCACCTCGATCGGGTCGTCGTAGGCGCGCAGGCGTTCCTCGATCTCGGCCACCACGGTGTCCATGTCGAACTGCAGGCGCCCGCAGGTGGGGCAGGCGATCAGCACGGGGCCGCGCTCGCGCAGCTTGAGCGCCTTGAGGATCTCCCAGGCGACCTTGACCTCCTCCTCGGCGTGGAAGGTGGAGAGGGAGATCCGGATGGTGTCCCCGACGCCGTCGGCCAGCAGCGTGCCCAGGCCCACCGCCGACTTCAGCGAGCCCGACCACTTGGTGCCGGCCTCGGTGATGCCGAGGTGCAGCGGATGGTCGATCTTCTGGGACAGCAGGCGGTTCGAGGCGATCGTGTTGGGCACGTTGGTCGACTTGATCGACACCTTGAAGTCGTAGAAGTCGAGGCGCTCCATCAGCTCGACGTGCTCGGTGGCGGCGGCCACCAGGGCCTCCACCGCGTTCTCGCGCTCGAGCTCGTGGAGGTGCTTGGGCAGCGACCCGGAGTTGACCCCGATCCGCATGGGCACGCCCGCCGCGCGCGCCTTCTCGACCACCTCCCCCACCTTCTCGTGGCCGCCGATGTTGCCGGGGTTGATGCGGATGCAGTGGGCGCCCGCATCGATGGCCTTCAGGGCCAGGGTGTGGTTGAAGTGGATGTCGGCGATGATGGGAATCGGCGACTCGCGCACGATGCGCTCGAGCGCGCGCACGTCGTCGTCCCGGGGCACCGCACAGCGCACGAGGTCGCCGCCGGCCTCGGCGACGGCATGGATCTGGCGCATCGTGGCGTCGAAGTCGGCCGTCTCGGTCTTGGTCATCGACTGGACCGCGACGGGAGCGCCGCCGCCGATCTTGACGCCGCCGACGTCGATCTGGCGCTTGGAGGCCATCACCTCCAAGCCTAGCTACGCGTACAGGTCCTCGATCTCGCTCGCGTACTTCTCGTGGATCGGCTTGCGCTTGAGCTTCATGGTCGGCGTCAGCTCGTCGCCGCCCGGCTCCCATTCGCCCTCGAGCACCGTGTATCGCTTGATCTGCTCGACGCGCGCCATCCCCGCGTTGGCGGCGTCCACGCCGCGCTGCACCTCGGCGATCACGGCCTCCTCGCCGTGCTGCTGGGCGAAGGCCGGCGCCACGTCGGGATCGAGCGTGATCAGCGCGACGTTGAAGGGCTTGGCGTCGCCTATCGCGACCACCTGACCGATCACCGGGCTCGACGCCTTGACCTTGGCCTCGATGTTGGCCGGCGACATGTTCTTGCCCCCGGCGTTGATGATCAGCTCCTTCTTTCGGTCGACGATCTTGAGATAGCCGTCCGCGTCGAACTCGCCCACGTCGCCGGTGTGCAGCCAGCCCTCGGAATCGATCGCCTCCGAGGTCTTCTCCGGCTGGTTTCGGTAGCCCGTGGTCACCACCGGGCCCCGGATCAGCACCTCGCCGTCGTCGTCGGCGAGCTTGATCTCCACGCCCGGCGACACCGGGCCCACGGTGCCGATCTTGATCTTCTCCGGCGGGTTGCAGGTGCCGTAGCCCGTGGTCTCGGACATGCCCCACAGCTCGGCCAGGGGCACGCCGATGGCGTGGAAGAAGGCGATCACCTCGGGCGGCGTGGGGGCCGCGCCCACGTTCACCGACTCGACGGCGTCGAGGCCGAGGCGCCCCCGTATCTTGGAGAGCACGAGCTCGTCGGCCTTCGCGTGCTCGGCGCGCAACTCCTCCGGCAGCTCCTCGCCGGCCTGATCGAGCTCGACCTTCTTGAGCCCGACGCCCAGCGCCCACTCGGTCGCCTGCTTCTTGGCCGGGTCGCTCTCCGCGGCCACACCCGCCTCGATCGCCGCCTTGAGCTTCTCCCAGATGCGCGGGACGGCGAAGAACCAGGTGGGCCGCACCTCGGGCATGTAGGCCACCACCTGGCGCGGGTCGGCACAGCAGGTGGTCGTGAAGCCCAGCAGCATGGGCAGGTAGTGGCTGCAGGCGCGCTCGGCGATGTGGGCCATGGGCAGCCAGGAGATCACCCGGCCGTCCGAGGGGAAGGCGATGACCTGGTCGAAGCCGTTGATGGCGGACAGGACATTGGTGTGGCTCAGCTGCACGCCCTTGGGCGGGCCGGTGGTGCCGGAGGTGTAGATGAGGGTGAGCGCGTCGCCCGGCTCCACCGCTCGCCAGACAGCCTCGAAATCGAAGTCCTCGCGAGCGTGGGACTCGACCTCGCCGCCGTCGTCGATCACGATCAGGTGGTCTATGTCCTCGAGCCCGCCGACGCGCTCCAGAAACGCCTTCTCGGTGATGAGTATGCGGGCGCCCGCGTCACGCAGCTGGTACTGGATCTGGTCCGGCGCGTAGGTGTTGTAGATCGAGAACGGAGTGGCGCCGAGGTGGAGCGCCGCCGCGTCGAACCAGTGGAACTCGGGGCGGTTGGTGAGCATGATCCCCATCGCCGCGCCGCGCTCGAGGCCCAGGCCGGCCAGGCCCGCCGCCGTGCGCCGCACCTTGTCGGCGTACTCGGCCCAGCTCATCAGGAGGTCGTCGTCCTTGAGGCGCAGCGCACAGCGGTCGGGGTGCGCCTTCGCCGTCAGCTGGAAGGCCTCGGCGACGGTTGACGCGTCGAGGCCGGCGGGTCGCTCGGTCCGGCGTGCGGAGGTGACGGTCATGGGCAAAAATTATGCCCGGTTCAGCGCACTCCGAAGCCCTCGCCCGACAATCGGCCGATGTCATTGGTGAGCCCGACCAGGAAGATCAGGATCACCAACATGAAGCCCACCACCCCGGCGCGTTCCATCACGCTGAACGGCACGGGCTTGCCCCTGACCTTCTCGACGATGGCCCAGAAGATGTGCCCGCCGTCGAGCGGCAGGAACGGGAACAGGTTCACGATGGCCAGCGAGAGCGAGATGATCGCGAGGATCCCCACCACCTCGGCCACGTCGTTGAGGATGGTCTGACGGGTGGTCTCGTAGGACCCCACCACGCCCGATATCTCCTTGCGCTGCTCGGAGTCGATCAGGCGCGCGGGCAGCTCGAGGGTGGCCGTGGTCACAAACCAGAAGCGGTCGGCCGTCCACGTGACCGACTCGCCGAAGGGAAGCGTCTCCCGGGGACCCGCCGCGTAGGAGAAGCCGAGACGGGTGCGCTCCGCGACCGGGTCGTAGACCGGAGTCAGCTCGAACGTCCGCTCCTGCCCGTTGCGCTTCACGGTCACGGTGGCCGGCTCGGCGGCCTCACAGCCGCGCCGGGCCTCCCCCGGGCACTTGTGGGTGGCGATCTGCTTCGACAGGTCAGCCGGGTCCCCGCGCTTGCCGTCGACCTCGACCAGCCGGTCGCCGGGCTTCAGGACCGTCGCGGCCGGATAGTTCTTCTCCACCACGCCGACCTTGTTCGAGCCCGTCTCGCCGCCGATCAGGAAGATGAACGCGAACAGCAGCACGAAGGCGAGGATCAGGTTCATGGCCGGCCCGGCCGCGATCACCACGATCCGCTTCCACACCGGCTGGGCGTAGTAGGCCCGCGTGCGAACCTCGTCGGGCAGGTCCTCCGACGGGTTCATGCCGCTGATCTTCACGTACCCGCCCGCGGGGATGAGGCCGACCGCGTACTCCGTCTCGCCGCGCCGCTTGCTGAACAGCGTCGGCGGGAAGAAGAGCGAGAACTTCTCGACCCTCATCCCCACCGACTTGGCGGCCCAGAAGTGCCCCAGCTCGTGCAGGATCACCAGCATCGCGAAGCCGGCAAAGGCGAGGAAGGCGCTGAGGGCCGTCACGCGGCCACCGCTCGGGCGATCTCGCGGGCCTCGCCGTCGGCCTGGTAGAGATCGGAGAAGTGGCGCACGGGCCGCGCCGGCAGCTCGCTCAGCGTGGACTCGATCACCGTGGCGATCCCGGTGAAGGACAGCTCGCCGCGCAGAAAGGCGTGTACGGCGATCTCGTTGGCCGCGTTGAGCACGCACGGCGCGGTGCCGCCGGCCGTGGCCGCCTCGCGGGCCAGGCGCAGGCAGGCGAAGGTCTCGGTGTCGGGAGCCTCGAAGGTGAGGGCGCCGACGTCCACCAGGTCGAGGGTCGGGACCGCGACCTCGGCTCGCTCGGGATGGTGCAGCGCGTAGGCGATCGGCACCCGCATGTCCGGGTAGCCCAGGTGGGCCAGCGACGCGCCGTCGATCAGGTGCACGAAGGCGTGGACGATCGACTGCGGGTGCACCACCACGTCGATGCGGTCGTAGGGCACGCCGAAGAGGTGGTGGGCCTCGATCAGCTCGAGGCCCTTGTTCATGAGCGTGGCGGAGTCGATCGTGATCTTGCCGCCCATGTCCCAGGTCGGATGGGCCAGTGCCTCGTCGCGGGACACCTCGTCCAGATCGGTCCGCCCGCGAAACGGGCCCCCGCTCGCGGTCAGCACGAGGCGATCGACGCTCCCCGGGCGCTCCCCCGCGATCAGCTGGGCGAGGGCGGAGTGCTCGGAGTCGACGGGTATCAGCTGCGCGCCGGTGGCCTCGGCCAGGGCCATCACCAGCTCGCCGCCCACCACGAGCGACTCCTTGTTGGCCAGGGCGAGGTCGATCCCCTCCCCGAGCGTGGCCACCGTGGGCCCGAGGCCGGCCGAGCCGACCAGGGCGTTCAGCACCAGATCGCACTCGGTGTCGGTGATCAGCTCGACGAGGCCCTCGGCCCCACTCAGCACCGACCGGCCGGAATGCTCGGCCGCGCGGGCGGCGGCGTCGGGATCGGCGAGGGCCAGCCGCTCGACTCCGAAGCGCGACGCCTGGTCGAGCAGGAGCTCCCAGCTCGAGTCGGCGGCCAGTCCCGCGACCTGGAGGTCGCCGGACTGCTCGATCACGTCGAGAGCCTGAGTGCCGATGGAGCCGGTCGAGCCGACGATGAGAATCCTGCGCACGCCTCTGAGTGTAGGAGGCTAGTTTGGTGCTTTCGCCGCGCGCAGCGCCGCCGCCAGCTGACCGGCGACGGTGACCAGGAGCCGCGCGTCGGCCTCGTCGAACGCGGCGAGGGAGGTGTCCTGCACCGTGATCGCCCCCCAAGGCCGCCCGTCGACCCACACCGGCACGTCCAGCTCGGAGCGCACGTCTCGGGTGGCGGGCACCGAGTAGAAGTCGGGCTCGGTGGTCACGTCGGTGGCCAGCACCGGTCCACGCTCGCGCAGGCAGCGCCCCACCAGCCCTTGGTAGGACGGCTGGACGAAACCCGCGAACGACGGCTCGGCGAAGAGCCCGCGGCCGGCTGTCATGTCGAACAGCTCGCCCGGCCCGCCGTTGCCGGAGCGAAGGCGCATCACGCCCGCGGCGCTCACCGCCATCACCTCGTACAGCTCGTCGGCCACCAGCGCGGCCATCTCCTCCGGGCCGCCGGCGGCCGGCAGGCCGGCCGCGAGGACGCTCGTCAGCCCCACCTGGCGCGTGCGCCGGGCGAGCAGGGCGGCGCTACCCCCGTCGGCGGGCCGGGGCGGCATGGCCGAGCGCATCAACATCGCGCATTCCAAAGCAGCCTCCTCGAGCGCCGAGGAACGCTCGTCGGCATAGATCTCCAACAGCCACGTCGAGTCGTCCCCGGCGGCGGCCGCCACCAGCACGCCGGCGCGCCCCTCGTGCTCGAGCAGGGCGCGCTCGGCCCGGTCGGCCTCGCCGTCGCCGACCCGCGTGACGAACGCACCGGCGCCCGCCTGGATCAGGCGCGCGGTGGCCGGGTAGTCGTCGATCGAGTACACGTCGTTGTCGAACTCGACGTGCAGTCCCTGCAGGCGCTGCTCGCGGTCGTCGGCGAGCGACACGGTGTGGATCGTGTAGCCGCCCGCGGGCACGACCGACACCGCCCAGGCCGTGGCGTCGAGGGCGACCGAGAGAGCGATGGCCACCGCCTCCACACGCTCCAGCGGGCCGCTGTGCTCGAGGTCGCGTTCGAATCGCCGGCACACATCGTGCACAGCGTCGCGCACGCGGTCGGGCAGGCTGCGGCGCAGCGCGCGCCGCTCGCCCTCCGCGGGCGGCTCGGGGGCGCGCGACCCCGCCGTGAAGATCTGTCCCCCGCCGTTGCGCTTGGCGCGATAGAGCGCGGCGTCGGCGGCGCGCAGCAACAGCGCCGGGGTGGCCACCGACGGCTCCAGCGCGGCCGCTCCGCACGAGACGAGGATGTTCCTGCCCGGCCCCGCGGCCAGCGAGCGCATGGTGGCGGCGGCGACCGCCCGGGCCTCGGCGAGGCCGCCGCCGTCCATCACCACGCAGAACTCGTCGCCTGCGAGGCGGCCGACCAGGCTGCCCGGCCGAGTGGCGGAGGCAGCCACGAGGGCTTCCCCCACGCGCCTCAGCGCGCGGTCGCCCGCGGCGTGGCCGGCGGCGTCGTTGATGGCCTTCAGCTCGTCCACATCGCACAGGAGCACCGCCAGCGCTCCTCCGCGGTCTTTCGCGCGCGTCACCGCGCGCTCGAGGCGCTCGTCGAGCGCGCGGCGGTTGGCCAGGCCCGTGAGCGAGTCCTCGTAGGCCAGGCGCGACACCCTCGTGAAGAGCTCCGCTCGTCCGATGGCGAGGGCCAGCTGCCCGGCGACGGCCTCGAGGAAGCGCACGTCCTCGCCGCGGAAGCGAGGCTGGCCCGGCGCGGTGGTCGCGTACACCTCGCCCCAGACCACGTCCTCCACGAGGATGGCCACCCCGACGTGAGACTCCTTGCGGAGCCGCTTCAGGAGTGCGACCGACCAGAGCGGGGCCTGACCGTCGTCGATCGAGTTGAAGAACGAGACCCCGTCGTGAAACAGGCGCTGGTTCACCTGGTCGTCGACCACGGGATAGACCTCGTCGGCCGGATAGCGCTCCTCCCCAGGCCCGAGAGCGCCGACGTTGATGATCGTGCGCAGCATGCCGGCCTCCCGCTCGTAGCGGCTCACCGACAGCGAGGCCGCGTTGACCGCCGCGCGCGCCTCCTCGGCCGCCACCTCGAGGACCTCCTCGAGCTCGTGGGTGCCCGCCGCCGCCGCCGCGACGCGCAGCAGCGCATCGCCCCCGGGCGGGCTCCGGAAAGCAGGCCTGATCACCCGGGCGGGCTCCATGCCTTGAACATCGGCCTGTGGGGTCGGGTGCTTGAGGAACCGGGCTTGGCCGGCGAGCGGGCTCAGCCGTAGCCCAGGGCGACCGCGGCGTAGTAGCCGACCACCATGGTGAAGAAGACCGCGTCGAGGCGGTCCAGCACCCCGCCGTGCGCCCCGAAGAAGCGGCTCGTGTCCTTGACCTCGAGGTCGCGCTTGATCATCGACTCGAAAAGGTCACCCACCGGGGCGGCGAGCGACACCAGGAAGCCGATCAGCAGCGCGTGCCAGCCGGTCAGCCAGTCCTGATAGAGGCCGCAGAGCCAGAACGTCACGGTGCCGCCCACGATTCCGCCCACGAGCCCCTCGAGCGTCTTGTTGGGGGAGATCAGCGGGGCAATCTTCGTGCGCCCGTAGGAGCGCCCGACGAAGTAGGCGAACGAATCGCCGACGAAGGTGGCGATCAAGACGTCGAACACGAGGCCCATCCCGGTCACGATCTCGTCACCGCCCTCGGTGATCTGGAGGTCGCGCAGCCAGATCGCGTGGACCATGGCCAAACCGATCCAGACCGCTCCGAAGATCGTGACCGCGATCGCCCAGGAGACGTTCTCGCGGCGGGGCCGCAGCAGTGCCACGAAGAAGGTCACGGGAAAGGCGGCCACCAGGACCATCACGACGTGGCGCGGCTCGCCGTAGAGCGCCGCGGCCAGCAGGGCGGTGAGCACGAGGAACCCGGCCAGCGCCGGCGGGCGTACCCGCGCCATCAGCGTGTAGAGCTCGCCCAGGGCGACGATGCCCAGCACCACGAGGCCCAGCGCGAAGACCTCTCCCCCGCGCCAGACGATGAAGATGGCGAACAGCGCCGCGGGGATGGCCACCGCGACCCGGGCCGGCAGGTCGGACTTGCCGTGCTTGGGCGGCGCGTCGGGCGGCGGCGGATCGCCGCGGCGGGGGTCGCGTACCGCGGTCACTCAGCGCGCTCCGAAGCGCCGCGCGCGCTCACGGTATTCGGCCAGCGAGGCCTCGAAGGCCTCACGCGAGAAGTCGGGCCAGAGCTCGTCGCGAAACACGAACTCCGCGTAGGCCAGCTGCCAGAGCAGGTAGTTCGAGATGCGCAGCTCGCCGCTCGTGCGGATCAGGAGGTCGGGATCGTGCATGTCGGGGGCGTACAGGTGGCGGCGGAACTCGTCCTCCGTCTCACCGTTGAAGGTTCGCGCCGCGTCGACGATCTCCGCCCTGCCGCCGTAGTTGAAGGCCACGAACAGCGTGATGCGCGTGTTGCCGGCCGTCGTGGCTTCGGCCCAGTCCATCCGGCGTGTGAGATCCGCGCTCACCCCCTCGCGGCGCCCGATGAAGCGCATCCGCACGCCCTCCTCGTCGAGCTCGGGCGTCTCGCGGTCGATGCGCTCGCCGAACATGGCCATGAGGCCCTCCACCTCCGCCCTGGGCCGCGTCCAGTTCTCGGTTGAGAACGAGTAGACCGTCAGCTCGCGTACGCCCAGGCGCGCCGCGTCGCGCAGCCGGGCCTTGACCGTGTCGGCTCCGGCCTGGTGGCCGGCGAGCACCGGGAGGCCGCGCTCGCGTGCCCACCGGCCGTTGCCGTCGGTGATGATGGCGACATAGCGGGGCCGAGCCTCCTCGGCCCCCATCAAACCTCCAGGATCTCTTCTTCCTTGCCGGCCAGGGCCGTGTCGATCTCCCCGACGTGGGAGTCGGTCAGCTTCTGAAGCTCCGACTCGGCCCGGTGCTCGTCGTCGGACCCGACCTCGCCCTCGCTCTTTAGCTCGCGCAGGTCGTGCATCACGTCGCGCCGGATGTTGCGCACCGCCACCCGGCCCCCCTCGGCGATCCCGTGCACCACCTTCACCAGCTCGCGGCGGCGCTCCTCGGTCAGCTCCGGGATCTGCAGGCGGATCAGCTGGCCGTCGTTGGACGGAGTGAGCCCGACGTCGGACTCGAGGATCGACTTCTCGATCTGCTTGATCGAGTTCTTGTCGTAGGGGGTGATGGTGAGCAGGCGCGCCTCGGAGGCCGAGATCTGAGCCAGCTGGCGCAGCGGCGTGGCGGCGCCGTAGTAGTCGACCTCGATGCGGTCGAGCAGATGGGGCGACGCACGACCCGTACGCACGGTCGAGAACTCGGCCCGGGTCGACTCCACGGACTTCTGCATCCGGGCGCTCGCCTCGTCCAGGAAGTCCTTCAGCACCTCGCCGGCCATTAGCTGCTCACCACGGTTCCCACTCGCTCGCCGCACACTATCCGGTCGATGTTGCCCTCGTCGTCCATGTTGAACACGTGGATCGGCAGCCCGTTGTCCATGCACAGCGACAGGGCGGTGGAGTCCATTACGGCGAGGCGCTGCTCGATCGCCTCGTAGTGGCTGATCGCGGGGATGAACTCCGCAGTGGGATCCGTGCGCGGGTCGGCGCTGTAGACACCCTCCACCCCGTTCTTGGCCATGAGGATGGCCTCTGCGTGGATCTCCAGCGCGCGCAGGGCGGCTGCCGTGTCGGTGGTGAAGAACGGGTTGCCGGTGCCGGCGGCGAAGATCACGACCCGCCCCTTCTCCAGGTGTCGCATGGCGCGCCGGCGGATGTAGGGCTCGGCCACCTCGGAGATGGTGATCGCCGACTGCACGCGGGTCCGGGCGCCGCGCTTCTCGAGCGCGTCCTGGAGCGCGAGCGCGTTGAGGACGGTGGCGAGCATCCCCATGTAGTCGCCGGTGGCCCGGTCCATGCCCGCCGCGGCGCCGGAGAGCCCGCGGTAGATGTTGCCGCCACCGACCACGATGGCCATCTCGACCCCGCGGTCGGTGACCGTCTTGACCTGCGCGGCGATTGCGGCGATGCGAACGGGGTCGGCTCCGTACTCGAGATCGCCCATGAGCGCCTCGCCCGAGAGCTTCAGAAGAACTCTCTTGAAAGCCGGGTTCACCCTTCGCCGACCTGGAAGCGGGCGAACCGCCGCACCACCACGTTCTCCCCCGTCCCGGCCGATATCTCGGTGCGCAGCTCCTCCAGCGTCTTGCCCTGGTGCTTGTCCTCGTTCACGTGGGTCTGTCGCATCAGCACCACCTCGTCGAGCCACTTGCGCAGGCGGCCCTCGACGATCTTCTCCTGCACGTTCTCGGGCTTGCCCTCGCCGGCGGCCTGCTCGCGGAACACCCGCAGCTCGGCCTCCTTGGCCTCCTCCGACACGTCGTCCTCGGATACGAACAGCGGGTTGGCGGCCGCGGCGTGCAGGGCCACCTCGCGGGCGAACTCCTGGAAGTCGCTGTTGCGGGCCACGAAGTCCGTCTCGCAGTTGACCTCGACGAGCACGCCGATCTTGCCCCCCGCGTGGATGTAGCTCGACACGACGCCCTCGCTGGCCGTGCGCCCGCCGCGCTTGGCCGCCGAGGCCTGGCCCTTCACGCGCAGGATCTCGACCGCCTTGTCGGCGTCGCCTCCGGCTTCCTGGAGCGCGGCCTTGCAGTCCATCATCCCGGCTCCGGTGCGATCGCGCAGGGCCTTCACGTCCTTGGCGGATATCTCCACGGTGCTGCTCATCACTACTCCTCGTCAGGGTCGAAGGTGCGGCGTTCCCGCGGGGCCGCGGGGCCGGCCGCGGTGGCGGCCTCCGCGCGGGTGCCGCTCGGGGTGGCGGGCTCGTCGGGCGCGAAGCCGGCCTCCTCCGACTCGCGGCGGGCCCGCTCCTCGGCCTCCTGGCGCTCGCGGTCCTCCTGCTCGCGCAGGGCTCGCTCCTCGGCCTCGCGGCGCTCGGCCTCCTCGCGCTCGCGGCGGGCGGCCTCCTCCTCGGCCCGGAACAGCGCCGAGCGCTCGGACACCACGTCGGAGATGCCCTGGATGATGAGCCGGCAGGAGCGAATCGCGTCGTCGTTGCCCGGGATCACGAAGTCCACGGGGTCGGGGTCGCAGTTGGTGTCGACCAGGCCGATGATCGGGATCTTCAGCCGCACGGCCTCGCGCACGCCGATGGTCTCGGTCTTCATGTCCACAACGAACATCGCGTCGGGCGGACGCTGCATGTCCGCCACGCCGCCCAGGTTGGTCTCGAGCTTGTCCCGCTCGGCCATCGCGGCGATGCGCTCGCGCACCGGCAGCAGGTCCATCGAACCCGTCTCGGTCCACTCGCGCAGCTCGTGGAGGCGCTTGATGCGCTTGTTGATGGTCTGGAAATTGGTCAGCAGGCCGCCCAGCCAGCGCTGGTTGACGTAGGGCATGCCGCACGCCTCGGCGCCTTCGCGGGTGGTGTCGCGCGCCTGCTTCTTGGTGCCGACGAAGAGGATGGTCCCGCCGCGGCCGGCGAGCTCACCCGCGAACTCCTGCGCGTTGTGCAGGAGCCGCTCGGTCTTCTGCAGGTCGATGATGTGGATTCCGCCGCGCTCGCCGAAGATGAAGCGGCGCATCTTGGGGTTCCAGCGGCGGGTCTGATGGCCGAAGTGAACGCCGGCCTCCAGCAGCTCCTTGATGCCGATCTCGGTGGCCAAAGAGATACTCCCTTGTTTTTTGTGTGGTGATCCCCGCCGGCCGCGCTGTGGACCCGGACACGATGTCCGGGCAGGGCCACGGCGCTTGTGAGCGACGGGATAGACGACTGGTCAGCGGCCAAGGATAGCTGTGGGCGCCCCAAAAGGAACGAGGCGCCCGGAAGGCGCCTCGTTCACGTGTTCAGTCTCCGTCTGGCCCTCCGGAGACTGGCTCCCGCCTGGCTGCATCGAGTGCTCGAAGCAGATCAGCGGGGGGTTTGGACTCGCACGTCACGGATTCCCCGGTCACGGGGTGGCTAAACACGAGGGCGCGGGCGTGAAGAAACTGCCGGCTCAGGCCGAGCCGCGTCCCGCACGCGCGCCCTCCGTACGGGGCATCTCCGCACACCGGATGGCCGATGGCGGCGAGATGGGCGCGGATCTGGTGGGTGCGGCCGGTCTCGAGCGTGACCCTGAGCAACGTGGTGCGTGGAAGGCGCTCGAGCACCTCGAAGTGGGTCACGGCGTTGCGGGGCCGGTCGCTGCTCGTGGACACCAGCGTTCGGCGTGCGCGGTCGCGGCCTATGGGCGCGTCGATGGTGCCGCTCTCGGCGTCGGGACTCCCGCTGACCAGCGCCAGGTACTCGCGCCGGACCTCGCGGTCCTTCATCTGCCGCTGCAGCGCCTCGAACGCTTCGTCGTCCTTGGCCACCACGAGCAGCCCGGAGGTGTCGCGGTCGAGGCGGTGGACGATGCCCGCGCGCCGCGGGTCGCCGCCGCCGGCGGCGCGCCCCCGAAGCGCCTCCGCGAGCGTGGGCCCAGTGTGGCCGGGAGCGGGATGGGTGACCAGGCCGGCCGGCTTGTCGACCACCATCAGGTGGTCGTCCTCGAAGGCGATCTCGAACGCCGGCGCCGCCTCGGCAGCCGCCGCGGGCCTCTCCTCGGGGTGCTCCACGCTCACCCTCTCCCCCTCCTGCATGCGGTGGTTCTTGGGCCGCGTGCGCCCGTCGACCAGCACCGCACCGGCCGCGATCAGCCGCTGCGCGGCGGCGCGAGAGGGCGCAGCCTCGCGGGCGGTCAGGAAGGCGTCCAGGCGCAGGCCGGCGTCCCGGTCCTCGGTGGTCAGGTCGAGCGAGCCCGTCGCGGCCCCCTCTCGGCGACGAACAGCAGCGCGAACACCCCCACCACGATGCACGAGTCGGCCAGGTTGAAGGCCGGCCACGCCACCGGGTCGAGGAAGTCGATCACCGCGCCCTCGCGCGCCCGGTCGGCGAGGTTCCCGAGCGCGCCGCCCAGCAGCAGGCCCACCGGCAGCCACAGCCAGGGCTGGTCGCGGTGGAGAAAGAAATAGCCGAGCAGCAGGGCGAGCGAGATCCCGATGAGCACAGCCAGGATCAGCCCGCCGCCCTCGAACGCCCCGAACGCCACGCCCGTGTTGCGCGCGTTGACGATCTGCAGCCCGGGGAAGACGTCGACGGCGTCCCCGCGCACCACGTTGCGGTCGACCAACTGCTTGGTCGCCTGGTCGGCCACCACCACCAAGCCCGCGGTCACGAGGGCGGCGGCCGGGCCGGAGGCCCTCACCCCCGGATCAGGCCCTCGACGATGCTGCCGACGATGATGAGCACGAAGGTGGCGACGATCGGGCTCAGGTCGAGCGCGCCCCCGCCCAGGCGCACCGCCGGGAGGATGCGCCGGAAGAGGTTCAGATACGGGTCGGTCACGTCGGTCACGAACTTCAGGAAGCCGTTGAGGAAGCGGTTGTACGGGATTCGCGGGATCCAGCTCAGGATGATGCGAACGAAGATCAGCACGAGGTACACGAGCACCAGCGTGTTGACGTAGTCGGCGATGTCGTTGCGCGTGACGGCCAGCCAGAGGCTCATCGTCGGGTCGCCTCCACCACTGCGTCGACGGCCGATCGGCAGACCTCGCGCATTCCCCGGTCCTCGAGCGTGAGCAGGCCCTGCTCGGTCGTGCCGCCGGGCGTGGCCACCTTGGCGCGGATCGTCTCGGTGTCGTAGCCGTTGGCGCTGAGGTAGGCCGCGGTTCCCGCCATGGTCTCCACCGTCATGCGCACGGCGTCCTCGCGGTCGAGCCCGTGGGCGGCGCCGGCATCGGCGAACGACTCCGCCACGAGGGCCATGAAGGCGGGTCCGCAGCTCATCAGCGCCATGGCGGGCTCGATCAGCGGCTCGGAGTCCAGCGCGATCACGGCGCCCGCGCGGCCCATCAGCGCGAGCACCTCGTCCTCGGGGCCGTCGCTCGCGCCGGGGCCCGGGACGAAGCACAGGACCCCCCTGCGCACCTCGGCCGGCAGGTTGGGGATGAAGCGATAGACCGGGGTGTCCGGATAGGCACGGCCCAGCTGCTCGGTGGTCACGGCGGCGAGGATCGACACGATCGCCCGGGCCCGTCCGGCGACGTCCGCCGCGACCTCGTCGAGCTGCTTCGGCTTGTGACAGAGCACCACCACGTCGGCGCGCTCGGCCAGCTCGGCGTTGGAGCCGACGGCCTCGCCTCCCAGCGCCGCGGCGAGCTGCTGCGCCTTGGCCGTCGTCGATATCGGCCACCAGTGCGGGCTCGCCGATCCCGCGCGCGAGCGCGGACGCCATGTTGCCCGCCCCGATGAATCCCAGCTTCACGGCGAGGAGACTAGTCACCCACCCCAGCGGCGCAGCGCTAGGACTGGTTGAAGAAGCCCTTCTCGATCAGCCGCGCGCGCTCCTCGGCCGAGACCTCTACGTTGCGGGGGGAGAGCAGGAACACCTTGTCGGCGATCCGCTGCATCCCGCCGTCGAGGGCGTAGGTCAGGCCGGAGGCGAAGTCGATCAGGCGCTTCGAGAGGTCGGTGTCCGTGCCCTGAAGGTTGAGTATCACCGGAATCGCGTCCTTGAACTGGTCGGCGATCTGCTGAGCGTCGTTGAAGCTCCTGGGCACCACCAGATGGACCTGGATGTCACCGGAGCCGCCGCCTCCGCGGCCGTTGCCGCCGACGGGCCGCAGCACGCGCGTCTCGCGGCCCCCGCCGCGCGGCTCCTCGGCGAAGATGTCGTCGATCTCGTCGCGCCGGCGGCGCTGCAGCCGCCGCACGTTGGGGCGGTCGCGGTAGCGGTCCTCGAGCTCGGCTTCGGGCTCGGGTTCGCGGACGGGCTCGTAGCGCGGGTCCTCCTCCTCGGCGAGGCCGAAGTAGACCAGCGTCTTGTGCCATGTGTCGCGGAGCGCCATGCTGACGGAGCTTTTCGCCCGGAAACGGGAAAATCCTTGCTAACAGTGTAATCCCGTGGAGGCGGCAACATTCCAGGTTCGGCGCAACGGCGTGCCCCTCGAGGGCGAATGCCTGGGTGACGGGCCGCCGCTGGTTCTCCTCCACGGCCTCTCGGCCACCCGGCGAAACGTCGTGCAGGGCTCGCGCCATCTGGCCAAGCGCGGCTACCGCCTGATCTCCTACGACGCTCGCGGCCATGGCGCCTCGGCACCGGCGCAGAGCTACGGCTATCCCGAGCTCGTGGGCGATCTGGAGGCCGTGCTCGACCATCTCGAGCTCGAGCGCACCGCGCTGGTGGGCAGCTCGATGGGGGCGGCCACGGCGATGGCCTTCGCGCTCGAGCACCCCGAGCGGGTGCCCGCGCTGGTGCAGATCACTCCGGCCTACGCCGGAGAGCCGGATCGGGAGGATCGCTGGGACCGGCTGGCCGCGGAGCTCGAGCGCGGCGGAATCGACGCCTTCGTCGACGAGGCGCTCCCCGCCGGGTTGCCCGAGCGCTGGCGCGACTCCACCGGCAAGGCCATCTTCCAGCGGATGGAGCGCCACGAGCACCTCGAGGCGGTGGCCGAGGCGCTTCGGCAGGTGCCCCGCTCCGCCGCCTGGGACGGCCTCGAGCGCCTGGGTGAGCTCGACGTGCCCGTGCTGATCGTGGCGTCGCGCGACGAGATCGACCCCATGCACCCGCTGGCCGTGGCGCGGGAGTACGAGCGCCGGCTGCCGCGGGCGGAGCTGGTGGTCGAGGAGGAGGGCAAGTCGCCGCTGGCCTGGCAGGGCGCGCGGCTGTCGACGGCGATCGGCGACTTCCTCGAAACGGCGGGCTATTCGTAGAGGGTGCTGCCGAGGCGCACGATCGTCGCGCCCTCCTGGGCCGCCACCTCGTAGTCCTGGCTCGTGCCCATGGAGAGTCGTTCCAGGCCGTGCTCGGCGGCCAGCTCGGCGAGACGGGCGAAATGGCGCCGGCTGTCCTCGGGGCGCTCGGCGAAGGGCGGCATGGTCATCAGGCCGGTGACCGGCGAGGGGCAGCGCTCGATGTAGGCGGCCAGCTCGCCGGGGTCGATCCCCTCCTTGGACTCCTCGCCCGCCACGTTGACCTGGATCAGCACCTCGCGGGCCGGATTCTGCTCCAGCCGGCGCAGCGCCGACTCGGAGGAGATCGAGTGGATCAGGCGCACGTTGGGCGCTATGTCCTTGAGCTTGCGGCTCTGAATGCCGCCGATGAAGTCCCAGGTGAACAGGTCGCCGTGCGCATCCTGCTTGGCCAGCAGCTCCTGCGCGCGGTTCTCGCCCACCAGCTCGATGCCGGCCTCGGCCAGCAGCGGCAGGTCCTCGGCCTCGACGTACTTCACCGCGGCCAGGACCTCGACCTCGACGCCGATCTGCTCGCGCACCCGTTCGAGGTTGCGAGCTACCTGCTCAGCACGCATAGCCCCGCCTGGCGGCCGGTCAGGCCGTCGTCGCGCCGGTGGGAGAAATAGAGGTCGGGGTGGCAGCTCGTACAGCAGTCCAGATGCGCGATCTCGGAGACGCCGGCGGCCTGGAGCCGCGCCTCGATCACCCGCCGCAGGTCGAGCATGCGCCCGTCGGCCGCTCCGTGCACGTCGCTGAAGTGCTCGAGCACCTCGGGGCCCACCTCGTAACAGCAGCCGCCGATGCCGGGTCCGACCGCGGCGGCGGGTGGTCGCCCGAAACGGCCCACCGCGCGCTCGATGATCCCCCCGGCCAGCGGCCGCCACCCGCAGTGGAGCATGGCCGCCTGCTCGCCGTCCGCGAGCGCCACAGGAAAGCAGTCGGCAACCAGCACCAGCAGCCCGAGTCGCGGCTGGGTGGTGAGATGGCCGTCCACCCGCGGCAGCTCCTTGCCGCCCTGAGCGGCGAGCGCGCGGCGCGGGCGAGCCTTGGATCTCACCTCCGCGTAAGCGCGGGTCGCGTCCGGTGCGTCCCACTCGCGCAGCTCGGCGCCGTGCACCTGCCAGCCCATCACCACGCGCTCGGGGTCGAGGCGCGCCTCGGCGGCCAGCCGGCCGCGATTGTCGGTCACTCGCTCGGGAGCGTCGTCGGTGAGGATGCCGAGGTTCAGCGAGCGGTAGGGACCCTGGCTGACGCCGCCGTTGCGGGTGGAGAAGATGGCGCGCGCGCCGGGCAGCTCCAGCGTGTCAAGCACGGGCGAGCTCCAAGGCCGTGGCCAGCTCTTCCTCGCGTCCGTTCACCAGGCCGTCGAGCTTACGCCGCAGCGTCTCGTCGAGCGCACGCCCGATGGCCGGGCCCTCGGGCACGCCGGCGCCGATCAGGTCGTCACCTGAGATCTCCAGGCTCACCGCGCCAAGCTCGGTCACCCAGCGCAGCACGGGGTCTGCCGGCGCGCCCATGGCCAGCGCGAGGGCGAGGGCCTCCGGAGGCTCACCGGCCAGAAGCTCGCGCAGCGTGGAGGGCATGATGTCGCGGGTGGAGAGCGCGGCCGCCAGCCTCCGCGCGATGCGCGCGGCGCGCGACACGGCGTCGCGGTCGCGGGCCTGGAGGTGCAGCCCGGCCAGCCAGAGGTCGAGCTCCACGGGAGCAGCGGCGCACAGCGCCGCCAGCGCGGCCAGCGCTCGATCGGCCCCGATCGCCACCGCGCCCAGCGACGCCGAGGCCACGAGCTCGGGATCGGGGTCGAGCGCCGGGTGCAGGGCATGGTCGAGGCTCAGGTCGTGCATCCGCTCCACCCCGGTCGGGGCCTCGTGCTCGGCCAGGAGATCCATCAGCTCGTCGCGCACCCGCGCCCCGGACACCGTGGACATGGCCTCCTCGGCGATCGCGGCCCGGGCGGCGCGCTCGGTGTCCTCGTCCATCGAAAAGCCGAGCCGCACCTCGTAGCGCACCGCCCGTAGCAGGCGCGTCGGGTCGTCCAGGAACGAGCCCCCGTGGAGGATCCGGACCCGGCCGGCGTCGAGGTCGGCCAGGCCGCCGTGGGGGTCGTAGAGGTGGCCGAGATCGTCGCGTGAAAGGGCCACCGCCATCGCGTTGATGGCGAAGTCCCGGCGGCGCAGGTCGTCGGTCAGCCGGGCGGCGAACACGGTCGGCAGGGCGCCAGGCTCGGAGTAGATCTCGGTGCGCGTGCGCGCCAGGTCGAAGCTCAGGTCGCGGGTGCGCACGGTGGCCGTGCCGAAGCGGGCGTGCTCGCGCGCCGTGCCGTCGAGCCGGTCGGCGAGTGCCCGGGCCACCGAACGCGCATCGCCCTCTACGGCGATGTCGAGATCCACGTGCCGCGCGCCGCGCAGCAGGTCGCGCACCGCACCGCCCACCAGGTAGGTGGGCGGCAGGTCCTCGAGCGCGGGCAGCAGGCGCTCCACGCCGGGGAGGCGGCGGATGCGTTCGCGGAGCTCGGCGGCGGGAGCCACGGCGCTACAGGCGCACGGGGATGCCGGCCGCGCGCATGCGCTCCTTCGCCTCACCCACGGTGTGCTGTCCGTAGTGGAAGATCGAGGCGCACAGCACGGCGTCCGCGCCGCCCTCGGCCACCGCGTCGACGAGATGCTCGAGGGTCCCGGCGCCGCCGCTGGCGATCACCGGCACGTCGACCGCGTCCGCCACCGCGCGGGTCAGCTCGAGCTCGTAGCCGTCCTCGGTGCCGTCGCGGTCCATGCTCGTGAGCAGGATCTCGCCCGCGCCGCGCTCCACGCCCTCGCGGGCCCATTCGACGGCGTCGCGCCCCACCGGGGTGCGGCCGCCGTTCACGTAGACGCCGTAGTGCGCGAGGGGGCGGGCTCTGCCCGCACCGGAGCGTTGCGAATCCTGGGGGCTTTCCTTGCGGGCGTCGATGGCCAACACGACGCACTGCGCCCCGAAGATGGCCGCCAGCTCGCCCAGCAGCTCCGGGCGCGCCACGGCGGCCGAGTTGACCGACACCTTGTCCGCGCCCGCGTCGAGCACGGCCTGGGCGTCCTCCACCGAGCGCACGCCGCCGCCGATCGTGAAGGGGATGAACACGTCGTCGGCGCAGCGCCGGGCCAGCTGCGCCGCCGTCTCGCGCTTCTCGTGCGAGGCGGTGATGTCGAGGAAGACGATCTCGTCGGCGCCCTCCTCCTGATAGCGCACGGCCAACTCGACCGGATCGCCGGCGTCGCGCAGGTTGAGGAACTCGACCCCCTTGACCACGCGGCCCTTGTCGACGTCGAGGCAGGGGATCACGCGCCGCAGCAGCACTAGGCGGCCTCCCCTTCGAGCGCGGCCTGGCCCTCGCGAACGCCGAAACGCCCCTCGTAGAGCGCCTTGCCGGAGATCACGCCGGCCAGGTTGAGCAGGCGCAGCTCGCGGAGGGCCACGAGGTCGTCGAGCGAGCCGATCCCGCCCGAGATCAGGAACCTTCCGCGCACCGCCTCCGACACCCGCTTCACCTCGTTCACGTCGAGGCCCTCGAGCATGCCGTCGCGGTCGACATTGGTGTAGACGAAGCGGGTGACCCCGCGGGCCTGCATGCGCCGGATGGCGTCCTCGCCGCGGACCTGGGTCTCGCGGGTCCAGCCCGACACCGACACCTGCCCGCCGCGCACGTCCACGCCGACCAGGATCCTCGTGGTGAACGCCGAGAGGGCCTCGTCGAGCATGTCGGGGTCGGTGAAGGCCGCCGTGCCCAGCACCACACGGTCGGCGCCCGCCGCGAGCGCCCGGCGGATCGATTCGATCGATCGCAGGCCGCCGCCCAGCTCGAGCGGCACGTCCACCCCCTGCGCGATGCGCTCGACGTGGTGGAGGTTGACCGGCTCACCCGCGCGGGCGCCGTCGAGATCGACCAGGTGCAGGAACCGGGCGCCGGCTTCCACGAAGGACCGGGCTGCATCGAGCGGATCGTCGGCGTAGACCGTCTCCTGGTCGAAGTCGCCCTGACGCAGGCGCACGGCCTTGCCGTTGCGGATGTCCACTGCCGGAAGAAGGATCATGCCGCCGCTAGGCGCACGAAGTTCTTCAGCAGCCGCAGCCCGTCGGGGCCCGACTTCTCGGGGTGCGACTGCAGGCCGTAGACCGGCGGGCGCTCCACCACGCTCACGAACTCGCCCTCGTAGTCCGCGGTTCCGAGCACGTCTCGGTCGTGGGCTGGGCGCGGGGCGAAGGAGTTGGCGTGGTAGAAGGCGCAGGGCTGGGGCAGACCCTCGGTCAGCGCGCTCTCGCGCCGCCAGCTCACCTCGTTCCAGCCGATCTGGGGGACCTTGGCAGCGTCGAGGCGCTCGACCGTCCCCTCCAGCAGGCCGATCCCGTCGGCCCCGCCGAGCTCGGTGGTCGACTGGAAGAGCAGCTGCATGCCCATGCACAGGCCGATCAGGGGCACGCCCGCCGCCACGCGCTCGCGCAGCAGTTGGTCGAGCTTGAGGCTGCGCACCCGCTCCATGGCCTTGGGCATGGCGCCCACTCCCGGCAGCACGATCGCGCCGGCCTCGCGCACGCGCGCGTGGTCGTGGGTGAGCACGGGCTCCGCCCCCACGTGCTCGAGCGCCTTGGCCACCGAGCGCAGGTTGCCCATGCCGTATTCGACGATGGCGATGCTTTGCGGAAGCGCCCGGCGCGGCCGGGTGCGCACCGACGGCAAAGCAGGCCCTTGGTGGAGGGCACGCCGTCGCCCTCGAGCTCTACCGCCTGGCGCAGCGCGCGGGCGAAGGCCTTGAAGGCCACCTCCACCATGTGGTGCGCGTTGGTGCCGGCCTCCACCGACAGGTGCAGCGTGAGCTTGGCGCTGTTGGCCACGGCCCGGAAGAACTCCTCGGCCAGATCGGTGTCGAAGTCGCCCACCCGCTCGGCCGGGAAGCTCGCCTCGAAGGAGGTGTAGGGGCGGCCAGAGAGGTCGATCGCGCAGGCGGCCCGTGCCTCGTCCATCGGCAGCACCGCGTGGCCGAAGCGGCGAACGCCCGCGCGGTCGCCGAGGGCCTCGTCGATGGCTTGGCCGAGCACGATGCCGGTGTCCTCGACGGTGTGGTGGGGACCGGTCTCGAGGTCTCCCTGCACTCGAATGTCGAGGTCGAGCCCGCCGTGGCGGGCCAGCGCGTCGAGCAGGTGATCGAAGAAGCCCACGCCGGTCTCGCGCGTGCCCGCGCCCGAGCCGTCGAGATCGAGGCTCAGGCCTACGTCGGTTTCGCCTGTGGTGCGGTGGATCTGCGAGGTTCGGCTCACGCCCGGCGCTCCATCGACTCGGCGTGCACGGGGAAGCCCTCGGCGCGGGCCAGGGCGGCGCCTGCGGGCGCGAGACGCCCGGGCGCCTCGCCGGGCAAGGATACGCAAGCCATCCGGCGCCGAAACGTACTGGCCGAGAGCGCGCTCTGAAAGCGCGCCGCTCCCCCGGTGGGCAGCACGTGGTTGGAGCCCGCCACGTAATCCCCGAACGCGGTGGCCGCGCCGGCGCCCACGAACAGGCAGCCCGCGCGGCGCACGCGCCCGGCGAGGGCCTCGGCCTCCTCGCCCACCAGCTCCAGGTGCTCGGGGGCAATCCGCTCGGCCAGCTCGAGCGCCTCGGCCGGGCCGGCGGCGGTGAGCAGCGAGAGCTCCGCGTCGGCCGCGCTCGGGCGTCCCGGCGCCAGGCGCTCGACCTCGCTCTCCACCGCGGCCAGCACCTCCGGCGAGGTCGAGATCAGCCACAGCGGGCTGTCCTCCCCGTGCTCGGCCTGGGCGAGGAGGTCGAGGGCCACCAGCTCGGGATCGGCGCCCGGACCCGCCACCACCACGAGCTCGCTCGGCCCCGCGATCCCGTCGATGCCGACCCGCGTCCACGCCACCTGGCGCTTTGCCTCCTGCACCCAAGCGTTGCCCGGGCCGGCTATCACGTCCACGGCCGCAACCGACTCGGTGCCGTAGGCCAGCGCGGCGATGGCCTGCGCCCCGCCCATCCGGTAGACCTCGCTCACCTCGCAGAGCACGCAGGCGGCCAGAATCACGGGGTGCGCACGGCCGCCGGGGCCCGGTGGCGCGCACACGGCGATCTCCCTCACTCCGGCGGCCCGGGCGGTCACCGCGCCCATCACCACCGTCGACGGATAGGGCGCCCGCCCACCGGGCACGTAGACCGCGGCGCGCCGCACCGGCAGCTCGGCCACGGTGATGCGCTGACCCTCGGGCAGCTCGATCTCCACGGGATCGCGCAGCTGCGCGCGCACGACGGCGCGGACATTCTCGATCGCCTTTTGCAGCCCCTCGCGCACCTCGGGCTCGAGCACGCCGAGCGCCGCGTCCAGCTCGCGTGGATCGACTCGCAGCTCGCTCGGGCCGAGCTCGGCGTGATCGAAGCGCTCGGTCAACTCGATCACCGCCGCGTCGCCCTCGCGGCGCACCTGGTCGATGATGGCTCGCACCTCGGACTCGCGCGCGGGCGGCGGCGCCGGGCGCTCGACGCGGTCGCGCACGACCCTCATCGCTCGCGCACCCGGTCCACGATGGCGTCGATCTGCCCGGCCTTGAGCTTGTGGGACACCGGATTGGCGATCAGGCGTGCCGTGCACAGCACGATCTCCTCCGTCGCGCGAAGGCCGTTCTCGTCGAGCGTGCGACCCGTGGCCGTGAGATCGACGATCGCGTCGACCAGGCCGGTGAGCGGCGCGAGCTCGACCGAGCCCTTCACCTCGACGATCTCCGCCTGACGGCCCGTGGCGGCGAAGTGCTCGGCGGCGATGCGCGGGTACTTGGTGGCAATGCGGACCCGACCGAGACGGCGCAGCGCGTCGGCGATCGGGTCAGCGCCCTCGCGCGCGGCCACCACCATCCGGCACTCCCCGTAGCCCAGGTCGAGCAGCTCGTAGACCTTGCGCTGAGACTGTTCGAGCAGCACGTCCTTGCCGACGATCCCGACATCGGCGGAGCCGTGCTCCACGTAGGTGGGCACGTCCGAGGGGCGCATGGTCACGATTCCGGATTCCTCGAAGAGGAGCCGGCGGTCGTTGGTCCGGACCTCCGTCGTGTCCACACCAAGGCGGTCGAGCAGGCTGAGCGTGTCGGAGAACAGGGCCCCGCGTGGCACGGCGATGGTCAGGGGCGCGGTCACGCCAGCGCCTCCTCGGCGGCCTGAGCCATGTGCACGCGCTGCACGTCCAGGGCCATCCCGCACGCGGGGAGGTCGCGCCCGAAGCGCCCCAGCAGGTCGTCGTAGCGCCCGCCGCCGCCGAGCGCGAAGCCCACGGCCGGGTCGTAGACCTCGAACACGGCACCCGTGTAGTAGCCGAGCTCACGCACCAGGCCGAGGTCGAAGATCACCCGGTCGGCCACGCCGCGCTGCTCGAGGAGCTCGTGGAGCTCGCGCAGGCCCTCCACCGCGGCGGCGGCCGGCCCGTCCGCGCGGGCCAGCACCTCGGGCCCGCCGCGCAGCTCGGGCAGCCGCATCAGGACCGTGCGGTCGCGCTCGGAGAGCGCATCCAGCGTGTTGACCCCCCTGTCGATTCCCACGAGATCGCGGCGCGAGAGCGCCTCGAGCAGCGGCCGCTGGCTCTCTCTGGTCACGCCGAACGAGGTGAGCAGGTTGCCGTACAGCGACCCGTCCCCCACGCCGACGCGGTGGCGGCGCAGCCCCGCCGCGTCGAGGGCGGCCACGGTTAGCGCCACCACCTCGGCCTCCCCTTCGGGCGCGCGAGCGCCGATCAGCTCGAGGCCGCCCTGCAGGAACTCGCGCGGCTCGCCCACCCCGCGGTCGACCGCACGCCAGGCGTGGGCGAAGTAGCAGAAGCGCAGAGGGGGGCGGGCGGCGGCGAAGCGGCTGCCCACGACGCGCGCGATGGGGATCGTCATGTCCGAGCGAAGCGCGAGCACGTCGCCCTGCTCGTCGAAGGTGCGATAGCGCGCGCCGGCGGCCCGCTCCTCCCCACGGCGCAGCACCTCCTCGTACTCCACGGCGGGCGTGTGGACCTCTCCGTACCCGGCGGCCTCGAAGGTCTCGCGCATGCGGGCCGAGATCGCGCGCAGCTCGCGCATCTCGTCCGGGAGCACGTCGCGGGTGCCCGGCGGGATGGGGTAATTCACTGCGGCCCCCGAGACCTAGGCGGGCACGCGCTCGGAGGCCACGCGCTCGATGCGCGCGCCGAGCGCCCGCAGCCGCTCGTCGATCCGCTCGTAGCCGCGGTCGATCTGGCGGATGTTGCCGATCTCCGACCTGCCCTCGGCGCACAGCGCCGCGATGAGCATGGCCATGCCCGCCCGGATGTCCGGGCTCTCCACGCGCTCACCGTGAAGCCGGCTCGGGCCGCTTACGACCGCGCGGTGCGGGTCGCAGACGATGACCCGAGCGCCCATCGTCACCAGCTTGTCCACGAAGAACAGCCGGTTCTCGAACATCTTCTCGTGAATCAGCACGAGGCCGTCGGCCTGAGTGGCCATGGCCAGCGCGATCGAGGTCAGGTCGGCCGGGAACGCGGGCCAGGGACCGTCCTCGATCTTCGAAACCGCGTCGCCCTCGTCGGAGCGGATGCGCAGCTCCTGGCCCGAGGGCACCAGCACGTCCTGCCCGTCGTACTCGATCCGGCAGCCGAGCCGCTCGAAGGCGAGCTTCGTCATCCGCAGGTCGTCCGCGACGCAGCCGCGGATGCGCAGCTCGCCGCCGGTGCAGGCAGCAAGAGCGATGAAGGAGCCGATCTCGATGTGGTCGGGGCCGATCGTGTAGTCGGCGCCGCCCAGCTCCTCCTGGCCGTGGATGATCATGAGGTTGGAGCCGATGCCCTCGATACGCGCCCCCATCTGCATGAGCAGGCGCGCGAGCTCCTGCACGTGCGGCTCGGAGGCGGCGTTGTGGATCACCGTCGAGCCCGGAGTGAGCGCCGCGGCCATCAGAGCGTTCTCGGTGGCCATCACCGACGGCTCGTCCATGAAGAAATCGCAGGCGTGCAGGCCGTCCGGTGCGCGCAGCTCGAACACTCCGTTGGAGCTCACCTGCGCGCCCAGCGCGCGGAAGGCATCGAGGTGGGGATCGAGCCGCCGGCGGCCGATCACGTCGCCGCCGGGGGGCGGCATGTCCGCGCGGCCGAAGCGCGCAAGCAGCGGGCCGGCCAGCAGGAACGAGGCCCGGATGCGCTCGGCCCACGCCTCGTCGACCTCGGTGTGGGTCACCTCGTCGCAGCGCACGGACACCACGTTCTCCTCGCGCCATTCGGCCTTCGCCCCGAGGCGCACGAGCAGCTCGATCATCGCCTGCACGTCGCGGATGCGCGGGATGTTGCGCAGCACGACCTCCTCGCCGGTGAGCAGCGTGGCAGCCAGCGCCGGTAGCGCGGCGTTCTTGTTGCCGGCGGGGACCACCGTGCCCGAGAGCGGGGTCCCACCCTCGATTACGAACTTCTCCATGAGCGGGGTCGCAAGGGTAACGGAGGCCATTCGCTCCCATGTTCGGTTCTGCGCGTGGATACCCTGCCGCGCATGACGCCCACACGCGAGGAGGCCTGGGAGCTGGTCGAGGAATGGGTCCAGAGCGAGTCGTTGCGCAAGCACCTGCTGGGCGTGGAGGCCGGCATGGTGGCCTACTCCCGGCGCTGGGACGAGGACGAGGAGCTCTATGCCGTCACCGGCCTGCTGCACGACCTCGACTACGAGCGCTACCCAGACCTCGGCACCGGCCATCCGCGCAAGGCACTCGAGCTGTTCGAGGAGCGCGGCTACCCGCAGGAGCTGATCGACGCGGTGGCCGGCCACGCCACGTTCCTGGGCGTCCCGCGGGAGACCAAGATGGCCAAGACCCTCTATGCGGTGGACGAGCTGTCGGGCTTCATCGCCGCCTGCGCGCTCGTGCGACCCACCGGCATCGAGGGCATGGCGCCCAAGTCGGTCAAGAAGAAGCTCAAGCAGCCGAGCTTCGCCGCGGGGGTGAACCGCGACGAGGTGCGCGAGGGCGCCGAAGAGCTCGGCGTGGACTTCGACGAGCACGTTGCGTTCCTGATCGCGGCGATGGAGGCCCGCGGCGGATGAGCTGGGGCTAGCGCCAGCGGCCTCCTGACTTGGCCCAGTCGGCCATGTGGCCGGCCGAGCAGAAGGCGTCGGGGATGCGGTGCGGGCCGCGGTGGCGCACCAGGACCAGGTGGACGTCGGTGAGAGCGGCCCCGCATTGGGCGCAGGCCTCGAGCTCGCCTGCGACATCTGCGGGCTCCTCGATCTCCCCCGCTTCCCAGTGAGCGCCCTGGATCGACCAGGGGACGATGTGCTCGAGACGGCAGAAGGCGGCTCGCCGGGCGCCAGGCACTTCCTGGACCCGCCAGCCGTCGCCGGGCTCGATGTCCTGCCCGCACCACGAGCAGCTCAGGGTAGATTCCGGCGTCATGCTGCGAATTATCGTCCTCGAAGGCGACGAGACCGGCCAGGAGCTGCTCGACCAGGCGCTGCGCGTGCTTGACCCCGCGGTGGTCAAGCTCGACCTCGAGCTCGAGCACTACGACCTGTCGCTGGCCAACCGGCGAGACACCTCGAACGAGGTGGTCGACGCGGCTGCCGCGGCCATGAAGGAGGCCCGCTTCGGGCTCAAGGCGGCCACGATCACGCCCGAGGGCAAGGACGACGTGGGCAGCCCCAATCGCATCCTGCGCGAGGCGATCGACGGCAAGGTCATCATCCGCACCGGGCGGCGCATCCCGGGCGTGACTCCCGTGGCAGGGGTCCACTACCCGATCGCGGTGGTCCGGATGGCGGTGGGCGACGCGTACGGCGCGAAGGAGCGGCGCGAGGTCACCGACGAGGGCGACGAGATCGCCGAGCGCACCGAGCGCATCTCGCGCAGCGTCTGCCGCGCGGTGGCCGAGTTCTCCTTCCGCACCGCTCAGCGCATCCACGGCCGGGTCTACGGGGGGCCGAAATGGACGGTCAGCCCGGTCTACGAGGGGATGCTCAAGGAGGAGATGGACGAGGCCTCCGAGCGTCATCCCGACGTTCCCTATGCACCCGTGCTCATCGACGCCACCTACGCCGGCCTGATCACCGGCGCGGGCGACGCGCCGCTGGTGATTCCCACCCTCAACCGCGACGGCGACTGCCTCTCCGACATGGTGATGCCGATGTTCGGCTCGATCGCCGGCGCCGAGTCGGTCCTGCTGGCCTTCGAAAACGACGAGTACGAGCCACGAGCGGTGATGGCCGAGGCGCCCCACGGCACGGCCCCTGCCCTGCTGGGGAAGGACATCGCCAATCCGATGGCCATGATCCTGGCCGCGGCCGCCGTGCTGCACTACGCGGACGGGCTGGGGCACGAGGGGGCGGACACGGCCTCGCGCGCGATCTACGAGTCGGTGCTGGAGGCCACCGCGTCCGGCGTTCGCACGCCTGACCTCGGCGGCCACGCCTCCTCGAGCGAGTTCACCAGCGAGGTGATCGCGCGCGTGCGCACGAAGATCGACATCTGGGCCTCGCTATAGAGGGGTCTTGGGGCGGCCGCGCCGCTTGTGGGTGCTCTCGCCCATGGGGAGGCCCGCGGCCGAGCGCGACGGGTCCGAGAGGTGCTTGCGGCGCCGCTTCACGTACCACCGGCGCTGGATGAACAGGGTGATCACGCCGGCCAGCACGATCGAGGCCAGGTTGATGGCGAGCTGCCCGGAGGCGCCCATCACCTCGTCCCAGTCACCGTAGGTGGCCGCCACGGCGATGTTGGCCGCCGCCGGGATGGTGGTCACGGACACCAGCACGCCCACCAGCGCGCCGGACTTGGCGCTGGTGAGCGAGATCACTCCCGCGACCCCGGCAACGAAGGCGATGAAGAAGGAGAAGAAGTCCGGGTTGGAGATGAAGCCGGTGAGCTGATGATCGGCGGCCGTGTAGGTCGCCGGGCCGAGCCCTGTCTCCTTGAAGATCATCACCGTTGCCAGGGTGAACAGCACCCCGACCGGAAACCCGACGGCCAGCGCCACCAGGGAGCGCCGGACGAGTGCGCCCTGGCGGTGTACCAGCGCCACGGACAGCCCGGCCAGCGGGCCGAACTCGGGCCCCACGACCATGGCGCCCACGATCAGGATCGGCTGGTCGAAGAGGATGCCCACCGCCGCGATCTGCATGGCGATGACCATGAAGCCGACGAAGCTGAAGGAGAGCTCGGTGTCCTCGCTCGTGCGCTGCTGGACCTCCTCCCAGACGATGGCATCCGATGGCAGGCCCGGAGCCGCCTTCTCGGCCGCGACCGCAGCATCCGAGATGGCGGTGTCGATGTGCTCGACCGCGATCGAGCCGACGGCCGGGATGTCGAGCTCCTTGAGGTCGCTGATGATCAGGCTGGCCTCCTCGCGCGCGATGTCGCAGAGAATCACGTCGCCCGTGGGCTTGCGCGACGCACCGTGGAGGTGCACCACGTTGATGACCGCGGGCGAGGCGCACAGCAGCTCGAGCGCGTGGTGGGCCACCTCCTCCGGAGCGACGATGCGCAGGTGGATCACGGAACGGGCGCCGTCGCGACGAAGCGCCCGAGCGCCTCGCGAACCGCTGCCGGCATCTCACGCTTGCGGAAGCTCTCCGGATCGACGAACACGTGGCGCAGGCGCCCCTCGGCGAGCACCGCGGCGTCGTCGGAGCGCTCGACGGTCATGTCCAGGATCATCGAGCTTCCACCGAGGTGGGCGATGGAGGCCACGACCTCGATCTCGTCGTCGAAACGGGCCGAGGCCCGGTAGCGGACCTGGGCCTCGGCGACCAAGAGATCGATGCCGAGATCGGTGATGTCGCGGTAGGGGCCGACCGCCTCGCGCCACAGCTCGGTCATGGCATGGTCGAAATAGGCGAGGTAGTTGGGATAGAAGACCACGCCCTGGAGATCGCACTCGGACCAGCGCACGCGCAGACGGTGGCGGAAGGGCGCGGCCATTGCGCCAGCGTACTGGTGGGCGACGTCGGCCGAGTGCAAGAGAAGTTGCAGGAAATCGCGACTTCCATCCGACGCCCGGCGTACCTTCCCGAACGCATGTTCCCTCAGCTCAGAGAGCGAATCGGGCCCGCGCTCGACCTCATCGTCGAGTTCTCAACGCTCGGCGAATACCGCCTGAACGCCGATGGCGTTCTGTGCACCGCGAGCGCCCTCGCCCCCGCCCCTGAGTGCGAGCCGCAGATGGGAGGCGCCGGCCAGAAGGCCGCGCGCGCTGCGGTGAGCCGCATCGTCGCGGGTGGCGCGGCCGGCAACAAGCCGGCCGCCACCCCCGCGGCCCGGCGGCCGACGTGCGATGCAAAGCGGGCGGCGGCGCCCGAGCAGCTCTGCCTGGCCGTTTAGCCCGCAGAGTCGCCCTAAATGTCGCGCCGACCGTGCCGATCACGGGTCAAATGCGCCTTCGCCACCGCCTTACCTACGCCAATACCGTTGCCACCCTTGCTCTGTTCCTGGCCCTGGGAGGCAGCTCGTACGCCGCCCTGTCGGTCACGGGCAAGAACGTCAAGAACGGCTCGCTGACCGGGAAGGACATCAAGAGTTCCTCGCTCGGGACCAAGCAGGTCAAGAACGGCTCGCTGCTCGCGGGAGACTTCAAGAGCGGCCAGCTCAAGGGCGGCCCTCAAGGAGCTCAGGGGCCCCAGGGACCCGCGGGCGCCGCGGGATCGCCCGGAGCCCCAGGTCCACTGGTTCTGCCGGCACGGCGCGGGCCTACGCCAACGTCCGGACCACCTGTCCGAGCAACGACTGCGTCGTTGAGAACTCCAGCGGCGTCTCGCAGGCCACCCGGGTAGCCGCGGGCGTCTACTGCGTGCGAGCACCGGGCATCTCGGGCGACGCGGTGGCGGCAGTGGCGACGCCCGAGCTCGTCGGCTCCAACCCACCTACGGGAGCAACGACGGTCTATGTGGCACGAGACGGGGGCGCTGACTGCACGGCCGGCGACTTCCGCGTGCTTACGTTTGAGAGCGCCTCGCCCATCAGCGGCATCGCCTTCAACATCGTCATTCCGTAACGCGGCCGCGACGCCGGAGCTCCTCGCCCAGCCACTCGATCGGCTCGCGGTTCTTGCCCGCGGTCGATCCGTCGAGCTCGACGAAGCGGGTGAATAGCCCTAGGTCGGGAATCCGCTCCAGCATGCGGTCGAAGGCGCGATCGTCCGCGCGCCCGGCGCGCTTCATCCTTCGCCAAAGCGAGTAGGGGCGGTCGTGCAGCTCGAGGGTGGTCAGCAGGCGCTCATCGCCGGTGTAGCGCTCGGCGAGCCGCCGGGCCCGCATCGCATGGTGGTTCTCGCCGGTCTTGGGTAGCCAGTCGCGCACGCGGCACTTCATTGCGTCGTGGACCAGGGCCAGAAAGCGAAGCTCGGATCTTCGCGCTCCGGTCTCGCCCCACCGCTCGATCGTTTGCAGCAGGTCGGCCACGTGGGCGCCCACGTCGCCCTCCGGGTGCCCGCGGCGGGGCTTGCCCCAGGCCAATCCCTCGAGCAGTTCGGCATCGCCGCTGACCCGGCGCTCGAGATCCGTCTCGGGGCGAAAGCCCGGGACGAGCTCGGCCGCGGAGGCAGCTACTCGACGCTCTCGGCCACCCAGCGGTCGCCTTCCCGGGCCAGCGTCACCTGGCACTCTCCTTCCGAGCCCACCGCGACGAAGTGGGCACGGTCCTCGTCGACACCGGGGCGGTCGTCCACGAGCACCAGGTGGAGGTCGCTGTAGTCCCAGTCGCCGCGAGCCTCGGTCAGAGCACTTCGCGCCGCGCTTTCCATGGCCTCGCGGTGCCAGCCGCGGTCGCCGGCGCGGGCCTGCTCGAGTGCCGAGTCCGCAGCCGCCACATGCTCGGCGTAGCTGCCGGCCTGACGGCGGTCACGAGCCCGCGCTCCCAGGAGGCCGAGGATGAAGAACAGCACCACCAGGACGCCCAGGACGATGAGGATGATTGCCAGAGTCGAGAGTGCGAGGTACACGGCCAATCCAGTCTAGGGAGCGGGCAAAGCAAGGGCCGCCCCCGGAGGAACGGCCCAAGTTAAATCGGCGGCGACCTACTCTCCCAGTCCCTTTCGGGTCAAGTACCATCGGCGCTGAGGGGCTTAACTGCTCTGTTCGGAATGGGAAGAGGTGTCTCCCCCTCGCTATCACCACCGAAACTTGGCGAGACGAGTCGAGCCAAACGCTCGCTCCGCCCTCGCCGAAGCTTGAAAACTGCACAGCCGGCCGCACTACAGAAGATCACAAAAATCCGTCAAGCCCTCGAACCATTAGTACCGGTCTGCTGAGCGCATTGCTGCACGTACACATCCGGCCTATCACCTGGTGGTCTTCCAGGGGTCTTACTCCCTCTAGGGGATGGGAGAGCTCATCTCGAGGTCGGCTTCCCGCTTAGATGCCTTCAGCGGTTATCCGATCCGCACGTAGCTAACCAGCAATGCCCTTGGCAGGACAACTGGTACACCAGAGGTGCGTTCATCCCGGTCCTCTCGTACTAGGGACGACTCCCCTCAACTCTCCAACGCCCACGGCAGATAGGGACCGAACTGTCTCACGACGTTCTGAACCCAGCTCGCGTACCGCTTTAATGGGCGAACAGCCCAACCCTTGGGACCGACTACAGCCCCAGGATGCGACGAGCCGACATCGAGGTGCCAAACCGGGCCGTCGATGTGGACTCTTGGGCCCGATAAGCCTGTTATCCCCGGAGTACCTTTTATCCGTTGAGCGACGGCGCTTCCACTTGCTACCGCCGGATCACTAAAGCCTGCTTTCGCACCTGCTCGACATGTCTGTCTCGCAGTCAAGCTCCCTTGTTGCTTTTGCACTCTACGTACGATTTCCAACCGTACTGAGGGAACCTTTGCGCGCCTCCGTTACATTTTGGGAGGCGACCGCCCCAGTCAAACTACCCGCCTGACACTGTTCACCACCCGGATTCACGGCGTGGTGTTAGAAGCCCGAGACACCAAGGGTGGTATCTCAAGGGTGGCTCCACAGGGACCGCAGTCCCTGCTTCACAGCCTCCCACCTATCCTGAGCGAAATGCCTCAGACTCCAATATCAGGTTGTAGTAAAGGTTCACGGGGTCTTTCCGTCTTGCCGCGGGTACTCGGCATCTTCACCGAGACTGCGATTTCACCGAGCCCCTCGTTGAGACAGCGCCCAACTCGTTACGCCATTCGTGCAGGTCGGAACTTACCCGACAAGGAATTTCGCTACCTTAGGACGGTTATAGTTACCGCCGCCGTTTACCGGGGCTTAGTTTCAAAGCTTCGTCATCCGAAGATGACTAACCTCTCCACGTAACCTTCCGGCACCGGGCAGGCGTCAGCCCCTATACGTCGTCTTGCGACTTTGCAGAGACCTGTGTTTTTGGTAAACAGTCGGTTGGGCCAATTCACTGCGGCCCCCTCAGGCTTCGACCGCGAAGGTCTACACCCTATCGGGGCGCCCCTTATCCCTAAGTTACGGGGCCATTTTGCCGAGTTCCTTAACGAGGGTTATCTCGATCACCTTAGTATTCTCTACTTGTCCACCTGTGTCGGTTTTGGTACGGGCACGCACACGTCCTGCCTAGAGGATTTTCTTGGAGGTATGGCGTCAAGGACTCGCCGGCCTTCCGGCCAGCTGGCATCGCACCTCACCGTAACGGGCTCCCGGATTTACCTAGGTGCCCTGGCTACATGCTTACCCCCGCGCTACCGTCGGCGGGGTTCCCTTAGCCTTCCTCGTCCCCCCATCGGTCATAACGGACGCGACGTGGTACGGGAATATCAACCCGTTGGCCATCGACTACGCCTTTCGGCCTCGCCTTAGGTCCCGACTGACCCTGAGCCGACGAACGTTGCTCAGGAAACCTTGGACAATCGGTGGAGGGGATTCTCACCCCTCTTTCGTTACTCACGCCGGCATTCTCACTTCCCAAGCCTCCACGGCTGGGTTTCCCCGCCGCTTCACAAGCCTAGGAACGCTCTCCTACCGCGTACGTGATCCCGAAGGATCTCGTACACCCGCAGCTTCGGTGACTAGCTTGAGCCCCGTTACATTTTCCGCGCCCGAGCACTTGACCAGTGAGCTGTTACGCACTCTTTCAAGGGTGGCTGCCTCTAAGCCAACCTCCTGGTTGTCTGAGCACTCGGACATCGTTTTCCACTTAGCTAGCACTTAGGGACCTTAGCTGGCGGTCTGGGCTGTTCCCCTCTCGCCTACGAAGTTTATCCCCCGCAGACTGACTCCCCGGATACGCCTAACGGTCTTCGGAGTTTGCCTGAAGTCGGTAACCTGGTAGGGCCCCTAGTCCAAACAGTGCTCTACGGCCGTTAGGTAATTGCCGGAGGCTATACCTAAATATATTTCGGAGAGAACCAGATATCTCCGGGCTTGATTAGCCTTTCACTCCGACCCACAGGTCATCCGCCCAGTTTTCAACCTAGGTCGGTTCGGCCCTCCACGGGGTCTTACCCCCGCTTCAGCCTGCCCATGGGTAGCTCGCCCGGTTTCGGGTCTACCGCCTCTGACTATGTCGCCCTATTCGGACTCGCTTTCGCTGCGGCTCCGCTCATCGCTTAACCTTGCCAGAGACGAGTAACTCGCCGGCTCGTTATGCAAAAAGCACGCCGTCACACCCGAAGGTGCTCCGACCGCTTGTAGGCACGCGGTTTCAGGTACTATTTCACTCCCCTTCAGGGGTACTTTTCACCTTTCCCTCACGGTACTAGTCCGCTATCGGTCATCAGGGAGTACTTAGCCTTGGAGGGTGGTCCCCCCAGATTCAGACCGCGTTTCACGGGTGCGGTCCTACTCAGGAACATGCTCGAGAGGCCACTCGCTTTCGCCTACGGGACTGTTACCCGCTTTGGTGCCCGTGTTCCACGGATCTTCGGCTAGCAGATGGCTTTCTTACTCCCGCCGGACCATGCAGGGTCCGGAAAGCACGTCCTACAACCCCGGCCAGGCAACGCCTGCACGCTTACACCTGGCTGGTTTGGGCTGGTCCCCTTTCGCTCGCCACTACTCGGGGAATCTCGGTTGATTTCCTTTCCTCGGGGTACTGAGATGTTTCAGTTCCCCCGCTTGCCTTCCGCGCGCCTATGTATTCAGCGCGGGATAACACCGCATTACCAGTGTTGGGTTTCCCCATTCGGGAATCCGCGGGTCAAAGGCTGTTCAGCACCTCACCGCGGCTTATCGCAGCCGTCCACGCCCTTCTTCGACTCCTGATGCCAAGGCATCCACCGTGTGCCCTTACTATCTTGACGGTGATCGTTGATAAGCCGGCGGAGCGCTTGCGCGCCTGTCGCCGGCGTACAACGGTGATCTTCCGTTGTTTGTTTGGCCAACTATGCAGTTTTCAAGGTCCGGCGAGGGCGCAACCGGAGGTGATTCCCCCGGCTGGTCTCTCAAAACTCAGCAGTGCAGGGCCCAGGCTCGGTCGACGTTTCGGGACGCCTGACGGCTCTAAGAGCGCATCAGGCGGACTCGCCCTTATGGCGAGCTCCCTAGAAAGGAGGTGATCCAGCCGCACCTTCCGGTACGGCTACCTTGTTACGACTTCACCCCAATCACAAGCCCCACCTTCGACGGCTCCCTCCACAAGGGTTGGGTCACCGGCTTCGGGTGTTGCCTGCTTTCGTGGTGTGACGGGCGGTGTGTACAAGGCCCGGGAACGTATTCACCCCGACGTTGCTGATTCGGGATTACTAGCAACTCCGCCTTCATGGAGGCGAGTTTCAGCCTCCAATCCGAACCGAGACCGGCTTTTTGGGATTCGCTCCACCTCGCGGTATCGCAGCCCTTTGTACCGGCCAATGTAGCACGTGTGTAGCCCTGGACATAAGGGGCATGAGGACTTGACGTCATCCCCACCTTCCTCCGGTTTGTCACCGGCAGTCTCGCATGAGTCCCCAACTAAATGCTGGCAACATGCGACAGGGGTTGCGCTCGTTGCGGGACTTAACCCAACATCTCACGACACGAGCTGACGACAGCCATGCACCACCTGTGATTCTGCCCGTGAGGGAAGCCCTGTTTCCAGGGCGGTCAGAAACATGTCAAACCCAGGTAAGGTTCTTCGCGTTGCGTCGAATTAAACCACATGCTCCGCTGCTTGTGCGGGCCCCCGTCAATTCCTTTGAGTTTTAGCCTTGCGGCCGTACTCCCCAGGCGGGGCACTTAATGCGTTAGCTCCGGCACGGGAGGAGTCGACACCTCCCACACCTAGTGCCCATCGTTTACGGCGTGGACTACCAGGGTATCTAATCCTGTTTGCTCCCCACGCTTTCGCGTCTCAGCGTCAGTACCGTCCCAGCAAGCTGCCTTCGCCATTGGTGTTCCTCCCGATATCTGCGCATTTCACCGCTACACCGGGAATTCCACTTGCCTCTTCCGGACTCTAGTCCGACAGTATCGACCGGCATCCCAGGGTTGAGCCCTGGACTTTCACAGCCGACTAATCGGACCGCCTACACGCTCTTTACGCCCAATGATTCCGGACAACGCTTGCCCCCTACGTATTACCGCGGCTGCTGGCACGTAGTTAGCCGGGGCTTCTTCTGGAGGTACCGTCAACCGAGTCGGCTATTAACCGCTCTGCCTTCGTCCCTCCTGAAAGGGGTTTACAACCCGAAAGCCGTCTTCCCCCACGCGGCGTTGCTGCGTCACGCTTTCGCGCATTGCGCAAGATTCCCCACTGCTGCCTCCCGTAGGAGTCTGGGCCGTGTCTCAGTCCCAGTGTGGCTGATCGTCCTCTCAGACCAGCTACCCATCGCAGCCTTGGTGAGCCGTTACCTCACCAACAAGCTAATGGGCCGCGGGCCCATCTCGATGCGGAGGCCGAAGCTTCCTTTCCTGTCTTCACTGATGTGAAGGAGCACATCCGGTATTAGCCCGGGTTTCCCCGGGTTGTCCCGGTCATCGAGGCAGGTTACCCACGTGTTACTCACCCGTTCGCGGCTCTGCCCCAGGCCGAAGCCTGGTTCGTCGCTCCACTTGCATGTGTTAAGCACGCCGCCAGCGTTCGTCCTGAGCCAGGATCAAACTCTCCGTGAAAGTCTGGCGTGGTATCAACGCCGGCCACCGAAGCGACCGACTATTCCACTGTCAGATTTAGAGAGTTGTCAAGTCGTGATGCCTCCGCGCACACTTGCGGAAGGCTGGACCTGACGGGTCTTGTTCAGGCCCTGTCCTAAAGACAGGGTCGAACCTGGGCGACCAATTCGCCGCAGCGCAAGCTTTAGCTTGCGAGGCGGCGGTTAAGGTCGCGTGCACTGCTGAGTTTTCAAAGACCGTGCGCCCCTCAGGGGTGGGGTCGCCACCGGCGCCTGAAGCGCGACGGACCAGTGTAGCAGTCTCAAACGCGTCTCAGGCGTTTGAATCGGCGCCTCCCAAGCTGGATCACGGCGCCGTCGAGGCGCTCGGCGGGCAGATCGAGGGCGGACTGGTCGAGGGGGTCGCCGTCGAGCCGCACCCCGGCCTGGGCCAGCACGCGCCGCCCCTCGGAGCGCGAGATGCCGAAGGCGTCGGCGAGCAGCGCCGGCACGTGCACCTGGTCCTCCCCGTTGCCGGCGAACGTGAACTCGTCCATGTCCTCGGGCAGCTCGCGCCGCACGTGGAGGGCGTCGAAGCGTTCCTCGGCGGCCTCGGCCGCGGCCTCGCCGTGAAAGCGGGCGGTGAGCTCGCGGGCCATCGCACGCTTGGCGTCGCGGGGGGACAGCGCCGGGTCGGGCGGCGAATCGAGCAGCAGCTCGCCGTACACCCCCAGCGCGGCGTCCGGCACCCGCATCAGCTTGCCGTACACGTCCTCGGGGGCATCGTTCACCCCGACGTAGTTGCCGAGCGACTTCGACATCTTCTGAACGCCGTCGATGCCGGGAAGGATCGGCATGGTGAGAATCGACTGGGGCTCGACTCCGTAGGCCCGCTGCACCTCGCGCGCGAGCAGCACGTTGAACTTCTGGTCGGTGGCGCCGAGCTCCACGTCGGAGCGGATGGCCACCGAGTCGTAGCCCTGCATGAGCGGATAGAGCAGCTCGAGGATGGAGATCGGCTCGCGCGCCGCGTAGCGCTGGGCGAAGTCGTCGCGCTCGAGCAGCTGCGCCACCGTGGCGGTGCGCGCGAGGCGAAAGAGCTCCTCCATCGGCATGTCCAGCCACTCACCGTTGCGCCGCACCTCGGTCCGCGAGCGGTCGAGCACCTTGAACGCCTGGTCCTCGTAGGTCTCGGCGTTGCGGTCGACCTCCGCGGGGTCGGCGAACGGGCGTATCGACGAGCGCCCGCTCGGGTCGCCCACGCGCGCGGTGTAATCGCCGATGATCAGTACGACCTGGTGCCCGAGATCCTGGAACTCGCGCAGCTTGCGCAGCACGACCGTATGGCCGAGGTGGATGTCCGGCGTGGTCGGGTCCACGCCCAGCTTCACGCGCAATGGGCGGCCCTGGGCCAACTGGCGCTCGAGCTCGCCCCGCGGGAGGGCGTCGACGGCATTACGGGTGAGGAAACGGGCCGCCTCTCCCGGAGAATCCGTCATGGCGCCAATGCTAGACTGCCGCACTCGCTGGGTGCCCGGTTGAGAGAGCCGTGCGACGGGCGCCAAGAGGCTGCCGTTACATCTCGCACGCCTACGCGACACCCCTCTGCCGGGGCGCTCACAGGACACAATGCCCGAGCCGCCGACGCACATCCGAAAACTGCCGCCCCAGCGCGGGGGACGCTTCGCGCGCGCGGCCAAGACCCCGCCGCCGCCCCCTCCCCCTCGGCCCGCCAAGCCGAAGGTCAAGAAGCTCCGGCTCCTGTTCGTGCTGGGCGGGCTCTCCATCATCGCCGTGATCTCGACGGTTTTCGGGATGCTGATGGCGGTGGCCAGCGACCTTCCGTCCCTGGACAACCGGGCCGAGCTCGAGGCGGCCGAGAACTCCGTGCTCCTGGCCGACGGGCCCGGCTGCAAGACGATGAAGGAGGGCCTGGACAACCCGGATTGCCGGGTGGCCAAGCTGACCGGCAACCTCAACCGCATCCTGGTCAGCGAGCGAGACGTGTCGCCGTACCTGAAGAACGCGGTGATCGCCATCGAGGATCGCCGCTTCTACGAGCACGAGGGCCTCGACTACACCGGAATCGGCCGCGCACTGTGGCAGGACGTCCGTCGCCGCCAGGCCGTGCAGGGCGGTTCGACCATCACCCAGCAGTTCGTCAAGAACGCCCTCTCGGCTCAGGGCAACCGCTCGGTCTTCCAGAAGCTTCGCGAGTCGGCACTGGCCTACCACCTCGAGCGTGAATGGCCCAAGGAGAGAATCCTCACCCAGTACCTCAATACCGTCTATTTCGGTAATGGGGCGTACGGCATCGAGTCGGCCATGCGCACCTACTTCGGTGACGGTGACGAGCCCGAGGAGCTGAGGACGGCGAGCGAGGACACCGGGGTGACCGTTGCGCCCGCACCCACCCCCGACGAGGACCTGGTCGACGACGACGCGTCCCCTTCAGAGTCGTTCGAGGTCGAGCCGGCGGAGGCGGCGCTCCTCGCGGGGATGATCGCCTCCCCCAGCCTCTACGACCCGATCGAGAACCCCAAGCAGTCCGAGGACCGCCGGAACCTGGTGCTCCTGCGCATGTTCGAGCAGGACATGATCACCAAGGCCCAGTACGACGAGGCCGTGCGCAGGTCCCTCCCGGACGAGGACCAGGTCGATCCGCCCGACGTCGAGTCGGCCCAGCCCTACTTCACCACCTGGATGACCGAGCACCTGGTCGACCAGTACTCGGCCAGCGTGGTGTTCGGCGGCGGGCTCAAGGTGAGGACCACGATCGATCCCGAGCTGCAGGCCGCCGCGGAGAACGCGATCGCGGGCCGCCTGGCCGGGATCGGCCCCAGCGCCTCCCTCGTGGCGATCGACAACGACACCGGCAAGGTCAAGGCGATGGTGGGCGGCACGGACTTCGACGCCACGCCCTTCAACCTGGCCACCAACGGCCATCGCCAGCCCGGTTCCGCGTTCAAGCCCTTCATCCTCGTCCGCGCGCTGGCCGACGGGATCGACCCCAACAGCACGTGGGCCTCCCAGCCCAAGCAGCTTCCCTTCATCGGGGAGAAGGGCCCCGAGCTCTTCAAGGTGTCCAACTACGAGGACTCCTACCTCGGCGCGGCCTCGCTGTGGTCGGCCACCGCGACATCGGACAACTCGGTCTTCGCCGAGCTGGGCATGGAGGTCAAGCCCAAGCGGGTGGCCCGGATGGCCAGGAGGATGGGCATCAAGACCGACCTCTCGACCAACCCGGCCATGTTGCTGGGCGGCCTCGAGGAGGGTGTGACCGCGCTCGAGATGGCCTACGCCTATTCCACGTTGGCCAACAACGGCACGCGCGTGTCGGGCACCCTGGCCCCCGACAACAGGGGCCCGGTGGCCATCGAGGAGGTGGCCGACGGCCCGAACGGCGACGAGGTGAACAAGCCCGTGACCAAGCGGGTGATCCCGTCCGACGTCGCCCAGACCGCCAAGGACATGCTCTCGCTGGTGGTCACGAGCGGCACGGGCAAGGCCGCCCAGGTCGGCGACGAGAACATCTGGGGCAAGACGGGCACCACCGAGAACTACGGCGACGCATGGTTTGCCGGCGGCAACGACGAGCTCACCGTGGCGGTGTGGGTGGGCTACGCGGACCGGGTCCAGGCAATGGAGTACGAGCACGCCGGGCCGGTCGCGGGCGGCACCTTCCCCGCCGAGATCTTCCACGACTTCATGACGTCATGGGTGACCATGCGCGACGCCCGCCGGGCCGCGGCGGCCGCCGGTCGCCAGACGGAGGATTCCGGCACCTACACGCCGCCCACGACGGTCGACCCCGGCACCATCCCCGAGGCCGAGCAGGCCGTGCCCACCACGCCTTCCGAGACCGATGCCGGCGAGGTGCCCGAGGCCGCTCCGCAACCCGACGCTCCCACCGAGACGCCGGCCCCCGAAACGCCCGTGCCGGTCGAGCCGCCTCCCACCCCCGTGACCCCGCCCACGGGCGAGAGCGGCAGCGGCGGCGGCGGCGTGGCCCCCGGCTCCCCCTAGGCCGCCGCGCGGCGCATGGCCGCCGGCCACGGCCTCGACACGAACCGGCTCTCGGCGTCGCAGAAGCGCCACGGCAGCTCGGCCGCCTTGGTGATCCCGATGCGCTCGCCCGCGACGATGCGCGGGTCGCGGTGGCCGCGCTCGCGCGCGATCACCTCGATCGGGCCGTCGACCAGCGAGGTCCCGTTGAGCACGAGGCCGATGCCGAGCGCCTGGGTGAGCTTGCCCGGCCCCGAGCAGAGATCCTCCCGGCGCTCGAGGCGGCGGCGCTCACGCATCACGGCCAGCCCGTCGGTCGGCTCCAGAGCGCGCACGAGCACGGCGGCCCCGACCCCCTCGGCCTCGGCCACGGCGTTCATCAGCGAGTGGATCCCGTAGGAGAAGTACACATAGGCCCGCCCCGGCTCGCCGAAGAGGGTGTGGGTCCGCCCGGTCAGGCCGACGTGGGCGTGGCAGGCGGCCTCGTCCATGTGGTAGCTCTCGGTCTCGACGATCCGGCCCGCCGTGTTGCCGTGGCGGACCGTGCAGCCGATCAGGTCGCGGGCGACGCTGTGGACCGAGCGAGCGTAGAAGTCGCGCCCCAGGCTCACGGGGCCATGGCCTCGTCGAGCACGTGCCGGGCCTGGGCCAGCTGCTCGTTCACCCTCGCGAGCGACGTTCCCCCCTCGGATACCTTCGACTCGAGCCACGAGCTCTGGTCGAGCAGCGCGCGAAAGGAGTCAGGCGGCAGCTGAGGCGCGGCACCGGCCAGCTCGTCGTCGGTGAGTTCCGACAGCACGCGGCCGCTCTCGACGGCCATCCGCACCAGGTCCCCGACGATCCCGTGAGCCTCGCGGAAGGGCACGCCGTCGCGCACCAGGAGGTCGGCCAGGTCGGTGGCCGCGGTGAACTCGTCGGACGCGGCCGCGGCCATGCGCTCGCGGTCGAACTCGAGGCCGGCCAGCATCTCGCGTGCCACGCGAAGGCACAGCTCGAGCGTGTCGATCGAGTCGAAGAGCGGCTCCTTGTCCTCCTGAAGGTCCTTGTTGTAGGTGAGCGGGAGCGCGTGCAGCACCCCGTGGACGCCGGCCAAGCGTCCCATGATCCGCGGTGCCTTGGCGCGCAGCAGCTCCGCGGCGTCGGGGTTCTTCTTCTGGGGCATGAGGCTCGACCCCGAGGCGAAGGCATCGGACACACGGCAGAAGCCGAACTCCGCGGTCGACCAGAGCACGATCTCGGCGCCCAGCTGCGACAGGTGGCCGGCACACGTGGCCGCGGCGCTGATGTAGTCGAGCACGAAATCGCGGTTGGAGACCGCGTCGAGCGAGTTCTCCGCGATGCCGTTGAAGCCGAGCTCCTGAGCCACGTACATGCGACCGGTGTCGAAGTTCACGCCGGCCAGCGCGCCGGCACCGAGCGGCAGGTCGTCGGTGGCCGTCATGCAGAAGTTGAAGCGCTGCAGGTCGCGCCGCAGCTTCCAGAACCAGGCCAACAGATGATGGGAGAGGTAGACGGGCTGGGCGCGCTGCAGGTGCGTGTAGCCCGGGAGCGGCCAGTCGAGATGGCGCTCGGCGCGGTCGACCAGGGTGGCCATCAGCGCCAGCAGCAGGGAACGGGCTTCGAGGCTGTGCGCGCGCACGAGCATGGCCACGTCGGTGGCCACCTGGTCGTTGCGCGAGCGGGCGGTGTGCAGCTTGCCGCCGGCCGGCCCGGCCACCTCGGTCAGTCGCCGCTCGATCGCCATGTGGATGTCCTCGTCGTCCTCGTGGACGACGAACGTGTCGGCCTCGATCTCCCCCCGGACCACCTCGAGGCCCTTCTCGATCTCCGCCAGGTCGGCCTGACCGATGATGTCGCTGCGGGCGAGCATGCGCGCGTGCGCGAGCGACTGCTCGATGTCGTAGGGCGCCAGGCGATAGTCGAATGAGATCGACGAGTTGAGCGCTCGGAACAGCGGGTCCTGGGGATCGGCGAAACGGCCCATGCGGCCCCGGCAGTCTAGATTGCGGGCAGCCTTGACCCGCGTCCGCAAAGCACGGCCCGAGGACTTTCCCGTGGCCGCCCAGCTCCTTCACCTGAGCGCCGCCGACATGTACGACCGCTTCTCCGGCGGACGCGAGCGTGCGTTGCGGGTGCTGGAGCGCTCGCTGGCGGAGCCCGGCAACGCGTCGAGCGCCGAGACGATCTGGCTGGCGGAGATCGAGGATCAGCCGGTCGCGGTGATGGCCGCCTTCTCGGTCGACGAGGCGGGCGACCGCTCGCGAGCCTTCCTGCGCCTTGCGCTGCGGGGCTCGCCCCCGTGGCGCTGGCCCACGGCGCTCTACCTGTACTGGGCCGGCGGGCGGGCGGCCCCGAGCCCGCCGGCGAGCGCGTTCTACATCGACGCCCTGGCCACGAGCCCCGGCTTTCGCCGCCGCGGAGCGGCCCGCGCCCTGCTGGCCGAAGCCGAGCGCGAGGCGCGCAAGCGCCGCCTACCGGCGATCGCGCTCGACACCACGATCGACAACGCGCCCGCGCGCGCCCTCTACGGGACAGAGGGCTTCGACGAGCAGGCCTACCAGCCGCCGGCCCGCGGCCTGCCCGGCTTCGTGGCGATGGTCAAGCCGCTCGCCTAGACGCCGGACCGGGCCGGCGTCGCGCCGGCCACGACGCCGCTGTCACTCAGACGCCCGATCTCCGCGTCGCTGAGCCCGAGCACCCCGGCCAGGACCTCCTCGGTGTGCTCGCCGAGCATCGGTGCGCGCATCGGCGACAGGCGCTCGGCGTTGGAGAAGTCGAGCGGCGAAGCCGGCATCGCATAGCTGCCGATGCCCGGCTGCTCGACCTCCTCGAACATCGGACCGTCGGTCGACAGGCGGGGGTCCTCCTCCACCAGCTGGGTGAAGGTCTGGTAGGGGCCCCACGACACGTCGTTGCCGTCGAAGGTCTCGCGCACCTCCTCGAGCGTGCGGGCCAGCACCCACGGCTTGAGGGTGGCCCCGATCACCTCCCGGGCGGCGAAGCGCCCGCTCTCGTCGTCGAGGTCGACGCCCATCAGCTTGGCGATCGTGTCGAAGGCCTCGCCGAGGCCGGTGGCCTTGACCAGGTTGCGCCACTGGCGCAGGGTGAGCGCCACGATCATCACGCGGCGGTTGTCCCGGGTCAGGAAGTCCCGGCCGAACGCCCCGTAGAGGTAGTTGCCGTCCTTGATCCGCTCGTGGCGGTTGATCTTCACCTCGGCGATCTTGCCCAGGTTGCCGACCATCCAGAACGCCACGTCGGACAGCGCCACCTGCACGCGCTGGCCCTCCCCAGTGCGCGAGCGGCCGCGCTCGGCGGCCAGCAGGCTGGTGGTGGCGAGCATCCCGGTGATCGCGTCCCAGGCCGGAAGCAGGTGGTTGAACGGGACGGACAGGTTGCGCGGACCCGTGGCCCAGGGGAAGCCGGTGGCCGGGTTGACCGTGTAGTCGACGGCCGACGAGCCGTCGGCGTTGCCCACGATGTTGACCATGATGAGATCGGCTCGGCGCTCGCGCAGCCGCTCGTAGTCGAGGAAGCCGCGGGCCGGGAAGTTGGTGAGAAACAGGCCCGCCTCGGGGCCAGGGGCGGTGATCAGGGCCTCCACCAGCTCGCGGCCCTCGTCCGAGCGAATGTCGACCTGCACCGAGCGCTTGCCCTTGTTGAGGCCGGCCCAGAAGAGGCTCTGGCCGTCCGCGGTCACGGGCCAGCGGGTGCGGTCGAGGCCGCCGCCGATCGGATCGAAGCGGATCACGTCGGCCCCGAGCTGGGCCATGGCCATGCCGCCCAGCGGCGCGGCGACGAAGGCCGACCCCTCGACGATCCGCATGCCGTCGAGGATTCCCGCCATCTAGGCCACCAGGGCGACGAAGCGCCAGTCGAGAACGGATTCGGGCGGGTCGTCGCCGCGGACGGCGCTGACGAGCGCGCGCAGCTGCGCGCGGTTGCCGCGCTCGGGGGCTGTCGTGCCGGTCACGTGCAGCTCGGTCCGCAGGACGTCGCCCTCGAACACCGGGCCGAGATGGTCACAGCCCTCCCAGGCCAGGATGGTCGCGATCGCGGGAATGGCCCGGGTGGCGTGGGCGGCGGCCACGGAGATGGTGTGGCCTCCGTACACGAGCCGCCGGCCCCGGCCGCTGCTGGTGGCGTCGGTGTGGGCCATGGCCACGTTGAGCGTGAGCCGGGCGAGCTCGGGCGCGGCGCTCACCGTCTCGCCGCCCTCGATCACGAACGACGCCCCCTCCTCCAGGTCGCGGTGGTGGGGCGCCGGGGTGGCGTCGCGGAGGGGATCGAGACGCCACTCGCCCGGCGATGCGGCCTCCAGGGCGGCGACCTCGAGCGTCTCCGGGAGATCATCGAAGGAATCGGCGTGCCCGGTGTCGGTGTCCGCATCGCGCAGCGGGATCATCGGACAGCGCCAGAAGTCGAGCACCTCCTCGTCGTCCTGGTTGACGGTCCGGATCCTCAGCGCCACGAGACCGGACGGCGGCGTGCCCTCTCGCCGCCGGTTCTGTTTGAGCCCGACCACCTCGGTGCGCGTGCGCAGCGTGTCGCCGATGAACACCTGCCGGGCCAGCACCAGCCCGCGGTAGAAGAGGTTGCCGCGAACGCGCTGGGTGGGACCCGTCGACTGGCCGATGGCCACGTCGCACACGAGGTTCGGGTGGGCCAGCGCGCGCTCGCCGCCCGTGACCGCCCGGCACAGCGGAGCGTCGAGCGCGAGCCGGAGGCGGTCGCCGGCCACGGCCTGGTGCAGCGCCGCGTGGCCGTCGGTCAGCGTGAGGCCCGGGGCGTCGTCGAACACCTGGCCGCGCTCGAAGTCCTCGAACCACGGCCCGCCGACCTGGACGCTCGTCTGCGGCGAGGTGCTCATCCTCCCGCCCTCGCCACCACACGTTCCGCGGCCTTGCGGCTCGCCTCGTCGATCATCTCGCCGTCGAGCGCCACCGCGCCGCGGGCCCCGTCCGACTCGGCCCGGGCCAGCGCGGCGAGGACGCTGCGCGCTCGTTCGAGCTCCTGCTCCCCGGGCGTGAATGCGCGGTTGATCGCGCCCAGCTGCGCGGGATGGATGGCCCACTTGCCGTCGTATCCCAGCCGCCGGGTGTGGTCGGCCCAACGGCTCAGGCCCTCCTCGTCGGCGATGGCCAGATAGGGGCCGTCGATGGCCTCGAGCCCCGTGGCGCGCGCGGCCACGAGCATGGCCTCCTGCGCGTAGAGCCAGCGCTCGGGAGACTCCTCGGGAGCGACCCGCCCGAGCGAGGCGGCGAGGTCGGCGTAGCCCAGGATGAGGGTGTCGAGCCGCGGCGACGCGCCGGCGATCTCGCCCAGGCGCAGCAGGCCCGCCGCCGTCTCGATCAGGGCCTGAATCCCCGCGGTCGCCCCGCGCTCGTCGAGCATCCCCGCGATCGCCGCGACGTCGTCGGAGCGCTCCACCTTGGGTACCACCAGCGAGCCGATGGCCGAGCCGGCATGGTCGAGGAGAGCGTCCACGTCGTCGCGCCACCACGGGCTGTCGAGCGCGTTCACGCGCACGGCCACGCGTCGCTTCGCCAGTGCGCCTTCGGCGAGCATGCGGCAGGTGAGCGCCCGTGCCTCCGCCTTCGCGCCCACGGCCACCGCGTCCTCGAGGTCGATCACGATCTCGTCCGCGGGAAGACCGGCCGCCTTGGCGAGCATCTTCTCGGACGACCCCGGTACGGATAGGCATGAACGCCGGGCGCTCATCCACGGACCCTAATCGAGATTCACGTGCTGAGGAAGCGCTCGACGTCGGCGGCGTCCGCCGCCAGGGCGGCCTTGTCTGCCTTCGAGAGCTTCGCGAAGGGTTCGAGCTCCACCTGCCCCGAGGGGAGCCGCCAGGTGGCAGCGGCACGGCCCGCCACCAGCGCGAACGCCCGGAAGATGCCGCCGGCCACCACCCGGCGGTCGTTCGCTCCGAGCAGCAGCTCTCTCGAGCTCCAGCCCAGCAGCACGGGATCGAAGGCCCCCAGCAGCTTCGGGGGCGGGAGCTCGGCCGCTGCGGCGCGGCCCTTCAGATCGAGGAGGCCGTCGTCGCGCTCGTCGAGCTCGCGTGCGATGGCCACCAGGCCGGCGCGGGCATCGCGCAGGGGCAGCCCCGCCCAGCGGGCCAGGTCGCGGTCGCCTGCCGGGCCGTGCCCGGTGAGGTAGCGCCGCGCCAGCTCGGCCAGCGCGCGGTCGCGGTCGACCGCAGGCGGGTCGCCCAGCCAGTCGCTCACGAGCGCGTAGGCGTGGGCTCCGTCGCGCATGGGCCCGCGCACCGCCAGCCCGCGCAGGCAGGCGAGCGCGAGAACGAGGATCAGCGCCTGGCCGTCGCTGCGCACTCCGGCCGCCGCGATCACGCCGCCCAGCTGCTCGCGGGTGAGCGGACCGTCCTTGCCCAGGGCGCCGACCATCGCCTCGACGCCGCGGTCGGCGTCGTGCGGGCTCACCCCCTCCTGGGCCAGCCGGCGCGTGGTGGCGGTGAACTGCGGCGGTGTGGTGAGTGCCTGCAGCCACGGATAGTCCTCGCTGGCCACCAGGTGCAGCGTGCCGCGGTTGAGCCACGTGATCAGCAGCGAGCGCTCCTCGCTCAGCGCGCGGTCGACGTCGGCGGCGGAGAGCCCCTCGCTGCGCGCGCGGATGGCCAGCCGAGCCCCGCGCGGATCCTGGCCCTGTACCGCCAACAGGCGCCGTGCGACCTCGACCGGATCGCGGGCGGGCGGACCGGCGAGGAGCTGGGCGCTGAGCCGCTCAGCGATCAGGCGCAATACGGGCCGCCCGCGATTGCGCCCTCAGCCGGCTCGCCCGACCAGCGCTCCGGCGATTACCTCCTGCAGCGCCCCCACCACCTGCTCCACCTCGCCGTCGCTCAGCTCCGGAAAGAAGGGCAGCGCCATCGAGCGGCTGGCCACGTCCTCGCAGACCGGGAATTGGCCCTCGCGGTGGCCGAAGCGGCGGCGGTAGAAGCTCATCAGGTGAATGGCGGGCAGGTAGGGCTTGGTGTCGACGCCGCGCTCCCTCATTGCCACCACCGCGGCGTCGCGGTCGACGCCCGCGGGAAGCTGGATCACGTAGACGAACCACGAGCGCCGGTCGCCGCCCTCGTCGGGGCACGGCAGCGCGAGGTCCTCCACCCCGCTCAGCGCCTCGCCGTACAGCGCGGCCACGCGGGCGCGGGCGGCGAGCATCTCGTCCAGCCGCTCGAGCTGGGCGACGCCCAGCGCACACGACACGTCGTCCAGGCGGTAGTTGAATCCCAGGCGATCGTGGTCGAGCCAGCCCATGTCGGGCGCCCGGCCCTGGTTTCGCTCCGAGTCGATGCGCTCCTTGATGGTCTCGTCGGGGCACACCACCGCGCCCCCCTCGCCCGTGGTCAGCTGCTTGTTCGGGTAGAAGCCGAACACCGCGAGGTTGCCGCGGGCACCCACCTGCGCGCCGTCCGCATGCGTCGCGCCGAGCGCCTCGCACGTGTCCTCCACCACCCACAGGCCGCGGTCGGCGGCCAGGCGCTCGAAGGCCGGGAGGTCGGCGGGGTATCCGAAGATATGCACCGGCAGCAGCCCGGTGGTGCGCTCGGTGACCGCCGCCTGCGCCGCGCCCGGATCGAGGTTGAGCGTCCGCGGATCGATGTCGCAGAACACCGGCTGCGCGTGCTCGTACAGCAGGCAGTTGGCCGACGCCACGAAGCTGAAGGGCGTGGTGATCACCTCGTCGCCCGCCTCGATGCCCGCGGCGCGAACCGCCAGGTGAAGCCCGGCCGTGCCGCTCGATACCGCCGAGGCGGGCCGGCCGAGGCGCGCGGAGAACGCGGTCTCGAACTCGGTCAGTCGCGGGCCGAGCGAGAGGCGGCGGGAGCGCAGGGTGTCGAGAACCAGCTGCTCCTCGCGGTCCCCGATGAGCGGCCGCGAGAGCGGAATCACGCCTGAGCGGAGCCGGTGGCCGCGCGCGCCGCCGGGCCGGGCCGGCGGCCGGGCAGCATCCCCGCCTCGAGCGAGTCGACGAGGGCGTCCCAACTCGACTCGATGATGTTCTCCGACACGCCGATGGCGCCCCACGTATCCGATCCGTTGCTCGCGTCGAGCAGCACGCGTGTGATCGCACCCGTGCCCTTGGTCTCGTCGAGGATGCGCACCTTGAAGTTGACCAGCTCGATGTCGCGCAGGTGCGGGTAGCGCTCGCCGATCGCGTCGCGCAGTGCCTTGTCCAGTGCATGGACCGGGCCGTTGCCCTCCGCCGTGCGCACGTAGCGCTCGCCGTCGACCCAGATCTTGATCGTGGCCTCGGTCTCCACCCGGCCGTCAGCGCGCTTCTCCACGATCGCGCGCCAGGACTCGAGGCGGAAGAGCGGGTCGTACTCCCCCGTCTCCTTGCGGATCAGCAGCTCGAAGGAGCCATCGGCCGCCTCGAACTGGTAGCCCTGGTTCTCGAGCTCCTTCACACGCTCGACCACGCGGGCCGCGGTCTCGGCGTCAACCCCGGCCCGCGCCTGGACGGTGCCCCGGCCCGAGAGCTCCGACACCAGCACGCGGCGGTCGGCGCCCACGTCGGCAGGATCGATGTGCTCGAAGGTGCGGGCGTCGCGGTTGACGGCGGCCACGTGCATCCCGCCCTTGTGGGCGAACGCGTTGGCGCCCACGTAGGGCTGGTTGGCGTTGGGGGCGACGTTGCACAGCTCGTCGACGAGGTGCGAGACCTCGGTCAGCCGCTGCAGGCGATCGGGCCCGATCACCTCGTGGCCCATCTTCAGCTCGAGCGTGGGCACGATCGTGATCAGGTCGGCGTTGCCGCACCGCTCTCCGTAGCCGTTCATCGTGCCCTGGACGAGGCTGGCCCCCGCCTCCACCGCCACCAGCGTGTTGGCCACGCCACAGCCGGCGTCGTCGTGGGTGTGAATGCCCACGTCCACGTCGAGCTCGGCCACCACGCGGGCGGTGGTCGCCGCGATCTGCGCGGGCAGCGAGGAGCCGTTGGTGTCGCACAGCGTCACGTTCTCCGCTCCCGCCTCCGCCGCGGCGCGCAGGCAGCGCAGCGCATACGCGGGGTCGGCGCGATAGCCGTCGAAGAAGTGCTCGGCGTCGTAGATCACGCGCTTGTCCTCCCCCACGAGGAACGCCACCGAGTCGGCGATCATGCGCAGGTTCTCCTCCGGATCCACCTTCGTGACCTTCTCGAGGTGCAGCGACCACGTCTTGCCCACCAGCGTGCACACCGGGGCGAAGCACTCGGCCAGGAGCCGCAGGGCAGGGTCGTCCTCGGCGGCGGCGTCGCGCCGGCGGGTCATCCCGAATGCCGCCACCTCCGACGTTGCGAACGACTCGCCCGCAAGGAGCTCGAAGAGGGCCTCCTCCTTGGGGTTCGACGAAGGGAATCCCGCCTCGATCAGGTGGATCCCGAGCGAGTCGAGCGCGTGGGCCACCCGCACCTTCTCGTCGGCCGACAGCGACATCCCCTCGCCCTGCATGCCGTCCCGCAGCGTCGTGTCATAAACGGTGAGGCTCACGGCCGCGCGGGCTCAGGCACGAGATCCAGCCAGTCGGCGTACTGCGCGGCCCGACCGTGCAGGGCGTCGTCGAAGGTCTGCTGGACCTCGCGCGTGATCGGACCCGGCGTGCCGTCGCCGATCGGGATGTCGTCGATCTCGCGCAGCGGGGTGAGCTCGGCCGCGGTGCCGGTGAGGAACACCTCGTCGGCCAGAGGCAGCTCGGCCCGCGCCACGTCGCGCTCGATCAGCTCGTAGCCCAGGTCGCGCGCGATCTGTATGCACGACTTGCGGTTTATGCCGTCGAGGATCGAGGCCGTCTGGGGCGGGGTGACGATGCTGCCGTCCTTGACAACGAACACGTTCTCGCCCGTGCCTTCGCAGACGTTGCCCTTGTCGTCGAGCAGGATGCCCTCCTCGTAGCCCGCCTTGACCGACTCGATCTTGGCCAGCACCGAGTTGAGGTACTGGCCCGAGGCCTTCGATTGCGGGATCAGCGAGTCGGAGGAGATGCGCCGCCACGACGACACGCGACCGCGCACGCCGTTGCGCTTGCCGTCCTCGCCCAGGTAGGCGCCCCACTCCCACACGGCCACCATGGCCTCCACCGGGTTGTCGAGAGGGTTGAGCCCCATGGGCCCGTAGCCGCGCCACACGAGCGGCCGGATGTAACAGCTCTTGAAGCCGTTGCGGGCGATCAGCTCGTGGGTGACCTCGCGGATCTGCTCCTTTTGGAAGGGCAGGTCCATGTAGTAGAGCTTGCACGAGTTCTCGAGCCGGTCGAGATGGTCCTGGTGGCGGAAGATCGCGGTCCCGCGCTCGGTCTCGTAGGCCCGGATGCCCTCGAACACGCCGGTGCCGTAATGCAGGGCGTGCGTGAGTACGTGCACCTTTGCGTCCTCCCAGGCGACGAACTCTCCGTTCAGCCAGATGAGGTCAGCGGTGTTCACGTACTGCTCCTAGAGATTGGCGAGGACCGCCCGGGTGGCGGCCTCTGTGGTGGCGTCGCCGCCCAGGTCCGCAGTGCGAAGGCCATCCCCGAGCGAGCGATCGACGGCCGATTCTAGGGCAGAGGCCTCGTTCTCCATAGCCAATCCGTGGCGCAGCATCAGCGCCACCGAGCCGAACATGGCCAGCGGGTTGGCGGTCCCGGTGCCGGCGATGTCGGGCGCCGAACCGTGCACCGGCTCGAACAGGCCCGGCCCCGACCCGTCGCCGAGCGAGGCGCTCGGAAGCATTCCGATGGAGCCGGTGAGCATGGCGGCCTCGTCGCTGAGGATGTCGCCGAACAGGTTCTCGGTGAGGATCACGTCGAACTCGGCGGGGCGTGACACGAGCTGCATGGCAGCGTTGTCCACCAGCATGTGGTCGAGCGGCGTGTCCTGGTCCTGCGCCACGCGCTCGACGGTCTTGCGCCACAGCCGCGAGGTCTCGAGCACGTTGGCCTTGTCGACGCTCGTGACCTTGCGGCGCGCGAGGCCGAAGCCCACGCGGGCGATGCGCTCGATCTCGCCGGTGGAGTAGACGCACGTGTCGTGCGCGGTGTCGCCGTTCAGGCCGCTGTCGCCGAAGTAGATGCCTCCGGTGAGCTCGCGCACGACGATCAGGTCGGTGCCCTCGATGCGCTCGCGCCGGAGCGGGCTGGCGTCGAGCAGCGCGGGGCTGGGGCGGACGGGACGCAGGTTGGCGAACAGCCCGAGGCCCTTGCGCAGGCCCAGGAGCCCCTGCTCGGGGCGGGGCTTCGCCGGATCGGTGGTGTCCCACTTGGGCCCGCCAACCGCGGCCAGCAGGACGGCGTCGGCGCCTCGGCAGGCGTCGAGAACCCCGTCGGTGAGGGCCGTGCCATGGGCGTCGATCGACGCGCCGCCCATCAGCTGATCCTCGAGATCGAAGTCGCCGAACTCGGCCAGCACCGACCGCGCCGCATCCATGATCTCCGGCCCGATCCCGTCGCCGGGCAGGACCACGATCCGGGGGGTCACGTCTCCGCTCCCCCAGCTACGCCGTCGGGCATTCGCTGAAGACTCTTGGTGGTCATGGACCCCAATAGTGCACAGTGAAGCGATACTTGCGTCCCCCTACCTGACGGAAGGAGCCCGAAGTGCAGAGCGAGGCCGGCACGGTGGAGGAATATCTCGACGAGGTGCCCTTGGAGCGCCAGCCGCGACTGCGCGAAATTCGCGAGCTTTGCCGCGCAGTGCTCGGCGCCCACGACGAGCGCATGCTCTACGGCATGCCCGCGTACGTACGGGACGACGCCGCCGGCTTCGCGTTTGCAAGCCAGCGGAACTACATCTCGCTGTACGTCGAGCGCGGGGTGATGGTGACTCACGAGGACCAGCTCGCCGGGATGGACGTGGGTAAGGGGTGTATCCGGTTCAGGTCGCCCGAGCAGGTCAACATGCGTCTTGTGCGGTCCCTGCTGGAAGGCACGCGCGACTTGGCCGAGGCGCCCGGCTGATCCTTCACGGGCGCCGGGCCACGATGTTCAGGCGCACGTAGTCGAGCTCCCCGCCCGAGCGCTCGAGCACGGCGCGCACGTAGCCGTCGCGAAGGTCCTCGGGCAGCTGCTCGAGGTGGTAGCCCAGGCAGACGGTGCGCAGGTAGTCCTCCGGATCCTCGGGCGAGACCGGATGGGGCTGGAGCCAGGTCTCCACGCCGGTGAAGCCCGCGCCCTCCAGCCGCGCGGCGGTCTCGACCGGGCCGGCGAAGTTCCACGGCCCGGCCCAGCCGGCGAGGTACTCGGCGTAGGGCGCGGTCGCGCCGACGGCGCGCGCGGCCTCGTGGAAGCGCTCGACGTTGCCCTCTCCCCCGCACTGCGCGACCAGGCGCCCTCCGGGGCGCAGCGCGGCGAACAGGCGCGCGAAGAGTCGCGGATGATCGGCGATCCAGTGGAAGACGGCGCTCGAGAACACCGCGTCCACCTGCTCGTCGAGCTCGAGCTCGGTGAGGTCGGATCGCAGCACCCTGGCCCGGCCATTCAAAATCTCGCGCGCGTGCTCGACCATCGAGGGAGCCTGATCCACGGCGATCACCCGCCCGCGGGGCAGGCGCTCGGCCAGGAGCACCGTCACCCGCCCCGAGCCGCAGCCGGCGTCGAGCACGGTCTCGTCGCCTTTCAGGGCGAGACGGTCGAGCACCGGCGTGGCCAGCTCGACCAGGGGGCTCGAGACGCGGTCGTAGGTGGCCGCGTCCCAATCGCGGTTCATGCCAGCGCGGAGGTGACGGGGCCGGAGCGCTCGCGCGTGGCCTCGTAGTCGTCGATCGCGTGCTGCTGCTGCAGGGTCACGCCGATGTCGTCGAGGCCCTCCAGCAGCCGGCGGGCGATCTCCGGATCGATGTCGAACGCGACCTGGCGCCCCACGAAGGACACCTCCTGCTCCTCGAGGTCGATGCGCGCGTGGCGCGCCTCCATCATCGCCTTCACCTCGTCCTCGGGCAGCACCACCGGCAGCAGCCCGATCTTGGTGCAGTTGGAGTAGAAGATGTCGGCGAAGCTCGGGGCCACCACCGCCCGGAATCCGTAGTCCTCGAGGGCCCAGGGAGCGTGCTCGCGCGAAGAGCCGCAGCCGAAGTTGCGTCCCGCCGCGAGGATCGGGTTGGAGGGCAGAGTCCCAGCCCGGCTCCTTCGACCAGTCGTGAAAGAGGAACTCGCCGAAGCCGGTGCGCTCCACCCGCTTGAGGAACTGCTTGGGGATGATCTGATCGGTGTCCACGTCGTGGCGGTCGAGCACCGACACGGTTCCCTCGATCACGCGTACCGGTTCCATCAAGCCCACTCCCTTATGTCTACGAAATGCCCCTCGATCGCCGCCGCGGCCGCCATCTTGGGGCTCACCAGGTGCGAGCGGGCGCCTCGGCCTTGGCGCCCCTCGAAGTTGCGGTTGGAGGTCGAGGCCACGCGCTCACCCGGTGCCGCGATGTCCGGATTCATGCCCAGGCACATCGAGCAGCCGGCGGAGCGCCAGTCGAAGCCCGCGGCGCGAAACACCTCGTCGAGGCCCTCGCTCTCGGCCTGCTCCTTGACCTGCGCCGAGCCGGGCACCACCATGGCGTCGACCGACGCGGCCACCCGGCGCCCGCGCACGATCTCGGCCGCCTCGCGCAGGTCGCCGATGCGCGAGTTGGTGCACGACCCGATGAACACCCGGTCGAGCGCAATCTCCGCCATCGGCGTGCCGGCCTGCAGGTCCATGTACTCCAGAGCGCGCTGCTCACCCTCGTCGCGCGGCTCGGGCACGGCGCGGGTCACGTCGGTGACCATGGCCGGATTGGTCCCCCAGGTGACCTGCGGGGAGAGCTCGGAGGCGTCGATCACCACCTCCTTGTCGAACGAGGCGCCCTCGTCGCTTCGCAGCTCGCGCCAACCCTCCAGCGGCAGCGGATCGGGCGCGGCCTCGCGACCCTCGACCCACTCGAAGGTGGTGTCGTCCGGAGCGATCATCCCAGCGCGCCCGCCCGCCTCGATGGTCATGTTGCAGACGGTCATGCGCCCCTCCATCGACAGCCCCTCGATGGCCGCGCCCGCGTACTCGATCACGTGGCCCACTCCGCCGGCCACGCCGATGCGCCCGATCGTGCCCAGGATCAGGTCCTTGGCGGTCACGCCGCCGCCGAGCGCCCCCTCGTAGCGGATGAGCATGGAGAGTGGCTTACGCTGCTGCAGCGTCTGGGTGGCGAGCACGTGCTCGACCTCGCTGGTGCCGATCCCGAAGGCGAGCGCCCCGAAGGCGCCGTGGGTCGAGGTGTGCGAGTCGCCGCAGACGATCGTCATGCCGGGCTGCGTGACGCCCAGCTCGGGGCCGATCACGTGCACGATGCCCTGCCGCGACGAGCCGATCGAGTAGATCGGCAGGCCGAACTCGGCGCAGTTTCGCTCCAGCGTCTCCACCTGCACCCGCGACAGCTGGTCGCGAATCTGCTCGGCGCGGGTGGAGCCGTCGGTGGGCACGTTGTGGTCGGCCGTGGCCAGCGTGCGGTCCGGGCGGCGCACGGGGCGGCCCTCCAGGCGCAGCGACTCGAACGCCTGCGGCGAGGTCACCTCGTGCACCAGATGCAGGTCGATGTACAGCAGGCTCTCGGCCACCTCGTGGGCCTGCCAGATCTTGTCGAAGAGAGATCGTGGGCTCGCGGGCACCGCCCGCTCGCGGTTCGAACTCGTCGGCATCGGTTGTCAGCTCCTTCGCAGGCCGGCGGCGACGATCGCGTAGAAGCGCGCCTCGCCGGCACCGGGGTTCTCGAAATGGTGAGGTAGGTCGGAGTCGAAGGTCACGCTGTCGCCCTCGGCCAGGTCGTGGGCCGCCCCGCCGCAGAAGAAGCGCAGCGCGCCCTCTTCGACCACGGCCGTCTCGCGGCTGCCGGGCTCGTGGCGGGGTGCGTCCTCCGGCTCTCCCGTCGACGCCCGCGGCGCCAGCGTGTGCAGGGATACCTCCGCGCGCAGCCCGGGCAGCGGAGGGGTCAGCACCTCGTAGCGATGGCGCCGTCCCCCGCCCCGGCGGCGCTCGGCCTCGCGCACCACACTCACTCCCTCCCCCTCGTCGAGGCGCAGGAGCTGGGACAGGGTCAGCTCGAGCCCGCCGGCGATCTTGCCGGCCACCGCGAGCGTCGGGCTGGTGTCCCCCCGCTCGACCTGCGAGAGCATCGGGGCGGAGACCCCGCTGCGGTCGGCGAGGTCGCGAAGCGAGAGGTCCATGGCGTCGCGCAGGCTGCGCACGCGAACTCCGAACTGGCCGTTGAGGTGCTGCACGCTGCGTACGTTATCACGTACGCTTGTATGTCCTAGTTGGCTTGTCCGGTCGGCCGCACGACCACCTCGTTCACGCACACGTGCGTGGGTCGCGACACCGCGTACAGGACACCATCCGCGATGTCCTCGGCCTTGAGCACCTCGCCGATCTTCTCGCGCGCGTTCTCCATCGCCCGGCGCACCACCGGGCTGCGGTTGTGGCCCTGGAGCTCGGTCTCCACGAAGCCCGGGGCCACCGTGGTCACGCGGATGCCGGAGTGGAGGGCCTCCTGGCGCAGCGCCTCCGAGAAGCCGTGCACGCCGAACTTGGTCATGTTGTAGACCGCGGCACCGGCGTTCGCGCGAAGCCCGGCCACCGAGGAGACGTTGACGATGTCCCCTCCCCCGCTGCGTTTCAGCAGCGGGAGCGCGGCGTGCGTGCACACCAGCAGGGCCCACAGGTTGACGTCGAGCATCCGGCGCCAGTCCGAGACATCGGCCCCCGACACCGGGCCGAGCAGCATCAGGCCGGCGTTGTTGATCAGGATGTGCAGCCCGCCGTGCTCGGCCTCGGCTGCCTCCACGAAGCCGCGCGCCGCGGCCTCATCGGTGAGATCCACCTCGTGCACCGAGGCCGGCCCGTCGAGCCTGTCGGCCAGGGCCTCGAGCCGGTCACGGCGACGGGCCCCGAGCGCCACCGCCGCGCCCGCGCGCGAGAGCGCCAGGGCGGTGGCCTCGCCGATTCCCGACGAGGCACCGGTTATGACCGCCACGCGGCCCTCCAGGGGACCGTCCGCCATGGCGAGAAGCCTATCTCGTGATCTAGCCGGGCGAAAGCCGGAGGATCTCGTCCGCGCCGCCGCCGTTGTCGGTGGTCACGTAGAGGTTGCCGTCGGGACCCTGCACCACGCTGCGCAGGCGCCCGCGGTCCTCGAGCGCGACCCCGATGTCGGCCAGGCCGTTCGAGCCGTTGAGGCCGGCGATGAGGAGCTTCTGTCCTCGCAGCGCGGCAATCGCCACGGCCCCGTCCCAGTCGCGCCAGGCCGCGCCGGATACGAAGGTCGCTCCCGACGGCGCCTCGGTCGGCGAGCCGGAGCTCCACACGCCGGGACCGCGTCCGGGAACTTGCCCAGGTCGGTCATCGGCCCCGACTCGTCGTAGGAGCCGCCCGCGCCCACCGGGTCCCAGCCGAAGTTGCCCTCGGTGAGGAGGTTGAGCTCGTCGTCGGTGTCCGGGCCGTGCTCGAGCGAGACCCCGAGCCCGTCCGCCGGCCGGAAGGCCAGGCCCTGGACGTTGCGATGCCCGTAGGACCAGATGCGCGGATCGAGCGGCGCGCCCGGGTTGCGGGGCGCACCGGCACCGTCGCGCGTGATGCGCAGCACCTTGCCTCCCAGCGAGAGCGGGTCCTGGGGCACGCTCCCGATCGCCGCATCGCCGGTGCCGACCCACAGATATCCGTCGGGCCCGAACCGCGGCCGGCAGCCGGAGTGGCGGCCCAGCTGGCCGTCGGTGTTCACCGGAATCCCGGTGACGATGTCCGTCCTGTCGGTGAGCGCGGTGAAGGTCTCGTCGACGCGCCAGCGGGTCACGCGCACGTCGTTGTCGGGCCCGCCGAGCGTCGAGGCGTGACAGGTGTAGATGAAGCGGTTGACCGTGAACTCCGGGTCCACCGCGAGGCCCATCATGCCCGCCTCCGACGCCCGCACCACGTCGGCCGGCCGGGCCAGCAGGCGCTTCTCGCCCTCCACGAAGGCGCTGATGCCGCCACCGCGCTCGGTGTAGAGCATCGTGCCGTCGGCGAAGGCGACGTCCCAGGGGTGGGTGACCGCCGTGACCACGGGGGTCACGGTGATGGGCGGCCCCTGGAGGCATCCGGAGAGCGCCACCACGAGCAATCCGGCCAGGATGAGTGTGGGTATGAGGCGGCGAACGGCGCCCACGGTACTAGAGGGCATTCTCGAGAAGCGCCTGTAATTCGGATTGTTTGGGCGCGCGCGGGGTGTTGGCCAGCAGCGGGTGATCCGCCACCGCGCCGGCGATCGGCGCCACGTGCTCCTCGGTTACCCCCAGGGTCGAGAGGCGGCTGTGGCCGCAGCGGGCGGCCAGCGGAGCGACCCGCTCGGCGACGGCGGCTGGATCGCCCTCGCCATCCCCCAGCGCCCGCGCCAGCTCCCCCATCGCCCCGGGCGCCCGCTCGGCCATGAGGCGGGCGGAGTGAGGCAGCATCACCGCGTTGGTCTCCGCGTGGGGCGACCCCGCCGTCCGCACGATGGTCTGACAGAGGGCGTGGTGCACCGCGATTCCGGTGGCGCCGCTCGCGTAGCCCGCGAGCACGGCGCCCAGCGCGACGTCGGTCCTCATGGGCGGCTCGGCGCTCAACCCACCGGTCAGCAGGCCCGCCGCCCGCAGCGCGGCCATGTCGGTCACGGGGTTGGCCAGCGGCGTGTACAGCGCCTCCATGGCGTGTGCGAGCGCGTTCATCGCGCTCGCCGCGAGGCGGTCGGGCGGCGCGCTGGCCATGAGCGATGGATCGGCCACCACCAGCGCCGGGCGGACCATGCGCGCGCCCTCGACTCCGGCGGGAAGCCGGTGGAACGGAGTGAGCTCGGCGCCGGACAGCGTCGTGGGAACCGCCGCGCAGCGACCGCCCATCGCCCCGGCGATGGCCTTCGCCGTGTCGATGACCCGGCCGCCGCCGACGGCCACCAGGCTGTCCATGTCGCCGTCCATGTCCAGCAGGAGCGCGCCGGCGATCTCGTCGACCTTTCCCGGCGGCACGTCGACCACCATGGTGGCCCGCCCCGCCAGGTCCGGCACGCCCTCGCGCGCGCGGTCGGTGGTGAGCAGCACGTAGTCCTCGAAGTCGTTCTCGCCCAGCAGCCGCGGCGCCTCACCGAGCGCGCCTTCGGCGAAGCGGACCAGCCGGTCGCCGTCGCGCCAGGTGAAATCGTGGGTCAAGGCGCGGGGGTCTTCCTCGCCTCTCGCTCGAGCATCCGCTCGGCCTCGCCGGCGACGTCATTGGCCAGCGCGCTCGAGAGGGCGCGCAGATAGGCCTTGCCGGACGCCTCGAGGATGTCTGTCGACACGCCCGCGCCCGACGAGAGGCGGCCCCGCAGCTCGAGCAGCACGGTCACCTCACCCAGCGCGTCGCGCCCGCCGGTGACCGCCGAGACGTGGTACTCCTTGAGCCGGGCGTCGTGGCCGGTGGCGGCGTTGATGGCGCTGAAGAACGCGTCCACCGGGCCGTCGCCGGTGAAGGACCCGGAACCGATCGAGCCGTCGGGCATGCGCACCGACACGGTGGCGAGCGGCGCGCGCACGTTCGAGGCCTCGACCTCGAAGGACTCGATGGCGAAGGCGGCGGGCGCCTGCTTCATCTCGTCCGACACGATCGCCTCGAGGTCGAGCGCGGTGACCTTCTTCTTCTTGTCGGCCAGCTCCTTGAAGCGCCGGAAGGCCGTGTTGAGGGCCGCACCGTCCACCTGGAAGCCGAGCTCCTCGAGCGCGTTGCGCAGCGCGTGGCGGCCCGAGTGCTTGCCCAGCACGATCGAGTTGGTGTCGAGCCCGATCGTGGTCGCGTCCATGATCTCGTAGGTGGTGCGCTCCTTGAGCACGCCGTCCTGGTGGATGCCGGCCTCATGGGCGAAGGCGTTGCGCCCGACGATCGCCTTGTTCGGCTGCACCGCGTAGCCGGTGAGGCGCGACACCAGGCGCGAGCTGCGCGCGATCTCACGGGTGTTGGCCGCGGTCCACAGGCCAACGGTGGACTCGCGCGTGTGGAGCAGCATCACGAACTCCTCGAGCGACGCGTTGCCGGCCCGCTCGCCTATGCCGTTGATCGCGCACTCGACCTGGCGCGCACCCGCCTTAACCCCGGCGAACGAGTTGGCCACGGCGAGGCCGAGGTCGTTGTGGCAGTGCACCGAAGCCGTGACCCCGGCGAGGCCGGGGACGAGCTCGTACAGGCTGCGCCACATCTCCGCGTACTCCTCGGGCATGGTGTAGCCGACCGTGTCGGGCACGTTGATCGTCGTGGCGCCCTCGTCGATCGCGATCTGGATGACCTCGGCCATGAACTCGACGTCCGAGCGCGACCCGTCCTCGGGCGAGAACTCGACGTCGTCGGTGTACTGGCGCGCGTGAGCCACTGCCGCCCGCGCCTGGCCCTTCACGTCCTCGCGGGTGGTCTGGAGCTTTCGCTCGATGTGGATGTCGCTGGTGGCGATGAAGGTGTGGATGCGCGGGCGCTCGGAGTCCTTGATCGCGTTCCACGCCGCGTCGATGTCCTGCTTGCCGGTGCGAGCCAGGCCGCAGATCACCGGGCCGTGTACCTCGCGGGCGATGGCCTGCACAGCGTCGAAATCGCCGGGCGAGGTGATCGGGAAGCCCGCTTCGATCACGTCCACCCCAAGGCGGGCCAGCTGGTGGGCAATCTCGAGCTTCTCCTGCTTGTTGAGGGCGATGCCCGGGGACTGCTCGCCGTCGCGCAGCGTGGTGTCGAAGATCTTTACTCGGTCGGTCTCGGCGCGGTCCATGTCGTTCGTCTTCCTTCTCTATTCCGTCCTACCTGGTCTCCTCGGCTTGCGGCTAGGCGGCCGCCACGCGTTATTCCCCCCGAGGGGGGAGAAGAAGAAGGAGAAGCTGCAGGTGGGACGGGCGCGACATGAACGGCGAAGGGTACACGACCCTCAGTCGCGTTCGCGGTAGATGACACGCTCGCAATCGAGCACGCGGTCGTTCGCCCTGACCACGGCGCGATCCTGGCCGCGCCCGCAGTCGACGATGTCGCGCTGGCGATCGGCCGCGTGTACGCGATCGTCCCCGCCGCCAGCGCGAATCTCGTCGCGCCCAGGGCCGCCCGCCACGAAGTCCGCCCCCGGGCCGCCGTCGATGGAGTCGGCACCGCCGCGGGCAAGGATCCGGTCCTCGCCTGTGCCGCCGCCGAAGAAGTCCTTCGCCCCGACGCCGGTGAGATGGTCGCGTCCGGCACCACCGTTCAGCAGGTTGCCGCGGGTGGCGCTGATCAGCCGGTCGTTGCCAGGTCCCCCGTACAGGCTTCCACCCTCGGCGATGCCGTGGTCGCTTCCTTCCTCGAGAAACACGGCACCCGTGTCAGCAAGCACCGCATCCGCACGGTCCCCGGTGAATGCGATGGCCAGCAGTCCCGCGGAGCCCGGCGGTCCACAGCGGACCATGTTGGGGGTGGATGCGGCGCAGAACGTCCCCCGGTGTGATGGCGGCGCCATCGTCGCGGAAGCGCACCCCGGCCGGGTCGGGCAGCACCGACAGTTCGTTCACTTCGCCGGGCGCGGCCCTGAAGACCACATCGAGGCGCCGCTCGTTGGGGAAGTAGCGGCAGATGTCGTCACCCGTGCACGCCACCAGCTCGCCCGAGGCCTCTCCCGCCTGGGCCGCCGCGGGTAGGCCAAGAGCCAACAGCACACAGGCACTCGACAGGAAACGGCGCATCACCGCCATTGAACACCAAAACATCCCGCCGCCGGCCGGTTCGTGGCTGACCGGCCGGCGACGAGAGGCCGGCACGCTGGAGGCCGTGGCCTCCATCCCCTACCGGCAAGCTGCTCCGAGAATGCCCACAGGGAGCCCCTCTGACAAGCGAAACCGCGCGCTGAGGCCCTAACGCTCCCGACCTGTTGCGGAAAAACGCAGGCTGAGCTCAACCGGCGGTGGTGCCGTTGCCGGCCTTTCGAGCGCCGCGCTTGGGGCGCTTGTAGCCGACGGCGGCCTGAACGCTCGACGGTCGCCATTCCGTGCCGCCGCGCAGGGTCGGAACGCCCTCGGCGTTGAGGGTGTCGGCGATCGCCTGCAGCGTCATGCCGCGCGTCCGCATCTCGGCGATCCTCTCCTTGAGCGCCGGCCGGTCGGCCACCGCGGGCCGTCCCGAAGACCGGCGCGCCTCGCGGGCCGCCTCCAGTCCCTTACGCGTGCGCGAATCGAGGCTCTTGCGCTCCAGGGTCCCGACGTTGGCCAGCGCCTCGGCGGCCAGGCGGCCGTCGGGATTGCCGGTGTCGAGCTCGATGTCGAGCACCACGAGCCTGATGTTGCTCTCTCCGAGGCGGTCGATGAGGGTCCCCAGATGGGAAGCCGACCGCGTGAGGCGCTCCAGGCTGGCCACCACCAGGCAGTTCGCCTCGCCGGCCTCGAGCCGCTCGACCGCGTATATGAGACCCGGGCGCTCGAGGTCGGAGCTCGAGTGCGACTCGAAGTCGCGCACGACCTCCACCGACTCGAAGCCGTTGCGTGTGCAGGCGGCGCGAATCTGCTCGGTCTGGGCCTCGAGGTCTGAGCCCTGGGCGTCGGCGTCCGCGGCGCTCACGTAGCCCAGGGCGCGCAACGGCCCGGACGGCGTGGCACGCCGGCCGATCCGCCCCGGCCGGGTGGGGAACGGGATCACGTCGTCGGGAAGCTCAAGCATCCGCTGCGGCTGCTGCGGTGATGGCTGCTGAGGCGCGGGCGGGGGCACCTCGAGCTTCGGCGCTTCGGCCGCGCCGGACGAGGACAGCGGCGCCCGCCGGTCGGCCAGCACCGGAGGCGTGACCGGGGCGCTGACCGGCTCGGTCTTGTCCTGCGCCACCGGCGCGGGCTGCTCTGCATCCGCCGAAACGGTCTGCGGCTCCTGGGCCGGGACGGGCTTTTCCTCCACCTTGGCGGGCTTCTCCTCTCGGGCCTTTGCGGGCCGTTTCGTAGCCGGGACCGGTGCCGGCTTCTCCTCATGCAGCTTGGCAGGCATTCGCTCTTCTCGCGCCACCGCTGCCCGCTTTTCCTCCTGAGCCCTGGCTGCCGCGGCCCGCTCCTCGCGCTCCTTGGCCGCCTTCTCCTCGCGCTCCTTGGCCGCCCTCTCCTCCTCGGCCTTGGCTGCCGCCTCCTGTTCCTCGCGGGCCTTGGCTGCCGCGGCCCGCTCCTCGCGCTCCTTGGCGGCCTTTTCCTCGCGCTCCTTGGCCGCCTGAGCCTCGCGCTCCTTCGCCACCCTCTCCTCGCGCTCGCGCGCTGCCGCGGCTCTTTCCTCCCGCGCCCTGGCCGCCTTCTCCTCGCGTTCCTTGGCTCGCGCGGCCCGTTCCGCGCGGGCCTTGGCCGCCCTCTCCTCCCGGGCCTTGGCCGACCTCTCCTCGCGCGCGCGGGCTGCGGCTGCCCTCTCCTCCTGCGCTGCTGCGGCCGCCTTTTCCTCCCGCGCTGCGGCGGCTGCCTTTTCCTCCCGCGCTGCGGCGGCTGCCTTTTCCTCCCGCGCCGCTGCGGCTGCCTGTTCCTCCCGCGCTGCGGCGGCTGCCTGTTCCTCCCGCGCTGCGGCGGCTGCCTGTTCCTCCCGCGCTGCCGCGGCTGCCTTTTCTTCGCGAGCTGCCGCGGCTGCCTGTTCCTCCCGCGCCGCGGCGGCTGCCTGTTCCTTCCGCGCTGCCGCGGCTGCCTTCTCCTCCCGCGCTCTGGCCTCGGCCTTCTCGTCGCGCGGCTTCGCGAGCTTCTCCTCAGCCTTCGCCTTCGCGGCCGCCGGCTTGTCCTCCTCGGTTTTCGCGGTGGCCGCTGCCACCGCTGCGGCGGGCGCCGGGCTCTTCGCCTCGGCGGCCGTCTCGTTCGCTTCGCCCGTTGTCGCCGCGGTTGCAGCGGGCTCCCGGCGGCGGCGCTTGATCGCCGACGTGAGCAGCCCCGCGGTCAGGAGCACGGCCAGCGCCGCCAGCGCGCCCAGGCCGATCAAGCCCAGCGACGAGCCGTCGTTGCCGGACTCCTCGGCGGCCGGCTCGCTCTGGGCGAGGGGTGGCTCGGTCTCGGTCGGCGCCGGCGGCGGGGTGCTCTCCTCGTTCTCCTGCGCCTCGGCGGGCGGCGACTGCTCGCCCTCGGGCTTCGGCGGCTGAGACTTGTCGGAGTCGAGTGGGAACTCCTCCCACAACTCCTCCGGCTGGGCCGCGAATCCCGGCTGTGCCGTGGCCGACGGTGCGGCGATGGACAGAAGCGCGAGGGCAAGAAACGCTGCGATCAAAGTGAGTCGCGGCATCAGACGACCTCCATGGGTGTGCCGACCGGCATGAGCCGGCCGAGGCGGATGATATCGGCGTTACGCATGCGGATACAGCCGTGCGAAACGCGCCCGGGGAGGAGCTTGGGCTGGTTGGTTCCGTGAATTCCGACGAACCCGCCACCAGGCCAATCGGTCAATACGGCGGACCGGGCGCTCGTCCCGAAGGCGAGCGGCCCGTAGAACTCGCTGCGATAGCGCACGAGCTTGTTGCGTATGTAGAACTTGCCACGAGGCGTGGGCCACCGGCTTTGTCCGACGCCGATGTCGGCGCGCATGACCGGTTTGCCGTCGCGCATGAGCGTGGCGCGGAAACGGCCCAGGTCGATCACGAGGCGCGTGGTGACCGAGTGGTAGCCGCCGATCGCTTTTCGCGGGACCCAGCCCGTGGTTCCGTTGGGCAGCACGGGGAGCCGGGCTTTCACCCAGACCCTCCCGCGGTCGTCGGACCTGCGGCCGAGCACGAGAAGCGCGTTCGAGGTGTCCTCAGGCGTGGTCACGTCGAGCCGGGCGACCGCGCGGCCCGAGGCGTCGGGCGTGGCCCGAGCCGTGACCGGCCGGCGGACGATTGACCACAGGGCCGCGTTCGGGTTATCGCGCAGGAGCTCGGGTTCCGGAACCCTGAGCACCGATTCCTCGGCCGCGGGCAGGTTGCTGTCGCTGCTTCGGCCCGGTCGCGGACTGCTCTCGCTCGGCCAGAGCGCCACCGCAACGAGGATCGCCACGGCGCCGGCTGCGGCCAGGGCTGCTGCGGTTCGCCGAGGCCGGCGTACGACCGAGCCATCTGTCATCCGGTGAAGCGAGGGGGCCGCTTGCCGCGCATCTTCGGCGGCGCCGCGATGAAGTTGGTCGAGCGAACCACACGGGTGACCTCAGCCCTCGACCTCGGCTGATCGAACGCCTCAGCGGCCGGATTGAGGCCGAACAGGTAGCGCATCCAGGCCGCGTGGCGGGCCTCGACCGAGTAGATCGACACCGCGGCGGTGACTGCGGAAGCCGCGTTCAACCGGGCCGCCTGTCCGCCGTACGCGGCCACGGCGAGGTCCTCGAAGGCGACCGCGGTCTTGAGGAAGGCACGCGGCTTCTCCGTGACACCCTGGAAATCGAAGCGCGGACGCCCGACGGCCTTGGGGCCAAGGACGTCACGGAACGCCTTGACGTGTGCCCGCTCCACGCTGCCGAGCTTGCGGGCAGCCTCGCGGGGGTCGCCCTTGAGCGCCTTGAGGCGCTCGGCCTCGGTGTAGAAGGCGGCCTGCAGGTACTCCAGTGTGAGCGCGTAGTTGAGGATCGCCTGATCCTGCTGTCCGAGCTTGCCGCCCTGGGCGCTTGCCGCGTCGGCCCCGATGGCCGCGACAGCCGACGCTCCGAGCACGCCGCCCACGAACGTGCCGCGCGTCATGAGCCCCGCGCGGTCGGCCGTTTCGGTGAGCGCGCCGTCGACGTCGAGCTTCTGAAATGAGAACTCGTCCATGCCTTATCCCTTCAGTCCCAGGCGCTTCAGGTCGCTCATGACCTGGTCAGCGGTGCGAGGTTTGTCGGTCGGGTCGTTGGCCGGCGGACGGCCGACGATGCTGCGTATCCAGGCCGCGTGGCGCGCCTCCACCGAGATCAGCGTCGCGGCCGCTCGCAGCGTCTTCTTGCTGAGGTTGCCGGCCTGACCGGCGTACGCACCCACGGCGAGGTCCTCGAGCTCCGCCGCTCGCTCGGCGAAGGCCTCCGGACTGCCGGTGGCGTCGCCGAAGTCGAACTTCGGCTTGGCCTGGGCACTGCTGCCCAGGGCCCCGGTCAGGAACTCGACGTGCGCGTTCTCCTGACCAGATACCTGCTCCGCGAAAGCCATCAGCTCGCCGTCGAGCTTGCCCCGCTGCACCGCCTCGGCGTAGAACTCCGCCTCGGCGTACTCCACGACCAGCGCCATGTTCAGCGCCCGCTTTTCCGCCGCGCTCTGGGCCACGGCGTCCTCCGCCGGCCCCTGGCCGAGCACCAACCCTGCTCCCGCAGCGGTGCCGGCCAATATCGCCCCCCGCCGCAAGAACACGGCTCTAGGCATCCTGCTCTCAGTGCTGTCGTGCATCAGACCCCCTAATTTGCACGGACTATCCCTACAAACGCTGCATCAATGCCCCAACTTGCCCCGGAAAACCTCCAAGCGCCAATATAAGCCGATTTACGCACCCATGGGCTTGCGTAGACAAATCACCGACGGAGGGCCTGCGAACGGCTTCACAGAGCGGTTTGTGACGCTCCCAGAGCCTGGACGGCCGACCCCACCGAGGCCGGCCCCGGCTCCGGCCCGGCGCGCTTGAGCCCCACTGACGGCGCCGGCAGGCTAGGTGCCGGTGGGCCGCAGCCCACCAGGGCCGGGCAGATGCTCGAGGCTGCGGGCACGGCCCGGGCGCTTGTATCCCGCCGCGGCCTGGACGCTCGAGGGCCGCCAGTGCGCCCCGCCGCGCAGCGTCGCCACGCCCTCGGCGTTCAGCTGGTCGGCTATGGACTGCAGAGTCATCCCCTCGACGCGCATGAGGGCGATGCGCTCACGCAGCTCGGGCCGGTCGGCCACCGACGGCGGCCCGGCGCCCGCCCCCTTCGCCCGCGCGGCGGCCAGCCCGCGACGCGTGCGCTCCGCCAGCTTGCGGCCCTGGAGCTCGCCCGCGGCGGCAAGCGCACGGGCCGCCACCTTGCCCGTCTTGGTGTGCGTATCGAGCTCGAGGTCCGCGGCCACCAGACGGCGGCCGTCGCGGTCGAACCAGGAGATGAGGGTGCCCACTGCCGCGGCCGAGCGCCCGAGACGCTCCAGGCCCGCCACCACCATGCAGGACGCCTCACCGGCCACGATCTGCTCCAGCACGTGCTGCAGCCCGGGCCGCTCCAGGTCCCCGGCGGCCGGGGTCTCGACGTCGCGGACTACGCAAACCAGCTCGAGCCCGCGATCCTCGGCCGCCCGCTGGATCGCCTTCGTCTGGTTGCCGACCTCGATCGGAGTGGAGCCGTTGGCGCCGGCGGGCACCAGCACGTACCCGAGCGCTCGCGGCCGGCTCGTCTCCGGACGCGCGTCGATCTCCGACTCGGCCACCCAGAAGAGCCGCTGGCGCCGGCGGTCGAGGACCAGGTAGTGCGCCTCCTCCGTCGAGTCGGGGGCGTGCTGGCGTGCGTATAGCTGCCCTTCGAACTCGCCGACTCGCGGATCCGCGGATCGACCGCGGACGAGCGGGTGGTGTTCGAGAGTCTTGAATTCCGTGTCGCGGCTGACCCCAGCCTGCGACGCCAACCTGCTTTTTCCCATTACTCCAAGCTCTAACGCAATGGGCGTCGATTTGGATCACCTCGATTTGGAGGCTCTATGGTGGGGCGAGATGGAGGCCGCCGCGCACACCGCCGTCGACATCAAGGAGTCCATCCTCGACGCGGTGGGCGAGACGCCGCTCGTGCGTCTCTCACGCCTCGGGCGTGATCTGAAGCCGCAGTTGGTGGCCAAGGTGGAGGCGCTGAACCCGGGCGGCTCCATCAAGGATCGCGTGGCGGTGGCGCTGATCGAGGCCGCCGAGCGCAGCGGCAACCTCAAGCCGGGCGGGACGATCGTGGAGCCCACGAGCGGCAACACCGGCACCGGCCTGGCCATCGCCGCCTCACTGCGCGGCTACCGCGTGATCGCGGTGATGCCCGACAAGATGTCCAAGGAGAAGATCGACCTGCTGAGGGCCTACGGCGCGGAGGTGGTGGTGGCGCCCACCGAGGTCCCCCCCGACTCGCCCGAGTCCTACTACCGGGTGGCCGACCGGCTGACCCAGGAGATCCCCGGCGCCTTTCAGCCCAACCAGTACCGCAACGCGGCCAACCCGGCCGCCCACTACGCGAGCACCGGGCCGGAGCTGTGGCGCCAGTCGGGCGGCCAGATCACCCACCTGGTGGCGGGCGTGGGCACCGGCGGCACCATCACCGGGGCCGGGCGCTACCTGCGCGAGCAGAAGCCCGACATACAGATCATCGGCGCCGACCCCGTGGGTTCGATCTACTCCAATCCGGAGGTCAAGCCCTACCTCGTGGAGGGTGTGGGCGAGGACTTCTGGCCCGAGACCTACGACCCCTCGATCGTCGACCGCTACATCACGGTGTCGGACAAGGACTCGTTCCTGTGGACGCGCCGGCTGGCCGAGACGGAGGGCATCCTCGCCGGCGGCTCGTGCGGCCTCGCCCTCTGCGCCGCCTACCAGGTGGCCCAGGAGATCGACGACCCCGCGGCGATGGTCGTCACCATCCTGCCCGACGGCGGGCGCTCCTACCTCTCGAAGATCTACAACGACGCCTGGATGCGCCAGTACGGATTTCTCGAGCGCGACACCGAGCTCACCGTGGGCGACGTCCTGCGGCGCAAGCACGACGAGGGCGAGATCCCGGACCTGCTCACGGTCAAGACGGACGCCCGCGGGCGCGAGGCCGTCTCCCTGCTGCACCAGCACCGGGTCTCCCAGCTGCCCGGTGGTGTCGGCACACGATCCGCACACCGTGGTCGGCTCGGTGAGCGAACGCGGCCTCCTGCGTCACGCCATGGACGACCCGGCGCTGCTCGGCGTCCAGATCATCGAGCTCATGGAGGCGCCGTTCCCCGCCGTGGCCGCCGGCGACGGCGTGCGCGGAGCGGTGGAGCTGCTGGCCCGCCGGGAGGCGCTGCTGGTGAACATGGACGGCCGCGCGGCGGGCATCCTCACCCGGGCCGACCTGCTCGACTCGCTGGCCCGGTGAGCCGCCTCCCCGACGACGCCCGCTTCGCCACCCGGGCCGTTCACGCCGGCCTGGAGCCCGATCCGTCGTTCGGCTCGGTCATCCCGCCCATCCACCAGACCTCGACCTACGTTCAGCCGGCGCCCGGCCAGTTCGTGGAGGACTACGACTACGCGCGCTCGGCCAATCCCACCCGTGCCGCGCTGGAGCGCGCTCTCGGCGACCTCGAGGGCGGGCTGGCCTCGAGCTTCTCCAGCGGGATGGCGGCCACGCACGCCCTGCTCAGCGCCCACTGCCGCGCCGGCGACCACGTGATCCTGCCCCGCGACCTCTACGGCGGCACCTACCGCCTGGTGGACAAGGTCATGACGCGCTTCGGGCTGTCGTACGACATGGTCGACCAGACCGACCTCCAGGCACTCGAGCGCGCCCTGCGGCCCGAGACGACCCTGATCTGGGTCGAGACCCCCACCAACCCGCTGCTCAACGTGGTCGACATCGAGGCCGTCGTGGAGCGCCGCGGCGGCGCGATCGTGGCCGTCGACAACACCTTCGCCACCCCGGTGATTCAGCGGCCACTCGAGCAGGGTGCGGACGCCGTGGTGCACTCGGCCACCAAGTACCTGGGCGGCCACTCCGACGTGGTCGGCGGCGCCGTGGTGGTGGCCGAGCGCGAGTTGCACAACCAGGTGCGCTTCGTCCAGAACGCGGTGGGCGCCGTGCCCGGGCCGTTCGACTGCTTCCTCGTCCACCGCGGCCTGCGCACCCTGCACCTGCGGGTGGCGGCCCACACCGAGAACGGGCGCGCGGTGAGCGAGTTCCTCTCGGGGGCCGGCGGGGTGACGGACGTGCGCTGGCCGGGCTTCGGAGGCATGGTCTCCTTCCGCCACCCGGACGCCACGCGGATCGCCGCCGCCACCGCGATCTTCGCGCTGGCCGAGTCGCTGGGCGGCGTCGAGTCGCTGATCGAGGTGCCCCAGGCCATGACCCACCAGTCGGTCGAGGACTCCGACGCCGCGGTTCCCGCCGACCTGGTGCGCCTGTCCTGTGGAGTGGAGGCGCCGGAGGACCTGGTGGACGACCTGCGAAGGGCGCTCGCGCGGTGAGCGGACCCCCGGAGCTCGCCGGGGTCGAGCACCGCTACGTCGACGCCGGCGGCCTGCGCGTCCACGTGGCCGAGGCCGGCGAGGGGCCCCCGCTCCTACTCCTCCACGGCTGGCCCCAGCACTGGTGGTGCTGGCGGTACGTGATCCCGCGTCTGGCCGAGCACCACCGGGTGATCGCCCCCGACCTGCGCGGCCACGGGTGGACGGGCGCCCCGGGCGGCGGGTACGCCAAGGAAACGCTCGCGTCGGACGTGCTGGCCCTGCTCGATGCCCTGGAAGTGGGGCGGGTGGGCCTGATCGGGCACGATTGGGGGGGCTGGGTGGGCTTTCTGCTCTGTCTGCGCGCTCCCGAGCGCTTCGAGCGCTTCCTCGCGCTCAACACCGCGCACCCCTGGCCGGCCACCGACGCACGCAACCTCCTGAGCCTCTGGCGCTTTGCGTACATGTTCGCGATCGGGGCACCGGCCGCCGGGCCCCGGCTGATGCGCGCCCAGGCCGGCCCGCTGATGGAGCGGGCCCTGCGCGGCAGCGCGGTCTCGCCCGACGCGTTCTCCGACGACGACATCGAGATCTTCGCCGAGCGCTGGCGCGATCCGGCGCGCGCCCGCGCCTCGTCGCTGCTCTACCGCACGTTCGTCCTGCGCGAGCAGCTGCCGATCGCGCGCGGGCGTTACCGCTCGCAACGGCTGCGTACGCCCACCCGGATGCTGTTCGGCGTGGAGGACCCCGTGATCACGCCGCGCATGCTCGAGGGCTACCAGCCCTACGCCGACGACATGAGCATCGAGCTGGTCGAGGACGCCGGGCACTTCATCGCCGAGGACCGCCCCGGCCTCGTGGCCGAGCGGGCGCTGGACCTCTTCGCTACAGGCTGATCGTGCGCCCGGCGGTGAAGCCGCCGCCGCCCACGATCCGGTCGACCACTTCCTGGGGCACCGGGGAGTCGGTGGTCACCAGCATCGTGGCCACGCCGCCCACGTGGTCGGCGTCGGGGCGCCGGCCCACGGCAGCGGCGCTGATGTTGATCCCGCTCTCCCCGAACAGGCTCCCCACGCGGCCGATCATCCCGGGCTGGTCGACGTAGCGGAACACGGCCAGGTTGGGCTCGAGCTGGATGTTGAACCGCGAGCCCCATGCCTCGAGGAGGTGCGGGCGGTGCTGTTGTCCCAGAGCGGTGCCGGTGACCCGCGTGCGGGAACCGCCGCTGACCACCGTCACGCGCACCAGATCCGTGAAGTCACGCGCCTGGGCGGAGCTCGTCTGGGAGATGTGGATCCCGCGCTCCTCGGCCAGGGCGGGAGCGTTCACGTCGTTCACGTCCTCCTCGATGTTTCCCGACAGGGCGCCCTTGAGCACCTGCACGGTGAGCAGGCGGGTGTCGCGCCCGGCGATGCGCCCCAGGCACTCGATCTCCAGCCCGTCGAACGACGTTCCCTCGGCCAGGGTCACGGCGATCCGGCCGAGGTCGCGCGCCAACGGCAGGAAGGGACCCAGCACCTCCACGTCCTCGCTGGGGATGGACGGCACGTTCACCGCGCTCGTCACCACCCCGCCCGTGAGGGCGGCCACCACCTGCTCGGCCGCCTGGTAGCCGGCGCGGTCGGTGGCCTCGGCCGTGGAGGCGCCCAGGTGCGGGGTCACCACCACGTTGGGATACTCGAACAGCGGGTTGGAGGTCACCGGCTCCTCACGGAACACGTCGAGCGCGGCGCCCGCCACCTTGCCCGAGTCGAGCGCCGCCACCAGGTCCTCCTCCACCATCAGCTTGCCGCGCGCGACGTTGACCACGCGCACGCCGTCCTTCATCTGCGCGAACGCCTCGGCGTCGAGCCAGTTCTCGGTGTCGGCCGTGACCGGCAGGTGGATGGTGATGAAGTCGGCCTGGGCGTAGAGCGCCTCGGCGGTGTCGGCGCGCTCGACCCCGAGCTCGCGGAAGCGCTCGCCGGCGGTGTACACGTCGAAGGCCACCACCCGCATCCCGAAGCTGATCGCGCGCTGGGCGACCAACTGCCCGATGCGCCCGAAACCGAGCACGCCCAGGGTCTTCTCGTAGAGCTCGACGCCGCTGAAGCGAGAGCGCTCCCACTTCCCGGCGGTGAGCGACCCGTGAGCCTGGGGCACCTTGCGGGCCAGGGCAAGCAGCATGGCGAGCGTGTGCTCGGCCGCGGTGATCACGTTGGACTGGGGCGCGTTGGCCACCACCACACCGCGCTTGGTGGCCGCCTCCACGTCGACGTTGTCCACCCCCACCCCGGCGCGGCCGACCACCTTGAGGTTGTCGGCCTTGGCCAGCAGCTCGGCGGTCAGCCGGGTGGCCGAGCGGATCAGTAGCCCGTCGAACTCACCGATGCGGCCCTCGAGCTCGGCGGCGTCCCAGCCGGTCCCCAGCTCGACGTCGAAGCCCGCGCCGCGCAGCAGCTCGAGCCCGGAGTCGCCGATGCTCTCGCTGACGAGGACCTTGGCCACTGGTTCAGGCCGGCTGGGCGACCGGCATGCCCGCCTCGGCGAAGACCCGCTGGGCCGCCGCGACACCCACGCCGAGCTCGAGCTCGTGCCCGAGCTCGCGCAGAGCCAGCTCGAAGGCGGCCATCGTGACCACGATGTCCATGGCGCCGAAGTATCCGCAGTGGGCCACGCGGGCGATCTTGCCCTTGAGCCGGCCCTGGCCGCCGGCGATGGTCACGCCGAAGCGGTCGCGCATCAGCTTGGGCACGGCGGCCCCGTCGATCGCGTCGGGCAGGCAGATGGCCGTGACCACGTTGGAGTGGTCGTCGTTGTCGCCGAGCAGCTCCAGGTCGAGCGCCCTCGCGGCCTCCCGCGTGGCGCGACCGAGCAGGCGATGGCGCGCGAAGACGTCCTCCAGGCCTTCGTCAACGATCATCCCGAGCGCCACGTCGAGCGCGAGCACGGTGCTGACCGCCGGGGTGAACGGGCTGTCCGGCGGGTCCTTGCGCTGGCCGCTGAGCGTGCGCTCCCAGTCGAAGTAGTAGCGGCGCCCCGGTGACGCGAACGCCCTCTGCAGGGCGGCCTCGTTGGCGCTGGCGAAGCCGAGGCCGGGAGGCGCCATCAGTGCCTTCTGGGAGCCGGCCACCACCACGTCGACGCCCCAGCTGTCCTGGGGCAGCGACACCGCTCCCAGGCCCGACACGGCGTCGACGACGATGAGCGCACCGTGGCGGTGGCACACCGCCGTCAGCGCGCGGATGTCGTTGATCACGCCGGTCGAGGTCTCGGAGAACGTGGTGAACACCACCTCGACGCCCTCGCGCTCGGTCAGCCGGCGATCGAGCTCCGCGGGATCGACCTTGCGCCCCCACTCGGTCTCCCAGTGCTCGGTGCGAGCGCCGTAGGCCTCGCACAGCTCCGCCCAGCGCTCGCCGAACTTGCCGCACGAGGCCACCAGGGCCGGCTCGCCGGGACGGACCAGGTTGGCCACGGCCGACTCCATCGCTCCGCTGCCCGAGGCGGCGAAGGTGAGCACGTCGTTCTCGGTCTGGAAGACCTCCTTGAGGCGTCCGAGCACCCGGGCGTAGACCTCGATGAAGGCCGGGGCACGGTGGTAGAGCATCGGCTCCGCCATAGCCTGTGACACCGCCGGGGGCAGCGGCGTGGGCCCCGCGGTCATCAGATATTGCTTCTGAAACGGGTCGGCCATCGAACCGGCGAGAATAGCTAGCCGATGAGCAGGCGCACGCCGCTTGCCGCGACGCGCACCAGGGAAGTGACCGAGTCCGGGTTGTCGAACTCGTCCTCGAGGTCCTGGCGGAACTCGTCGTCGGTCGCCGCGGCCACGATGATCAGCGTCCAGACCACGGTGGCCAGCACGGCCAGCACCAGGCCGACGATGCCGATGATGAAGCCCGCTTGGGCCAGGCCCTTGTGCTTCTGGGTCTCGCCGCGGTCGACCTTGGCCTTGCCCTTGCGCGAGCACGACGATGCCGGCGATCGAGCAGCCGATGGAGACGAGGGAGGAGATGCCGCCGGAGAAGAGCAGCAGGCCGGCCGAGACGAGAGAGAGCACGAACCCGGTGACCGCCGGGCCGTTGTCGGGCTGGGGCGGCGGCGGGTAGCCCCAACCGGGCGGCGGCGCCTGTGGCTGCTGCCAGCCGTAGGCCGGATAGCCGGGCGGCGGGGGCTGCGGAGGGGTCGGGTAGGCCGGAGGCGGGGGCGCCTGGGGCGCCTGGGGCGCGGGGCCCGGTCCGAGCTCGGGCTCCGGCCCGGCGGGCTCGGGAGGAAGGAAGTCGCGGCGCTCCTCGTTCACCGTCGGCCCACTAGAACTCGGTGTCGATCCAGTCCATCATCGAGCGCAGCTGCTTGCCCTCGCGCTCGACCTGGTGGTCCTTCTGCTCGGCGCGCATGCGCTGGAAGTTCTCCTGGCCGGCGGCGTTCTCGGCGATCCACTCGCGTGCGAAGTCACCGGACTGGATCTCGGCCAGGATCTTCTGCATCGCCTCGCGGGTGGGCTCGCCGATGATGCGCTTGCCCCGTGTGAGGTCGCCGTACTCGGCCGTGTTGGAGATCGAGTAGCGCATGCCGCTGATGCCCTTCTCGTACATCAGGTCGACGATCAGCTTGAGCTCGTGGAGGCACTCGAAGTAGGCCAGGCGCGGGTCGTAGCCGGCGTCGACGAGCGTCTCGTAGCCCGCGCGCACCAGCTCGGTCACTCCGCCGCAGAGCACCGCCTGCTCACCGAAGAGGTCGGTCTCGGTCTCGTCCTTGAAGGTGGTCTCGATCACTCCCGCGCGGGTGCAACCGATGCCGCGCGCGTAGGCCAGCACGAGGTCGCGGGCCTTGCCGCTGGCGTCCTGGTGGATGGCGACGAGTCCCGGCACGCCGTTGCCCTCCACGTACTGGCGCCGCACCAGGTGGCCGGGGCCCTTGGGGGCCGCCATGCCCACGTCGACCTCGGGCCCGGGATCGATCTGCTCGAAGTGGACCGAGAAGCCGTGGGCGAACATCAGCAGGTTGCCCGGGGCGATCCCGTCGCGGATCTCGGCCTCCCAGACCTCGGCCTGCTTCTCGTCGGGCAGCAGGACCATCACCACGTCGCCCTCGCTGGCGGCATCGGCGATCGACTCCACGCGTAGCCCATCGGCCTTGGCCTTGTCGGCCGACGCCGAGCCCTCGCGCAGGCCCACCACCACGTCGACGCCCGAGTCCTTGAGGTTCAGGGCATGCGCGTGGCCCTGGGACCCGTAGCCGAGGATGGCCACGGTCTTGCCGTCGAGGAGGGAGAGGTCGGCGTCCTTGTCGTAGATCATGGAGGCGCGGACTCTAGATAATCGAGCCGGTCGCGCAGCAGCTTGCCGGTGGCGTTGCGCGGCAGGCGGTCGAGGACCCGGAACGATTTCGGCACCTTGTGGGCGGCGAGTCGCTCGCGACACCACGCGCTCAGCTCCCCGGCCGACACCGCCGACCGCAGCACCACGAACGCGGTGATCGCCTCGCCCCAGACCGGGTCGGGCAGGCCGGCCACGCCCGCGTCGGCCACCGCGGGGTGGGCCAGCAGCGCCTGCTCGACCTCGAGCGGGGCCACGTTCTCTCCCCCCGTCACGATCAGCTCCTTCCTGCGGCCGTCCACGTGAAGCAGCCCGCGCTCGTCGAGGCGCCCGAGGTCGCCGGTGTGCAGCCAGCCCTGCTCGTCCGCGGCGCCCTGCGCGACCATCGGCCCCCGGACCAGGATCTCGCCGTCGCCCGCCACCCGCAGCTCCACACCGGGCAGCGCCCGCCCGGGGCTCCCCGCCACGACCTGGGAGCACGTCTCGGTCATGCCGTACACGGGCACGGCGGGGATGCCCTGCTCGGTCGCCCACCGCAGCAGCCCCGCGGGGATCGGCCCGCCCCCGAGCGCGATGGCACGAAGGCCGGGCGCCTGCCGCAGGCCGGCCTCGCGCAGGCGCTGCAGCATGGTGGGCACCATCGAGGCGAGCGTCACCTCCCCCGCTTCCAGGGTGGCCTTCACCCGCTCGGTCTCGAACCGCTCGTGGAGCACCGCGGTGGTGCGGTTGATGGCGCAGCGAATCAGCACGTTGAGACCGGCCACGTGGTGGAGCGGCAGCGGGCAGAGCCAGCGGTCGTCGTCCTCCACGCCGACCGCGCCGGCTGACGCGGCGGCACTCGCCGCGTGGTTTGCGTAGGTCAGCTCGACCGCGCGCGGCTCGCCCGTGGTGCCCGAGGTGTGAATGACCGTGTGCACGGCGGCGGGACCGACCTCGTCGAGCAGTGCCCCGCCGAAGGTCTCGCCCACGGGAGGCGGCGTGCCCGGGCCCAGGCTCGGGTCGAGCGGCACCAGCACCGCCCCGCGACGAGGCAGCGCATGCAGAAGCTCGCAGAACGCGATCCCGGGACTGGCCGCGACGGGCACGCGCGCGCCGGGGGTCACGGCGAGCCCGCGAGCGAGATGATCGGCGCGCTCGTGGAGCTCCGCGAAGGTCAGCGTGCGCCCCTCGGCCACCAGGGCCGCGTGGTCGGGGCGGGCGCGCGCCGCGGATGCGAGCCACTCGTCCAGCGCAACTATCGTAGGGAGGCCGATGACCGCCTCCTGGACCGAGCAGCAGCAGGGTCGCCAGATCCGGCCGGCGGCGGACTGGCGGGCGGGCTCGGGCGAGTGGGAGGACATCCGCTACGAGCTCGCGGACGGCATCGCCAAGATCACCATCGACCGGCCCGAGGTGCGCAACGCCTTCCGCCCGGAGACGCTGATCGAGGTCAGCCGCGCTCTCGAGCGCGCGCGCGAGGACACGTCGGTCGGGGCGATCGTCCTGACCGGCGAGGGCCCACTGGCCTTCTGCTCGGGCGGCGACCAGCGGGTGCGCGGCGACACCGGCTATGTGGCCGGCGGCGCCCAGGTGGGCCGCTTCCACGTGACCGACCTGCACCTCCAGATGCGGCGCACGCCCAAGCCCATCGTGGCCATGGTGGCGGGCTACGCGGTCGGCGGCGGACAGGTGCTGCACGTGGTGTGCGACCTCACCATCGCCGCCGACAACGCCCGCTTCGGCCAGACCGGCCCCCGGGTGGGCAGCTTCGATGGCGGCTACGGCGCCGCCCTGCTCGCGGCCCAGGTCGGGCAGAAGAAGGCCAAGGAGATCTGGTTTCTGTGCCGCCAGTACACGGCTGCCGACGCGCTCGGCATGGGGCTCGTGAACACCGTGGTCGCCCTGGAGGAGCTCGAGGAGGAGACGGTGCGCTGGTGTCGCGAGATGCTCGAGCTTTCGCCCTTCTCGCTGCGGCTGCTCAAGGCGAGCTTCAACGCCGCCGAGGACGGCATGGCCGGCATCCAGCAGCTGGCTCACGACGCCAACCTCCTCTTCTACGCCAGCGAGGAGGCGCAGGAGGGCCGAGAGGCGTACCGGCACAAGCGCAGTCCCGACTTCGGGCAGTTCCCGAAGCGGCCTTGAGCCATTCCCGCATCTGGATCCTGGCCTCGCGGCCGCGCACGCTGCCCGCGGCGGTCGCCCCCGTGCTGGTGGGCACGGCGCTGGCGGCCAGCGAGGACGAGTTCCACGCGCTGCCCTTCGCGGCCGCGCTCGTGGGATCGGTGTTCATCCAGATCGGCACCAACTTGAGCAACGACTACTCCGACGCCCGCCGCGGCGCCGACACCGAGGACCGGCTGGGGCCGGTGCGCGTGACGGCGGGCGGCCTGATGCCGCCCCGGCACGTGCTGGTGGGCACGTACGTGGCCTTCGGCATCGCCGTGGCCGCCGGCCTGTACCTCGCCGCCGTGGTCGGCTGGGAGCTGCTCGTGGTGGGGGTGGCCTCGATCCTGGCCGGAGTTCTCTACACCGGCGGCCCGCGTCCCTACGGCTACGAGGGACTGGGCGAGCTCTTCGTGTTCGTGTTCTTCGGGGTCGTGGCCGTGGTGGGCTCCTATTACGTCCAGACCCAGGCGCTGCAGTGGGAGGCCTTCGCACTTGCGGTCCCGGTGGGCCTGTTGTCCTCGGCCATCCTCGTGGTGAACAACGTTCGCGACATCGACACCGACCGCCGGGCGGGCAAGCGCACCCTCGCGGTCAAGCTGGGCCGCGAGCGCTCGCGCCGGCTGTTCACCGCCATGGTGGCGCTGTCCTTTCTCGCTCCGGTGCTGACCTTCGCCCTCGGCGGGCTAACGGCGTGGCTGCTGGTGCCGCTCGCGGCGATCCCGCTCGCGATCCCGCTCGTCCGGACCGTGTCGTCGAGAACCGATGGACCCTCGCTCAACGGCGCGCTGGCCGGCTCGGGACGGCTGCTCGCCGTGTTCTCGCTGCTGCTCTCGGCCGGGGTGCTGCTCTCGTGAAGCGAACGCTGCTGAGGCTCTCGATCCCCTTCAAGACCCCCTTCGTGAGCGCGGAGGCCGTGGTGAGCGCCCGCGAGCTCGTCGTGCTGCGCCTCGAGGCAGGCGACGGCACGGTGGGCTGGGGCGAGGCCGCGCCCTTCGAGGCCTACGACGGCGTTCCGCTCGAACGAGCGATCGCCGCGCTCAGCGGGGGCGGCGGCCGGCGGCCGCCCCAGGCCCGCGCGGCCGAGGAGATCGCGCGCCTCGATCTCGAGGCGCGCCAGGAGGACAGGCCGCTGGCCGAGCCGGTCAAGGATGCCCTGGCGGTGAACATGACGCTGCCCGGGGGGCCGCCCGAGGAGGTCGCCTCGCGGGCCCGCGAGGGGGCACGCGCCGGCTACGCGTGCTTCAAGGTCAAGGTGGGTCTTCCCGAGGACGCGGAGCGGGTGGCCGCCGTGAGGGAGGCCATCGGGCCCTGGCCCGCGCTGCGCGTGGACGCCAACCGGTCCTGGTCGGTGGAGGAGGCCGTGGCCTGCATTCGCTCCATCGAGGAGCACGATCTCGAGTTCGTGGAGCAGCCCTGCCACACGCTGGAGGAGCTGCGCGACGTTCGTGGACGCGTGTCGACGCCCATCGCCGCCGACGAGTCGGCCGGCTCGGCGCGGGCGATCCGCCGCGCGATCGAGCTCGAGGCCTGCGACGTGGTCAACGTCAAGCTCGCGGGGGCCGGCGGCTTCGGGCCCGCGCGCGACATGCTGCGCCTGGCCCGTTCCAACGGGCTGGGGGCCTTTCTGTCCAGCACCCTCGACGGGCCCTGGGGCATCGCCGCCGCGCTTCAGCTGGCCGGCTCGGAGGGTCTGACGCTCGCCTGTGGGCTGGCCACGCTCGATCTCTTCGAGGGCTCGATCGCGCGCACCCTCCCCGCTCCGCGCAACGGCACGCTGAAGGTGCCGGTGGGCCCCGGGCTCGGCGTTGAGGTCAGCGCCGGGTCACTGGCCGACGTCGTGGTCGAGGAAGTCCGCCAGTAGGCGGGCCAGCTCGTCCGGGCGCTGTAGCTGAGGAGCGTGGCCGGCGTCCTCGACGATCACCGCCCGCGCGCGCGGAGCGGTATCGGCGATGCGCTGGGCGGCCGCGGTGTAGCCCTCGTCGCGCACTCCTGCGATGGCCAGCACGGGTAGATCCAGCCGGAGCAGCTCGTGCCAGACCGGCTCGAGCACGCCCTGCCCCGCGCTGCGCAGCACGGCGGCGAGATCGGCGGGCCGCTGGGCGAGCCGGCCGGGCCGCTGGGCCTCGATCAGCGCCTCCGACTGATCGGCGAACAGCGGCTGGCGCTCCCACACGGCCACGATGTCCTCGATCGGCGCCGCCTCCATCCACGAGGCGAGCCGGTCGTCGGCCTCGGCGCGGGCGCTGCGGGTGGCGGGCTCGTCGATGCCCGCGGTGGCCCCCACCGTCACGAGGCCGGCGTAGAGCCCGGGATCGCGCAGCACGGCGCGCAGGGCGAGCCGGCCGCCGAGCGAGTAGCCGACGAGCACGGCCCCCTCCCCCGCCTCGGCGATCTCGCGCAGGCGGCCCTCGAAGCTGTGCTCGGCGTGCTCGAGGAGGATCGTGTCGCCGCGCCCGGCGAGCGCATCGGCCACCGGGGCCCACGCCGACGCGGGCTGCATGAAGCCGGGGAGGAAAAGCAGAGGGGGCGCCACGCGACCGAAAGCTAGCCGCGCGGCGCCCACAGAGCCGTAGTGCCGGGTCAGCCCGGCCGGGCCCTCAGGGCCCGGCCGGACATCACCGGGGTCCGGGGGCGCGAGCCCCCGGCTGTGCTACCAGTGAAACGCCTTGTAACGGATCTTCACGTCGCCGACGACCGTGTCGTCGGTGAGAGCGTCGACGCCGAACGCGGTGTTGAGCGCGTCAGCGGCGCCCTGGGTGAGCGTGGTGCCCACCGGGCCGACCTTGATCTTGGAGCCGTCGAAGCGAATCTTCAGGCGGCTGTAGTCGAGGTCGAGCAGCGCTACCGGCCCCTCGCCGTTGACCTTGCCGTAGAGCAGGCGCTCGGCCAGCTTGATGTCGAAGTCGGTCAGCTCGACGGTGGTGTCTCCCGCGGTCAGGGAGATGCCGCCCTTGTGGCTGATGACCCCGCTGCGCAGTGCGGAACGCAGCTTGGTGGTGATGGGGAACGAGTAACGGGCCCCGTCGAGGGTGGCCGGGTCGACTGCGCCCGGCGCGACGCCGAGCGACCCCAGGGCCTCGAGCGTTGCGGGGTCGACATCGAGGGTGGTGGCGCCGTAGTAGCCGCCCCAGTAGCCCTTGTCCTTGTGGTCTCCTCCGGCCGACGCTGCGGGAGCAACGACGAGCAGAGCGGCGAGAACGCCGAGAAATGCGATGAACCTACGAGACACTGCGAAAACCTCCGGGTATCGGGTGCGTTCGAAGGACCTACGAGATGAAATGCCCGCCCGGTTGGGTAGTAGCGTGCTCCGGTGGTGGAGCCCGTCAATCGCACCTACGCTCCGATCGGGGCCTTCGTCGATGAGCTCGTGCGCTGCGGGATGACCCACGCGGTCACGAGTCCCGGGTCGCGCAACGCGCCGCTGGCGCTGACCCTCGCGGGGCGGGCGGAGCTCGACGCGGTGTCGGTGATCGACGAGCGCTGCGCCGGTTTCGTGGCTCTCGGGATGGCCAAGGCGAGCGGGCGGCCGGTGGCGGTCACCTGCACGTCGGGCACCGCGGCGGCCAACCTGCATCCGGCGGTGGTGGAGGCGCACGAGGCACGGGTTCCCCTGATCGTGATGACCGCCGACCGCCCGCCCGAGCTGCGCGAGGTGGGCGCCGGCCAGGCGATCGACCAGATCGAGCTCTACGGGAGCGCCGCCAAGTGGTTCGTCGAGGTGGGGACGCACGATCCCGGGCGCGAGACGGCGATCCACCACCGCGCCCTGGCCTGCCGCGCCTTCTACACCGCGGCCGGCGGGCGCCCCGGCCCGGTGCACCTGAACTTCGCCCTGCGGGAGCCGCTGGCCCCCGCGCCCGAGGAGCTCGATCCGGCCGACTGGGAGGGCCGGGAGGACGGCCGCCCCTGGACCGAGCTACGTGAGGACGGGGGCGCCGTCGACCCGGTGGACCTCCCCGCGGGCCGCGGCGTGGTGGTGTGCGGCCCGGGTGCCGAGAGCGCGGCCGAGCCGGTGGCGCGCTTCGCCGCCCGGCTGGGCTGGCCGGTGCTGGCCGAGCCCACCTCGGGCCTGCGCTGCGGCGGCCACGACCGCTCCCACGTCGTGGCGCACTACGACGTGCTCCTGCGCATCGAGGAGTTCGCCGAGCGCGAGCGCCCCGAGGTGGCCGTGAGGGTCGGCGACATGCCCACCTCCAAGCCCCTGCGCGCCTGGCTCGCGGACGCCTCGCAGGTGGTGATCGACCCACAGGCGGTCTGGCACGAGCCCACACGCCGCGCGGATCTGGTCCTGCGCGCGCCGGCGGCGCCCGCGCTCGACGCGCTGCGCGGTGAGCCGGCCCCGGGCGACTGGCTCGAGGGCTGGCGGACGTCGGACACCATCGTGGCCCAGTCGCTCGCCGGCTCGCCGGCGCTGTTCGAGCCCAAGATCCTCGCCGAGCTCGAGCCCGAGCTGCCGGACGAGGCGATCGTCTGGGTCAGCTCCTCGATGCCCATCCGCGACGTCGAGGCGCTGTTTCCCCAGTCCGGCAAGGAACTGCGCTTCCTCGCCAACCGGGGGGCCAACGGCATCGACGGCGTGGTCTCCTCGGCGCTCGGCGCGGCGCTGGCCACGGGCCTGCCCACCTGGCTGCTCACGGGCGAGCTGGCGCTGCTGCACGACATCGGCGGCCTGATGGCCGCGCGCCGCGCCGGCGTCGCGCTGAACATCGTGTGCCTCGACAACGGAGGCGGGGGCATCTTCGACTTCCTGCCGCTGGCCTACCACGCCGACCCCGAGCTCTACGAGGAGCACATCGCCACTCCCGCCGGCGTGGATTTCTCCGCGCTCTCCCCCGAGATCAGCGTGGTTCGCACCGACCGCCGCGACAATGTCCGCCTCCACCGGGAGCTGGTGGAGCGAGTCGCTCAGGCCCTGTCGTAGCCCGTGCGGTCGATTTTCTTGTGATAGCGCTCGCCCGCCTTGCCGCCCACCATGGCGAGCAGCAGGGTGACCACCAAGACGGCAACCAGAGCGATGGCGGCGCCGACGGTGAGTGAGCCTTCCTCGATGGGAATCCGGGGCAGGTTGAGGCTTTCGAGGACGTTGTACTCGGCGCCGAACACCGCGCCGGCCACCGCTAGGACGATGGTCACCACGAGGCCCAGCACCCAAACGCCGATGCCCTGGCGCCCGCCGTCGAAGCGCGACATGCGCCCGCTTACGTAGCCCCCGCAGCCATAGGCGATTCCGAGCACGAGGATGAGCAGGATCCCGCCGACGATGCCGATCGTCTCGGCGTTCTGCTCCGCCTCGGCGTCGCTCACCTCCGACAGGCCGAAGGCCGCGCCGGCGGCGCTCAGCAGGCCGAGCAGGATCGCGGCCATGCCCACGGCCACGAGCCAGCCGAAGAAGGCGGCACCCCAATTGATGCCGCCGAACTCCTCGCGCTGGCGCGCTCGAACGTCACGCGACGCGCCCGTGGTGCGCTCGCGAGTGTCATCGATGGTGTCTGCGCCCCGTGCCATGACCCCGCGGTGCCCGCCTCCGGGACACGGGAAACAAATGAGGCGCTCAGGGAACAGCGGGCGAGTTGCCGGCCCGGTTGCCGCCCACGGGCGCGGGCACGAGCGGCGCACGGCCGCGGCGCAGCCGCGGGTACTTCTGGTCCTGGAAGAGAGAGGGCGGGGCGACGAAGCAGGGCGGCGCCTTGGCGATGTCCGGGGAGTACACCGGATCGCGCAGCTCACCTCCGGAGGGGTTGCAGTCGAAGCTCTCGATCGTCCCGAGGCCGGTGGCGCGCCAGCGGGCGTTGGGGGCCACGTAGGCATTCCCGCGGTCCCAGGGCGGCCGCGTGGCGTCGCGAAGGAAGGAGCGCAGCTCGAAGAACGAGGACTGGGCCAGTAGGTGCTCGGGTGTGCTGGGCGTGCGCGGGCGCGTGTAGCCGCCGGCGAGGTTCCCGCCGATCGAGCCCGCACCCGAGACGAGGAACGACGCCACGAGGGTCCGGTTGAACGACAGGTAGGACAGGATCGGATTGACCTCGGGCAGGAACACGTGCGCGGCCTCGAGCACCGGCTCGGCGCCCTCGAAGAAGCGCTCGGCGGCGGGCACGCCGTCCTCGCTGGCGTCGATCAGCGGGTCGACGTCGCGGAAGAGCTGCTCGAGGTCGGGTGCGAGGTCGCCGAGGTCGCGCAGCGTGGGACCGAGGTCGGTGGCCGGCTCGCGCAGCAGCCGCACCAGCGGATCGGTGTCGCGCGCGAAGCGCTCGAGCCGGACCATGGTGGCCTGGGTCTCGCGCTGGAAGGTGGGGAAGACCTCGAAGGTCTGGGCCAGCGCCTCGTCGCGGGAGGCCAGCGCGGCGAAGGTGCGGTTGCCGTTCACGATCAGCCCGCGCAGAGCGCCCTCCTGCTCGGACGCGGCTCCGAACGCCCGCCCGGTATCGCGGATCACCTGGCGCAGGGCGAGCTTCTGGCGGGCGAGCGGGTCCAGCAGGTCCGCCCCGGCCTCGGCGAAGCCCGCGAGGTTGCCCAGCGAGTCGTTGAAGTCCTGGGCGTAGTTGCCGCCCACGGCGATGCCGGCCTCCTGCAGCCAGTCCTGGAAGGCCCGGCGCGTGTCGGGATCGAAGGTGCTGAAGAGCTCCTCGAACTCGACCGTCTCGGCGATCTGGGTGTCGGGCAGGGTGCCCCCGTCCGCCAGCTCGCCCGACTCCCGGTCGCCGGGCGTCAGCGCCACGTACGTCTCGCCGAGCAGGCTGCGCTGGCGCAGGATGGCGCGGGTGTCGCGCGGGATCGGGGCGAACTTGTTGTCGAGCTCGATCGTGGCCAGCACGCGGTTGCCGCCCGGCGCGAGCTCCTTGGACTTCACCGTCCCCACGCGGATGCCCGCCATGCGCACCTCGGCCTCGTTTACCAGCAGCGCGGCCTCGGGGAACGCCGCCTTGAAGCGGTAGCCCTGGGGCTTGAGCGGAGTGGTGCCGCCGAACGCGATCCACAGGAACAGCAGCAGCCCGAACACCGACAGGGTGAAGAGCACCATGGCCATGATCTGTCCGATGCCGGGGGCCTTTTTCACCATTAGAAGCGGCAGTCCCCCAGCCCGCCGGTGGCGGCGGTCACGGCGTCGACCAGGTCGGCGGTGGTGGGCGTGCCGCCGGGCAGCAGGCCCTGCGCGCTCAGGCCGCCGACCACCTGGCTCAGCAGCGCGGGCTGCTGCTCGGCGATCTGGGTGACCAGCGGCCCCAGCTGGACGGCCCCGAGGATGCCCACCGGCAGGCCGCAGATGGTCAGGCGCCGGTAGACGCCCTGGGCGTCGGCGGTGCTGAACAGCGACACGCCGTTGTTGGCGGTCCAGGCCAGCCAGTAGAGGAAGCCCTCCTGGCGCGTGTCGTTGCCGCCCACCACGGCGGGAGGCTCCGCGCCGCCCGGGTTGTACGCGGCCATGTTGAAGAACCGGTTGAGCTCGCGGAAGGTCTCCGTCAGGTCGGGCGAGGCCTGGGCCAGGTCGCGCGCGGCGGGCTCGAGGTTCTGGACGTACGGGCGCCCCGCGCGGGCGAAGGGCCGAATCTGGTCGCGCACGATCGGCGTGGTCTCGCGCAGGAACGGGCGCACGGCCTCGTTGGTCTGGGCGAGCGTGCGGAAGGGCTCACGCAGCTTGGTGACCGCGGGCCCCAGCACGTCGGCCATGGTGTCCACGCGCGCCAGGGTGCTCTCGGTCTGGCGCAGGGTGCCGGGCAGCCGGGCCACCGCCTCCGAGATGTTCGATTCCTCGCGGGCCAGTGCGTCGAACACGCTCTGGGAGGCGCTCACCAGCCGCCGCAGCTCGGCCGGGTGGCGCCCGAGCTCCTGCATGAGCGACCCGTAGCGGTTGATCAGCCGCTTCAGGGCCACACGGCGCCGCGCCCCGGCGCGGGACACGCGGGCGAGGTCGCGGTGGAGAGGCTCGAGGCGCTTGAGCGTTGCCGCCAGGTCGTCGCCGCGGCCCGCCAGGCCCCGGCCGGCGCCCGACACGAGCATCCGCAGGTAGGGCCGCGTGTCGGAGTCGAGCGTCGACAGCACCTCGTCGGGGTTCACGTCGGGATTGGTGTTGGCCACCTGGATGCGGCCCCCTTCGGGGAGCGGGTCGCCCTGCCCGGGGTCGACCTCCAGCAGCATGTCCTTGAGGCCGGTGCGCGGGCGCAGCAGCGCGGTGGCGTCCTCGCGGATCACGTCCCCGAACTCCTCCTCGACCTCGATGCCGACGACGGCAATTCCGTCCTCGACCTCGACGTCGCTGATCTGACCGATCTGCACGCCCGCCACCCGCACGGTCTGGCCCTGGCCGGGCTGCACCGACTGCGCGTTCTCCAGCTCGACCTCGACCCGCTTCGGGGTGCTTTCGATGAGTGGGAAGCGCAGCCGCTGCTGGGACAGGATGTACCCGCCGATGCCGACCGCCAGCACGAGCAGGCCCAGCACCGCGAGCAGCTCGACGACGTGGGTCTTCAGAGCGTGCTTCACTCCGCTCCTCCCGTACCAAGCGCGCGCTCGATGCGGCGCTCGAGCAGCGGGCTGTCGAGCAGGCGCTCGACCTCAGCCGCGTCGGCGGCGAACTGGGTCCCCGCGAACGCCCCGCGCTGAGCGGTGGCGATGCCGGCCGCGGCGGCCGCCGGCGGGCCGGCCGCCGGAGCGATGCCCGGCCCGTCCGGAGCGTCGAGGTTGGGCGCTTCCTGGGTCTCGCAGGGCACGTCGGGGCGGTGCGGCGGCGGCACGTTGGGATTCGGCGGGGAGAGCGGCTCGATGCGCCCGCCGTTGGCCGCGTCGAGGTTCGTCGGCTTGACCGTCTGGATGTGGAAGTAGGGCGTGTTGGCGTCGGTGTTGCGGCTCTCCCCGGCCAGGCCGACGAAGCCGCGGAAGGTCTGGCGCCGAACCTCCTGGCCCGTGTTGCCGGGCTCGGCGCTGGGGATCGGGCTCCGGCTCCAGGGCGTGAGCACCGTGTTGGTGCACGAGGCCAGCGCGCGGGCCTGGCCGAGGAACTTCACCTGGGAGCGGTTGAGCCGCACGAGGCTGGGGGTGGCGCCGCGCAGGTCGCGGGCCAGTCCCTTGAGCTCACTCTCCTGCATCAGCCCCCGCTGCTGGGCGATCCAGGGAATGGCGAGCGTCAGCGTCGGAGTGGTGCTGCGCACGCCCGGGATCGCCTCGCGGGCAAAGGCGCGCAGCGGCGGGAGCGCCTCGTTGAGCGAGGCGAGCGCGGGCAGTCCCGTGCGCAGCGTGTCGCGCAGCGCCGGGACCGACGCCTCCAGCGCGGCGTCCTGACGGGCCAGGGCTCCGACCGTGACGTTCAGGTCGGTCACCAGCTCGCTCAGCCGGGCGGGGTTGGAGGCGAGCGCGGCCAGCGTGCGCTGCTGGCCGCGCAAGAGGCGGCGCTGGTCGCGCGTGGGGTTCTCGCCGAGCAGCGCGTCGTTGGCCAGCGCCGAGCGCCGGTAGGCGGGCAGGAAGTAGGGCACCGCCCGGTTGAAGCCCGCCGCGCCGCCGCCGCGGATGAGGCCCTCGGTGCCGAGCTCGAACAGCAGCGTGCGCAGGTCGTTGCGCACGTCGGACTGCAGTACCGCCAGCACCTCGGACGTGGAGACCGACGCCGCGGTCTGCGAGCGCGGCAGCGTGTCGCCGTCCTCGAGCTCGGCCGCCGACGGCGAGCCGGGGCGCAGATCCACGAAGTAGTTGCCCTCTAGGAAGATGCGCGGCCGCACCTTGAGCCGCGCGTCCTCGCGCAGGGGCAGCGCGTCGTCGCTCAGCTCCATCGTCACGAGCGCCGCGGGAGCCGAGCCGGGCACGGGCTCGATCTTGGTGACCTTGCCCACGTCGACGCCCGCCATCCGCACCACCGAGCGCGCCTGCAGGTTGCGCGCGTCGACCACCGCCGCCTTGAGCACGTAGGGGTCGGAGAACGGGTTGGTCTTGGTGAACCCGAAGTACGTGAAGGTTCCGATCAGCACCAGCGCGAGGATTCCGGCCTTCAACGCGTTCACGGCACGTCCCCCACGCTGTCGATGCCCAGCCGGCGGGTGACCCACGTGCCGCCCGCGTTGCCCGGCGTGTTGGGGTCGACCACGATGTGCGCCCCGCCTAGCCGGTTGGGCCCCCAGCGGTCATCGGTGGCGAGCCGGTCGAGATAGCCGGTCTGGCCCGTCTGGCAGTCGGCGCGGCCCCGGGAGTCGACCGAGGGCCCGCCCTGCTGGGAGTGCAGCGCCTGGCCCGCGCCCTCGGACTGAGGATCCGTGCCCGGCGGCACGTCGACCGGGCGCGACGAGGCCGAGGTGGTGAGGCTGTTGTCCTGCGCGCTCGGGGGGAGCGACAGGATCCGCTGGACCGTTCCCAGCGCCGTCCCGTCAGGAGCGCGCGTGACCTCGGAGAGGTGGGCGCCGGTGGGGGTCCAGAAGTAGTTGAAGTAGTTGCAGACGGTCTGGTAGGGAGCGGCGAACTCGATCAGCGGGCGGGTCACGCGCAGGGCCTGGCGCAGATCCTGCAGCGCCAGCAGCGTGCTCGGGTTCTCGCCCAGGTCCTCGAGCGCGCCGGACAGGCGCTCCAGGTCCTCGCCCAGCTCGGGCACGCGCAGCAGCACCGGCGTGCCCACGCGCAAGGCCTCGTTGATCGGCGGCAGCGAGATCCGCAGCTGGCGCGCGCCCGGGCCCAGGCGGCGCGACACGTCGGCGAAGCGGGCCAGGAAGGGCGTCTGCACGCGCAGCGAGCGGATCGAGGTGGACAGGGTGGCCGGTCCCTGCTCGATCGTCTCGCGCAGCGCCTGGGGATTGCGCCCGATGGCGGCGTAGGTGGTGGCCTGGTTGGCGAAGAACTCGCCCTGCACGCCGGCCACCGGCGCGATCTCCCGCAGCGCGCGGCCCAGCCGCGGGAAGAACCCGCTCAGCTCGGTGCGCGGGTTGGAGAGGTTGCGCATGACCGGGATCAGGTCGCGCAGCAGCGGGTTGAGCTCCTCGATGGCCCGGTTGATCGAGGTCCCCCGTCCGGCCAGCGCGCTGCCGAAACCCTGGAGCGCGGCCCGCGCGCCGACCCGGGTCTCGTTGTCGAAGATCGCGGTGAAGTCCTCGATCTCGCCCGCCCGCAGCCGCGCGTTGCGCAGCGGGATCGTGTCGCCGGCCTGGAAGCCCTGCTCCGACGTCCCCGGGGTGAGCTCGACGTACTTGAGCCCCAGCGCCGAGCGCGAGCGGATCGCCACGAGGGTGTCCTCGGCCAGCGGCTGGACCGTCTTGTCCAGCTTGAGGCTGAGCACCGCCACCGCGCTCTCCTGGCCGTCGACCACGCCCCGGCCGCTCGTGATCCGGTCGACCGCGCCGATGCGAAATCCGCCGGCGCGCACGTCGTTGCCCACCACGAGCTTGCTCGCGTTGGGCACCTTGACCTTGAGGTCGTAGGTGGGCACGAACGGCAGCCCGGCGTTCGCGTTGTAGGCGATGAACACGGCCACGAGCGTGATCACCACGGCCACGGCCCCCACGAGGACGGGGCTTCCGGTGAGGGCTGCGGTGGGCCGGCGGCTCATGGCGCGAGCAGGTAGTCGAGGAGCGCTTCGGTGGAGCCGTCCGCCGCCTGCACCTCCGGCGGGATCGGCAGGGCGGCCTGCGGGGCCGGCGCGGCGGCGGACGCGACCGTGGCCTCGGCCGGCGCCGCCCCGCCCTCGCCCTCCTCACCGGGGATCTCGGTGGGGTCGGGGTCGGTCACGCCGGGCTGGTAGGGGCCGAGCCAGCGGTTGCAGCGCCGCTGCTCGCCGGTCAGGTTCGGGAAGTAGCCCGAGCACCCGCCGAGGTCGAGCGTGGCCGAGATGCGCAGGATGTGGCCGACCGAGTCGAACGAGTTGGTGGAGAGCGCCTGCCAGTAGTAGTAGTTGAGGAAGCTCTCCATGCCCGTGAAGCCGCCCTGCCGCGAGGCGGGGATATGGGTCTTGTCGCCCGCCGGAGGGCCGGTGGCCTTCGCACGCGGGTCGATCTCCACCGCGCGCTCGCGGCTGTCGAGTGCCTGGAGGAGCTGGCGCAGCGGCTTGGCCGTGCCCGGGGCATTGGCCGCCGCCTGGCGCAGCACCGCGACCTCCTCGTCGGTGGCGCGGATGGCGTCGAGCCCCGCATCGGACGCGCTCCCGAGCGCCCGGAAGGCCGGCCGCGCGTTGTCGGTGAACGGCTGCAGGCGGGTGAAGAAGGTGTTCAGGTCGCCGGACGCCGCCCCCAGGTCGCGCAGCACCGGAGTCTGGGCGTCGGCCAGCTCGCCCAGGCGGGCCATCGCGGGACGCAGCTCGCCGAGGAACGTGGGCAGCAGCTGGAAGCTCTCGGCCAGCTGCTCGCGCCGCGAGGCGGTGATCTCCGCCGTCTCGCCCGCCTCCTCCACGAAGCGCACCACGTCGCTCCTGCGCGCGTTCAGGGCCGACACCGAGCGGTCGGCGTCGGTGATCAGTCGCTCGATGGTGCGCGTCTGGCGACCCAGGATCTGCAGGGTCTCGCTCGTCTCGCGCAGGCCGGGATGCGCGCGGCGCAGCACCTCCGAGAGATCGTCCGAGCGGCCCGCGAGGCCGGTGCCAAGCTCGGTGAGGATCAGGCGGAAGCGCTCGCGGTAGGGCAGGCGCATGACGCTGTTCACGAGGTCGAAGGGGATCGTCGACGTGGTCTGCTCGACGGGCACGCGCCCGCCCTCGGGAAGCCGGTCGGCCCCGTCGCCCGGCTGACAGTCGACGAAGTACTCGCCGATCAGCGACTGCGGGCGGACCTCGCAGGTCGCGTCCTCGCGCAGGTCGCCGAAGCCGGGCTCGCTCACCTTCACGTCGACCACGGCCTTAGGCGGATAGGTGCTCGTGACCCGCAGGTTGTCGATGGTCCCGGCGCGCACCCCCGCGATCCTCAGGTCGCCGCCCTCGGTCAGCCCGAAGGCGTTGTCGAAGACCACCTCGTAGGTGGTGCTCGCGTCCTCGTCGCTGCCCGCTCCGGTGAGCAGGGCCGCGAGAACCACCACGGCCAGCACGAGCGCGACGACGATGGCCACGCGCTTCACGGGCCCGGCACCGCCCGCTGGGACTCAGAGCACTGCAGCCTGGCCTGCTCGGAGGCGGAGAGCACGTTGCTGCCGTCCGAGGCCGGGGCGTCGGCTCCGCCCGGGCATCGCCGGAACTGGCCGCCTAGCGGCTCGGGCCCGTAGAGGATCTCCGTGAGGTTGAGCTGGGAGCGCGAGAAGCCGCCCGCGGCGTCGTAGGCGCCGGTGCCCGAGAAGTCCTCGAACCAGCCCACCAGGTCGGGCGTGTAGGGACGCAGCAGCGAGAAGGTCTCCGAGGAGTCGGTCAGCGCCTCCTCGGCCTCCGGGAAGGCGCCCTCGCGCTCCGCGCCGTTGATCTCGCGCGGGTCGAGCGCCACCCGGGCCAACGGCGGGAAGCTGTTCATCAGCTCGATCAGGTCGTTGGCACCGCCGCTGCGGCGGATCGTGAGCGAGAGGTCGCGGATCGTGGGCTCGGCGTCGGCGGCGAACGCGCGCGCGTCGTCCAGGAACGGGCCGAGGCGCCGCACGGCGGGAATCGAGACGTCCACCAGCGGATCGACGTCGTCGAGCGCGTTGCGCAGGTTGACGAAGGTGGTGTTGGCCCGGCGCATGAACGGCGGCAGCAGCTCGACCGACTCGGCCAGGGCGTCCTGCTGGTTGCCGAGCGCGCGGAACGTGGTGTTCGCGTCCGGACACCAGCCCGCGCAGGTCGTCCCGCCGAGTGGCGAGCGCGTTCACGAAGCGGCCGGAGTCGATCAGGAAGCGCTCGAGCAGCGGCTCGTCGCGCGAGAGCTCGCGGAACAGGCGCGTGCCGGTGGACAGCGCCGGGTTCAGGTACTTGACCGAGCGCTGGATCTGGCGTCCGCGGCCGCGCAGCAGGTCGGCCGAGCCCTTCACGGTGTCCTTGAGCCCCTGGCGGGTCTTCGGGTCGAAGATGCTGAAGAACTGGTCGATCTCGACCGCCGTCTGGGTCTCGTTGGTGCCCAGGCGCCCGCCGTCCTCGATCTCGCTGCCGTCGGCGGGCCCGAGGTGAAGGTCGATGTAGCGGTTGGCGATCCCCGACAGCGAGGTCTGCTTGATCATCGCCCGCGTGCCGCGGCGCAGGGGCGCGAAGTCCTCGTCGACGCTGAAGCGCACGAGCGCCGTGCCGTCGTCGGAGATGGACAGGTTCTCCACCCGGCCCACGTCGGCGCCGGCCACCGACACCGGGTTGCCGGGCACGAGCTGCCCGCCGTTCAGGAACTCCGCGGTCACCGTGTAGCCCCCACCGCCGCGGAACAGCAGCATCGCGGCCAGCACCACCGCCGCCAGGACGATCGCCGTCCCGGCAACTCGTGCCGGCCACGGAGAGCCTGCCCCTCGGCTCGTGGTGGCGGTCGCCATCAGGGGCAGCATGTTTTCACACGCGTAGTGCGGGAGGGGGCGGGTTTGCCCGCACCGGAGCGACGTTTCTACACCAGCAGGGGCAGCAGCGCCTGGAGTTTCACCTCTGTTTCCGCCAACTCCGCGGCGGGGACCGACTCGGAGACGATTCCGCCGCCCGCGTACAGATGTGCCACCTGCCCGCGAAGCAGCGCGCAGCGCAGCGCGACGCAGAACTCGCCGTCTTCGGCCAGGTCTGTCCACCCCACCGCGCCGGCGTACCAGCCCCGGTCGAGGCCCTCGAGCGCCGGGATCAGCGGGAGCGCCGTCTCGCGCGGCTCGCCACCCACCGCTGGCGTGGGCAGCAGCATTCCGGCCAGCTCGACGGTGGGCAGCGGCTCGGCCAGCTGCGCGCGGATCGGGGTGGCCAGGTGCTGGACGTTCTGCACCTTGACCAGCGCGGGCTCGCCGGCGGCGGTGACCCAGATGCTGACCGGCTCGAGCGTGCGCTCGATGCGGCGGGCAACGATGGCCTGCTCCTCGCGGTCCTTCGCGCTCTGCAGCAGCTGCTCGCCGAGGTGGTCGTCGACCGCGGGATCGGCGCTGCGCCGGGTGGTGCCGGCGAGCGCGACCGTCTGCACCCGCGCCCCGTCGCGGCGCACCAGCAGCTCGGGGCTCGCGCCGACGAACGCGGCCTCGGGTGTACCCACGCACCAGCAGTAGCACGCGGGAAAGACCTCGCGCAGGGCCGCCGAGCACCGCGGCCGGATCGTAGGGGCGGGCAGCGTGGGCGCGAACCTCGCGGGCCAGCACGATCTTGTCGAGCTCTCCGCGGCGGATGCGCTCGACCGCTCGTTCCACGGCGTGCTCGTAGTGCGAGGGCGGCGCCGCGCTGGCCAGGCGGGTGCGCTCGATCGGGTCGGGATCCAGCAGCGGCATGGACGCCGGCACCAGCTCGGCGAGTCGCTGCTCGAGGCGATCGAGGACGGCGCTCGCGTCGTCGTCGGCCTGCGGCGCCGCGCACACCGTGAGCCGTGCCTCGCCTCGATGTCGGCTCAGGGTGATCTCCGGCAGCACGAGCGACGCCGGCGGCAACGACGACCACTCGGGCGTGGCACCGCCCGTGGCGGCGAAGGCGAAGCCGCCCACGAACACCGGGCCCGCCGCGCACGGCCGCGTGGCGTCGCGTCCGGGATCGTCGGCGAACGTGCGCCGCCCGAGCTCGCGCGCGTAGGCGGCCACGCGGGCAAAGCGCTCCTTGCCGCGGGCCTCCACCAGCGCGGCCTGGCCCAGCCCCGCGAGCACGAACCCGTCGCGATCGGGCTGCTCGAAGCAGAAGTAGCGGTCGTCCGCGCGCCGGGCGGCGAACGCCGCGGCGGACAGGTCGAGCTCGGCGCTGAGCGGCACGGTGACCGCGGCGACGGCCGGGCCCGTGCTTCTTCGCGCCTGGGCGATGGCCATGCCGACGCGAACCGCAAGGCGCTCGCGCGCCTCCGCCGGGAGAGCAAAGGGGTTGAGGGCGGTCGGGGCCCGGAGGGGCACCGCTAGGTGGCGCCCCGCCCGCGCGAAACCGCGATCTCGCCCGTGCGCACCATCTCGATCAGGCCGAAGGGCCGCACCATCTCCTCGAACGCGGCGATCTTGTCGAAGGTGCCCGTGACCTCGACGGTCACGCTGCGCTTGGAGACGTCGACGGTCTTGCCCCGGAAGATCTCGGTGAACTGCATCACCTGCGCGCGCGAGTCACCATCCTGGCACGACACCTTGAACAGCGCGAGCTCGCGGGCGACCGTCTCGCCGGGCTCGAGGTCACGGATCTTGATCACGTGGACGAGCTTGTGGAGCTGCTTGGTCACCTGATCGATCGGGTGGGCCGCCCCGTCGACGGTCAGCGTGATGCGCGACATCGACTCGTCGTCGGTCGGGCCCACGGCCAGCGAGTCGATGTTGAAACCGCGCCGGGCGAACAGGCCGGCGATGCGGGCCAGCACGCCGGGCTTGTTCTCGACCAGGATCGAGAGGATGTGCTTGCGGCCGGTGCGCATCCCGACCGTGGCCTGCAGGTCCTCGAGGCGCAGGACCTCCTTGGTCCCCGGCTCGCCCATCGGAGCTAGCCCACCATGTCCCGCGCGGCCTGACCGGCGGGGATCATCGGATAGCAGTTCTCTTCCTTGGTCACGTGCACGTCGACCAGGACGGGGCCGTCCTCGGCCAGCGCCGAGCGGAAGGCTTCGGGCAGCTCGGCCTTCTCGGTCACGCGCATGCCGGTGGCGCCGAAGGCCTCGGCCAGCTTGACCCAGTCGGGGCTCGCGCCCATCTCGACCGAGGAGTAGCGCCGGTCCCAGAAGAGCTCCTGCCACTGGCGCACCATGCCCAGGTAGCCGTTGTTCATCAGGAAGACCTTGACCGGGATCTGCTCGGTCACGCAGGTGGCGAACTCCTGCACGTTCATGATCAGCGAGCCGTCGCCGGCCAGGCAGACGACGTCCTGGTCGGGCACGGCGACCTTCGCCCCCATCGCGCTGGGTAGGCCGAAGCCCATCGTGCCCAGCCCGCCGGAGTTGATCCACTGGCGCGGCCGTGAGAAGCCGTAGTACTGGGCGGCCCACATCTGATGCTGCCCCACGTCGGAGGTGATGATGGCTTCGCCGTTCGTGGCCTCGTACATGGCCTCGACCATGTACTGCGGCTTGATCTCCGAGTCGGTCGAGTCCTCGTAGCGCAGCGGGTGCTTCTCGCGCCAGCCCTCGATGCGCTGCCACCAGCCCTCGAGGCGCGCGGGATCCGCGGCCAGCGCGCGGTACTCGGCGGTGAGCTTGGGCAGGATCTGCTTGGCGTCGCCCACGATCGGGATGTGGGCGGGCACGTTCTTGGAGATCTCGGCCGGGTCGACGTCGATGTGGATGAACTTGGCGCGCGGGGCGAACTCGGAGAGCTTGCCGGTCACGCGGTCGTCGAAGCGGGCACCGATGGCCACGATCAGGTCGGCCTCGTCCATCGAGTAGTTGGCCGTGCGGGTGCCGTGCATGCCGGGCATCCCCAGCCACTGCGCCTGGCCCGCGGGGAACGCGCCGAGGCCCATGAGCGTGCAGGTGACGGGCAGCTTGTCCGACAGGCAGAGCTCGGTGAACTCGGCGCCGGCGTCCGCGTTCACCACGCCGCCGCCGCCGTAGACGACCGGCCGGCGCGAGTTGGCGAGCGCCTTCGCGGCCAGACGGATCTGCTTGGTGTTGCCCTCGGTGGTGGGCTGGTAGCCGGGCAGGTGGACCCTGGTCACGGGCTCGTAGGCGATGTCGGCGCGCGAGAGGTCCTGAGGCACGTCGACGAGCACGGGCCCGGGCCGCCCGCTCGAGGCGATGTGGAAAGCCTCGTGGATGGCCTTCGGGATGTCCCGCGGGTCCTGGATCAGGATCGAGTGCTTGACGATCGGCATGGTGATCCCGGAGATGTCGGCCTCCTGGAAGCCGTCGGTGCCGATCAGCTCCGTGCGCACCTGACCGGTCAGGAAGACCGTGGGCACGCTGTCCATCACCGCGTCGGCGATGCAGGTGACGAGGTTGGTGGCCCCCGGCCCGCTGGTGGCGAGCGCTACGCCGACCCGCCCCGAGGCCTTCGCGTAGCCCTCGGCCGCGTGGCCCGCGCCCTGCTCGTGGCGGCACTGGACGTGGCGGATGCCGGCGTCGTACAGGGCGTCGTAGGTGGGAAGGTTCGCGCCACCCGGGATGCCGAAGACGTGCTCGACCCCCTCGGCCTTCAGGCATTCCATTATGGCGTCGACGGCTCGCACGGGGAAAAAGGCAGTCTAACAAGGCCTTTTGGCTCTCCAAGCGGCCGAGAGGTGCCGGCCAGCCGACCTAGCCGGGCACCGCCTCAGGCCACTCGAGATCACGCCCGCAGCGCATGCACACCTGGTCGTGCAGAGGCACCTGCTGGCCGCACTCCGGGCAGGGGCGAAGCGCCTGGTCTCGCTCGGAGCGGTAGAAGATCGCGGCGATCGTGCCCAGCACCGGCAGCACGAAGCCCACGAGCATCCAGAGGAAGAACGACGACCCCTTGAGCTTGCCGATCACCCCGGCCGAGAGGCCGCAGAAGAAGGCGAGGACGACGTACTCCACCGGGTGCTAGCGCAGTACGCCGACCGCCCAGATGGCGGCGATGATCGCCAGCACCACCACCGCGAACCAGGCGACGGCGGCCACGGCGCCGATCACGAACTTGAAGAGCAGCCACACCGCCACCAGAAGCACCACCACGGCGATCATCTTGCGGGCGACGTCGGAGGCGAATTGACCCATGGGAATAAGTGTGGCAGGCCCGCCGTGCACGAGGGGGCGGGCTTTGCCCGCACCGGAGTGTGGCGTTACAGGAGGCGTGAAGGGCGCGTCGGAAGGTAGCGGTCCAGGCCGGGCAGCGGCACCGAGCACATCAGCCAGCTGGGCCAGACCACCCGGAATCCGAGGCGGCGCAGGCGGTCGAGCAGCCACCACGAGTCGGTGGTGCAGAACACACCGAGAGTCTCGGGCTCCTGCGACTTCGACACGCGATCGAGGGCAGCGAGAACCACCGGCACGAGATCCTCGGTGGTGCGGGCGACGGCGGGCCCGATGTCGCCGTCGGAGCTCACCCAGCAGAGCGACGCCGCGGCGTCTTCGGCGGCATCCATCACCGCCAGGCAGGTCCGGGTGCGGGCGAAGAAGTCGTGCAGCAGCGGACGCTCGTGCCCGATGACGGGCGGCTCGAGGCGCTTCCACTCGAGCAGCGCCCGTTCCGGGGTCAGAGCGTGCACGGCGGGCTCGCTGGCGTCCACCTCCTGCGAGCGGCGCTCGAGATACTCCTCGGCGTTCTGGCGCAGCTGCCAGTGGCCGGTCACGGGCATGGCGCCGAACTCGGTGAACAGGCCGAGGTCGGCGGGCATGCCCAGCCCCAGCACCACGCGCCCCAGGTCGGGCGACGGCGAGTCGGGCCAGCAGCGCTCGAGCAGGGCCCGGCCCACGCCGCGCCCGGCGTGCGTGGGCGCCACCCACATCTCGGTCAGCTCGTCCATCGCGCCGAAGCGCGCGATGCGCGTGTAGCCGACGAGCTCGTCGCCGTCCTCGCAGAGGAGGTAGCAGCCGTCGGGCTGACCGGCGATGAACTCGAGCAGCGGGCGCTCGCGGCGCCACTGGGCGTCAATCTCTCCGGCCTCGCGCGCCCGGCCCGCCGGCATCAGGTTGCGATCGAGCCGCGCGGCGTCCCAGGTGCGCTCGCCCAGCTCGAAGGTGGCGCGCAGGTCGCTCGAGCGACCCTCGCGGAAGGCGAGGACGCTCACCCCTGCGCGCCGGGGTCGTTCGGCTGCTCGCCGGCCACGAGCTCGGGGTGGCCGAGCTGGCCGAGCTCGGCCGAGGCCCGGCCGAAGAAGAGCCCGGTCGTCCAGTCGAGAGCCAGGCGCACGCGCCGGGCCACCCCCGGCATCGCCATGAGGTGATAGCTGCGGGCGGCGAACCAGGCCGGAAAGCCGCGCAGCGGCACGCCCGCCATCTGGGCTACGGCCTGGTGTTGGCCCATGTCGACGAACACGCCCAGCGTGCGGTAGCGAAAGGGCTTGAGCTTGCCGCCGACCAGCGCCGCGGCCACGTTCTCGGCCACGCGGCGACCCTGGCGGATCGCGTGCTGAGCCGTGGGCGGGCTGGGCTGGCGTCGGCGCTTGGCCGGGTCGGGCACCGCCCCCGAGTCGCCGATGGCCCACACGTTGTCGTGGCCCTTCACGCGCATCGTCGCGTCGACGTCGATCCGCCCGTGCACGAGCGGCAGGCCCAGCCGGCCGACCACCGCGGGCGGCTTGACGCCCGTGGTCCAGCACACGGTGCGCGCCGGAATTCGCTCACCCGTGGAGAGGGTGGCCGAGCGCTCGTCCATCGACTCCAGCATGGTGCCGGTGCGGATCTCGATGCCGCGCCGGCGCAGCTCGCGCGTGGCGAACGCGGCCAGCGAGGCCGGGATCTCCTGCATCACCCGGTCCTTTGCTTCGACGAGCACGAAGCGCGAGCCGGCCATGCTCGAGCGCGGGTAGCGATCCATCACGTCGGCCACGAAGTCCTGCAGCTCGGCCAGCCCCTCGAGGCCGGCGTATCCGGCCCCGACGAACACGAAGGTCAGGTATTCGCGCCGCGACTCCTCGTCGGGCAGCGACTCGGCGATCTCGAGATGCAGCAGCGCCCGGTTGCGCAGGGCGATGGCGTCGGCGAGCGTCTTGAACCCGAGGGCATGCTCGGCCAGGCCCGGCACCGGCAGGACGCGCGAGACCGAGCCGAGCGAGACGATCAGCTGGTCGTAGCGCAGGGTCTCCTCGCGACCGTCGATGGTGTTGAAGCGCAGCTCGTTGCGCGCCGGGTCGGCCGATTCGACCCTCCCCATCCGCATCTCGGTCCAGTCGAGCTCCTCGCGCAGCGGCACCACCACGTGCCGCGGCTCGAGCGTGCCGGCCGCCGCGCCGGGCAGCAACGGGGTGTAGAGCAGGAAGTTGACGTCGGACACGAGGATGATGCGCGCGCTATGGCGAGGGAGGCGGCGCTCGAGGCGGCGCGCGGCGTACAGCCCGCCGAAGCCGCCTCCGGCGATGACGACATCCTGTGCGATGCGAGCGAGGCTAACCCATCCCTGCGCAGCCGGCCGAGCCGGCTGCTTCGGGCCGCCGCGCGGCGCTGCGAGCCGCGTCCAGGGCCGGGCGCATCGGCGCCGGCATGCGCCGGCGCACCCGCCATGGGGCCCCGGCGAAGGCGTGGTTGGCCACGGTGGCGAATCCCTCCTCGTCCACCCGGAGGGCCAGCAGCAGGTGGGCAACGCGGTCCGAGGGAGGCAGCTCGGGCTCGTTCACCCGCACGCAGAAGCAGTGCACGCGCCGTCCGCCCGGGGTCACCAGAAGCGCGCCCGCCTCGCCCACCAGCCACGTGCCGAGCTCGCCGGACTCGAGCGCCAGGCCGGTGCGCCGCTGCAGGTCACGTGCCTCGTGGCCCAGCAGGTCGCCGAGCAGCCCCTGGGCCACCGGCTCGGCCCGCGCGTTGCGCGGGCCCTTCGGGCGCACGACGCTCGCGCCGCGAAAGGCATACAGCTCGGGGATGATCCACGCGTGGGCGATCGCCATCAGCGCCACCGGCGCGGCGATCGGCGCGAGCCACAGCATGGCCGCGCCCGCGGCAAGAAACGGGACGGTGTACAGCAGCGTCCACGCCTGCCAGACCCGGCCCCAGCGCAGAAGCCATCGCGCGTCGGTGCGCTGGCGCCAGGGGACCGAGGCCAGCTCGGGGAGAGCGGGCGCCGGCGCTTGGGCGGCTCGAGCCTCCGTGGCTAGCCCCCGGCGATGGGACGGCGCATGATCACGAGGTCCGCGTCGCGCGGGAGCTCACGCACGTGCGTGGCCTTGCCCGGGCCCTCGGGCACCGTGCCGATGTAGCCGAGCTCCTGCTGGGAGCCGAACTGCTCCACGGCCTGGGCGAACCGGGAATCGTCGGCGGCCGTCCATTCCGCGAGCGTGGTGTGTCCCGTGCCGTCCATGCGGATGAGTCGAGCCATGCCTGTCTCCTTTGTGATGCGAAAGCAGTCAGGACAATGGTAGGGCGCGCGGGTGCCGGCTCGAGCGCTCAGGTCGGCTCCAGCGCGAGTCTCTCGGTGCTCAAAGTGACCCAGGCACCTTCCGCACAGGGGGTGGGTCAGCTGGCTCCGCTATTCGAGACCGGAGGTGCCCCACGGGCTTCGAGGCAGAGCGTGGGTCCGAAGCGCAGCCCCCTCGGCCGCACCCGTCATTGCTGCCTTTTTTGCGCGGCGGCCCGTGGGCCGGCTTCAGTCGCCCGTGACCGCCCGGGCGCGGCGCTACTGGCCCAGACGGGCGCGCACCATCTCCTGGACCTGGCCCCCGTCGGCGCGGCCTCTCGTCTCGCGCATCACCGCGCCAACGATCGCGCCGACGGCCTGGCCCTTCCCGGCGCGGATCTTCTCGACCGCCTCGGGGTTGTCGGCGATGGCCTGGTCCACGATCGCCTCGAGCTCGTCCTCCCCCGCCCGGCCGAGCCCCCTCGACTCGACCAGCGCGGCGGGGTCGCCACCTTCGCTGACCAGGGCGTCGAGCAGCTCACGCCCGGCCGAGGCGGAGATCTCCTTCGCGCCGACCATCTCCACGAGTCGCGCGAACGCGGCGGGCGAGAGCTCGGTGGCGGCGGGGTCCGCGTCGCCGATGCGTGCCGTGAGCTCGTTGGTGGTCCAGTTGGCCAGGGCCTGGGCGCCGCTCCCATTCGACAGGGCCGCCTCGTAGAAGTCGCCCAGGTCGCTGCGGAAGGCGAGCAGCTTCGCCGTCTCGGCGGGGAGCTCGAGATCGCGCTCGAGGCGCTCGGCCCGGGCGGCGGGGAGCTCGGGCATCGCGTCGCGCGCGCGGGCGAGCATCTGCTCGGTGGGTGCGACCGGCACCAGGTCGGGCTCGGGGAAGTAGCGGTAGTCGTGGGCCTCCTCCTTGGAGCGCAGCGTGGTGATCGCGCCCGAGCCGGGATCGAAGTGAAGCGTCTCTTGCTCGATCTCTCCCCCCTCGGCCAGAGTGCGCTTCTGGCGCTCGATCTCGGCCTCGATGCCGCGCTCGAGAAAGCGAAAGGAGTTCATGTTCTTGAGCTCGGTCTTGGTGCCCAGCGTGGTCTCCCCGACCGGTCGGATGGACACGTTGGCGTCCATCCGCAGCGAGCCCTCCTCCATGTTCACGTCGGACACGCCCATGCGCCGCAGGGTCGCCTGCAGCAGGCGCCCGAACTCGGCCGCCTCGCCGGCGCTGTGCAGGTCGGGCTCGCTCACGATCTCCACCAGCGGCGTGCCGCCGCGGTTGAAGTCGACCACGCTCGACTCGGCCCCGTGTATGCGCCCGCTCGCCCCGGCGTGCACCAGCTTGGCCGCGTCCTCCTCGAGGTGGACGCGATGGATGCGAACGTCGCCCAGGCGGCCCGCGGTGGCCAGCGGAATGTCGTACTGACTGATCTGGTAGCCCTTGGGCAGGTCGGGATAGAAGTAGTTCTTGCGGTGGAAGATCGAGCGCGGGGCGATCTCGCAGCCGAAGGCCAGGGCGATCATCAGCGCGAAGTGGATGGCCTCGGCGTTGGCCACGGGAAGCGTGCCCGGATGGCCGAGGCAGACCGGGCAGGTGCGGGTGTTGGGCTCCTCGCCAAAGGAGAGCGCGCAGCCGCAGAACATCTTGGTGCGCGTCTTCAGCTGCACGTGGATCTCGATGCCGATCACCGGCTCGTAGGCGCGGGTCGCCGCCTCGGTCACGGTCACGTCCTCGGCACCCCCTCGAAGCCGAGCGCCCCCTCGAGCGCGTGTGCGGCCTCCAGGATCCTCGCCTCGCTGAAGGCCGGGCCGGCGATCTGGAAGCCCACCGGCAGGCCCTCCGAGAGGCCGGCGGGAATGGAGATCGCGGGGATGCCGGCGAGCGACATGGGCACGGTGAAGTAGTCGGACAGGTACATGGCGAGCGGGTCGGCCGTGCGCTCGCCCAGCTCGAAGGCGACCGTGGGCGAGGTGGGCGTGACGACGAAGTCCACCTGGTCGAAGGCGGCGCGGAAGTCCTCGACGATGCGCGTGCGCACCTGCTGCGCCTTGCCGTAGTAGGCGTCGTAGTAGCCCGAGGAGAGGGCGTAGGTGCCGATCATGATGCGGCGCTTGACCTCGTCGCCGAAGCCGGCGGCGCGGGTCTCCTCGTAGAGCGACGTGAGGTCGCCGTTGTCGGTGGACCGCAGCCCGTAGCGCACGCCGTCGTAGCGGGCGAGGTTCGCGCTGGCCTCGGCCGGCGCGATCACGTAGTAGGCCGCCAGGCCGTGCGCCGCGTGGGGAAGCCGGATCTCCTCGATGGTTCCGCCGAGCTCCTCGATCCGCCCGAGGGCGGCGCGGGTGATCTTGGCCACCTCGGGGTCGAGCCCCTCGGCGTCGAGACCCCACAGGCCGAAGCGCAGGCCGTCAAGGCGCTCGGCGCTCGGCGCGGGAAGGTCACCCTCGATGCCGACGCTCGTTGAGTCGCACGGATCGCGGCCCTCGAGGTGGCGGAGCAGCAGGGCGGCGTCGGCCACGTCGCGCGTGAGCGGACCGCACTGGTCGAGCGACGACGCGAAGGCGATCATCCCGTAGCGGCTTACCGCCCCGTAGGTGGGCTTGAGGCCCACCAGGCCGCAGAGGGCCGCCGGCTGGCGGATCGAGCCCCCCGTGTCGGTGCCGATGGCCCACGGTGCGGTGCCCGCCGCCACCGCCGCGGCGCTTCCGCCGCTCGAGCCTCCGGGAACGCGCCGGCGATCCCAGGGGTTCTGCACGGGCCCGTAGCCGGAGTTCTCGTTGGATGAGCCCATGGCGAACTCGTCCTGGTTGGTCTTGCCGAGCACCTGCGCGCCGGCGGCTTCCAGGTTGCGCACGCTCGTGGCCGTGTACGGCGGCCGGTAGCCCTCGAGGATGCGCGAGCCCGCCGAGCTGGGCACGCCCTCGACGCAGAAGAGGTCCTTCACCGCCACCGGGGGCAGCCGCCCGCCGCGATTGTCCTCGGCCACCCACAGGTAGGAGCCGAGGTCGTCGTCCTGCGCGCGCTCGCGCCAGAAGCCGAAGACCTCCTCCCCGGAGACCTCCCCGGCCGCGATCAGCTCGGCCTGGGCGCCCGCGCCGAGCCCCAGCAAGTCCTCGCTCACGAAGCCCCCGGGCTGGGCACCCGAAAGCCGTCGTCGGCCTCGTCCGGCGCGTTCTCGAGCGCCACCTCGCGCGGGAGGCTCTCGCGCGGGACGTCGTCGCGCAGCACGTTCTCGAGTCCCACCACGTGCGAGGTGGGCTCGACGCCCTCCAGGTCGAGCGCCTCCATCTGCTCCACGTGCTCGAGGATCGGCGCGAGCTCGACGGTCATCCGCTCGACCTCGGCGTCGGTCAGCCTCAGGCGGGCCAGCTTGGCCACGTGGAGCACCTGTTCGCGGTCGATCATCGCTCAGCGATTGTAGGAGCGCAGGGCGGCCGTCAGGGGCGTGGCGCGGGAAACGTCTCGATCTCGGCCGGCGGCGCCACCGGGCGCCCGGTCAGGTCGGTGTGGCGGCCGGCGGGCGACGGGCGCTCGTCGCGCATGGCCACGAGGCTTCCGACCACGATGCCGAGTGTGGCCGCGAGGGCAAGCCACACGCCGATGGACCGGCCGTCGGCGCCGTCGGGCAGCGCGACCAGGCGAAAGAGCACGAGCAGAACCCCGAGCAGGCCGGCGAAGGTCACGAGCACCGAGAAGGCGACGGGCACGGCGGGAACGCGCTGGGTCGCCGTGATGAGCAGCAGCGCCACCGCGCACGCGGCGATCAGGCCGAGCAGCACGTCGAGCGCGGCGAGCGACTGCCACGCGGTGAGCTCCGAGTACCACGGCAGCCAGAGGGACACCAGCAGGGCCAACCCCGATAGGGCCGCGATCCATTCGCCGGCCCGAAGCCTCCGCAGATCCATGCCGGGTGCAGCGTACCGGCGCCGGCTGCGATGTGATCGCTGTGGCGTCGCTCCGCCCCCGGCGCGAGGAGGGACAGGGCCGGGGGCGGGAGGACGCCGTGGCGGGGCCGGCCGCGGGGGATATGGGCGGGGCCGCGCCTGTTGCCCGAACGCTGTTTGCCGGCGGCCTTGCAGGCTGCCGCGCCCGAGCTGAAGTGAGACTCCCAGCCGAGGGCACCGGACACAGTGGGGGCCGCCTGCCTGTTGGGGTGCGGCTACCCGTACAGACAGACCGGTCGCCCTCAGGCGCCGGCGGCGCGCTCTGCGGCGCGAAGTGTGTTCACGAGCAGCATCGCCCGCGTCATCGGCCCCACCCCGCCCGGCACGGGCGTGATCGCGCTCGCCTTCTCGGCCACGGCGTCGTAGTCGACATCGCCGACCAGGCCCGCATCGGTGCGGTTGGTGCCCACGTCGATCACCACCGCTCCCTCGCGCACCATGTCCGCGGTCACCAGGCCGGGCGAGCCCACCGCGGCGATCAGCACATCGGCCTCACGGCACACCGCGGGCAGGTCGCGCGTGCGCGAGTGGCACTGCGTGACGGTGGCGTTGGCCGCCAGCAGCAGCTGCAGCAGCGGCTTGCCCACGAGAATCGAGCGGCCGAGCACCACGGCGCGCGCGCCCTCGAGCTCGACGCCGGCCTCCGCCACCAGCTCCATCACTCCGGCCGGGGTGCAGGGCACCATCGCCTCCTCGCGATCCTGCATCAGCAGCCCGGCGTTGGCCGGGGTCAGCCCGTCGACGTCCTTGGCCGGGTCGATAAGCGAGATGAACTCGTCCTGGTCGAGCGCGTCGGGCAGGGGCAGCTGGAGCAGGATCCCGTGCACGCGCGGATCGGCGTTGAGGTCGCCGATCAGGCCCGCGAGGGCGTCGGCCGATATGTCGCCGCCCGGCTCGTGGTGAAAGGACTCGATGCCCACCTCGGCCGAGTCCTCGCGCTTCATGCGCACGTAGATCGCGGAGGCGGGGTCGTCGCCCACGAGGACGGTGGCCAGGCCCGGCTTCAGCCCGGACGACGCGACCTCGTCGGCCACGCGGCGCCGAACGCGCTCGGCGACCGCCTTGCCATCGATGACCCGGGCCGACATGAGGGCGCGGCAGCCTAGCGCTTCTTGAGCGGCGCGTAGTCCGCCATGAGCTTGCGCTCGCTGCCGTCCTCGGCGAAGCGGACCACCACCAGGCCCCCGGGCTCGACGCCCACGATCACGCCCTCGCCGAAGTTGGCGTGCAGCACATCGTCGCCGGTGGCGAAGATCGCGCCCGGGCCGCTGGGCTCGGGCGTGACCGGAGCCCCGCCCCCCCACGTCGAGGCCGCCGCGCGGCCGGTGGGCACGCTCTCGTCGCGGTCGGTGAAGTCGATGGGGATCTCGTCGATGAAGCGGCTGCGCAGGTTCCAGTCGCGGTTGCCGAACAGGGCCCGGGTGCGCGCCGACGTGAGGTAGAGCTCGCGGCGCGCGCGCGTGATCCCCACGTAGGCCAGCCGCCGCTCCTCCTCCAGGTCGCCCGCCTCGACCGCGCGCGAGTGCGGGAACACCTGCTCCTCCAGGCCGATGATGAACACGGTGTCGAACTCGAGCCCCTTGGCGTTGTGGATCGTCATGAGGGTCACCAGCCCCTGCTCGTCGCGCAGGTTGTCCTGCTCGGAGAAGAGCGCGATCTGCTGGAGGAACTCCTCCACCGAGGGCTCCTCCGCGGTGGCGTCGTACTCCCGCCCCACCCCCACCAGCTCCTCGAGGTTCTCCAGGCGAACCTGCGACTCCACGGTCCGCTCGGCCTGCAGCGCCTCGGTGTAGCCGGCCTCCTCGAGCGTCTCGTGCAGCAGGTCGCCCACGCCGGCGCCGCCGTCCACCCGCTCGCGCAGGCGCTCCATGATCGACATGAAGCGCCCCACAGCCTTCACCGCCGCGGTGCCCAGGCCGGGAATGGCCTGTGGCTCGGAGGCCACGTCCCACACGGGCTCGCCCAGCGTGTTGGCGTGGCCGATCACGCGCGCCTGCGACGTCTGGCCGATCCCCCGCCGCGGCGAGTTGACGATCCGCCCGAACGCCACGGTGTCGGAGGGGTTCACGAGCATGGTCAGGTAGGCCAGGGCGTCCTTGATCTCGGCGCGCTCGTAGAAGCGGGTGCCGCCGATCACCTGGTAGGAGACGCCGTACCGCACCAGGTTGTCCTCGAGCACCCGCGACTGGGCGTTGGTCCGGTAGAAGACCGCGACGTCGTCGCGCGAGGCTCCCTCGTCCACCAGCCGCTCGATCTCGGACACCACGAAGCGCGCCTCGGCGTGCTCGTCGTCGAGCTCGCGCACGTGAACCGGGTCGCCCTCGCCGAGATCCGACCACAGCGTCTTGACCTTGCGCGAGCGGTTGTTGGCGATCACCGCGTTGGACGCGTTGAGGATGGTCTGCGTCGAGCGGTAGTTCTGCTCGAGCTTGACCACGTGGGCGTCCGGCCAGTCCCGTTCGAAATCGAGGATGTTGCGGATGTCGGCTCCGCGGAAGGCATAGATGGAGTTGTGGGTCACCAACCCGGCCGCGACGTAGTTGTGGGTGCCCTCAACATCCAGGTCGTAGACCGGCCCGTCGATGTCCACCTCCTCGACCCTCTCGACGAAATCGAGCGATCCGTCCGCGGCGAACATGGCCATGCCGGGCCTGACCGAGGCGGCGGGCAAGAACGGCAGGGAGTTCTTTCCGCGTCCGCATGCGGCCCGGTCACCGAGGCGCGCCACCTGGCGCACGAGCACCGGAGTCGCGGTCTGTATCCGGTCCACCGCCGCCATGGCTTCGCCGTAGCTCTTGAAACAGGATTCGTAGCGCCAGCTCTCCGAGCCTCGCTTCGTCGGCCGAATGCTCAAGCCAAACGCCTCGAGGGACCGGCGAACCTCCGGATCTCGGCCCCCCAGCGCGACCAGGTGCATGGGGGTACGGCCCCGTCGGTCACCGCAGAGGGTCACCGTGACACTGCGGCGCCGCCCCTCGAATCCCTGCGGCGCATGATGCGGATGGTCAAAGCTCAAGCCGTGGTCGGCCAGCAGTTGAAGCCCTGTCGCGAGGGTCGGAAAGCTCGCGAAGATGCGGTCGGTCAGAGCTTGGTCGGAGCTGAGGCCCCGGTCGAGCTCCTCCCCTTTGGCCTTGAACGCAAGGGTGGGCAGTCGATACCGCAGCGAGAGCTCGAGCTCCGCAGCCCTGGCCTCCGCCTCGGTCTCGTGCGTGGAAACGATCCACGAGGCGTCCGCCCGCTCCTGCACGGTTCTGAGGTGCACTCCACTCACGACGCTCGCGTCCCGGTCCGGGTACGTCCGGGTGGTGCCAACCCGGAAACCCTTGTCCGCCCGCCACATCGCGTAGGTGAGGTACATGAGGGGCGAGCGGTTGCGCTGGTACCCGGCAAAATGCATGTGCTCCGCTGTGCTCTCGATCCGACGGCCGGCGGCCGTGGTGATGGCAATGCCCTTCGAAGCAGTGGATCGGTGAACGCCTGTGACCTGCGCAGGCCGGAAGTCACCGCTGCCGTAGCTGGAGAGCACGCGGTCTCCCGCCTCGACCTGCTCGACCGGCTTGGTCGATCCGTCGGCCATCGATACGGGTGTTCCCGCGACGAGACACTGATCATCGTCACCGACAACCGCGATTTGCCGGTGATCCTCGCAAAGCAGCTGCAGCCAGCGGTACTGCGCGCGGTTGGTGTCCTGGTACTCGTCGACCAGCACGTGCCGGAACGAGCGGCGGTAGCGGTCGCGGACGTCCTCGAAGAGCTCGAACAGGTTCACGCAGCGAAAGAGCAGATCGTCGAAGTCCATCGCGTTGGCCGCGTGCAGGCGAGGCTCGTAGAGCTCGTACACGTCGGCGGCGGTCTGCTCGAAGAACGAGCTGACCTTGAGGCGGTAGGCCTCGGCGTCGAGCAGCGCGTTCTTGGCGTCGGAGATCTGGCGGCGGAGCCCGCGCGGCGCGAAGCGCTTGGGATCGATGTCGAGCTCCTCGATGCAGTTCTTGACCAGCCGCAGCGCGTCCTGCTCGTCGTAGATCGTGAAGCCGCGCGTGTAGCCGAGCCTCTCCGCGTCGGCGCGCAGCATGCGCGCGCAGGCCGAGTGGAAGGTCATCACCCACATGGCCCGCGCCCGCCCGCCGACCAGGCCCTGCACGCGCTCGCGCATCTCCTGGGCCGCCTTGTTGGTGAAGGTGATGGCGAGGATCTCGCCGGGGTGGGCCTGCCCGCTGCCCACCAGATGGGCGATGCGGTGGGTGAGCACGCGCGTCTTGCCCGAGCCCGCTCCGGCCAGGATCAGGAGCGGGCCGTCGGCGTGCAGCACCGCCTCGCGCTGAGGGTCGTTGAGACCCTCGAGCAGGGCTTCTGTGGCGGGCGGCGCGCTCATCCCAGCGAGGATAGGCCGCTGGGCGGCGGGGCCGTGCGCGAGGGGCCGGGCTGGCCCGGACCGGAGCGATGGGCTCTGAGCTGTCTACAGGTCGCGGCGCGCGAACGCCGTCCGCGCGGCCACGCCCACCAGCAGGAGATACACGACGGTCCACAGCCACAGCAGCGGCCCGCCCTCCTGCGCGCCCCCGAAGGGGCCGAGCTGGACGATGACCCCGGTGGTGCCGCTCAGCTCCGAGGTGAGGTCGTCGAGGCCGGCCTGGTAGAGCGCCTCGAAGGGCAGCACCCAGGAGGCAACCGACGCCACCGTCTCGAGCGTGTCCACCGCGAGCGCGTCGCCGATCTGGCCCAGCAGGCCCGCGGCCAGCCCGGCGCCGAAGGCCATGAACACGGCGATGCCGTTGGCGTTGGCGGACATGAAGATCGAGCCCAGCAGGGAGAGCGCGGCGATCACCACCACCCCGGCCACCAGCCCGAGGCCGGGTGTGACGGGCTGGTCGGGCCACCAGCCGCCCGCCACGCCGGTGATCACCACCGCGGCCGCGTACACGAAGGCCACGTAGCCCGCGCACACCGCAGCCGCCGCCCCGAAGCGCCCGGCGAGCAGGGCCCCGCGGCCCAACGGCCTGACCACCAGCGGCTGGAGCAGCCCCCGCTCGGCGTCGCCCCGCACCGCGCCCAGCGTTAGGAAAACGGCCAGCACGCAGCCCAGGAAGAGGGTGGTGAACATGGCCAGCCCGAGCAGGGTGGAGCCGGTCAGCACCTGGTCGTCGATGGGGTCGATGCCCTCGTTCTCGGTGGTCACGTCGAACGCGGCCTCGGTGCCCACGGCGTACAGCACGAGGAAGGCGAGGGTGAGCAGCAGCACCACCACGAACACCCGGCGCCGGGTCGACTCGCGCAGGGCGTAGCGCGCGATGGTGGCGGCGCCCCTCACGAGGCGCCCTCCACGGCCTCGAGGTAGGTGTCCTCCAGCGTGGAGGACAGCACGCGCACGCCGTACACGCGCTCGCCCGCCGCCACCAGGCCGGCCACGATCTCGGGCACGCCCTCACGCTCGGCGTCGGGAAACGTGCGCACCCCGCCCTCCACGTCGACCTCCACCCCGCGCGCCCGCGCCAGCTCTCCGGGGCTGCCGCGCGCGACGATCCGGCCGCCCACCAGGATGGCCACCCGGTCGCACACGCGTTCCACCTCGCTGAGCAGGTGCGAGTTGAGCAGCACCGACACGCCGCGGCCCTTGAGCTCGAGCAGCAGGTCGCGCACGATGCGCCGCCCCACCGGGTCGAGCGCGCTCGTGGGCTCGTCCAGCATCAGCAGGCGCGGCGAGCCCACCAGCGCCTGGGCGATCCCCAGGCGCTGCTGCATTCCCTTCGACATGGCCTCCACCCGTGTGGCGGCGTCGTCGGCCAGGCCCACCAAGGCCAGCAGCTCGGACCGCTCCCCCGCGCCGCCCGGCGAGCCGGCGAGGTTCTGATGGAGATCGAGCAGCTCATCCGCTCTGAGCCAGCCGGGGAAGCGAAACAGCTCGGCCAGGTAGCCGATGGCCGCCCGGGCGCCGGCCGAGCCGGCGGGCTCACCCGCCACCTGGGCCCGGCCCCCCGAGGCGCGCACGAGGCCGCAGGCGATCTTCACCAGGGTCGACTTGCCCGCGCCGTTGGGGCCGAGCAGGCCCACGAGCTCGCCGGGCTCGACGCTCAGATCGACTCCGCCGAGCGCCACCGTCGCGCCGTAGCGCTTCTCGAGCTCCTGGCACGCGAAAGCGGCGGTCACGCGCGGCAGTGTAGGAACCCGCCCTGATGAGCCTGCTGGACGAGGTACGGGACAGCTGCGCCGCGCTGGCGCGATCGGCGCGCCACGTGACCGTCGACATCGATGCTGCGGCGCAGCTCGAGGCGGCCGAGCCGCCCGCGCTCGACCCCGAACGCCACTACCTCGAGGGCCCCCGGCCGGACGTGGCCGCCTACCTGCTCACCCTCGACGCGATCAACTTCGGCTCGGGCTGGTTTCCCACGCTGAGCAAGCGCCCGGGCTGCTCGGGCTACTTCACCGTGGCCTGGGCGCTGGCCGAGCGCTTCCGCGCTCACGGGCCGTGGTCGAACGCGGAGCTGCGCGCGCTCGAGGCCCGCGAGCTGGCCGGTGTGCTCGGCCAGGACGCCGGCCACCCGCTCATGCGGATCTACGCCGAGGCCCTGCGCGACCTCGGGCGCTTCCTGGGCGATCGCGGCGCGCTCGACCTGATCAAGGAGGCCGGCGGCTCGGCCGAGCGGCTGGCCACGCTGCTGGCCGGCGGCATGCGCTTCTTCGACGACCGCGGCTTCTACAAGCGAGCCCAGATCACGCCCAGCGACCTGGCCCTGGCCGGCGTGGCCGATTTCGGCGACCTCGACCGCCTGACGATCTTCGCCGACAACCTCGTGCCCCACGTGCTGAGGGTGGACGGGGTGCTGCGCTACACGCCCGAGCTCGCCGCCCACATCGATGCGGGGAAGCTGCTGCCGCCCGGCGAGGCCGAGCGCGAGATACGCGCCTGCGCCCTGCACGCGTGCGAGCTGCTCGCGCGGCGCACCGGAATCGCGCCGCGCGTGCTCGACGTGACGCTGTGGAACCGCGGCCAGGCACCCGAGTACAAGGCGATCCCGCGCCACCGGACCCGCTCGGTCTACTACTGATCGCCGGAGGCGCCCAGCACCCTCCTGGCTCTCACCGCCGTGTCGGGCTGGTCGGCGAACACGCCGTCCACTCCGAGCCCGAAGAACTGCTCGTACTCCGCCGCAATGTCGCCGTAGGCCGCCGGGTCGGAGCCGTCGCGAAGCTCCAGCGCCAAGAAGGCGTTCTCGCGCCGGAAGGTGTAGGGATGAACCACGAGGCCGGCCCGGTGCGCCCGGCGGACGAAGCCCGTGGGAGGCAGCGAGCGACCCTCCGCGTCGAGCGGGACGATGTAGTCCTTGGAGGGCCCGACGCCGTCGGCGTAGCGGGCAATCGCCCTCAGCGCGGCGGGCCCGGTGGGCGGAGCCGGCAGGCCCAGCAGCTGGACGAGGCGCACGCCGACCCGCCGGTTCAGCCGTTTGAGGCTGTCGGCCTCAAAGGACTGCACGTAGACCCGGTCCGAGCGGCGGTGGAGGCGGTTGCGCTCGAGGATCCTCACGAGCCTGCTCTCCAGCGGCAGCCCGATGGACCGGAAGTAGCTCGGATGCTTGGTCTCGGGATACACGCGGATCGGCCGGCCGAGCCTCTTCGAGAGGCGGCGGGTGAGGTCGATGACCTCCTGGAAGGTGGGTATGCGGTAGCGCCCGTCGTAGGCGGCGTTGCGCGGGCGCAGGTCCGGGATGCGCTCCCGTGCGCGCAGCGTGCGCAGCTCGGCCAGCGTGAAGTCCTCGGTGAACCAGCCCGTCAGCGGCACGCCGTCGATCGTCTTGGTGGTTCGGCGATCGGCGAACTCCGGGTGGACGGCCACGTCGGTGGTGCTGGAGATCTCGTTCTCGTGGCGGGCCACCAGGACGCCGTCGCGCGTGGCCACGAGATCCGGCTCGACGTAGTCCGCGCCCTGGCGGGCTCCCAGCGCATAGGCGGCCAGGGTGTGCTCGGGGCGGTAGCCCGACGCGCCACGGTGGGCGATCACGATCGGCTCCTTGGGGGCGGCCTCCGCGATGGGCGCGGCCAGCAGGGCAATCAGGACCAGGCCTGCGCCGAGCGCGTGCCTCGAGTTCACCCGCCGGCGGAGTCCGGCCCGCCGCGGCGCCGCAGCGGGGTCACCTCGGCGCCGCCGGGCTTGCGTCCCGTGTTCTCCGCCACCATCTCCTCGAGCTCGGTGAGGCGGCTGGCCAGGCCGCGGATGGCGTCCGCCACCGGGTCGGGCAGATGAACCCAGTCGGCGTCCGGCCCCTCGGGCCGGCGACCGTCGACGCGCACGGGATGTCCCGGGTTGCCCACCACGGTGGCGTTCTCGGGCACGTCGTGGATCACCACCGAGTTGGCCCCGATCTTGGAGCGGGCGCCCACGTCGATCGGCCCCAGCAGCTTGGCGCCCGACCCGATCATCACCTCCGGGCCCACCGTGGGGTGGCGCTTGCCGCGCGCGAAGCCGGTGCCCCCCAGGGTCACCCCCTGGTACATGGTCACGTCGTCGCCCACGTCGGCGGTCTCACCGATCACCACGCCGGCACCGTGATCGATGAACAGGCCGCGGCCGATGTTCGCTGCGGGATGGATCTCCACCCCGGTGACCACCTTCACCACGTTGGCCAGGACCCTCGGGGCGAGCGGCACACCGGCCTCGTCGAGCGCGTGCGAGATGCGGTGGGCCAACACGGCCTGCACACCGCCGTAGGTGAGCAGGATCTCCGCCCGCCCGACGTTGCGGGCGGCCGGGTCGCGCTCCTGGGCGGCGGTCAGGTCCTCGCGCAGCTCGCGGGCCACTCGGGTGAAGGTGCCGAGGCCGAGCATCAGGGTGCGAAGAATGGCGTACTGACGTAGCGCTCGCCGGAGTCGGGCATTATCACCACGATCCGCTTGCCGCTCATCTCCGGGCGGCTCCCGACCTCGATGGCGCCCCACAGGGCCGCGCCGCACGAGATCCCGGCCAGCACGCCCTCCACTGCGGCGCAGCGGCGAGCCGCGCCGATCGCGTCCTCGTCGTCCACCGGCACAACCTCGTCGATCACGTCGCGGTTGAGCACGTCGGGCACGAAGCCCGCGCCGATCCCCTGGATCTTGTGCGGCCCGGGCCGGCCGCCCGAGATCACGGGCGACGCCTTGGGCTCGACCGCCACCACGGTCAGGTCGGGATTGAGCTCCTTGAGCCGCTCGCCGCAGCCCGTGATGGTCCCGCCCGTGCCCACTCCGGCCACCAGCACGTCGATGCGGCCGTCCATGTCGCGCCAGATCTCCTCGGCCGTCGTACGCCGGTGGATCTCCGGATTGGCCGGGTTGGAGAACTGGGCCGGCACCCAGCAGTCGCCGCGCTCACGGCAGATGCGCCGGGCCTCCTCGACCGCCTCGTTCATCCCGCCCATCGATTCCACCAACACCACCTCGGCGCCGTAGAGACGCAGCAGGTTCTCGCGCTCGCGGCTCATGCCCTGGGGCATGGTGAGCACAAGGTCGTAGCCCTTGGCCGCGCACACGAAGGCGAGGGCGATGCCGGTGTTGCCCGACGTTGACTCGACGATCGTGTTGCGTCCCGGCTCGATACGCCCCTCGGCCTCCGCGGCATCGATCATCGCAACCCCGATGCGGTCCTTGACCGACCCGGCCGGGTTGTAGGCCTCGAGCTTCGCGATCAATTCGGCACCACAATCGGGCGCCACGCGCGTCAGGCGCACCATTGGCGTGTTGCCGACGAGGTCGGCCAGGTTGTGTGAAATCGCGCCGGCGATCGGCGGGACGCTCATTCCCGCCGACTGTAGCCGTCGAGCGCTCAGCCCGTGCCGTGTGGGCCCGGTGCGTCGGAGTGCTGGTCGGTGTCGAACGTCGTGCTGTCGGTGCCGTCCTGCTCCGGATGCTGCTTCTTGGGCTGCGGATCCGCGGCGGCCTCGGCGTCGTTCTCGTCCTTGTCCACGTCTACCTCTTCGTCATGGTCCATGCCTTCCTCCTACCCGGTCTCAGGCCCGACAGTCGAGCTTTGGCGCGCGAGCGCCCCTCATCGACCTGCAGGGCGTCGCCGATGAGCCAGAACATAGGCGGCCACAGGCCCACGAAGAGGGCACGGCGCTCGGCGTTGCCGCGTTCCTCTTGGTCTACTGTCTTGGCGCGGATCCACAGCGAGATGCACAGGTAGATGGTCGCCAGCGACGTGGTGTGCATGTGCCAGCCGCGCAGGCCGCAGGCGCTAAGGGCTTTTGTGAGCATGGCGGCCGGGTACCCAGCCAGGGCCGAGGCGACTCACCCCTCCCCTCTAGCCGACCGTATCTCCTGCGATGGCCTACAACCAGCCCCTCTTTCGCCGCCTGACCACGGCCACCCGCTGGCCGGTGGGCGTCGTCCTGACCTCGTGGCGCTACATGTGGCGCACGACGCCGCTCTACCGCCACGAGGAGAGGGGGTCGTGGGAGGAGGACGCTCCGCCGTCGCTTCCCGACGCGGTTAGCCACGAGGGCATCCAGCGCGTTGGCGACGGGGCTGGACCGTTGTTTCACCGCCGCTATACGGCGCTCATCGCCGGGTCGGAGCTGTCGCCCGAGGAGCTGGTGACGCGGCTCACCGACGATCTCGACCGCGCCGCGCCGACCGAGTTCGCCACCTTCAAGAAGCTCGAGGGCGAGAAGGGCCACCTGCGCGTGGGCGACGAGTATGTGGTGCGCATGCCCGGCCCCTGGGACGGTCCGGTGCGCGTGTTCGAGCGCACCCCCACCGCCTTTCGCCTGGCCACGCTCGAGGGCCACCTCGAGGCGGGACAGATCCGCTTCAGCGCCCGGAGGCGGGAGGAGCACGTCGAGTTCACGATCGAGTCGTGGGCACGCGGCGGCGACGCCTTCTCGAACCTCCTCTACGACCGGCTGCGGATGTCCAAGGAGATCCAGTTCCACATGTGGACCTCCTTTCTCGAGGGCGTGATCGAGCTTTCGGGCGGAAAACGCGCCGAGGGCCTGCGCATCCACACGCGGCGGGTGGAGGACGTGCCCGCCGAGCGGCGGCTGGGCGACCCGCACGCGGTGAAGGCCCTTCGCGCGCTGCGCGACAAGGAGCTCAACTTCGATCTGTCCCAGCAGGCCTCGTTCACCAAGGAGGCCGGATGGCACATCGACAACTACTGCCAGCCGCTGCCCTCCGAGGCGCCCGGGCCGCCGGAGCCCGGCGGGATCTGGGAGCGAGCCCAGCAACTGATGCTCGACTACGAGTTTGCCGACCCGAAGATCGTGACCGCCCTCTACGCCGAGGAATCGGAGCTGGAAGGGCGCGACATGCTCCTGGAGGCCCGCTTCTGGAACCTGATCCGATTTCGCTTCGGCGTCCGGGTCGGCAACGTGGTGGACCAGACGCGCAACCAGGACGGCCGTGAGGTGCGCGTGTGGGGCTGGAGCTACCAGACCCTCCAGGACCACCTGGAAACGGGCCAGATGGACTACCAGGTGTGGAAGTGGGCCGACACCGGCGAGGTGGAGTTCCGCATCCACGTCGTCTCGCGCCCGGCCCGCGTGCCCAACCCGGTCATCCGCCTGGGCTTTCGCGTGTTCGGGCGCCGGGAGCAGGTCCGCTTCGCCCGCCGGGCCTGCGAGCGCATGGCCTGCCTGCTGGCCCGCAACGAGGCCGAGAGCGAGGCCGAGCCCGTGCCGGTGCGCGAGAAGGCCACCGTCTGAGCGTTTAGCCTGGCGGGCCGATGCCCATTACGGTTTCGGCACTGGCCATCGCGCCGGTCAAGGGCCTGCGCCTCGCTCCCGTGGACGAGCTCGACATTCGCGAGACCGGCGCGGTGGGCGATCGGGCCTTCGTCGTCGTCGACGAGCAGAACGAGCTGCTGCTCACCGCCCGAACTCCGCAGCTGCTGCAGGTGAGCCAGCGCTGGGATTCTGGGTCCGGCGAGCTGACGCTGGGCTTTCCCGGCGGCGAGGAGGTCAACGCGGCGCCGATCCCGGGCGAAGCGGTGACCACCGCTCAGTACGACGGCCGGCGCGTGAGCGGCCGGTTGGCCCGCGGGCCCCATTCCGGCGCGCTGTCCGAGCATCTGGGCCGCGACGTGCGGCTCGTCGCGCTGGACCCGGCCGAGGTGGGCGCCGACGACTCCCCGGTCAGCCTCATGTCCACGGCCTCGGTGTCGGCGCTGGGCGAGGCCCTCGGCGTCGCGACGCCCGATCCCCGGCGCTTTCGCATGACGATCACCGTGGATGGCGCCGCGGCCTGGGAGGAGAACGGGTGGACCGGGCGCGAGATCGAGGTCGGCGACGTCCGCCTGCGCGTGGTCGAGCCCGTGCCGCGCTGCGTGGTCACCACTCGCGACCCCGACCGAGGGCGCCGCGACCTGCCGATCCTGAAGACGCTGGCCGAGCTGCACGGCAAGCGCAACGTGAACTTCGGCGTGTGGTGCGAGGTGAGCGCCCCCGGGCGCGTGCGTCGCGGCGACCAAGTCGTTGGCGGCGGCACGGCATAGCACCAGCGAAATACGGCAATTCTGCGGATGCAAGGGGTCGGCCCCGGTCGTACCGTCTTCTGACACACCCGATCTGAGGAGATACACCGATGGACCTGTACGTGATTCGCCGCCGTGATGCCTGGGCTTCGCCACAGGAGCTGGAGATCACGGCCGAGCGGTCGACGGCCGAAGGCGACAAGGACGACTCGGGCGTGCGCTGGATCCGCAGCTACGTGGTCAACGAGGAGAGCGGACGGCTGGGCACGGTATGCCTCTACGAGGCGGAGAGCCCCGAGGCGATCAGGGCTCACGCCGACGCATCCGGCATGCCGGCCGACGAGATCGTGCCCGTCGGGGACACGGTGATCGTGCGGCCCGACCCCGAGCGCGTCACGGCTTAGGCGGTCCTAAGCTTGGCCCATGGCCACCCGCAGCGTCCTCGTTGGGCGTAGGGACGAGCGAAGCCGCCTCGAGGAGGCGCTGGAGCAGGCACGTCTCGGAGGCGGCTCGCTCGTGCTGGTGGCGGGCGCGGCGGGAGTGGGAAAGACCCGTCTGGTCGATCAGGCCTCGGCAGACTCGGGGACATCCGTGCTGTGGGGGCGGGCACGTCAGGGGGCGGCGACGCCGTACGGCCCGATGGTGTCCGCTCTGCGCTCGCTGCTGCGCATCGACCCCCACGCCCTCGACGAATCCGGCCCGCTGCGAGACCAGCTGGCGCTGATCCTGCCCGAGCTCGGAGAGCCGGCTCAGGAGAGCGATCGCCCGACCTTGTTCGAGGCCGTGCGCGCCGCGCTGAGCCACGTTGCCCGTTCGGAGCCCGCCGTCGTGGTGCTCGACGATCTCCAGTGGTCCGACGAGGCCACCCTCGAGCTGCTGCCGGCCCTGGCCGAGTCCGTGACCGAGCTGCAGTTGCTGATCGTCGCCACCTACCGCTCCGACGGCCTGCCGCGCGATCACCCTCTGCGCCGGGTCAGGCACGAGCTGCGGCGATCCGGGCGCCTCACGGAGATCATGATCCCGCCACTGACCCCGTCGGAGACCGCCGAGCTGCTCACGCATCTCCTGGACCAGCCCCCGGCCCCGGCGCTCGTTCGCGCGATCCACGACCGGACCCAGGGCGTCCCTTTCTTTGTCGAGGAGCTCGCGCAGGCGCTGCTGCTCACCAACGCCCTTGTGGCCGGCCGGCGCGGGCTGGAGCTGGCCGACACCGGACAGGTGCCGGTGCCCGACACCGTCCGCGATGCCGTGCTCATTGGGGTTTCGGACCTCTCGTCCGAGGGGCGGGCGGCGGCCGAGGTGGCCGCGGTGGCCGGGGAGGAGTTCGACCTCGCGGTGGTGGCGGCCACGGGCGGCTCCGCCGGGCTGGCCGAGCTTCTCGACCGCGAGCTCGTGACCGAGGTCGCCTCGGGCCGTGGAGCCTTTCGGCACGCGCTGACGCGCGAGGCTCTGTACGCGGACGTGTCCTGGATGGAGCGCCGCCGCCTCCACGTGGCCCTCGCGGAGGCGGTGGAGGAGAGCGGAGGCCCGAGCATCGAGGTGGCGAGTCACTGGCTCGCCGCCCGCGAGGAGAGGCGCGCCCGCGCGTGGCTGTTGCATTCGGCCGAAGACTCCCGGCGGGTGCACGCGCATCGCGACGTGGCCCGCGCGCTTCGTCAGGCGCTCGAGCTGTGGCCCGAGGCCGAAGCGCCGGACCTCCGCATCGAGTCGCTCGAGTTCTACGCCCAGAGCGCCGAGCTGTCGGGCGAGCTCACCGAGGCGGCGCGGGCGTGGCGCGAGATCTGCGCGGTCCGGGCCGAGCACCGAAACCGCATGGCGTGCGCGCATGCCCAGCGGCGCCTGGCCGCGGTGCACGATCTGAGGGCTGACCGCGGCGCTGCCTTCGCCGCGCGCAACGCGGCCGCTGAGGCCTTCGCCGCGGAGGACTGCCTCGCCGAGGCGGCGGTCGAACGGCTGGCGCTGGCCAACTACCTGCGTGCCGGAGCCAACTACTCCGCGAGCGTCGACCAAGCCGTCAGCGCCGCCGCTGACGCCGAGCGGGCGGGCCGCCTGGACCTGCGCCTGCGTGCGCTCGGGCTCCAGGGTCTGGCGCAGGCCAAGGGCGGCGAGTACGAGCAAGGCCTCGCCATCGTGCGCGAGGGGCTCGCCCAGGCGCTCGAGCACGACCTCATCGAGGTGTCAGCCGACCTCCATCAGCGCCTGAGCATGGTGCTCTACGAGGCCGGCGACTACTCCGCGGCCAGCGAGATGCTCGATCGCGCCCTCGAGCTCTGCCCGACGGACGCGGAAGGGACCCAGGTGGCCTGTATGACCTGCCTGGTCTACGTGCTGCGCGAGCGCGGGCAGTGGACCGAGGCCCTGCAGCTCGGACGGGACCTGATCGATTCGGGCACTGCGGTCTGGGTGGCGGAGGGTCTCGTGGGGTCGATCCACGGCCTGCAGGGGAGGTTGACCTCGGCACGCCGGTTGCTCACCTCGTCGCTGGCCACGGCCTCGAGGCTCGGGCACTTCAATACGACCGTCGACGCAACGGCCGCGCTGGCCCGCGTCGCCGCCGCAGAGGCCGAGCACGACGCCGCCGCGGAGGCCTGCCGGTTGCTTCTGGCCCGCTGGAAGACCAGCGAGGACCACCACTACGCGATCAAGGGGTTGCGCTTCGGCGCGATGTTCAGCGCCCGCCGCGGCGCCCTGCAGGAGGCCCACCACCACGCGGAGGCGCTCACGCAGATCGCCTCCGAGACCGGCCACCCCGACGCGATCGCCGCCCTCGCCCACGCCATAGGCGAGCTGGCGCTGGCGAACGGAGACCCCGACTCGGCGGCCGGGCAGCTGGGCCGCGCGGTGGCTGTCCATCGCGATCTCGACCTCCCGTTCGCCCGGGCCGAGATCGAGCTCCGGGCCGGGGTGGCGCTGGCCGCGGCGGGCGAGCGCGAGCCGGCTCTCGACATGCTGGGGAACGCCTACCGCACCGCCCGGAAGCTCGGGGCGCGGCCACTTGCCGCCGAGGCCACCCACGAGATGGCGGCCCTGGGCGAATCGGTGGCTGAGCGGCTCGGTCCTCGAGCAGCGGCTCACGCCGACGGCCCCGGCCTCACACGGCGCGAGCTCGAGGTCGTCAGGCTCGTGGCGGTGGGCCGCACCAACCGCGAGATAGCCACGGAGCTCTTCCTGAGCCCCCGCACCGTGGACATGCACGTGCGCAATCTCCTGCGCAAGCTCGACTCCCGCTCACGAGTGGAGGCCGCACACCGCGCCGGCGAGCTCAACCTGCTCGCCTGAGCGGCGCCGGTCAGATGTAGTACATCTGAGCGCCCGCCGCCTGCGCCTCGTTCTCGGCCACCTGCGCGATCGTCGTCGCGCTCAGCACGGCCTTCACCGCGTCCACGGCCTCGCTCCACACCGCGCCGCTGGCCGCGGCGTCGACGCCCAGCTCGCCTTCGAGCAGCTCCACCACCTCGAGCACGGTGATCCGCTCGGGCGGGCGGGCGAAGCTGTAGCCGCCCTTCACGCCCCGCTGGGATTGCAGGATGCCGGCGCGGCGCAGCGTCGCGAACAGGCCCTCCAGGAACTGGACGGGGATGTCGCGGGCCCGGGCTATCTCCCCGATCGGCACGGGAGTGGGCTGGCCGCGGCGGGCGAGCTCGGCCAGGGCCCGGACCGCGTAGGGCGATTTGGTGGTGATCACCAGCACGGGAGCAGCTGAGATTACGGTATGGGTGTGGAGCTTCTGCGGCGCGCCGGCCTGTGGCTTCCCCCGTTTCTGATGATGGGGGCGATCTTCGCGTTGTCGGCCCAGCCGAGCCTCGACTCGGGCCTCGGCGTGATCGATCTCATCGGCCGCAAGATCGTTCACTTCGCCGAGTACGCGCTGCTCTGCTTTCTGTGGTGGCGCCTGCTGCGCACCGGAATGAGCTCCGGGCGCGCCGCCCTGCTCGCGTTCGTCCTCTCGAGCGCGTACGCCGCCAGCGATGAGTTTCACCAGAGCTTCGTGGAGGGCCGCAACGGCACGCCCGTCGACTGGGTGATCGACAGCGCGGGGGCCGCCCTTATGGCGCTGCGCCTTCGCCACGAGAACCGCCGGGTGCGTGTGTGAGCGCCAGCGCCTGGATCCTGGGAGACCAGCTCTCGCTCGACAACCCGGCGCTCGACGGGGCGAACCGCGTGCTGATGATCGAGTCGGAGGCCAAGCTGCGCGGAGCGCCCTGGCACCGCCAGAAGCTCCACCTCGTGCTCTCGGCCATGCGCCACTTCGCCGCCGAGCTGCGCGAGCGCGGCTTCGAGGTCGACTACCGGCGCGAGCCGAGCTACGCGGCGGGGGTGCGCGCCCACGGGGCCGACACGATCCGGCTGCTCGAGCCCCACAGCCTGGGCGCGCAGCGCAAGCTCGGCAGGCTGCCCGGCGTCGAGCTGGTGCGGGGCACGCTGTTCCTCACCCATCCCGACGACTTTCGCGACTGGGCCGGCGGGCGCAAGCGCCTGGTGATGGAGGACTTCTACCGCGGCCAGCGCAAGCGCCTCGGGTTGCTCATGGACGGCGACGAGCCGGCCGGCGGGCGCTGGAACTTCGACTCGGAGAACCGCAAGCCGCCTCCGCGTGACCACCGCCCCCCGCGCCCCTATCGCCCGCGCGAGGACGAGATCGACCAGGAGGTGCGGCGCGACCTAGACGCGCTCGGCCTCGACACGTTCGGCGAGGACGCTCCGCGGCTGTGGCCCGCCACCCACGCCGAGGCGCGCCGGTCGCTCGACCGCTTCGTCGACACCCGCCTGCCCGACTTCGGCCGCTGGCAGGACGCCATGCTCCACGGCGAGCGCTTCATGTGGCACGCCCACCTCTCCTCCTCGCTCAACCTGGGCCTGCTGGACCCCCGCGAGCCGCTGGAGCGAGCCGAGCGCGCCTACCGCGAGGGCCGGGCTCCAATCGAGGCCGTGGAGGGCTTCGTGCGCCAGATCGCCGGCTGGCGCGAGTACGTGTGGGGCATGTACTGGCTGCACGCCGAGGAGTGGCGACAGGACAACGAGCTCAACGCGCGCAAGAAGCTGCCGGACTACCTGTGGACCGGCGACACCGACATGCGCTGCGTGGCGGACTCGGTGGCCGGCCTGCGCGAGACCGCCTACGCGCACCACATCGTGCGCCTGATGGTCTTCGGCAACCTGCTGCTGCTTCACGGCGTACGCCCACACGAGGCCTTCGACTGGTTTCACCACGCCTTCATCGACGGGTATGAGTGGGTGATGGGACCAAATGCGGTGGGCATGGCCACCTACGCTGACGGCGGGCGCATGATGACCAAGCCCTACGCGGCGGGCGGGCGCTACATCGACCGCATGTCGGACTTCTGCGGGAGCTGTCGCTACGAGCCCACCCGGCGCGAGGGTGAGGACGCATGTCCCTTCACCAAGGGGTACTGGGAGTTCCTGGAGCGAAACGAGCAGCGACTGCGCTCCAACCGGCGCATGCAGATGCCCTACCGAAACCTCGACCGGATGAGGCAGCGTGGCTAAAGCCAAGGCCCGAGAGAAGGAAATCGTCGAAGTCCTGGAGGACGCCTTCGAGGACCTGATCGACGCCGACCCGCGCGCCTTTCGGCGCAAGTTTCGCAAGATGGCTCAGGACCCGTTCTCCTTCTATCGCGGCAGCGCCTGCCTCTTCTACGCCGACGTGGCCGACGACGAGGACCGCTACGCCGACGAGCGCACGAGCCGGGTCTGGATCCAGGGCGACCTGCACGCCGAGAACTTCGGCACCTATGTCAACGACGCCGGGATCCTCGTGTTCGACGTGAACGACTTCGACGAGGCCTACCTGGGCCACTTCACCTGGGACCTCAAGCGAATGGCCGCCAGCCTGGCCCTACTCGGCTTCGTCAAGGCCCTGTCCGACGACACGATCACCGAGATGATCGAGACCTACGGCCGGGCGTACCTCGAGCAGGTGGAGCACTTCCACCACGGCGACGAGGACGAGGAGTTTCGACTCACGCTCGAGAACACCGAGGGCGCCGTGCGCGACGTGCTCCAGGAGGCCCGTCTTCAGACCCGTTGGCACATGCTGGAGAAGTCCACTCACGTGGAGGGCCACGACCGTGTGTTCAAGGAGAGCTCGAGCGCCAGGCGCCTGAAGGCAGCCGAGCGCAAGCAGGTGCTCGCCGCCTACTCCGACTACCTCGAGACGATCCCCGAGCAGAAGCGCCAGCACTCGGTGTCCTACGACGTGAAGGACGTGATCGGCCGCGTGGGCTTCGGAATCGGCAGCGCCGGCCTGCCGGCCTACAACCTCCTGGTCGAGGGCACCTCCCAGGCGCTCGAGAACGACGTGATCCTCACCATGAAACAGGGCAACCTCGCGGCACCCAGCAGGGTGGTTTCGGACAAGCGCATCAGTGAGCACTTCGAGCACTCGGGCCACCGCACGGCGATCTCCCAGCGCGCGCTGCAGGCCCACGCCGACCCCTGGCTGGGCTGGTGTGAGCTACGCGGGAAGGGCCAGGTGGTGCAGGAGATCTCGCCCTACGAGGCCGGCCTTTCCTGGGAGTCGCTGGCCGACCCCGACGAGATTCTGCCGCTGCTCACCTATCTCGGCCAGGCCACCGCCAAGGTGCATTGCGTGTCCGACGCGGGAAGCGCCGAGGATCTCGTGGACTTCGAGACCGAGGAGGCGATTGAAGCAGTGATCGACGACGACCTGCCCTCGGAGCTGGCCGAGTTCGGCGCTCGCTACGGCGAGCAGGTGCGCAAGGACCACGGGCTGTTCGTGGACGCCTTTCGCAACGGCGACATCCCCGGATTGGACGACTAGAACTTAGATCCAGCCGCGCTCGGTGGCGATCAGCACCGCCTGGGCGCGGTCGACGGCGCCGAGCTTTGCGTAGGTGTTGTGCAGGTGCGTGCGCACCGTGCTGGTGGACAGCTCGAGCTCGTGGGCGATCTGCTTGTAGACCTTGCCCTCGGCCAGGCGCTTGAGCACCTCGACCTCGCGCTTGGAGAGCGGGCAGGGATCGACGTTGCGCTTGGCGTGGCTGCTGCCCTGGGGCAGCTCGTACATCACCGAGCGCAGCTGGTCGGTCGACAGCCGGCAGGCGTGGGCCGCCTTCAGCAGCGCCTTGGGGTTGACCGCCTGGGCGTGCCCGTAGTGGGCCAGCATGTCGGCCAGGCGCACGAGCGCGGCCTCGTCCTCGGCGTCGTCGGCGTGATGGCGCTCGATCGCTCGCGCGAGCCGGTTGGGTAGCGCCCAGCGGCGCGCCAGCACGCCGCCCACGAGCGCGTGGTCGACCCCCAGCTCCAGGCGCTCGCGGTGGATGCGTTCCTCGGGCGTGCGCGCCGTGCCGTGAATCTGGCCCGGGTAGCCGGGGTAGGCGTGGGCGAGCACCAGTTTGCCCACGTCGTGAAGGAGAGCGGAGCAGAGCAGCTCGTCGCGGTCGTCGAACTCGAGCTCGCGCGCGAGACGATCGGCGGCGGCCTGGGTGGCAACGGCGTGTAGGCGGAATCGCTCGGGCATCGCGTCCCAGCCCGGGGTGCGCTCGAAGAAGTCGAAGACCGCGCTGCGCGCGGCCAGCTGCTCCACACCCTCGGGCGAGAGCACCTCGACCGCTTCGGGGATGGTCGAGATCTTGCCCCGCTTGCGCTGCGCGGTGCGGTTGGCGATGCGCAGCACGGTGATCACGAGCGCGACGTCGGATTCAACGGCGGCCACCACCTCGCCCACCGAGGTCTGGTCCTCGCGCACGACCCGGAGCACCCGGTTGCGCGATTCGGCCAGCGCGGGGAACGCCTCCAACGCCTCGAAGGCAGCGGTCAGGCGGCGGCCGTGCCCTTCGTTGTGCCGGCTGATCGCCGGCTCGGCGCTGATGGGGTTGGTCATCGAGGAGGCTCGCATGTGCTTTCGTCCGGGGACGGCAAAACGTTCGCTGATAGCGGGATCCGTCCCCCTGGGTCATCGGCACCGCCCCCCCAAACGTTGAGGGCGCAAACCCGCCCTGTCAGCCGCCGGCTGCTCGCTCCAGCGCGGCGTCGATACGCGCCAACGTCTCCTCGCGCCCCAGCGCCGCCACCGACTCGAAGATGCCCGGCGACACCGTGGTGCCGCTGATCGCCACGCGCACGGGCTGGAAGACCTCCTTGGGCTTGACCTCGAGGCGCTCCACCACCCCGCGAAGCGCGCCCTCCACGTCGTCAGCGGCGAACGAATCGAGCCCGGCGAGGGCGTCGCGAGCGGCCTCCAGGCGCTCCGGGGCCCCGTTGCCCATGATCTTCGCCCACGCCTTCTCGTCGAACTCCTGCCGCTCGACGAGGAACTTGGCCAGCGGCCAGAACTCGGCGAGCGTCTGCATCTTCTCCTGGCTGATGGCCACGGCCTCGAGCGGGATCTCCCGGCCGGTCAGCTCCTCGAGGCGCCCCCTCACCTCCTCGGTGGGCAGCTCGCGCAGGTAGCGCCCGTTCATCCAGCGGAGCTTCTGCTCGTCGAACACGGCGGGGTTCTTGGAGACGCGGTCGAGGGCGAAGCGCTCGATCAGCTCCGGCGTGGTCATGAACGTGGTGGTCTCGTCGTAGCCCCAGCCGAGCAACGCCACGTAGTTGCGCACCGCCTCGGGCAGGTAACCCGACTCGCGCAGCTCCCCCACCGAAGCCGCCCCGTGGCGCTTGGAGAGCTTCTTGCCGTCGGTCCCGTGCAGCAGCGGGATGTGGGCGTAAACCGGCGGCTCCTGGCCGAGCGCACGCAGCAGCATCAGCTGGCGCGGGGTGTTCGACACGTGGTCCTGGCCGCGCACCACGTGGGTGATCCCCATGTCGAGGTCGTCGACCGCCACGGCGAGGTTGTAGAGCGGGCTGCCGTCCGAGCGGCGGATCACGAAGTCCTTGATGGCCGAGTAGGGGTTCGTGATGTCGCCCAGGATCGCGTCGTGGAAGGTGATCTCGCCCTCGTCGGGCACCCGGAAGCGCACCGCTCCCTCGTCCTCGTAGGCGTCGCCGGACTCGAGCAGGCGGTCGACGGCCTCGATATGGCGATCGCGGCGCTCCCACTGCGAGATCGGCCCCTCGTCCCAGTCGAGGCCGAACCAGCGCAGCCCGTCGATGATCTGGTCGAGATTCTCGGGAGTGGAGCGCTCGCGGTCGGTGTCCTCGATCCGCAGGACGAACGTTCCGCCCGATCCGCGCGCGAGCAGCCAGTTGTACAGTGCCGTCCTCGCGCCGCCGATGTGCAGCATGCCCGTCGGGCTGGGTGCAAAGCGAACCCTCATCCCTTGCGATGCTAATCGGCGCACACGTGTCCACGGCGGGAGGCCTGGTCAAGGCGCACGAGCGCGGGGTCGAGCGCGGCTGCGAGGCCATCCAGGTCTTCAACCAGTCGCCCCGCCAGTGGCGTCCCACCCGCTGGAAGGACGACGACATCGCCGAGTTCCTCGAGCTCCAGAAGGCGAGCCCGATCAGGTCGGTCACGATCCACGCGGTCTACCTGATCAACCCGGCGACCAAGGACCGCGAGATGCGCAAGAAGTCGGGCGATTCGCTCGTGCACGCCCTGCGCATGGGCGACGAGATCGGAGCCGACGGGGTGGTGCTGCACCCCGGCTCGACAGTGGGCGAGCCAATCGAGGAGGCGCTGCCGCGGGTGGGCCAGATGCTCGAGCACGCGCTCGGCGAGTCCGAGAGCTGCCGCCTCCTGCTCGAGAACACGGCCGGCGCGGGCAACACGCTGGGCCGCTCCTTCGAGGAGCTCTCCGAGCTGATCGACCTGGCGGGCGGCGACGCGCGGCTGGGCGTGTGCCTCGACTCCTGCCACATGCTGGCGAGCGGCTTCGACATCACCACCGCCGACAAGCTAGGCGAGGTGATGGACCGTTGCCTGAAGCTGGTCGGGCGCCGGCGCCTGCGCTGCCTGCACGTGAACGACTCTCAGACCCCACTGGGCTCGAACCGCGATCGCCACGCCATTCCCGGCGAGGGCGAGCTCGGCGCTCGCGGGTGCGCCGCGTTTCTCTCCGAGCCGCGCTTCGAGAAGCTGCCCGCGCTCTTCGAGGGCCCGGGAACGGGCGGCCACGCCCCCGAGCGAGTCGACGTCGAGCGCATGAGGGAGCTGCGCCGCACCGGGCTTCGCTCGCGCAGGCGGCGCTCTCGTTAAGAGTTCTTGCGCACCCCTCAAAGCCTCGTAACATAGTGTCACTAAGTGTCCGCGCAGCTCGTATCCGACCAAGAGAGGGAGTACACGGTCGGGCTCCTGCGCCGGCACTGGCTCACCGGCCGGCTGACCTCCGAGGAGTTCGAGCAGCGGGTGGGCGAGGCCTGGCAGGCGCGCTCGGTCTCCGACCTCTGGGAGGCTCTGCGCCTGCTGCCGGTGGAGGGCCCGCCGCCGGCGCGCCGGGCCAGCAGCGCCACCGCGGTCTGCTCGCTCGTGGTGGGACTCGTCGGACTGATGCTCACCCCGTTGTTTCTCCTTTCGCTCCCGATCTCGATCTCGGCGTGGGCGCTTGGGCGCAACGCGCGCCGCTCCGGCTCCTGCAGCGTGCCCGGCGTGGCCATCGCAGGTGAGGTGCTCGGGATAACCGGTGCGGGGCTGAGCCTCATGATGCTGGCCGCCTGCGCCGCCCTGCTGGCCTGAGTCTTCCTTCAGACGCGAGGCCGATCGACCGATAAACGGGGGGAAATCCTCCTCTGGGATCGCATCCTGCCCCCGTTCCTGTCGACACGAAAAGGACTCATGGCCCCGACCCTGGCGGCCTTCGGTCTCGCGGCCGTGCTCACGACGGCCATGTTCGTGCTGCTGTTCAGCGCCGTGCAGAACCAATCCGAGGCCACCGCGGAGGTGCGCCGAAGCGAGCGCGTGATCTTCCTCACCTCACGCCTCCAGCGGCTGACGGTCGACCTCGAGACCGGCATCCGCGGGCGGCTGCTGGCCGGCGACGACCGCTTCCTCGAGCCCTACGAGGGCGCGCTCGCCGAAATTCCCGGCTTTCTCGATCGGCTCGAGAGGTTGTCGGACGCCAGGTCGCGGCCGCGCTTGGACGGGCTACGCCGAAGCGTCGAGAGCTACGTGAACACCTACGCGCGTCCGGAGGCCGCCCGGCCTCTGGACTCGAGCGCGGAAGAGCTGACCGCCGCCACCAGCGAGGGCAAGCGCCGACTCGATTCGCTGCGGCGGCGCTTTGCAGGCTTCCGGGCGACGGAACTGCGCACCAGCAACGCCGCCGCCCGGGACGCCGCCGCCTCTGCCGACCGTTCGCTGGTGTTCGCCGCGGCCGGGCTCGTGCTGTCGATCCTGCTTCTCCTCGCCCTGGCCGCCTACGTGATCCTGCGCGTCCTGCGGCCCGTCGGTGACGTGGCGTCGGCCGCCGACCGCCTGGCCTCCGGGCGCCGCGACGTCCGGGCCTCGGAGCGCGGCGGCGGCGAGATCGGCCGGCTCGGGCGCTCGTTCAACCGCATGGCGTCGGCGCTGACCGAACGCGAGCGCGAGCTGCGAAAGGCGCGCGAAGAGGCCGAGGAGGCCTCGGCGCTGAAGTCGGGCTTCCTGGCCAACATGAGCCACGAGATCCGGACCCCGCTCAACGGCGTGATCGGGATGAACGAACTGTTGCTGGGCACCGATCTCGACACCGAGCAGACCGAGTACGCACGGACGGGGCGCACGTCGGGCGAGGCGCTCCTCAGCGTGATCAACGACATCCTCGACATCTCCAAGATCGAGGCCGGGCAGCTCGAGATCGAGGAGCGCGACTTCGACCTTCGCGAGGTGGTCGAGAGCGCGGCGCAGATCGCGGCGCTCACCGCGCGCGAGAAGGAGCTCGATCTAACAGTCTACGTCCACGAGGACGTACCCCGCGCGGTGCAGGGCGACAGCACACGGCTCGCCCAGGTGCTGACCAACCTGCTCTCCAACGCGTTGAAGTTCACGCCTGACGGGGAGGTGGCTCTGGAGGTGCGGGCCGACGGACACGAGGCAGGCGCGACGATGATCGGCTTCCACGTGCGCGACACCGGCATCGGCATCGAGCCCGAGCGCCTGGAGGCGCTCTTCGAGCCCTTCACCCAGGCCGACCTCTCGACCACCCGCCGCTACGGCGGATCGGGGCTCGGGCTGGCCATCTGCCGCGAGCTGGTCACGCTGATGGGTGGCCGCATCGAGGCGAAGAGCGTGATCGGCAAGGGCAGCGATTTCGACTTCGTGGTGCCCTTCGAGTACGCGACCTCCGAGCCGACCCACTCTCCGTCCCGCCCCGAGCTGCGCGGCCTGCGTGTTCTCGCCGTTGACGACCATGCGACCAACCGGCGCATACTCGAGGCCTACCTGGCCGCGTGGGGTATGCGTCCGGAGCTAGCCATGAGCGCGTCGGACGCGATCGAGCGGATGGAGACCGCCGTGGTCCGCGGAGCGCCCTTCGACCTCGCCATCCTCGACTACGACATGCCCGACATGGACGGCGCCGAGCTGGCCCGGAGGATCTCGGAGTCCCCAGCGCTGCGCGGCACCCGCTTGATCATGCTGGCGTCGAGCGCGGCCGCCCTCGAGCCTGCCTTGGGGGCCGGAGTGCTGAGGATGCTCACAAAGCCCATTCGTCAGGCGCGGCTCTACGAAGAGATCGCGGCGGCCATGGCCATGAGCACCCGCCGGCCGGGGCCGGCTACGCCAAGCCAACAGGAGGCCCTCCAGCGCGACCCTGCCGGAGGGGCTCTCGTCCTCATCGCCGAGGACCAGCACGTGAACCGGCTGCTGACCGAGCGCCTGCTCGAGCGCCGCGGACACCGCACGGTGGCCGCCGGCGACGGCCGGGAGGTCTTGGAGGTGCTGTCGCGCGAGCAGCCCGACCTGGTGCTGATGGACTGCCAGATGCCGCTGCTCGACGGCTACGAGACCACGCGCGAGATCCGCGAGCGCGAATCACAGCTCGAGGCCGGGCGGCTGCCCATCGTGGCCATGACGGCCAGCGCCATGGAGGGCGACCGCGAGCGCTGCCTCGCCGTGGGCATGGACGACTACCTGGCCAAGCCGCTTCGCTTGGAAGACCTCGATGCCGTGCTCTCGCGCTGGCTGCCGGCGGGCAGCGCGGTCGACACGGTCGACAGGGCGCGCCTCGACGATCTGGAGCACGACTTCAACCCACTACTGGTGCGCGACTTGATCGAATCCCTCCTCGGGACCTCACCCGGTCTGGTCAAGCGGATCGCCGCGGCCGCGGAGGCGTCCGATCGCGACACCGCGGCCCACGCCGCGCACCGCCTCCGCGGCGGCTCTTTGGCCCTTGGCGCGACGGAGCTGGCCGAGGCCTGCGCCGCGGTGGAGGCGCCCGGCGCCGACCTCTTCGCCGCGGCCGCATCGGTGGAGCGCGCCTGGCAGGCGACCGAGATCGCGCTGCGCGAGCGTGTCGGCCAGCCGCGCTAGCGCTAGAGGTCGCGGATGTCGAACGCCTCGTCGGCGTCGTCGACGGTCGGCTTGCGAAAGAACCCGGGATTGACGCAGTCGAAGGCCTCGCTGTAGCCGTCGTACGCACGCTCGACGGTCGACCGGCATTGGGCGAGCGGGAGGCCGCTCATCTTCACGCCACCGAAGCCGTGACGGGTCCGCTCGGCCTGCTCGAAGAGCTCCACGTCGATCTCTCCACGGAACACCTTGTTCATGCAGCCCATGAAGCGCCGCCCGCTCTCCTCGTCGTCGTAGAGGTAGAGGTATTGGCATCCGCTGGTGATGCAGCCCGCGGGATGAACGGTGCGGTCGCAGAACGAGCAGCACTGGCGGCACTCGTGGAGCTCCACGGTCGTGCGTTCTGAGATCGGCGCCACGCAAAAAGTGTAGACCGACTGCTAGGCCGCTGCTACACGAGAGGCGCCGTGCAGACCCGTCAGCTCCGACCGGCACGCGCTCGACGCCGACACCCGGAACTCGCCGCCCAGGATCAGGCGCCGCTCGCCCACCGCGAGCAGCAGCTCGTGGTCACCGGGGTGGTGGCCCACCACCTCCTTGAGCTCCTCCAAAAAGGCCTCCGGCACGCCGGGTGACACGTGAAGGGTCAGCCGCGCCACCACGGGCTCGCGGGCTGCCTCCTCGGTCGCTTTCACCACCTCGTCCTCGGTGGGCTCGAACGGCGTGACCTCCTGAGCCACGAGCTTGGTCTCCCCCGCCTCCTTGTGGTCCACGCGACCGCGCACGATCACGATCTTGTCGACGTCGACCTTGTCGGCGTTGGCCGCGTAGGCGGAGTTGAACACGAGCATCTCCGTCTGGCCCTCGAGGTCGTCGAGGGTGGCGAACATCATCGGGTCGCCCTTCTTGGTGCGGATGCGCTTGCACTCGGCGATCATCCCGCCGACGGTGACCCACTCGCCGTCCTTTCTCTGCGCGAGATCGGCGACCGAGCAATCCACCTTGGCCCGCAGCGCGTGGCGCACCTCCTTCAGGGGATGGCTCGACAGGAAGAGGCCGAGCGTCTCCTTCTCCCACTCGTTGAGCTGCTTGCGGTCGTTCTCGAGCGGCGGGATCGGCAGATCCTGGTGGGTGGTGCCCGCGCCGTCGTCGCCTCCGCCGAAGTCGAAGAAGGAGCCCTGGCCGAGCTGGGCGTCCTGCTGGCTCTGAGCGCCCGCGGCCTGGGCCTGCGCCAGCACCTGCATCACGCCGGTGCGGGTGCCGGGCAGCGAGTCGAACGCGCCGCACTTCACGAGCGAGTCGACGCCGCGCTTGTTCACCGCCTGGCAGTCGACGCGCCGGCAGAAGTCCCAGATCGAGACGAACGGCCCGTCCTTCTGGCGGGCCTGGATGATCGCCTCCACGGCCCCGAAGCCGAGGCCCTTGACCGCGTCGAGGCCGAAGCGGATGTTGCCCTCGACGACCTTGAAGTCGTGGCCCGACTCGTTCACGTCGGGCGGCAGCACCTCGATGCCCATGTCCTCGCACTGGGCCACGAAGAACGGCACCTTGTCCTTGGTGGACATGACCGAGGAGATCAGCGCGCCCATGTACTCGGCCGGGTAGTTGGCCTTCAGCCAGGCCGTGCGGTAGGAGATCAGCCCGTAGCAGGCGGCGTGAGAGCGGTTGAAGGAGTAGTCGGCCGCGGCCTCGTTGACTGCCCAGAGGTCGTTGATCACGGGCTCGCTGGTGCCGGTGGCACGCGCGCCCTCGAAGAAGCGCTCGCGCAGCGCGGCCATGGCCTCGCGGTTCTTCTTGCCGATGGCCTTGCGCAGGTCGTCGGCCTCGGCGCCGGAGAAGCCCGCCACCGACTTGGCGATCTGCATCGACTGCTCCTGGTAGAGGATCACCGAGTAGGTGGCCTCGGTGATCGGGCGCAGCCGGTCGTCGATGTAGGACACGGCGTCGGGGTTGCGCTTGTTGCGGGCGTAGGTGTCGATGTGGCGCATGGCCCCCGGGCGGTAGAGGGCGTTGAGCGCGACCAGGTCCTCGAACTCGGTCGGCTTGACCTTGCGCAGGGCCTCGCGCATGCCGTCGGACTCGAACTGGAACACCCCGATCGAATCGCCGCGCGCCATCATCTCGTAGGTGCCGGCATCGTCGAGCGGCAGGTTCGCCATGTCGGGCCGCACGCCGGTCGACTCCTCGATGATGACCAGGCAGTCCTCGATCACGTCGAGGTTGCGCAGGCCGAGGAAGTCCATCTTGAGCAGGCCGATCTCCTCGATCGGCTTCATCGAGTACTGCGTGACCACCTTGTAGGTGCGCTCGCCCGCCGGTGAGGCGATGCCGCGGTCCTCCATCAGCTGCACGGGCACGATGTCGGTGAGCGGGCGGTCGGCGATCACCACCGCCGCCGCGTGGATGCCCGCGTTCCTCACTATCCCCTCGAGGCCCTTGGCCGTCTCGATGATCTGGCGCGCCTCGGGCTCGGAGTCATACACGCGGCGCAGCTCGGGCTCCTCGGCCAGGTAGCGCTCGAAGGAGAGCGAGCGGCCCATCACCGGCTCGGGAATCAGCTTGGCCAGGCGGTCGCCCGCGCCGTAGTCGAGCCCCAGCACGCGGGCGGCGTCGCGCGTGGCGTTGCGCGGCAGCATCTTGCCGAAGGTGACGATCTGGGCCACCGACTCCTTGCCGTACTTGTCCTCCACGTAGCGCATCACGCGCGCACGGCCCTTGACCGAGAAGTCGATGTCGATGTCCGGCATGGACACGCGCTCGGGGTTGAGGAAGCGCTCGAACAGCAGGCCGTAGGCCAGCGGGTCGACCTCGGTGATGTTGAGGCAGTAGGACACGAGCGACCCCGCCGCCGAGCCGCGCCCCGGGCCGACCGCGATGCCGCTGTCCTTGGCGAACTTGACGAAGTCCCAGACGATCAGGAAATAGGCCGCGAAGCCCATCTTCTCGACCGTGGTCAGCTCGAGCTCGAGCCGCTCCATCGCCTCCGCGGGCGCCGGGTCGCCGTAGCGAAGCCGCAGGCCGGCGTGGGCCAGCCGGCGCAGATAGTCGGACTCGGCCGAGCCGTCCGGCGTGGGGAAACGCGGGATCAGCATCTTGCCCAGCTCGAGCTCGACCCGGCAGCGCTCGGCCAGGTCCAGCGTGGACTGCAGCGCCTCGGGCCACTGGGCGAAGTCCTTCGCCATCTCGTCGGAGCTCTTGAGGAAGAACTCGTTGGTGTCGAACGACAGCTTGGGCTGGGCCAGCGTGCTCTTGGTCTGCACGCACAGCAGGGCGCGGTGGTTGTCGAAGTCCTCGCGGCCGAGGTAGTGGACGTCGCCGGTGGCCACGAGCGGCCGGCCCACCTCGCGGGCGATCTTGACGATGCCCTCGTTGGCCTTGTCCTGCTCGGCGATGCCGTTCTTCTGGACCTCGAAGAACACGTTGTCGGGGCCGAAGACCTGCAGCAGCTGGTCCGCATGGGCGCGCGCCTCGACCGGGTTCTCCTCCACCAGGCGGCGGCAGAAGCGCGACTGCAGGCAGCCGGTCAGCGCGATCACGCCCTCGGAATGGCGGGAGAGCAGCTCCAGGTCGACGTTGGCCTTGCCGCGCCGGTAGCCCTCCAGGTAGCCGGCCGAGCTGAGCTTGACCAGGTTCCTGAAGCCCTGGTCGGAGCCGGCCAGCAGCGTGAGATGGTTGCGCTCGTAGCGCACCGCCTCGGTCTTGCGGTCGTCGACGAAGTACGCCTCCAGGCCGATCACCGGGTTGATCCCGTGCTTGCGGCAGGCCTTGTAATGCTCGACCGCCCCGTTCATCACCCCGTGGTCGGTGAGCCCCAGCGCCGGCTGGCCGTAGGAGGCCGCGCGCTCGGCCAGCGACTCGATGCGGCAGGCGCCGTCGAGGACCGAATACTCGGAGTGGACGTGGAGATGGGCGAACGACATCCGGGCTTCGAATATACGTCCGGGCTCGGACCGCACGGGGGTCACAGTTCTCGGCTTTCCCCGGTATTGCGGGTTGTTCGTCACATGCCTGAGAGACTGCCGCCCATGGCACTCATTCAAGAGCTCGACTTCATCGGCGTCCCCTCGCGGGACGGTGACCGTGCGCGCACTTTCTACCGCGACGTTCTTGGCATGCGCCCGGACGAGCACGCGGAGTACGAGCAATGGGCAGGCGGCACCTGCTTTGCCGTCTGGGAGCCCGAGAACGTCGGGATGGAGTTCGTCGCCCAGACCGGCAGCCCGCTGCCGCTGCGCGTGGAGGACGTCCACGCGGCGCGCGAAGAGCTGGAGTCCAAGGGCGTGACCTTTTTCGGCGACACCTTGGACACCGGCGTCTGCCATATGGCGATTTTCGCCGACCCCGACGGCAACCAGCTCATGCTGCACCGGCGCTACGCGCCGTACTGAGCGGGGGCCAGCCGCGCCTGAGCCTGCTCGATGGCGCCGCGAGCCTCGGCGCTCCAGCGACGAACGAGCTCGCCGGCCGGGAGGTCTTCGGCGAGCGTGTGTGCCTGGCCGGCCCAGAGATTGATCGCGTCGGCGTCCCCGGCTTTGCGCGCAGCCGCCCGCAGAGGCGCGGTGAGGTGGAGCACGTGCGGGTAGGCCGGCGGCGCTTGTGTGCCGTGGTCGCGCATGAAGGCGTTGACGATGCCGCGGGCGCGGCGTCCGCTGAAGGCGCGCGTGAGGGCCGTCGGGGTCGGACGAGTCAGCGCATCCCGATGCGCATCGCTGGTGGCGGCCTCGGGGCAGCGCATGAACGCGGTCCCGATCTGGGCTGCCCGCGCGCCGGCCGCGAGCACGGCGGCGACGGCGGCGCCGTCGGCGATACCTCCGGAGGCGATCAGGGGAAGCTCGCTGGCCCGCGCGACGAGCTGCAGCAACGGGGTGAGCGCGATCTCACCGCGGCCGTCGGCGTCCTCGAACGAGCCGCGGTGCCCGCCGGCCTCCACTCCCTGCACGATCAGCGCGTCGGCTCCGGAGCGAGCAGCGAGGAGCGCCTCATCCACCTCCGTCACCGTGACCCACACGGCGATGTCGCGCTCGTGCAACCGTTGTACGACTTCGGGCGAGGGGCAGCCGAACGTGAACGAGGTGATCGGCGGGCGCTCTTGGCAGACGACGTCGAGCTTGGCGTCCAGCGAGTCATCGTCGAAATGCGGCTCGCCGACCGCGACCCGGTGCCGCTGCGCCTCGGGCGCGATGGCCCGCGCGTAGGCGGTGAGCCTGGCGCGATCGACCGGGGTCTCGGCGAGGACGAACAGGTTCACTCCCACCGGTTCCGAGGTGAGCTCCCTGGTCCTCGCGATGTCCGCTTGCAGATCGTCGTGGCTCCTGTAGCCGGCGGCGAGAAAGCCCAGGCCGCCGGCGACCGATACGGCGGCGGCCAGCGCCGGAGTCGAGGGACCACCGGCCATGGGCGCCTGGATGATCGGGTGACGCAGCCGGGGGAAGTCGTGAGTCACGACGTCGAGCCTACCAGATTATGTAACCGAACGGTACGGTAACATCATTGCGATGGCCCGGCCCCCCTCCCCGCAGATCCACGCCGCGCTGCTGGACGCTGCCGGGCAGCTGTTCTACGAACGCGGCATCGGCACGACCGGTGTCGAGACCGTTGCCGGCAGAGCCGGGGTGGGCAAGCCGGCCCTGTATCGCCACTTCGCGTCGAAGGCGGGTCTCGTCGACGCGACGCTCGCCAAACGAGACGCCGACCGCCGGCAGTCGCTCGTGGCCGCGCTCGAGCACGCGCCTCCCTCTCCCGCCATACGCCTCGAGGCTGCGGTCGAATGGCAGCTCGACTGGGTTGGCGATACTCGCTTCCGTGGCTGTGGGTTCGTGCGAGCCGCCGCGGAGACCCAGGCGGGCGGGCGAGCGGCGGCCGCCAGAGCGCACGAGCACAAGACGTGGTACCGCGGTGAGCTGGAAGGGCTGGCTGCCGCCGCGGGCGCGGCGGACCCGGAGCAGCTCGCCATGCGGCTCGCCCTGGTCGTCGAGGGGGCCACGACGCTTGCCTTTCTCGGCGATCGCGGCCTGGTGATCGACGAGGCGCGCGAGATGGCCCAAGAACTGATTCAGCAGTCCTGCCCACGCTGACTCGTCGCGGACTCCTTGGAGCTCCTGGCACGTAGTCCAGGCTGATCGTGTTTTCCGAAGTCGCTGACCCCGCCGCAGAGAGCGGCCTTCGGCTGCGCTCGGGAGGCTTCGTGTCCGTACCCGGGGCCCTGACGCCTTCTGAGGTGACGCGGCTCGTTGCCGCACTCGACAAGGTTTATGAGGACGAGATTGCCCATGGGCGTACCGGCGCCGGCGAGCCCATGCATCTGCTCGGCGAGATCGGCCGCGACGACGCTTTCCTCGAGCTGCTCGACCATCCGGCCGTGTTCCCCATCATCTGGAGCGAGTTGGGCTGGAACATCCACCTGTACCACTGTCACCTGGACGTGACCCCGCCGCGTCAACGGGCCCGCCATCAGCCCGCCTGGGGCTGGCATCAAGACGGGGGGCGCCAAAACCTCGAGCTCGAATCCGACCCCCGGCCGCGGATGTCGCTCAAGGTGGCCTTCTGGCTCTCCGACGTCTCGGCCCCAGACCGCGGCAACATGCTGATCGTTCCAGGAAGCCACGAGAGCAACACCCTTTCCAGGCCCGGGAAACCCGAGCTCGGCTTCGACCCGCCTACCGGTGCGGCACCTGTGCTCGCCTCGGCCGGTGACGCACTTGTCTTCGATCGCCGGCTCTGGCACTCGCGCAGCGACAACGTCTCAGAGCACACACGTCGAGTGATCTTCCTCGCCTACAGCTACCGCTGGGTCAGGCCGCGAGACGAGTTCGGCATGGACCCGGGCAGCGAGCGCTTCCTCGGCCTCTCTCCCGTGCGCCGTCAGCTCCTCGGCGAGCCCGCCGGCCCCCACCACCAGTGGGGACTGGAGCGCGATGCCGTACCTCTATACGCAGCGCTGAAGCGCCAGGGGCACGGCGGGAACTACGGAGCCGGCAGCCGAGGATCCGGCCAGGGGGATTCGCCGTCCGGGCTGGCCAGCACGACGAGGTAGCCGTCCGGGTCACGGAGCCACAGCTCGCGATGGTCCGGCCCGCCGGGGCCATCGGGCGGGTTTCGGTGTGGTGGCCGGACGACCTCGGCGTCGAGCGCCTCGGCGCGACCGACTGCCTCGTCGAAGTCGTCGAGCTCGAACCACAGTGCGACGCCGTTTCCGTAGGGTCGCGACGACGGGTCGCCGATCATGCCGTGGTGGTGCTCCACGTCGAAGTGGTGCAGCTGCAGGACGAGTTCCCCGCGATGGACGAGCCGCTCGTACTCCTCCCCGCCGTGTGCGCTTTCGCAGGCCAGCAGCTGCTGGTACCAGCGACTGCTCCGCGGTACGTCGTTGACCGAGATCAGCGGCTGAGGGCGCATCGTGGGGCGAGTGTACGGGGGTATGTTGCGTGCCCGACCGGGTACAGGCTCGAGATGCCGCGCGCGGTGCGCTTCGACAGATATGGCCCTGTGGAGGAGCTCTACGTGGCCGACGTCGAGGCGCCGGAGACCGGCCCGGGCCGAGTGGTCGTCGAGGTGGTCGCAACCTCGATCAACCCCGGCGAGATCTCCATCCGCGAAGGCGCGATGGACGAGCAGACGCCCGCCACGTTCCCGTCGGGTCAGGGCAGTGACCTCGCCGGGCGCATCGCCGCCGTCGGCGACGGCGTGACCGACTGGGCGACCGGCGACGAGGTGATCGGCTGGACGGACGAGCGCGGCGCACAGGCCGAGGTCGTGGCCGTGCCGGCGGACCAGCTGACCGCGCGGCCCGACGGCGTGCCCTGGGAGCAGGCCGGGTCGCTGTACGTTGCCGGCTGCACCGCCTGCGCCATGGTGGATGCGGCCGGCGTCCAGGCGGGCGAGACCGTGGCCGTGGCCGGCGCGAGCGGCGGCGTGGGCTCGATCGCGATCCAGCTTCTGCGCAATCGCGGCGCGCGTGTGCTGGGGATCGCCGGCCCGGCGAACGCCGACTGGCTCGCCGAGCTCGGCGTCGAGCCCGTGGCCTACGGGGACGGTTTGGAGGAGCGCCTGCGCACCGCGGCACCCGACGGGATCGACGCCGTGCTCGACGCCTACGGCGGCGGATACGTCGGCCAGGCCATCGACCTCGGGGTCGCGCCGCAGAGGATCGTGACCATCATCGACTTCGAGGCGGCGAAGGAGCACGGGGCCAAGACGGTGTTCGGGCATGCGGTCGCCTCGGCCGCGATGCTCGCCGACCTCGCCGGCATGATCGATGCCGGCGACCTGAGCGTCCCGATAGCCGCCACCTATCCGCTGGACGAGGTGCGCGAGGCCTACACGCTGCTGGCCGAGCGCCACACCCGCGGCAAGATCGTCCTCCACCCGAGCTGAGCATGACGAGCTCGGTCCGGCTCGAGCCCGTGGTCGCCGCCGACGCGGCGGGAGTGCTCGAGCTCGTGTCGGCGCTCGAGTCGTCGCTGTACGGCCAGAGTGCGTTCTCGCAGGCCGACCTGCAGGACGAGTGGGCGGACCTCGAGCTCGAGCGGGACGCCCGCGTGGTTCGCGAGGGCGACCGCATCGTCGGCTACGGCATTGTGCGGGAGCGAGGCGAGCACTGGCTCACGGAGGGGTACGTCCACCCCGACGCGCTCGGGCGCGGAATCGGGAGGCTGATCGCGACGGAGCTCGAGCAGGGCGCGGCCCGGGCCGGCGCACGCAAGGTCCAGAACGCCATCCTCGAGGCCGACTCCGCCGCCCGCGGGCTGCTCGAGTCGCTCGGCTACGACGCGGTGCGCGTCTTTCGCGAGTTGCGCATCGAGCTCGAAGCGCCGCCGCCCGCACCCGAGTGGCCGGACGGGCTGTTCGTCGTCCCCTTCGATCCGGAGCGTCACGCGCGCGAGTTCCACGCCGCGCACCAGGAGGCGTTCGCGGACGTGTGGGACTACACGCCGCGCGATTTCGAGTCGTGGTCGAAGCTCCACATCGGGAGCGAGAGCTTCGACCCGACGCTCTGGTGCGTCGTCCGCGCCGAGGATGAGATCGCCGCCGGCACGATCTCCAGAGGCGACACGTACGGCGGCGGCTTCGTCGACGTGCTGTTCACGCGCCGCCCATGGCGCAGGCAGGGCGTGGGGGCGGCGCTCCTGGTCGATTCGTTCGGGCGCTTCTGGGAGCGCGGCGAGCGCAGCGTCGGGCTCAGCGTCGACACGGCGAGCGACACCGGCGCCTTTCGCCTCTACGAGCGCGCCGGGATGACGGCAACGCTGGGCTGGCTGCTGTACGAGAAGGAGCTTGGCGACGCCGGCGCCCCCGCGACCCGTCACTAGGCTGGGCGGGCTGAAGAACCCCATGCGTCTGCTGCTCGTTCTCACGACCGTCTGCCTGGCTCTCGGTGGCGCGCTCAGCGCCCCGTTCGCGACCGCCGCGGTCGGCGTGCCGCGGGAGGCGCGGGCCGTCAACACCTCCCACCCCGACCGCTGGGTCGGCCGAGGCACGCCGCGCAGCTGCACGTCGCGGGCGGTCGTGCGGGCGGTGGCCAAGGGCGGGGTCATCAGGTTCCGCTGCGGGCCGGACCCGGTCCGGATCGAGATGAGGCGTACCGCGAAGGTGGTCAACACCAGCCGTCGCGTGGTCCTCGACGGGCGCGGCCTGGTCACCCTCAGCGGCGGCGGGAAGCGGCGCATCCTCTACCAGAACACCTGCGACCAGCGGCAGATCTGGACCACCTCGCACTGCGACGACCAGGCCACCCCCCGTCTGGTGGTGCAGAACCTGACCTTCGCCGACGGTGACTCCACCGGCGAGACCTACGAGGGTGGCGGGGGCGGCGCGATCTTCGCCCGCGGCGGCCGCCTGAAGATCGTCGGCTCGACGTTCAGCGGCAACCGCTGCGACCCGGCGGGCCCGGATCTGGGCGGCGGCGCCGTGCGGGCCCTGTCGCAGCACGACGGCCAGCCGGTGTACGTGGCCGGCAGCAGCTTCACCGGCGGGGTCTGCAGCAACGGAGCCGCTCTGAGCAGCATCGGCGTGTCGTGGTCGATCTTCAACAGCGTGTTCACCGGCAACCGCGCAATCGGCAGCGGGGCCAACCCCACGCGGCCCGGCACCGCAGGCGGCGGCTCGGGAGGCGCCCTGTACGCGGACGGCAACGACTTCCGCGTCCTGCTCGCGGGCACGCGGATGACCCGCAACCGCGCGCGCGAGGGCGGCGGGGCGGTCTTCTTCGTCAGCAACGACCGCAGCGGCGTTCTCGAGATCCGATCCTCGACCCTGCGTCGCAACCCGAGCGCAGGCTTTGAAACCGACCCGGGAATCTTCTTCCTCGGCCGCGACCAGATCATCGTCGACTCGGTCGTGAGGTGACTCGACCGGGCGCGCCGGTCCACTGTGAGGCATGTCACATGGGGGTGGCGGCGGCTCTCTAGCGTGGCGTGGCCATGCGGGTCCTATTCGCCACCACAGCCAACGCGGGTCATTTCCGCCCGCTGGTTCCGTTCGCCGAGGCGTGTCTTGCGGCCGGCCACGATGTGCTGGTGGCGGGGCAGGCCGGCGCGGCCCCGGCGGCGCGGCGGGCGGGGCTTTCGTTTCGGCCGATCGCCGAGCCGAACGACGAGGCGCTCGCGCGGTTTCGGGCCGGCCAGGCGGGCCTGTCGGCGACGCAGGCGATGGGCCGCGCGCTGACCGACCTCTATATCGGCTTGTACGCGGGGGCGGCTCTCGAGGACATGCTCGCGGTGGTCGAGGAGTGGCGTCCTGACGTGGTGGTGCGCGAGAGCGCCGAGTTCTCAGCCCTGATCGCCGCGCAGCGCCTCGGTGTTCCCCACGCCCGGGTGGGCATCGGACTCTCCACGCAGCTCGAGACCAAGATGCTGGCGCTGGCGGGTCCGGCGCTCGACGAGCTTGCTGCCACGGTCGGAGTCAGCCCCGGTCTGGCGGGCCATGCCGCCCGGTCGCTCTGTCTCACCGTGGCCCCCGCGTCGCTGGACGGCACCGCTGCGCCTGACACCGAGCAGGTGCGGCGTTTTCGTCCTACCTCCGCCGGCCCCGCCGGTTCGCCGCCCAAGGGCTGGGGCGACCCGGCCGCGCCGCTGGTCTACCTGTCGTTCGGCACCGAGGTGCCCTCGCCCGAGCGCGACTACTTCCCCGGCGTCTACCGCGCCGCGGTGGATGCCCTGCAGGGGACGGGGGCGCGCGTGCTGGTCACCGTCGGCGACCAGCGCGATCCCGCCGACCTGGGCCCGCTGCCGGCGGCGGTGCGGGTGGAGCGCTGGGTGTCCCAGGCCGAGCTGATGCCACACACCGCGGTGATGGTCGGCGCACGGCGGCTCGGGCTCGGCGCTCAGCGCGCTGGCCGCCGGCGTTCCCATGGCCCTGGTGCCCTTCTTCGCCGACCAGCACTTCAACGCGGGTCGCTTGGCCGAGCTCGGCGCCGCCATTGCGCTTGGTGACGGACCCGCGTCCCTCCCTCAGCTCGAGGAGGCCGTGCTCGAGCTGCTGAGCGATGCGCGTTATCGCGACCGAGCGGGCGCAATCGCGGACGAGATCGAGACCCAAGCTCCGATCGAGCAAGCACCAAACGCGCTGTCGGCACTGGCCGAACATCCGGTAACAGCCGCATAGCCCTCGCGGGAGGTGGCATGCTCGCGGGGTGACCCTTGTCGTGGCCAGCCGCGCGGATTTGACCATCGACGCGGTACGTCGGGTGGCGTGGGAGGGCGAGGGGGTCGGACTCGCTCCGGAGGTCATCGAGCAAATGGACCGCAGGCATGGTGAGTTCAACGACTATCTCGCCGCGTGCCTGGCCGAGGACCCCGGTGCGCTGCTCTACGGCGTCACGACCGGGCCGGGCGACGCGGGAGCTGCGGTGCTGTCCGACCGGGCCCTCGCCACCAGGCCGCGTGGGCTGTGGACCGCCGCATCGTTCGGGGAGCCGCTTCCCGAGCGGGTCGTGCGGGGGATCGTGCTCGCGCGCCTGGCCAACTTCGTGGAGGGCCACGCGGCGGCTCGGCCGCAGGTGGCCGCCGCGGTGGCCGCGATGCTCGACGCAGGGCCGCTTCCGGCCGTGCCCGCGCGGGGCAACGGCGGATCGGGCGAGATCCTCGCGCTCGGCCACCTGTTCGGGGAGGTGGCCGACCGGCTCGAGCTCGAGCCGAGGGAGAAGATGGCGTTGATCAACGGATCGCCCTGCGCCGCCGCGATGGTGGCCGATGCCGCCCTCGCCGGACGGGGCCGACTCGAGCTCGCCGAGGCCACCTTCGCGTTGTCGGTCGAGGCCATCCGGGCGCCGCTGGAGGCGTTCGCGCCCGAGCTGGGGGACCTGTGGGGCAATGAACACGAGGCCGAGGCGTTGACGTCGTTCAGGTCACTGCTGGCGGGAGGCGCTCACGAGCGCCAGGCCCATCAGGCTCCGGTGAGCTATCGCGTTTTGCCGCGGGTGCTCGGCAGGCTCCGCGAGGCGCAGGCGCACGCTGAGCGGACCGCGACGGGCTCGCTGGGCTCGGTGACCGACAATCCGGTCTTCCTGGCGCCGAGCGAAGACCACCCGCTGGGCGCGCTGGTGTCGAACGGCGGCTACCACAACGATCGTGCCCATCCCGCGCTGGACGGACTGGCCCACGCCTGGGCGGACGTCGCGCAGCTCGCTCAGCGACACATCGACAAGCTCTTCCAGCACCCGGTCAGCGCGCCGTTGCTGGCCGGCGAATGGCTGACCAAGCCGCTGCACATGGTGGGCGCGAGCTACGCCGAGGAGGCGCGAACGGCGGCGCAGACCACCGTGCTCGGCCTGGGCGGCTTCGGCCAGAACGACCTCCCCTCTCCCGCCTTTCTCGCGTGGAACAAGGCGGACGCCGTCGGCACCTGCCTCGAGCGGACACTCGCGGTGCTGGCCGCGCTCGCCTCGCAGGCTCTCCACGTCGCCGGCCAAACGCCACCGCCCGCGCTCGCACCGCTGCTGGATCAGGTGCGCCGCTCCTTTCCGCCCGTTGACTCGCCCCGCCAACTCGGCCCCGACGCCGAGCGCCTCGCCGCGGCGTTCAGCCGCCACGTGCAACCGGAGCGCGTTCAGCGCTTCGGCGGTAGCGAGCGTGCGTAGGCCACTCCCCGCTTGACCCACGGCTCCAGCTGGCGCTTCGTCCGCACTCCCTCCGGGTCCACGCGCAGCCAGCCCTGCATCTCACGGCCCCGCATCTCGAACGGCCGCGCGTGTGGCTTCTCGACGAGCTTGTCCGTCTCCTCGTGCTCCACGCGCACCATCAGGCCGCCCTGACCGCTGACCGCGACAGACATGTTCCCGGCGATCAGAAAGGCCAGGCCGCCGAACATCCGCATCTCGGTGAGATCGGATTCGCCGGCGACCAGCTCGCGGATGCGGTTGGCCAGGTCCTCGTCGTACGCCATGGGCCCGACATGGTGGCTCAGGAATCGGCGCGGCGCAAGCGGGCTCGAGCCGCGTCGGTGCTCGATCACCGCGACGACCTCGAAGTCGACGAGGTCATCCCATCGAGCGATCCATGCGTCCAAGAGCGCGCGGTCGTCGGCCTCCATGAGTTGGAAGCACCGGCTGAGCCCCTCGTCGACCCAGCTGTCCACGTACCTGAGGCCCTCGGGCAGCATGCGCCCTTGTGCCGCGGCCCGCTCGTACACCGGGGCCGCGCCCTGCGTGAATCGCTCGATGACCATGTACTGCACGGGCGTCTCCTGGGCCGTTCAGGCAGAGGGGACGGCAACCCTACGTCACGGCCGGGATCTTGACCGGCTAGGCGGGCAGCCACGCTCCGTGCAGCCCGTACGGCACCCGCACCGGCAGGCGCAGCCGGGCCACGGGGCCGCCGGCGAGGTCGCCGGCATCGAGCAGCAGCAGCTCGGCCGCGTCGCGGGCGGTGTCGTGGACGAAGCCCGCCACGAGTGACTGGCCGTCCACCTCACCGAGCGAGACCATCTCGCCCCCGAAGCGCCCCGGTCCGAACTCGTGGTCCTGGCGCGCGCCGCTCTCCAGGTCGATCGCGGAGACCCCGCGCGCCACGGTGTAGTTGTCGCCGGTCGGGCGCGTCACCACGACACGCCGCCCGTCGGCGAGCAGGGTCGGGAAGTCGCACGGCTGGTCGTCGATGTCCGCCTCGACCACGCCGCCGTCGCGGGTGTCGATGCTCCAGCGCCGCAGCGAGCCCGGCGTGTCCTCGAAGGGGTTGTCCTCGCCCGCGGTCACGCCCGGGACGCGCCGGCGGCAGCCGACGACGTGCACGGTCGGTCCGTCGGACCACGCGGCGGCCAGGTGCGACACATGGGCGGGCGTCACGTCCGCCACCACCGCGCTGCAGCCGGTGCGGTCGGCCAGCGCTATCGCCGCGCCGGTCTCGGGCTCCCACTCGACACCACGCTCGTGGCGGCGCCACGGCAGGTCGAGCGTGACCACGCGTCCGTCGACCACGCGCAGGTCGTGCATGAACGGCCGCCGCTCGGTCGAGTACTCGCCGGTGGCGCGCCAGTGGCCGTCGTCACCTCGCTCGAGGAAGGTCAGCGCCGGGTCGTTCCATCGCGTTCCGACGGTCACCGGCCGTCCGTCGACCCGCGTCACGTGGGGCAGCACCATGTCGACCCCCGGCGCATCGACCACGTCGGGGCCGACCGTCTCCAGCGTGACCGGGTCCACGCGCCATGGGCGCCCGCTGTCGCTCAGGGCCAGCAGCCCGTCGGCGCCCAGGTCGGCGAGGCCGGCCGACGCCGGCTCCTCGGCCCGCCCGAACGCGGGCACCAGGTCGTCGAGCGACGGCGTGCGCACCCAGCGGTTGCCGTAGGTGGCGCGGCCGTCCTCGATCCGCACGGCGTGGACCATGCCCTGCCCGTCGACCCATACCCCGCCCACGCCTTGGCTCGCCGCGCGGTTGGGGCCGTTGCGCACATAGGTGCCCGCCAGCCCGGCGGGCAGGGTCCCCTGCACCTCGAGCTCGATCTCCACCCCGCCGGCCTCGGAGGCGACGGGCCGGTAGTTGGAGCGCAGGTCGGCGGTCGCGGTGCTCATGCCGTCTGCCTGCGCACCAGGTCGTCGAACAGGCCGGGCTCGGCGGCCAGGGTGTCGTAGGTCCCCTCCTGCACGATCCGCCCGTCGTCGATCACGTACAGGTAGTCGGCCCGGCGAATGGTGCTCAGGCGGTGGGCGATCACGATGCGGGTGGCGTCGAGGCCGTCGATCGCCCCCATCACGTCCTCCTGGGTCTCGTTGTCGAGCGCGCTCGTGGCCTCGTCGAGGAAGAGGATGCGAGGCCGGTGCGCGATGGCGCGGGCGATCATCAGGCGCTGCACCTGCCCGCCCGAGAAGGTGACCCCGTTCTCGCCCACCAGCGTGTGCATCCCCATGGGCATGCGATGGATGTCGTCGGCCAGCCCGGCCTGCTCGGCGGCCCACCAGGCATCGTCCTCGGTGAGCGCGGAGTTGCCGATGATGTTGCTCTCGAGCGTGCCCGGCATCGGCTTGCTGTCCTGGAGTACGACGCCCACCTGGCGGCGCACCATTCGCATGTTCAGCGAGGCGAGGTTGCGCTCGTCGTAGACCACGCTGCCGCGATCCGGTGTCTCGAAGCCCAGCAGCATCCGCATCACCGTCGACTTGCCCGCCCCCGACGGCCCGACCAGCGCGACGTTCTGCCCCGGCTCGACGGTCAGGGTCACGCCCTGAAGCGTCGGCTGGGCGTCGGGCCCGTAGCGGAAGTGGACGTTCTCGAGGCGGATGCGCCCGGTGAGGAGGCCGGGGTCGCCGTCGGGCTCGTTTCGCTCCGGCACCGCCTCGAGCACGGGCCGAAGCCGCTCGTAGAGCGGGATCACCGTGATCGACGCCACCAGGGCGAAGCTCAGCTGCGTCGCGGCGACGGTGAACTGGGCCAGGGCGGCGGCGAAGGCGACGAACGTGCCCGTGGCGATGTCGGCGTTCATCAGCCCGGCCACGACGGCGAACAGGATCATCGACAGGACCAGCGGGGTGCCCGCGATCGTGGTGGCCAGCGCGCAGTACACGAGCTGGCTGCGGTAGTTGGCGTCCTGCTGGCGGTGGAAGCGCTCGGCCCAGCGGGCGAAGGCCGGGATCTCGCGGCCGGCGATGCGGATCTTGTCGATTCCCTCGAGCAGCCCGAAGAGGACGCCGAAGATGTGTCCCTTCTCCAGGAACATCGTGCGCTGGTGGCGGACCTGGCGCACGCTGAGCCAGGCCAGCAGCGCCCCCACCGCCACCAGGCCGGCGACGGCGAACAGGGCGAGCAGCGGGCTGTAGACGAACAGCAGCGCCAGGCTGAAGCCGCCGAACATCGTGCTCAGCACCGCGGACACGGTGGCGTTGGAGAGGATCGCGTTGATCGAGTTGACGCCGTAGGCCCGCGACGTCAGGTCGCCGGTCGCGTAGCCCGCGTGGAAGCTCGCCGGCAGCGCCAGCAGCCGGTCCCAGACGCCCGCCTGAAGCACCCCGTCGAGGTTCCCCGACAGGCGTGCCACGGCGATGGCGCGCGCGTAGGCGAGGACGCCCCCCGACACCGCGGCGGCCAGCAGGAAGGCGGCGGTCCACCAGATCGCGGGGCGATCGTTGTCGGGGATGAACGCGTTGAACAGCCACTGGGTGCCGATCGGCAGCGCCAGCGCGAGCAGCCCGCCGGCCACGCCGGCCACGAGCAGCGAGAGCAGGGCGGCCTGCTGGTGGCGAAAGCCGATGCGCAGCAGGTCCTTCAGATCCAGCGGGCGGGCGGGAAGCGGCGCGTAGAGCTCAAAGCCCAGCGGGTCGAGCGCCGCGAGCAGGTCGGCGTCGACCCGGGACTCGGCGCCGGTGGCCGGGTCGTGACAGAGGTAGCCCCCGCGGGGCCGCGGCAGGAGCGCGACCGGGTCCCGCTCGGCGCCGCGAAAAGCCAGCACCGGGCTCGTGGCGCGCCGGTGCCAGCCGGAATCGAGCGAGACGCGGCGGTGGCGTACCCCCGCCGCCATGGCGATGGCCGACACGGGGTCGGTGCCGCGGCGATAGGACGCGGGTGGGTCGACGAACTCCACGCCCAGCCAGGCCCCGATCCTGCGACAGGCGCTCAACGTGCGGTCGAAGCCGTCCTGCTCGGCAAGCGGTGGCGCGGCGGGCATGTCCCCGAGCGCGGACGCGATGTGGGTGATCGAGCGGGTGAGCAGCGCGGTGCCGCCCGCGCGCGCGGCGGCCAGGCGCGCGTCGGAGTCGCGGTCCAGTTGCTCGACCCTGGCCCGCGCGGCCGTGAGCAGCACCCGATGGGAGCCGCGAAGTGCCTCGAGGGTCGCCGCGGTGTCGCCCTGCGCGAGCGGGTCGGTCACCACCACGCGCGTCGCGCCGCGGGCGATCAGCCGCACGCCGGCGGCGAGGGGAATCGCGGCCGTTGAGTCGAGCGCGCCCAGCACATCGTTCCGCGGGCCGATCAGCTCGAGGCGTCCCGCCTGGACCGCCAGGGCGAGCCCGTCGGCGCGCAAGCGGACGATGTCGCCGTCGCCCAGCTCGTAGGCCCCGCCATCGGCGGCGTCCAGCACCCGGTCCGCCTCGCCGTCCTCGTCGAGCGTCCCGGCGAGCGCGGCAAGCCACGCGCCCAGCGCAGAGGCGTCGACCGTGGCCTCGGCCAGCTCGGTCCGGGGCTCGCCGACCGCGACGACCGTGTGGCCGTCGGGCACGTCGGCGGGGTCGAGCGGGGCCACGCACGCGCCGGGCGCGGCCCGCAGCAGGAAGTGGCGCCGGCCGCCCGGCTCCGCGAGCGTGCCCGGCTGGAGGAAGACGTTGAGCGCGCCGGCCTTGACCAGCTGGACCCGCTCGGTCGCCTCGAGGGCAAAGGGGTTCGTGGCGTCGAAGGCCTCGGTGCGGGCCTCGCCGTGGGCGTCGGAGACGGTCACTGAGCGCCCACCAGCTCGGCGTAGCGCCCGTCGGCGGCCATCAGGTCGTCGTGGGTGCCGCGCTCGGACACCTTGCCCTGGTCGAGCACGATGATCTCGTCGCAGTCGCGGATCGTGCTCAGGCGGTGGGCGATGATCAGGCACGTGCAGCCGCGGCGGCGGAGGTTGAGGTCGATGGCCAGCTCGGTCTGGGTGTCGAGCGCGCTGGTGGCCTCGTCGAGCACCAGCACCGACGGCTCCAGGGCGAGTGCGCGGGCGATCTCGAGTCGCTGGCGCTGGCCGCCGCTGAAGTCGCGCCCGTCCTCGGCCACGCTGCTCTCGAGCGCTCCCGGGCGCTGCATGATCACCGGCCGGATGCAGGCGTCCTCGGTGGCCCGTTCGACGACCTGGCGGTCGACCGACTCGTCCCAGAGCGTGAGGTTCTGGGCCACCGTGCCGGAGAACAGGCGGATGTCCTGATCGACCGAGGCCACCGAGCCCGTGATCACGTCGCGCGGCAGCTGGGTGCGGTCCACCCCGTCGAGCAGCACCTGGCCCTCCCACGGCTCGTAGAGGCCGAGCACGAGCTTCCCGACCGTCGACTTGCCGCTGCCGGTCGAGCCCACGAGCGCCACGCGCTGCCCGGGCGCCAGCCGCAGCGAGAAGGACTCGAGCAGCGGGGCCTGGTGGCGCCCGTAGCCGAAGGTCACGTCACGCAGCTCGACGAATCCCTCCAGCCTGCGCGCGCGATCCGCGGACGCTCCGTTGGCCTCCGCCGGGCGGGCGGGATCGCCGATGCCCGCCAGGTGAGGATCGATGTCGTAGTCGAGCACGTCCTGGACCTGGGCCAGGTTGGCGCGCGCCGTCTGCAGCTGGGTGGCCAGGGCGACGAGGTTCGAGATCGGCAGGAGAAAGGAGGCCATCAGCGTCGTGAAGGCCACGAGCGCCCCGACAGTGAGCTGGCCCTCGGTTACCAGCAGAGCGCCTCCGACGAGCACCACGGCACTGCTGAAGGCCGACAGCGTGGCGGGTGTTGCCGTGAGCGTGGCGGTCAGCCCGCCGACCGACTGCGAAGCGTTGACCGCGTGCGTCTGGAAGCCGGCCCAGCGGGCGAAGTACTCGTCCTCGGCGCCGGTGGCCTTGATCGACTCGATGATCCCGAGGCCGCCGAAGGCCACCCCGTCGAGGCGCACCTGCTCGTGCTGGAGCAGGTTGTTGGCATCGATGCGCCGGCGGGCGACGAGCTGGAGCGCGACGAAGTTGAGCAGCCCGATGCCGATGCCGATCAGCGTCAGCGTCACGCTGTAGTGGAACATCACCACCACGTAGAGGACGAGGGTGATCAGCCCGATGAAGGCCGTTGCGAGCTGGCCGGAGAGCAGCTGAGCGATGTCGTCGTTGAGCTGCACGCGCGTGACCACGCCGCCCACGAAGCGCTGGGCGAAGAACTCGCTGGGCAGGCGGAGCAGGTGCCAGAGGAAGCGGCTCGAGGTACGAAGCGTGAGCCCGATCTGGAGCCGCACCAGCGCCAGCTGCTGCACGTAGGTGAGCGCCAGCAGGAGAGCGAGGGTGAAGGTCATGGCGCCCAGGAGCGGCCAGACCGAGTCCGACGAATCCGGAATCAGCACCTCGTCGATGAACAGCTGGGAGAACAACGCCGCGAGGATCGTCGGCACGGCCAGGGCCACCCCCGCGATCACGGCAGCGAGCAACCCCAGCCGCGAGCCGTCGAGTATGCGCCAGAGCGACCGCGTGAAGGTCGAGCGCCGGCCGCCCCGCTCGAACTCGGCCGTGGGCTCGAAGGTGAGGACGATGCCGGAGTAGGCGTCGGCGAACTCCTGGAAGCTGATCTTGCGGCGGCCGATCGCGGGGTCGGCCAGTTCGATCGTGTCGCCGTGAATGCGCGTCAACACGACGAAGTGGCTCGCGTTGAGGTACACGATCGCCGGTAGCCGCACGTCGGCCAGCTCCTGCTCGGTCTTGCGGTATCCGTGCGCGTCGAGCCCGTACGAGCGCGCCGCCGCCAGCAGCGCGGCCGCGCTGGCCCCGTCGCGCGAGACGCCGCAGTCGGCGCGCAGCCGCTCGAGGGCCACGAAGCGGCCGTGGGCGCCGAGCACCATCGCCAGCGACGCCGCACCACACTCCGCCTCCTCCATCTGGAGCACCACCGGCACGCGGCTGGCCGGGATGTCGTGCTCCCGTTTCACGGGAAGACCTGGTCGAGTACCGATCCCTCCGACACGACGATGCTGGCCTCGGTCAGCTGGCCGGCCGAAATCGAGGCGTCCGACCCGCTCGGCGTGGACCAGGCCAGGCCTCCGGGCCCCGACGGGTCGGAGCGCAGCTTGATCTCAACCAGGTAGACGGCCTGCGAGCGAGCAACCTCGTTGATCACGCGCTCGCCGCCGAAGATGCGCTCCAGCTCGGCGTCGCCGGCCGGATAGGGGTCGATGTCGGCCACCTTGCCGTGGGCGTAGCCGAGCTCGGCGCCGCCCACGCTGTCCGGGCGCACCTGCACCGGCGCACCCACGTAGATCTCCGAGCGCCGGTCGACCGGCACCACGACGTTCGCGGCCAGCGCCCCGCCGGTCGGCTCGAGTGAGAAGAGCCGCTCGCCGGTGGTCACCACCGCCCCGGTGCTCGCCACGGCGTCGACCACGCGTCCGTCGATCGGTGAGCGGAGGACCGTGGGCGTGCCGTCGGCCCCCGTGATGGTGGCCAGCGCCTGGCCCTTCCGTACGCGCGCGTCGATGTTTGCCTGGAGCGCCGTCACGCGGCCGGCGGCCGGCGCCTGCACGACGCTCGGGCCCTCGCCGCGCTGCAGGATGCCGCGGCTCGGCACGGTCTCGCGCACGGTGGCGAAGAAGCCCCACGCGACCGCGAGGCCCACGAGGACGAGGAGCGCGGCGAGCACGATCCACAGCCGTGGGCGGATGAGGGTGAGCAGGCGGTCGAGCTGGTCCGGCGAAACGGGGCCGCGGCCTGCGGGGGCGTCGACGGGCTCGGCGGTCATGGCGCACCCGTGAGCAGGAACTCGCCGACGCTGCCCTCGTCCCAGCGGTCGAGCCCGCTGGCCCGCTCGAAGGCAAGGGCGTCGCCCCCGCCGAGTGCACAGCCGCCGATCCCCGTCGCCGTCGCCGCGAGGTAGAGGGCGTGGTAGGCGACGCCGACGTCCTTGAGGGCGGCGGCATACGCCATGCCGGTGTACTTGTATTGCAGGCGGCCAAAGCGCGCGGCCAGTACCAGCAGCACCTGGACCGGCGCCCCGTCGGGCAGGCCCGCCGTCCAGCGCGCGCCGCCCACGAGCGGCGCCAGATCGGCGTCGGTAGCAGTTTCGATCCGGCGCAGCACGTGCTCCTCGCCCGAGTAGTGGTAGAGCCCTGGGTCGATCCCCTCGCAGTCGACGACCAGCGGGTAGAGGCCCACGGCGGCGAGCGATCCGGCGCTCGGCACCGGCCGGCTGACCTCGTCGCCGGCAGGGGCCGGGCCCACCGCCCGTACGCGCACCGTCCTGTGCAGCAGCTCGGCGAGCTGATCGATCGTCAGCGATCCGGCCGCCCGGCGCCGCGACCGGCGGCGCTCGGCCACCTCCGCGTAGCCGGCTGCGTCGTCCGGAGCCGGCTCGATGAGCTTGATCGGGGCGCCCGTGGCCCCGGCGGGCAGATGCTCGCCCGGGAGCGCGTCCATCTTCCCCGCGAGGGGCTTGGTGGCTCCGTAGGGCCGCGGAGAACGGCCCCAAAGGCGGCTGCGTGTGTGGAAGAGGCGGTCGTGGAACTCCCAGCGATCCACGGGCTCGAGCGGCCCGGGCGCGTCGTCGTCGGTGGCCACGAGGATTCCCGCGTGGCACAACACGTTCCGCCATGCCGGGGGCACGTCACCGGAAAGCAGCGCGCTCGCGAAGCGGGGTTCGATCGGGTCGCTGCGCCCCGGGTCGGCCGCCGATTCGAGGATCAGCCCGCCTAGGTCGCCGAGGCCGCGGCGCAGGAACACGTCGGGACTCAGCTCGAGCTCGTGGGCGTGTCCCGTGGGCTCGTCGGGCAGCGCCGGTGTGGCGATCGTGGCCGCCACGCCCTGCTCGTCCAGCAGCTGCGCGGAGATCATCCCGCGGCCACACAGCCGGTCGAGCAGCGACCGGGCCTCGATCTCGGCCAGCAATCGGTTGTCCGGGCCCGCGGCGCCCGCCGCCTGGTCGATCAGCTGGTCCGCGGACACCCCGGGCGAGGAGCCCAGCAGCTCCAGCAGCGTGGCCGACAACGGCGACGCGCCGGCGGGGACCGCCTCGAGGCCCGGGCGCCATCCAAGGGCCACCGTGGTCTGCGCCTCGGTTAAAAGAAGACTGCCCACGGGTTCAGGTCCTCCTCGGGGACGGGACGCTCGAGCCAGCCGAGCGCGACGGGGACGTCGTAGAGCCGCCCGGCGCCGAGCCGCGACCACATGTGGCGCAGCCCCGGTGCGACGGCCTTCACCACCGGCAACCCGATGTCCGGGCGCGTCTGGTCGAGCAGGTACAGCGGCACCCCGGCCTCGGCAATGCGCTCCGTGCAGGTGGTGAGCTCGGTCAGCAGGTCGGGATCGGACCGGTCGGGCATCTCGGCGATCGAGCGCGACGGGCCCGGAGCGGGCGCCAGGTAGGCGTGCTCCTCGAGCCGGGCGCAGCTCCACCAGCGGGAGGCCGCCTCGTCGAAGGTGACGTAGCGGTCCTCACCGGCGTCACCCCACCGCTCGAAGCTGGCCAGAAACTGGACCAGCTCGGAGAGGGCGCGCACCACGGCTCCGGCAGGGTCGATGTGGGCTCCGAAGCCGAATACCAGCTCCTCGTCGGAGCCCCGTCGGCGGCTGGCGGCGCACACCACCGGGATGCCGAGGTCGTTGGTGAGGTCGATCGCCCACACCTCGCGGCCGAGCTGGTCGAGGCGGTTGACGAGTCGCTCGACGTAGGGGTCGGTGACCGAGGCGAGGTCGATGCCGGGCCGCTGCACGCGGTTGTACCACCAGATTCCGACCGCGTCCCGCTCGATCAGCTCGAGCACCCCCTGCAGGGCCGCGTCCTCCAGTGACGAGCCGGCGGCGTGGCCGTTCGAGTCGGCCAGGAAGTAGAGCTCCGAAGCGCTTCGGTAGCCGTGGTAGCTCGCGTAGTTGAAGTAGCACATGCCCGCCGGCAGCAGGCGGCGAGTGCCGTCGACCGGCGACCACATCGGGCTCCAGTCGATCTCCGCGTCGACGTCGAAGGGCTCGGGGACGAGCTGGGACGAAATGGTATGGATGCGGCCGGCCTCGTTGAGCGCCTCGCGCTCGCGGTACTGGCGCTCGCTGAAGCCCATCACGTCGTTGGGGTGGATGGCCTCCTCCAGCTCGGAGTAGCGGCCCCGAACATTGGCCTCGTCGCCGCGGTACACGCCCGAGTAGCGCTCGAGCGCCTCGCAGATGGCGCCGACGCGCGCGTCCGCGTCGGTCGGGCCCTTGCCGCCCGAGCGAACCCTGAGGCTCCGGCGCAAGAAGGCGAGGCCGTCGTACTGGACGGCGAAGTTGTGACCCGCCGTGTAGGCGTGGATCACTCCCTCCTGGTCGGCGAACACGCTGTCGACCGACTTGACCGCACCGGTGATCGGGCTGACGTGGGTGCCCACGCGCTCGAGGGTGGCCTCGACGCTCGCCGCGCGGTGCAGGCGGTTGCCGGCCGAGGGCCGGCTGCTGAGCACGGGAGCCGAGAAGCCGCGGTCCGCGACCATTCCGGGGTCGCCGCATGCCGGGCATTGGGGGCGCCGGATCAGCGCGTGCCGCGCGACCTCGAGGGTGCGGGTGTCGATCGTGAGCAAAGTGCCCTCGAGCGGCCGGGCGGCGGTGCCCCCGGCGACGTTGCGCAGCTGCTGTGCGGCCAGGGCGGCGGCGAGCCGTTCGGCCGCGGGATCCTGTGCGCGGCCGACCGGGCTCTCGATCGGTGCGCCGCGCTGCTGAGACAGATACGACTCGACGGCCCGGTTGCCCTGAAGGCGCTCGGCCAGGCAGTGCCAGCAGCCGGTTTGCCCGGGCACCAGCAGTGGGCCGAGCCAGATCGTGGCGCCCACCGGCTTGAGCAGCAGCCAGGGCTCGCCCGCGGCCCGCTGGCGCTCGTCCACCGCGGCCAGCTCGGAAGTGAGGTAGTCGGCGGTGGCGACCGCCGTGAGCGTGCCCTCCGCGCCCGGAGCACCGAGCAGCCCGGCGGCGTCGAGCGCCTCGTCGAGCACGGTGGGGTCGATGTCGCCGAGGGTCGTGGCGCGCACACCGGTGGCCGCGACCCGCGGCTCCGCGTCATCGGCGCTCACCCCCGCCAGCGCCCAGTAGGCGCGCTGGCCGTCGGAGACGCCGGCGTCGCCCGCGGTCTCCAGGTAGCCCTTCGCGGTCATGGTTTCGAGCACGTGGTAGGTCTCGAGGGGCGTGAAGCGGTCGGCCAATGCCTCCGCGAGGTCGTCGGCGCTTCGCGTGCCATCGACCAGCTCACCCAGCGCGCGGTGGATGGGCTCGCTCAGCACCTTCGAGCCGTCCTCGGAGAGCAGGAAGACCCCGACCCCGTCCACGCGCTCCACCGAGAAGCGCGGATCGAAGCGCACCGCGGTGCTGCCCGTTGCGAGGGGAGGCGAAAGGGTGCTCATCGGCCGGCCGCCTCGAGGGAGACCATCTCGTCCGGGCTCCAGCCGTCGACCAGGTCGAACTCCGGCATCACCTCGGAGGCGAAGAGCTCGAGCTGGGCGATCAGCAGGTCGTCGTCCACGAGCCCCCAGGGCAGGTGCCAGACGAAGTACTCGATCCCGGCCTCGACGATGGCCTCCATGCGGCGCTTCACGTCGTCCAGGAGCCCGCCGATGACCATGCCCGAGCTCAGCAGCCGCCCGCCCACGGTCTCACCCGGGCCAGGGACCGGTCCGGTCTCGCCGGGGTGGCGCAGGGTCTCGAGAAAGCCGAAGTTGCGGTACCAGTCGGTCCAGATCGCGCGGTTGTGGTTGCGGGTCATCTCGTCCAGCTGGCTGCGATCGCGACAGATCTGGACGCTGCGGACGATGCCGGTCTGCTCGCCGGGGGCGAGCTCGCGCCCCACGCTCGCTGCCACCTCGCGGTAGCCGCGGGCCAGGCGAAACACGGTCTCGTCCGGCGTGGCGAGCATGGTCGGGATCAGGCCCTCGCGCGCTGCCCAGTCGACCGTCTTGGCGCTGGTCGAGTTGGCCTGGAACACCGGCGGGTGGGGCTGCTGGAAGGGCCGCGGCACCACGCTCACGCCGACGACCGTGCCGTTCTCGTCGACCTCGCCGGGCGTGCCGTATTGGCGGGTGAAGTCGGCCGGCGGCCAGTTCTGGATGCCCTCGTCGTAGGGGTAGGGCACCTCGTAGTGCTCGCCCTTGTACTGCAGCAGGTCGTCCGTCCACGCGGCCTTGAGGATGCGGAAGTGCTCGGCGAAGAGCCGGCGGTTGCGGGCATCGGCTTCCTCGTCGCCGAGGGACGCGGCCCTGTTTCCCATGTGCTGGCCGAGCACGTCGACCCAGCGGCGCTGATACCCGCGGGCAAGGCCGACGAAGAACCGGCCCCCCAGCATGTGGTCGATCATCGAGCAGCGCTCGGCGAGCCGGATGGGATCGTGAGTCGGCAGCACGAAGCCGAGCTGTCCATGGCGCAGCCGGGTGGTCCGGCTGCCCAGATGGAGGTTGTACAGCCCGGGGTCGGGCGAGAGCTCGAGGCCCTCGGAGTGGAAATGGTGCTCGGTATGGGAGAGGCCCCAGTAGCCGAGCTCGTCCAGGGTGATGGCGAGCCCCTCGAGGCTCGTGAGCATCTCCTGGAATACCTCGTTGTTGCGTCCAATGGGACGCCGCTCGAGGTCGGCGGCCGGATCGCCCGCCGACGGGTGGACCTGAATGATGACTTTGGTCTTAGCCACGACGGCGGGCGGTAGTCAGGCCGGCGTGGGCTAGAGGATCTCGTCGCTGGCTGCGCCAGTGCAGCAGCAGCAGCAGGCGCATCCGGCACCCGCGACGCCCTCGAGCTCGCTGTCGCTGAGCTCACCATTGGGCTTCGGCGGAATCGCCACGACGTACGTGGCGGTCGGGCCGCGGCCCTGAATGTGCCAGTCGCCCGGGCGAGCGTTCGGATCCTCGATCACCTGGACGTGGTACTCGTCGAGGTCGTTGATTCCGTACTCGTCGAGCACGGGCTTGGGATCATCCAGCAGCTGGGTCTTGAACGAGTCGTCGGCCCACGACTTCGCGATGATCTTCGACCAAGCCTGCGATGTGTCCTGCATGAGGTGTCCCTCCGTTGTCGGGCGACCTTTGTGGCCGCGTTCGCCTCGCCTACTCGGACGGCGCGTGGCGATCTTTAGCCCCGGCTTCGGGCCGGTACCGTCAGGGCGGTGCGAATCGCCACCTGGAACGTCAATTCCGCCAAGCAGCGCGTGCCGCGGCTGTTGCCCTGGCTCGACGAGCGCCGGCCCGACGTGGTCTGCCTGCAGGAGACAAAGCTGGCCGACGACGCCTTCACCGGGCTGCTCGGCGACGAGCTCGCCGAGCGCTCGTACGAGGTCGCGCTCCACGGGGAGCCGAGCTGGAACGGGGTGGCGATCCTCTCGCGCGCGGGCCTGGACGAGGTGGTCACCGGACTCGAGGGTGGGCCCGGCTTCCCTCATCCGGAGGCCAGGGCGGTGTCGGCCATGTGCGGCGGGATGCGAGTGGTTTCCGTGTACGTGCCCAACGGCCGGGTGCCGGGCTCCGAGCACTACGAGTACAAGCTCGCCTGGCTGGCCTCTTTGCGGGAAGCCGTGGCCGCGGACCCGGAGACGACGGTGGTGTGCGGCGACATGAACATCGCGCCGACCGACGACGACGTATTCGACCCCGACGCCTACGCGGGCCAGACTCACGTCACGCCGCCGGAGCGCGAGGCCCTGGCCGAGCTGCAGGCGGTGGGCCTGCGCGACGTGGTGCGCGATCGCTGGCCGGGCGAGCGGGTGTTCACCTACTGGGACTACCGCGCCGGCATGTTCCACCAGGACCTCGGCATGAGGATCGACCTGGTCCTGGCAGGCGCGAGCGTGGCCGACCGCGTCCAGGCCGCGTGGGTCGACCGCCAGGCCCGCAAGGGCAGCGGGCCGAGCGACCACGCCCCGGTGATCGTCGACCTCGACGAGGCCCCGGACGGGGACATCGGGCCCGTGGTGCCGCCGCCCTCGAGGCCGGTCACCAAACGCGGGGCCAAGAAGCTGCCCCAGGGCTAGCCCTGCCTGGTCAGCCCTTCTTGCGGTCGCGGTCGCGCGACGGCTGCACGCGCTTGGGCTCGCCCGGCATCTTCGGATAGTCCGGCGGGTAGGGCATGTCACCGCTGCCCTGCTCCTCGTCGCGCTCGTACATGTCGAGCAGGGGTTGCAGGGAGTGGGCGGCGTCGTTGATCGCGGCGTGGCGGTCGCCGATCTCGGCAAAGCGCGCGGGCATGGTGGCGACGGTGAAGTCCTCGGGCTGCACCTCGGTGAGCTCGTCCCAGGTCACGGGGGTCGACACCGGCGCGCCCGGCTTGGCGCGCACGCTGTACGCGGAGGCGATGGTGCGATCGCGCGCGTTCTGGTTGTAGTCGACGAAGATGCGCTCGCCGCGCTCCTCCTTCCACCACTTGGTCGTCACCTGGCCCGGCAGGCGCCGCTCGAGCTCGCGCCCGAAGGCGATGGCGGAGTGGCGCACGTCGGTGAACGTCCAGCGCGGCTCGATCCGCACGTAGATGTGCACACCCCGGCCGCCCGACGTCTTGGGAAAGCCGGTGTAGCCCAGGTCACCCAGCAGCACGCGCGCCTCGGCGGCCACCCGCACGGCGTCGGCGAAATCGGTGCCCGGCTGGGGGTCGAGGTCGATGCGCAGCTCGTCGGGGTGGTCCACGTCGTCACTGCGAACGGGCCAGGGATGGAACGTGATCGTGCCCATCTGGGCGGCCCAGCCGACCACGGCCACCTCGGTGGGACACACCTCGTCGGCGTGTCGACCGGACGGGAACTCGATGCGCGCCGTCTCCACGTAGTCCGGAGCGCCCTTGGGAACCCGCTTCTGGTAGAAGGCGTCGCCCCCGCCCTTCTCGCGCGTCGAGACCACGATCCCCGGGTGCACGCCCTTCGGCCAGCGCTCGAGCGTGGTCGGCCGTCGCTCCAGCGCGCGCATGATCCCGTCCCCCACGGCGAGGAAGTACTGGACGACATCGAGCTTGGTGACCTCTCCCGAGCGGTCGGTCTTGGGGAAGATCACGCGATCGGCGCTGGACACGCGCAGGTCTCGCCCTCCGGCGTCGATGATCGTGGCTTCGGATTTGGCCATGCGTGAGTTCTACCGCGAGTGGGGGGATCCGAGACGGCGGTCGAGCCAGACCGCCCCGCGCGCCAGCGCGTAGAAGAGCACGCCGATCAGCGCGATGTTCAGCGCGATCCGCCCGTAGCCGTACTGGTCGACGTCGACGAAGGGATAGGGGTAGAAGCCGATCAGCTCGCCGCGCACGAGCGTGAACACCACCCACGCGGCCGGCGCCGCAAGCGACCACGCCGCCGTGCGCTCGTCGGCCTGGCCGCGGGGTCCCGCGACCAGCCAGCTCACCACGGCCAGCACGGGGGCAACCGTGTGCACCAGCTGGTCCGCCACCTCCGCCCAGCCGTCCAGCTCCACCAGGTTGCTGAGCGCGGTGTGGTAGATCACGAACGTCACCGTGATCGCGATCAGCCCGGTGAGCCGGAGGGCGCGGAAGGTCAGCGACTCGCGGTCCGGGCGCACCAGCAGCAGGATGCTCGTGACCGCCACCAGCAGGTTCGACTGGACGGTGAAGTAGCAGAACACGTTGAACACCCGGCCCGCGGCGGTGGGGAACAGGCCGGCCTCGTTGCCCGCCGACACCAGCACCTGGATGGCCAGGCCGAGCAGCGAGGCGGCCGCGGTGGCCGCCAGCAACGCTCGTCCTGCACGGGCGCGACGGTTCACGGCCGCAACGTATCGCCCTGCCATCATGCGCCCGGTGACGACGCCGCCTGAGGTGGGCCTCTCGGGCTGCCGCATCGTGAGGCCCGCCGAGCTCGAGGGGCGGGTGGAGATCGTGGTCGCCGAGCCCGCGGCACGCAGGTTTCCCGCTCGGGTCTCGGCCGGTCTGGGCGTCTGCCTCAAGTACGGCGCCACCCACGACGTCTCGGTGGACGGCAGGCGGCACAGCTACCCCTCCGACAGCGTCTCGCTGCGGGCCCCCGGCTGCGTCTGGGCCAGCGGCGAGGGCGTTCACGGATTCATGTCCGTCGACATCGCTCCCGAGCTCCTTCCCGCCGACGGGATACACGGCACCATGGCGTTCGTAGGGCGGCATTCCCTTCCCGACCTCCGCCTGGTCGCCCGACAGTCTGGCCGCGGCCGAGGACGAGCTGCAGGCCGGTGAGGCGGTCACCGACCTGGTGGCCGCCGTGCTCACCACCGGCGCGCTCGAAAGCGAAGCGCTGCGCGACTCGGCCGGGCCGCGCGATGCGGTCGACACCGCGCGCGACTTCCTCGCCGCCCATCTCGAGGGCCGCCCCACCCTGGAGGCGACCGCCGCCGCGGCCGGCGTGACCAAGTTCACCCTGCTGCGGCGTTTCCGGCGCATCCTCGGCACCACGCCGCACGCCTACCTGATCATGCTGCGCCTGACCCGCGCGCAGCGGATGCTCGCCGAGGGTTGGACTCCGGCCGCGGCCGCCGCGGCCGCCGGCTTTGCCGACCAGGCGCATCTCGGACGCTGGTTTCGCCGGTCGCTCGGCGTCACCCCGGCCGGCTACGCCGGATACCAGCAGGCCGCCTGACGGTCAATTTCGTTCCAGACACCGAACGGGCCGTATGACACTCTGATCGCCCATGACCGACTATCTCCAGGCCGATCCCGCCCGCCGGCAGGACGTGCGTTTCGCCGGGGCGGGTGAGGAGCTCGCCGGCCACCTCTACCGGCCACCCGGCGCCGCCGAGGATGAGCCCACGGCGGCGGTGGCCCTCTGCGGCCCGATCTCCAGCGTGAAGGAGCAGACGCTGCCCCACTACGCGGAGCGACTGGCCGACGCCGGCTACACCGCGCTGACCTTCGACCCGCGCGGCTACGGCGACAGCGGCGGTGAGCCGCGGGCCCGCTACGACCCGTGGTCGGTGATCGAGGACTACCACAGCGCGGTCAGCCACCTGATCACGCGCGACGACGTCGACTCGGACCGGGTCGGCGTGGTCGGCGTGTGCATGGGCGGCGGCTACGCCGTCTCGCTCGCCGCCCGGGACAAGCGCCCGACAGGCCGTGGTCGCCGTCGCCGGCGGCTACGACATCGGCGGCACCTTCCAGCAGGGATTCGGCGTCGACGGCTTCGCCGGCTACGTGCGCAGCATCAACGACGTCGTTCAGACCCAGTACGCGACCGGCGAGCTCCAGTACGTCCCCACCATCGCCCACGAGCTCACGGAGGACACACCGATCGCCGCGATGCCCAACGACGAGGCCTACGAGTACTACGACCGCACTCACAAAGCCGACGCCCCCGCGTGGTCTGAGAGGATCACGGCGGACTCGCTGCCCGCGTACTTCGCTTACAACGCGATCGCGGCCGCGCCCCTCGTCGCGCCGACCCCCCTGCTGATCGTCCACGGGACGGTGGACGCCGCCTTGCTCCCCGAGTACGCCCAGGCGGCGTACGACGCGGCTCAGGGAGAGAAGGAGCTCGTGTGGATCGAGACGCACAACCACGTCGAGCTCTACGACCAGGATCCCTACGTCAGCGAGGCCGCCGGACACGCGGTGTCCTGGCTCGACCGGCACATCGGCGGATGAGCGCCCGCGACGAGATCATCGACCTCATCTCGAACCTCGGGCTGTTGACCGACGCCCGCGAGTGGTCCGCGGTACGCGGCCTCTTCTGCGAGATGGTCGACGTGGACTACACATCCCTGAACGGCGGGGAGCCTCAGCAGGTCTCCCCCGCCGACCTGGTCGGCGGCTGGTCGGAGATGCTCGACCGCCTGGAGGCCACGCAGCACCTCATCGCCAACCACGTGGTCGTGGCCGACGGCGACACGGCCACGGCGGCCGCCAACGTGACCGCCACCCACGTGGCGCACAGCCCCTCGGGCGGATCGCGCTGGGTGGTCGGCGGCCGCTACGACTTCGGCCTGCGGCGGGAAGACGGCGGCTGGCGCATCGCGGCTCTTACCCTGACCGTGGCCTGGGCCACGGGGAACCAGGCCATCATGGCCGAGCGCTAGCCCTCAGGCCCCTCCACGGTCCGGGCCAGGTTGTCGAAGGCCGTGCTCCAGCCGTCCTCGTGCATGAGCACCGCCTCCTCGTCCCAGAGGTCGCTGTGGGTGAAGCGGACCGTGGTGGCGCCGTCGCTCTCCTCGAGGTCGAGCTCGATCAGCTGACGCGTGTCGTTGCCGTCCCAGATCCAGGTGAACGCAAGGCGGCTGGGGGGATCGATCTCGGTGTACCGGCCGCCCCCGCCGTACTCGGTGTCCTCGTGGGGATCGCGCATGACCACCCTCACCGCGCCGCCCACGCGCAGGTCGACCTCGGCCTCGGTCGTCTCCCAGTCGTGGCCGGCGTGCCACCACCGCCGCATCACCTCTTCGCTCGTCCACGCATCGAACACGGCCTGCGCGGGCGCTTGATAGGTGCGCTCCATGCGCAGCGTCGTGTTCTCGCTCATCTGCCGCCCTTCGATTGCCTGCCGACGCGGCCCATTATCCAGGCGCGGGCGAGCAGCAGGCCGGCGCCCACGCCGGTCACCGAGGGAAGGACCTCCTCCAGCGGAAGGCCGACCACGTGGGCGATCATGCGGCGTCGCCGTAGCGGTCGTGGTAGGTCCACCACTCGTAGGGCGGGGTCTGCGGGGAGCCTTCCGGCGAGTCCTCCCACTCCTCCTGGCGTCCGAGCGCAGTGATGTCGAGGTAGGCCCAGGTGGTGCCCATCGCTTCGTCGCCGCGGGAGTCGATGAAGTAGGTGCGGAAGATTTTGTCGTCGGGGTCGCGGATGAAGGCGTTCGTGCCGTGCCACTGGTCCACGCCGAAGTCGGCGTCGAAGTCGTCGGTGATGGAGTACCAGGGAATTCGCTCCCATCCGTGGCGCTCCTTGAGACCCTGGATCTCGGCCTGGGGGGCGCGGGAGGCAAACGCGAGCGTCGTATCCCGCGCGTTCAGGTGGGCCGGGTGCGCGACCTGGTCGGCGAGGAAGGAGCAACCCACGCAGGCCCGCTCCGGGTAGGAGGTGCCCGGTGCGCACGTTGTCACGTCCGGTGCGTAGAAGGCGCGGTAGACGACCAGCTGGCGGCGGCCGTCGAACAGGTCCAGCAGGCTGGCCGAGCCATCCGGGCCGTCGAACGTGTACTCCTTCTCCACGGCCATCCACGGCATCCGGCGGCGCTGCGCGGCCATCGCGTCGCGGGCGCGGGTGAGCTCCTTCTCCTTGACCAGTAGCTCCTCGCGGGCGGTGTCCCATTCGGTGGGTGAAACGATCGGTGGGGTGTTCATGTGGGGTTCTCCTTGAGGTATTCGTCGACTACGTCGAACAGGCGCTCCCAATGGGCGCGCTGGCGATCCATCCAGACGGCGGCCTCGCCGAGCGCGGGCGGCTGAAGCGAGAGCCTGTGCGTCCGGCCCTCCACCACGCGGGCCACCACGCCCGTCTCCTCCAGCACCTTGAGGTGCTTGGTGATGGCCGGCTTCGACACCCCGAACCCGCCGGTGGCGTCGCCCACCGTGGCGGGGCCTGTGGCGAGGCGTTCGACGATGCCCCGGCGGATCGGATGGGCGAGCGCCCTGAACGGATCGTTAACCATTAGGTGAACCGTAGCAAAGTCCTCAGCGCTGCTCGACCAGCGTGATCGCGTTGCCCTCCGGATCGGTCACGGTGGCGATCAGCACGCTCTGCGACCTTGTGTCGTCCAGGTCCCCGGGATCGAGGCCGCGCTCGCGCATGGCGGCCAGCTCCTGCTCTAGCCCGGCGAAGTCGAGCGTCAGCGCCGAGCCGCCGGCCCGATCGCTGCTGGCGAACAGCTGGACCACCCCACCGGAAGGGACATGCCACTCGGCGAGGCCCTCCATCGGAAGCGCGTCGGGCGGCCGGCCGAACAACATCTCGTACCAGGGCACGGCGGCGTCCACGTCGGATACGGCAACACCGGCAAGAACGCGATTCACGGGCATCTCTTTCAGCTCCTCGGACAAGTTTGGTGCGTGATCACTCGGTGAGACCACGCGCGGAGGTCGAATTCATCGGGCGGTCCAGCAATCCGCTCACGGGGCTACGCTCGCGTCATGAGCGTGACCCAAGACCGGCCCGGCGAGGACGGCTGATGGGCCTCTACGCAGAGCACGTCCTCCCCCGGATGATCGACTTTGCCTGCGGGCTGAAGGCGGTCGAACCGCTGCGGGAGCGGGTCTGTGCGGGCCTCCGGGGAGATGTCGTCGAGATCGGCTTCGGGTCGGGGCTCAACGTCCCGTTCTACCCGAGCACCGTCAGCCGGGTTGCCGCGGTGGAGCCGGCCGATACGGGCTGGAAGCTCGCGGCCGAACGGGTGCGGGCCACCAACGTGCCCGTCGAGCGCTCCGGCCTGGACGGCCAATCGCTGCCCTTCGAGGACGACTCCTTCGACTCCGCGCTTTCGACATGGAGCATGTGCACGATCCCCGACGTCTACCTGGCCCTGGCCGAGCTGCGACGGGTGCTCAAGCCCGGGGGCACCCTGCACTTCCTCGAACACGGGCTTGCGCCCGACGCGAGGGTTCGCCGGACGCAGCATCGCCTCGAGCCGATTCAGAAGCGCGTGTTCGGCGGCTGCCACCTCACCCGGCCGGTGGTCGACCTGCTCACCTCGGCGGGCTTCACGATCACCGAGGTCGACGTCTTCTACGAGGAGGGCACGCCGAAGTTCCTTGGCGCCGACTCGCTGGGAGCCGCCTCCACGCCCTAGCCACCGGCACCCTCGAGGTCGGCGAGGTCGGCCCGCGGCGCCTCCGGCGGCAACGGCAGCGGCCGCTCCGGCGGGGACGTGGGCGGGTCGAGCCGCGTCGTCGCGGGCTCGCCGGGACGCGGGGGCTTCCCCATATCGACGTCGGCCATCAGATCCGGCGGCTCGCTCTCGGGGACGACCGCCAGGCGCTCGCGCTCGACGTCTCTGCGCCGGGCCACCACGCGCCATCCGCAGCGCACGGGCTCACGCCCTCGCGCCGGCCTCGGGCCCTCGACGACGGCGATCTCGAAGGCCTCGGCGTCGCGGCGGCTCACGTAGAGCGCGACCGGCGCGTAGCTGGTGAGCATCACCTGATAGCCGTCGAGATCGACCAGCGCGGCGAAATCGGGGTCGAGTTTGACCTCGGCCCGCCCGTCGACCAGCTCGGCCTCGCCCATGTCCTCGAACATCGCTTCGGGCGCCTCGACGCAGTGAAGCCGCCGAAGCGTCCCGTCCGGGTGGCGCACCGCCGCCGCCTTGATGGCCGTCACCGTCAGCGAGCCGCTGATCATCACGTCGCCGACGAAGCGCGCCGCGCCGCCGCCGCCGAGGCCGTAGGCCACGAGCGCAGGCAGGCTCCCCCGCCCCAGCGCGGCCACTCCCACCCCCGATGTCGAGGAGCCGACCGCACCGACCCCCAGATCGCTCTGTCCCCACACGCCGAAGGACCGCGGCCCGACTCCGAGCACCCCCGCTGCGCCGGCGGTTGACTCGCCGCGCACGCCCACGCCCTGGGAGGCAGCGGCGGAGACTCCGAACGTGCGTCCGGCTGCCACGACACCCGGCCCGCTCGCGGACGCCGCGTCGAGGCCCGCGCCCGACTGTGAGCGCGCACCCACACCCGGGTGCTCCCGGCCGAAGCCGACCACTCCCCAGCCGCCGGTCGACTCGCCGCGAACGCCGTCGCCGGAACCCTGAGTGGTCCCGTAGATCGCCCAGCCCGACTGCGCCTCCCCCATGACCCCGCACTGGGGAGCCTTGCCCGAGACACCGATCGAGCCGCCCGACGCCTGGACCCCCGTGCTGTCGCGAGACCGCGCGACGACGCCCGGCGCGGTGTCCGAGCGCGCGTCGACGCCCGGCCCCGAGGTGGATGCGGCAAGGGCCCCGGTTCCGGTCGCGGAGCTCGCGGACACGCCCGGACCCGCCTCGGCCCGGCCGATCACCCCGGCGCTGCCGTTGTCCTGGCCGAGCTGGTCGATCACATCACCAACCACTCCGATCCCCGCAGCGCCGACCGAGAAGCCGTTCACACCGACCCCTCCCTGACCCACCACGCCCGTCGACCCGTGTCCTCGCACGCCGATCGACGGCGCGTCGCCCATCACGGCGCCGAAGATCCCGCCGCTCGAGCGACCCCATATCCCCGGCCGAAGGCCGGTCAGGTTCTCGCCCTTCACCCCAATGCCCGGGCCCGCCAGCCCGCTCACGGCCGCGCCGCTCGAGCCGGCGCCGACCTGCACCTTGAGCGTCGACGCCGGCGTATTGACCGTCGCCTGAACCACCGTCTCGGCGCTGCCGAAGTTGGGTTGCCCTACACGGACGGGATCGCCGTTTGCCACGTGAGCCTCCTGTTTGGGTGCGGCGCGACCCTACCCCTCGGCGGTGGTCCGCGTAGGGTCCGCACCGTGACGGGCCCGTTGAGCGAAAAGGTGGCCTTGGTGGCGGGCGCGACCCGAGGAGCCGGCCGCGGCACCGCAGTGGCCCTGGGCGAGGCTGGGGCCACCGTCTACTGCACCGGCCGCAGCACCGCGCAGAGGCGCTCGGAGTACGACCGCCCCGAGACCATCGAGCAGACCGCGGAGCAGGTGAGCGCCGCGGGCGGGACCGGCATCGCCGTCCCGGTTGACCACCTGGAAGCCGGCCAGGTGGAGGACTTGGTAACGCGCATCGACGCCGAACAGGGGCGACTCGATGTCCTGGTCAACGACATCTGGGGCGGGGAGCGGCTGTTCGAGTGGGACACGCCGCTGTGGGAGCACGACCTCGAGAAGGGCCTGCGCATGCTGCGCCTGGCCATCGACACCCACCTGATCACCAGCCATTTCGCGCTGCCCCTGTTGATTCGCAGGCCGGGCGGCCTGGTGGTGGAGATGACCGACGGCACGCGCGAGTACAACGCCGAGAACTACCGCGTGTCGGCCTTCTACGACCTGGCGAAGACGGCGGTGATCCGGCTCGCCTTCGCCCAGAGCAAGGAGCTGGCGGCGCATGGCTGCGGCGCCGTGGCCCTGACCCCGGGCTGGATGCGCTCGGAGATGATGCTCGAGAACTACGGCGTCACCGAGGCCAACTGGCGCGACGGCGCGGCCGTCAACCCGCACTTCGCCGCCATCTCAGAGAGCCCGCGGTTCGTGGGCCGGGCGGTGGCCGCCCTCGCAGCGGACCCGGACCGGAGCAGCCGCAACGGCGGCTCCTTCTCCTCCGGCGGGCTCGCCCGGGAGTACGGCTTCACCGATCTCGACGGGTCGCAGCCCGACTGCTGGCGCTACATGGTCGAGGTGCAGGACCCAGGCCGGCCCGCGGACCCGGCCGGCTACCGCTGAGCGAAGCGCAGCCGGTGGATCTGGACCACGCCGCGCTCGCTTGTCTCGAGCGGCCAGCGGCGCTCGGCCTCCTCGACGAAGGCGGCGGCCGACGTGCGGCCCGGGTCGGCGATCAGGGCCTCGGGAGCAAGCCGAGGCAGGAGCGACAGCAGCAGGGTCACGCCGGAGCGCTCGTAGAGCACATCGGCCGCGACCACGAGGTCGAAGGGCGCGCGCTCGACCAGTGCCTCCGGCTGCTTCCAGTCGACCGTCGCCGTCTCGATCTGCGCCCCGTTGGCGGCGGCGTTGCGCTCCGCGAGCTCCAGCGCTTCGGGGGCAGAATCGGTGGCCAGCACCCGGGCGCCGGCCCGGGCGGCGGCGATGCTCGGTACCGCGAGCCCGCAGCCCAGCTCGACCACGCTCCGCCCGGCGAGGGCCATGCCGTCGAGCTCGCTCGCCAGCGCCACCCCGCTGCGCCAGAGAACCGACCAGTAGGGCGCGATCGGCGCCCACTCGACCGCCCCCGCATCCGGCAGCTCGGCCGCGTCCTCGGGCTGCCACACGGTGAGGTCACCGCTGGGCAGCTCGATCGACCGGCTGACGAGCGCCTCGGACACCGGGCGACTGTACGCGTCGGCCTCCGCCCGCCGCCCGACTAACCTTGGGACGCGATGACCGCCGCCGGCACCCAGAGCCCGCCGCCCGCACCCCGCCGGCTGGGACCGCAGGAGGTGGCACTCGAGGAGATCGAGCTCCACGGCCACCGGGTGGCCTACCGGCGCGCCGGCTCGGGCCCCGCGATCGTGCTGGTGCACGGCATCACGTCCACCTCGGCCACGTGGGATCGGGTGATGCCCTACCTGGCCACGCGCTTCACGGTGATCGCCCCGGATCTGATCGGCCACGGCGAGTCGGCCAAGCCCCGCGGCGACTACTCGCTGGGCGCGTACGCCAGCGGGATCCGCGACCTGATGGTGGCCCTCGGGCCACGAGAGCGCGACCTTCGTCGGCCACTCGCTCGGCGGCGGCGTGGTGATGCAGCTGTCCTACCAGTTCCCCGAGCGCTGCGAGCGCATGGTGCTCGTCGACAGCGGCGGCCTGGGCCGAGAGCTCAACCTGCTGCTGCGCGCCGCCACCCTGCCTTTCTCCGAGGTGGTGCTGCCGCTCCTGGCCAGCACCAGGCTGCTCGACGCCGGGCGCTCGGCCAGCCGCTTGGTCGGGCGCCTCGGGCTGCACGCCGGCACCGACATGGCCGAGCTCGCGCGCGGCCACGCCTCGCTCGAGGATCCGGAGGCGAGGGCCGCCTTCGTGCACACGCTGCGCACGATCGTAGACCCGATGGGCCAGCGGGTGAGCGCCAACGACCGCCTCTACCTGGCCGAGAACATCCCGTTCATGCTCGTGTGGGGCGAGCGCGACTCGATCATCCCGATCGAGCACGCCCGCGCGGCGCACGAGCTCGTGCCGTCAAGCCGCTTGGAGGTGTTCGAGGAGGCGGGGCACTTCCCCCATCTCGACGAGCCCCAGCGCTTTCTGGACGTCGTGATCGACTTCATCGAGACGACCGAGCCGGCCGATCTGGACCCCGAGGACTGGCGCGACCTGCTGAAGGCCGGGCGGCCCGCGTAGAGCGCTAGTCGTCGGACGACATCGCGGAGCGGCCCGCGGCCAGTCCGGCGATCAGCACCGCGAGCACGGTCGCCGCGGCGCCGAGCTTCCCCTTGCTCTGACCCATCTTGTACTTGGCAAACCGGCTCGCGATCTGCCACGCGACCCATCCCAACACTGTGTAGGCCTTGAACGGCATAGCTAGCTCTTACCCCGGCGGCGCACGTTGTAAGCCGTCCGCGAGCCGAGCGTCCAGAGCTCGATGAAGCCCGGGCTGGCCTGCTGGGAGAACAGGCCTCCCGACTCCCCGAAGCCGGCCAGATCCGGGTCGTAGAGCGAGTTCTCCGAGCGCCGGGACACCGGGCGGCAGCTGCCCTTGTAGAGGCGCATGGTGATCTCGCCCGTCACCTGCTCGTTGACCGCGTCCATGAAGGCGTTGAGGTCGGAGAGCAGCGGCTCGTACCAGAGCCCGGCGTACACCAGGTAGGCCCAGTGGCTGTCGAGCTGGGGCTTGAAGGTGTTCTGGTGGATCGTGCCCACCAGCTTCTCAAGCTCCTTGTGCGCCGTGAGGATGAGCTCGGCGGCGGGCACCTCGTACAGGTCGCGCACCTTGAGGCCGACGATGCGGTCCTCGATGTGGTCGACGATCCCGATCCCGTGGCGAGCGCCGATCTCCCCGGCGCGCTCGAGCAGGTCGACCAGGCCGAGCCGCTCGCCGCCGAGGGCCACCGGAACCCCGCGCTCGAACTCGACGGTCACGTCCTCGGCCTCGTCGGGCGCCTCCTCGGGACGGGTCACGAGCTGAAACACGTCGTCGCGGGGCGGCTCGTCCATGTCCTCGATCGGCCCACCCTCCGAGGAACGCCCCCAGAGGTTGTCGTCGATCGAGTAGGGCGGCGCCTCGGTACCGCCCTTCACGGGGATCCCGTGCTCGCGCGCGTAGGCGATCTCCTCCTCGCGGCCCATCTGCCAGCCCCGCACCGGAGCGATGATCTTCATGTCGGGGTCGAGGGCCACCACCGTGCCCTCGATGCGCACCTGATCGTTGCCCTTGCCGGTGCAGCCGTGGGCAACGGTGTCGCAGCCGGTCTCGCGCGCGTACTGCACCGCCAGCTTGGCGATCAGCGGCCGCCCGAGCGCGGTGAAGAGCGGATAGCCGCCGCCGTAGAGCGCATTGGCCTTGATGGCCGGCAGCACGTAGTCGCGGGCGAACTCCTCGCGCGCGTCGACCACGTGGCAGTCGAGTGCGCCCAGGTGCAGGGCCTTGCCGCGGATCACCTCGTAGTCCTCGTCGGGCTGGCCCAGGTTGACGGTCAGGGCCACCACCTCGGCCTCGTACTCGTCCTGGATCCACTTGAGCATGACGCTCGTGTCGAGACCCCCCGAGTAGAGCAACAGCACGCGTCCGACGTCGGCCGGATCGGCCTCGTAGGAGGCGGTTCGGATGAGGGTGTGGCGCGGCTCGCTCACGGGGCGGAGAAGCTAACAGCCGTCATCGTTTCTAAAGGCCGCGCTCCGGAAATCCGATGCTCTCAGTGGTGAACCCGGTTCGCAGCGACAGCCTTGCCGAGGCGCAGCTCCACGCGCTGGTGAGGGTCGCGGCCGGTGTGGCGGGCGCCCACCGCCTGGACGACGTCCTGGAGCTCGCCGCCGAGAGCGCGCTGGCCGCGATCGACGCGGCGACCCTGTCGATCGGCCGCTGGGAGGCGGGAGTTCTGGTCACGCTCATCAACGTCGGCGAGCTGACCGCCGGCGAGAAGCGTTTTCCGCGCGACGAGCGCTACCCGCTCTCGGAGTTCCCCACCACCCTGAGTGTCTTGGCCGGCGGAGGCTGGATGATCGCCGCTATCGACGACCCGGCCACCGATCCTGCCCACCGGGAGCTGCTGCGGAAGGTGGAGAAGGAGACGAGCCTCACCGTCCCCATCGTCTTCGAAGGCAGGACGTGGGGAGAGTTCTGGGTGGCCTCCCGCATCGGCGCGCGGCGCCTGGTGGAGGCCGATTCGGTCTTCATCCGCGCCGTCGCCGATCAGATCGCTGCCGCCATTGGCCGAGCGGAGCTCTTCGCGCAGGTGGAAGCGCTGGCCTACACCGACCCCCTGACCGGGCTGGCCAACCGCCGCGTCCTCGAGGACGCGCTCGAGAAGGCCTGCGACGAGTCCTCGGGCGCGGGGTCACCCGCCCTCTTCCTCTGCGACATCGATGGCCTCAAGGCGATCAACGACAGCTACGGACACGACGCCGGCGACCGGGTGATTCAGCGGGTGGCCGCCGCGCTGCGCGCCGCCACCGCAGGCCATCCCGACGCGGTGCCGAGCCGGATGGGCGGGGACGAGTTCTGCGTGCTGCTGCCCACCGGGAACGCCGACGACGCTCTCACGATGTGCCGGGAAGTGGCCGCGCGCCTGGAGGCAGACGAGCAGGGCCCGGTCGCGATCTCCTGCGGGATCGGCGCCCTGGGGCCCGAGTTCGACCGGCCGGCCGCGCTGCTGCGCGGCGCCGACGCGGCGCAGTACAGGGCCAAGCGGGCCCGTGCCGATGCGCCGGTCGAGGTGGCCGAGGCCGAGGACACCGACGGGCTCGGCGTGCCGGAGGGCGACCGCGCGTACCGCAGCCCCTCGCGGGCGCGCCGGGAACTGGCCGACGAGCTGCTCGAGATCATCACCACCCGCAACGGCACCGGCGCCGAGGACCTGCTGGCCCGGATGCGGCGCCGGCTCGAGGGCGAAACCGGCGACTAGGCCAGGGCCGCCACCCGGCGAACGGCCTCGTCGATCTCCTCGTCGCTCACCGTGAGCGGCGGCAGCAGGCGGATCGTGTCGGGGCCGGTGGCGTTGGTCACCAGCCGCGCCTCGAGCAGCAGGCGCCGCGACAACGATGGGCCGTCCGCGCAGGCGAAGGCCAGCATCAGGCCCTCGCCGCGAACGTCGAGACCGATGTCGCGCAGGCCGCTCGCCAGGCGCTCGCCCTTGCGCTCGACCGCTGCGAGGAAGGTCTCGTCGTCGACCGTGTCCAGCACCGTGTTGGCGGCGGCGGCCACCACCGGGCCGCCGGCGAACGTCGAGCCGTGGTCGCCCGGCTGCATCACGTCGGCGAAGGCGGGGCTCGTGACGCACGCGCCCACCGGCAGGCCTCCACCGAGCCCCTTGGCCGTGGTCATCACGTCGGGCGTAACCCCGGCGCGCTGCCAGGCCCACAGGCTGCCGGTGCGGCCCATCCCGCACTGGATCTCGTCGAAGATCAGCAGCGCGCCGAACTCGTCGCAGGCCGCCCGCGCCGCCTCCAGCAGCCCGGGGTCGATCGGGTGGATCCCGCCCTCGCCCTGGACCGGCTCGATCAGCACGGCCGCGGTGCGCTCGGTCACCGGGAGCGGTCCGTTGCGCGGCGCGGCGGCGAAGCCGGGAACGAGGGGCGCGAAGGGCGCCTGCTTGGCCTCCTGGGGCGTGGCCGAGAGGGCGCCCATCGTGCGTCCGTGAAAGCCGCCCTCCAACACCACGAAATCGCCGCCCGGCCGGTGGCGGCGGGCCAGCTTGAGCGCGCACTCGATGGCCTCGGCGCCCGAGTTGCACAGGAACACCTTGCCCCCGAGCGAGCCGCTCCGAGAGCCGCTTGGCCAGCCGCATCCCCGGCTCGGTGTAGAAGAGGTTGCCCACGTGCATGAGGCGGCCCGCCTGCTCTCGCACCGCCTCCACCACGGCCGGGTGGCAGTGGCCCAGCTGGACCACCGAGATTCCGGCGAGAAAATCGAGGTACTCGTGGCCCTCGGAATCCCACAGGCGCGTGCCCTCCCCGCGCACGAACTCGACCGGGTTGCGCAGGTAGGTGCCCATCACCGCGCCCGCCTCCAGCTCCTGAAGCTCGGCTAGGGCCACAGCTTGGTCCCGATGCCCTCGTTGGTGAACAGCTCGAGCAGCAGCGAGTGGGGCTGGCGGCCGTCGACGATGTGCGCGTTGCCCACCCCGGATTCGAGCGCGTGGATGCAGGCCTCGAGCTTGGGGAGCATGCCCCCGCCCACGCTGCCGAGGCGCTCGCGAACCTCGGCGGCGGTGGCCTCGGAGATGCGGGTGGCCGGATCGGCGGGGTCGGCGCGCCAGCCCTCGACGTCGGTGAGGAACACGATCTTGAACGCCCCGAGCGCCTCGGCCACCGCGGCCGCCGCGGCATCGGCGTTGACGTTGTAGGAGTGGCCTTCGGTGTCCGCCCCCACCGAGGCGATCACCGGTATGTAGTCGGCGGCGATGTGCAGCAGCACGCTCGCGTCCACGCGCTCGATCTGGCCCACGAAGCCGATGTCGGTGTCGTCGGCGGCCAGCTGCTTGCGGACGGTGAACAGCAGGCCGTCGTCGCCGCACAGCCCCACCGCGGGCTGCCCGTGGCGGTTGAGGCGCAGCACGATGTCCTTGTTCTGCTTGCCCACCAGCACCATCTTGGCCACCTCGACGGTGGCCTCGTCGGACACGCGAAGGCCGTCGACGAACTTCACCTCCATGCCCAGGCGCTCCATGTAGCGCGTGATGTCCGGCCCGCCCCCGTGCACCACCACCGGGTTCATGCCCACGTACTTGAGGAGCACCACGTCGCGCGCGAAGTCCTCCTTGAGGGCGGGGTCGGTCATCGCCGCGCCCCCGTACTTGATCACCACGGTCCGCCCGTGGAACTCGCGGATGTAGGGCAGCGCCTCGAGGAGGGTGGCTACGTCTCTCATGTGCTGTAGGCGCTGTTGAAGTGCGCGTATTCGGGGCTCAGGTCGCTGAAGAAGACCTCGGTCTCGCCGCCCTCGCCGGGCATGGTGAGCGTGTACTCGACCTCGGGCCCGCTGACCAGCTCGGCCGGCGCATCCGCCACCACGTCGCCCGCCGACACCACGAGGTGCCCCTCGATCTGGAGGTCGGCCACGAACGGCTCGCCCGCCGGCCAGGCCGCCCCCGCGGCCTGCAGCAGGCGGCCGAAGTTGGGGTCGGCCCCGTGCAGCGCGGTCTTGACCAGCGGCGAGTTGGCGATCGAGCGCGCCACCGGCTCCACGGCATCGGGCCGGCCGTTGACCACGATGCGGCCCACGCGCTTGGCGCCCTCGCCGTCGGCCACCATGCGCACCGCGAGCTGGCGCAGCGTCGCGTCGAGCGCCTCGCCGAGTCGCAGCTCGTCGTCGCTCTCCGGCTCCACCGCCAGGCCGGACGCGCCGTTGGCCATGGCCACGACCGTGTCGCTGGTGGAGAGCTGCCCGTCGACCGAGATGCGGTCGAAGGAGCGCTTCACGCACACGCCGGTGAGCAGCTCGATCGTCTCGGGCGCGAGCTCCGCGTCGGTCTGCACGAAGCAGAACATCGTGGCGAAGCGGGGCTGGATCATGCTCGCGCCCTTGGCCTGGGCCGACAGGCGCACCGGACCACCCGAGAGCTCGACCTCCAGGCACACCCGCTTGGCCGCGCTGTCGGTGGTGAGGATCGAGTCGGAGAAGGTCTCCGCGTCGCCGCCGAGCTGCGCGCAGGCCGCGCGAATGCCCTCGAGCACCGTGGCGCGCGGCAGCTCGACGCCGATCATGCCGGTCGAGGCGACGCCCACGAGGGGAGCGTCGAGGCCCAGCTCCTGGGCGGCCGCCGCCTGCATGGCCACCGCCGTCTCGAGGCCGCGCCGGCCGTCGCCCACGTTGGAGCAGCCGGAGTTCACGGCCAGGGCGCGGAGCCGGCCGAGCTCGGCCTCGCGAGTGACCGTCACGGGCGCGCCCACGCGGGCGTTGGTGGTGAAGCGAGCCGCGGACACCGTGTCCTCGGCGTCGGACACGAGCACGCCGACATCGAGCCCCTTCGGCTTGATCCCCGCGGCCACGCCCGCCGCGCGAAAGCCGGCGGGAAGAGCGTGGGGCTCGAGCTCGCGGGCGTGCCTCGGCGCCTCGACCCAGCGCGAGCCGAAGAAGCTCATTCGAGGCCCTCGGTCTCGGGCAGGCCAAGCATGAGGTTGAGGTCCTGCACCGCCTGTCCCGCAGCGCCCTTCCAGAGGTTGTCGATGGCGCAGAAGGCCAGCACGCGGTCGTTCACCACCGCCACCTGAACGAGCGCGCGGTTGGTATCGCGCACGGAACGGGTGTGCGGAGGGCTGTCGATCACCTCGACGAACGGCTCATCGGCGTAGGCCGCCTCGTAGAGCGCGCGAGCCTCGTCCTGGTCGATCGGCTGCGAGGGGATGGCGTAGCAGCTGGCGAGGATTCCCTGGTCGATGGGCAGCAGGTGGCACACGAAGCTGAAGTGCACGCCGGGCAGCTCCTGCTCGAGCTCTGCGGTGTGGCGGTGGCCCTCGACCTTGTAGGCGTTCACGTTGTCGGCCACCGACACGAAGTGGGTCTCCTCCGTGGCCTCGCGCCCGGCGCCCGACACGCCGGCCTTGATGTCCACGGCCGCCTCCTCGATCCGCCCCTTGAGCGGCAGCAGGGCCAGCAGCGCGGCGGTGGAGTTGCAACCCGGGCCCGCCACCAGGTCGGCTGCCGCGATCTCCTCGCGGTGGGCCTCGGGCAGCCCGTAGACCGCTTCGCCGAGCAGCTCCGGGGCCTCGTGGGGCTGGTACCAGTGCTCGTAGCGCTCGCGGCTGAGGCGAAAGTCGGCCGACAGGTCGACCACCTTGAGGCCGCGCTCGCGCAGCGCCCTGACCGCCGGGGCGGCGGCGCGGTGGGGGTAGGCGACCAGCGCGCAGTCGGCCCGCTCGGCCACGGCATCGGGGTCGAACTCCGCCATCTCCAGCGGCACGCGGTAGGCCGGGTAGAGCTCGTCGTGGCGCCGGCCCGCGTCGCTTCGCGCCGTGAGGGCGGTCAGCTCCAGCGACGGGTGGTCGCGGCAGATGCGCGCGCAGACCGCGCCGCCGAACCCCGCGGCGCCCACCACGGCCACCCGGTGTTCAGGCACGCAGCTGCCCTCCCAGCTCGGCCAGCTCGCGCTCGATCGCGCTGCGGCGCTCGGTCACCTCGTCGTCGGTGAGGGTGCGATCCGGCGCGCGGAACTCGAGCCGCAGGGCGAGCGACTTATGCCCCTCCCCCACCTGCGCGCCGCGGTACAGGTCGAACAGCTCCGCGCTCTGCAGCAGCGGGCCGCCGCCGGCGCGCACCGCCTCCACCACCCGGGCCGCGGGCAGCTCCTCGGCCACCACCACCGCGATGTCCTGGAGCACGGAGGGAAAGCTCGTCACGTCGCTGTAGGGCGCCGGGCCGGCGGCCGACAACCCGGCCACGGCGTCGAAGTCGAGCTCGAAGCCCGCGACGGGGCCGGACAGGTCCCACTCGCGTGCCACCAGCGGATGGAGCTCGCCGAGCCAGCCGATCTCCCGGTCGCCCCCGATCACGATCGAGGCCGCGCGACCCGGGTGCAGGAACGGCCGTCCACCCTCCTCGGCGTGCCACGACTCGCCGGCCGCCTCGAACAATCCCTCCACCAGCGCGCGCGCCGCGAAGAAGTCGGCCGCGCGGGCCTCGCTGCGCCAGCCGCCGGGAGCGGCGCGGGTCATGAGCACCCCGATGTGGTGGGGCTCGCGCGCCGGGCGCGCTCCCCGCGGCTGCGCCCCGCCCGGCCCGTCGAGCGCCCCGGCGGGGTGGTAGACGTGCGCGGACTCGAACAGGGCCAGGTGCGCCCGGCCGTGCGCCGTGTTGTGGCGCGCGGCGTCGAGCAGCCCGGGGAGCAGGAGCGGGCGCATGACCGAGCCGTCCTCGGACAGCGGGTTGTCGAGGCGCAGCACGGGCACGTCGCCCAGGCGCAGGCGCTCGAGCACCGCCGGTGAGGTGAAGCTGTACGAGATGCACTCGTCGAGGCCGCGGTCGCGCAGCTGGTCCTCGAGGCGCCGCCGCAGCGGCTGGCTGCCGGTCAGCCTGCCGATGGCTCCCTTGCGCGCGGGCAGTGTGGTGGGCAGCTTGCCGAGGCCGTGGATGCGGGCCACCTCCTCGATCAGGTCGGCCTCGCGCTGGACGTCGCTGTCGCGCCAGGGCGGCACCGACCAGCCTCCTTCGGCGTGCGCGAAGCCGAGCCGCTCCAGGATCGGCTCGGGCTCGATGTCGGCGCCCAGCAGCTTTCCGATGCGCTCACGGCGCAGGCCGACGATGCGGGGCGGAGCCGGCTCGGGGTAGACGTCGACCGTGCCCGGCGCCATGCGGGCCCCGCACAGCTCGACCATCAGCCGCGCGGCCAGGCGCTGGGCGGCGATCGCCTGCTCGGGATGCAGCTGCTTCTCGAAGCGCGCCGAGGCCTCGGTGCGCAGGCCGAGGGCCTTGGAGGTGCGCATGATGTTCGGCCCCACCCAGGTGGCGGCCTCCATCAACACCCGCGTGGTCTTCTCCGAGACCTCGGAGATCTGGCCGCCCATGATCCCGGCGATGCCCGTGGGGCCCTCGCCGTCGCACACCAGCGCGACCTCGGAGCTGAAGGTGCGCTCCACGTCGTCGAGCGTGGTCATCGTTTCGCCCTCCCGGGCGCGGCGCACGTCGATGCGCCCACCGCGCACCTCGTCGAGGTCGAACGCGTGCAGCGCCTGGGCGGTGCAGAGCATCACGTAGTTGGTGATGTCGACCACGTTGGAGATCGGCCGCTGGCCCGCCGCCATCAGCCGCTGCTTGAGCCACAGCGGGGACGGCCCGATGGTCACGTTCTCGTACACGCGCGCGGTGAAGCGCAGGCACACCTCGGGATCGATCTCGATGGCGATGTGGTCGCCGGCGTGATCGTCGCCGCGCGGCTGCGCGTCGGCGGCGGTGGGATCCTCGGCCAGCGGCGCCGAGGTGACCGCGTGCAGGTCGCGCGCCACGCCGTACACGCCCATCGTGTCGGGGCGGTTGGGAGTGATCTCGAGCTCGAGCACCTCGTCGTGGATGGGCAGGTGCTCGGACAGCGGGGCGCCCACGGGAGCTCGCCGGCCAGCACCATGATCCCGTCGTGGTCCTCGCCGATACCCACCTCGTCCTCGGCCAGGATCATCCCCGCGGAGCGCACGCCGCGCAGCTCGGCCTCCCCCAGCGTGCTGCCGTCGGGCATGACAGCGCCGGGGAGGGCCACGGCCACGGTCTGGCCGCCGGCCACGTTGGGCGCGCCGCAGACGATGGTCTGGGGCTCCTCGTTGCCCACGTCGACCCGGCACACGCTGAGGCGGTCGGCGTTCGGATGGCGCTCGGACTCGAGCACCCGGCCCACCACGAACGCCGCGGGATCGCCCACGCCCACGCGGTGCAGGCGCTCGAGCTTCACGCCCGCCATGGTCAGGGCGTCGGCCATCTCCTGGGCGGTCAGCCCGGGGTCGCAGTAGGAGCGCAGCCAGGAGGCGGGGACCCTCATGCGCCCGCCCCGAACTGCTCCAGCAGGCGCAGGTCGTTGTCGAAGAGCATGCGCAGGTCGGGCACCTCGTAGACGATGCTGGCGATCCGCTCGATGCCCATCCCCCAGGCGAAGCCCTGCACCCGCTCCTTGTCGTAGCCGCCGGCCACCACGTAGTCGAGCACGTTGGGGTCGACCATCCCGGAGCCGAGGATCTCGATCCACGCCTCGCCCTTGCAGGTGAAGCAGCGCTGCGAGCCCTCGAAGCCCGTGCCGTGGCAGCGAAAGCAGGACACGTCGACCTCCACGCTCGGCTCGGTGAACGGGAAGTAGCCGGGGCGCAGCCGTACCTCGGTGTCCTCGCCGAACATCTGGCGGGCGAAGGAGAGCAGCACGCCCTGCAGGTCGGCCAGCGTGATGTCCTCGTCGATGGCCAGGCCCTCGAGCTGGTGGAACATCGGCACGTGGGTGGCGTCCGGGGTGTCGGGCCGGTAGACGCGACCGGGCACGACCACGTAGATGGGGGGCTCCTGCTCCTCCATCGCGCGGATCTGCATCGGCGAGGTGTGGGTGCGCAGTAGCACGTGCTCGGCGAAGTAGAAGGTGTCTCCCGGGAGCCGCGCGGGGTGCTCGGGCGGATGGTTGAGCGCCGTGAAGTTGTAGTACTCGTACTCGATCTCAGGCCCCTCGAGCACGGCGAAACCGAGGCCGATGCACACGTCCTCCATGCGCCGCCGGATCTGGGAGACGAGGTGCAGATGCCCGGCGGGCTGGGGCGGATCGCCGGGCAGCGTCACGTCCACGCGGTCGCGGGCCAGGCGCTCGTCGAGCTCCGCGGTCTCGAGCTCGGCCGTGCGGCGCTCGAGCAGGCCTTCGAGCGCCTGGCGCACCTGGTTGGCCTGCTTTCCCACCGGGCCGCGCTGCTCGGGAGGGAGGTCGCCGATCGAGCGCAGTGTCGAGGTGAGCTCGGAGCGGCGGCCCAGGTAGCGCACCCGCAGCTCCTCGAGCTCGGCCGCCGAGCCCGCCGAGTCGATCGCGGCCTCGGCCTCGGTCTGCAGCTGCTGGAGCTCAGGCATCGGCGGGCATCCTGACGCGCGCTGGGCGGCGCGTCTTCTCACGATGTTTCGTAGAGGGCGACGGTGGCCGCCATGGCCACGTTGAGCGAGTCGCCGCGGACCTCGATCCTCACGCTGTCGGCTTCAAGCTCGGGTGGCAGGCCGGCCCGCTCGGCGCCCAGGCAGAGCACCAGCGGCACCTCGAGCTCGGCCTCGCGCAACGTGCGCGAGCCGTGGGAGCTGAGCGCGAGCTTGTGCCCCTCGAGATCGGCCAGGCCCGCCTGCGCGGGCGGCCGCGCGAAGAGCGAGCCCATGCTGGCCCGCACCGCCACCGGAGAGAAGGGATCGGCGCATCCGGGGCCCAGGATCACCGGGCCGTCGGCCAGCGCGTGCGCGGAGCGGATGATGGTCCCCACGTTGCCCGGGTCGCGCACGCCGTGCAGCCAGACGCTCAGGTTGCCCCCGGGCTGCGCCCAGCGCCGCCCGTACACGCCGATCACCCGCGTGCCCGAGCCGAGAGCGCTCACGGCGCCCAGCAGCTCGGCCTCGACATCCACGTCGGCGCGCAGCACGAACTCCGCGGGCCAGTCCGCGGTCTCGGCTGCCCGCACCAGGTCCTCGCCCTCGGCGGCGAACAGGCCGAGCTTCTCGCGCCAGCGTTTGTCGCGCAGCTTGCGGATCGTCTTGAGCTTCTGGTTGTCTGGGGACCGGATCACGGGGTGGGGAACAAAAAGGGCGCCTCTTACGAGACGCCCGGGAGAGTCGGTTTCCGTGGTGCTGGTTAAGCGGCCACGGCCTCCCGGGCCTTGTCGGCAAAACGTCGGAACGTCTCGGGATCGCGCACGGCGATGTCGGCCAGCACCTTGCGGTCGACCTCGATGCCGGCCTCCTTGAGGCCGTGCATGAACTGGCTGTAGCTGAGCCCCTCCTGGCGGGCGGCGGCGTTGATGCGCACGATCCACAGCCGGCGGAAGTCGCGCTTCTTGTTGCGCCGGTCGCGGTAGGCGTAGGAGTCGGCCTTGAGCAGGGCCTCCTTGGCCCGCTTGTAGCTCTTGGACGACTGCCCGCGGTAGCCCTTGGCCCGCGCCAGCGTCTCACGGCGCTTCTTGCGCGCGTGTACAGAACGCTTGACCCGGCTCACTTGTGCAACAGCCTCTCGACGCGGGGGGCGTCGGCCTTGGACACCTCTACCGGCCGGCCCAGGTGACGCTTGCGCTTGGCGCTCTTCTTACCCAGGATGTGGGACGTGAAGGAGTGCCGCGCGCGCAGCTTGCCCGTGGCAGTCTTGCGGAAGCGCTTCTTGGAACCGGAGTGGGACTTCATCTTCGGCATGCGACGGTCTATTGAAGCAGACGCCCGCGCGACGATCGGCCGCTGCCGGGTCTAGGACGCGTCGGCCGCGCGCGCCTCGGCGGGCGCCGGAGCGTCGACGGCCGCGGGCGCCGTGTTGTTCGAAGCGGCAGGGGGAGCGTCGCCATCCTTTTCCTCGTCCTGCGCCTTGCGCTTGGCCGGCGCGAGCAACATGGTCATGTTGCGCCCGTCCTGCTGGGGGTGCTGCTCGATCGTGCCGAGATCGGCCACGTCCTCGGCCAGGCGCATGAGCAGCATCTCGCCGCGCTCGGGGTGGGTCTGCTCGCGGCCGCGGAACATGATCGTGACCTTTACGCGGTCGTCGCCCTTGAGGAAGCGGACCACGTGGTTCTTCTTGGTCTCGTAGTCGTTGGTGGCGATCTTCGGCCGCAGCTTGATCTCGCGGACGTTCACCTGCTTCTGGTGGCGCCGGGCGGCCTTGGCCTTCTGCTCCTGCTCGTACTTGTACTTCGAGTAGTCGAGCACGCGGCAGACCGGCGGGCGGCTGTCCGCAGCCACCTCGACCAGGTCGAGATCGCGTTCCTGGGCGTAGCGCAGCGCCTGGGCGGTGTCCACGACACCGACCTGATTTCCGTCGTCACCGATGAGGCGGACCTGCGGCACGCGGATCCGCTCGTTGATCCGGGTCTCGTCGCGCTCGGGTGGGCGCCGATCGAACTTACGGGGGATCGGCACTAGGTGTGGCTGGGGCGGGCTGTCAAAGCTCGCGGATGCGGGGGTACGTCATTCGTGTCACGAGTTTAGCGTCTATCTGAGATCTCGTGGAGAGCGTGCTCGGCGAACTCGCCGGTGGGCACCACCCCGGTGTCGCCCTCGCGGTGCCGTCGCACGGCCACCGCCCCCTTCTCCTCCTCCTGGTCGCCCACCACCAGCATGTAGGGAACCTTCAGCAACTCGGCGTCGCGGATCTTCTTGCCGATCGACTCCGAGCGCTCGTCCACGTCGACGCGCAGGCCGGCCCGGCCCAGCTCCTCGGACACCGCGCGGGCGTAGCCGAGGTGGCGGTCGGAGATCGGCAATACGGCGGCCTGGGTGGGCGCCAGCCAGAGCGGGAACTCGCCGCCGTAGTGCTCGATGAGGATCCCGATGAAGCGCTCGAAGGAGCCCATCGAGGCGCGGTGGATCATCACCGGCCGGTGCTCGGCGTTGTCAGAGCCGGTGTACGTAAGTTCAAAGCGCTCGGGCATGTAGAGGTCGAGCTGCACGGTGCCGAGCTGCCACGAGCGGCCGATCGCGTCGGTGATGTGCGCATCGATCTTGGGGCCGTAGAAGGCGCCATCGCCCTCGTTGAGCTCGTACTCGAGCCCGTTTTGCTCCAGAGTGCGCTCCAGCGCGGCCTCGGCCCGGTCCCACATCTCCTCGGTGCCCACGCGCTTCTCCGGTCGCGTGGACAGCTCGAGGCGCGGCTCGAGGCCGAACTGCTCGTACATGTAGAAGCCGAACTCGAGGCAGCGCATGGCCTCCTCCTCGATCTGCTCCTCGGTGCAGAAGACGTGGGCGTCGTCCTGGGTGATGTGACGCACCCGCATCAACCCGTGCAGCGTCCCGCTCGGCTCGTGGCGGTGGACGAGGCCCTGCTCGCAGAGGCGGATCGGTAGCTCGCGGTAGGAGCGCAGATCGCGCTTGTAGATCTGGCAGTGGGCCGGGCAGTTCATGGGCTTGAGGCCCATCGGCCGGTCCTCCACGTCGGTGAAGTACATGTTCTCGCGGTACACGTGCCAGTGCCCCGACTGCTTCCACAGCTCCACGTCGTAGAGGATCGGCGTGCGCACCTCGGTGTAGCCGCGGTCGACGTTGGTGGCCCGCCACAGGCGGGTGAGCTCGTTCCAGATGTGCGTGCCCCTCGGGAGCCAGAACGGCATGCCGGGCGCCAGGTCGGACAACATGAACAGCGAAAGCTCGCGCCCCAGCTTGCGGTGGTCGCGCTCGCGCGCCTGCTCGAGGCGGTGCAGGTGCTCGGCGAGCTCGTCCTTGCCGGCGAAGGCGGTGCCGTAGATGCGCGTGAGCATCTGGCGATCGGCGTCGCCGCGCCAGTAGGCGCCGGCCAGGCTGGTGAGCTTGAAGGCCTTGATGCGCTTGGTGCCGGGCCCGTGGGGACCGCGGCAGAGGTCGGTGAAGGGCCCGTTGGTGTAGAGCGAGACGGTCTCCACGCCCTGATCTCTCACCAGGTCCTCGATCAGCTCGACCTTGTAGTCCTGACCCTCGGCCCGGAATCGCTCGATCGCCTCGGCCACCGGCAGCTCGGCGCGCGCGAACCCCTCGTCGGCCTTGATGTGCTCGCGCATCTTCTGCTCGATGCGCTCGAGGTCGTCGTCGGAGACCTTCACGCCCTCGGGAAACTCGAAGTCGTAGTAGAAGCCGTCCTCGATGGGCGGCCCGATCGAGATCTTCACGCCCGGGTAGAGCTCCATCACGGCGGTGGCCAGCACGTGGGCCGCGTCGTGACGAAGCAGCCACAGCCCGTCCTCGTCGCGCGAGGTCACGATCGCGATCTGCGCGCCGTCGGGCAGCGGGGCCTCGAGGTCGGCCAGCTCTCCGTCGACCTTCACTCCCAGCGCGGCGCGGGCCAGCCCCTCGCCGATCGCGCGTGCCGCATCGGCCCCGGTGGCGCCGGCGGGAAGCTCGAGCTGAGTGCCGTCGGGAAGCTGAACGGTCATCGGCCGATGACGCTACCGACTGGCCGGCTCGATGCGCCCGCGCACCTCCCCCAGCGGATCGCCGCGCAGCACCACCTCGTCGCCGTCCTCCAGAAAGGTCCGCGCCGCGCCGCCGGGCAGCTCGATCGGCTCCTCGCCGTTCCACGACAGCTCGATCAGGCTGCCGCGCTCGCGCCGCTCGGGGCCGGAGATCGTGCCGGTGGCGAGCAGGTCGCCCGTGCGCAGCGAGGCGCCGTTCACGGTCAGGTGGGCGATCTGCTGGGCGATCGACCAGTAGAGGTGACGGGCGTTGGTGCGCGCGACCACCGCCCCGTTGAGCTCCACCTCCAGGGGGATGTCGAAGGCCCAGGGCGCCTCGCGCAGGTAGGGAAGCGGCTCGGGTTCCTGCGCCTCGCCCGCCACGCGGCGGTCGGCGAGCTCCGTGAGCGGCACCACCCAGCGCGAGATCGAGGTGGCGAAGGACTTCCCCAGGAAGGGACCCAGCGGCTGGTACTCCCAGGCCTGGATGTCGCGCGCCGACCAGTCGTTGACCAGCACCACGCCGAACACGTGGTCGAGGGCGCGGTCGATGCTCACCGGCTCACCGTGCGTGCTGGGCAGGCCGATCACGAACCCGAGCTCGAGCTCGATGTCGAGCTTCTCGCTGGGACCAAAGCCGCCGCCCGGGTGCTGTCCGCTCGGCCGGCGCACCGGCGTGCCATCGGGCACCACCGTCCCCGCGCGGCCGTGGTAGCCCACGGGCAGGTGGCGCCAGTTGGGCAGCAGGGGCTCGGAGCCGGGACGGAACATGCGGCCCAGGTTGGTGGCGTGGTGAAGCGAGGAGTAGAAGTCGACGTAGTCGGCCACCGCGAAGGGCATCTGCAGCTCGGCGTGCTCCACCTCGGTGCCCTCCCCCACCCGCCCGGCGGCCTCGCTCCAGAACTCCGGCCCGCGGGCCATGAAGGCGTTCAGCGCGGGCTGCGCGAAGCAGGCATCGAGCGCGCTGAGGTCCACAACCCTGTCCTCCACGCGCGCGCAGACTCCGCCACCGCGCAGCACTCCGTAGGCCAGCGTCACGAGAGCCAGCCCAGCGAACGCAGCTCGTCCACCGGCTCGCGCCACGAGCAGGAGCCGAAGCCCTTGAACAGGCTCCGGCGCGCCTCGCGCGCCTCGTCTGCGCCGAGGTCGTCCAGCGGCAGGTCGGCCAGGGCCTCGGTGTCCAGGATCTCCTGGAGGCCGCGTTCGTCGGTGGCGCGGCCGTGGGCGTGGGTGGCGGCGCAGAGCAGGTTGAGGAACCCGTGCTGTCCCTCGCTTCGCAGCGCGTGGTGCAGGCCCGCCGTGGCCTTCATCACCACGCGGGCGCCGCGACACGACGCGAGCACCAGCGCCACCTGCTCGGAGGTGGGAACGCTGTCGCCCCCGCAGCGGAGCTTGACCCGGCCCCCCACCGCCGCGAGCGCCCCGATCACGGCCGGCACGGTGTCGCGCCAGCGGTCTCCGAGAACCAGCTCGAAGTAGACCTCCTCGCTGCGCGGGCGCAGGGTCTGGGCGGAGCGCAACAGGTCGCGCGATTCCGGGCGGGGCGCGTCGAGGCGAGTCTCGATGGAGGCGGCCCGCTCCGGGAGCGCCGCCTCGTCGTCGACCACCACGCTGACCGGCGCGGCGAGCCCGTCAAGCTCGCCGAGACGCGAGGCGGGGCACACGAAGCGGTCGATCATCCAGCCGTACTCGCTCTCGCGGGCCGCCGCGTCCTCGGCCAGCGCCTGCGGCATGGTCATGCTGGCGGGCGGAAACAGAGCCGCGTGGTCGATCACGCCCTCGAGCAGCGCCCGGCGCAGCGGGTCCTCCACCGGCCGGTCCTCAGTCGCGCGACACGCGGCTGCCCGGCACGATGTCGTCGCGGCCGTCGGCCCAGCGCACCCAGGCCTTGTGCCCGCCGTCGTAGTCGGGCGCCCAGAGCACGAGCGTCGCCTCCTCGTCCTCCACCCGGCAGGGCTCGTCGCCCTCCTCGTCGAGGCCACGCCACAGGCGAACGAACTCGTTGTGCTCCCACTCGTCCCCGATGGTGGTCGGGTCGGTGTGGCCGGGACGGACGACGGTCTCGTGGGGCAGCTCCATGAGCACGTCCATGATCGACGTCCGCAGGTCGGCGAAGCTGGTGGAGCCCGGGGCGCGCACACCGCCGACCGAGCGCTTGAACAGCGTGTCGCCGGTGAACACCTCGCTCCCGTTGACCACGAAGTTGAGCATCCCCGCGGTGTGGCCCGGTGTGAGCAGCGTCTCGATGCGCAGGCCGCCGGCCTCCAGCGTGTCGCCGGGCTCGATCGTGCGGTCGACCCCGCCCAGCAGGTCGGCCTCGATCGGGTGGGCGAGGCGCTCGACGCCCTCCCAGGCGTCGGCGTCGGCCACGTGGTCGTGGTGGTGATGGGTGAGCAACAGCATCTGCACGTCCAGTCCAAGCCGCTCGGCGGCCTCCACCAGCGGGGCGCACGGGCCTCCGGCGTCGATCACGACCGCGGTCCCGCCCTCCTCGTCGCCCACGAGGTAGGTGTTGGAGAGCCAGTCGTCCTGCATGGAGCGCTCGATGATCATGGGGGCGGAGCCTAGTATCCGGTGCGCATTGAACGACCTGCGCGCCGAGTTCCCCGTCTGCGAGCGGCTGGCCTACCTCAACGCGGGGACCAACGGCCCGGTTCCGCGGCGGGCGGTCGAGGCGGCCGGGGAGTCCATTCGCCGGCAGGCCGCGGAGGGCCGAGGCGACTCGGCGTCCTTCGAGGTCAACGGGCAGCGCATCGACCTGCTGCGCGAGCGGATCGCCGGCCTGTTCGGCTGCGCGAGCGCCGAGCTCGCGCTCACCGGCTCGACCACCGACGGCGTGAACTTGGTCCTCAACGCGCTCGATCTGGGGCCGGGCGACGAGGTCCTAACCAGCGACGAGGAGCACCCCGGCGTGCTCGCCCCGCTGGGCGGGCTGCGCGAGCGGCGCGGCGTCGAGGTCCGGGTGGTCCCGTTCGACCGGCTGGGCGAGGAGGTGCGCCCAAAGACGAAGCTGGTGGCGTGCTCGCACGTGTCGTGGGTCAACGGCGCGGTGGTGGACGCGGGCGCGCTGGCCGCCTCCGACGCGCTCGTGCTGCTCGACGGCGCCCAGGGCCTGGGCGCCGTGCCCACGCGGGTGTCGGAGCTCGGGTGCGACTTCTACGCCGCCTCCGGGCAGAAGTGGCTGTGCGGGCCCAACGGCGTCGGCTACCTGTACGTGCGCGGCGAGCTGGCCGCCACGCTGCCGCCCGCGTGGCCCAACTACGGCGTGCTGGAGGACAGCACGCGAGCGCTGGAGCTCGACCTCCACCCCGACGCCCGGCGATTCGCCATGGGCTTCCCCGCCGCCCACCAGGTGGAGTGGGCCCTGGCCGCCCTCGACGTGCTCGAGGAGAGCGGGCTCGATGCGGTCCAGGAGCGCGCCACCGAGTTGGCCGACAGCCTGGCCTCGGCGCTCGGGCCACGCGTCGCGCCGCGCGGGCGCTCGACGCTGGTGTCCTGGGAGGATGGCGACCCGGAGGCGACGGTGGCCCGGCTGCAGTCGGAGGGGATCATCGTGCGCCACCTGCCCGGCCGCGGGTACGTGCGGGCCTCGGTGGGCGGGTGGTCGAGCGAGGACGAGCTGGACCGGCTGGTGGCACTGGCCTGAGGGCGCGTCGGGTCGGTCACGTCCTGACTTTGCCGTCTATACGACGGTCATCAGGACAGCACTCAGTCCGCCAGCACCACGATGCCGAACACGATCGCCGCGACCGTCGTAGCCACTCCGGCCGCCCCGACCACGGCGAACACCGCCGCCTCCCCCACGCGTCCCGAGCGGCCGAGCTCGAGCGCCCGGACTCCACCCAGGATCGCGAACCCGAAGGCAGCCGGAACCCCGATCCCGGCGGCCAGCGAGGCCCAGACGACGGTCAGCAGCGCGTCGGTGTCGACGATCGTCGCGATCATGCCTCGGACGCCGCCGTGGCCACCGGGCCGCCGTGGCGCGCCCGCCGCGAGAACAGCACCGCCGAGGCGGCCACGATGAACGCGGACACGATCACGGGCCCGGCGGCGCCGGTGCCGAACGCGCGCGTGATCCCGTAGGTGAGGGCCCCGATCCCCGCCGACGCGGGCAGGGTCACGATCCACGCGGCGACGATGTTGCCGGCCACTCCCCAGCGCACCGCCGAGAGACGCTTGGCGGCGCCCGACCCGATCACCGCGCCGGAGATGGTGTGTGTGGTCGATAGGGGGAAGCCGACGTTGGACGAGGCTAGGATCACCGCCGCGCCGGCGCCCTGCGCGGCGAAGCCCTGGGCCGTGTCCATCTTGTGGATGCGGCTCCCCATCGTCTTGATGATGCGCCAGCCGCCGGCGTAGGTGCCCGCCGCGATCGCCGCCGCCGCGGACACGATCACCCACGTCGGGGGCGTTGGGTCGGAGGCCGGAAGCGAGCCGTAGGCCACGAGGGCCAGCGCGATCACGCCCATCGTCTTCTGGGCGTCGTTGGTGCCGTGCGCCAGGGCGAGCAGTCCCCCGGAGATCACCTGGCCGCCGCGAAACCCCCTGGTCACCGGCTTGGGCCGCAGCCGCCCGACGATCCGGTAGAGCGCGATGATCGCCGCGCCCCCGATCACGAACGCAAGCAATGGGGCGACGACGGCCGGGATCATCACCTTTCCCACGATCCCCTCCCCGAAGAAGATCGCCCCGGGGCCCTCGGCCACGAGCATCGCCCCGACGATGCCTCCGATCAGCGCGTGTGACGAGCTCGAGGGCAGCCCGAAGTACCAAGTGATCAGGTTCCACGCGATCGCCCCCACGAGGCCCCCGAACACCACGAGCAGAGTGATGGCGCCGGGGTCGACGACATCGCTGGCCACGGTGGCCGCCACCTGGAGCGAGATGAAGGCGCCGACGAAGTTCAGCACCGCCGCGTAGCCGACCGCGATGCGCGGGGCCATCGCGCGGGTGGAGATCGAGGTGGCCACCACGTTGGCGGTGTCGTGGAAGCCGTTGGTGAAGTCGAAGGCCAGGGCCGTCGCCACCACGATGATGACGGTGAGAAGCTCGCCCTCCACCTAGAGGCCCGGGCTCAAGAGTTCTTGATGACGATGCCTTCGAGGATGTTGGCCACTCGCTCGCATGAGTCGATGGCCTCCTCGAGGCGCTCGAAGATGTCCTTCCAGCGGATCACCACCATCGGGTCGATCCCGTTGTTGAACAGGGAGGCGATCGCCTCCCGGGTGATCCGGTCCCCGTCGTTCTCGAGCCTGTTGATCTCGACGGTGTAGTGGGAGATGTCCTTGAAGCCGCGCAGCCGCGGCATGGCCTCGGCGATCTGGCGCGCGCACGCGTGTAGTACCCGGGCCAGCTCCTGCGACTGGACCATCGGCGCCTCGATGTTGTAGAGCCCGAGGTAGTCGGCTACCTCCTCGGTGTAGTCGACCACGTCGTCGAGGGCCGACGCCAGCTCGTAGATGTCCTCCCGGTCGATGGGGGTCACGAACGTCTGGTTGAGGCGCTGGATGATGTCGTGGGTGACGCGGTCCCCGTCCTGTTCGCAGATCAGGATGTCGCGAGCCAATTCGTTGCGCTCGGGGAAGTCCCGCAGCATCTCCTCGAGCAGGCCGGCGGCCCGCAGGATGTTGCCGCCCGCCTCCTCGAACAAGTCGAAGAACTCGCGGTCACGCGGGGCTAGGACGCTGGACAGGCGCACCGAGCCGTCACCGTACCATCAGGACACGTCGAAACGGGACTGTTCGATCCGCTTGGCCGGCAGCTCGCCGACCCTCTCCCGGACGGCCGCCGCGGAGGCCCGCCAGTCGTACTCCACCCGGCGCAGCTCGGCGCGCCCGTCGTCGTGGAGAACGGCGTAGGCCGCCCGCCGGTCGCCGTCCAGCGGGATCCCCACGCTGCCCGGGTTGAGCAGGCCGACACCGCCGGGCCCCTCGCGCTCGAACTGGACGTGGGTGTGGCCGAACACGACACGCTCGGCCTCGACTCCAGCGATCAACTCGGCGTCCTCGTCGGCGGGGTCCGCGCCGAAGCTCTGCATGTCCGAGTGCGGCGAGGCATGGCAGTAGAGAACGCCGTCCCGCGTGGTGGTCTCCGGCAAGCCGGCGAGCCAGGTCACGAGGTCACCGCCGAGAGCCTCACGAGCTTTCTCGAGCATCGGGCGAATCGGGTCTGGGGCGTCGGCGTCGTCGACCAGCCATCGATCCACGTTCCCGCGGATCCACTCGGCATCCAGCTGCGTGAGGCGATCGATCGTCTCGCGTGGCCAGGCGCCGAAGGTCGCGTAGTCGCCGCCCAGCAGGAAGCGGTCCGCGGGGCAGTCGGCCAGCACGGCCTCGAGCGCCGGGAGGTTTCCGTGCACGTCGTAGAGCAGCGCCAGCACGGCGCCGCACGTTACACGCGCAGGAGGGGCTCGATCAGCTCGGGCTCGTGCGGGCGCGCGAGGAAGAAACCCTGCGCCGAATCGCAGCCCATGTCGATGATCGAGTCGAGCTGCTCGCGGGTCTCGATGCCCTCGGCCACGGAGTGCAGGCCCAGCGCCTGCGCCACTCCGACCACCGCGGTGAACAGGCGCCGCGCACGCTCTCCCGAGTCGAGGCGCGCGACGAACGACCGGTCGATCTTGAGCTTGTCGAGCGGGTACTGATCGAGCACCGACAGCGACGAGTAGCCGGTGCCGAAGTCGTCGAGGCTGAGGCTGACGCCGAGCTCACGCAGCGCGGCCAGCGCCGCGACACTCGTCTCGAGGTCGTCGACGAAGCTGGTCTCCGTGAGCTCGAGGCACAGCGCGCCGGCCTCGATCCCGCTCTCCTCGAGGGCGCGGCGGACGGTCGCGGTCAGGTCCGCATCCAGGAGCTGACGAGCCGAGAGGTTGACGTTGGCGCTCAGGTGCGGTCCGCAGGCGCCGGTCTCGCGCCAGCGCGCGAGCTGGCGGCACGACTCGCCGAGCACCCATTCCCCAATGGGAACGATCAGCCCGCTCTGCTCCGCGAAGGGGATGAACTCGCCGGGGCCGAGCAGGCCCCGTTCGGGGTGGTGCCAGCGCAGGAGCGCCTCGACGGCGACCACCCCGCCGCCGTGAACGTCAATCTCGGGCTGATAGAAGAGGCGGAACTCGTCGCGCTCGAGCGCGTGGCGAAGCTCGCCCTCCAGATCGGGCCGCGAGGCGCTCACCACCTCCTGGTCGGGATGGAAGAGCTCCCAGCGGGTGCCGCGGCGCTTGGCCACGTACATGGTCTGGTCGGCGTCGCGCACGATCGCCTCCGCGGGGCGTGACCGGTCAGCGGCCACCGCGATGCCGATGCTCGCCCCCACGTGGAGCTGGTGCCCGTCGAGGTAGAAGGGCTCGGCCAGGGAGCCGGCAATCCGCTCGGCCACCACGATCGCATCGGCCTCGTCGCCGATGTCGTCGCACAGCACCATGAACTCGTCGCCGCCGAAGCGGGCGACGGTGTCGCTCGGGCGCAGGAGAGCCCGCAGGCGTTGGCCCGCCTCAACCAGCAGTCGGTCGCCCACGTCGTGGCCCATGCTGTCGTTCACGACCTTGAAGCGGTCGAGATCGAGGAAGAGGACCGCGCAGGCCTGCGCGCGTCGCTCCACTCGCGCCAGCGTCATGCGCAGGCGGTCGAGGAACAGCGAGCGGTTGGGGAGGCCGGTCAGCGCGTCGTGTGTGGCCTGGTGAGCAAGCTCGAGCTCCGCCCGCTTGCGCTCCACCGCGTAGCGGATGGCCCGGCCCAGCAGGTGACCGTCGGCGTGGCGCTTGACCAGGTAGTCCTGAGCGCCCTCGTGCACGGCCTGAACCGCCACCTCCTCGTTCTCCTCGCCGCTGAGCACCACGATCGGCACCTGGGGCGCGCGGCCGCGCACCGCCTGGAGCCCCTCGAGGCCCGTGGCGTCGGGAAGCGAGAGGTCGAGCAGGATGCATCCGAGATCCTCGTCCACGAGCGCCGCCTTGGCCTCGGCGATCGACCCGCAATGGTCGATCACCACCGAATCACCGAGCTCCTCGAGCAACAGGTGACGTACCAGCAGGGCGTACTCCGGGCTGTCCTCTATGAGGGCCAGCCGAAGGGGACGATCACTCGACGGCCCCGGAGCTAGCCTGAGGGGGCCTGCGGACAGGGGATCTGTACTCATCGCCCCCCTACTCGGACCCCCGGGCTGGATACTTGAGCCGCAGCGGACTGGCCTAGCCTTGCGCCCATGCCCAGGGCCGCCGTCGTCGCGCTCGTGTTCGCCTTCGCCGTGGCGGCGGGATGCGGTGGCGAGGAGAGAGAGAAGCAGCGGGTGAGCGGCACTCCCGACCCGGTCCACGTCCGCGAGGTCGAGCGCGACCCCTACGCGATCACCTGCGCCGACCTGTCGCGCCAGACGCTGCACCCCGAGAGCGCGAAGCTGGTGATCCGCGCAGAGTTCGCGCTGGCCCAGGTGCCCGAGCTGCGCAGAGTGGTGGCCAAGGAGACCCTGAACCGGACGGGCCGCAGCGTCTACTACGCGCTGACCGAGGTATGCAAGGGCCGCCGGCCCTCGTTTGAGCCGGGACGGCTGGCCGTGGCCGGAGTGCTGGACGGCAAGTACCGGGCGGCGAGGAACCGGCCGGGCTGAGCCTCGGCGATCAGTCGAGCGCGACGCCGCGCAGCGGCACGGGCGACGACTGGGCGATCGACGTGGTGGTCTGTCCAAGGGTGGCGAAGCGGTCGATCACCTCCTCGAGGTGCTCGACGGAGCGAACGTGGGCGGTCATCACGAAGCAGTCGTCACCCGTCACACGGCGGCACTCGACCACCTCGGGCGTGCCCTGCGCGACCTCGGCCACCTGGCGGATCAGCTTGGGAGCAGGGCGAACGCGGATCACCGTCGTCAGTTGATAGCCGAGCGCGCGCGGGTCGATCTCGACCCGGTAGCCGGTGATCACCCCGTCGCGCTCGAGGCGCTGAAGGCGCTCCGCAACCGCCGGGGACGACATGCCCACCCGCCGGCCAAGCTCGGCCAGGCTCAGCCGCGCGTCGACCTGTAGCTCGCTGAGCAGCCGGCGATTGGTCTCGTCGAGAACGGCGTCGGCCAAGTAGCCGTTTTGCCTTTGTTTGATAGCCACAATGCGGACGATACGTTCGATTGCTTCTGTCCGCAAGGCAGAATTGCCGACATCCTTCGGCGGCCATGCTCCCGACCGGCCTGCCGCCCCATCTGTACTTCCTGGTCAGCGCGATCTTCCACTCACTCGGGCCGTCGTTCGCGGTTCTGCTCTTCGCCCGAGTCGAGGTGCTGGGGGTGGCGTGGCTGCGGATCGCCTCGGCCGCGGCCTTCTTCGCGCTGTGGCGGCGGCCGTGGCGCGTCCTGCTGAGCATCGACCGCGACGGGCGCCGGCTGTTGATCGCCTGGGGCGTGGTGCTGGCCGTGATGAACGCCTGCTTCTACAGCGCCATCGACCGGCTGCCGCTGGGAACCGTCGCGACGATCGAGTTCCTTCCGGTGATCGCCCTGGCCGCGTTCGGGGCGCGCACCCCGCGCAACATCGGGGCGCTCGGGCTGGCCGTGAGCGGCGTCTATCTGCTGATCGACGTGCGGCTCGACGGCGAGCCCGTCGGCGTGGCCTTCGCGATCGCCAACGCGCTCTGCTTCGCGCTCTACATCGTGCTGGCCGACCGGATGGCCAAGCGGGCCGAGGTGAGCGGAATCGACGCCCTTGGCGCCGCCATGCTGATCGCCCTCGTGGCGGTCACGCCGATGGGCGGCTGGCAGGCCGCCGGCGCGTTCCTCGAGCCGTTGGTCCTCCTCGCCGCCATCGGGGTGGGTCTCTCCTCGTCGGTGATCCCCTACGTCTCCGACCAGCTGGCAATGGCACGCCTGCCCCGCGCGACCTACGCGCTGATGATCTCCCTCCTGCCCGCCTTCGCCGTGCTGATCGGCGTGATCGTGCTGGGCCAGATCCCCACTTGGCCGGAGGTGGGCGGCGTGGGCCTGGTGGTGGCCGGGGTGGCGCTGCACCGCCAGTCCGAGACTTGACCTCAAGCGCGGTTGAGGCCCTAGCCTCGCCGCCGATGACCTACCAGGAAACCTTCGCGATCGGCGGAGAACTGAATGTCAACCGGCTCGGCTTCGGGGCCATGCGCCTGCCGGGCGTGCGAACACGGGAGAGCTCCAGCGCGGCTCGCGACGTGCTCCGCGAATCGGTGCGACTGGGAATCGATCTGATCGACACCGCTCGCGCATACGGCCGCTCCGAGGACTTCATCGCCGAGGCGCTGTACCCGTATCCGGACGGCTTGGTGATCGCCACGAAGGGCGGGCTTCGCCGAGGCGGCCACCCAGACGGGCGCCCCGAGCGTCTGCGAGCGGACTGCGAGGAGAGCCTGCGGCGACTTCGGCTCGAGACGATCGACCTCTGGCAGCTTCACCGGATCGATCCCGGCGTTCCGGTCGAAGAGCAGTTCGGCGCGATCCGCGAGCTGCGCGACGCCGGAAAGATCCGGTTCGTCGGGGTCTCAGGGGTCTCGGTGGACGAGCTGCGCCAGGCGCGCGACCAGATCGAGGTCGTCACGGTCCAGAACCGCTTCAACGTCGCCGAGCAGACGGCCGGCGATGTGCTGAGCGTCTGCGAAGCGAACAAGATCGGGTTCCTTCCCTACGCCCCGATAGGCATGGGTGAGCTGGCTAATGGCGTCGAACTTCTCCTGGGTCGATCTGGCCGCGCGACAGGCGCTTCTTCAGCAGCTCCTCGACGTGGGCCTTGCCCTTGTCGGCGGCTTCCTGGGTCGTGGTCGATCAGGATGGTCTCGATGCCGGCCATGGCCTGCACATAGGCGATGCCCGCGCCCATCATGCCGGCGCCGAGGACGGCGACCTTCTTCGGATCGGACTTCGGGCACGCCGGCCGGACGCACGGCGCCCTTGTCGAGCTCCTGCATCGACAGGAACAGCGAGCGGATCATGGCCTGGGCCTGCGGCGTCATCAGGGTCTTGATGAAGTAGCGGGTCTCGATGCGCAGGGCCGCGTCCATCGGCACCTGCAGGCCCTCGTAGACGGCCTTCATGAGGTTCAGCTGCGGCCGGATAGTTGCCGTAGGTCTGCTTGCGCAGCATGGCGTTGCCGACGAGGAAATTCTGGATGCCGGCCGGGTGGTAGGGGCCGCCGCCGGGCAGCTTGAAGCCCTTGTCGTCCCACGGCTGCGACGGCCTTGCCGCCGCCCTTGATCCAGGCCTTGGCGGCCTCGACCTCGCCGCCCTTGGCCGACGACCTCGTGGACGACGCCGGCGCCCTTGGCCTCGTTCGGGCGGAAGGACTTGCCCTCGGTCATGGCCATCATGGCCGCCTGCACGCCGATCAGGCGCGGCAGGCGCTGGGTGCCGCCGCCGCCGGGGAACAGGCCGACCTTGATCTCGGGCAGGCCGAGCTGGATCTTCGGTGTCGTCGCCGACGACGCGGTAGTGGCAGGCCAGCGTCAGCTCGAGGCCGCCGCCGAGCGCCAGGCCGTTGATGGCCGCGGCCACCGGCTTGCCGCAGGTCTCGAGCGCGCGCAGGGCGCCGTTCAGCTGCCAGCCGGCGTCGATAGGCCGTCCTGCAGCGCCGCCGCCGGCCAGCATGCCGCCGGCCATGTCGCCGAGGTCGGCGCCGGCGCAGAAGCCGCGCGCCTTGCCCGAGGTGATGACCGCGCCCTTGATGGCGTCGTCGGTCTTGATCCGCTCGACCCACTCGGGGATTTCCTCCATCACGCCCGAGGTCAGGGTGTTCATCGACCGGCCCGGGCACGTCGAAGGTGATCAGGGCGATGCCGTCGGCGTCGACGTCGATCTTGAAGTTTTCCATGGTCGTCAGCTCCTCAGACGCGTTCGATGACGGTGGCGGTGCCCATGCCGCCGCCGATGCACAGGGTGATCAGGGCGGTCTCCTTGTCCGAGCGCTCCAGCTCGTCCAGCACGGTGCCGAGGATCATGGCGCCGGTGGCGCCCAGCGGGTGGCCCATGGCGATGGCGCCGCCGTTCACGTTCATCTTGTCGTGCGGGATGTCGAGCGCCTGCATGTAGCGCAGCACGACGGCGGCGAAGGCCTCGTTCAGCTCGTACAGGTCGATGTCGTCGACGGTCATGCCGAGCTTGCCCAGCAGCTTGCTGGTCACGAACTCGGGGCCGGTCAGCATGATCGAGGGCTCGGAGCCGATCGAGGCGGCGCCGCGGATCCGGGCGCGCGGCTTCAGGCCCAGCGCCTCGCCGGCTTCCAGCGTGCCGATCAGCACGCCGGCCGAGCCGTCGACGATGCCCGAGCGAGTTGCCGGCGTGTGGACGTGGTTGACCCGCTCGACCTCGGGGTAGCGCTGGTTGATCACGGCGTCGAAGGCCATCTCGCCCATCATGGCGAAGGACGGGTTCAGCGCGCCCAGCGTCTGCATGTCGGTGTTGGGGCGCATGGTCTCGTCGTGGTCGAGGATGGTCAGGCCCAGCTGGTCCTTCACCGGCACGACCGACTTCGTGAAGCGGCCCTCGGCCCAGGCGGCGGCGGCGCGCTTCTGGCTCTCCACCGCGTAGGCGTCGACGTCGTCGCGGCTGAAGCCGTACTTGGAGGCGATCATGTCGGCCGAGACGCCCTGCGGCACGAAATAGGTCGGGAAGGCCGAGGACGGGTCGACCGGCCAGGCGCCGCCGTCCGAGCCCATCGGCACGCGGCTCATCGCCTCGACGCCGCCGCCGATGGCGAAGTCGGCCTCGCCGGACTTCACCTTGGCGGCGGCCATGTTCACGGCTTCCAGGCCCGAGGCGCAGAAGCGGTTGATCTGCACGCCGGCGGTGGTCTGGGCCTAGCCGGCCGATCAGCACGGCGGTGCGGGCGATGTCGGCGCCCTGCTCGCCCACCGGCGAGACGCAGCCGAGGATGACGTCGTCGACCTTCGAGGTGTCGAGATCGTTGCGGTCGCGCAGGGCCTCCAGCACCTGGGTGGCCAGGCTGACAGGCCGGTGATCTCGTGCAGCGAGCCGTCCTTCTTGCCCTTGCCGCGCGGCGTGCGCACCGCGTCGTAGATGTAGGCGTCGGCCATGGGAGTCGCGTCTCCAATCAGGACGGATCGAGCGTTCGGGCAGAAACGTACGTTACGTCAACGCCAAGTAAGAGCGCCTACGTTTACGTCAACGTCAAGTATTACGTCGGCCGATGCGCCGGAGGGCCGCGGTGATCCCGGCCCGTGCAGCCGGAACGACATTGACCGTCCGGATCGGCCGAAGGCGGTGATGGCTCGGGCGCTTCGATCCCGAACGCGCCACGGTCGGTCGCCGCCGCTCCTCGGCGACGACTGGAAGCCGAGCGGGGCGAGGGCGGCGGTAGAAGGCCGCGAGCGGGCGATGTCGGCGACGTCGAGGGCGATGTGGTCGATCACGGCGGGACTCCCTATCCGGCGCAGTCCGTGAACGCGGAACGGTCGAAAAGCGCCCGCTATGTCCGCGCCGACGCCGGAAACGGCAACGGCGAATGACTCTCAGCCGCCCGGTCGCGGAACGCGAACCTTCCCGCGTCTTACGTCCGCCGACCGCCGTGTCAGGAGGAGACACCATGGCCCAGACCTACGAAGAGATGGACGCGATCGCGATGCTGAAGGCCGACCACCGCAAGGTGGAAGAGATCTTCGCGGCGTTCGAGAAGGCGACCGTCGAAGGCGAAGAAGCAGGCGCTGGCCGAACAGGCCTGCCTCGAGCTGAAGGTCCACACCGTGATCGAGGAGGAGATCTTCTATCCGGCCTGCCGCGGCAAGATCGAGGAGGACCTGCTGAACGAGGCCTATGTCGAGCACGACGGCGCCAAGCTGCTGATCAACGAGATCGAGGCCGGCGGCGCCGGACGACGACTTCTACGACGCCAAGGTCAAGGTGCTGTCCGAGATGATCGAGCACCACGTCGAGGAGGAGGAGAAGCGGTCCGAGGGCATGTTCGCCCAGGCCCGCGCCGCCGGTCTCGACATGGACGCCCTGGCCGACGCCATGCGGGCCCGCAAGGCGACCGCGATGGAGGAGTTCCAGGCCGGCAAGCCGGCGGTGACCCTGACGCTGGAAGGCGACGACACCGAGAAGGCGCTGATCGACACGCCGATGGGCGTGCGACGCGCGCTGATCGGACCGAGGGAACGGCGCGGGGGCCGGGGCGCTATGTCCCGTACCTGACCAAGGAGCCTCATGCGCCGTTCCCTGTCCTGATCCTCGCCCTCGTCCTGACCTGCGGCCTCGGCCTGCGCCGACGGCTATGCGCCGCAGGCGCGGGCCCTGATCGAGCCCGCGTCCGCAGTCCGCGCGGCGGTCGTGCCGATCGCGCCGCCGCGCAGCTCCGGCCCGTCCGACCAGATCGAGGCCCGCCTGCTGGCCGCGCACAACGCCGAGCGCGCGCGGGCCGGCGCGCCGCCGCTGATCTGGAGCGACGATCTCGAGGCCGAGGCGCGCGTCTGGGCGCGAGGAGCTGATCGCCACCGGGCCGCTTCGCCCACGACCCCTCCATGCACGGCCACGGCGAGAACCTCTGGACCGGCTGGGGCAGCCGCGTCTTCACGCCCGAGGAGATGGTCGGCGAATGGATCGCCGAGAAGGCGCAGCTACCGCGCCCGGCGTGTTTCCGAACGTCAGCCGGACCGGCGACTGGACCGCCGTCGGCCACTACACCCAGCTGGTCTGGAGCGGCACGACCCACGTCGGCTGCGCGATCGCGTCGCGCGGGGACCGCTCGGTGCTGGCCTGCCGCTATTCGCCGCCCGGCAATATCGACGGCCGGCGGGCGTTCTAGCCGACGTAGCCGGCCTGCATCAGTTCGGCGATGTGGACGATGGCCACGGGCCGGTCGTCCTCGACCACCAGCAGGGTGGCGATCTTGTTCTGGGTCATCAGGTCGACGGCGTCGCTCATGCGGGCGTCGGGGCCGATGACCTTGGGGCGCGGGCTCATGACGTCGGCGGCGGTCAGGCCGGCGAGGTCGCGCGAGAAGGCGCGGCGCACGTCGCCGTCGGTGACGATCCCGGCCAGGGTCCCGTCGCCGGCGAGCACGGCGGCGGCGCCCTTGCGGCCCTCGGTGATGGCCGAGACCACCTCGGCGAAGGTCGGCGGTCAGCGGCACGGTCGCCGGGCGCGGGCGGACGGTCGCCCATCCAGTCGCGCACGCTCTGCAGGCTCATGCCCAGCTTGCCGCCGGGATGGTGCAGGCCGAAGTCCTCGGCGGTGAAGCCGCGCCGGTCCATCAGCACCATGGCCAGGGCGTCGCCGATGGCCAGGGTCATCAGGGTCGAGGTCGTCGGCGCCAGACCGTTGGGACAGGCCTCGGCCACCTGGGGCATGGTCAGGCAGACGGCGGACGAGCGGCCCAGGAAGCTGTTGGGCCGCTGGGTCATGCCGATCACCGGAATGCCCTCGCGCTGGCAGTAGATCAGCGGATCGCGCAGCTCGCGGCTCTCGCCCGAGTTGGAGATGGCCAGCAGGGTGACGTCCTTGCGCAGCATGCCGAGGTCGCCGTGGCTCATCTCGGCCGGGTGGACGAAGAAGGCGTTGGTGCCGGTCGAGGCCAGGGTCGCGGCGATCTTGCCGCCGATGTGGCCCGACTTGCCCATGCCGGTGACGACCAGATAGCCGGGCCGCGACAGGATGACCTCGCAGGCGCGGGCGATGCTGTCGTCGAGGCCGGCTTCCAGCGCCTGCAAGCGCGGCGATGTTCAGCTGGATCACCTCGCGGGCGCGGGCGGTCATGGCGGCGGGGTCGTGCGGGCAGGGGTGGCGGCGTCGGTCATGCGCAGGAATTGGCCCATCCGGCGCGGTTTCACAATCGCCGCCGCTCGAGGCCGGATGCTGCGGTGCGAAGAAAAGGCTCGCGCTTGCGACAACCAACCGGGCGCGGCGCGTTAGCGAAGCGCATGGGGACGTCCGAATCCGAACACCGACGCCGCGACTGCGGTCGCCGAAGCCATGCCGCGTCTGCCCGCGCCGCCCGCGCGTCTGACGCCGTCCCGCCCTGTTCCTGGACCTGGACGGCGTGCTGGCCCCGCTGGCCGCCGACGCCCGACGCCGTCGTGCCGGACGCCCGGCGCACGGCCGTGCTGCAGCCGGCTGGCCGAACGGCTCGACGGCCGGGTCGCCATCATCAGCGGCCGCACCATCGCCGAGATCGACCGCATCGCCGAAAGCAGCCGCCGCCTCCGCCTCGGGCGTGCACGGGCTGGAGCGCCGGCGCGCCGACGGCTCGCTGGACCGGCCGAGGCCGCCCCGGCGGTGCGCGACGCGGTCGCCGCCTTCGAGCAGCTTCGCCCGCGACCGCCCCGGCATGATCGTCGAGGACAAGGCGGTGTCGGCGGGCCTGCACTACCGCGGGGCGCCGGGCGAGGCCGACGCCGCCGAGGCCCTCGCCGAGCAGCCTGGCCGACGAGACCGGCCTGACCCTGCAGCCCGGCAATCTGGTGGTCGAGCTGAAGACGCCGGGCACCGACAAGGGCACGGCCCTGAACGCCTTCATGGCCGAGGCCGCCGTTCACGGGGCGCGACGCCGGTGATGCTGGGCGACGACCTGACCGACGAGGACGGCTTCAAGGCCGCCGCCGACCTGGGCGGCTTCGGCGTGCTGGTCGGACCGCCGCGCGAGACCGCCGCCCGCTACGGCCTGCCCGACGTCGACGCCGTCCTGGCCTGGCTGGACGCGCGTCGAGGAGGGCGCATGACCCCGAACCTCGACCTCGCCCCCATCGGCAACTGTTCGATCAGCGCCCTGATCGACCGCGACGGCCGCTACGTCTGGGCCTGCGCGCCGCGCGTCGACGGCGACCCGGTGTTCTCGGCCCTGATGGACGGGCTTCGACCCCGACCACGGCTTCTGGGACATCGAACTGGAGGGCCAGGCGACGGTCGAGCAGGCCTACGTCCGCAACACGCCGGTCCTGCGCACGGTGCTGACCGCCGCGGACGGCGCCTCGGTCGAGATCATCGACTTCGCCCCGCGCCATCCGAAGCACAGCCGCACCTATCGGCCGCTGGCCTTCGGCCGCATCGTCCGGCCGCTGGAGGGCTCGCCGCGCATCCGCGTGCGCCTGCGGCCCTCCGCCGACTGGGGCGCGCGGCGGGCCGAGACCACCAACGGCTCGAACCACATCCGCTACCTGTGCACGGACGTGACCTTCCGCCTGACCACCGACTGCCCGGTGTCGCACATGCTGAACGAGCGGACCTTCCGGCTGGAGAAGCCCCACGCCTTCTTCTTCGGCCCGGACGAGGGCTACGACCAGGACGTCGTGCCCGGGCGTCTCGGCCGCGCTCGACCGCACCGTCGCCTATTGGCAGGACTGGGTGCGCACCCTCTACCTGCCGCTGGACTATCAGGAGGCGGTGATCCGCGCGGCGATCACCCTCAAGCTCTGCGCCTACGAGGAGACGGGCGCGACGTCGCCGTCAACGTGGAACACCAGCCCCGCTCCCGCGCCAGCGCGCCGACGCCGGCCAGATCGTCGATGATGCCCGCGTTGGTCGTTCCCGAGGTACACACCACTGCGGCGACGCCGGTGGTTTCGGCGGGTACGGCACCGTGCACGGTTTCGGGTGTGAGCCGGTGATCCGGTGTTTCGACGACGAGTGCGTCCATCTCGAGGAGTCGCAGCGTATTCGTGATCGACGAATGCGCATCCGAGCCGACGACCACGCGCAGGCGGCCGGTAGCGCCTCGTCGCTTCGCGGTTTCGCGGGCCACCGCGCAGGGGCTGACAGGTTGCCTGCCGAGCCACCCGACACGAAGCATCCGCCGGATGTGGTCGGTAGCCCCGCCTCGTTGGCGATCAGGCGCAGCACGCTGTTCTCCGCCGCGATCGCGCCCGACGCTTCGAGCCACGAGATTCCCTGAATCGATGCGCAGGACACCAGCATGTCGAACAACAGAGCCGCCTTCGTCGGCGCTGCCGGGATGAAGCCGAGGAACCTCGGGCTGTCCGCTGAGATGACGCTGGGCGCGATCACCGACGTGTACACGCCGAGTACCTCATCGGGAGGGCGTGGCGTCTCGCGGATCAGGCCGTCGAGCCGCCCGTACAGTTCGTCGGGCAGGCAGCACCCCTTTGTCCAGGGGCACGGGATTCATCCGTAGCCGGTTCTCCGCGTACGCCAGCACGCTTCGCACCATCTGCTCGGTGTTCTGGTCGACCTCGTGCACGGCACCTCACCTCTATTCGATCGGTACCACCACAGGTGGCGTGTTGTAGCCCGCGACGCGTACCCAGTTGGCGGCCGTCTGGTCGGTGGGTACGACGCCGTGCAGCTGCCAACGGTTTCGCCCGGGAACACGGTGACGTAGTTGTCGCTGTACTCGATGGGCAGGATCTCGTCGGCGTCTGGCGCGGAAGTGATCTCGGCGCGCTCGAAGAAAGCGATGCGTTGGGTGCTGTTGCGCAGGCGGATGGTGACACCGTTCTCCCCCGCCGCATCGGCGCGTTTTGCGGTGACTTGCAGTGGAACCCTGGGCATCCAGTTCAACGCGGTCATGTCCGCCCAGCTCACCTGCTTCAGTTCGAAGGCCCAGTCATTCCTCGGGTCCCCCAGATCGTCTCTGTTGCGACTGCCAGTAGACGTTTTCGGCAAGAACGGCTCCGTCCTTGTCGACGACTTCGCAGCGCACGAAGAAGACACTCGAGTCGCGGGCCATCCTCGGCAACGTCATGGCCGCGACGCTGCCACCCGAGTCGACGCGCAGGCCCTCGGTTGTCCGGTCGTCGCGCATCCGCCCCTGCAGGTCGTAGACGCGGACGCGCACTCGCACGTCGGACCGGTTGTCGGGGGTTTGGTTGACGAGGCTCACGTGCGCTTTGGTGTGATCCCCCGTGGCGTACGAGTCGAACACCACCGACAGCGGCCGGAGGCCTTTCTTTGCGCCGTAATAGGCGCCTCCCGGGCGCAGGTAGTAGTCGAAGATGTTGCCGAAGAACGATGGCCAATGGTTGTTGAGCATCCAGTAGATGGTCATCTTGTGGCTTGCCCACCCGTTCGCGGCGAAAGCCTCGAACTGGGCCCGCGTCGATTCATAATGCGCCAGTTGGGCTTTGCGGGTGAACTCCTCGGCATCGTGGATTATCGTAGTGCTGATCGACGGCACGTTTGATGCTTTGCAACGCGGCATTCTTTGGGTTCTAGCTCGGCGTGGAAGATACAAGGTGTCGTTGATCGGCCAGAGCTTGTCGGGGTGGATGAACTTCTCGAGGCTCGCGAACGGGGGTATGTGTTCGTTGTCGCCGGTTCGGCGGTGGACCCGCGGGTGGCGCCGTAGCGCCCACTGAACCAGTAGCCGGGTGGCCGCCAGCTGTACGGCCCCGCCATGTGGATGCCGTCCCAGTTGGGGTGCTCTTGACGTCCCTGGCCATGGATGAGATGGTGTCGACGGTCGCGTTTGCCGGTGCGAATCGGCAAGGATCTCATCGTATTTCGCGAGCACATCGGCCGGTGGCTGCCATCGCTGCCGTTCGCCCAGGAAACGCCGACGGGCGCGAGCGAAGCATCAGGATCTGTGATCGCAGGCTCTCCTGGGCGATCCGGCGGTCCTCGTCGTCCCACTGCGACCATTTCTCCCACCGATCGCAGCACATCCAGCCGAACATCAGCGGAACGCCGAGTTCGTCAGCTTCTTCGTCAATGCGCTCCCCGGGGAACTTGCTCTCGAGGCGCAGCATGTTGAGCCCGAGATCCTTGACGTAACGCAGGATCGCGTCCTCGCGCCCGGGGTCGAAGGAGTAGAGCAGATCCGGGGTGTAGGCCGCGCCGGACGAGCAGATCCCTGCCGTTGACCGTGGTAGAAATTCCCGCCCTTACCCAAGTCGGGGAAGTCGCCATCGGCGTCGCGGTGCTGGGCGACGCTCGGATACCAAATCGAAGTCGGTGGAGTCGGAGACCTGGCCGAACTGCTCGAACTCCAACCGCATTCGTAGAGGTTCGGCTCCCCGAGGGTGTAGGGCCACCACAGGTCGGGGTTGGCGACGGTCAAGGCCGCGAACTGATCGGGGGTGGAGGGACGTCGCGGTCTGCCCGGGTAGAAGGGTCACCGGCTGCTCGACATCGATGCTCGGCTTGCCTGCACGCGTTATCCTCGCCCGCAGCACGCCGCGCACCCGCTCAGTGGCGTAGTTGCGGGACGGTGGTGTGGATGGTGAGCCGTGCGGAATCTGTTCGCGGCAGCGGTAATTCGGTGTTGACGACGGACGATCCGATGGCGACCGCGCCTGCGACCTTGAGGTAGACGGGCTTGAAGATTCCGGCATTGCGGTCGGCGACGAAGGAATTGCCGCGGTCGAGGTTTCCGCCCCTGGTAGCCCAGGTAGGTCCAGTTGATCCAGTCCCACCAACTGTCGGCCAGCTCCACACCGTCGACGTCCTGCAGCGCTCGCTCTGGCGTGACCTTGATGGCCAGCGTGTTCGATTCGCCGGGCTTGACCCAGGGCGCCACGTCGAGCTCATGGGCGGTGTGCATGCCGAGGACCTCATCGTTGTCCGCGACCTGGTCGCCGTTCAGCCAAACGTCGGCACGGTAGTTGATACCGGGCAACTCGGAGCAGGTAGTGCTGCGGCCGGCAGGCGCCTTGAACGTCGTGCGGTACCACCAGTCCTGGCTTGTACAGATCCTGCGGTACCTCCTCGACGAGGTTCTTGCCGTAATACAGATCGGGATAGGTGCCGTCGTCCTGCAGCGCCTCGAGGACGGTGGCCAGCATCCGCCGGATGGCATGCCAGCCCTTATCCGCAGAAGTCGGACGAGAGAGGCTGCGCCGTCTGCGCTCACGTTGCTCGCGGAGGCGAGCTGCCAGCCCTCGGCCAATTCGATCCGCTGGGCGGCGGCTGCGGACTCCCGAACGTCGGACGGATCCAGCGCACGCCAGCAGCGACAGGACGATCAGGATTCTGGAGAATGTGACGACGCTCGGTCGATATGGCACTCTCCTCTCCGTCGCGTGCGGGCAACGACGACCCTACGGTCGGTGACGGCATCCGGCTGATTTTCCTTTCAGAACCGTAGTCTGAAGGTGATGTCCACGGAGCCGTCGGGTCGGGTCGCGGAGATCGCGACGAGTCCGCCGGGAGCACGCACGTCGGCGCGTTCTTCGACCTCGACGGCACGGTGGTCGCCGGGTTCACCGCGACAGCCCATGCCGGCCACCGGATCCGGCGTCGGCAAGCCGGCATCGGCGAGGTGCTCGGCGTCCTCGAGGCGTCGATGCGCTACCGGTTGGGCCGAATGCAGTTTGAGCGGCTCGTCGTCAGGGCAGCGGGCTATCTGCGGGGCGAATCGCTCGTGAACTCGACGAGCTCGGTGAGCGGCTGTTCGTCAATCGCGTCGCGTCCCGCGTCTACCCGCGGATGCGTGACATCGTGCGGGCGCATCAGCAGCGCGGTCACACCGTGGCGCTCAGTTCGTCGGCGCTCACCATCCACGTCGAGCCCGTCGCCCGCTTTCTCGGCATCGCCCATGTCCTGTGCAACCACTTCGAGGTCGATGATCGCGGTGTGCTGACCGGCGGGATCGATCACGCCCATCGTGTGGGGGCCGCAGAAGGCGGCGGCGGTGCAACGGTTCTGCGCCGCCAATCACGTTGATTTGCAACGCAGTTACTTCTATGCCGACGGCGACGAAGACGCGGCGTTGATGGCTCTGGTCGGCCATCCCCGGCCGGTGAACCCGCGTTCCGGGCTTGCCGCGATGGCCGCCGAGCACGGTTGGCCGGTGCTGCGGGTCGCCGTCGCAGGCCGAAGGGGCTGACCGCGCGATGAGCGTTGCCGAAGGTCTGCTCGTGGCCTGCTGCGGGTTCCTGCTCGCAGTGCTCTGGATGGACCTGATTTTCTCGACAGCCAGGTTCGCGGTGCGCGCAGTGACCAAGCTGCCCGAACGCGTGCTCGCATCCATTTCGGATTACTACCGTCGCGCCACGACGACATCACGTCCGATTGGCCACTTGATCGTGGCGGTGATGATGGTTCTTCTGGCTGCGGTGGTATTTCAGGCGCTGAGCGGGCACGATCCGCTGTGGCTGTTCGTCGGGTCGGCTGCACTCGCCGCGGTACCCATCCTGCTGGCGCTGATCCGAACGGTGCCGAACGCCGTTCGGCTCGGCGGTCGACCGGACGGTCTCGTCGAACAGTCACAGCTCGCGCGGTCGGTCGACCGGCAACACGTGCTGTGCTTCGTCTTCATCTCGGCCCTCCTTGTGCTCCGGCTGACCCACGTCGCGACGTCCTGACCATTCCGGCAGCTCGCTTGTTTGGTGTGGACTTCGGCGGGGCATCCCTGTGCGGGGTCGGGGTGCAGTCGCCACTACAGAATCGGAGCCGACATGACGCATTGGAAGGTTCGCCCGGCGGTCGTTGTCGCCTTGGCTGCCATCAGCATGGGTCCTGTCGCGGTCGCCTGCGGGGGCGGCGACGACGCTGAAGAGGAAACCACCACGACAACCACGACGACAACGACGACGACAACGACGACGACACCGTCGTCGACGGCGCCTGCCGCGACCACCACGGTTACCACGGTCGTCCCGGGTGCGCCCGCCGTCCCGAGCGCGCCGGCCGTTCCCAGTCCGCCTGCGATTCCCAGTCCGCCCGCGATTCCCAGTCCGCCCGCGATTCCGAGTCCCCCACCGATCCCCGCCATCCCCGCCATCCCGCCGATCCCCGGCAGCTAGGAAACGAGGAACTCGAACGTGAACGCACGACGGTTGATCCTGCTTGTCGGCGCAGCGCTGTTGATCGCCGGCGTGATCGCCCTGCTCGTGCCCGTGTCGATAACCGGCGACGGACAAGAGATCGGCTGCGGAAATGCCGTAGCGGCCGATATGTCGGACGCCGAGGCCGCAAACGGCAAGACCGTCGCGAACGTGCCGATCCTCAACCAGATCGTGCCGCACACCGACTACGTCGCCAACTGTCAGGCTGCCGTCTCGAGTCGGCGGACCTGGTCCATTCCGTTGACGGTGATCGGCGTCCTGGCCGTGCTGGGTTCACTGGCAGTGCCGCGAACGCGGACTGTTTCGTAAATCACACTTCCGGGCAGTCCCTACCCGACGGGCGGGAAAACCTTAGACCAGAACGGACGTGCATTGTGGCCAGCGAGCAGCAACAGACGCAGC